>JAJZQI010000044.1 GCA_021851875.1 Pseudomonadota bacterium | reverse complement strand
GACAACCCATGACAGCACGCCGCTTGATCTAAAGGCTTTGCAGGGCAAGTGGGTGATGGTGCATGTCGGACCGACGAGCTGCGATGCCGCCTGCGTGAATCAGCTGTACCTGATGCGTCAGATCCGGATCACGCAGGGCAAGGAGCAGTCGCGCATCGAGCGTCTGTGGGTCCTGACCGACAGCGGCTCGATCGCCCCGTCCTTGTTGCAGGAGTATCCCGGCATGCACGTATGGCGCCCGGCGCATGCCGGATTCGCCGAGCAGTTCCCCGCAGGGGATGGCCGGGCCAGCCATCTCTACATGGTCGATCCGCTGGGCAACCTGATGCTGCGGTTTCCCGCCCAGCCGGATGCCAAACGCATGATGAAAGACCTCAAGCTGCTGCTCAAGGCTTCCCAGATCGGATAACAAGACACGCTGACCATGACGTTCTATCGAAACCTTATTCTGGCCGCACTGATCCTGACCTTTGGCGTGGTGACCCTGGGCGCCTATGTGCGATTGTCCGATGCCGGTCTGGGCTGCCCCGACTGGCCTGGCTGTTACGGCAAGCTGACGCCGCACCATGCGGCCGACGCCATCAATGCCGAACTGGCCGAGCGTCCCGATGGCCCGGTGTCCCACGACAAGGCGTGGAAGGAAATGGTGCATCGCTATGCCGCCGGTACCCTGGGATTGCTGGTGCTGGGAATTGCGGTGCTGGCCTGGCGCGGTCGGCGCGAGGCGCGTGGCAGCCCCGCTCTGCCGTTGCTGTTGCTGGGGCTGATCGTGTTTCAGGCCTTGCTGGGGATGTGGACGGTCACCAAGCTGCTGAAGCCGCTGGTCGTGACCTCGCACTTGCTGGGCGGCATGGCAACCTTGTCGCTGCTGCTGTGGCTGTGGTTGCGCGAGCGCGGTCATGCCAGCCATGCCTATTTCGCGCGTGCCGACCATCTGCGCGGCAGCGCGGCCCTGGGATTGCTGCTGGTGGCCACGCAAATTGCGCTGGGCGGCTGGGTGAGTACGAACTACGCGGCACTGGCGTGTACCGACTTCCCGATGTGTCAGGGTGTGTGGATGCCGCCGATGGATTTCGAGCATGGCTTCACCCTGCATCGCGAACTTGGCGAGACCGCCGCCGGCGACCTGCTGCCGATGACCGCGCTGACGGGGATACACTGGGTACACCGGGTCATGGCCCTGATCGTCACCCTGTATCTGGGCTGGCTGGCGTTGCGGCTGCTGCGTACCCCAGGATATGCCGGCATGAGCCTGGTGGTGGCCGGGTTGCTGACGCTGCAGGTGGCGCTGGGGATCGGCAACGTGCTGCTGAGCCTGCCGCTGGCCCTCGCGGTGGCGCATAACGCCGGAGCGGGGCTGCTGCTGGCCAGTCTGGTGGTGCTGAACTATCGGGTGCGCAGGAGATGAGTATGGAAACCGTGATGATTCAGGGGGTGGCCTGCCGCTGTCAGCAGTTCATGGCCTTGTGCAAGTTGCGTGTCGTCAGCCTGATCGTGTTTACCGCTGTGATCGGCATGTTCCTCGCCGTGCCCGGCTGGCCAAGCTGGAACGTGCTGTGGGCGGGTACGCTGGGGATTGCCCTGGTGGCGGGCGCGGCGGCGGCATTCAATTGCCTGATCGAACAGAAAATCGACGCCTTGATGGCGCGCACGCGCGCGCGTCCGCTCCCGCGCGGCGAACTCACCAATACCCAGACGCTGGTCTTTTCCGGCGTGGTCGGCGGCCTGGGACTTTATCTGCTGAACGCATTCGTCAACCCGCTCACCATGTGGCTGACGCTGGCGACCTTCGTCGGCTATGCGGTGATCTACACGGCGCTGCTGAAGCCGGCCACGCCGCAGAACATCGTCATCGGCGGCGCCTCCGGCGCGATGCCGCCGGTGCTGGGCTGGGCCGCTGCCACCGGTGAAATCCATCACGACGCCCTGCTGCTGTTCCTCATCATTTTTGCTTGGACGCCGCCGCATTTCTGGGCGCTGGCGCTCTACCGGCGCGAGGAGTACGCCAAGGCCGGGCTGCCGATGCTGCCGGTGACGCACGGCGAGGCCTACACCCGGCTGCATGTGCTGCTCTACACGCTGCTGCTGTTCGCCGTGACCATGCTGCCGGTCGGCACCGGCATGGGCGGCTGGATCTATCTGGCGGGCGCCACCGTGCTGGGCGGCCGTTTCATCCACTACGGCTGGCGGCTGTATCGTCAATACAGCGATGCGCTGGCGAAGGAAACCTTCCGCTATTCCATCTGGTATCTGAGCTTGCTTTTTGCGGTGATGCTGGTAGATCACTATTATTCAATACCCGTTTGATTTATATGGGGAATTGAGCCTCTAACTGGATATTCGGACAAGATTGTTTTATATTGTGCCCAACGCATTCACAGGGGCATGAGATGATCCTCTCCCGAACCAGCCAATATGCCGTGCAGGCGCTGATCTACATGGCCACCCAGCCGAGCGAAACGCCCGTGTTGAACAAGGATATCGCGGCGCAACTCGGCGTCCCCGCGCCGTATCTCGCCAAAATTTTGCAAAGCCTGGCCAAGGGCAACCTGCTGTTCTCCTTCCGTGGCCGTCTGGGCGGTTTCTGCCTGCGCGAGGAAGGCGAGAAGATCACCTTGATGCAAATCCTGCTGCTGACCGAAGGCCCGGCGTTCACCCAGAGCTGTCTGCTGGGACTGAAAAAATGCAGCGATGAAACCGCCTGCCCGCTTCATTTCCGTTGGCTTCCGGTGAAGAAGAAAATTATCGACCTGCTGCAGGAAACCACGCTGGAAAAACTGGCGAAAGCGGTTGAATCCGGAAAGTACCGCCTGGCCGACGTTCCGGGAAAATTGTTCGAGCAGGTCAAGGTATGAAAGGCTGGCTCGCTGCGCTCGGCGCAGTCGCGGCGTTGACGCTGGCCGCGTGTCAGCCTGCCCCGCAACCGCCGGCATTCCAGGCAACCGATATCACCGGCGCCGCCTTCGCACGAGACTTCCGGCTCACCGACCACAACGGCCAGGTTCGCACCCTGGCGGATTTCAAAGGCAAGGTCGTGGCCGTTTTCTTTGGCTACACCCATTGCCCGGATGTCTGTCCCACCACGATGTCCGACTTTGCGGCTGCATTGCAACAGATGGGGCCGGAGGCTGAACGGGTGCAGGTGATTTTTGTGACGGTGGACCCGCAACGCGACACGCCGGAACTGCTGAAGCAGTTCGTGCCGGCCTTCAATCCCGGATTTCTGGGAATGGTTGGCGATGAAGACACGCTGAAGCAGTTGGCGAATGAATACAAAGTGGTCTATCAAAAGACTTCGGTGAAAGGGGTGGACGATTATTTGATCGACCACAGCGCCGGAACCTATGTTTATGATCCACAAGGGCGTTTGCGGCTGCTCATGCCATATGGCAGCAGCCCCGAGGCAATCGCGCAAGACCTGAAAACGCTGCTGACTACACCCTGAACAGGGTTTTCGTCTTGCGGTCGGGGTGCAGGCTGCCCTATAATCCCGCAGTTTTTAATATAAGCATATGCTGTTTAAAAGCGCGGCCAAGCGCTATTTCGGGTACAACAGGAGCGGTCGATGGCGGTAACCACATATTCCGGTGCAGAGCAGTACAACTTTGATATCGTTAAGAAATTTTCCGTCATGGCCTTGGTGTGGGCGGTGGTCGGCATGTTCGCCGGCGTCTACATCGCGTCCGAACTGGCTTGGCCCTTCCTCAACTTCGACAGCCCCTATTTCTCGTTCGGCCGCTTTCGCCCGGTTCATACCAGCGCGGTGATTTTCGGCTTCGGCGGCTCGGCGCTGTTCGCCACCTCCTACTACGTGGTCCAGCGCACCTGCCAGACCCGCCTGATTTCAGACGGCATGGCCAGCTTCACCTTCTGGGGGTGGCAGACCGTCATCGTCCTGGCTGCGCTGTCCTATGTGATGGGCTATTCGCAAGGCCGCGAGTACGCCGAAATGGAATGGCCGATCGACATCCTGGTCGAAGTCGTGTGGGTGACCTATCTGATCCTGTTCGTCGGCACCATCATGCGCCGCAAGCAGCCGCACATCTACGTCGCCAACTGGTTCTACCTCGCCTTCATCCTGGCCACCGCGCTGCTGCACACCTTCAACAACCTGGCGATGCCGATCGACCTGTTCTCGATGAAGTCGTACAGCCTGTTCGCCGGCACCCAGGACGCGATGACGCAGTGGTGGTACGGCCACAACGCGGTGGGCTTCTTCCTCACCGCCGCCTTCCTCGGCATGATGTATTACTTCGTGCCCAAGCAGGCCGGCCGTCCGATCTACTCCTATCGTCTGTCCATCGTGCACTTCTGGGCGCTGGGCTTCATGTACATGTGGGTGGGCGCGCACCACCTGCACTGGACCGCGCTGCCCGACTGGACCTCGTCGCTGGCCGCCGCCTTCTCCATCCTGCTGCTGATGCCCTCGTGGGGCGGCATGATCAACGGCATCATGACCCTGTCGGGTGCCTGGGACAAACTGCGCACCGACCCGGTGATGCGCTTCATGATCGTCGCGCTGTCGTTCTACGGCATGTCGACCTTCGAAGGCCCGATGATGTCGCTGAAAGAAGTCAACGC
>JAJZQI010000043.1 GCA_021851875.1 Pseudomonadota bacterium | reverse complement strand
GCCCCACTACTGTGGGGAACAGACTGCATTAACCACTATTGACACACTGACCAGTGGTTCATCCCTCATGGATGAGGGAACGGAAGTGGAGATTACTTGAAATGTGTGGAAAATTCAATTAAACACTTACCAGCTTGTGTATTAATTTATGGCTGGGTAGAATGCTCTGCAAGTTCATGACATGTGGGGCTCAATATGGTTGATGTAATCAAAGCGATCAAGGAATTGATTTCTGAAGTCGAAAAAGCTGGGCCGACAGGTGTTGCGGTGCTTGCATTGATTGTTGCGCTCTCTGCGATCTGGGTATTAGGAGGTAAATAATTTGGACTTGCTAACTGACAATTGGATTCCAGTGCGTGCAGATGGGGGCACGGGAGCCTTCCGACTGCTGAGCTACCGGGAACTGCTATGCGAACCGGGAGACTGGCAAGTCAGCCTGCCCCGCGACGATCTGGAATTGGCCTGTGTGCAATTGCTAGTGTGCATGACTCAGGTCATGTTCCTGCCTGAAGACGACCGAGCTTTGCGGTCGCGGTTGGCCGCGCCTTTGTCGCCGGAAAAGTTCGCCGCCGGTGTTGAGCCGTGCCGAGATTGGTTCGATCTCGACCACCTGACCCAGCCGTTCATGCAGTCGCGGGGGGTAAAAGCAGCGGAGGGCACCCCTATCCAGAAGCTACTGATTGGTTTGCCGGAAGGCAATAATCACGCTTTCTTCAACGAGGCGGGTGAGGTGCGTCGCCTCTCCGGTCCGTTGGCGGCAATTGGCCTGTTTAATCAGGCGTCCAATAGCCCAAGTTTTGGCGGCGGCTTCAAGGGCAGCCTGAGGGGTGGCGCGCCGATTACCACTCTGGTAGCCGGAAAAAACTTGCGAGAGACGGTTTGGCGCAATGTGCTGACACGACCCCGTATCGCGCAGCGACAAATCGCTATGCCTGGTTTTGAGCAAGATCAGCCGACTTGGGTCAAACCCATCAAAGAAAAAGAAGCCATCCCCTGGAACGAGATCGGTTTGGTGCGCGGGCTGTTCTGGCAGCCGGCACGGGTGGAACTGGTGAAGTCCGAAGTGAATACACCCTGTGACGTGCTGGGCGGCGAGGCGGTGCCGGTGTATACCGGGTTCCGCAAGGAGAAATTTAATTTTACCGTGGAAGGTGTGTGGCCGCATCCGCACGGTGCCATGATGATGAATCTGAAAAAGGAAGTGCTGGAACAGAAATTTGCCAGCTTCACCACCACCGCCCCGGCATGGACGCTGTTGTCCGAGTTCGTTGTGCCCAAAAACATGAACGACCATGACGCCAGGGAGGGGTCTGTTCCTGCTGGACCTGTCACCCAAGCCAATGAACTTGGCGACGGAGACATGCATCTGCTGATTGGGGGCTATCGCACCAATCAGGCATCCGTATTGGAACGCCGCCATGAGTTGATGAGCCTCGCTCAAGGCTGGAGCGACGACAAAGGCCGCCTGAAGCAACTGGTTGATCTAGGCAAAGAGGCAAAAAAGGCTCTGCGCGGCAAGCTCTATTTCGCAGTGCAGGGAAATAAGGACAAGGGGCTTAAGGGCATTGGTGCGGCCATCCACGAAACCGCCGAAAAGCTCTTTTACGCCCGCACCGAAAGCTTCATCCATGAAGCTTTCTCGAACGTGTTGACCTTCAAGGAATGGAAATCCGCCAAGGCCGACTTTACCAAACAATTGGCCACCAACTGTCGCGCCATTTTCGAGGAGCTGACCGATCCCTACGCGATGAAACCGGAACTGATCCCGGTCATCGCTTGGGCGCGGCGCAGCCTTAACATTGACCTTGCCAAACTGATGGAGGAAGCATGACAGCCGAACTGCCGGATTTCGTGGCGCTGAAAAACCGCTATGATGATGAAACATTTCCTACTAGCGCCCGTGCCGAACTTCGCCGCACGGCCGAGCCGGACGATGTGGCACTCATCCCCGCGCTCTATCGTCTGTTTCCTGGCTTGCGCCCGTCGGATGGGCACTTGCGCTTGGCGTATCTCTTGCCTTGCTGCAAACACGCTGCCAAGGCCAAACCGTTGGGTGCGCAACTGGCCGAGGCCAATGTCGCTGAGGCGCGGGTGTTGCAAGTTGCGCGTGCCCATGCACCGCTCGACATGGTTCAACTAAGACGGCTCTTGGCACATATTGAGCCCACCGTGGATTGGTCAGAGTTTGGCCGCATGGTCTGGTACTGGAACGATAGAGCCAAACGTCAACTCGTCGAAGATTTCTACATCGCCCGCTTTACCCCCGCCAAAGGAGAGAAAAAATGACCACCAAGAATTTCATCAACTTTCACGTACTGATCTCCCACAGCCCGTCCTGCCTCAACCGTGACGACATGAACATGCAGAAAACCGCGGTGTTCGGCGGGGTAAGCCGGGTACGGGTTTCCAGTCAGTCTCTGAAGCGGGCCATGCGCATGAGCGATTATCACCATGCTGCTTTGGGTGAGCCTTCGGTACGTACCCGCGATCTAGGCAAGCTCAAAGCGCGTTTCACCGAATTGCTCAAAGACCGTTTTGATGCCGAGTTGATAAGCCGCGCACTGGAATGGATTTCCGGCAAGGAAAGCATTGCCGAAGGGGTTGCAGACGATGCTGTGGCGCCGTGGTCGGTGGATGAAGTAGCGCACTTCTGTGAATTGATCCGAGCCGACGAACAAGATATCAAAAAACTGGAAAAACAGATCGAGAAAGAAGCTCGTCCCTTCCGCGAAGCAATGGGCAAGGCCGTCGACATCGCCTTATCTGGACGCATGGCGACGAGCGGCCTGATGAGCAATTTGCCCGTGGACGGCGCGCTCGCTGTCGCCCATGCCATCACCACCCACGCCGTGGAACCCCAGGATGTGGATTGGTTCACCGCCGTGGACGACTTAACCCAAGATGCGGGTGAAACCGGCGCAGGTCACCTCGACACCCAGCAATTTTCCTCCGGCGTGTTTTACCGCTACGCCAGCCTCAACCTCAAGCAACTCCAGGTCAATCTGGGCCTGCTGCCGGATATGAAAAGCGAGGAGACAGCGGAATCGCGCCAGCGTGCGCTGGACATCGCCCGCCATGTGTTCCACCTGCTCGCCACCGTGGTGCCATCTGCCAAGCAGCAATCTTTCGCCGCGCACAACTTGGCGGACTTCGCCATTGTCAGTTTTGCCGACCAGCCCATTTCGCTTGCCAATGCTTTTGAGCAGCCGGTAAAGCGCGATTACAAGAATGCCGGTTTTCTGAAACCGTCCGTTGAAATGCTGGCCGATTACTGGGCACGCATGAACCGGGCATATAGCCTGGATGAGGAAGCGCGGGCTTTTGCAGTGGACGACGGTGCAAAGCTGGGTAACCAGCCGGCGCTTGGCTCGCTCAAGGAAATGGAAGCATGGATCACCAATGGCGGCCAAGCCTGAGGAGACTGCCATGCCGCGTTTTCTCATATTACGGTTGGATGGCCCCATGCAGGCATGGGGTACCCACACGTTCGAGGACTTCCGTCCATCGAATCTTTTTCCTACCCGGAGCGGCCTGCTGGGTCTATTGGGTGCCTGTCTCGGTATAGATCGGCGCGATCATGCGGGGCTGGAACAGTTGGCGGCGAGTGTCGAATTCTCCGTGCGAGTGGACCGAAGTGCGCTAAGGCCTGAACTTGAAAAGCCTACGCCGAAGGCAGCCGTGAAGCTACCGGATTACCATACCGTTATTGAAGCTCGACGCGTTAACCGCCCACCTAAGAAAGGGGAAACAATCCAGAGTTGGCGGGAATACCTGTTCGACGCCGCCTTCACCGTGGCCATTGGCGAGAAATCCGGTGCGCCGGTCAGTCTTGAAACCATTGCTCACGCCTTGCGCCACCCATGTTTCACGCCCGTGCTTGGACGGCGCGCTTGCCCGATTGCGCGCCCCTTGCTGGACTGCGGACCCGTGGACGCAGCCGATGCAAAAACCGTATTGGTGAATTCTCTCCCCACCGGAGGGATGATCTACTCCGAAGGTGAATGGGTGTCCGATCAACCCATGCAAATTCGCGACGTGCCCATGCACGGGCGGCATCGGCAGTTCGGCACCCGGCAGGTGTATGTACATAAGGAGGAACCATGTTCCTGAGCCGCGTCGAAATCCCCTGGGATGCTGCCCGCAACCCTTATGACCTCCACCGTCAACTGTGGCGATTGTTTCCCGGAGAAGCGCGGGAAGCACGCAGCAGTGGCGAAGAGGCGCGCCATGGTTTTCTGTTTCGGGTCGAAGAACACCAACCGGGTCGCCCGGCGCGCTTGCTGGTTCAGTCCAGAAGGACGCCGGAAGCAGCGCCAGGGCTGGCGTTGGTTGGCACACGAGAATTTCATCCTCAACCGGTCGCCGGACTGCGTCTGAGCTTCCTGCTTACTGCCAACCCGGTGAAGACCATCACCGATGGGCAACGAGACATAAAGCCAGGCAAGAGGTCGGAGAAGTGCCGTGTGCCTCTGATTCGAGAGGAAGATCAACGTGATTGGCTCACCCGCAAGCTTGCTGGCGCTGCAATGGTCGAGGCGGCGACAGTGCTACCCCATCCGCCGCTCCATTTCCGAAAGGGCAATCGTGGAGGAAAGCTTGTATCTGTTACGTTTGAGGGTGTACTTCGTGTTGAGGAGCCGGCCATGCTAACAACCATGCTGGAAAACGGCATCGGTCCCGCCAAGGGTTTCGGCTGCGGCCTCCTGCTTGTCCGACGTATCTGATGTATTGTGCTATCATTTGATAGCACAATTAAGGAGGCCAATCAATGGACACTTTCACTATCCGCGATTTGCGGGAACGCACCGGCGATCTGGTTCGGGATGCCGAAGCGGGCAAGCTGTCGCTCGTTACCAAGCATGGCCAGCCGGTTTTCCTGGCCGTACCGTTTGACGAAACGCTGGTTAAGGAGGGCGTGCGCATCGACTTGGCGATCAAGCTGTTTGACGAGAACGTTCTGTCGACGGGGCAGGCCACCAAATTGGCCGGGCTTCCGCTGGCGGAGTTTCTGAAAATCTGTTCGGAGCAGGGCGTTCCCGTGGTGCGTTACGAGCCCAAGGAAATCGAAGAAGAACTCAAGGCCGTTGATGAATTGCGTCGTCGCTGATGCCGGCCCGCTCATCGCGCTAGCGAAGCTGGATTTGCTGGATCTTCCTCGTCGCACCTTTGGGCAGATTCTGGTTCCGAAAACGGTGCTGGATGAATGCCGCGAGCAGGTCTACAGCCGTGACGCCGTGCTGATCGGCGCAGCGGTGAATAGTGGCCTTTTCGAGG
>JAJZQI010000011.1 GCA_021851875.1 Pseudomonadota bacterium | reverse complement strand
CAAGGACTTCCAGGCGTTCGCCAAGCAAACCGGTAATGAACTGCTGTCTTCCGCAGAAGCCGGCGGTGAGTTTACCTTTTTCATGAAGAAAAAATAATACCAATACATCCTTACAAGTTTTTGACAGAAACGGGCTCATTGGCACACAGACTTTAGGAGAGGCTGAAACAATGGACGATATGAAGAAGCTCGCGATCATCGCGACCAAGGGTACCCTGGACTGGGCTTACCCGCCCTACATTCTCGCGTCTACGGCAGCTGCGCTGGGCTATGAGGTTCAAGTATTCTTTACCTTCTACGGCCTGCAGCTGGTGCGCAAAGACCTGAGCGGTCTGAAGGTGAGCCCCTTGGGCAACCCGGGTATGCCGATGAAGATGCCGTTTGGCCCGAAATGGTTCCGTGGCATCAACTGGAATATTCCCAACGCGGTTCAGGCGCTGGTGCCGGGCTACGAATCCCTGGCCACCGTGCTGATGAAGAAAACCATTGCCAACAACGGTGTGGCCACCGTGGCTGAGCTGCGTGAACTCTGTCAGGAAGCGGATGTCAAATTTATCGCCTGCCAGATGACCGTAGAGCTGTTTGGCTTCGATCACAGCGATTTCATCGATGGCCTGGAGTACGCTGGTGCCGCCATGTTCTTCGAGTTCGCTGGCGAGTCCGATATCTGCTTGTATTTGTAAGTGGTAAGCAAGGACCGGCTTATACCCGGTCCTTGCAGTGCATTTGATGATCTGCATGAGTGCCTGATTTGAATTAGTGGGGTCTTTGGTTTAAGCTAAAACCATACTGATTTAGTCGGGTATTCCACTGTAGCAACAGGGTTATTCAAAGAGGTGTAGCGATGGCGACTTACGCGGAAATGCGAGAAATTTACGACGAGATTCGTGGCGACTTTCGTTACGATCACGAACTTAACGGCTGTCTGAACTGCGGTGTGTGCACCGCGACCTGCCCGTCAGCCCAGTTCTACGATTACAGCCCGCGTGAAATCGTGCAGCTGCTCTGGACTGAAAACGTCGAGCAGATCTATGACGCCATGCAGGAAAAAATTTGGGCCTGTGCTCAGTGCATGACCTGTGCTGCGCGTTGCCCGTTCAAGAATTCCCCGGGCGGTCTGGTCATGATCATGCGCGAAGTTGCGATCAAGCATGGCATGCAGTCTGCCAAGGACGTGCTGCGTCCGTTCGGTCGCGTGATGCTGAAGCTCATCACCACCGGTAACCAGCTTTCTCCGGACATGATCCAGCCGGATCATTTCCCTGACTGGGGTCCCAACATCCAGAAGGTGGAGGGCGACCTCAAGACCCTGCGTAAGGCGATCCCCGTACGCACCTTGCAAACCGTTGAAACAGCGTGGGAAGTATCCCTGAAGACTTCCGTTGAAATGTACACCATCTGGGAAATGACCGGTGTACTGGCCGCGCTGGAAGCAATGGACGAAAACCTCTTCGACGTGATTGAAGACTTCATTGACGAGAAGAGAGAAGAATACGACGACTGGCTGGAAGAGCAGGAAGACGATTAACAAGTGTCCGGTCTTTTGACTGGTTCTGATCCAAGTCTATTTCGGAGGTGCAAACCATGAGCGAAAATACAAATCAAGGCCAGGGTATCGCCGGGCACGGTTCCTTCTTCCAGGATACCAATCTTTCCCGCGACGATGCTTTGAAAGCCACTGACTGGGTGCGCAAGCACGTAGACAAGCGTACCATCGACCTCGGCGAGCGTATGGATGACATTCGCGACCATATGTGGGAGCTGGAAAAAGATGGGCAGATCATCGTTCATCGCATTACCGACCTACATGAGCCGGTTGACGTAACCACCCTGTTCGGCTGGAACAAGCGCGTTCCGACCACCAAACTGTGGCATCACAAGTCCTGTGGTCAGTGCGGTAACATTCCGGGCTACCCGACTTCCATCATGTGGTTCATGAACAAGTTCGGTGCCAAGCCGGGCGAAGACTACCTGGACGAAACCGACCAGACCTCCTGTACCGCCTGGAACTATCACGGTTCCGCCATCGGTAACGTGGAAGCGCTGGCCGCCGTATTCCTGCGCAACTTCCACCAGGCTTACGTTTCCGGTAAACAACACGGTTTCGAACTGGGCCACTTCTTCCCGCTGGTTCACTGCGGTACTTCCTTCGGCAACTACAAGGAAATCCGTAAGTATCTGGTTGAATCCGCTGAACTGCGCGAGCGCGTAACCAAGATCCTGGGCAAGCTGGGTCGTCTGGTTGATGGCAAGCTGGTGATCCCGGAAGAAATCATTCACTACTCTGAATGGCTGCACGTTGTACGTAACAAGATTGCGTCCGAGCACCAGACCATCGACGTATCCAACATCCGCGTAACCGTTCACGCTGCATGTCACTACTACAAAATGGTGCATGAAGACGCGATCTACGATCCGGAAGTGATGGGTGGTAACCGTACCGCTGTGGGTACTTCCATGGCCAAGGCCCTGGGCGCGCAGGTAATCGATTACTCCACCTGGTACGATTGCTGCGGCTTCGGTTTCCGTCACATCATTTCCGAGCGCGAATTCACCCGTTCCTTCACCATGGATCGCAAGATTCGCGTGGCGCGTGAAGAAGCCAATGCCGACGTGATGCTGGGTATCGATACCGGCTGTATCACCACCATGGACAAGAACCAGTGGATCGGTAAGGCGCACAACCAGAACTTCTCCATTCCTATCATGGCTGACATCCAGTTTGCAGCCCTGGCCTGCGGCGCAGATCCGTTCAAGATCGTTCAGCTGCAGTGGCACGCTTCCCCGTGTGAGGAACTGGTAGAGAAGATGGGTATTTCCTGGACTCAAGCCAAACAAAACTTCGAAAGCTACCTGAAAGAAGTCGAGGCAGGAAACATCGAATATCTGTATAACCCTGAATTGGCATTAGGAGGCCGTTAAGAATGAGTGATACTGTATTGGTCGTAGGCGCGGGTCCTACCGGTCTGTCCGCTGCGGCGGGCGTGGCCTCGGTTGGCAAGAAAGTCATCCTGGTCGAGAAAGAAAACGTTCTTGGCGGCGCCCCGATCCTGTCCGGCTACGCCAAGCTGGTTCCGAGCGGTGAATGGGCTAAAGACGCGATTGGCCGTATGGTCAAGCGTGTTGAAGGCGACAGCAACATTACCATCCACAAAGGCACCAAAGTGACCAAGGTGGACGGCGATGCCGGCAACTTCAACGTGACCCTGTCCAACGGCACTACCGTAAACGTAGGCGCTGTTATTCTGGGTACCGGTTTCACCCACTTCGATTCCATCAACAAGCCGGAATGGGGCTTTGGCACTTTCGAAGACGTGCTGACCACCACCCAAATGGAACAGATGGTTGCCACCGGCAAGATCACCTGCCCGTCTGACGGCCGTGTTCCGGAACGTGTGGCGATCCTGCTGTGTGTAGGTTCCCGTGACCGTCAAATCGGTCGTGAATGGTGCTCCAAGATTTGCTGTACCGTTTCCACCAACCTGGCGATGGAAATCAAGGAACTGTCCCCGACCACCGACGTGTTCATCTACTACATGGACATCCGTACTTTCGGTCTGTACGAAGACAAGTTTTACTGGAAATCCCAGGAAGAGTTCAAGACCAAGTTCGTCAAAGCGCGTATCGCCGAAGTGACCAAGTCTCCGGACGGCCGTCTGCTGGTCAAGGGTGAAGACACCCTGGTTAAGCGCCCGATCATCATCCCGATGGACATCGTTGTTCACGCTGTCGGTATGGATCCGAACGAAGACAACCCGGAAATCTCCAAGACTTTCGGCGTGGGTCTGGAAAAGCATGGCTTCCTTGAGCGCGGCGAACACTACACCAGCACCTTCAGCAGCACCCGTCGCGGCGTGTATGTTGGCGGCTCGGCACTGGGCCCGGATGATATCGATACCTGTATCTCCCACGGTCTGGCCATGGCCATGCGTGCCGTAGGTGACTTGAATGCTATGGTTCAAAAAGCAGCCTAAACAGGTTGCACAGGGAACTGTAACAGTAGAGCGTGATGTGATCGAGCCGGCAGAGCTGACTCTGCCGTTCGATCCCAGGCTGTTTCAACAGCATTTCTCTCAGCTGAAGGCTCATACGGAGCTGGATGCTGGGCTTGAAGCTTACCTTGACAGCCTAAAAGCCAAGCAGCAGTTTTTTGCCGGTGTGCTTGCCGACAATCGCATTGACCAGCTGACGCTGGCCGATGTGGCAGCGATGCTCGAGTTCGTGTTTACGGCTCGACGCCGCGTTCTCCCGGTGCTCAAACCGCTGGGGGAGCAAAAGGTAAAAGAGCTGGTAAAAGCCTTGCTGTACGGCGAAGGATTGCTGACCGACCGTCTGCAACAATTTGTTGACGGTGTGCCGGTGCCCGCAGGCGACGACAAAGAGAGTCGCAAGCAGGCAGGCAAGACCAAACGGGCGATTTATGACTTTGCGGCAGAAATGCTGCATTTCATGGACCCGGTCAAGTATCCGCTGATGACCCGCTGGGTGTGGGATCAGAGCACTGTGAGCGGTTCGCTGCGCGAGTTCATCAAAGGCAGCGACCACATGGTTGAAGTACCGCTTGGCAACAGCCCCGAAATGTTCGAGGGCACGCGCAAGTGGCTGGCAGAGCAGTATGGTGAACTGGGTATCTATAAAGAGGTACCGCTGATGATCGATCTGCTGCTGGCCGAGGGGTACTCGTCCTATTTCCGTTCGATGGCGGAAGGTGTTCTGTCTGCAGACTTTGGGCGCAGCGGAGGTCCCGAGGAGCATTTGAAGAAGTTTCTCGGCCTGGACGGAGACCGCCGCAGCGGCAAGTCTCGCGTCGTCCAGACGGGACCGGACAGTCAGGAAAGTAAGACGGCTACCTGATCAGTTATCAGGGTAAAGCTTAGAGTTAGTCACAAGGAGATTTTTGCATGGCAATTCATGAGAAATCACTCATCGACCCAGCCCGACTGGTAACGAGTGAGAAACTGGTGGTGGACGGCGTTGACGTATCCGGCCACTGGAATACGATGATTCTGCCCCGTACCCTGCGCGATTACGATGCCGACTTCGAAAAGGTCATCCAGGGTTATGCGGGTGGTGAGAATGTACACCGTTGCTGGCAGTGTGGTTCCTGTACCAACTCCTGCACCATGTACGGCCAAAACACCGACTTCAATCCGCGTTACTGGATTTACCTGACCCGTCTGGGTCTGAAGGATGAACTCCTCAAGGACAAGGAAATCATTTGGCAGTGCGTATCCTGCAACCGCTGTACCAACATCTGCCCGAAAGACGTACGTCCTGAAGGCGTGATGAAGGCGCTGGCTCACTGGATCGAGCACGAAGGCTTTGGCGAAAAATCCAAGTCCTCCATTTTCGACGAAGAATTCGCCCGCCAGTGTCTGGATCGCGGCCGTATCGAAGATATGGAAGTACTGACCGGCTTCTTCAGCCAGACCAAACAGATTTCCGGTACCGGTATCGGCGGTTTGCTGGATGCCATCAACAAGCTGGCATGGTTCAAGGAACTGGTGTTCCGCATGAGCAAGGCCAATGACCTGTTCAGCGGCAAGATCATGCGCTTCCTGACCCGTACCCCGATCAGCGCACAAATCCACATGGGCCTGGCTATGTTCGTGAAGCCGCGCACCAAGTCGTGGGGTCGCACCGGTGACGTACTGCGTCAATACATCAAGGAACAGAAGGAGGCTGCACATGGCTAAGGTTGCTTACTATCCAGGTTGTGCACTGGAAGGCTCCGGCGGCCCGTACGACCACTCCACCAAGGCGCTGGTCAGCAGCCTGGGTCTGGAAATGGAAGAAGTACATGACTGGAACTGCTGTGGCGCGATGGAGGTCAAAAACGTTCATCCGATGCTGCAAACCTACATGTCTTCCCGTGTAATGGCGATTGCCAGCGAACAAATGGGTTTCGACACCGTGATGGCGCCGTGTAACGGCTGCTACCACAACCTGAAGAAAGCCGAGTACGAACTGGCGACTTCCGGCGACTCCCTGAAGACCGTGCAGGACCTGGCCAAGAAGTCCGACGATCCGGTATTCAAGGGCGACGTACGCACCGTGCATCTGCTGGAATGGCTGATGGAAGATGTGGGCGCCGAAGGTATCAAGCAGAAAATCAGCAAGTCTCTGAACGGTATCAAGGTCGCCAACTACTACGGCTGCATGTACACCCGTCCGCGTCAGATCTTCCCTGAGAAAGATCAAGGTCCGGGTTCCGAGTCCAGCTACAAGCCGCACTTCATGGACGACCTGCTGGGTGCAGCCGGCGCCGTGAACGTCGACTTCCCGCTGAAAACCGCCTGCTGCGGCGGTGCTCACACCCTGTCCGATGCCGACACTTCGACTCAGCTGGTGCTGAACATCATTCAGGCCGCTGAAGATGCGGGTGCCGAGGTGATCGCTACCGAATGCCCGACCTGCCACTCCGGTCTGGAAATGCATCAGGTTCGCGCTGAAACCGAATTCGGCATCAAGTCCAACGTCAAGATCCTGTACTTCACTCAGCTGCTGGGTCTGGCCATGGGCATCTCCGCTCGTAAACTGGGTATCCACGCGAACGTAAGCGATTCGCTGGACTTCCTGGCTGCCAAGGGCGTGCTGTAATTCAGCAAATTAAGGCGCGTGATTTTCACGCGCCTTAATTTTCTCTGCAAAACCTATTTCAGTGCTCCGCTTGCGCGGCGCAGCAGCGAAATACGTTTTATCAAACAAGAAACCGAATATGGACTGTAACGGCTGCGAGTTTCGACCCGAACTGTATTACGACGACCAGTATCAAATCTGGGCGCGACGCGAAGAAGACGGCAGTCTGACTGTCGGCATGACCGACATTTCCCAGACGATCGCCGGCAAGATTCTGCATGTGCGCGTGCGCAAGCCGGGCACCCTGCGTCCTGCCGGTAAACCGGTTGCCACCATTGAGAGCGGCAAATGGGCGGGTCCGGTTCCGAATGTATTCGATTGCGTCATTGAAGCAGCCAATCATGACGTGCTGGAAGATCCAAACTTATTGAATATCGAGCCGTACGAAGCCTGGATTGCCCGCGTAAAACCGGCCGGCAACCTGGAAGAAGCGCTGGCGCTGCTGGTGACCGGCGAGACCGCACGTGCCGGCTACTGCGAGCGTACCCGTCGGGAAGATATTCACTGTGAACGAGGCGCGCGCTAATGGCCGAGCATCATTACCTCGATAATGAGGAAAAGTCCGTGGTCATCGTGATGACCAGCGGCCCATCCCAGCGTCATCGCTGCGCCACTCCGTTTTACATTGCTTCCATTCTGGCCTCCATGGATGCCGATGTGCGCATCTTCTTCACCATGGAAGGCGTCATGCTGGCCAAGAAGGGGGTTGCAGAAAATTTGACAGCAATGGACGGAGGCAAGACAATAGCGGAATTCATCCGTGATGCGAAAAACGCGGGTGTGCGTCTGCACTTGTGCAAGCCGGCCATGCCGGGCTACCAGCTGGATGAGAGCGACATCATCCCTGAAGTGGACGAGATCTCCAATGCCAGCACGCTGGCCGATCTGATCCTGGCAAGTGACAAGTCGATGTATTTCTAGTGGTTTGTGGTATTGGTTTGGTGGTTTGCCGCCATGCCGAATTAAAAAATTTCGCATTTCTGTATTTGTTAGAGGAGAGAAGTAACATGGCAACTGTACGTGGCTGTAATCTGCCTGATGATCTGTTCTACAACGTTGACAACAACGTGTGGGCACGTAAAGAAGCTGACGGCACCATCACCGTTGGTATGACCGCTTACGCTTGCGCGCTGGCTGGTGAAATCGTTTCTTACACCCCGAAAAAAGCGGGTAAGGAAATCGAGCAGGGCAAATCCGTATCTACCGTTGAATCCGGTAAGTGGGTGGGTCCCGTCAAAGCTCCGGTTACCGGCGAGATTACCGCCATCAACGACATCGTTGCCGGCAAGCCGGGCACCATCAACGCTGACCCGTACGGCAACGGCTGGCTGGTTAAGATGAAGCCGACCAACTGGGACGGCGACTCCGGTGCTCTGGTTACCGGCGGCGGCGTTGCCGGCGCATTCGAAACCAAGATGGGCGCTGACGGCTTCGGCGGCTGCTAATCGGTTTCTGACGCAGTACACGCCTGCTTCTGCAGGCTAAACAGTGGGGGCGATGCTAAATCGCCCCTTCTGCACTTTAGTATCAGACAATTCTGATATGCTGTCATGGTTTTTCATTTCTGATTGTGCTTTCCACAGTCCCCGATTTCCGAGGCGCGCATGAGCTTGTGGCATTCCGTATTTGAACAAGTCGAACCCCTTGAAGGCATTACGCTGGATACCGGCCTGGTATCGCAGATGGAGCAGCGTTTTACCGGCATGACCGGTGAAAAGGTCGGTCGTGTGAATTTCTACACCCCGACATTCAAGGCCTATGCAACGTCCGAGATCGCCGGCTGCGGCAAAAGCGCCTGGCCAGCGGTATCCATTACCGGTGGCGAATGCAAGCTGCAGTGTGATCACTGCAAGGCCAAGATTCTTGAGCCCATGATCCCGGCCCGTTCGCCGGAGGATCTGTGGGCCGTGGTGAACGAGCAGATTGCCGGCGGGGCGCAGGGTATGCTGCTGACCGGTGGCTCGAATCATCGCAATGAAGTCGAGTACGACAACTACTACTCGACCATCCGCCGCATCAAGGACGCCTTCCCGGAGTTCAAGATCGCTCTGCACACCGCGCTGGTGGACATGGACATCGCCCGCAAGATGGAAGACTCGGGCATCGATGCGGCCATGATGGACGTCATCGGTTCGCAGGACACCATCCAGCAGGTTTATCACCTGAAGCGCGGCGTGGACGACTTCGAGAAAACTCTCGAATACCTGGTGAGCACCAATATGAAAGTGGTGCCGCACATTGTTATCGGTTTGCATTACGGCCGCTTGCTGGGCGAATGGAATGCGCTGGACATTATCAAGCGTCACAAGCCGACCGCAGTCGTGCTGGTGGTGGTCATGCCGTTCTACGCGCCGGAAGCGCGTCCATTTATCACGCCTGATACGGCTGAAGTGGGACGTTTCTTTATCGATGCGCGCGAAGCGCTGCCGGATATTCCGCTGCTGCTGGGCTGCGCCCGTCCGACCGGTCGCGCCAAGGCCGAGATCGACTCATACGCCGTGATGGCCGGCCTCAATGGCATCGCCCACCCGTCCGACGGCATGGTGGAACTGGCTGCCCGACTGGAACGCGAGGTGCGCATTACCCCGGCCTGCTGCTCCATTGCCATCGGCGACGAGGTCATGGCCATTGAAACGGAAGACGCCGGCCTGCAGATCGACCCGCAGCGCATTATCGAGCTGGAACGCAGTCGCCGCGTAAAAGCATCCGGCGGTTCCTTCGGCGGCATCAAAGTGGTCACTGCCGGCGCGCCGGCAAGTGGCGGTTGCTGCAGCTGATAGACGGCAACAAGCATGCAGTGGCGAGTGATTGATACCGGCGTGCGCCGGGCTGCGGAAAACATGGCGCTCAACCGGGCTTTGCTGGATGCGCGCCAGGCCGATGAGAGCCCCAGCACGCTGCGTTTCCTGCGCTTTACGCCGTGCGCTCTGCTGGGTTTTCACCAGAGCGCCGAGCAGGAGCTCAATCTGGAATACTGCGCCGAGCACGGTGTGGATGTGCAGCGCAGGATTACCGGCGGCGGCGCCATTTATTTCGACGAAACCCAGCTGGGCTGGGAGTTGTACCTGCATAAACGGGATCTCGGAACGGCCGATATGAGCGTGATCACTCGGCGCATCTGCGAAGCGGCTGCGCGCGGTATCAGTGCGTTGGGGGTCAATGCCGTGTTCCGCCCACGCAACGACATCGAGGTGGACGGGCGCAAGATTTCCGGTACCGGCGGGGCATTCGATGGCGATGCGCTGATGTATCAGGGTACGCTGCTGATCCAGTTCGATGTGGAAAAGATGCTGCGGGTGCTGCGCATCCCGGCGGAAAAGCTGGCTGACAAAGCGATAGCCTCGGCGCGTGAGCGGGTGATCAATCTCGCCGACCTGTTGGGCGATGTGCCTGCTCTGGAAAAAGTGCAGGCCAGTATTCAGCAGGCCTTTGCCGCTGAATTCGGGGTCGAATTTATGCCGGGTGGGCTGAACGCGACGGAACAGCGGCGCTATGAAGAGGCGCTGGCCGAAATCGATACGCCGGACTGGGTTGATATGGTGCAAAAGCCGGTGAGCGACCGGCCTTTGCTTGAAGCCGTACAGAAATTCGCCGGCGGTTTGTTGCGTGTGCGCGTGGCTTACGACAAACCGACTGAGCGGCTCAAGCAGCTGTGGTTTACCGGTGATGTGTTCCTGCAGCCCAAACGGACCTTGGCCGACTTGGAAGCGCATCTGCGCGACTCGCCGCTTGAGCGGCTGGATGAAAATATCGCCGCATTTTTTAGCGGACGGCCAGCAGACATGCTGGGGCTGACGCCAGCCGATTTCGCCACCGTGATCAAGGCGGCTGTCGCGGCTGAAAAGGAACAGGCATGAACAAGGCGGTAGATGTACTGGTGATCGGCCTGGGCCCTGCCGGTGGCGCGGCCGCCATGGCGGCCGCCCGGGGCGGCCTGACCGTGCTGGGCGTGGAGAAAAAACGCGAGGTCGGCGTGCCGGTGCAGTGTGCCGAGTTCATCCCCCTGCCGATGATGCGGTACGCCAAGGGCGAAGGCGTGCTGCGCCAGCCCATCAGCGGCATGAAAAGCTTTCTGCCGTCGCAGCATGTGGAAAAAACCGAGTTCCCGGGGCTGATGATCGACCGGGCAAAGTTCGATAAGTGGTTTGCCGCCGAGGCGCAAGCGGCTGGCGCCGAGGTGCTGACGCAAAGCCGCCTGGCGACACTGGACACGGCCAAGCGCGAGGCGAAGATCGAGACGCCCGAGGGCGAGCTGACTGTCAGTTACAGCCTGCTGGTGGCGGCGGATGGCCCGCACTCGGCGGTGGCCGAGCAGCTGGGCTTGCCGGAACTGGACAGCGTGTATACGCGCCAGTACACCGTGCCGCTGCTGCAGCCGTTTGAGGATACCGATATCTGGCTGTCGGATGACTTCCCCGGCGGTTATGGCTGGCTGTTCCCCAAGGGCAACTTTGCCAACCTGGGGTTGGGGCTGGACAAGGGTATTACGCAGGACATGAAGGCGCCGCTGGACGCGTTACACGCGCAACTGGTGGCGGAAGGCCGGGTGGGTACGGAGATCCTGTACCGCACCGGCGGAGCGATCCCGGTAGGCGGGCTGCGCGAACATCTGGTGATGGGCGACGTGGTGTTTGCCGGCGACGCCGGCGGCTTTTGCCATCCGATTACCGGCGGCGGGATTTCCGCGGCCGTGGTGAGCGGTGAGCGGGCCGGCCTGGCCGCGGCGGCCCTGCTGAAAGAGCAGGATGCCGATGCGCTGGCGGATTACGAAGAAGACATGCGCGACCAGTTCGAAGGAACCCTCGCGCGCGCCGTGGAAAGACGCAAGTGGATGGCGCAGCACTGGCGCACTGCCGAGGCCCGGCAGGATGCCATGCACCGCAAGGGATGGATTGCCTTCCCGGAATATTTCCAGGCGTGATTCCATATCCAGATCAACCGCGACTTTGTGTCTATGGCCGCTTCGCTTAACTTCGGCATGGCCGAAGTTAGCCTACGACGAAACGATGTTTTCGACATTGCCTTGCCGTATTGCTGTGTGCTGTCTGCGGCTCGTCTTCGCGTCACACTTGATTTGCAAATGGAATAAGAATTTTGCATTGCCTGACAGACATTTTTCTGAAACAATTAACCGGTTATACCTATCTGCACAAGATACTGATTTAGGAGAGCAATGATGAGCGCCGTACTCGAAAATGCGCAGCCCATTAATTTTTACCGTCCGAACTACCATATCAAGACTCCGGAGATGCGCTCTCCCGAGTTTGTGCAGATGAGTACCGCTGCCGCCATCACCCTGGGTCTGGTTCCGGGCTACATGCACCGCACCAGCTGCACCCACTGTCTGAACCTGCTGGTGACCTATCCGGAAGGCTGCCGCGCCAACTGTACTTATTGCGGTCTGGCGCGTCACCGCGAAGAATCGCGCGACTACGCTGACCGTAACTTCATCCGCGTGGACTGGCCGGCCGTGAACTACGACGAAGTGATCGCCCGCGTTAAAGCCGGCGGCGACAAGGGGCAGTTCCAGCGCATGTGTATTTCCATGATTACCCATCCGAACAGCGATGCCGATACCCGTGTGCTGCTGAAGAAGTGGGCGCAGGAACTGCCGCATATCCCCGTTTCCATTTTGTCCAACCCGACCACCATGGAAAAAGCCGACCTGATCGAGCTGAGGGAACTGGGCGCAGACATTTTCACCATCGCACTGGATGCGGTGACCCCGGAAATCTTCGAACGCACCCGCGGCAAGACCGTGGACAGCCCGCACCGCTATGACAAATACTGGCAAGCCATCGAATGGGCGGCTGAAGTATACGGTCCGGAAAAATTCGGCGCGCATCTGATCGCCGGCATGGGCGAAACCGAACAGGAAATGCTGGAAGTGGTGCAGAAGCTGAAGGACATGGGCGGCCACAGCCACATGTTCGCCTTCTTCCCGGAACAGGGCTCCCTGATGGAAGACTGGCCTGCCTGCGACCGCGGCCAATGGCGCCGTGTGCAGCTGGCGCGTTTCATCATCGACTACGCCGGCGGCCACATCAGCAACATGAAGTTCAACGACGAAGGCCAGGTCATCGACTACGGCCTGCCGGAAGAAGAACTGGCCGAGCTGGTGAATTCCGGCAAGCCGTTCCAGACCTCCGGCTGCCCGGGCAAGGACGACGAGGAAGTGTCGGCCTGTAACCGCCCCTACGGCGATTCCAGCCCGACCGACATCTTCTCCTTCCCGTTCGCCCTGGCGAAGAAAGACGTGGAAAACATCAAGCGCCAGATGAACGGCGAAGATGTGGGTGCCGGTCTGATCTAAGCCGATTCGCCCCGACAAACCCCCGCTTCGGCGGGGGTTTTGTTTTGCCGGGCCCGCGCCTTGCGCTAGAATCAAAACTTACCGCCCTCCCGGGGCGAAACACAGATTTCAAACCGTTTGACAGCTATTTGAGCCCGCTTGATGAGGCCCATGGAGTACAGCATGAAAGACCAGTTGATCATTTTCGATACCACCTTGCGCGATGGCGAGCAAAGCCCGGGCGCGTCGATGACGCGCGAGGAAAAGGTGCGCATCGCCAAGCAGCTGGAAAAGATGCGGGTTGACGTGATCGAAGCGGGTTTTCCGGCGGCGTCCAACGGCGACTTCGAATCGGTGAAGGCGGTGGCCGATACCATCAAGGACAGCACCGTGTGCGGTCTGGCGCGTGCGCTGGAACGTGACATCGATCGCTGCGGCGAGGCCATCAAGGGGGCCAATTCCGGCCGTATCCACACCTTTATCGCCACCTCGCCCATCCACATGGAAAAGAAGCTGCGCATGTCGCCCGACCAGGTGGTGGAGCAGGCGGTCAAAGCCGTGCAATGGGCGCGCAAGTGGACCGACAATGTGGAGTTTTCGCCGGAAGATGCGGGCCGCTCCGAACTGGATTTTCTCTGCCGCGTGCTGGAGGCGGTGATTGCCGCCGGGGCAAAGACGGTGAATATTCCCGATACCGTCGGCTACAACCTGCCCGATCAATTCGGCAGCCTCATTCGCAATCTGCGTGAACGTATCCCCAATTCCGGTCAGGCGGTGTTTTCCGTGCACTGTCACAACGACCTGGGCCTGGCGGTGGCCAACTCCCTGTCGGCGGTAGCCAATGGCGCGCGCCAGGTGGAATGCACCATCAACGGTCTGGGCGAGCGTGCGGGTAATGCTTCGCTGGAGGAAGTGGTGATGGCCGTGCGCACCCGCCAGGATCTGTTCGCCTGCGATACGCGCATCGATACCACGCAGATCGTGCCGGCTTCCCGCCTGGTGTCCAACATCACCGGCTTTGCCGTGCAGCCGAATAAGGCCATCGTGGGTGCTAATGCGTTTGCCCACGAATCCGGCATCCACCAGGACGGCGTGCTGAAGCACCGCGAAACCTACGAGATCATGCGGGCCGAGGATGTGGGCTGGACCGCTAACAAGATGGTGCTGGGCAAGCATTCTGGTCGTAACGCATTCAAGACCCGTCTGGGCGAGCTGGGTATCGAACTGGAATCAGAAGAGGCGGTCAATGCAGCGTTTGCCCGTTTCAAGGAACTGGCCGACAAGAAGCACGAAATCTTCGACGAAGATCTGCATGCGCTGGTGAGCGATGAGGCTACCGCGCTGGAATCCGAAACCTACAAACTGGTTTCCTTGAAGGTCTGCTCTGAAACCGGCGAGGTGCCGCACGCTCAGGTGGTGCTGGCCGAGCAGGGGGCGGAGAAGTCCACTTCCTCTGATGGGGGCGGTCCGGTGGATGCGGCTTTCAAGGCCATCGAAGCGCTGGTGCAAAGCGGCGCGGAGCTGCAGTTGTATTCCGTCAACAACATCACCAGCGGCACCGATGCGCAGGGCGAAGTGACCGTGCGTCTGTCCAAGGGCGGGCGCATCGTCAACGGCCAGGGCGCGGACACCGATATCGTGGTGGCTTCTGCGAAGGCCTATCTGCATGCGCTGAACAAGCTGGCGAGCAAGCTGGAGCGGGCTCATCCGCAGGTGTGATACGTCGGTGAGTGGGCAGTAGGGAGTGGGAAGTGGGAAAAATGCCGGTCTTGACCGGCATTTTTATTGGTTCTGGGGCGGTTGGCCGGTGGCCAGGGAAACAAATTGCTGTTCTGCCTGTTGCAGGTCGGCCGGGGTGTTGATGTTGAAGAAGGCCTGCTCGTCCGGGAAATCGACGGTGATGGCCTGCTGGTTCTGTTGCCAGAGACCGACCTTGCGTTGACCGCTGGCCAGAAATTCGCGCAGCGAGGATTCCAGCGAATAGTGGCACAGCATGACGGCCGGGTGGGTTTGTACCGGGGTGCGCACGTAGGCGAGTTTGGCGCCGGCTTGTTCGGCTGCAGTGAGCAGGCGCATGGGCAGGTCAAGCGGTATGAACGGGGTGTCGCACGGCAGGGTCAGCAGCCAGTCGGAATGCATATGGTGCAAGCCCTGCAAAACGCCTGCCAGCGGGCCGGCATAGCTGTCATCGGCATCGGGCAGGACGGTAAAGCCCAGTTGGGCATAAAGCTCCAGGTGGCGGTTGGCGGACAGCAGCACGGGATAGCTGGCAAAGCGTGTGGCGAGGTGCTGTGCCAGAGGCTTGCCCGCGAGTTGCAACAGGCCTTTGTCGGCGTGACCCATGCGGCTGCCCATGCCGCCGGCCAGGATCAGCAGCGTGATGCGGGCGGTGTTCATGGGGTTTACGCGGGCTTTTTCGCCGGACGGGTGAACTTGGCGTAGAAGCTGACGCAGAAGAAGAACGCAACGGCCAGCAGCAGTTCGACGCCAGCCAGCGTGGCAGACAGGCCTTTATCGGTCATCAGGCGGGTGCTGCCTTCCGCTACGTACAGCAGGATGAACATGGACGACCACTGGTAGGTATAGCGTTTGCCGCGCAGGATGCCGAACAGCGGCAGCAACAGGGGCAGGGCTTTCAGCACCAGCATCGAGCCGCCGGGGCGCAGCGGGGCAAGCCACAGTTCCCAGGCAATGCAGAGGAAGATCAGGCTGATGAGGCTGGCAATGCTGCCGTAGTGCAACAGGGTGACGCGGTTCATGGGGTGGCGAGTTTCTCCCGCGCCTGGCGGGCAAGGTCGACAAGGGCAACGCGGGCGGCCTGGGTATCAAGCACCGGCTGGGCAAAGGTAAAACGCAACAGCTTGCCGTCGGCGCGCACGTCAAAGCCATCCTGGTCGATGCCGATCATTTCCACCTGTGCCGGCAGGAGGCCGTGCATCAGCTGGCAATAGTGCTGGAGATTTTCCCGATGATCGGCGTTCATGTGCGCCAGGATGCCTTCCTCCTGCTCGGCGAGCGGCGCCAGGTCTGTCATGATGCTGCCGGTATCGAGCCAGTGGATCTTGCCAAAGCCGCCGATGTAGCGGACGTGCTCCGGCGTGATGCGGTAGAAGAAGAAATCGTGGGTGTCGAAATAGCCGCGCGCATTGGGATAGAAATGCAGATAGCGTTCCTTGATGCTGTTCTGGTCGGCTATGCGGCTCGCCAGGCCGACGACGGTCAGGCGGGCGTTGGCCTGGGCGTCGTCGTGCTGCTCATGCACCAGCAGGCTGACGCGCGGGTCGGCTTCGATGTTCTTGGTGTGCTCGGCGATGGTGCTGATCAGAATGACCGGGCAGCCGGTGTGGTCGACCACATAGGGTGTAATGGAGCCGAACGGGTAGCCGCCCAGTTTTTTCGACAAGGTGGACAGAATGCCGAGGCGCAGGCTGCGCAGCATCTGGCGGGCTTCATCGCCCACGGATTTGAGTTCGTCGTTCATGCGGAGAGCCTCAGGGCGATTTCGGCCAGGCGTTTGCCTTGCGCCATGGCCAGGGTGCGTTCGGCTTCGGTGATCGGCTGGCTGCCGGCTGCGCCGGACACATGGCTGGCGCCGTAGGGCGTGCCGCCGCTGGTGGTGGTGGTCAGTTCCGGCAGGGTATATGGCAGCCCCAGAACGGTCATGCCGTGGTGCAGCAGCGGCAGCATCATACTGATGAGCGTGCTTTCCTGGCCGCCGTGCATGCTGGCAGACGAGGTGAAGACACAGGCGGGTTTGCCGACCAGCGCGCCGTTTTGCCACAGACTGGCGGTGCCGTCCCAGAAGTATTTCATCGCGGCGGCCATGTTGCCGAAGCGCGTCGGGCTGCCGACGGCGATGCCGATGCATTCCTGCAGGTCGGCCAGTTCGGCATAGGGAGCGCCTTCGTCGGGCACAGCCGGGGCCGTCGTTTCGCACACGGCGGAAACCCTGGGCACGGTGCGCAGGCGCGCGCTCACGCCGGGGACGCTGTCCACGCCGCGGGCGATATGGCGAGCCAGTTCACGCACGCTGCCGTGCTGGCTGTAATACAAAACGAGAATTTCAGGCTGGCGGGATTGCATCGGTCCATTATACTCCAACATACTTGACAGTATTGACCGGGGACGCGCCGGTGGGTTCGAAATGAAAATAAATGCACTGCAGAAAATGCGCATCTTCGTCTGGTATCTCTATCATCGCTGTGAGGCGTCCAACTGCCGCCAGACAGCGGCGAGTCTGACTTATACAACACTGCTGGCGCTGGCGCCGCTGGTGACCATCGGGGTGATGGCTTTTTCCGCCTTTCCGGTGTTCGAGCAGGCCATGATCGCGCTGAAAATCTTCCTGCTCACGCATCTGGTGCCGGAGGCGGCCGGACATGTGATTTCGGGTTACATGCATCAGTTCAGCCAGAACGCCGGCAAATTGACCGCAGTGGGGCTGGTGTCCTTTGCCGTGACCGCCATGATGCTGCTGCTGACCATCGAGCGGGCGTTGAATGCCATCTGGCATGTTTCCGAAGCGCGTCCCTGGTCTGTGCGACTGCTCACTTACTGGGCCCTGCTGACGGTCGGCCCGGTCCTGTTGGGCGGCAGCCTGTGGCTGGGTTCCTATCTGGTCAGCGTTCCGCTCGGCTGGGTGCCGCATATGGCCCCGGTGAAGAAGCTGGCCGTCGAACTGATCCCGCTCGCCTTGCAGGCCGTGGGATTTACCCTGCTGTATTGGGTGGTGCCGAACCGCTACGTGCCGCTGAAACACGCCATATGGGGCGGGGCGATAGCGGGTCTGGGGTTTGTGCTGCTGGGGCGCGGCTTTGCCTGGTACTGGGTGCATTTCAATACCTACAGCATTGTCTATGGCACCTTTGCCCTGTTGCCGGCTTTCCTGGTGTGGGTGTATCTGTCCTGGTGGGTGGTGCTGTTTGGCGCCGTGTTGACTTCGGCGCTGGGGCAATGGCGGCATAGCCTGGGGCGGCAGCAATTGAGTCCGCTGGCGCAGGTGCAAACGGCCCTCGAAATCCTGCTCATCCTGTATCGGAACCAGCTGCGGGGCCAGCCGATGCATTTGCACAAATTGGCCGAAGCCGTGCATTGCGGGGTGGAAGAAGCGGAGCAACTGATGATGCAGTTGCGCTCACTCGGCTGGGTGGCCCGGCTGCCCAGATCCGGCTGGGTGTTGCAGACCAGCGCCGACTCGATTGAGCTGAAGGAATTGTTCGGATTGCTGTGTGCCGGCGGACAGCCGCTGACCGGTTTGCTGGCGGAGGTGGTGGAAACGGCTGCCGGGCGGCTGTCGCTCAGCCTGCATCAATATAGCGAGCAGACCGGCCGGTAAAACACGCTTACTGGAACATGAACAGTTCATAGGTGGCTGTCTGTTCGAGCAGACGCGTGGAACGAATCAGGCGGACCTGACCCTTGCCATCCAGCAACTGGAACTCGCGCATGTTCAGGAACAGGCCTTTGGGAGCCAACAGCGTGGCCGGCTGCTTCAGCAGGGGGATTTCCGGCAGCAGCAGGGCTTGTGTGAACGGTTCGTTGCCGCTGCCTACGGTCGGGCGCAGACTCACTGCATCGGCATGCGGGGCCAGCATTTGAGCCCCCATGCGGATTTCGCTGCGTTTGGTGCCTTGCAGCCAGCGAATGACGCCGATGCTCCAGCCGTCTGTCTTGGGCTGTTTGACGCCGATGATATCGCCCACCCGGATGTTGCCGGCCTCGTCCGAAACCTTGGTAAGACCCAATCCGCCCGCGCTCTCGTTCACAACGGCCCAGCGGGTGATATGGAAGGTATTCTGGCTGGTCTGGTCAATTTGCGAGGTATTCAACTGCAAGGTGACTTCGCCGATGGCCGTTTCTTCCGTTGTATCCGGCTGGTTGGAGCCTGTCAGCATGCTGTGCAGGCCGCGGATGCCGGTGCACAGGTAAATCGGGTCGCGCCCGGGCGTGCGGTTGTAATGGCGTTTGGGGGCCGTGCCCCAGAATTTCAGCAGGCGACGCAGCAGGTCGATGTATTCCGGCGAGCCGGGAGCGGCTTCCGGCAGGCCGAGCTGGGCGGCCGACTGGCCGGACTCCAGATGCAGGATCTGGTGGTGCAGCAGCTTGGCGATTTCCAGGGTGTTCAGCACGATGTCGGTCCGCGCATCGATAACGGCGTGGTGATAAGCCAGCGATTGGGGCGCTTTGTCGTGATCCAGGCGGATCAGGAAATAGCCGAGTTTGCCGATATTTTCGCGGTAGGGCGACAATTGGGCGAATTGGCCGAATTTGCCAATATAGGCCAGGGTCTTGAGCGATTCGCCATGCATCAGCCGGTAGGGGTCGGCCAGGGCCAGCAACAGCGCCTGTTTGTACGCCAGGTTCACACTGGTCGCCTGGCCGTTGTCATCAATGACCTCGTCCTGCAATTGTTTTTGCAGGGCGAGGCGATAAAGCTCATGAATTTCACTCCAGACTCCGGCAGGCGTGGGTGCGTAGGTCTGGTAGCAAACGATGAGAATGCGGTTGAGCGCTTCAATGGCACGTGCAATGATCTGCGGCAGGTATTTGTCGTTGCCGAAGCTGATGAGTTTGCTTTCGAATTCCAGCAGCGAAAGTTTGTAGGCGACGGCAAGCTCGTTGAAGCAATCGCGCAGGAGCTGGGCGGCCTGGCGGCTTTTTTCCGGTAACGGCAGGGCGCCGCCGAAAAAGCGCGTTTCAATGACGCCTTCCAGCTCATGAATGCTGTGGCGGTACAGTTCGGCGATTTTCAGGCGTGTGTCAGGAGCGCATTTGGTCCGATTGGTCATCGCCAATTCGACGCGAAGTTGTTCGCCAACCTCCGTCCCGTTCGCCATCGGCAGTTTGTCGAGCCACTCCTTGACTTGCTTCGGGCGGGTTTCTACGGTTAAATTCGGTGATGTGTCGTATGCCGGTATGGCAAGTTTGGTCGACATGGTTCGATTGTTATCCTTGTTTTATTTGAGTAATCACTCCTTCATTTTTTGAAAATAATTGAATTTGGTTGCTAAATCAAGGGATTTTGTAAGCCGGGCGTGGATGGACAGCAGCGTGTGTCGTGAAAAGGCTTACATTGGGTCGTGCCTGAATTTAACGGTTAAGGAAGAAGTGCATGTTGAAATTGCTTGAGCACGTGTTTGAAAAAATATTGTGGAACAGTCGCTTTGTGGTGCTGGTGGCGGTGGTTTCCAGCATGGCTGCCGGCTTTGCCATTTTCTGGATGGCGACGGTGGATGTGTATATTCTGGTATCGCATGTGACCCATTATGCCGATCCGACATTGACGGTCGAGGCGCGCAAGATGTTGCACGACCAGACGATCACGCACATTGTCGAGGTGGTGGACGGCTATCTGCTGGCAACGGTGATGATGATTTTCTCGCTGGGGCTGTACGAGCTGTTTATCAGCGACATCGACGAAGCGCGCGGCAGCAGCAAGTCGAGCAAGATCCTCGTGATCGAGAGTCTGGACGATTTGAAGGGCCGTCTTGCCAAAGTGATTCTGATGATCCTGATCGTGACCCTGTTCGAGATGGCGTTGCAGCTGGACGTCAAATCGGCGCTTGATCTGCTGTATCTGGGCGCCAGCATCGCCCTGATCGGTTTGGCTCTGTACCTCACGCACGCGGCTGACGGGCATGGCGGGTCGGCTGAGACTGATGAGCATCACTGATCAGGCAAAGCGGAAATAAAAAGCCCCCGGTTTTCGGGGGCTTTGGACATCCCCGCTCAACGGGCGGGGAAACGAGGGGTGGGGATATGAAATTCAGACTGTAAATCAAGCTGTGTGCATGATTGCCTGGCAGTCTGAGGCCCCCGAAAACCGGGGGCTTTTTTATTGGTCAACGCCTCTTAGTGTGCCGTGGCTTCTTCCGCATGGATGCCGGTGTTTTGGCGTACATACAGTTCTTCCCAGGTTTCTTCCGCCCGCTTGTCACGCGTCAGCAGAGAACCGATGATCACCATCAGGAAGCCCAGCGGGATGGAGATCAGCCCAGGGTTTTTCAGCAGGAACAACGGTTTCTCCAGACCAACCATGCTGGTCTTTTCGCCGGCATATTTGGCGATATCGTCCTGTGCTTTCTTGATGTCGGCTTTCAGCTTGGCGATATCCTTGTTCAGCTTTTCCTGCTCAGCCGCATCGGTGCTGGCGGCAAGCTTGGCCTCGGCCTCGGTCAGCTTTTCCAGTGCGCCCGGTTTGGCGGGTTTGGCATCGGTGGCGGGCTTGGCCGGTTCGGCTTTTTCGCACACGGCAAACAGTTCGCAGCCGAAGCCTTCACCCGGTTTGGCTGCAACAGCCGGCTTGGCTTCCTGTGCCGGTTCGCCGTCGAGCACTTTGTAGGCGGCCTTCACCACTGCTTGTGGGTAGGTCATGTTGGGGGAGATCAACACCAGACCGATGGCCGACAGCGCACCAACGAGCATGCCCAGTACCACACCGGTGGTATTGCACTTGCGCCAGTGCAGGGTCAGTATGATGGCCGGCAGGTTGGAGGAGGCGGCAACGGCAAATGCCAGGCCCACCAGATGCGCCACGTTCTGGCCCTTCGACAGGATGCCCAGAATAATCGAAATGATGCCCACGATAATGGAGGAAACACGCGCAGCGTGCACCTGCTCTTCCGGCGTGGCGTGGTCGCCGCGGATGACCCCGACGTAGATGTCGTGCGCCATGGCGGAGGCGGAAGCCAGCACCAGTCCGGCGACCACCGCCACAATGGTGGCGAAGGCTACGGCGGCGACGAAAGCCAGGAACAGGTTGCCCAGCATGGATTCCGGGCCGCCGCCGACAAATTGCGCCAGCAGCGGAGCGGCCATGTTGCCGCCTTTGTCCAGGGCAATGATCGGGCCGGTGCCGACGTTGATCGCCGCGCCCATGCCAAGGAACAGGGTCAGGACATAGAAACCGCCGATGATGGTCATGGCCCAGATTACCGACTTACGCGCTTCCTGTGCGTTCGGCACGGTGAAGAAACGCATCAGGATATGCGGCAGACCGGCGGTACCCAGTACCAGGGCCAGGCCGAGGGAGATCTGGTCAATCGGGTTTTTCAGGAACAGGCCGGGTTCGAGGAAGCGCTGGCCGAGTTCTTCCGCTGTCATGTTGCTGGCGGAATCGCCCAGCACTTTGGCGACCTGGGACTGTACATCCTTGCTATGCACCACGCCGTCGAGGAAGCCCGGCAGACTGAAGCCGTAGGGCGCCCAGACAAAGGCGACCAGCAGCAAGGATGCGGCAACCAGCAGCACAGCCTTGACGATCTGCACCCAGGTGGTGGCCTTCATGCCGCCGAAAACCACATAGGCCAGCATCAGGATGCCCACGCCGATGACTGACACCTCGTAATCAATCCCGATCAATGTCTTGATCAGCACGCCGCCGCCGACCATTTGCGCAATGAGGTAGAAAGTCGAAACGGTAATGGTGGACAGTGCGGCAACCGTCTTGGATGCCTTCGGGTGGTTGCGGAAAGCGAGGATGTCGCCCAGCGTGTATTTGCCGATATTGCGGCAAGGTTCGGCGATCACCAGCAATACGGTGATGTAGGCCACCAGAAAACCGACGGAATACATGAAGCCGTCATAGCCGTACAGTGAAATCAGGCCCGCAATGCCCAGGAACGAAGCGGCGGACAGATAATCGCCGGCAATCGCCCAGCCGTTCTGGACGCCCGTTACGGACCGGCCGGCGGCATAAAAGCCGGCTGCCGAGGTGGTCGATTTGGCCGCCCAGAAGGTGATGTACATGGTGATGGCAATAATGGTGCCGAATACCGCGAAAGTCATCCATTTGTATTCGTCGGCAACGGCGCCGCCTGCCGCCAGGGCAGGTGTGCTGGCAGCCAGCAGCGCAAGGGCGGTCATAAGAGAATTTTTGTGTATTTTCATGTCAGGCTCCGAACTTGTGGGTGTCTTTGGCGAGCTCGGCGGCCATGGCGTCAAATTCGGCATTGGCGCGGCGGGCATAGATCACTGCAATGGCCCAGGCCACGACAAATTCGGACAAGGCAAACACCAGGCCGACATTGACCGGGCCCCAAATCCGAATGTTGAAAACATTCGGGTAATAGGCCGCCATGACGGGCAACATGAAGTAGTAAGCCATGGAAATGATCATCAGGCTGATCAGAAAACGGGATTTTTTCCGATGCAGGGCCTGAAACCGCGGATCAGCGTCGATAGCGACCCAGTTCAGTGCGGGTTTTGACATGAATGAAACTCCAATGTGTTGATTGTTCTGAAAAAGACTGTATTTGTTATGGGTGCTGCCCAGCTGTTAGATATAGATGAAATGACTTGAGGTTACAAGGGCCGGCAATTTTACCGGTTAGCGGCTGGATTGTAATGTGAAATAAAGAGGCGGGAGGGGCCGGCGGGAGAGGGGGAGTCTGCTCTGCCGCAAGCGTGTGCGGCAGAGCAGCGTGTGCGGCTTAGTTGCCGGAAGACTGGTTGGACTGGACTTCCACTTTCTTCTCATGCATGGTCTTGCGTACGCTGGCGCGTTTCTGGGCTTTTTCCTTGGTGCTCATGGAGTCCCAGGTGGCTTTTTTCTGCTGGGCGGTTGCCTGGGCATTGGTCATTTTTTCGCCGGTCGGCTGGGCAAAGGCAACGGTGGCGGACAACAGGGTCAGGGTAACAACAGCGGCCAGTTTCTTCATTTCGCTCTCCTAAAAATAAGTTTGGGGTTGGTGGTCATGTGTTGCGCCAACGAGCCCATTATGCCGTAGGAATATCGGCAGGAGTTTTTCCGGCCCATTACGAGTTGTTACAGATTGTTTCCGTGTTGGATTTTTACCGCCGCCTGCTGCCGCCCCCCAGAATGCTGCCCAGCACCCCGCGGATGATTTCGCGTCCCAATTGGCTGCCGATGGCGCGTGCAGCACTTTTGGCCAATGCTTCAAACACGCCGTCCGTCTGGTGCGCGGGGGCGCTGCGGGCGGGGGTGTCGACCGGTTGGGAGGGGGGTGTCGCTGCGCGCGTCTTGAGCATCTCATAGGCGGACTCGCGGTCAACGGTGTTTTCGTAGTGGCCGTAGATCAGCGATTGTTTGATTAACTGATTGCGCATTTCTGCTGTGACAGGACCGATCTGGCTGGCTGGCGGCGCGATGAAGGCACGCTCGACCACAGCCGGGCGGCCTTTCTCGTCCAGCAGCGATACCAGCGCTTCGCCCACGCCCAGCTCGGTGATGGCGCTGACTTCATCAAACATGTCGTTGTCGCGCATGGTTTCGGCGGCGGCCTTGACGGCTTTCTGATCGCGCGGGGTGAAGGCGCGCAGGGCGTGCTGCACGCGGTTGCCCAGTTGGCCCAGTACGGTATCGGGAATGTCGAGCGGGTTCTGTGTCACAAAATAGACGCCCACGCCCTTGGAACGAATCAGCCTTACCACCTGTTCGATTTTATCCAGCAGAATCTTGGGTGCCTCATTGAACAGCAGGTGCGCTTCGTCGAAGAAGAACATCAGCTTGGGTTTTTCCATGTCGCCCACTTCCGGCAGCCGTTCGAACAGCTCCGATAGCAGCCACAGCAGGAACACCGAGTACACCTTGGGCGAATTCATCAGTTTGTCGGCGGCCAGCAGATTGACCCTGCCGCGGCCCTTTTCATCGGTTTGCAGCAGATCATCGATATTGAGCGCCGGTTCGCCGAAGAGCCGGTCGCCGCCTTCATGCTCCAGATTGAGCAGGCCGCGCTGAATCGCGCCGATACTGGCGGAAGAAATGTTGCCGTAGCGGGTGGTGAAATCCTTGGCGTTGTCGCCCACATGCTGCAGCATGGCGCGCAGGTCTTTCATGTCCAGCAGCAATAAGCCATTGTCGTCGGCGATTTTGAAGGCGAGCGTGAGCACGCCCTGCTGCGTGTCGTTCAGCCCCAGCATGCGGCCCAGCAACAGCGGGCCCATGTCGGAGACGGTGGCGCGCACCGGATGGCCCTGTTCGCCGAAGACGTCCCAGAAAGTGACCGGGCAGGCGGCAAAAACGGGTTCCGGCAGACCGGTTTTTTGCAGCCGGGCGGCCAGTTTTTCGCTGCTCTTGCCGGCCTGGCCGATGCCCGACAGGTCGCCCTTGATGTCGGACAGGAATACCGGCACGCCGATGCGGCTGAAGTATTCGGCCAACACTTGCAGCGTGACCGTTTTACCGGTGCCGGTGGCGCCGGTGATCAGGCCGTGGCGGTTGGCCATGGCAGGCAGCAGGAAACAGTCGTGTTGACCTTTGGCAAGCAGCAGCGGATCAGTCATGGGGCGCGGTCCGATATGGTAGGATTAGGGTTTTGAAAATTTAGCAGGAAAATTGTATGGCAGGTCATTCCAAATGGGCAAATATTCAGCACCGCAAGGGCCGTCAGGATGCCAAGCGCGGGAAGATTTTCACCAAGCTGATCAAGGAGATCACCGTGGCCGCCAAGATGGGCGGCGGCGACATGAACTTCAATCCGCGTCTGCGCCTGGCCATCGAAAAGGCCAAGGAAGAGAATATGCCGGCGGACAACATCGATCGCGCGGTCAAGCGCGGTACCGGTGAACTGGAAGGCGTGAACTACGAGGAAATCCGCTACGAAGGCTATGGCATCGGCGGCGCGGCGGTGATGGTGGACTGCCTGACCGACAACCGTACCCGTACCGTGGCCGATGTGCGCCATGCTTTCAGCAAATACGGCGGCAATATGGGTACCGACGGCTGCGTGGCGTTCCAGTTCACCCACTGCGGCTATCTGGTTTATGCGCCCGGCACCGACGAATCCGCGCTGATGGATGCGGCGCTGGAAGCCGGTGCCGACGATGTGGTGACGCACGATGACGGTTCCATTGAAGTCATCACGCCGCCGTATGAATACACCACCGTGAAGGAAAAGCTGGAAGCGGCCGGCTTCAAGGCGGAAATGGGCGAAGTGACCATGAAGCCGCAGAATGAAATCGAGCTGACCGGCGACGATGCCGTGAAAATGCAGAAGCTGCTGGACGCCTTCGATGTGCTGGACGACGTGCAGGAAGTGTATACCTCCGCCGTGATCAGCGAGTGAGGCGGTAGTTCGTCGTGCGCATCCTCGGCATCGACCCCGGCTTGCGGTTCACCGGTTTCGGCTTTATCGAACAGCAGGGACAGTCGCTGGTGTACGTGGCGAGTGGCGTGGTGAAAAGCGGCGAGGGCACCCTGCCGGAGCGGCTGAAGGTGATTTTGTCCGGTCTGACCGAACTGATCGGGGAATATGCTCCCGATCAGGTGGCGATCGAGCAGGTGTTCGTCAATGTCAACCCGCAGTCCACCCTGTTGCTCGGTCAGGCGCGCGGCGCGGCGATTTCTGCCGCGGTGCTGCAGAATCTGCCGGTGGCCGAATACACGGCATTGCAGATCAAGCAGGCGGTGGTGGGCAACGGCCATGCCGGCAAGGAACAGGTGCAGGAGATGGTCAAGCGACTGCTGACCTTGCCGGCCGCGCCGCAAGCCGATGCGGCCGATGCGCTGGCCTGCGCCATTTGCCATGCGCATGGCGGTCAGGGACTGGGTAAGCTGGCGACCCGCGGGTTGCGGGTACGGCGTGGCCGGTTGGTGTAGAATAATGTGCTGGTACAAATTATACATTCCGGATTGCGACTGATACTGGAGGAGACACCGTGGCTGAACCGTTGCCGGCACTGCCGGCCAACCCGTTCAAGCGTTATCTGCCGGCAACCCGGCCGGCCGGCGGGCCGCTGCATGCCGGTCTGGCGGCGCTGACGGTGTTGCCGGCATTGCTGACGCATGCGATGGTCAATCTGCTCAATGATTATTACGGCGCTCTCAACGGCACGGATGCCGCCAATACCGAACGCGTGTTCCCCTTTACCGACGGCAGCCGGTTTATCCAGAACGGCGGGCCGCTGGGCTGGGGCTATTCCGCATCGCCGCTCACGCTGAACAGCCGCAGGCTGGGCGGACTGGCTGTGACGGTTTGTTTTGTACTGCTGGCTGTCGGGGCGGACTATGTCCGGCAGGGTGATTTTTCCGGCTGGCCGGTGCGGGCGGACGGTTCCTTGCCCTGCTGGTGATGCTGCCGGCAATCAAACAAAACCATCCTCGGGGCGCATGTGCATGGCGTATTGCCGGGGCTGGGAATTATTTTGGGAACATTATGATCGGTCGACTGCACGGCAAACTGCTGGAAAAACACCCGCCCATGGTGCTGGTGGATGTGAACGGGGTTGGGTATGAAGTGGATGTGCCCATGAGCACGTTCTACAATCTGCCCGCCAATGGTGAAATCGTCACGCTGCTGACGCATTTTGTCGTGCGCGAGGATGCTCAGCTGCTGTATGGCTTTGCCACGGCGGAAGAGCGTCAGACATTCCGCCAGTTGCTCAAGATCACCGGCGTGGGGGCCAAAATGGCGCTGGCCGTGTTGAGTGGCCTGTCGGCGCAGGAATTGGCTACGGCCGTGATGAGCGGCGATGCGGTGCGCCTGACCAAGGTGCCGGGTATCGGCAAGAAAACCGCTGAGCGCCTGCTGCTGGAACTGCGCGGCAAGCTGGATCTGCCGGGCGTGGCTGTTGCCCTGCAACCGGAAGACAAGAAACAGGATGTAACAAATGCGCTGCTGGCGCTGGGATATAATCCCAGGGAAGCCGAGCTGGCGGTCAGGCAATTGCCCGCCGGGCTGGAACTGGCCGATGCCATTCGTCAATCACTTAAATTGTTGTCCAAGGTATGATTGAGACCGATCGTCTGATTGCCCCAACCGTTTCGTCGCCGCAGGAAGACGCGGTCGAGCGCGCCCTGCGTCCCAAGCTGCTGGACGAATACGTCGGTCAGGAAAAGGCGCGCGGTCAGCTGCAGATTTTTATCGAGGCGGCCAAGAAGCGCAAGGAAGCGCTCGATCACGTCTTGCTGTTCGGCCCGCCGGGGCTGGGCAAAACCACGCTGGCGCACATCATCGCGCGCGAAATGGGCGTCAACCTGAAGCAGACCTCGGGCCCCGTGCTGGAGCGTGCCGGCGATCTGGCGGCTTTGCTGACCAATCTGGAGCCGTTCGATGTGCTGTTCATCGACGAAATCCACCGTCTGAGCCCGGTGGTGGAGGAAATTCTCTACCCGGCGCTGGAGGATTTTCAGCTCGATATCATGATCGGCGAAGGTCCGGCGGCGCGCTCGGTCAAGCTCGATCTGCCGCCGTTTACGCTGGTGGGCGCCACCACCCGCGCCGGCATGCTGACCAATCCGTTGCGCGACCGTTTCGGCATTGTGGCGCGGCTGGAATTCTATACGCCGCAGGAATTGCAGAAAATTGTCAGCCGTTCGGCGAACTTGCTCGATATGCAGCTGTCTGAGGGCGGCGCACTGGAAGTTGCCAGACGTTCGCGCGGCACGCCGCGCATCGCCAACCGCCTGCTGCGGCGGGTGCGCGACTATGCCGATGTGAAGGCGGACGGCCAGGCGGATGTGGCCGTTGCCGACGCGGCGTTGCGCATGCTGGACGTGGATGCGGCGGGGCTGGATGTGATGGACCGCAAATTGTTGTCTGCCGTGATCGACAAGTTCGGCGGCGGGCCGGTGGGGGTGGAAAACCTGGCGGCGGCCATTGGCGAAGAGCGTGACACGATCGAGGATGTGCTGGAACCTTACCTGATTCAGCAGGGTTACCTCAAGCGCACGCCGCGTGGCCGGGTGGCGACGCCCATGGCCTATCAGCACTTCGGCCTGGCTGCGCCGAACAATGTGCTGGCGGGTGATCTGTTCGAGGGCGGCATGTGAGTTTTGTCTGGCCGGTGCGGGTGTACTACGAGGATACCGATTCGGGCGGGGTGGTGTATTACGCCAACTACCTCAAGTTCATGGAACGCGCCCGCACCGAGTGGTTGCGCGCGCGCGGCTTCGAGCAGACCGAGCTGGCGAGCGAGCACGGCGTCGTGTTCGTGGTGCGTTCGGTCAGTGCCGAATACCTCAAGCCGGCGCGTTTCAACGATGCGCTCGACGTGCATGTGGAACAGAAACAGCTGGGGCGCAGTCAGCTGTATGTCAGCCACCGTATCGTGCGCGGCGAGGACGTATTGAATACCGCCGAAGTGCGTCTGGCCTGTGTCGATGCGGCGACCTTCCGGCCCGCACCGATGCCGGACGTGGTAAGAGGCGCGTTAGCGAATAACGGATGATGCACGTCAACCGATTTGTTGCAGCATGAAATAAAGCAGAATTTATCTAGGGGAGTAAGCAAGCAATGTCTGCGAGCGTAACGCAGGATCTGTCGTTCATTTCCATGGTCAGCCATGCCAGCGTGATCGTGCAGCTGGTGATGCTGGGGTTGCTGGCCGCGTCGATGTTTTCCTGGTGGCTGATTTTTCTCAAAGGTTTCGCTATCCGCAAGGCGGTGCGCCAGACGCAGCAGTTCGAGCAGGAATTTTGGAGCGGTTCGGATCTCAATGCCCTGTATCAGCGCGCCAGCAGCGCGCACGGCAATGGCGGCGCGATGGAGCGGGTGTTCGAAGCCGGTTTCCGCGAGTTTCTCAAGCTGAAACGCCAGCCCAAACTGGACAGCACCGATGCCATGCACGGCGCGCAGCGTGCCATGCGCGCGACTTACCAGCGCGAAATGGATCAGCTCGAAGGGCATTTGTCTTTTCTGGCTACCGTCGGCTCGGTCAGCCCCTACGTCGGCCTGTTCGGTACCGTGTGGGGCATCATGAACGCCTTCCGCGGCTTGTCCAATGTGGTGCAGGCGACGCTGGCCCATGTGGCGCCCGGTATTGCCGAGGCGCTGATCGCCACGGCCATGGGTCTGTTCGCCGCCATTCCGGCGGTGGTGGCCTACAACCGCTATACTCATGATGTGGATCGTCTGGCGATCCGCTTCGAGAGCTTCATGGAAGAGTTCTCCAATATTCTGCAGCGCCAGGGTGCGGCGGTATGAGTCGAGGCGGACGCCGGCCGCGGCGGCAGATGAACCAGATCAACGTCGTGCCGTATATCGACGTGATGCTGGTGCTGCTGATCATTTTCATGGTGACCGCGCCGATGATGAATCCCGGCGAGATCGAGTTGCCGCAGGTCGGTCAGCAATTGAAGCCGCCGGTGGCGCCGCTGGAGGTGACCATTGAAAAGGACGGCACGCTGAAGCTGCGCGATACGGGCGAAACGGCCAAGCCGCAAAGCGTCGATGAGCAGGGCTTGCTGGAGCAGGTGCGGGCCAAGCAGGCGGCCAACCCGGATCAGCCGGTGGTGATTGCGGCAGACAAGGATGTGCGTTATGAAAGCGTGCTCAAGGTGATGGACATGCTGCAGCAGAACCAGGTCAAACGCGTCGGTCTGCTGGCCAAGAGCCTGACCAACTGATGTCCAGGGCGGCAATGTACGGCGCACGGGAGCAGGAAGAAGGCAAGTGGCTGGCATTGCTGTTGGCGGTTGCCGTGCACATTGTGCTGCTGGCCATGCTGATCTGGGGGGTGAGCTGGCATAACACCCAGCCGGCCGGCGTGGAGGCGGAGCTGTGGTCCGATTTGCCGGTGGCGCCGCACACGGCAGTCAAGCAGGTGGCGCCGAAGCCGGCTCACACCCAGCCGCCACAGCCCAAGCCGGAACCGGCGCCGGAGCCCAAACCTGTGCCGCAAGAGCGGGTCCAGCCGGCCAAGCCGGATATTGCGCTCAAGCAGCCCAAGAAGGAAGAGGAGCCCAGGCAACCGGTGAAGGAGCCGCCCAGGGAGGCGGAAAAGAAGCCTGAAGCGGTAAAGAAGGAAGTGAAGAAGACTGAGCCAGCGACCGACAACGACCCGGTTTTGAAGGAGTTGATGCGGCAGCAGGCCCAGTTGGCCCAGATGCAGAAGCAGCAGGCCGTTGCGGCGGCCCAGGCGGCCAGCGCCGGCAATAAGCAGAAAGCCGACTATATTGATAAGATTCGCGCCAAAATTCGCCATAATGTGGTTGTTCCGCCCGACCTGAGCGGTAATCCGGAAGCGGTATTCGAGGTGACTTTGTTGCCGGGCGGATCGGTGCTTAATGTTCGTTTAATCAAAAGTAGCGGACACTCCGGCTATGATAGCGCAGTGGAGCGTGCAATTCGCAAGGCCGACCCTTTGCCGTTGCCGCCCGATCCTGCGCTGTTTGGCGATTACCGGGACTTGAAGCTGACTTTTCGTCCAGTCGAGTAAAGGTTTAAGTTAGAAATATGCCATACCAGTTCATGCGAATGTTTATCTTGCCGCTGCTGTTTGCTGCCCTGCCGGCGCAGGCGGCGTTGCAGATCGATATCGTTGGCGGTGCCGCCAACCAGATTCCCGTGTCCATCGTGCCATTCGGCGGCGAGGCCGCCATGCCGCAGCAGATCAGCCGCATCGTCAACGCCGATTTGCAGCGCAGCGGCATGTTCAAGATGATCGACCCGGCCGGCATCGTGCCTGCGCCCGTCGAGCCGACGGATGTGCGCTTTGCCGACTGGCAGGCGCGCGGCGCCGATGCCATGGCGATCGGCAAGATCATTGCGCAGCCGAACGGTAAGCTCGAGGTGCATTTCCGCCTGCTGGACGTGGTGCGGCAAATGCAGTTGGCCGGGGTGAGTTATGTCGTCAGCCCGTCCCAACTGCGCGCCACCGCCCATAAGATCGCCGATGTGATTTATGAAAAGCTGACGGGCGATATCGGTGTGTTCAGCACGCGGATCGCCTATGTGATGAAGCTGTCCGGCCGCTACGAGCTGCAGGTGGCCGATGCCGATGGCGAAGGCGCGCAGACTGTGGTGGCCTCTGCCGAACCGATCATTTCTCCCGCCTGGGCGCCAGACGGACAACGCCTGGCCTACGTTTCATTCGAGCGCAAGAAACCGGTGATTTTTGTGCAGAATGTCGATACCGGCCAGCGTTATGTGCTGGCGAATTTCAAAGGCAGCAACAGCGCACCCGCCTGGTCGCCGGATGGCAGCAAACTGGCGATAGCGCTCACGCGCGATGGCGACACCCAGATCTACACCATCGGCGCGCAGGGCGGTCCGGCAACGCGCTTGATGTCCAGCAGCGGGATCGACACCGAGCCTTTCTGGTCGCCGGATGGCCAATGGATTTACTTTACGTCCGACCGCGGCGGTTCGCCGCAAATCTACCGGCTGCCGGCAGGCGGCGGGGCAGCTCAGCGGCTGACTTTTGACGGGGCATACAATGTGTCGCCGCAAGTCACCCCGGATGGCAGTCAAATGGTTTTCGTCCACCGCGAGGGCGGCGATCATGTGGCCATCATGGATCTGGCGAGCCGCCAGGTGCAGGTGCTGTCGGACACGAAAGAAGACGAGTCACCCAGTTTTGCGCCTAACGGCAAAATCATTCTCTATGCGACGCAACTGGGTGGTCGAGGCGTGCTGGCGGCCGTGTCGGCAGACGGCCGCGTCAAGCAGCGACTTGCCTCAAAGGCGGGTGATGTGCGCGAGCCGGCTTGGGGACCGTTACCCAAAGCAGGCGGACAGTGATTTGAGTGTTATCATATTAATTAACTGAAGGAGAAAGAAGCATGAAGAAAGCATTGTTGGGTTTGCTGGTAGTAAGCGCGCTGGCCGGCTGTGCCAGCACCGGTACCAAGGAAGCGGCAACCGTTCAGGACAAGAGCGGCCAGGGTGCGGCAACCACCACCGGCGCAAGCCAGGCGGTTGTTAATCCGCTGACCGATCCGAACAACATCCTGTCCAAGCGCAGCGTGTATTTCGACTTCGACAAGAGCGCGGTGAAGGATGAGTACAAGCCGATGGTTGAGGCTCACGCCAAGTATCTGAACGATCATTCCGACGTGAAGATCACCATCCAGGGCAACACCGACGAACGCGGCAGCCGCGAATACAACCTGGCGCTGGGTCAGCGTCGTGCTGATGCCGTGAAGAAGATGATGAACGTTCTGGGCGTTAAAGACGGTCAGATCGAAACCGTCAGCTTCGGCGAAGAAAAGCCCAAGGCAAGCGGCAACGACGAAGCTGCCTGGAGCCAGAACCGTCGTGCAGACATCGTCTACCCGGGCGAGTAATGCATGAAGCGGTTGCGTGAAAATTCGATTGTGCTGAAACGATCGCTTATCGCGCTGGCCTGTCTCGCATGGGCCGGCACTGCCAGTGCCGGCCTGCTGAGCGACGACGAGGCGCGTTCATCGGCCCAGCAGGCGCTCACGCGCGTGCAGGCGGTAGAGGATTCGCTCGCGCAGCAGCAACAGGGTCGGCTCGACCTGCTGCAGCAGATCGAGCAACTCAAGCAGGAAGTGGCCCAATTGCGCGGCCAGGCGGAGGTGTTGACCAACGACCTGGAGAATACGCAAAAACGGCAAAAGGATTTTTACGTCGATCTGGACACCCGTATGCGGCGTCTGGAAGGCGGCGGTGCAGTGGCTGCCTCGGCAGTCGCGGCCAGTGACAATGCGGGCAAGGACGGCAAGAATGCCGTGCTGACCTCGACCGATCCGGCGCAGGAGGCAAAAGCCTATGAGACAGCCCTGGGCCAGTTCAAGGTGGGCAATTACGCCGGCGCCGTTGTCAGCTTTCAAGGTTTCATGACCACTTATCCGAAAAGCGGCCTGGCTCCCAGCGCGCAATACTGGATCGGTAATTCGTATTTTTCCCTGCGCGACTTCAAGTCGGCCGTGAGGGAACAGCAAAAACTGATCAGCAATTGGCCGGACAGCGAAAAAGTGCCCGACGCCTTGCTGAATATCGCCAGCAGCCAGCAGGAACTGGGGCAGGATAAGGCCGCCCGTAAAACGCTGGAGACGCTGGTGAGCAAATATCCCCTGAGTCCGGCGGCGGAAAAGGCCAAGGCACGGCTGGATAAAACCAAACAAGGCAAGTAGTTGGCCGCAGACCTGTCGCTGCGCATCAGCGAAATTTTCTATTCATTGCAGGGCGAGACCAGCCGTGTCGGTCTGCCCACCGTGTTCGTGCGGCTGACCGGTTGTCCCTTGCGGTGCGGTTATTGCGACACGGCATATGCTTTCACCGGCGGCCAGAGCATGACGCTGGCCGACATCATGCAGCAGGTGGGGCGTTACCGTACACGCTATGTGACGGTGACTGGCGGCGAGCCGCTGGCGCAGAAAAACTGCCTGCCCCTGCTTAGCCAACTGTGCGATGCCGGTTACAGCGTGTCGCTGGAAACCAGCGGTGCGTTGGATATCGGCCGGGTCGACGCGCGCGTCTCGCGCATCGTCGACATCAAGACGCCCGCTTCGGGCGAGCTGGACAAGAACCGCTGGGAAAACATTCCCCTGCTCACGCCGCTCGACGAAGTGAAATTCGTCATTTGCGACAGCGCCGATTATACCTGGGCGCGTGATGTGCTGGCGCGCTATAATCTGGTGGACACCTGTCCGGTACTGTTCTCGCCCGTGCACGGTTCGCTGACCGCGCGTCAGCTGGCCGAATGGATTTTGCGCGACCAGTTGCCGGTGCGATTCCAGGTGCAGTTGCACAAAATTCTCTGGCAAGACGCCAAAGGCAAATGAGCGCAAAGCAGGGGTAAATGGGTACAAAACCGGCTGTCGTACTGCTGTCCGGCGGGCTGGATTCCGCCACGGTGCTGGCAATCGCCAAAAACAAGGGTTTCGATTGCTACGCTCTGAGTCTGGATTACGGCCAGCGCCACGTGGCGGAACTGAATGCCGCCGATCGCATTGCCAAGCTGCTCGGCGCGGCGGCGCACAAGGTGGCCAAAATCGACCTGACCCTGTTCGGCGGTTCGGCCCTGACGGACAGCTCGATTGCCGTGCCCGAAGCGCCCACCGAGGGCATACCCGTCACCTACGTGCCCGCGCGCAACACCATCATGCTTAGCCTGGCACTGGCCTGGGCGGAAGTGCTCGGCAGCCGGGATATTTTCGTCGGCGTGAATGCGGTGGACTATTCGGGCTATCCCGATTGCCGTCCGGAATACATCGCCGCTTTCGAGCGCATGGCCAATCTGGCCACCAAGGCCGGCGTGGAAGGTCTGCATACCACCATTCACGCGCCGCTGATTGATCTGTCCAAAGCCGATATCATCCGTAGTGGCACATCGTTGGGCGTCGATTATGCGCAAACGGTATCCTGCTACCAGGCCGATGCCGATGGCCGTGCCTGCGGTAAATGCGACTCCTGTCGGCTGCGCCACGAGGGATTCGTGGCGGCCGGTGTGGCGGACCCCACACGCTATCAGAGCGCCTGATGCGGGTAGTCGAACACGCCCCCCTGCAGTCGTTCAATACCTTTCACGTTGCCGCCAACGCACGCTATCTGGTGACGCTCGAGTCGCCCGACGAGCTGACAGCATTCCTGGCGGATAGCCGTTTTTCCGGCCTGCCCTTGTTTGTGCTGGGCGGCGGCAGCAATCTGCTGCTGACCGGTGATTTTGCCGGAGTCATGCTGTGTCCCCGCTTTATGGGGCGCGAGGTGCTGTCGCAGGAGGTCGAACGGGTCCGTTTACGCGCCTGTGCGGGGGAGAGCTGGGACGGTTTTGTCGACTGGGCCGTGGCGCAGGGTTTTGCCGGGCTGGAAAACCTGTCCTGCATTCCAGGGCATGTCGGGGCGGCTCCCGTGCAGAACATCGGTGCCTACGGTGTTGAATTGCAAGACGTGGTCGAACGTGTCGAGGCGCTGGATCTGTCGACTGGCGCGGCAGTGAGTTTTACCCGCGACGACTGCCAGTTTGCTTATCGCGACAGCGTCTTCAAACGCAACCCGGGGCGCTATCTTATTACGGCGGTGGTTTTTTCCCTCGCAGGAAAATTTGCGCCGCGCCTTGATTATCCGGGTGTGCCCGCAGCGCTGGCGGCCCAGCAGGATGAGGGACCGCTTAGCCCCGCACGTGTTCGGCAAGCCATCTGCGCCGTCCGTTACGGCAAGTTGCCCGATCCGGCCGTGCTGGGCAATGCCGGCAGTTTTTTTAAAAACCCCCTGGTGTCGCAGAGTTTGGCGGACTCACTCAAGGGCGAATACGCTTCAATGCCCGTTTATCCCGCCGCTGCCGGTCTGGCGAAGATTCCCGCCGCCTGGCTGATCGAGCAGTGCGGTTTCAAGGGCTATCGCGCAGGCGACGCCGGCGTGCATGAAAAGCATGCCCTGGTGCTGGTCAATTACGGCCAGGCGACGGGTGCCGAGCTGTGGGCGCTGGCGGAAAAAATTCGCCTGGCCGTGCGGCAGCGATTTGGCGTGGAACTGGAACCCGAGCCGAACCGCTTGTGATTCAGTTGTCCGGCCAAGGGGTGAAGGCGCTGAAACGGCCGTCGGCCGGTGCGATCTGGACGCCGCTCACCTGGGCGGCCGGCGGGCCGCGGCGAGCCCACTCGATCATCGCCGCTATGGCATTTTCCTCTCCCTGGACAACAGCTTCCACGCGGCCGTCAGCCAGATTTCTGACCCAGCCTGTAACACCCAGGCGTTCGGCTTCCTGGCGCATGCTTGCACGATAGAACACGCCTTGTACGCGACCTGAAATCAGAAGATGGCGGGTGATCACGCTGTTTGCTCCTGCTCCAGCAGCCAGTTGCGGAAGGCGGCGATCTTGGGCAGATTGAGCCGGTTGCGCGGGGTGACCAAATGATAGCCGAGGGTGGTGGGAATGGCTTGCCCCAGCAACTGAATCAGCCGGCCGCTCTTGAGTTCGTCCTGTGCCAGGCTTTTCCAGGTGAGGGCCGCGCCCAGTCCTGAGACGGCCGCTTGCAGGGCCAGACTGGCGTCGCCGTAGTGGCGGATGCGCAAGCTGCCATCCACGACGATGCCCAGTGTCGCCAGCCAGGTCGGCCAGTCCGGAAACAGGCCTTCGCGGGTATGCCACTGATCCTGCAGCAGGTTGTAGTGCAAGAGATCGGCGGGTGATTCGATTTCACCGGCAATGCGGGGGGCGGCAACCGCCACGATCGATTCCTGCGTCAGGCGCTCGACCTGCAGGCCGGGGTAATCGCCGCCACCGAAACGGATGGCGATATCGACGTCCTCCATGGCGAAGTCCACCAGCCGGCGGGTGGCCAGCAGATGCAGCTCAATGTCGGGGTGGCGGGTGTAAAAGGCGTCCAGCCGCGGAATCAGCCAGTGTGAGGCAAAGGCGGGCGGGGTGGACAGAATCAGCGGTCCGTCGGCCGGCGGAGTGCGCACGCGAATGACGGCACGCTCGATCTGGTCGAGCGCCTCCGAAATCAGCGGCAGCATGTCCTCGGCCGATTCGCTCAGGGTCAGCTTTTTCCCCCGCCGGAACAGCGTGACGCCCAGGTAGTCTTCCAGCAGTTTAATCTGCTGGCTGACAGCGGCAGGCGTGACATGCAGTTCCTCGGCCGCGCGGGCGAAAGAGCCATGCCGGGCGGCCGCCTCGAAGACTTTGACGGCATTGAGTTGGGGGAGTTGTCTTGGCATAAGATTTTCTTAACTATTAATCAAGAAAGTATAGTTTGAATAGTTTAATACATGTACATATAGTGCATAAACGATAGTTTTTCTGATTGGAATGATGATGGGTTCGATGACTGCGTATCTGCTGGTGCTGGTGTCGGCGTTTTTCTGGGGGGCCAACTTCGTGCTGGCCGGTCCGGTGCTGTCCGGCTTGCCGCCCTTGTGGGCGGCGGCGTTCCGCTTCCTGTTGGGAGCGTTGCTGATGCTCATGATTGTGCGTTACCGTAAGGAAAAGCTCATGCATTTGCTGCGACAGCATGCCGGGGTGTATCTCCTGCTCGGGCTGGTGGGCATCACATCGTTCAATCTGCTGTTCTTCAATGCGCTCAAGGCGGCCAGCGCCGACAGCGCGGCGCTGATCATGGCCACCAATCCGCTGCTGACCACTTTGCTGGCGGCTGCGCTGCTGCATGAGGTGCCGGCCGTGCGTCAGTTGCTGGCCTTGCCGGTGGCGCTGGCCGGGGTGGCGGTAGTGATCAGCCAGGGCGATATGGGGCGTCTTGCTGCCCTGCATTTTGACCGGGGCGATTTGCTGATGCTGGCTGCCAATGTGGCCTGGGCGCTCTACAACGTGCTGATCCGCCGTTTCATGCCGAAAGGTTCCGTATTGGGCAATACCACGCTGGTGATGAGCGCGGGCGCGCTGTTGCTGTCGCTGACCGCGCTGGGCAGCGGCGAAAGCCTGAGCATGCCAAACATGCACGCGCTGCTGGCGCTGGCCATCATGGCCGTCGGCGGTACGGTGCTGGCTTATCTGTTCTGGAATATCGGTATTGAACGTCTGGGGGCTGGCCGCACGGCCATCTTCCTTAACTTTGTGCCGGTTTCGGCGATGCTGGTGGCGGCGCTGACCGGAGTATTGCCGACTTCCGCCCAGCTGGTTGGCGGCGCGCTCGTGCTGATCGGCCTCAGCATCACCATGCTGCCGAAGCGCCAGCCGGTACGCGCCTGAGCGGATGGATCAAAAAGGGGCCGGGCTGAGAAAACTGAGCTCGGCACTGCTGTCGTTGTGCGGGTGACGGAATGCCAGCGTGGCCGCATGCAGCAAGAGGCGTTCGGCCTTTTGGCGGATTTCCCGTGGGGCGTATAGCTCATCGCCGACAATGGGATGGCCAATGGCCTGCATATGCACGCGCAGTTGGTGCGAACGTCCCGTGACGGGTTCCAGCTCCACCCGGCTGGTGTTGCGTTCGGCATCGTAAGACAACATCTGATAGCGTGTGCAGGAGGGTTTGCCGCTATCGTGGTTCACCTGATGCAGCGGGCGGTTGGGCCAATCGAGTGCCAGAGGCAGGTTGATCTCGCCCGACTCCTGTTCCAGCTTGCCTGCCACGACGGCGATATAGCGTTTTTTGACCTGGCGGTGGGCAAACAGGATGCTCAATTCGCGGTGCGGCTGTTTGCCGCGGCCCAGCACCAGCAGCCCTGAGGTGTCGCGATCAAGGCGGTGCACAATGAGAGCATCGGGGTATGCCTGCTGCACGCGCGACAGCAGGCAGTCAGCCTTGTCTTCCCCGCGGCCGGGCTGCGTCAGCAGCCCGGCCGGCTTGCTGACCACCAGCAGCCAGTCATCCACATAGAGCAGCTCCAGCCCGGTATGCGGCGGCGGCTTGTAGGCGGCGGAATCCAAATTACTTGATGCGCATGCCCGGCTGCGCACCGCTGTCGGGCGACAGGATGAACAGGCCGGGGGTGTCGCCGGAGGCGGCCAGCACCATGCCTTCGGACAGGCCGAACTTCATCCTGCGCGGCGCCAGGTTGGCGACCATCACGGTCAGGCGGCCGACCAGCTGCTCCGGCGCGTAGGCGGACTTGATGCCGGCAAACACGTTGCGCTGCTCTGAGCCAATATCCAGCGTCAGCTGCAGCAGTTTGTCGGCGCCTTCAACAGCTTTCGCATCGACGATTTTGGCCACGCGCAGATCGATTTTGGCGAAGTCATCAATGCTGATGGTTTCGGCGATCGGGGCGATGGCCGGTCTGGTTTCTGCAGGGGCTGCACCCGGGACGGCAGCGGCGAGGGATTCCTTGTTTTCTTCAATCATGGCTTCTATCTGTTTCGGGTCGATACGGGTAATGAGGTGCTGGTAGGCGTTGATGCGGTGGCCGGCCGGCAACGTGGCGGCGGCATCGGCCCAGGTCAGCGGGGCGATGTTGAGGAAGGCTTCCACCTGGGCGGCCAGCACCGGCAGCACCGGTTTGAGGTACAGCGTCAGCAGGCGGAACAGGTTGACGCACACGCTGGACACTTCGTGCAGGCGCGCTTCCATGCCTTCCTGCTTGTTCAGCTCCCACGGCTTGTTTTCGTCCACATACTGATTGATGAGGTCGGTCAGCGCCATGATGTCGCGGATGGCGCGGCCGAATTCGCGCGCTTCGTAGTGGTCGGCGATTTCCTGCGCGGCTTTCTGCACCAGGGCAATCAGCGGGTGGCCGCTCACGTCCTGCAGCTGGCCGGCGAATTTCTTGCTGATGAAGTTGGCCGTACGGCTGGCAATGTTGACGTACTTGCCCACCAGGTCGCTGTTGACGCGGGCGGAGAAGTCGTCGAGAGATAAGTCGATATCCTCGATGCGGCTGGACAGCTTGGCGGCAAAGTAATAGCGCAGGTAAGCCGGGTTCAGGTGCTTCAGATAGCTGCTGGCGGTGATGAAGGTGCCGCGCGATTTGGACATTTTCTGCCCGTCCACGGTCAAAAAGCCGTGGGCGAACACGCCGGTGGGGGTGCGGTAACCGCCGTAGTTGAGCATGGCGGGCCAGAACAGGGCGTGGAAGTAGAGGATGTCCTTGCCGATGAAATGGTAGACCTCGGCATTGGAACCCGGTTTCCAGTAGGCGTCGAAGTCCAGGCCGGCCTTGTCGCACAGGTTCTTGAAACTGCCCATGTAGCCCACCGGCGCATCCAGCCAGACGTAGAAATACTTGCCCGGCGCGCCGGGGATTTCAAAGCCGAAATAGGGCGCGTCGCGCGAAATGTCCCAGTCCGACAGGCCGCCTTCCAGCCACTCGTCCAGCTTGTTGGCGGCCTCGGCCTGCAGGCGGCCGGGTTCGTGCACCCACTGCTGCAGGAAGTCGTTGCACTCGCCCAGCTTGAAGAAATAGTGGTCGGAATTTTTCTTCACCGGCGTGGCGCCGGACACGGCGGAATAGGGTTTGATCAGCTCGGTCGGCTGGTAGGCCGCGCCGCATACCTCGCAGGAATCGCCGTACTGGTCCTGCGCGTGGCACTTGGGGCACTCGCCCTTGATGAAGCGGTCCGGCAGGAACATTTCCTTCTGCGGGTCGTAAAACTGTTCGATGGAGCGCACGGCAATCAGGCCGGCATCCTTCAGCTTGCCGTAGATGTCATAGGCGTAATCGCGGGTTTCCGGGCTGTTGGTGGAATAGAAGTTGTCGAAACCGATGGCGAAGCCGTCGAAATCGGCCTTGTGCTCGTTCCACACGCGCGCGATCAGCTCTTCCGGCGTGATGCCTTCCTTCTGCGCCCGCAGCATGATGGGCGTGCCGTGGGTGTCGTCGGCGCAGACGTAGTGGCAGGTATGGCCCTGCATTTTCTGGAAACGCACCCAGATGTCGGTCTGGATGTATTCCACCATGTGGCCGAGGTGGATGTTGCCATTGGCGTAGGGCAGGGCGGAGGTAACGAGGATGTTGCGCGTCATGGATTTATGCGTGGTGAAGTCGGCAAAGGCTGCTATTTTAACCGCTTGGCTGCTAAACTGCGCAAAAAACAGGGAGAAAAGATGGAGTCGCGCGACAAAAAACTGGAAATGCTGATCCGCTATACGCTGCTCGGCGGACTGGCCTACGCCTGCTTCATCATCGTCAAGCCGTTTCTGGGGGCGATTGTCTGGGCTGCGATTATCGCTGTGTCGGTTTTGCCCCTGTATGAGCGCCTGGAAACGCGCATGCGCGGCAAGAGCAGGCGGGCGGCCGTGGTGCTGATGAGCGGCCTGGGGGTGGTGTTGCTGGCGCCGCTGATCGTATTGGTGAATTCGCTGGTGGAGCTGGTGCCCAAGGTGTCGCAGCTGGTGTTGCAGCTGGCCGGCTGGCTGGAGCATCCGCCGGCGTGGCTGAGCAACATTCCGCTGGTGAACAACGCCCTGTCAGACTGGCTGGCCGGCGGCAACGATGTGCTGGTCGCCCGGATCAAACCCTACGTGAATGAAGTGGCGGTATGGGGGCTGGGGCAGGGTACCCATTTGACCAAGGTGCTGTTGCAAATGCTGCTGGCCTTCGTGCTGGCGGGTGTTTTTCTGGCCGGCCGCCGTAGTTTGGTGGGGCTGCTGCGCGAGATGGCCGGGCGCGTGGGCGGCGGCAGCGCCGCGCTGCTGGTCGGCGTGGCCGAGCGGACGATCCGCGGCGTGATGGTCGGCGTCGTCGGCACGGCGCTGGTGCAGGCGCTGCTGGCCGTGGTCGGCTTTGCCCTGGCCGGCGTGCCGGCAATCGCCTTGCTGGGCATGGCTACCTTCATTCTGGCGGTGTTGCAGCTGCCGACCATTGTCATCATTCTGCCCGTGGCAGGCTGGCTATATGCCATCGATCACATGGGTGGGGCGATTTTCCTGCTGTTGTGGGGCCTGCTCGTAGTCGGGTCGGTGGATAATTTTCTCAAGCCCATGCTCATCAGTCAGGAAGCCAAGCTGCCGCTGTCGCTGATTTTCGTCGGGGTGCTGGGGGGGATGCTGGCATGGGGGTTCCTGGGGATTTTTCTCGGCGCGACCTTGCTGGCGCTGGCCTATAGCCTGTTCAACGGCTGGCTGTCGCTGAGCGGCGAGCCGGGCGAGGCGATCGCTGCGGACCGGGAGGCCGGTTGAGACAGTTGTTCCCGCCATCTCTTGCCCCTACAATGGCAGGAGAAGTTTCCGCCCCTGGTCCGGCCGGCTGGACCAGGGGCAGTAGCATGCCACGAAATTACAGGTCCTTATGTTCAAGTTTCTGCTTCTGATCGCGATCGCCGTCTGGATTTACTATCTGTTTCGCCGTAACACGTCTGCGCCGCAACAGCCGCCCGTGCCCGGTCGCGATGTGCCGGAGGACATGGTGCGCTGCGCCGAGTGCGGCGTGCACCTGCCGCGCGGCGAAAGCATCATGAGCCAGGGCCAGTTTTACTGCTCGGATGAGCACCGCCGTAAACATCAGGGCTGACTTGGCGCCGCGATGAACACATCGGTCCCTCAGCTGTTCTGGCGCTCGCTGTTTCTTTACAATCTTTACCGCTTTGCGCTGGGCACCCTGTTTGTCGCCATGGTCGTTTTTCTCGGCCCCAGCCGCAACGTCGGGTCCGAAAATTCGCTGCTGTTTCTGGTCGGCAGCGCGCTGTATGCCATTCTTTGCGCCCTTTCGCTGATCTCCACCCGGGCCCGCTGGCCCGCTTTCAACGCCCAATTGGCATTTCAGATCGTCAGCGACGTGGTGTTCATCAGCGTGCTGATGCACGCCAGCGGCGGGGTGCGCAGCGGTCTGGGGCTGTTGCTGGTGGCCTCGCTGGCTTCTACCGCGCTGATCAGCCGCGGCCGCATGGCGCTGTTTTATGCCGCTCTGGCCTCCATTGCCGCGCTGGCTGAACAAACCTGGCGGGTAGTGTATGACGAGTCGACATTTGGCGATTTTTTGCAGGTTGGTTTGCTGTCGATGGGGTATTTCGCCATTTCCATTCTGGCGCACCGTCTGGCGGCCTATGTGCAGGATACGGAGCAGATCGCCGAACAGCGTGGGGCGGATTTGGAAAACATGGCCGCCGTCAATGCGCTGGTGATCGAAGACATGTCGGACGGCATTCTGGCCGTGGACCGGCAAGGCCTGATCCGGCAGCACAACGCCCGGGCGGAACAACTGCTCGGTCTGGTGATGCCGCTGGAGAATGGCCAGCGGCTCGATATCCGCGCTCCGCAGCTGTCTGATCGTTTGCGGGTGTGGCGCAGCGGGCAGGCGGAAGAACCCAGGGTGATGCGCACGCCGACGGGCAAGTCGCTGCAAGTGCGCATTGTCGATCTGGAGGCCGGGCGCCATCATGCCGCGCTGATCTATTTGCAGGACATGAGTGCTATACAGGCGCACGCCCAACAGATGAAATTGGCCGCACTCGGGCGGCTGACGGCCAATATCGCCCATGAAATCCGCAATCCCCTGTCGGCCATCAGCCATGCCAGTGAGCTGTTGCGTGAAGAGCCGGGAATAACGGGCACAACGGCGCCGCGTTTGCTGGAAATTATCCAGAACAACACCACCCGGCTCGACCGAATGGTGCAGGACGTATTGCAATTGTCGCGGCGAGACCGTCTGCAGCAGGAAGAAATCAATCTGAACGAATTTCTGCCGGTGTTCGCAGAGGAGTTCTGCCAAATCGAGAAAATTCCGCCCGCCGGGGTAATACTTGAGATCGGCGGCGCATTCCGGGTGCCGTTCGATAGGGCGCATCTGCATCAGGTGTTGTGGAATCTGTGCCGCAACGCCTGGCGGCACAGCCGCGAGCAGGACGGCAGCGTGCGCTTGTGTGTGTCGCCCAGTCTCTACGCGGATACGGTGCAGCTGGACGTGATCGACGACGGCCCGGGCGTGGCGCCGGAAAACATCCCCAAGCTGTTCGAACCCTTCTTTACCACCGACAGCAAGGGGACGGGCCTGGGCCTGTATATTGCCCGCGAGTTGTGCAGCGCCAACGGCGCAACGCTGGAATACATTGAAGTGGCCCCGGGCGGGCAGTTCCGCATCAGCATGCGGGAGGGAGAGGGATGAGACGACGCGGTGAACACGATCGTGCCAGGCTGACTGCACTGGTGGTGGACGACGAGAGCGATATTCTTGAGTTGCTCGAGTTGACGCTATTGCGTATGGGGCTGGAGGTGGTGCGGGCCAGTTGTGTGAGCGAGGCCGTCGCGGCCCTCGATGAGCGCGAGTTCGATTTGTGTCTGACCGACATGCGCTTGCCCGATGGCCTGGGGTTGGATGTGGTGAAGCACATTGCCGGCCATTGCCCCAATACGCCGGTGGCGGTCATCACTGCCCACGGCAGCACGGAAAACGCCGTCGCGGCGCTCAAGGCGGGCGCTTTTGACTACCTGGCCAAACCGGTTTCGCTCGACCAATTGCGGGCCCTGGTCAAATCGGCGCTGAACGTCGAGGAAATGCCGCGGCAGAACGGTGCGGTCGCGGGCAGCCGGCAATTGCTGGGCGATTCGCCCGCCATGCAGCAGGTGCGCGAGCTGATCGAGAAGGTGGCCCGCAGCCAGGCGCCGGTCTACGTTTCCGGCGAGTCCGGCAGCGGCAAGGAATTGGCGGCACGCTTGATTCATGAAAAGAGCTCGCGGCACGCCAAGGCATTCGTGCCGGTCAATTGCGGTGCGATCCCGGAAAATCTGATGGAAAGCGAGTTCTTCGGTTACCGCAAAGGGGCGTTTACCGGTGCCGAGCAGGATCGTGACGGGTTTTTTCAGACCGCCAGCGGCGGCACGCTGTTCCTCGACGAGGTGGCCGATTTGCCGCTGACCATGCAGGTGAAGCTGTTGCGCGCCATTCAGGAAAAGAAAGTACGCAAAGTGGGTTCACCGCAGGAAGAAGCGGTTGATGTGCGCATCATCAGCGCCACGCACAAGGATCTCGGTCAATGCGTCGAAGCGGGCACTTTCCGGCAGGATTTATACTACCGGCTGAATGTCATTGATCTTCACATGCCGGCGCTGCGCGAGATGCGCGAGGACATTCCGGCAATTGCCGAAGCCGTCCTGACCCGGCTGGCGGGCGGTGCCCACGTTCCGCTACTGATGGCCGACGCCATGAGGGCATTGCAGCAATACGACTACCCGGGCAATGTGCGCGAGCTGGAAAACATACTCGAACGCGCCCTGGCTTTGTCCAGCGGCCGGGAAATCCATGCCGGGGACCTGTATCTGACGCCTGCGGCGGATGAGGCCGCTTGCGATGCAATGGAGCCGGGCTGCAAGTCGCCGCTGCCGGACTATCTGGATCGTGTGGAACGCGAGGCCTTGCAGGAAGCGCTGGAGAAAACCCGCTACAACAAAACGGCGGCGGCCAAGCTGCTGGGCATTACGTTCCGCTCGCTGCGTTATCGTCTGGTGCGGCTCAATATGGAGTAGCCCTTTTCAGGCCTGGTAGGGCAGGGTGACGGTGAATGTGGTGCCGCCGCTTGCGGGGGAGGTGACGTAGGCGAGCGTGCCGCCGTGCAGTTGCACCAATTCGCGTGCGATGGCGAGTCCCAGTCCGGTGCCGCCAACCTTGCGGGTGGACGACGAATCGGCCTGCGAGAATTTCTGAAACAGGTGTTCCTGAAACTCCGGCGGGATACCCGGTCCGCGATCGCGCACCGAAATAAACACGCTGTCCTTGTCGTGAGAGGCGAAAATTTCCACCGTCTGCCCGGCCGGCGAGAATTTGGCGGCATTGGAGAGCAGATTGGCGAGCACCTGCTTCATCCGGTCGCTGTCCATATAGACTCTGAAATCGCCTCCCGGGCAGGTGGAGATATGGAATTCGGTCTGGTATTGCGGGGCATAACCGGCGTTTTCCCGCACACATTCGTCCAGGAAGGCGGCCAGCGGCACCATTGTGCGATTGAGCGTCACTTTCCCGGCTTCCAGTTTGTTGATGTCGAGCAGGTCGTTGATCAGCGTCAGCAAGCGCTGGGCGTTCTTTTCCGAAATGTCGAGCATTTCCCGCCGCCGCTCCGGCACAGTGTCCATCACGCCGGCATTGACCATGCGCAAGGCGGCCAGTATGGCGGTGAGCGGGGTGCGAAGCTCATGGCTGACGATTGAAACGAACTCGTCTTTTAGTCGTTCGGTGTGCTTTTCCGCCGAAATGTCGCTGAAAATGACTACCGCGCCAATGATCAGGTTGTTCTGCACGATGGGGGTGCTGACGTAACGGACCGGGAAGCTGATGCCATCTTTGCGCCAGAGCACCTCATCCTTCACCATTTGCGCATCGCCGGTGCGAACCGAGTCGAACATGCGGCAATTCTCGGCTGGGTAGCTGCTGCCATCCGTATGGCTGTGGTGAATGCGGGAATGCAGCGGCTGTCCGATCAGGTCCCGGCTGGAATAACCGGTCATGTTGAGCGCGGCATGATTGGCAAAAATGCAGTAGCCGTCCAAATCCATGCCGCAAATTCCCTCGCCGGCATTATCCAGCAGCAGGTGCAGCTGTTCTTCCGCCGACTGATGCTTGGCGCGTTCCTGGTCCAGTTCGATGGTGCGTTCGAGAATGGCGAATTCCAGTTTGCGGTTTTCCCGGTTGCGCGTGACTGTGTACATCAGGAACAGGACGAGCAGCAAAAAGGTCGAACTGAGGCCGATGATACGGTTGATGTAGATGACGCGATTTGCCTCGCTCAGATCGATTTCGCTGATGATGCCCAGATTCAATTCATGGTTCCAGCTGCCGTAGCCGATGACCTTGACGCCACGGTAGTCGCGATAGGGCGCCAGACTCGTGTATGGCCGCCCAATAGCCACTTGGGCGGCGATGGCGGTGGGCTGCCGGGTGCCCGGGAAAATGCCGGTTTGCCTGAAGTCGGCCCCCGGATCGAATACTTTTACGTTCAGCACACTGCTTGCATCCGGCGCAAGCAGTCCGCGCTGTGTCAAATCGTCCTCGAAGCGCAAGGGCGTGAGGACGTTGAATTGCTTGTCGAAGGCGTACGTGTCGCCGCTTTTTCCATGGCGGGCAGCCATGAAAATGCGGTTGAAGTCGACGGAGGGGTTGATGCGCAAGCCGAAATAGGCCGTCAGCTTGCCCTGATCGTATATCGGCATGAGGCTGAACATGGTGGCGCGTTCCGCTACCATGTTTCCTGCCTCGTCCGGCAAGGGAATGTCGGATTTGATGGGTAGCGACAGGACGGCCTCGCGCTGCTTGGCGGCGGCGTCAAATACTTCGTCGGGAATCAGTGTATGTCGACCAATATTGCCGTCGCGGCTCGAGGCAAGATTAATGCCGTCTGGTCTGATGATGAAATAGCCTTCATACAGAAAGTTGCGGATCGTGGGCCGCAACAACTGCCTTAATGAGGCCTGGGCTGGATGGAGCGACAGTTGGGCGGGGTCATTCAGTTGCAGCAACTGTTTCGCGTAGGTCAGGATGGCCGGGTCCTGCGCCCACAGGCTGGTGACATGCTCTTGCTGATGCGCCCAGGAAATCAGACCCTGTTCCAGGCTGTTCTGCCTTGATTGCATTGAATCCAGCAGGTTTTGCCGTAATTGCACCTCCAGGTATGCAACCGACGCGGCGCCGACGGAGACAAGCAGCAGTGCGCCGCCGATGGCGGGGCCGTAGCGTTTGAGCCAGCTTGTGTGTGTCGGCATGCGTCCAGGTATCCTGATACGGCTTGTATTTGCCAGCGTTCTGCTGTGCTAGGGATTAAGCCGGTTTAAGTATGGAGTGCGGCTGCGCCGAAAGCAAATCCGGACAGTGGATGCGCCAGAACTGCATGCGGGTGCGAGGGAGGGAGTGGGCGCACGCTGTTGCGCGTGCGCCCGTTCTTCTATCAGGCCAAGGCGATGGCAAGATATGTGGCGTACAAGGCGCCGTTGACGAACAGGTGCCACACGCGCAGTTGGCCGCGCATCGCCAGCAGGCGCATCCAGCCGGCGGCAATGAGCGTGATCACTACGCCGGCCAGTACTTCGCGCTGCGGCTCCCAGGGGGTGAGCATGACGCCGATGGCCGGCAGCAGGGTGCCCTGGAAGACCATGGCGCCGGTGATGTTGCCGAATGCCAGCGTGTCCTTGTGCTTGCGAATCCACAGGATGCTGTTGACCTTTTCCGGCAGCTCGGTGGCCACCGGCACGATCATCAGCGACAGCACCAGGGCGGAAATGCCCAGTTGCGGCGAGAGGATTTCCACATCATGGATGAAACCCTTGGCGCCGAAAATCAGCAGGCCCAGACCCAGACCGATCTGGATCAGAATGGTCAGCATGTTCTCCGGCAGACCGATGCGGGCAAGGAACATTTTTTCTTCCGCTTCGGTGGCATGGCCGTCTTCCACCAGTTTGGCCGAGGCACGCAGGGTGAGCATGATATAGACGAAATAGATCAGCACCATGCCGGCCGCCAAGGCCATGCGCATAGCCGGGTTGGTATGCGGCACGAACAGGGCCACGCAGGACAGCCCGAAGGCCATGAGAAAGAAACTCAGGTCACGTGTCAGGCCGGTGTGTTCCGGCTGCAGATGGCCGCTTATGCCGCGTTTACCCACTACTGCCAGTGCCATCAGAAAGAGCGACAGGGTGGACAGCATCAGCGGCGCGCCAAGGATCGCACCGACACCGATTTCCTCGTTGACCTTGGCATTGGCCGTACCGCCGAAAATCGCCAGCAGCGGCACCAGCGTTTCCGGCATGGCCGTGCCGACCGCGGCAAACAGGGAGCCGGTGACGCCCTCGGAAATATGCAGCTTTTCGCCCAGATGTTCCAGCGCGTTGGTAAAGACTTCCGCTGCAATCAGGATGATGATCAGCATCAGCAGGATGTGAGCGTATTCCACGGTGCGTCTCCCCCTTAAGAGAATAGTTGTTTGGCCTGAATTTACTCGTGCGGCGATTATAACTGATTGATCCAGCGCTGACAGTGATTTAACACGGCCCCGGCGAGTTGCGGCTGCAAACAGTCGAGCCGGGTGTTTTCCGGCATGCTGCGCAGCCAGGTGAGCTGCCGTTTGGCCAGTTGCCGGGTGGCGGCGATGCCTTTGTCGCGCAGGGCGGTGCGGTCGTATTGTCCGTCCAGGTATTCCCAGCTTTGCCGGTAACCGACAGCCCGCATGGAGGGGGTGTTGAGGCTCAGTTCGGGGTATTGCCGTCGCAGTTGCGCCAGCTCTTCGATGATGCCCTGCTGCAACATGCTGTCGAAGCGTTCGGCGATGCGCTGGTGCAACACGCTGCGGTCGGACGGCACCAGGGCGAGCGGCAGCACGTTCCACGGCAGCGGCCGGGCCGCCTGCCGTTTGAGCTGGGCGGACATGGCTTCGCCGGCGGCCAGGCACACTTCCAGCGCCCGCTGGATGCGTTGCGAATCGTTGGGCTTGAGGCGGGCGGCCGTCTCCGGGTCAAGCTGCGCCAGCCGCGCATGCAGCGCCGGCCAGCCGAGCCGTGCGGCTTCTTCTTCGAGTTCCGCACGCAACTCAGGGTCTGCTGCAGGCAAATCCGACAACCCTTCTTTCAACGCCTTGAAATACAGCATGGTGCCGCCAGCCAGCAGCGGGATGTTGCCGCGCGCGCGGATGTCCTGCATCAGCGCCAGTGCGTCGTCGTGAAAATCGGCCGCGGAGTAGGCGTTCGGCGGGTCGCGCAGGTCGATCAGGTGGTGCGGCGCGACGGCCAGTGTGGCCGCATCGGGTTTGGCCGTGCCGATGTCCATGCCGCGGTAGACCAGCGCCGAATCGACGCTGATGATTTCCACCGGCAGGTGCTGCACCAGCTCCACCGCAGCGGCGGTTTTGCCGCTGGCGGTGGGACCCATGAGGAAGATGGCCGGAGGGTGTTGTTTCATTGTCCGCGCATGAACAGTTTGTCCAGATCGTTCATGGACAGGGCAAACCAGGTGGGGCGGCCGTGATTGCACTGGCCCGAGCGCTCGGTGGCTTCCATGTCGCGCAACAGGGCGTTCATTTCCGGCAGCGTGAGCTGGCGGTTGGCGCGCACCGAGCCATGACAGGCCAGTGTTGCCAGCACTTCATTGCGCTGGCCGGTGAGCACCGCGCTGGCGCCGTATTCGCGTATATCCTGCAACAAGGCTTTGGCCAGCACGGGAATGTCGGCCTTGGCCAGCAGCGAGGGCACAGCCCGCACCGCGAGGGTGGTGGGCGACAGCGGGGTGATGTCGAAGCCGATTTCCTGCAGCGTGGTGGCATGTTCCTCGGCGGTGGCCACGTCCACCGGACCGGCGCTGAAGGTATGCGGGATCAGCAGCGGTTGCGAGGTGAGCGCGCGGTTGTCCCAGGCGGTTTTCAGCCGCTCATAGGTGATGCGCTCATGGGCGGCATGCATGTCCACCACCACCAGGCCCTTGTCGTTCTGCGCCAGGATGTAGACGCCGGCGAGCTGGCCCAGGGCAAAGCCGAGCGGCGGGTTGTCCGCCGGTGCCTCGGGCAGGGCTGTCGGCAGGCTGACGCTGGGGATGAACGGAGCCGGGTTGCCGAAGGGGCGTGTGCCTGTTACCGGCGTCCAGCCGGAGGGTGATGTTTGCGCGTAGGAGGTCGGCGTTGCTTCGGCTGCCTGCAGCGGCATGCTGTGCTGTACCGGCGGGGGGGCGTAGACTGGCTGGGCAACCTGGCTGCCGGCGGCTTCGCTTGCGCCGGCCTTGCTTTGCGCCAGAGCTTTTTGCAGCGCATGGCGGACAAACTGATGCACTGCGCGGCCGTCGCGGAAACGCACCTCGATTTTGGTCGGGTGCACGTTCACATCCACCGTTTCCGGCGGAATTTCCAGAAACAGTACGAAAGACGGATGCCGCTCGTGGTGCAGGATGTCGCGGTAGGCCTCGCGGATGGCGTGCATCAGCAGCTTGTCGCGCACGAAGCGGCCGTTGACGTAGAAATACTGGTTGTCGCGCGTGCTTTTGGCCAAAGCCGGCACACCCGCCAGTCCCCACAGACGGATATGCTGACCGTGCTCGTCCACGGCCAGGCTGCTGGCACCGAATTCCTCGCCCAGAATGCGGCCGATACGCTCGGTCGGATTGCCCGGCGTGGCCGGCAGCAGCCATTGCGCGCGCTGGTTGTGAGTGAGGGAAAAGGCGATATCGGCCCGTGCCAGGGCGATGCGGCGGAACATTTCGTCGCAGTGGCCGAACTCGGTGCTGTCGCTTTTGAGGAATTTGCGTCGTGCCGGCGTATTGTAATACAGGTCGGTCACCGACATCGTCGTGCCTTCCAGCAAGGCGGCGGGTTCGGCTTCGCTGATGTGGCCATCTTCCACATGGATGCGCCAGGCGTGGCGCGCGTCGCGCTCGCGGCTGGTGAGGGTGAGGCGCGACACGGCGGCGATGCTGGCCAGCGCCTCGCCACGGAAGCCCATGCTGGCAACGGCTTCCAGATCGTCCAGCGTGGCGATCTTGCTGGTGGCGTGGCGGGCCACGGCGAGCGGCAGTTCGTCTTTGGCAATGCCGCAGCCGTTGTCGCGCACTTCCAGCTTTTTGCTGCCGCCCTGCTCCAGCACCACTTCGATGGCGCCGGCGCCTGCGTCCAGGCTGTTTTCCAACAGCTCTTTCAGGGCCGATGCGGGGCGCTCGACCACCTCGCCAGCGGCAATCTGGTTGATGAGCAGGTCGGAAAGGGGATGGATGTGAGGCATGCCGCCATTATAATGGACTCGGGAGGATAAAACGTGCGCGTATTTCTGATTCTGCTCTGGTTCTTTGCGTCTACGGCATGGGCCGCCCTGCCGGTCGACGTGCAAAAGGCCCTGCGGGCCGCCAACATTCCGGCCGCTCATTTGTCCGTCTGGGTGCAGCAGGTCGACGCGCCGCGGCCGCGTTTGCAGAACGGAGCCCAGGCCCCCGTGCAGCCGGCCTCGGTCATGAAACTCTCCACCACATACGCGGCGCTGGATCTGCTGGGGCCGGCGCATACCTGGAAAACACGCCTGCTGGCAGGCGGCGAGGTGCGCAACGGCGTGCTGAACGGTCCCCTGTGGCTGCAGGGCAGCGGCGACCCGCGCCTGGCGCTGGAGGAGGTGTGGCTGATGCTGCGGCAGCTGCGTTTGCAGGGGATCGAGCGCATTCGCGGCGGGCTGGCGATTGATGACAGTCTGTTTAGCGAGCCGCAGGCCGGCTCGGCCGCTTTCGATGGGCAGGGTTACCGCGCGTATAACGTGGAGCCGGACGCGGCCCTGCTCAATTTCAATGTGTTTAGACTGTCCGTTCTGCCGCAAGGGGGCAAGGTGAATGTGCGGCTGGACCCCGGCTGGCCGGGGCTGACCGTCGACAACCGGCTGCAGCCGGGGCAGGGCGAATGCGGCGAGTGGGATGACGGCATCCATGTCGAGGTGGATGGGCAGGGGATGCGCTGGGTGGTGCGTCTGACGGGGCAGTACCCGCTTTCCTGCGGTCCGAAGGAGCTGCCGCTGAGCCTGCTGCCGCACCGCCTGTACGACTATGCCCTGATCAGCACGCTGTGGAGCGAGCTGGGCGGGCGCCTGGAGGGCGGCGTGAGCGAGGGGCGCGTGCCCGACACTGCGACGGTGCTGGCTGAGCATGAGTCCGAGCCGCTGGCCGTGCTGGTGCGCGACATCAATAAATTCAGCAACAACGTCATGGCGCGGCAAGTGTTTCTGACGCTCGGCGCTGAACTGGCGGGGCCGACCGGCAACCGCGAAACGGCCAGCGCCGTGCTGCAGGACTGGTTGAACAAAAAAGGGCTGGACCCGGCCGTGTGGGTATTCGATAACGGCTGCGGGCTGTCGCGGCAGGAGCAGACCAGCGCCGAGGCGCTCGGTAAATTGCTGCTGTCGGCCTATCACAGTCCCGTGTTCAGCGAGTTCGAGTCGTCGCTGCCCATCGTGGCGGTGGACGGCACCATGAAAAAGCGCCTGACCGACGGGGAAATCGCCGGACACGCCCACATCAAGACCGGGTACATTATGGGCGTGCGTTCGGTGGCAGGCTACGTGTTCGACAAGAACGGCAAACGTTGGGTGGTGGTCGGCATTCTCAACGATCCGCGCGCCATCAATGGCAAGGGTGTGCTGGATACGCTGCTGGAATGGGTATACGGCGGCGTTAGCCGCCATTGAAAATCAGGTAGCCCCAGCCGGCCGTCAGCAGGCCCATGGCTGTCAGCACCAGCAGAATACGCAGGCCGCTGCGGCGTTCGCCCAGCACCAGCGCGTAAAAACCTTTCAGAATATTGTTGGCGCCGGCTGCAATCAGCACGGCGCCGGCCAGCTGCGGCTCGATCACGCCGATATAGTGACCGTTCAGCAAGGACAGCACAAACGGGTCGATGTCGGTGAAACCGACAATCACGGACAACAAGGCCAGACCCTGCTGACCGTAATAGCTGATGACGAAGTGGGTCAGGCTGATCATGGCGACGAACAGCACCGAGAACAGCAATGCCACCCCCAGTTCCAGGGGGTTGGCGCCGCCATGATCGAGATTGTCCTGCGCCGTCTGGCTGTTGCGGCCGATACGGGACAGCACGCCGGCGACGGCGAAGACCAGCAGGCCGAGGCTCAGCAGCGGTATGCCGGCAACCGCCAATAAACCCGGTTTGAGAATCAGCACCAGCAGCAACAGCCGCATATACATCATGCCCGAGGCGGCAATGATGGCGGCTACCAGTTGCCCCTGCGGGCCGCCCTGTTGGCGACCATGCTCGCGGCTCTTGCGCGCCAGCACGACGGTCGTGGCGGTGCTGGAATAAAGCCCGCCGACCAGCCCGGTCAACACGTATCCCTGCTCGCGGAAAATGTAGCGCTTGAGAATGTAGCCGCTGTAGGAAATGCCGGAAATGGCTACCACGCCCAGCCAGATGCGGAAGGGCGAGATCGGGACATAGGGCGAGAACTGCGTGTCCGGCAGCAGCGGCAGCACCACGCCGGCCAGCAGGATGAACTTGGTCAGCGTCATCAGTTCGCTGCGGTCGATGCCTTCGACGATGCGGTTGGCCAGTGGGCGGGCATTGAGCACGAAAACGATGGCCACGAACAGCAGCAGCAGGAACCAGGGCTGGAAATGCTGCGCCACCGGGCCGAAGGTATAAACCAGCAAACCGATCAGCAGCTGCAGGATGCCGTGCTGGTCGGCCTGCAGTTTGCGAAAATAAAACACGCCGAACAGCAGGGCCAGAAACAGCATGCCGGCCAGGTACAGGTGGTAGAGCGGGTCCAGCGTGGCGAAGACGTAGCCAAGGATGGCGATAAAGGTGTAGGTGCGGCTGGTGCCGATGGTGTAGTGGTCGACCTTGCCGGCAAAGTAGCCGCGCAGTTCCAGGCCAGTCAGAAAACCGAGCAGGGCCACCACAATAAATTGCAGCCAGTCCTGGGTGAAGAGGCTTTGCAGTGACAGAGCGGAAGACATGGTGCGAGCCTCTCTTAATCCTTTTTGCTGTTCTCGGCCAGTTGACCGAACAGATTACGCAGCCTGGCGGCCGATTTGTCGGCGGCAGTACCCGCAGTACTCTTTTTGCCAAAACGGTCGGGGGTGGCCGCCTGTTTCATCTGGCCGTTGATTTTGAGTCCAAGGTTTTTATACAGATCGGTTTTTTTCATGTCGTCGCCGCAAAGGGAAAAATATCGGGTGCTGCTCTCCCGTTCATTTTAGCCGCAGAATGCCCGCTGTGGAGTGGATTCGTGCAGCTTAAGGGCCGTCTTCGCTTAGCGGGGGCGGGTGCGATGCGGGGAAGAGGGCGCTGTGCGTTGGCCGGCGAGGGCTATTCGAAGCGGTTGGCAAAGGATTTTTTGCGTGCCAACTGGGTCAGCGTGAGGGTTTGCGCAAACTGCTCGCTGCCTTGTATGTGCTTTTTGATCAGATTGCGGGCCTTGACCGCATCCCTGTTCAGGAGGGCGGCGAGGATGGCGTTGTGGTCGCGATAGGTGCGTTTTACCCGTTCCGGGTCGTTGAAGTCGACGCGCCGGATGATCCGGATGTGGTCGTTGATGTCGCGCAGGTATTTCACCAGAATTGAATTGCCGCTGCCCTTGGCCAGGGCAAGATGAAACGATTCGTCGCGTTCTTCCATGGTGTTGGCGGAAATGCGTTTGGGTTGTTTTTCCGGCAGCCATTTTTCCTGCAACCGCTCCAGTTCGCTGGTACGCATGTGGTTGCAGGCATCCTCGACCGCCGCCATTTCCAGGGCCATGCGCACCTGGTAATACTGCGACAGTTCCACCATGTCGATCTGGCGAATGAAACATCCCTGTTTCGAGCGGATGGTCAGATGCCCTTCGTTTTCCAATCGCAGCAGCGCTTCGCGCACGGGCGTGCGGCTGACCTTGAAGTGGTCCGCCAGTTGCGTTTCGGTCACGCGCGAGCCGGGGTAAAGCTCAAAACTCAGAATCATTTCGCGCAGCTCCGCATAGATGTCTTCTGCAGCGATGGTGCGCTTTTCGTTACGGCTTTCGGTCGGGTCTTGCGAGGCGGTCGGTTTCATCATTATGTCTGTTCTGCTTGGGGAGGAAAGTCCATATCGCGGAGTAGCGCTGTTCCATTATAGCCCTATCGCATATTGATTGTGTGGTGCACCAATTTGTTCCCCATTTTCATCTTTATGCACCGATTTGGGTGTTCATTTCGACTCTTATTGAGCCGAGTTGTGTTTCTTGTTGTATGCAATGAATTAAATTAAATTTATTTAAATACATTATGTTGTTGTATAAATATTTGTGTTGGCACGTTATTTGTATGTATCGTTGTATACAACACTAAGGCGGCCCGGCGTATTTGTCAGAGTTAGCGGCGGGCAGTTGTATACCCGTTTAATTCTCGAATTTTCAGTTATCAGAAAGGGAGTGCAGTGATGCGGAAATTAACTTGCCAGGAAAGGCCGCACCCGCGCAAGCGGGTTGCCCAGGCGATCGCGGCGGCGATATGTCTGGCGGGAGGAGGGCTGCCGGCGTTTGCTGCAGACTGGTCGGATGCCTCGATCGGCTATCGTGTCGGGGATAAGTTCCATGAGCCGTGCTGCGGTACCACCGATATCCACAAAAATATCCTGAACTTCACCTATGTCAGCGGTTACAAGTACGGCATCAATTTCTTCACCGCGGATTTCCTCGCTTCGGATCATAACGATCCGGCTGCCGGCGGCGGTGGCGGCGCGCAGGAAGTGTACGCCGTATACCGGCATCAATTGCTGTTGGGCGCGGTAACGGGCAAATCATTCGCCTTCGGGCCGGTCAAGGATGTCGCCATTACCGCCGGTTTTGATCTGAACTCCAAAGACGATGCATTCGGGCCGCGTGTGCGCAAATTCGTCATCGGCCCGACGCTTAAATTCGATGTGCCGGGGTTTTTCGACGTCAGTCTGCTGTACCGGACGGAGAAAAACCACAACGGGATCGTCGGCACCAGTGTCGATTTCGATCCGACGTATGGCGTGAGCCTTGCTTGGGGAATTCCGCTTGATTCGATCGGCGCCAAGTTCGATGGCTTTCTCGATTATATCGGGCCCAAAGGCAAGGATGGCTTCGGTTTCGACACCAAGGCCGAGACATTGATGCGGGCGTATCTGATGTTCGATGTGGGTAAATTTGCCGATAAGCCGAAAACGTTCTACGCCGGTGTGGGATATGAATACTGGAACAACAAGTTTGGCGGCAACCCCAACAACTACGGCAAGACCAACGCACCGATGCTGGCGTTGGAAATGCACTTCTAATGGCTGACACTGAATCGGGAGTCTGAATCATGAGCAAAGCAAAATTCTCGGCGTCGCGCAGACGCTTCATGCAAACCGCAGGGGCGGCTGTTGCCATGACGGCGCTGGGGCCGCTTTCATTCAAGCAGGCGCAGGCGGCGGGCAAATACACCATCGGCGTGGTTTACGTCGGTTCGCGCAGCGATTACGGCTATAACCAGTCGCATGCGGAAGCGGCGGCCAGCCTGAAAAAAATGCCCGGCCTGAAGGTGGTGGAAGAAGAAAAAGTGCCCGAGACGGTGGCGGTGCAAAAAACCATGGAAGCCATGATCAACGAAGACGGCGCGAAAATGGTGTTTGCCACCTCGTTCGGCTATTTCAATCCGCACGTGCTGAAAATGGCGGCGAAATATCCCGCTGTGCATTTCGCTCACTGCGGCGGTTTGTGGACCGACAAGGACCCGAAAAATATCAGCAGTTTCTTCGGCTACATCGACGAGTGCGAATACCTCAGCGGCATTGTCGCCGCTCACGCGAGCAAGTCCAAGAAGCTGGGTTTTATTGCCGCCAAGCCGATTCCGCAGGTGCTGCGCAATATCAATGCCTTTACGCTCGGGGCGCAGTCGATCGATCCGTCGATTACCACGCATGTGATTTTCACCGGCGACTGGTCGTTGCCGGTGAAAGAGGCGGAAGCGGCCAACAGCCTGATCGACCAGGGCTGCGACGTGCTGACCTGCCATGTGGACGGGCCCAAGGTGATTGTCGAAACGGCTGAAAAACGCGGCGTCTATACCTGCGGTTATCACGCCAACCAGGCCAGTCTGGCGCCCAAGGGTTACCTGACCGGCGCGGAGTGGAATTGGGCCACGCCCTACAAGATCCTGACCGATGCCGCTGTGGCGGGCAAAGCGCCGGTAAATTTCCTGCGCGGCGGCTTGAAGGAGGGATTTGTGAAGATGAGCCCCTACGGCAAGGCGGTTTCGGACAAGGCCAAGAAAATGGCGGACGGCGCCAAGGCCGGCATGATGAAGGGCGACTTCGTCATCTTCAAGGGACCGCTGAAGGACAATGCCGGTAAAGTGGCGGTGGCCGAAGGCGTGAAGTTGGGACAGCAGGACCCGGTATTGGAACAGATGAATTATCTGGTGGCCGGCGTGGTCGGCAAAATCTGAGTGTGTACAGGCCTCCCGTTTTGCGCGGGAGGCATCTGAAAGAATTCTATGCGCAGTTCAATCAGTGACTACGGTGCATGGCTGCTGCAGCGCATCTGGCTGCCGTTGACGGTTGCGCTTATCATTCTGATCCTGTTCGCGGCTTTTGTGGCGCTCATCGGCCAGTCGCCGGCAGAGGTTTCCGGTCTGCTGTATCAGGGCGGCTTCGGTTCGGCTTTTGCCTGGCAAAACACGCTGCTGCGCGCGTCGCCGCTGATCCTGACCGGGCTGGCGGTGGCCATTCCGGCGCAGGCCGGCATGGTCATGATCGGAGCGGAGGGTGCGTTGGCGCTGGGCGCGCTGGCCGGAGCGGTGGGGGGGATCGCCCTGCAGGGGGCCGCGCCGCATGTCGTTCAGGCCGGCGTGCTGCTTGCAGGTATGCTGTGCGGTGCTGTCTGGGTCGGCTTGTCGGGCTGGCTGCGCAATTATCGCGGGGTGAACGAGACGATCAGCAGCCTGCTGTTTTCCTACATCGGCATCGCCTTGCTCAACTACTTTGTCGAGGGTCCGCTGAAAGATCCGGACAGCCTTAACAAACCCTCCACCCGGCCCATCGGCGACAACAACATGATCGGCAATCTGCCGGGTATGGATGTGCATTACGGGCTGCTGATCGGCGTGCTGTTTGCCCTGATCAGCTGGATCGTGCTGACGTTCACCACCAGCGGATTTTCCTTGCGGCTGATTGGCGGCAACGTGCGTGCGGCGCAAATGGCCGGCTTGCGCGTGGGCCTTTGGGTCACGGGCGCGGCGGCCATGGGCGGTGCCGCTGCAGGGCTGGCCGGCGCCATCGAGGTGGCGGCGGTGCAGGGATCGGCCAACGCCTCGGTGGTGTCCGGCTACGGCTATACCGGCATCCTGGTGGCCTTCATGGCGCGGCAGAATGCCCTGGCGGTGATTCCGGTGGCCATTCTGATCGGCGGACTGGAAGCGGCCGGCGGTATGCTGCAGCGGCGCCTGGATGTGCCGGATGCGGTGGTGCTGGTGCTGCAGGGGATCGCCTTTGTCGTCATTATCGCCAGCGAAACGCTGCGCGGCCGGCAACTATTTCGCCTCACGCCAGTGGCGGCAAAAGCGGGAGGGGCAGCATGACGGGTTCCGGGCTGGGTTTGTGGGGTATCCCGCTGGAGGTGCTGGCCGGCGCGATACGGGTCAGTACGCCGTATCTGCTGGTGAGTCTGGGCGAGTGCATTACGGAGAAATCCGGCCGCATCAATCTCGGGCTGGAGGGGGTGCTGGTGATGGGGGCCATGGCCGGCTACGCCACCTCTTTGGCGAGCGGATCGCCCTGGCTCGGCGTGCTGGCGGCCGGCCTGGTGGGAGCGCTGTTCGGTCTATTGCACGGCTTGCTTTGCAGCATGCCGCGGGTGAATGACATCGCCATCGGCATCAGCATCATGCTGCTGGGCATCGGCCTGGCGTTTCTGCTGGGCAAACCATTGATCCAGCCGCAAGCGCCGACCTTGGGAGCGATTCCGTTCGGTTTCTGGAGCGACAGCCCGCAAATACGCTCGGCGCTGCAAATCAATCCGCTGTTTTTGCTGGGCGTGCTGCTGGCCTTCGTGCTGCATTACGCCTTTCGCTACACCCGCTGGGGCATGCGCCTGCGCATTGTCGGCGACAGCGAGGATGCGGCCAGGGCATTGGGCTACCCGGTGCTGCCCACGCGGATTTCGGCCACCATGCTGGGCGGATTCCTGGCCGGCATCGGCGGCGCTTTTCTGTCGCTGTATTACCCCGGCAGCTGGAATGAGGGCTTGTCGTCAGGGCAGGGCATCATCGCGGTGGCGCTGGTGATCTTCGCCCGCTGGGAACCCTTGCGCTGCCTGTGGGCCTCCCTGCTGTTCGGCGCCGCCGGCGCGTTGGGGCCGGCTTTGCAGTCGATCGGCATCACCTCGGCCTATTACCTGCTCAACGCGGCACCCTATTTCCTCACCCTGGCGATTCTGATCGCAACCTGTGCGCCGAACAGAACGTTGCAAGGCGCGCCGGGCGAATTGTCGCTGGTACGCTAGGGAGATCTTATGTCACAAGCACGTTTCATCCAGGCCGATCCTTATCCCTGGCCATTCGACGGCCAGCTCGAAGCGGCCAATACCGCTCTGGTGGTGATCGACATGCAGACGGATTTTTGCGGCCACGGCGGTTACGTCGATCAGATGGGCTATGACCTGAGTCTGACGCGCGCACCGATCCCGGTCATCGCCGAGCTGCTGAGCAGCATGCGGCAGCTCGGCTGCCTGATTGTGCATACCCGCGAAGGACACCGGCCGGATTTATCCGATTTGCCCGCCAACAAGCGCTGGCGCTCGCAGCGCATCGGCGCGGGAATCGGCGATGCCGGCCCGTGCGGCAGGGTGCTGGTGCGCGGCGAACCGGGCTGGGAAATCATTCCGGAGCTGCAGCCGCTTGCCGGCGAGGTGGTCATCGACAAACCGGGCAAGGGGTCGTTTTACGCCACCGATCTGGAACTCGTCCTGCGTACCCGGGGTATTCGCAATCTGATTCTCACCGGCATCACCACCGATGTGTGCGTGCACACCACCATGCGGGATGCCAATGACCGGGGCTTTGAATGCCTGCTGGTGTCGGATGGCTGCGGCGCGACGGATCACGGCAATCACCTGGCCGCCTTGCAGATGATCAAGATGCAAGGCGGCGTCTTTGGCGCCGTGACGAACGGGGAGCAGGTACTGGGAGGGCTGCCGCGATGAAACCGATCGGCATCACCCGGCCGGTCGCCACCGGAGCGATGGCGCTGGAGATACTGGGGCTGAGCAAACGCTTTGGCGATGTGGCGGCGCTGGACGATGTGTCGCTGACGATACCTGCGGGCGGCGTGCATGCCTTGCTGGGGGAAAACGGCGCGGGTAAGTCGACGCTGGTGAAATGCCTGGTCGGGTTTTACCGGGCCGACGGCGGCACGATTTTGTTGGATGGGCGGGAAGAGGCGATTCCCAGTCCGCGGGAATCGTCGGAATTGGGCATCGGCATGGTGTACCAGCATTTTACCCTGGTGCCGAGCATGAGCGTGGCGGAGAATCTGGTGATTGCCCGCGGCAGCCTGCCGGCCATACTCAATTGGCCGGCGGAGCGCAAGGCCCTGCAGGCATTCATGGAGACATTGCCATTTAGCATTCCGCTGGATAAACCGGCCGGCGCGCTGGCGGCCGGGGAAAAGCAGAAGGTGGAAATCATCAAGCAGCTGTACCTGCGCCGGCGTCTGCTGATTCTGGACGAGCCCACCTCGGTGCTGACGCCTGACGAGGCGGACGAAGTGCTCGGCTACATCAAGTCGCTCACGCTCAGCGGGCAGCTGAGCGTGCTGATCATTACCCACAAATTCCGCGAAGTGACGGCCTATGCCGACGATGTCACCGTGTTGCGGCGTGGACGCTATGCCGGGCACGGCAGCGTCGCCGCCCTGTCGGTCGAACAAATGGCCGACATGATGGTCGGCGGGCAGCTCAGCCGCAGCGAAAATACGCGGCAGGCCCGTAAAGCGGTGGCAGATCAGTCGTCCCGCCTGGTAGTGGAGAATCTCCGCGCGGAAGGCAATAACGGACTTGAGGTGCTGGCGGGCATCGATCTGGCCGTTCGTCCGGGAGAAATCCTGGGCATTGCGGGGGTATCCGGTAACGGCCAGAAAGAGCTGGTGGAGGTGCTGATCGGCCAGCGGCAGAAATCCGCCGGCAGCATGTGGGTGGGCGGGCAGCCGTATTCGGCCAGCCGGGCGGAACAGCTGCGCTACAAGGTCAACAGCCTGCCGGAAGAGCCTTTGCGCAACGCCTGTGTCGGCACGCTGTCGGTGGCCGACAACATGGCCTTGCGCAACTACGACCAGGTTCCCCTGGCCCGTGCCGGCTGGCTCAAACGCAAGGCGTTGCGCCAGCAGGCACGCAGTTATGTCGAGACCTTCCGGGTTAAAACCACCGGTATCGACGCCAAAATGAATACCTTGTCGGGCGGCAACGTGCAGCGTGCCGTGCTGGCGCGCGAATTGTCGCATGCGGTGGACGTGCTGATTGTCGCCAACCCGGTGTTCGGGCTGGATTTCCATGCCGTGGCGGAAACCCACGCGCGTCTGCTGGCCGCGCGCGAAGCGGGGACGGCCATTTTGCTGGTGAGCGAGGACCTGGATGAATTGCTGGAACTGTCGGACCGCATCGCCGTCATGAGCGAGGGGCGTATCGTTTTTGCAACGGCGGCCGAACAGGCCGATGTCCGGCTGCTGGGGCATTATATGGCCGGCGGTCATGAACGCGGGGAGACGACAGCATGAGCCACACGATTCACTGGCTGGAAATCGACGCCCAGCCGCACACATATAAACTGCCGCTAGAAAAAACCGCTCTGGTGATGATCGATATGCAACGCGATTTCATTCAGCCGGGCGGGTTCGGCGCGGCACTGGGGAACGATGTCGGCCGTTTGGCCGATACGGTAAAAGTGGCGCGCCAATTGCTCGACTGGTGCCGCGCACAGGGCATGTTGATCGCCCATACGCGCGAGGCGCACGCCGCCGATTTGTCCGACTGCCCGCCGGCCAAGCTGAACCGCGGCTCGCCGGCGCTGAAAATCGGCGATGCGGGGCCGATGGGGCGGATTCTGGTCGACGGCGAAGCCGGCAGCGATTTCGTGCCGGAGCTGGTCCCCTTGCCGGGTGAGCTGGAGATCGTCAAACCGGGCAAGGGGGCGTTCTATGCGACCGAGCTGGGCAGTTTGCTGCAGCAATCGGGCGTCACGCATTTGCTGTTTGCCGGCGTAACGACCGAGGTATGTGTGCAGACGACCATGCGGGAAGCCAATGACCGGGGCTATGAATGCCTATTGGTGGAGGATGCGACGGAAAGCTATTTTCCCGAATTCAAACAGGCAACCTTGGCGATGATCCGCTCGCAAGGCGGAATTGTCGGTTGGACGGCGCCTCTGTCGGCGCTGCAGGGTGCGCGGGAGAACGTTCATGGCTGATGAGAAAGTGCTGGATAACTATCTGGCGGCTGCGATGGCGCTGCACGGAGTGGAAGTCGACGAACAACGTCTGATGCAGTTGCGCCAACAGTTTTATCTGCTCGACTCCCTGGCCGGTCACTTCATCCGGCTCGATTATGCGATCGACGAAGAACCCGCCGCGGTGTATCGTCTATGAGCGCCGAACTGCTTACCGTCAGCGCTTGCGCCGAGGCATTTTCCCGCGGCGCGGTATCCGCCCGGGAAATCGCCGACTCCACGCTGGCGCGCATCGGCCAGGCGGCGGGGCTCAATGCCTTTGTCGCTGTCACCGGCGAGCGCATGCTGGCCGAGGCGGAGCGGATAGACAGGGCGCGGGCTGCCGGCAAGGCCTTGCCGCCATTGGCGGCGGTGCCCTATGCGGTGAAAAACCTGTTCGATGTGGCGGGAGTGACGACTCTGGCCGGCGCCCGGCTGCTGGCCAGCAATCCGCCGGCGGTCGAGGATGCCGTGCTGGTCAGCCGCATGCACGAGGCGGGCGCGCTGCTGGCCGGTACGCTGAATATGGATGCGCTGGCCTATGGTTTTACCACCGAAAACACGCATTACGGCGCCACGCGCAATCCGCGCGACACCGACCGCAGCGCCGGCGGTTCATCCGGCGGCTCGGCCGCGGCGGTTGCGGCCGGGCTGCTGCCGTTCAGTCTGGGGAGCGATACCAATGGTTCCATCCGCGTGCCTTCCTCGCTGTGCGGCATTTTCGGCCTCAAGCCGACGTACGGGCGCCTGCCGCGCAGCGGCAGCTTCCCTTTTGTCGACAGTTTCGACCACTTGGGGCCGTTTGCCGGCAATACGGCCGACCTTGCCCTGGTGTACGACTGTCTGCAAGGCGCCGACCGGCGGGATGCGGCCTGTGCCCAGCGGCCGGCCGAGCCGGTTGCGGCGCAGCTGGGGCGCGGCGCGATCGGCTTCAGGGTGGGCCGGCTGGCGGGCTATTTCGACGAAAACGCCGGCACGGAGGCCCGTTGGGCTGCGCAGGCGGCCGCCCAGATACTGGCGAGCGAGGCGGATGTGGAGCTGCCCGGTACGGCTGCCGCGCGTGCGGCCGCTTATGTCATTACCGCTGCCGAGGGCGGGGCGCTGCATCTGAACGACTTGCGTCTGCGGCCGGAGGAATTCGAGCCATTGTCGCGCGAGCGTTTGCTGGCGGGCGCCATGCTGCCGGCTGTGTGGGTGCAGCAGGCGCAGCGTTATCGCCGCCGGTTTTTGCAGCAAGCGCTGGCCTTGTTCAGACACTTCGATCTGCTGATCGCCCCGGCCACGCCGGTAACGGCGCCCTTGCTCAACCAGCCGGAAATCCAGGTGGGTGAAAAGATATTGCCGACCCGGCCTAATCTGGGGTTGCTGACCCAGCCGATCTCTTTCATCGGCCTGCCGGTGGCGGTGGTTCCCTTGTGGCCGGCCGGCCAGCTGCCGATCGGGGTGCAGCTGATTGCCCCGCCCTGGCGCGAAGATATCTGCCTGCGCGCCGCCTATGCGCTGGAGCGGGCGGGTTTGGCCAATGCCCGCATAGGGCAGCGGCGATGATGCCGGACGATCTGCCGGTTAATCTGCCGCATGTGTTGCAGGCGGTGGAGCAGGTTTTCAGAATGTACGAACAGGCCTTTCTGAATAACGATCTCTCTGTGCTCGATCAGTTGTTCTGGCACAGCCCCCATGTCGTCCGTCTGGGCATGACGGAAACGCTCTACGGTATCGAGGCGATCCGGCAGTTTCGTCAGAACCGTGATGCGCAGAACATTGCGCGCGTGCTGTATAACACCCGCATCACCACGTTCGGCGACGACTTTGCCGTGACCGTCACGGAGTTCGAGCGCATCGGCGAGGCCGGCGGCAGGCAGACGCAGACGTGGGTCAGATTTGCCGTCGGCTGGCGTATTGTCGCCGCCCACATCAGCAAGTCGCCCTAGCCGGCCGGGAGCGGGGCAGTATGCTATGCTGTCCGGCATTGAATCGTTGTAAACGAGTAAATGCCGATGATCGTGGCGGCCCCCAACATCACCCTGAACGAAGACGAATTGCATTGGCAGTTCATCCGCGCGTCCGGTCCGGGCGGGCAAAACGTCAACAAGGTGGCCACGGCGGTGCAGCTGCGCTTCAATGTGCGCCGCTCGGACAGTCTGCCGCAGGAGGTGCGCGAGCGCCTGTTGCGGCAACAGGCGCACCGTCTGACGGCGGAAGGCGAATTGCTGATCGAGGCCAAGCGCTTCCGTTCGCAGGAGCGGAATCGGCAGGATGCGCTCAAACGCTTGCTGGCCTTGATTTTGCTGGCGACGGTCAAGCCCAAGGTGCGGCTGCCCACCAAACCCACGCTGGCATCGAAGCAGCGCAAGCGGGTGGAAAAACAGCGGCAGAGTGAAATCAAGCGCGGTCGTGGCCGTGTTGGCAGCGGCAACTGACAACGCGGGTTAAGCCCGGTTTTTTATCTGCTGTTTGCGCAGCTGCTCGGCAAAATCCGCGGCAGTCAGGGGCGGACTGATGAAGTAGCCCTGAGTTTCGTCACAGCCCCTGTGTCTGAGGAATTCAAGCTGCTCGGCTGTTTCAACCCCTTCGGCAATCGTTCGCACTTTCAGACCCTTGGCCAGGCTGATGACCGAATCGACCAATGCCTGGTCCAGCGGCTCACGCGTGATGTCGCGGACAAAGCTCTTGTCGATCTTGATCTTGCTGATCTTGAAGCGTTTCAGGTAAGACAGCGAAGAGTAGCCGGTACCGAAGTCGTCAATGGACAGCTTGATGCCCCGTTCATGCAGGCGATCCATGATTTCGATGGCGCCCAGCGGATCTTCCATGGTGATGCGTTCGGTCAGCTCCAGCTCCAGCAGATTGGCCGCCAGGCCGGACTGGCTCAGGATCTCGCTCACCAGCTGGCAGAAATGGGCTTGCCGGAACTGGATGGCGGAAAGATTGACCGCCATGACAATCGTTTCCAGTCCCTCCTGCTGCCATGTCCGATTTTGGGCAACGGCTTGTCGCAGCACCCATTCGCCGATGGGCAGGATCTGACCGCTGTCCTCAGCCACCGGGATGAACGTGCTGGGCGGGATCATGCCCAGTTCGGGATGATTCCAGCGCAGCAACGCTTCCGCCGCGATGATTTTGTTGGTGCGCAAATCCATTTGCGGCTGGTAATACAGCTCCAGCTCGTTGCGGTCTATCGCCCGCCGCAGGGCATTTTCCAGCAGCAGCGTCCGGTTGGCATGGCGGTGCATTTCCGTGGTGAAGAAACGATACGTGTTGTGGCCGCTTTGTTTGGCCCGGTACATGGCGGAATCGGCGCACTGCAGCAATATCTCGGTGCTGTCGCCGTCGGTCGGATACATGGCGATGCCGATGGAGGGCGTGATGTTGAGTTCGTGTTCGGCCACGCGGAAGGGCTGAGCCATGGATTGAATGACTTTTTCCGCTACGTGGGCGGCGCCGTCGGCACCCACATTGGGCAGCAACAGGATGAATTCGTCGCCGCCCAGACGTGCCACGGTATCTTCTTCGCGCACATGATTTTCCAGGCGTTTGGCCACTTCCATCAGCAGTTGATCGCCCACTTGATGGCCGAGCGAGTCGTTGACGTTTTTGAAGCGGTCGAGATCCAGGAACAACAGGGCAATCTGGTGCGGGTTGCGTTGCGCCAGACTGACGGCGAATTGGATCCGCTCTTTCAGCAGGGCGCGATTGGGCAAGCCGGTCAATGCGTCGAAATGCGCCAGGTGGCGGATGTGCTCTTCCGCCTGCTTGTGCTGGGTAATGTCGCTGGACAGCCCGATATAGTGGGTGAGGTTGCTCTTTTCGTCATAGACCGCGCTGATGGAGAGCCATTCGGGAAAGATTTCGCCATTTTTCCGGCGGTTCCAGATTTCGCCTTGCCAGTGCCCCTGCTCGGCAACGTGCTGCCAGATGGCGTGATAAAACGCCGCATCATGCCGTTCTGACTTCAGCATGCGGGGATTCTGTCCCAGCAATTCTTCCCGGCTGTAGCCGGTGATATCGCACAAGGCGCGGTTGACCGACAGAATGGTGTTGCTGGCATCGCAGATGAGAATACCTTCGCTGCCCTGTTCGAACACCTTGGCATTGAGTTCCATTTCCGCCTGGATACGCTTTCTTTCAGTGATGTCGTTAATGGCCGCGAAGATGACGGGTTCGTGTTCAAATTCGATGATGGCGGCGGAAAGAAGGGCCCAGAAGGGATTGCCCGCCACGTCCAGCATGCGGATTTCGACATCGAAGATGCTGCCTTCCCGGCGCAGTCTTGCCAGCATTGCGTCGCGTTCCTGGGGATTCTGGTAGAAACGGCTGGCCGGCAAGCCGATGCCTTTATCCCGGCTCAGACCGAACTGGATTTCCGCCCGGTGATTGCCGTAGATCAGCAAGCCGTCGCTGACGCGCGTCAATACGGCCGGGAAGGGCGCGGATTCCAGCAGCAGGCGGTAACGCGCCTCGCTTTCCTGCAGCGCCTGTCTGGCATGGCTTTGTTCCGTTATGTCGCGGACCACGCTGATGCATTGGCCGCTGTCGTCGAGGTAACACAGGCGGGCTTCGAAGCGGTGAGGGCCGTCCGGCAGGGGCAGATCATACTCCAGGCTGACCAGCGGGTTTGCCGGGCTCAGCTGGTTGATCTGGCGACCGAACTCCTCGCCCAGTTCGGCCGGTAGAACGTCCTGCATGCGTTTGTTGAGAAAAACGGAGGCGGGCACATAGAGGTTCGACTCGTGTTGCGCCCGGTAGTCGCGTATGGTGCCATCGGCATCCATCAGGAAAAACAGGTCCGGGATGGCCTGGAAAATGGATTCGAGCAACAGGTCGCCGCGATGGATATCCAGCTCGGCCTGCTTGCGTTCGCTGATGTCCTGCAATACGCCTTCCAGCCGCACCACCTTGCCGTTTTCCAATATGGGCTGACCAATGGTGCGCACCCATTTGCGCACACCCTTGGCGCTGGTCATTTGCAATTCCAGATCATAGGGCTGGGCGTGTTCGATGGCGGCTTTTATGGCCTGCTCAATCGCCGTGCGGTCCGCGCCTTCATAAAAATGCAGCCCTTGCTGTACGGAAACGCCGTCAGCCAGGTCAAGATCATGGATACGTGCGGTTTCGTCCGACCACGTTCCGGCCATGCTGGCAACATCGAATTGCCAGCCGCCGACACGGGCCATGCTGCCCGTGCGATCGAGCAGGTCCTTCTGCTGACGCAACTGCGCTTGCGTTTGTTCCCGCGCCGTGATGTCGCGGGCAATGCCGAGCACCCCGATCAGCTCGCCATCCTCACCATACATCGGCGTTTTGAGCGCTTCCACCAGAATCCTCCGGCCATCTTCCCGCAAGGTGATCCATTCTTCGTTGATTGTCGGTCTGCCATTGCGGATAGTCGTGAGGTCGTTTTGGCGGAAAAAGCCGGCTTGTTCCGGCGCGACAAAGTCGTAGTCGGTTTTGCCGATAATCTCGGCCTGGCGATGGCCGAAAAATTTTTCAAATCCGGGATTGCAGGCCAAATAAACACCCTGCGGGTCTTTCAGCCAGACGAGGTCGGGAATCGTGTCGAGCAAGGTGATGAGAAAGGCGTTGCTTTGTGTCAGCCGTTTGCGACTCCGTGCCGTGAAGTAGATGGCGCTCACCCCTGTCAGCCCGAGCAGGATGCCGGCCAAACGAATCAGCCGGATACTCGATTGCGCGCTTTTGCCCCAGCCGGCCTGCGGAAGCGCGGCCATTTCCCAGCGACGGTCGGGCAGAATCAGCGTCTGGATGACCGGATTGCGGGAAAATATGTCCGGGGAGCCGAAAAATACCCGGTTAGGGGCGTCAGGATCGTTTTGCGTACGCAACGCCAGACGAATTGCCGGCTCAATGTCCGTCAGGCCGGCTCTGCGATAGAAGGAGTCGGCATCGATGACCGCCGAAACCAGCCCCCAGGGAATCGCTGCCGCACCTGGCTGGGGGGTGGGAATAAAAACCGGTTCACGCACGATGATGCCCATACCGCCTTGCACCAGCGGCAAGGGTCCGGTAATGGCCGGGCGTCCTGTTTGCATGGCACGCAAAGCCGCATTGCGCTGGGTCGGGTGGGTGCGGTAGTTCAAGCCGATAGCTGCTTCATTGCCGTTTACCGGATACATGAGGGTCACGACAAGATTGGGCGCCGCGCTCAGGTTGCGCAGTGTCCCGTTGGGAATGATCAGGCTACGGGCAATACGGGTGAAGTCGTCCTGCTCAATGTCGGGTTTTTCGGCAACGACGGCAGCCAAACCGTGCAGCAATGACAAATCGGCATTGAATGCGTCTTCCAGTCGACCGCGCAGATTGGATAAAAGTTTGGTCAGCTGGGCTTGTTCCGACTCGATGGCGGCTTTTTTGGCATAATATTCGACTACCTGCTCGGTCATGAATATCACGGCCAGCGTAAGCAGTGCATAAGCCAGTGGCCGGAAATGCTCTTTGCCCGGTGCGTGATGAGTCGTGAAGTCTTTGCCGCTGCTGATCGGCATGAATTCCCTCCGCCCCTCTTCCCGTTGTAAGTTGGGTTCGTTGGACTGCTTGCTTGTTATGGTTGCAGTTCAATGGAAGTGCGGCGCATACTGCGCCGCTTTAATTCTAGAGGATGGGGAGGAATTCGCCAGAACAACGAGGAGGTTGTTCTGCTTTGGCCGGAGGAGGGGAGTAATATGGCTAGCCGGCTCAGCGCGGACGGGGATTGCCGCGCGGGCCGGGCGCCGGTTTTCCTTTGTTGCCGCCGCCGGTTCCCCGTTTTGCCGCGGCATTGCCTGAGCCTCCTGCGCGATTGCGCGGCTGCCCCTGGCCTGCGGACGGGCTGGAGCCGGGCTGACGCGGTGTATTTTGTCCTCGCCGGTTAGCCTGTCCGCCTTGCGGACGTCGATTGGCATCACCTTCGCGCGGTTCGCGCATGCGGATCGGTTCGGCCTTGATGCGCGGATCGGGCGCGAAGCCGGGCACGATCTCTTTCGGCAGTTCGCGTTTGATCAGGCGTTCGATGTCTTTCAGCAGCTTCTGCTCGTCGATGCACACCAGCGATACCGCTTCACCGTTGGCACCGGCCCGGCCGGTACGGCCGATGCGGTGGACGTAATCTTCCGGCACGTTGGGCAGCTCGAAGTTGACCACGTGCGGCAGTTCGCTGATGTCAATGCCGCGCGCGGCGATGTCGGTCGCCACCAGCACCTGCAATTCACCGCTCTTGAACTCCTTCAGCGCGCGGGTGCGGGCCGACTGGCTCTTGTTGCCGTGAATTGCCATGGCCGAGATGCCGTCCTTGTTCAGTTGGTCGGACAGGCGGTTGGCGCCGTGTTTGGTGCGGGTGAATACCAGCACCTGGAACCACTGCTTTTCCTTGATCAGGTGCGACAGCAGTTCGCGTTTGCGCTCGCGATCCACCGGCAGGACTTTCTGCGCGATGGTGTCGGCGGTGGCATTGCGGCGGGCCACTTCCACCAGCTTGGGGTTCTTCAGGATGCCTTCCGCCAGTTCCTTGATTTCATCCGAGAACGTGGCAGAGAACAGCAGGTTCTGCCGCTGCTTCGGCAGCAGCGCCAGCACTTTCTTGATATCGCGGATAAAGCCCATGTCCAGCATGCGGTCGGCTTCGTCCAGCACCAGAATCTGGATCTTCGACAAATCCAGCGAGCCTTGCTGCACGTGATCCAGCAGACGGCCCGGCGTGGCCACCAGAATGTCCACGCGGCTGCGCAGGCGGGTGATCTGCGGGTTGATGTTGACCCCGCCGAACATCACCATGGAGGAGAGCTTCAGGTATTTACCGTACTCGCGCACGCTCTCTTCCACCTGTGCCGCCAGTTCGCGGGTAGGGGTGAGAATCAGCGCGCGAATCGGCGGGCGGCCTTCCGACGGCCCTTTGACCGACTTGTCGGACAGGCGGTGCAGAATCGGCAGCACAAAGCCGGCGGTCTTGCCGGTACCAGTCTGCGCGCCGGCCATCAGGTCGCCGCCTTGCAAAACTACCGGGATGGCTTGTTGCTGGATGGGGGTGGGATTGTCGTAACCGCGTTCGGTAACGGCACGGACGATTTCTTCGGACAGGCCGAGGGAGCTGAATAACATGAATAAGCCTTGGCAATACGATGGCCTGTCGCGTATCGGACAACGCGCCAGTCTCAGGCGGGAATCGGGGTAGAGAAAGAAAAAGCGCGGCCAGACTGGGAAGTGCCGCGCTGCATCGCCGCGCATTATGCGCTTTATAAATTCAAAAAGATAGGGTTACAGGGCGGTAGGGTGCAATAACCGCAGGGCATTGCACCGGATCAGTTACAGCCCCAACTCGCCCCACATGGCATCTACCCGCTGTTTCACCGCTTCATCCATTACAATCGGCGTGCCCCATTCGCGGGTGGTTTCACCCGGCCACTTGTTGGTGGCGTCCAGACCCATTTTCGAACCGAGGCCGGAGACCGGGCTGGCGAAGTCGAGGTAGTCGATCGGCGTATTTTCCACCAATAACGTATCCCGTGCCGGGTCCATGCGGGTGGTGATGGCCCAGATGACTTCTTTCCAGTCGCGTGTGTTGACGTCGTCGTCCACCACGATGATGAACTTGGTGTACATGAACTGGCGCAGGAATGACCACACGCCGAACATGACGCGCTTGGCATGGCCGGGGTACTGTTTTTTCATGCTCACCACGGCTAAACGATAGCTGCAACCTTCCGGCGGCAGGTAGAAGTCGACGATCTCCGGGAACTGCTTTTGCAGCAGCGGCACGAATACCTCGTTCAGCGCCACGCCCAGCACTGCGGGTTCGTCTGGCGGTTTGCCGGTGTAGGTGCTGTGGTAGATCGGGTTCTTGCGCATTGTGATGCGTTCGATGGTGAATACGGGAAACCAGTCCTGCTCGTTGTAATAGCCGGTGTGGTCGCCGTAGGGGCCTTCCAGAGCCTTATCGTCCGGGTAAATGACCCCTTCCAGCACGATTTCCGCCGAGGTGGGTACTTGCAAATCAGAACCGAGACATTTGACGACTTCGGTTTTGGCGCCGCGCAGCAGGCCGGCGAACTGGTATTCCGACAGCGAATCCGGCACCGGCGTCACCGCGCCGAGTATGGTGGCCGGGTCGGCGCCCAGTACCACGGCCACGGGGAAGGGCTGGCCCGGATTTTTCTCGCAATGCTCGCGAAAGTCCAGCGCGCCGCCGCGGTGCGCCAGCCAGCGCATGATGACGCGGTTCTTGCCGATCACCTGCTGGCGGTAGATGCCCAGATTCTGCCGTTTCTTGTTGGGGCCGCGGGTGACCACCAGGCCCCAGGTGATCAGCGGCGCGGCGTCGCCCGGCCAGCAGGTCTGGATGGGCAGTTTGGCCAGGTCGACCTGATCGCCTTCCCGGACGATTTCCTGGCAGGGCGCGCGCGATACCTCCTTGGGCGCCATGTTGAGTACCTGCTTGAACAGCGGCAATTTATCCCAGGCGTCTTTCAGGCCCTTGGGCGGCTCCGGCTCCTTCAAAAACGCCAGCAGCTTGCCCACTTCGCGCAGGGCTTCCACGCTGTCTTCGCCCATGCCCATGGCGACGCGCTCGGGCGTGCCGAACAGATTGGCCAGCACGGGCATGTCGCTGCCCTTGGGGTTCTCGAACAGGATGGCGGGGCCGCCGGCCTTGAGCACGCGGTCGCAGATTTCCGTCATTTCCAGCACCGGGTCAACTTCGGTGCTGATGCGCTTGAGCTCGCCGCGTTTTTCCAGTTGGTCGATGAAGTCGCGCAGGTCGGTGTATTTCATTCAATCCCCCCTGCCCCCTTTCTTAAAGGGGGGTGGGTATGTGGTGAGTTAAAGGCGTTGCAGTATTGTAGCTGAGATGACTTCCAGCACGGCAGGGGTTTGTAAGAATACTTGGCGGTTGTCGAAGCGCAGGACGGTGAGGCCGAGTTGCATCAATTGCTGGTCACGCTTTTTATCGGCCTGCCGGTGTTCGTCGGCAAGATGCTGGCTGCCATCCAATTCCACCACCAGCCGTGCGCTTGGGCAATAGAAGTCGACGGTAAAGGACCGGATGGGTTTTTGCCGGTAGAACTGTACGCCGTGCAGTTGTTTGCGGCGCAGATGGTGCCACAAATGTTGCTCGGCATCGGTCATGTTGCCGCGTAGCGTGCGGGAGGTGGATTTGAGTTGGCGGTTGTAGGGCTGCATTTAATCTCCCTCAATCCCCCTTTTGCAAAGGGGGAAGTTGACTGTTGGCATGGTTAATTCAAGTGATGCCGGCTAAATGTTGTGCGATTGCATTCCCCCTTTGCAAAAGGGGGGCGAGGGGGGATTTGGCTGCACTAAAGCCAGTAATCCAGCGCCAGCCCGGCGAAAACCACGCCGCCCAGCCAGTTGTTGTGCAGGAAGGCCTTGAAGCAGGCGTGCCGTTCGCGGGTGCGGATCAGCGTGTAGTGGTGCAGCACGATGCCGGCGGCGACGGCCAGCCCGCCGTAAAACCACAGGCCGCGATGCACCTTCCAGCCGATCCAGGCGAGGATGCCCAGGGTGGCGGCGTAGCACAGCATGATGGCCAGCACATCAAAACGGCCGAAGGTGATGGCGGAGGTCTTGATGCCGATTTTCAGGTCGTCTTCGCGATCCACCATGGCGTATTCGGTATCGTAGGCCACCGCCCAGAACACGTTGGCCAGCAGCAGCCACCAGGCGATCGGCGGCACCATGCCCAGGTGGGCGGCAAAGCCCATGGGAATGCCGAAGCCGAAAGCGATACCCAAATACGCCTGCGGGATGGCGAAAAAGCGTTTGGTGAAGGGGTAGCTGGCGGCCAGGAACAGCGCGACGAAAGACAGCTGGATGGTGAGCCTGTTCAGCTGCAGCACCAGCAGAAACGCCAGCAGGCTGAGGCCGCCGGCCAGCAGCAGGGCTTCCTTCTTGCCGACATGCCCGGCGGTGATGGGGCGGTTTCGGGTGCGCTCGACATGCCTGTCGAAATCGCTGTCGGCATAGTCGTTGATGACGCAGCCGGCCGAACGCATCAGCACCACGCCAAGGGCGAAAATCCACACGATGAGCCAGTTGGGGTGACCGCTGGTGGCGAACCAGATGCCCCACAGCGTGGGCCACAGCAGCAGCAGGCTGCCGATGGGCTTGTCCAGCCGCATCAGGCGTTCGTACAGGTTGAGGCGTTCTTTCAGTGTCATGGCAAGTCGGGCAGAAAGACTTCGGTTACCAGCATCGGCTGACTGTTCAGCAAAAACAGCGAGCGGCGCGCCCACAGCGAAGCGGGCAGCGCGCCGCCGGTTTGCCGCATTATACGACGATACAGCGGATGGCGCCGATCGAGCTTGCGGTACTGCATTCTGCCGCGCCGGATACGGGGGTTGCTGAACAGCAGGGTGCCCAGCGAGCGATTGCCCAGGCGGCCGACCGGTTGCCAGGCGCGCCGCAGGCTTTCGCGCGTGAAAATGGTATGGGCGAAGACGGCGGGTTGCTGGCGGCAAAGCAGCAGCACGTCGCGTTGTTGCACCCGTTCGGTTGACCGCCGCAGCTGCAGCAGCGGCGCTTCATCGAGCAGGGGGGCGGCCCGACCCTGTTGCAGGACGCGGACGGCAAAACGCGGGCAGCGGCTGGATAAACGCTGAGTCAGGGATCCCGGGTCGGTCAGCCAGCGGCGTAAAGAGCGTGGGGCGGACAGGCAATGAAACTGCCACGCAGCGGAGGTTTTCATATATGCCGTTCGGTTGGAGTCAGGTCGTGGATGCCTGACTCTTTTTCAAACGGGACAGCACATTGTCGACCACCCGGTCGACCAGCGGCTGGTCCTGCAGGATGATGGCCTTGCCTTTGCGCAAACGGGAGGCGAGCCCGCTGGGAGAGATTTTGATGGCATTGCCGCCGTCGCGCGAGGAAAACAGGTGTGAACCCCGCAGCGGACTGGTCCACAATAAACGGCATCGGATGCTGTCGCTCTTGTCCAGCTTGAACTCGACCCAGGTGCCTTTGGCGATGGTGTGGGCAATGCGGTCGAATTCGTCGCCCTCCGGCACGTCGGGTGCAACGACCTGCACATCGCCGCTGTACATTTCGGATGTGTCGATTTCGCCGCCGGCCGGCAGTGCGTTGGCGCTCTTGGGGCGGGCTTGCGGTATGGCGGATGGATCCGCCCTGGCTGGCGCGGCAGCGGGCTCGGCCGGCTCGCCGGGCGCTTCGGTTTGCTTCGCCTGCGGCGCCGGCCGGGTGCTAATGCGCGCCAGCCCCTTGAGCGCGGCGGTGTGGACTTCCACCAGGTGGGCGAACAGGGCGGTGGAAAACTCGACCGGCGCCTGCTGCTGTTCCATTGCCTCGGACAGGGTTTGCAGCAGCGCAGGCAAGCGCTTGAGCAGTTGGGCGCGTTCTTCTGCCGCCGTTTTCGGCTCCACGCTCCAGAACAGGTCTTCAGTCGAGCGGCAGGCCGAGGCCCATTCCGGTGAGTCGGCGCCGTTGACGGCATAGGCATCGGCCAGCGGGGTCACCCAGTAGTGCCGCAAAAATTCCTGCAGCATGGGGGTGCAGCGGGCATCCTGGCACCGCTTTTCAATTTGCTGATGGGCTATTTCCGGCGCGGATTCTTTCAGCTCGCGTTTGCGAATTTCTTCCGTGACGGCCCGCGAACGGGCCTCGGCCCGCATCTCCTCCAGCTGCAGGAATTCGTCCAGCTGAGCCGTCGCCTGGCTGAAAATGTCGCTGTTGTCCTCGAACTTGTCGACGATGTGGCGGATCAGTTCGTCCAACTTGCGATACAGCGGGTCTTGCGTATCGATCTCGCTTTTCCAGCCGATGGCGGCATGGGCCGTGCGGTCCAGCAGCTTGCGGGCCGGATTGTCCTTTTTGGAGAAGAATTTCTTGTCCAGCATCGCGGCCTTGAGCACCGGAATCTGCAGTCGCCCGATCAGGCCCTTGACCGCGGGAGGGATGTCGTCATCGTCAAAGATGAAGTCAAACATCATCGCGACGACGTCGATGGTGATGGCGTCCGCCTGGCTGGCGCTGGTATAGGTGGGCGTCTGACGGATATGGTGCAGGACGTTGGTGAGCCCTGCTGTCAGTTCGGCGGTGCTGAATGCTGCGGTCGCATCGGCCCGGGCGGTCCCTTCCACGGGCAGTTCGCCGCGGGGAATGGCGTGCTGAATCTGCGACAGGGTGGACAGCAGTTCAGGCGTGGCAAGCGGCGCCGTCGCCCCGCTCGTTAAGGCCGGGAACCCCAGCGCCGGGAAGCCCTCGGCCGGCGCGGCGGTTCCGGCCGGCATGGCCGCGCCGGCTGGGCGGATAAGCTGCTGCAATATGGCAAACAGGTCGTCGGCCGCGGCGGACTGTCCGAAAACGGCCTGGGGTACCGCCGGCGAACTGCCGGGGAGCGGCTGTGGCGCAGTCTGGGACGTGGCGACCGGGCTCCCGCCAACCGGCGCCGGCCGGCTGGCGGCCTTGACGATCGTGGCGGCCGACAGCTCGAACCCCTGGGTAGCCATGGTTTCATTCAGGTCACGGTAGAGGGTTTTCAATGGGTCGCGTAACGGCTCCGCCAGTGTCTTGAATAGCAGCAACTTCGGTCGCACGCCTTCGACCATGGAAAAGCTTTTCCCCATCGCCTGGGAGATCATCTCGGGGCTGAACGGATTGTCTTTGTCGGTCAGGGTCGACGTGCCGAGAATGCGTTTCAGGCGGGAGGAGAGGGCGGCAAGCTCGTCGGCGCAGGTTTCATTCAGCCGTTGAGACAAGCCGTTGATGCCCAGCGACTCCTCCATTTCGTCAAATTCGACCAGGCTGAGCGTCTGCAGGTTGAAGGGCGCGTCTGCAGCCGCTGCCGGGCTGCCGTCACGTTTTGCCATGCAGTTTTGCAGCGTCTGGCGGAAATGGGCCAGAATGTGCTGCCGCTCATCCTGCACGGTGGTACGCAATTGATGATAAAGCGTTTGCAGTTCCGAATCGGTTGAGGCTTCGCCCAGATCGAACAGATGCTCGTCGAGTTTTTGCAAAATGCCGGGCAAAACACGTTCCAAACCCTCGCCAAAGGGTTTTTGCAGGGCCGCAAGGGCCAATTGGAAACGTTCCAGCTCTGCGTTCACAAATATCCGGTCAGTCTGTTGTCGGACTACGTTGAAATTCTAGATGAGGACCCGGCAAGTGAGAAGCGGGCGGTACGGCAAGATCAGGACGAGCTGCGTTCAATCATCGTCCTGCACTACCTTGGCCGATCCGCCGCGCAACCGTTCGGTCAGGCTTGCCGGCGAAATGCGAATCGCGTGCGATGCATCTTTGCTGGTGAACAGGAACACCCGCCGTGACGGGCTGACCCATTGCAGGCGGCAGCGGATGGGCGTCGACGAGCTGCGCTGAAACTCGATGATGGTCCCCTTGGGCATTTCATCCACCTGCTGACGGACTTCGTCCACTTTGGCGGGCGCTTCTTCCCTGCCGTGCGAGGCCGGGGGCGTGGCGGAAGCCTCAAACGGCTTGACGGCTTCGGCTGCCTGCTCGATGACGGTTTGCGGTTCTTCCTGGCCTATTGCCAGCGCCGGATGCGCTGCAATAGGCTCCGGCGCTGAACCGGCGGGTTGTGGCGGCGTTTCGGCGGCAACAGCGGACATGACCGTGTCCAGCGGCGGGGAGGCGGCGGGTTTGGGGTCTCCCCGCAATGCAACAGCATGTTTTTCCGCCATGTGGGCGAGAAATTCTTCGATCTCATTCTCGCTTGCCTGTTGTTGCCGCATCGCCGTTTCGATGGCCTTGAGCAGGGTGGGCAGGGCCTTGACCAGCTTCAGCCGTTCTTCCTGTTCGTTTTTGGGCGAAATGCTCCACAGCAACGCTTCCGCAATGCGGATGCCGCCAACCCAGCCGGCTCCTTCTTCACCGCCGGCGGCATGGGCGCGCGTCAGCATATCCAGCCAGTAGGTGGATAAAAAATGGTAGATTTCCGGCGTGCAGTAAGGATGCCGGAACCACGTCTGCGACTGTTTGCGCGCAGCAGCGGCGGATTCTTTGGGGAGGGCGTTGGGGGCTGACTTTGTCATGTTGTATACGGTGTCTCAACCTTGCCTCAGTATCCCCCAGAACCGCCCTGTAAGGCAAGCACTATCAGGCTTGCCGCGACGGACGTTAATTTGCTCCGCTTAATTATTCCCCGAGAAATTTCAACATGTTGGCGTAGCTGGCGGGGTCGCCGGCGACAAAACCGGAAATGCCCATGCCGTGCAGGATGGCCTTGCCTTCATCGGTATCTTTCAAATCTATCAGCGCCTGGCGGATCTGTGCCAGCAGGGCGGGCGGCATGTCAGGGTGGGCCAGGATGCCCCAGAAGGGCAGAGCCGGGCTGGCCGTCAGCACGCGTCCCCCTTCTTTTTCCCAGTTTTTGAATACCTTGGAATAGCTGATCACCACGCCGGCTGCGACGAAGCCTTGCTTCACGGCGTAACCGACTGCTTCCTGCGAGCGCGAGTAGGCGACAGTATCGGGGCCGATCGGTACGCCGGCCTGTTTCAGCATGGCCAGACCGATGTGAGTGGGGTAAGCGTCCGGGTCGGGCATGGCGATGCGTTTGCCTTTCAGATCCTTCAGCGATTTGAGCGTTGAGTCCGGCTTGATGATGAAATAGGCGGTGGACTGGCCATCTGCCGCTGCGGCCAGTTGATAGTGGTAATCGCGCATGGCTTTGGCTGCGATATGGGAGGGACGGACCAGCAGGAGTTCGAAGTGGTGTTTTTCCAGCCCGATCAGCACCAGTTTCAAGGTGGTGGCCGACTCCAGTTTTACCTGCAGTTTGATTTTGCGGGTGAGGTAGTCCGCCAGTGGGCGGTATTTGTCCTGCATGGTGAGAAAATCGCTGCTGCCGGAAGTGCCCTCGTTGATCGACAGCACCACGGATGATTTCATGTCGGCTTGCGCCTGGTTTGTACACAGCGCGGTCAATAGGATGGCGGCTGCGCCCAGCCAGCGGAAAAGTGCTTGCATGTGTCTATCTCCTCGATTGTGTTGTATTCACCGTGTTGTTGTTATTTGGAGCCAGCAGTGTACTGACTGAGTGCAAAGCCTGTATATGGTACAGGGCGCCTGTTGTTATGGTCCGATAGGTGGATTTTGATGGTTGTTTTGGACCTGTTTCGCTTCGGGCGAGCCGATTTCGGCCGGGTCGAGCCAACGCCATTCGCCTTCGGCCAGATCGGTGTCCAGCGCCAGATTGCCTATGCGTATGCGCTGCAACTGCTCCACCCGGTTGCCGGCCGCCGCCACCATGCGCTTGACCTGATGATACTTGCCCTCGGCCAGCATGAGCGTGAGCTGGTATTCACTCACCCGCTCGCAGGCCAGCGCCACAATGGGCTCACTCTCGTCATGCAACAGCACGCCTTCTTTCAGACGTCGTATCAGTTCATCGCTGACAGGGTGTTTGGCGGTCACCAGATAGGTTTTCGGCACCTTCCACTTGGGCGAACTCATGCGGTGGATGAACTGGCCGTCGTCCGATAACAGCAACAAGCCGGTGGTGTCTTCATCCAGCCGGCCGACGCACTGTACGCCGCGCAGTACCAGCGGTGGCGGCAGCAGGCCGAAAATGCTCGGGTGGTGGATGGGCTTGTGCGAGCACTCGAAGTGCGCCGGCTTGTTGAATACGATGTAGGTTTTTTCCCGGTACGGCCAGGGCTCGTCGTAAACCGTGAATTCCAGGTTGGCTGTGGCGAAAACGGCTGTCGGGTCGTCGCAGGGCTCACCGTTGACACTCACGGCCTCGTCGCGGATCAGCGCACGGCATTCGCGGCGGGTGCCGAAGCCCTGGGAGTGGAGGATTTTTTCGAGGGGCAGTGTTGGGAGCATGAGGGCTATTATCCTGTGAGTTTGAATCGGGCTCAATGGCAAAACCAGGGTTGAGGTGATAGGACTGAGGGCTGAGCGAAAAGCGGAATCCCCCTCGGTCCCCCTTTTGCAAAGGGGGAAGAATGTTGGTGGCAGACGTTCCACGGGTAGCCATTTCCCCCTTTGTAAAAGGGGGATTTGTGTCAGTATGGCTTGCCTGAACTGTCGCGGCGACTTCACTTTTGCAGACCGCAGACAGTGCCTTTCCTATACCGTTGCAAAGTCCGCCTTGCTGCCCAGCCAGCGTTGCAAATGGGCTTCCACTGCCTGTTCGTCGTGTTGCAGCAGCCAGTCCGCCGTCTGGCTGGCTTGCTGCAGCAGTTTCTGGTCGTGTTCGATATCGGCAAAACGGAGCATGGGCTGGCCGCTCTGGCGTGCGCCTAAAAATTCGCCCGGGCCGCGCAGTTCCAGGTCGAAACGGGCGATTTCAAAGCCGTCCTGGCTTTCCTGAATGGCTTTGAGGCGCTGGCGGGCAATGTCGCCCAGCGGCGCCTGGTACAGCAGCAGGCAACTGCTTTGCTTGCTGCCACGGCCCACGCGGCCGCGTAATTGATGCAGCTGCGACAGGCCCATGCGTTCGGCGTGTTCGATGATCATGAGGCTGGCGTTGGGCACGTCCACGCCCACTTCGATGACCGTGGTGGCGACCAATAAATGCAATTCGCCGGCCTTGAAAGCGTTCATCACGGCGGCTTTTTCTTCCGCTTTCATGCGGCCGTGCACCAGGCCGATCTTCAGGTCGCTCATGCGCTCTGTCAGTTCCTCGTGGGTGGACAGGGCGGCCTGTAATTCAAGCTTCTGGCTACGGCCGCTGCGCTTAACATTCGCTCTGCTCATGTTAGCCTGCGCCGTAACTTCGCTTTGCTCATTATCGGATTCCCCGATTATCGGGCACACCCAGTAAGCCTGCGTACCGTTGCGGCAGGCTTCGTGCAGCCGGTCGATCACTTCATCGCGTCGGCTGCTGCCGACCACTTTGGTGGCGATGGGCGAACGGCCGGGGGGCAGTTCGTCGATGATGGAGACATCCAGGTCGGCGAAATAGCTCATCGACAGGGTGCGCGGAATGGGGGTGGCGCTCATCATCAGCTGATGCGGCACCAGGCCGTTGCCCTTGTCGCGCAGGGCCAGGCGTTGCGCGACGCCGAAGCGGTGCTGTTCATCCACCACGGCAAGACCGAGGCGGGCGAATTCCACCGGCTGCTGGAACAGCGCATGGGTGCCCACGGCCAGTTGGCAACTGCCATCCTTCAGCGTTTCCAGCGCGGCCGCACGGGCTTTGCTTTTGACGCTGGCGGCCAGCCAGGCGACTTTGATGCCGAGCGGCTCCAGCCAGGCGGACAGCTTCAGGTAGTGCTGCTCGGCGAGGATTTCGGTGGGCGCCATGATCACCGCCTGGTAACCGGATTCGATCGCCTGCAAGGCGGCGAAGGCGGCCACGATGGTCTTGCCGCTGCCCACGTCGCCCTGCAATAGGCGTTGCATCGGGTGCGACTGGGTCAGGTCGCGGCTGATTTCGCTGACAACGCGTTCCTGCGCGCCGGTGAGGCTGAATGGCAGTGCAGCGCGAAACGCGGCCAGCAGACGGCCGGTGCCGCTGAGCGACGGGGCGGCATGGGCGCGACGGCGGATATGGGCGCGCTTGAGCGAGAGTTGCTGGGCCAGCAATTCGTCGAATTTGAGCCGTTGCCAGGCCGGGTGGCTGCGTTCGGCCAGTTGTTTCAGCGGAGCGCCCGGCGGCGGGTGGTGCAGCGTGCGCAGGCTGCTGTCGAAGGGTTGCAGTTTCAGCTTGCCGAGCAGGGCGGCCGGCAGGGTGTCGTCCAGCGGCAGGCTGTCGAGCGCCTGGTGGATGAGCTTGCTCAGGCTGTTCTGCGCCAGGCCCGCAGTGGTGGGGTAGATCGGCGTGAGGTGATCTGGCAGGGGCATGCCCTCGCGCGCCTTGCGGTATTTCGGGTGGATCATTTCCGCGCCGAAGAACCCCTTGCGCACCTCGCCGCTGACTCTGATCTTTGTGCCAACCGCCAGCGCCGCCTGTTGGCCGGCGAAAACGTGAAAGAAACGCAGCTGCAGGCTGCCGCTGTCGTCTTTCAATTCCACCAGCAGCATCTTGCGTGGCTTGAATTGCAGCTGACACAGCGTGACTTCGCCTTCGGCCACGGCCAGCATGCCGTCTTCCAGTTCGGCTATGGGGGTGAGGCGGGTTTCGTCGAGATAACGCAGGGGCAGGTGGGTCAGCAGATCGGCATCGCGGGTGATGCCGAGTTTGGCGAGTTTGCCGCGCAGGGCCGCGGGAGTGCCGGAAAGCACTCCCCCGCTGGCGGCCTGTTTCGCCATGGGGCGGCGATTAGCTGGCCGAGCCCTGGGTGGACAGGATGGCGTCGGCTTCCACCAGGGCGCCCTTGGGCAGTGCGGCCACCTGCACGGTGGCGCGGGCCGGGTAAGGCTGGCTGAAGAATTGCGTCATGATTTCGTTGACCTTGGCGAAGTCGTTCAGGTCGGTCATGTAAATGGTCAGTTTGACCGCGTTGCCAAGAGACGCGCCGGAGGCTTCGGCCACCGCCTTCAGGTTGGCGAATACCTGCTTGGCCTGGGCTTCCACGCCGCTCACCAGTTCCATGGTCTTGGGGTCGAGGCCGATCTGACCGGACAGGAACACCAGCGTGCCGGCCCGCACGGCCTGGGAATAGGGACCGATGGCCTGGGGGGCGCTGGGGGTGCTGATGACGCGGTTTTGCATGGGGTCTCTCCTGTTTGTTAGTGATGTTTGACGCGGTTGATTCTGACAACTTCAGGAATTTTGCGCAAATGCCGCATCAGGGTGGCCAGATGCACGCGGTTGCGTACTTGCAGGGTGAAGTAGAGCGAAGTGTAGGCGCTGCCTTCGTCTTCTTCCATATGGATGCGGCCGATGTTGGAGTCGGATTCGGAAATGCTGGCGGCCACTTTGGCCAGCACGCCGCGCTCGTTGGCCACCACCATCTTGATGCCGACATCGAACAGCCTGTCGATTTCCGGCGCCCAGGATACGTCCATCCAGCGTTCCGGATGGTTGCGGAAGCTCGACACGGTCGGGCAGTCGTGGGTGTGGATGACCAGGCCGTGGTCCTTGTTGATGAAGCCCATGATCGGGTCGCCCGGGATGGGGCTGCAGCAGCGGCCGAATTGCACGGCCATGCCTTCCGAGCCGCGGATGGTCACCGGGCCGACGGTGGGCGGCGGCGCATGGTGTTCACCGTCGCTGCCCAGCGGCGACAGCAGCTGGCGGGCGACGACGATGCCCAGCCGTTTGCCCAGGCCGATGTCGGCCAGCACTTCTTCGCGCGACTTGGCGCTGATGTGCTGGATCAGGTGTTCCCAGTGGGCAGCGGTGATCTGCTCTTTCGGGTCGATCTGCATGCCCTTGAAGGCCTGGCACAACAGGCGTTCGCCCAGCGACACCGATTCGTCGAACTGCATGGTGCGCAGGAAGTGGCGGATGCGGGTGCGCGCCTTGCCGGTGATGACGAAGTGCAGCCAGCTGGGATTGGGCTTGGCCTGCGGCGCGGTGATGATTTCCACCTGGTCGCCGTTGCGCAGCGGCGTGCGCAGCGGGGCCGGTTCGTAGTTGATCTTGGCGGCAATGGTGCGGTCGCCGATGTCCGTGTGCACGGCATAGGCGAAATCGACCGCGGTGGAGCCGCGCGGCAGCGCCATGATCTTGCCCTTGGGCGTGAACACGTAGACTTCGTCCGGGAACAGATCGACCTTCAGGTGTTCGAGGAATTCCACCGAGTCGCCGGTTTCCGACTGCATTTCCACCAGGCTTTGCAGCCATTGGTGGGTTTTCTGCTGCACTTCGTTGAGGCTGGTTTCGGACGCCTTGTACAGCCAATGCGCCGCCACGCCGGCCTCGGCCAGTTTGTGCATTTCCTGCGTGCGGATCTGCACTTCCACTGGCGTGCCGAAGGGACCGAACAGGGTGGTGTGCAGCGACTGGTAGCCATTGGCCTTGGGAATGGCGATGTAGTCCTTGAACTTGCCGGGGATGGGCTTGTACAGCTGGTGCAGTGCGCCCAGCGCCAGATAGCAGCTGGGAATATCCGGCACGATGACACGGAAGCCGTAGATGTCGAACACTTCGGAAAAGGCCAGCGACTTGTCGTGCATCTTACGGTAGATGCTGTACAGGTGCTTTTCCCGGCCGGTCACTGTGGCTTCGACGCGACAGGTGCTCAGCCGCTGCTGAATGGCTTCGAGAATCTTGTTGATGACTTCCTTGCGGTTGCCGCGTTCTTTTTTGACCGCCTTGTCCAGCACCTGGTAGCGGTTGGGGTAGAGGTAGCGGAAGGCCAGGTCGTCGAGTTCCTGGTAAATGCGGTTGAGCCCCAGCCGGTTGGCGATGGGGGCGTAGATTTCCAGCGTTTCGCGGGCAATGCGCTTTTGCTTGTCCGGCCGCATGGAATCCATTGTGCGCATATTGTGCAGGCGGTCGGCCAGCTTGATGAGGATGACGCGGATATCGCGCGCCATGGCCAGCAGCATTTTGCGGAAATTTTCCGCCTGCGCCTGCGCCGCGCTCTGGAATTCGATCTTGTCCAGCTTGGACACGCCGTCGACCAGGTCGGCGACTTCCTTGCCGAATTTTTCCGCGATTTCGGCCGGCGTGGTGAGGGTGTCTTCCACCACGTCGTGCAGCAGCGCGGCCATGAGGGCGCGGGCATCAAGATGCCACTCGGCCAGCAGGCAGGTGACGGCGACGGGATGGTGAATGTAGGGCTCGCCGCTTTTGCGGAACTGCCCCTTGTGCGCCGCCCGGCTGAATTCAAAGGCGGCTTCGACCTGCTGGATGTCTTCCGGCTTGAGATAGCCGACGACTGACTTGAGCGGGAGCGACTCGGACATCGTCAATACTCGTTAAGTCGCTCCCCTGGTTTGGTCAGGCCTGGCCGCGGTTGAGGATTTCCTTGCCAACCAGCCCTTGGGCGATTTCGCGCAACGCGATCACGGTCGGTTTGTCGCGTTCCGCTTCCACCTGCGGGGTGTTGCCCTGGGCGATCTGGCGGGCGCGGTAGGTGGCGGCCAGGGTCAGTTCGAAACGGTTCGGGATGCTGTGCAGACAGTCTTCAACGGTAATGCGTGCCATGGTGGGGTCCTTCCTGGTTCAATCTAATCGGGTTGTTGCATATTACTGCGTGCGTGCGGCTGATCAGGCGCTCAGCTGGCTGATCAGCGCCTGTTGGCGGCACAACTGGCGCGCCGTGCGCAGGCGCTCGGCGCGCGTTACGGCTGCCAGGTCCTGCAGCGCAGAGTAAAAATCATCGTTGATGATAACATAATCGAATTCGGCTGCATGGCTGACTTCGTCGCGGGCGCTTTTCATACGGTTGTCGATGATGTTCTGACTGTCCTGACCGCGGTTGGACAGACGCTGGCGCAGCGCTTCGAGCGACGGCGGCAGGATGAAAATGCTGATCGCCTGCGGCAGCAGCTTGCGCACCTGCTGGGCGCCCTGCCAGTCGATTTCCAGCAGAATGTCATGACCCTGTTCCAGTCGGCTGACTACCCAGCTGTGCGAGGTGCCGTAGTAGTTGCCGTACACTTCCGCGCTTTCCAGGAAGTCGCCCGCTTCCAGCCGGCGCTGGAATTCGTCGCGGCCGATGAAATGGTAGTGAATGCCTTCCTCTTCGCCGGGGCGGGCCGCCCGCGTGGTGTAGGACACGGACAGGCGGATGGCGCGGTCCTGCTCCAGCAGAGCGCGAACCAGACTGGTTTTGCCGGCGCCGGACGGCGCGCTGACGATGTAAAGGTTACCTTGCATATGTTAAGGGCTCTATTCCGGGTTATTCGATGTTCTGGATCTGTTCGCGCATTTGCTCGATGAGCACCTTGAGTTCCATCGACACCTGGCTGGTTTCCACCGAAACGGACTTGGAACCCAGCGTGTTGGCTTCGCGATTGAGTTCCTGCATGAGGAAATCCAGCCGCTTGCCGACCGCGCCGCCGGTTTTGACGATGCGGCGCAGTTCCTTGATGTGGGCGGTCAGGCGGGACAATTCCTCGTCCACGTCGATTTTCTGGGCGAACAGGGCGACTTCCTGGCGGACGCGCTCGTCGTCGCGGCTGGCCATGGCTTCCTGCAACTTGGCGGTGAGGCGGCCCTGGTAGGCTTCCACCAGGGCCGGCAGTTTCGGTTTCACGTCGGCCACCCGTTTTTCGATTTGTTCGGCGCGGTCGAGCAGGTGTTGCGCCAATGCCGCACCTTCGCGCTGGCGGCTGGCGCTCATGTCGTCCAGTGCCTGCTTGAGCAGGCCCAGGGTGATGTCCTGCAGGCTGGCGCTGTCGGGCTTGTCGTCGCCCAGCATGCCGGGCCAGCGCAGCACGTCGAGCACGCGCAGGGTCTGGCTGTCCGGCAGGTGCGAGCGCACAGTGGTGTTCAGTTCGGTCAGCTGCGCCAGCAACGGGAGGTTGATTTCCAGCGGCCGCTGGGCAGTCGTGTGCGGATTGAAGCTGATGCGGCATTCCACCTTGCCGCGCGTCAGGCGGGCGGCGATGCCTTCGCGCAGGGCGGGTTCCAGCGGCCGCCAGTCGTCGTGCAGGCGGAAGCTGATTTCCAGATAACGATGGTTGACCGAACGCAATTCCAGCAGCAGAGCGCCACCGGGCAACTGGGTTTGGGCGTTGGCGTAGCCGGTCATGCTGACAATCATGCTGGGTCCTTGGGTCCTGAACGAGAATCGGTTTTATGCTTGCATCACGTGCCGGCTTGCCGCGTGTGATATGAACGGACATAATAGATGCAAAAAACGTATGTAAAAATTATACACCAAACTGAGTGAGAGACTGCCCGCGATATGCCACCGTCGCAACCAAACCGAGCCCTGCCGGAAGGCTACCAGCTGATGGATTACCGGATTGCCCGGCCTCTCAGCAATGGCGGTTTCAGCATCGTTTATCTGGCACATGATTCGCACGGCACGCCCGTTGCCATCAAGGAATACCTGCCCAATTCCCTGGTGTTGCGGACCGAAGGCGAAACCGTGGCCGCCACCAGTGCCGACAATCTGGCCATCTTCCGTTACGGCATGAAATGCTTTTTTGAGGAAGGGCGCGCCCTGGCCAATATCGTGCATCCCAATGTGGTGCGCGTGTTGAACTTTTTCCGCTCCAACGAGACTGTCTACATGGTGATGGTGTACGAGCGGGGCAAGACGCTGCAGGAACACATTCAGGGCAACAAGCGCAAGGTGACGGAAATGTTCATCCGGCGCGTGTTTGTCGAATTGCTCAACGGTTTGCGTGAGGTGCACACGCATAAGGTACTGCATCTGGATATCAAGCCGTCCAACATCTATTTGCGGCTGGACGGTTCGCCGGTGCTGATCGACTTCGGTGCCGCGCGGCAGACGCTGACCACCGAGCGCTCCAAACTGTCGCCCATGTACACGCCGGGGTTTGCCGCGCCGGAACAGTACAGCAACCGCGACCGGCTGGGCCCCTGGACCGACATCTACAGCGTGGGAGCCAGCATGTTCTCCTGCCTGGCCGGGTTTGCTCCGCAGGCGGCCGATGCCCGCATGAAAGACGACAAGCTGGTGTCGGCGAAAAAGCTCTGGGGCGAAAAATATTCCGCACAGTTGCTCGAGATCGTCGATTGGTGTCTCAAACTGGATTACATGGAGCGGCCGCAGAGCGTATTTGCGCTGCAGAAGGCGCTGATGGAGCCGGCGGTGCTGCCGCCGGAAGAAAAGCCTTCGCTGCTGACCAGTTTGAAGAACACTCTGAAGAAAGACATTTTCTGAGCCTTTTCACAGCTTGAGTTGACGCATGCGATTTTCCATTTACCAGGCCAGCCGTCAGGGCGGCCGCAAATACAACCAGGACCGGGTAGCCTATTCCTACAGCAAGGAAGCGTTGCTGATGGTGCTGGCCGACGGCATGGGCGGCCATCTGCACGGCGAGGTGGCCGCCCAGGTGACGGTGCAGATGCTCACCTCGCTGTTCCAGAACCAGGCCAAACCGAAAATCGGCAATCCCTTCATGTTTCTCAGCGAGGCCATCCAGTCCGCCCACATGGCGGTCAATGAATATGCCGCCGAACACGAACTGCTGGATGCGCCGCGTACCACCATCGTCGCTTGCCTGGTGCAGGACGATCATGCCTACTGGGCGCATGTGGGCGATTCGCGGCTGTACCACATCCGCGGCACCGAGATCGTCGGCCGCACGCGCGACCATTCGCGCGTGCAGCAACTGTACGAGGACGGCAAGATCACCGAACAGCAGTTGGCGACCCACCCCGACCGCAACAAGATCTACAACTGTCTGGGCGGCTATGTGACGCCCGAAGTGGACGTGTCGCGCAAGATACCGCTGCAGGAGGGCGATTCCATCCTGATCTGTACCGATGGGCTGTGGAGCATGATGACACCCAATGAAATCGTCTCCATCTTTCAGGCCTACCCCTTGCAGCAGGCCGTGCTGGAACTGCTGGACCATGCCGAATTCCGCGGCGGCGAAGACGGCGACAACCTCTCGGCCGTCGGCATGACCTGGGGCGGCTCGCACCGGCTAATCAAGGACGAAATGGCCACTGCCGCCATGCCGATGGACCAGGTCACCACCCTGATGGACAACGCCGATTTCAGCAAGGACAAGGCTGATTTGTCCGACAATGAGATCGAGCAGGCCATCGCCGAGATTCAGGAAGCGATCCAGCGGTATACGCGCAACAAGACGGTGAAGTGAGGGTGGAGTTTCCTTGAGCTTGTAGGCCGGGAGCGCCCGGCAGCGCCTTCCTTTCTTTGCTTCGCCAAAGAAAGGAAGCGAAAGAAAGGCGACCCTGAATTTGTCGACTTCCCCTCGTGGCTGGATTTCTGGCGGGTGGCGAGTAAACTCGCCCTGGCGGGGCACACACAGCGTGCCCCACTGCGGAACTCGAACAGTACTCGCCGTCAGCCCCCGCCAGAAATCCACCCGCGAGGCGACAAATAAAAGGGAACCCGGAAAGGCCAAACCATCTGATCGCTTACCGCACCCGACTTGAGTGGCGTTGGTGGTTTGCAGACGGCGTAGATGTTGGGGTTGCCGTTGCTTTTAAATTCCTCTTATTCGCTGCCGGCCAAACCTCATCAATGTTTCTCATAGTGGGTGACGCCACTCTCTTGACGAACCGCTTATAGAACCCTGCCTCCCTCGGTATAATGTTCCCTTCCCGAAAAAGACAGAGATACCGCCATGCGCCCCAGTCAACGCCAGCCCAACGAACTGCGCCAAGTGCGCATCACCCGCCACTACACCAAACATGCCGAAGGCTCCGTGCTGGTGGAGTTTGGCGACACCAAGGTGATTTGCACGGCCAGCGTGGAAGACAAGGTGCCGGGCTTTCTCAAGGGCAAGAATCAGGGCTGGATGACGGCGGAGTACGGCATGCTGCCGCGTTCCACCGGCACGCGCATGGACCGCGAAGCGGCGCGCGGCAAGCAGACCGGCCGGACGCAGGAAATCCAGCGGCTGATCGGCCGCAGCCTGCGTGCGGTGATGGATCTGGCCAGGCTGGGCGAACGCACCATCCACATCGACTGCGACGTGATCCAGGCGGACGGCGGTACGCGTACCGCCAGCATCACCGGCGCCTATGTGGCGGTGCATGACGCCATTACCGTCATGCTGGCGCGCGGCATGATCGGCGAATCTCCGCTCAGGGATTCGGTTGCGGCCATTTCCGTCGGCGTATACGAAGGCGTGCCGGTGCTGGACCTGGATTACCCGGAAGACTCCGCCTGCGATACCGACATGAACGTGGTGATGACCGGCGACGGCGGTTTCGTGGAAATCCAGGGCACCGCCGAAGGCGCGCCGTTCTCGCGCAATGAAATGAGTGCGCTGCTGGACCTGGCTGAGCACGGCATCCGCCAGCTGTTTGCGGCGCAAAAGGCGGCGCTGGCATGAAAAAGCTGGTCATCGCCAGCAACAATGCCGGCAAGCTGAAGGAAATCTCCGCCATTCTCGGCCCGCTTGACTGGGAGGCGCACCCGCAGGGCGAATACCATGTGCCGGAAGCGGAAGAGCCGTTTTTCACCTTTGTGGAAAACTCTCTGGCCAAGGCGCGCCACGCCAGCCGCTTGACCGGCCTGCCGGCGTTGGCAGACGATTCCGGCCTCTGCACCGAGGCACTGGGCGGTGCCCCCGGCGTGTTGTCTGCCCGTTTTGCCGGCGAGCCGAAATCGGATCTGCGCAACAACCAGAAGCTGGTGCAGCTGCTCGGCTCCCATGCCAACCGGCGGGCTTACTACTACTGCGTCATGGTGCTGGTGCGTCATGCGGACGATCCGCAGCCGCTGATTGCCGACGGTATCTGGCACGGCGAAATCATCAGCCAGCCGCGCGGCCAAAGCGGTTTCGGCTACGATCCGTACTTTTATCTGCCGCAATTGGGTAAAACCGCGGCCGAACTGGAGCCGACGGAGAAAAACCGCATCAGCCACCGGGCCCAGGCGCTGATGGCGCTGGTGGAAAAAATCAAAACCCAGGCATGAGCGTCATCAGCCTCACCCCGCCGGGAAAAATCAGTCTGACAGCCTTACCGTCGCTGTCGCTGTATATCCATATTCCCTGGTGCCTGAAAAAGTGCCCTTACTGCGACTTCAATTCGCACGAGGCGCGCGAAGCGGTGCCGGAAAAGGCCTATATTGCAGCCCTGCGCAGCGATCTGGAGCAGGCGCTGCCGCAAATCTGGGGCAGGCGGGTGAGCACGGTGTTTTTCGGCGGCGGCACGCCCAGCCTGTTCAGCGCCGAGGGCATCGACGAAATCATCGCCGCGGCGCGCATGCTGCTGAACCTGCCGCCGGACACCGAAATCACCCTGGAGGCCAACCCCGGCACCTTTGAGCGGGAGAAATTCCAGGACTTTCACGCTGCCGGGGTGAATCGCCTGTCCCTCGGTATCCAGAGTTTCAATCCGGCCTATCTCAAGGCGCTGGGTCGCGTGCATGACGCTGCGCAGGCGCGTGAAGCGGCTGGCGCAGCGCGGGAAATATTCGGCCGCATGAATCTCGACCTGATCTACGGCCTGCCGCAGCAAAGCGTAGCCGATTTGCTGGCGGACGTCGAAACGGCGTTGAGTTTCAGGCCGGATCATCTGTCCTGCTATCACCTCACCATCGAACCCAACACCCTGTTTCACCGCTACCCGCCGGCCAACCTGCCGGACGACGAGGTGACGGCGCAGATGCAGGAAGACCTGGAGGCGCGGCTCGCTGCCGCCGGTTTTGAGCACTACGAGACCTCCGCTTTTTCTCTGCCGCAACAGGCCAGCCGTCATAATCTCAACTACTGGCGTTTCGGCGATTATCTGGGCATCGGCGCCGGGGCGCACAGCAAGATCAGTTTCCCCGACCGCATCGTCCGGCAGATGCGCCACAAGCAGCCGCGCGTCTACATCGACGGCGTGGCGGCGGGCCGGCCGGTGCAGGAGCAGCATGAAATCGCGCGGGCCGATCTGCCGTTTGAATTCATGATGAACGCCCTGCGCCTGACCGGCGGTTTTCCCGTCTGGCTGTTCGAGGAGCGCACCGGCCTGCCTGTGTCCGTGATTGAACATCAATTGCAGCAGGCGGAAACCAAGGACCTGATCGTGCGCACGCATGAAAGCATTGCCCCGACGCCACTGGGACAACGCTTTCTCAACGAATTGCTGCAGCTGTTTCTGGATTGAACGCCGGCATTCCTTGGTCGATGCGTGAACACAACAGGCGGGAAACTTTCCTCAGGTTGCCGGCTCAAATCTGACTCGGGCACGCCGTGCCGACGTTATACTTTCTCAACTCGGAAATTCAGGATGATTGCCATGATGATTGCCAACCCTTCCGCCGAACGCGTTTGCGATGAGCATGAGATTTACGAGGCGTTGCTGCCGCTGACCGGCGCCCACGTGCTGGAGCTCGGCTGCGGCAAGGCGGAAAAGACCCGCGCCATTGCGCAGAAGGTCAATTCCATCCTGGCGCTGGAAGTGGATGAGATACAGCACGGCAGGAACGTGCAGGTGACCGATCTGCCCAATGTCAGCTTCGAGCTGGGCGGCGCGCAGGAAATTCCGGCCGACGACGCGTCGTTCGATCTGGTGTTCATGTTCAAGTCGCTGCACCACGTACCCATGGCCGCCATGGACGATGCGCTGGACGAGATCCGCCGCGTGCTCAAGCCGGGCGGGCTGGCCTACATTTCCGAGCCGGTGTTTGCCGGCGAGTTCAATGAAATTCTGCGGCTGTTCCACGACGAGCAGAAGGTGCGCGAGGCGGCTTTTGCCGCCGTGCAGCGCGCCGTCGGGGCGGGCCGGTTTGAGCTGGCCGGTCAGCATTTCTTCGGCACGCCGAGCAACTTCGAATCGTTCGAGCAGTTTGAAGACCGCATTCTGAGAGTGACGCACACCCATCACCAGCTGTCGCCGCAGCTGTATCAGCTGGTCAAGGACCGCTTCATGCGGCACGTCACGCCGGCCGGCGCCCAGTTCGTCATGCCCATCCGGGTCGATCTGTTGCGCAAGGTATGAAACCGGCTGAAACAGGCTCTAAGGGGAGAATACATTGAAGTACAAGCAACTGGGGCACAGCGACCTGAAGGTATCTGAACTGTGTCTGGGCACCATGACCTATGGTCAGCAGAACACGGCGGACGAGGCGGCCGAACAGCTGGATTATGCCGTGGCGCACGGCATCAACTTCATCGACACGGCGGAAATGTACCCCGTGCCGCCCAAAGGCGAGACACAGGGGCTGACGGAAAGCTATATCGGCCAGTGGCTGGCCAGGCAAAAACGCGACAGTCTCATCATCGCCACCAAAATTGCCGGCCCGGCACGCGGCTACGACTGGATCCGCAACGGTCCTCAGGTGACCCGGGCCCACATCAACGCGGCCATCGACGACAGCCTGCGGCGTCTGCAGACCGATTATGTCGACCTGTATCAGATTCACTGGCCAGACCGCAATGTGCCCATGTTCGGGCAGACGGCTTTTGACCCGTATGCCGAGCGCGAGACCGAGCCGATCATCGAGCAGCTCGCCGCGCTGGCCGATCTGGTCAAGGCCGGCAAGATCCGCTATTACGGCCTGAGCAACGAAACACCGTGGGGACTGGCGGAGTTTTGCCATGTGGCGGACAAAGCCGGCTTGCCGCGGCCGGTTTCGCTGCAAAACGCCTATAACCTGATCAACCGGGTCTATGAATACGGCCTGGCGGAAGTGGGCTACCGCGAAAATGTCGGTCTCATGGCCTACAGCCCGCTCGGTTTCGGCATGTTGAGCGGCAAATACCAGAAGAACATGAACGGCAGCGGGCGCATCACCCTGTTCCCCGGTTTCGGCCAGCGTTACGCCAAGCTGAATGTGGCCGAGGCGGTTGAGGCCTATGCCGGCGTGGCGGAAGAGGTCGGGGTATCGCCCGCCGTGCTGGCGCTGGCCTTCGTGCGCAGCCGCTGGTTCGTCGCCAGTACCCTCATCGGCGCCACTACCATGGCTCAGTTGCAGGAAAACATCAGCAGCCTGAATGTGAATCTCAGCTCCGACACGATGGCGGAAATCGAGCGGATTCACCAGCGCTACCCCAACCCTGCGCCCTGATAAGGTGTAGTGCAGATACAAATTTAACAGCGGGGGTGGTAGACAGAGTCTGGTTGGGTCGTGTTATTCTGTTCACAAAAGCGTAATGCTGCGCTGCGTTATAACCACATTGTGTTTATTCCAAGTGAATAGAGTTCTGCGGCACCTGCCAAGAGCGGCACGTGTCATTCTGCCATGCCTTGTTTCCTGCGGTCTGTTGTTGCCGGCGGGTGCGCTCGCGCTGGAAAGGGTGACGCTGCAGCTCAAGTGGACGCATGCTTTTCAATTTGCCGGCTATTATGCGGCAAAAGAAAACGGCTATTACCGGGATGCCGGTCTGGACGTCAATATCGTCGAGGCAACGCCGGGCGTTGATCCGGTGCAGCAAGTCCTGTCGGGCCGCGCCAGTTTCGGCATAGGCACCAGCAGCCTGGTGCTGCAGCGCGCCACAGGAAAACCGGTGGTGGTGCTGGCGGTCATTTTCCAGCAGTCGCCTTATGAAATCTATGTGGGTGCTCACTCGCGTATTCACAGTGTGCGCGATCTGGCCGGCAAAAGCATCATGCTGGAGCCGCAGGCGGATGAGCTGCTCGCCTACCTGAAACGCGAGGGTGTTCACCCGGCGGCCGTCAAGCAAGTGCCGCATAGCTTCAATCCGCAAGATCTGGTCGATGGCAGGGTCGATGCCATGGCCGGTTATGTCTCGACCGAGCCGTATTATTTTCAGCAGGCAAACTTTCCCTACCAGGCGTTCAGCCCCATGGCGGCGGGCATCAATTTTTACGGCGACAATCTGTTTACTTCGGAAAAAATCCTGCACAGCCGGCCGGAAATGGTCAAAGCGTTCCGTGCCGCCAGTCTGCGCGGCTGGCAATATGCCAAGGACCATCCGGATGAAATCATTCAGCTGATCATGCGCAGGCATTCTGCGGCGCATACCCTGGGTTACTACCAATTTGAAGCGGACAAGATGATCCCGCTGCTGCAGCCCGATCTGATCGAAATCGGCTACATGAACCCGCGCCGCTGGCAGCATATTGCCAACGTGTATGCGGATGTGGGGATGATGCCGCGGGATTACTCGCTGACCGGATTTCTCTACGACGCCGATGCCGACAGCAAACGCCGCTGGATGGGATGGGTGGTCACGCTGGCCGCGCTGGCGGTGCTGACCGTGAGCGGGATCGCCCTGTACATCTACCGCACCAACCGCCGTCTCAAGGTGAGTATTGCGGAAAACCAGGCCACCCAGGCGGCGCTGGCAAGCCGGGAGCGGCGTTACCGCCTGCTGGTGGAAAACATGCGTGACGTGGTGTGGATTCTCGACCCGTTTACCCAGCGTTTCCGTTACGTCAGTCCTTCCGTCGAACGCCTGCGCGGCTACACTGCGGAAGAGGTGATGGCGCGGCCGCTGAAGGATGCGGTCATGCCGCTGCACGCGCACAACATGCTGTACCGAATGCAGCAGCACCTGCAGGACTTTCTGGACGGGCGCAACGTCAATGAAGTGTATTACGAGGAACTGGAGCAGCCGTGCAAGGACGGCTCGACTGTCTGGACCGAAGTGATCGCCAAATTCATCCGCGACGATGAGACCGGCCAGGTGGAAATTCAGGGCGTCACGCGCGACATCACCGCCCGCAAACAGGCCGACGCCTCCCTGCGGCTGGCGGCAACCGTGTTCGATACGGTGGATAACGCGGTGATGGTGTGCGACAGCGATGCCACCATTATCGCCGTCAACCCGGCCTTTACCCGCATCACCGGCTATGAAGAGGAGGAAGTGATCGGCAAGAACCCGCGCATTCTCTCTTCCGGCCTGCAATCGCGCGAGTTCTACCTGCATATGTGGCAGGAGCTCACGACAAGCGGGAGCTGGAAAGGCGAAATTCTCAACTGCCGCAAAAACGGCAGCATCTACGTCGAATGGCTTGCTATCCGGCCCGTACGCGACCGCAACGACACGATTACCCATTATGTGGCGGCCTTCACCGACATCACCGAACGCAAGGCGATGGAACAGAAAATGCAGCGCATGGCGCATTACGACGCGCTGACCGATCTGCCCAACCGCGCCCTGTTCAGCGACCGTCTGCAGCAGGCGCTGGCGCAGGCCAAGCGCGACAATACCCAGCTTGCCCTGCTGTTTATCGACCTGGATAAATTCAAACCCATCAACGATACCTATGGCCACGGCGTCGGCGATGTGTTGTTGAAACAGTCCGCCGGGCGCATGCAGTCGCATCTGCGCAATTCCGATACCGTCGCCCGTATCGGCGGGGATGAGTTTGTCGTGCTGCTGCGCAAAATGGACACTCCCGCCGATGCCGTCGGCGTCGGGCAGAAAATCGCCCGCGCCTTCGACGAGCCATTTGAAATCAACGGCCACAGCCTGTCCGTCTCAGTCAGTATCGGCGCGGCCATCTATCCGCAGGACGGCAGCGACGAGATCGAGCTGACCAAGCATGCCGACATGGCCATGTACCGCGCCAAGGGTGGGCGGCACGAGAAGGTGAGGTTGTTCAGCAGTGCGTCGGCGACTGGGGATAAAGGGGCCACCAAGGTTTAGCGGCGAGGTGGCATTTTGGGCATTTTTTGTTACATTTTTCATTTTTTAGGGTCAGGCCTTACATTTTACATCCTGGCAGTTTTCGTCTACTCTATAGCGTGTGTAATCCTTGGTGAGGAGCATTTATGGCGAGGCCATTGCGGATTGAGTATGCCGGGGCGCTGTACCACGTGACATCGCGCGGCAATGCACAGGGGGCCATTTATCAGGATGATGAGGATCGGATTGGTTTTTTGCGGCTTCTGCACGCATGTGTTACGCGTTACAACTGGTACTGCCATGCCTATTGTCTGATGGATAACCACTACCATCTGTTGATTGAGACGACCGATGCGAATTTATCCAAAGGGATGAAATATCTGAACGGGACATATACGCAGGAGTTCAACCGTCGGCATAAGCGGGTGGGGCATGTGTTTCAGGGCAGGTTCAAGGCGATCCTGGTAGAGCGGGAAACGTACCTTCTGGAGTTGGCGCGCTACATCGTGCTGAATCCTGTGCGTGCCCGGATGTTGCATACGGCGGAAGCGTGGCCGTGGAGCAGTTACCGTGCAACGGCAGGATTGTCTGGCGTGCCAGTCTACCTCACAACGGACTGGGTATTGGGGGCGTTTGGTGAGAATAGGGAGCAGGCTCAGGCGAAATACCGTGAGTTTGTTGCTGAAGGAGCCAATCAACCATCTCCTTGGGAAAAACTGAAGAATCAGATCTATTTGGGTAGTGATGCCTTTGTGGAAGAAACACAATGCAAGATGCAACCCGAGCAGTCCCTGAAAGACATCCCCCGATTGCAAAAGCAGGGCCCGGCTAAGCCCTTGCAGTACTATGAAGAAAACAGTGCTGATCGGGTTGAAGCGATGGCGAAGGCCTACTTGAGCGGTCACTACACCCTTGAGCAGGTTGGTGCGCATTTTGGTGTAAGTTATGCCACGGTGAGCCGGGCGGTGAAGAAGGTTGAGGGTGAGGGGATGGGCGGCGGCGTGTGAAATGTAAGGCCTGACCCCGATGGTTTTGTTACTTGCCACTGTCGTCAGTGAGCACTATGGAGCTTTTTGAATAAAGGATTTTATTCATCACCGGATTTTGTCCTTGTAGCTCGAATTCAATTATATTTTTGTTGAGGCGGTATTTTCCTAGCAATGACTGAAAGGGGACGCTTAACTCGACAATGCCAGACCGAGCGTAGCGCATATATGCCGGGCCTCCTGTGTAGTGCTTGTATGTCCACTCGCCTACTATAGGATGGGCCGTAGGATATTGCTTCCCGACCCGCTTCATAACTTGTTTTTTCTCGGGGTCATTTGGATCAATGATTAATGTATCGCCCTCGATGTTGAACTCTTGTACTGATACTTCACCAGGGACAGTCTGCCCAGAATGAAGAAGTGTTGTCGTGATTTTGTTTCCCTTGACCTCATACTTGAAATCGACAAGTGCCCCAAACGTGTAAGTGACTGTCCCATCAGCGGACAGAACCATTCGTGATCCCAGACCACCCTTGCTTCTTAATTCAGAGGACCATATGCCTGCAACGCTATCAGTTGCGTGTGCGGTCGCAAACCACAGAAAGCCAATTAGTGTCGCTAGGAGTGTTCGCAGAGTCATAGGATTTGTCTAACGTTCAAGCTCAGGGGCAGGACAAAAGCGCAGCTTTTGGCCTGTCCCTCTGGAGCGCAATGTTAGACGGTTACTCATCATGAAATTCACTGTCTGTAGGGGGCACAAGAGTCATTCTTGGGATACGGGCCTTGCAATTGCCGTAAACCTGCTCTGCCGTGACTTTGATGTGCCGTTGAGCGAGAGGCCAAATATCTGAATAGGCGGTCGGGCCTTCGATGATTTCCGCTCGTCCATTCACGCGTGCACGGGTGCGAGACTGGAAATCAATGAACAATATCCCGATGTGTCCATTTACGATGATGTTTCCCAGTGAGTTGTACAGCTTGTTGCCGCGATAGTCTGGAAAAACCAACGTTTTGTTATCAATGACCTTTACTAATGGGTATGGACGTCCGGACACATCGTGCTCACGACCACGAAAGCTGCAATCGCACTCGCCTTTGGTGTTTGCAGTCGCGATGAAGAAAAATGGTAAGCCCTCAATGAAAGCGGCAAGGTTGGGTGGAATGGTCTCGTGGAACATGGCATTGAGGTTGTGGATGTTCCAGAAGCCTTCTACGCCAAAGCGCCTTTGTGCCTCTTTTTCACCTTCGTGCAGGAGTTCATCCACTTCCCGATAGCCGGGAAGGGCATTACTGTTTTTCAGATTGTCAGAATCGTTGCTCATGGTGCTGTTGCCGTCTAACGTAGAGCTAACCGGCGCTGCGCGGCTTTATCGCGCAGCGTCCAGCGACCGAAGGGAGCGAGGTTGAGCGCCATGTTATGCCGCACCCAAGTATGGCTGGAAGAGAGCCCTGAGTTCACGGTTTTCCTTTGCGAACCAGTCTACGAGCCCCTCCGCATTTTCCTCGGCGGTGGCGTACTCACGATCATGCGGATTGTTCTGCCCGCCGGCAATGCGGTCGACCAGCCTCTGGAGCTTCCACGCGCCATTGACGAAGGCTTTGGCTTTCTCTTCAACATCCGGCATGTCCAGATGTCCGTGCTGCTCGATTTCCCACTTGAACGTATCAATGCGCTCCGTAAGCTCCCGGCTTCGGTTTACGTCGCCCATGTGATAAAGCGTCCAGTACGTCGAACAGTACTTCGAGAAGTGATGCATTGAGTGGAACACCTGCAGCCGCAACGGGCGGCGGCTTTCGCGAACCGCAATGAGATTGGCCCGCTCTGCAGCTATCCTTTGCCCGCGTGCGTAGATCGCCGAGAGAACGGAGATCAGCAATGCAATGGCTGCAATAACGTCGGAGACCTTGATGTCGAGATCAAGCGGCATAACGTTTGAATTCGGCGGGTGGCGAAAAGCGCAGCTTTTTGACAGTCCGCTGGAATGAATTGTTAGAAGTTTTCATGGAAATACCTTCGAGCCATTTTCTTCAAGCCACTTAAGCAAGAAATTCACATGAGCAATGTCATTCTTGCATTTCTCTAATTGCCGTTTTACTTCTGCAAGAACAACTGGAATCTCAACTTTCCAAATTTCATCAACTTCAAGGTGATCTTTAAATATGCCGAAGTAAAATGCCTTGTTCCTGGTTACACGGTTCAGATTGTTCGGTGTGACCCGGTCCATTTGGAAACTACAGCCCTTGTTTGTAGTGACGTTTACCCGTCTAATGCTGGCTAAGTACTCGTAGGAATTTCCGTCTTTGTCCGTAGCATCGGCCGAGTCTTTTTGGGGCACTAAGTCGTGCCCAAGGATTTCAGCCATCATCAGCTCTTTGATGACTCCCGGCTGCAAAATATTGGAGACGCCGTGCTTTTCTAGCGCGATTCGCTGGGCAGCTTTTAGTAGATCAAATAATTCAGATGTGGACATTGGAGACTTCTAACGTTTAGCTTGAGGGGCCGGCCGGCAGCGGGCGAAGCACGCTGTTGGACGGTCCCGCTCGAAGCGCTTGTTGGGGGTGTGTGGCCATGAACGAGGGGGTTTGTATGAAAGTAATTGGATCAGAGGGGCCAGCAATAGTTAAGGCGAAGGCCCCTCACGAAGACGACGCTTTACGGACTCTCCGAAGCGCGCTAAATGAGTGGCGACACGAACGGTTATTTCGGTTTTTTCATCCTCTGTCATCGGTGCCGAGGAGGTTGATTTCCCTCGTGTCTTCTCTAGGACGCCGGCCATGAATTTATCAAAGCCATCCTGGTTCCCGAGAAATGCGTTTGCGTATGCCTGTTCAATGAGAAAACGGTGCGCGCTCAGCATTGCCTCTATTTCCAGAAACCGCTCAGCATTTTCGGATAGCGCAAACTCCACACTGGCAAGGACTTTTTCTAGTCTCTCAAAATCCATGATTCTCTCTCATAGTGGTTCGGCGCGAACGGCAAGCACACGGATTAAGACCCCCAACGTGTAGCTGAGGGGCGCGCCGTAGGCGCGTCCCAGCCCCCGAAGGGGGCGAACTCGAGCGCAGGGTTAGGGCTTTTTTGCTTTGAGCGCATCGATCTTAGATTGCACAAGTTGAACAAGAGCGGGCGCAGAGTAAACATACTCAAGTATGGCTTTGCTGAGCCCTTCAAGAATGGGCACTTCTGCTGGAGTAAGCTCCCCAAGATTAGCGTGTGCGCCAATATTTCTAAGATGCCGAAGAGCGTGAGCCATGTCGGAAAGTTGTTGCGGCATGATGCCCTTCTTGGCTATGTCCTCTAGGCGTTCAAATAAATCCTTTCCATCCGCACTCTTGTCAATGCACACAAGGTCAAGAACTCTACCAAGAAGTACTGCGAATGCATTTGAATCAATCGCCTTTACTCTTTGTGCAGCTTCGTATGATTTAGAGATTTGTTGCGGTAATCCGCGAATTGTTTGTGGGCCGTTGGGGTAAAGAATTTCATATTCGGCCCCTTCATCGGTGAGATAGTCATGCCAGTAACCTTTTCTGAAAAGAATGCTGTTACATGCGGGACATTCAAGGATTTCCCAGAAGTTTCCTTCGTCCCAAGACATTCCTGATTCTTCGTGATCGTGATTCCGAATGCGGCTATATTCAGCAACTATTTGCATCGGAGCTTTATTGCCGCAATGCGTGCAATTAAAGGCTGCGGTATGTTTTTTTTCGACCATGCAAATCTCCAGTTTGCCCTAACGTCTGACATAACCGGCTGGCTGGAGGCGGGCGAAGCCCGCTGTAAGCCAGTCCGGGTTGATGGATGGGTTAGAGGTTGCCGTCACCATAGTTTTGCTCTGGTTCGAAAGCGACGGGGGCATTTTTGTCAAGAACAAGTCGATAGATGCCATTGGTGTGTGGCACGCACCTTCCAATCTTCCTGTTGAGTTTGTTGATATGGTATTCGACTTTTTTCACCAGCTCCGCGCATAAGGTTTGAAACTCCTTGACCCTCTCCGGCATTGGCTGAACAGTTCGAATACGCCAGCTGCAGAAACCATTTTCAACGGTGAGTTCGACTTGGTTTAGGTTCATATCCTCTTCCTCCCATATCCCATTTACGTCCGTGTGCGCAAATATCTTGTCGCGGTGAAGTATCAGATCATCGTGGATATGACGCAGTTCTTTGGGAACGATGTCATCGGGCAGGCGCCCTACGCCATGTGATTTTTTGAAAGGGCGTCCGTATAGGACGTACAACGAAGTGAGTAGAGAATGGTATAGAGGGTGTCCGTTAGTAATCGCATTTTCTTGAATAAAAGAACAAACCCGGTCGACGTGCTGAAAGCAGTCGAGTGCGTGTAGCATCTGCCACAGGTTCACTCGTTCTTCCAGCGACAATTCGTTCATTGATACCTCTAACGCAAAATTAAGGGGCGCGCTTCAGCGCGTCCCGCTTGAATGCCGGGTTATGCAATTCACTGTGTCGAACATTGCATCCCAGATTCTTTGATGAACTCTCTGTCCTTTTTGGATTCTGGGTTCATTAGCGCGCATGTTGTAAACCCCCCATAGGTGATGTTTTTGGTCTTGTCGTAATGTTGCCAATCAAAGATATCTTTAACTTTGAAACCGATGGTTTCTCCGTTCTTGACATTCTTGACTAGTCGCGGGGCGGTTATTACGTAGCCAATGTAATACACTTCATTATGTTTTTGGAGATCCGTCACCCATAGATATTCGATGTTCCCCTTGTCTTCGATCTTTACGTATGCGCCATAGATCGAGTCCTTGTTTCTGCCCTTATCAACTAATTTTAAGAAATCACCTAACGATGACTTGGCCTTTTTAAACGCGGCTTTCATTTTTGCGTCATCGCCTTGAACCAATACAAAATCATCGTCCGCCTGCGCTGAGAGAACGAAGTGACCAAAATAAAAAGGGTAATCAAGACGATGTGTTTCAAACCAGACTCCCATCAATCACAAATGCATAACGTAAAAGTGAGGGGCGCCGCGCTTTTGCGGCGTCCCTCTCGACTGACGGGTTAGGTTAACCAAACCAGTCTTGAAGTTTTGCCTTTGCTTGGTCTTTGACCTCTTGATTGATGTATAGAGAAACCATACCGATGGCTGCGCTAATAGCCCCTAAGTCATCAACATATCCGACGACAGGGGTTATGTCGGGTATTGCATCAATCGGAGAAATAAAATAAGCCAAGGCACCATAAATAATAGTTTTGGCCCATGCAGGAGTATCTGGGCGTTGGGCTGCGTAATAAAGCCATAAAGCTTTTTCTATTACTTCCCGACCTGCTTGAAGTGCAAAGCCCTTAATTTTTTCCCAAAAACTTGAGTCGCTATATTCTTCGGTGGACATCATTTCTCCTTAAAAGTGTGCTGCCAATAAAACCTAACGTCGAAATTAACCGGCAGGCGACGGCGGCGCGAAGCGACGCTGGCGACTGTCCGGGTTGAATGGAGTGTTAGGCATGACCGAAGCGAAAGAGATAGCAAGGTTGCAAGATGCTCGCCGACATGACGCGGGCCAGGATTGATTTTGCTGCGGCGAACGGGATCATGGTTTCAGGGTTCGAGCCGTGTGGGTTCGAGAGCAACGGAAAGACGAAATACAGATTTCAGGAATGGTGGCTCGCATACGAAGAGCAACCTAACGTTGGAGTTAAGCGGCTGGCGAAGCCAGTCCGCTTGAACGACTTGTTAGGCAGCAACGCACAATGCAGGAACGCCTCATGCACTTACCTCCGCCCCGTTGTTAGCCTGCCAAATTGCTACTTCTTCAACAAATACCTCGATCATTTCAGCAATGCATTGATGAAGGCTACTGGATTTGCTCTGAAGTGTTTCGGTCAATGTTCTTGTGGTGCCAGCTGGCAAGTTCAGATTCTCTCCTCCCCCCACCAGCACAACTCCCCTACTGCTTAGATTGAAGCACCCCGCCTGGACAAATTCGTAGTGCGCGATGCGATCACGCACCGAAGTGACACCACTTTCTGATAGGACAAATTCGAAACTATTTACATGCTTTGCGTGAACCTCGGCGAGCTTCTGTGCTACCTCTCTTGGCTTTCGATGTCCAAGGAAGTGGGGTAGCGTTCGGAAAGAGCTGTACTTGTTTTTAAAAAAAGCCGCTAGCGCGCATGCCAGTTGATCAAGGCATCGACGGAATGCCAGCACATAAGCTTGATACTCGAAGTCAAGTACCGATGTGCCACCCAGGCCGAGACAACCGTTCTCAGGCAACCCTTTAATTTTGTGGTTCTAGATC
>JAJZQI010000024.1 GCA_021851875.1 Pseudomonadota bacterium | reverse complement strand
GACCACGTGCGTCGAGCTCTTTATCGAAGTTCATGCTTCATCTCCTTGAAAAAAATTTAATAAAAACCAGCAAAGCAAAGCGCTAATTTATAATCCAGCAATGGAATATTAGCAAGTGTTTTTTTACGATTTCACTAATAAATGCGTTCCGACTGCATCATTTACGGGAAATCGTAAATTTATGCCACCGGCTGACCGGAACGCACCCAACCCATAATGCCCCCCTGCAGGTTGTATATCTCGGTAAAGCCCTTGGAAGAGAGAAATGCGCAGGCTTGCGCAGAACGGCCGCCGGACTGGCAATAAACGACCATCGGCTGATCTTTTGGCAACTCGCTTTCACGTACCGGCAAAAGATGCAGCGGAATATGCTGCGATCCAGGAATCATGCCGCGAGCAACTTCCGCATCGGTGCGCACATCAATCACCAGGCCGCCATTGGCAGCCAGCTGTTGCAAACCCGCCGGATCCACCTCTTTAAAACCGAACATGTCACGTAGCTCCTGAATAAAGGTTCGCTAATATAGCAAAAATGTCGCCCGCGGCAAATCGCCGCAGGTGAACAATTTATTAACAGCGTTGCGCGCCATGGAACAGATTGATGACGTGACGGGCTTCCGCGAAGAACAGCCAGCGCTCAACCACCAAACCGAACAGCACCAGTGCCACCGCGCCCCCTGCAGAAGCCCCGCCCAACACGCCGGCCAGCAGCAGAATGGGCAACACAAAGGCAGCGGCGAACACGACCGCCTTGAGCAGCCAGGTCAGCTGCCGGCTCACCTGGTAGCCGAATTCCTGCGTCAGGAAAGTACCATGGGTATGGCCCTGATCGAGAATTTTGACTTTGGCGCGAGTAAAACCGGTGGCGGTATTAATGGTCGAACCCATGGCACGCGGATAGCCGATCCAGTAGTAATACACGCCCTTCATGGCAGCCGCCACCACCAGCAGCATCAGCACAATACCGCGCAGGGCATTGTTCATACCCTCACTGCCAGCCGTCATGGCCAGCAGAATCATGGCGCCGGACATATGGCCCAGCAGCAGGTAGTTGAGCGGCACCAGCGGAGTATTCCACTGCCGGATGGTTTTCAGACAGCCGTATATCATGCCGGTACTGAAAATGGTGATCCAGGCCAGCAGCAGGCCAACCGCGCCAGCCAGTTTACGCGACGTGTCGAAGTAGCTTGCGTCCCAGGCAGTGAAGCCGATGTACAGCATGGCAAACGGATAGAAAGCCATGGCGAACACGCCTTCGCGCGACAGCCAGGACGTGCGGTAGCGGCTGAAGGCGCGCCAGGCGTTGACCGGATTGGCCAGGTGAAAAACGGACGACATCAGACCGGCCGCGACCATGATCAATGACAGGATGCCGATGCTCAGCACCTGATCCGGGCTGACGCCGCCGCCCAGTTTGAATACATCTACCAGATACAGCAGGGCGAACAGACCCAGGCCGGCACCGGAAGTCACCGTAAAGAAAATTACCGAAAATGCTGGATGCATTATCTATCCCCTGTTAAATCTTGACGACGCGGTTGGCCAGACCCTTCAACCGCTCCTTGAAGCCGGGTTTGCCCAGCCCCTCGGTCTCGATCGGCTTGTGCTTGCGCACCGGCAGATAGTGGTTGGTCGGGTTGTATCCCAGTTCCGGCAGCAGCTGGTAGCCGCCGCGCTCGCGCACGGCACGGCTGACCGCAGACTGCTGGTCGTCGAAATCGCCGAACATGCGGGCATGCGCCGGGCAGGTCAGCACGCAGGCGGGCTGACGCTCTTCTACCGGTATTTCCTGGTCATAGATGCGGTCCACGCACAAAGTACATTTCTTCATGGTGCCGGATTCGCGATCCAGCTCACGGGCGCCGTACGGGCAGGCCCAGGAGCAGTAGTTACAGCCCATGCACTTGCGCTGATCGACCAGCACGATGCCGTCTTCGGCACGCTTGTAGGAAGCGCCGGTCGGGCACACGGTGACGCAGTCGGCGTCTTCACAGTGCATGCACGACATCGGGAAGTTGATGGTCTTGCTTTCCGGATAGGTACCCACCTCGAAGTGACGGATACGGTTGAACCATACACCGGACGGCTCGGCGCCGTACGGATCGTAATCGGTCAGGGCACCGGTGGTGCCGGAAGCATTCCACTGCTTGCAGGAAACGGCGCAGGCATGGCAGCCCACGCACACGTCCAAATCAATTACCAATCCTAAACGCATTGTCTTGTTCCTCTCGCGTCTTATTCTTTGCTGTCGCTGCGGGCGTTGTAGCGCAGCACATCCGGACGTTCGCCACTATCCCCCGGCAACGGCTTGAGCGGCGGGAATTGCGGCCAGCTGCCTTGCTCGCCCGGAGCGGCCTTGTACACCTTCACGCGCAGATCGAACCACGCAGCCTGACCGGTCACCGGATCAGAGTTGGTGATGCGGCGCTCGCCCTGTTTCGGCGGCAGCAGTTCGGAAATCAGGTGATTGAGCAGGAAGCCCTTCTTGGCTTCGGACGCATCGGCGGTCAGACCCCAGGCGCCGCCCTGCTTGCCGATGGCGTTCCAGGTCCACACGGTGTTTTCCTGGCAGCCTTCCATGGTCTTGAGCTGCACGCGGATCTTGCCGTTGTGCGACTCAACCCACACCCAGTCGTAGTCCTTCAGACCCATGCGTTCGGCCTGGCCGGCGTTCATGTAGAAGTAGTTCTGCGCCAGAATCTGACGCAGCCACACGTTCTGCGAGTCCCACGAGTGGTACATCAGCATCGGACGCTGGGTCAGGGCATGGAAGGGGTATTCCTTCTCGTCGACGCGCTGCATTTCCAGCGGCTCGTACCATACCGGCATCGGGTCGAAATATTTGCTGATGCGCTCGCGGTCAACCTGCTGCGGCGGCTGCGGGCCGTCGTACAGGCCGCGGGCGGCCAGGCGGAATTTCTGCAGCGGCTCGGAGTAGATCTGCATGATGATCGGCTCGACCTTGCCGACGAAGCCGGCATCGGCCGCCACTTCCAGATAGTCCTTGTTGGCGTAGCGCATGTACTTCTGGTTGTCCGGCCAGTGGTGAGCGAAGAACGACTGGTTCTCGATGTATTTTTCCCACTGGTTCGGGTTCGGCTCGCCTTTAAGCGATTTACTGCCGTCCTTGCCACGCCAGCCGGCCAGAAAACCGATGCCGGGCATGCGTTCGTAGTTGACGATGAAGTCCTTGTAGCCGGAGAACTTGCGGCTGCCGTCTTCCTTGGTGAAGGCCGGGAACTTGAGGCGGGACGCCAGTTCAACCAGCACTTCCTGCCACGGACGCACGTCGCGCTCCTGCCCCACCAGCGGATGACGGATCGCATCGGCGGCGGCATCCGGTTCGGAAATCGGACGATCCAGCAGGGAGATGGTGTCGTAACGCTCCAGATAGGTGGTATCCGGGAAGATCAGGTCGGCGAAGTTGGTCATCTCGGAGTGGAAGGCGTCGGCCACCACCAGGAACGGAATCTTGTAATTGCCGTTCTCGTCCTTCTCGCGCAGCATGCCCTGGACGTTCTTGGTGTTCATGGTGGAGTTCCACGCCATGTTGGCCATGAACAGGATCAGGGTGTCGATCGGGTACGGATCCTGCCGGGTGGCATTGGTGATAACCATGTGCATCAGGCCGTGGGAGGCAAACGGAATTTCCCACGAGTAGGCCTTGTCGATACGCACCGGATTGCCGTCCTTGTCGATCACCAGGTCTTCCGGTTTGGTCGGGAAGCCCAGCGGCGGGCGCGACAGCGAGGTGTTCGGCGCATTGATGATGTCGAGATTGTTTTCCGGCAGCTGATGCGGCGGAATGGGCTTCGGATACGGCGCACGGGCACGGAAGTTACCCGGACCGTCCAGCGCGCCCAGCAGCATCTGGATCAGATGAATCGCACGGCAGGCCTGGAAGCCGTTGGAGTGCGCCGCGATACCGCGCATGGCGTACATGGCCACCGGACGGCCGACCACCTTGTCGTGCTTGCGGCCCCACACATCGGTCCACTCGATATCGAACTCGACGGTTTCCCTGAAGGCCACTTCGGCCATTTCCAGCGCCACGCGCTCAATTGTTTCAGCCGACACGCCGCACTGTTCGGCGACGTTTTCCGGCGCGTAACGGTCGTCGAGGTATTCCTCGGCCGCCACGGACATCACGGTCTTGACCTTGCGGCCGTCCGGCGCCACGAATTCACCGAACATGGCCGGCGTGATGTTGGCGTCCATGCCGCTGACGAAGGCCTGTTTTTCCAGGTCCCATACCAGCGGGTTGCCGGCTTCGTCGCGCAGGAACAGACCGTCGCCCTTCTGGCCCGGAGTCTGTACCACCAGCCACGGAGAGTTGGTATAGCGCAGCAGGAATTCATAATCGAACAGTTCGCGCGACAGCAGCACGTGCACGATGGACAGGGCGAACAGGCCGTCCATGCCCGGACGGATGGGCACCCATTCGTCGGCAATGGCCGAGTAGCCGGTACGCACCGGGTTCACGGAAACGAATTTGCCGCCGTGACGCTTGAGTTTTTCCAGGCCGATCTTGATCGGATTGGAGGAGTGGTCTTCCGCCACGCCCCACATGATGAAGTACTTGGCGTAATCCCAGTCAGGCGCGCCGAATTCCCAGAAGGAGAAGCCGATGGAATAGAGACCGGCAGCCGCCATGTTGACGGAACAGAAGCCGCCGTGCGCCGCCCAGTTGGGAGTACCGAACTGCTGCGCCCACAAACCGGTGAGCGCCTGCATCTGGTCACGGCCGGTAAAGAAGGCCAGCTTCTTCGGATCGGTCGAGCGGATCTTTTCCAGACGCGCGGTCAGGATATCCAGCGCCTGATCCCATTCGATTTCTTCGAATGCACCCTCACCGCGTTCGCTGCCCTCTTTACGGATCAACGGCTTGCGCAGCTTGGCCTGCGAGTACTGCTTCATGATACCGGCAGAACCCTTGGCGCACAGTACGCCCTGGTTGGTCGGGTGATTGCGGTTACCCTGGATGAAGCGGACCTTGCCCTCTTCCAGCGTCACCTTGATACCGCAGCGGCAGGCGCACATATAGCAAGTAGAGTACTTGATCTCCTGCTTGGCGTGATTTTCGGTTTTTACGAGTGCATTCATGTGACTGATTTACCTATAGCCAAATGTGTCATGGGGAAGCATTCCGTCTCCCGGGGTGATACCCGAGGAACCAGCCAATACTTTCCCGAGATTTTACGGGTCGACTATTTTCCGACAAATCCACCCCACGAGCAAATCAGAAATTTAATCCATGGATAAATTTCACTAATTGCCCTTATCAGACTTCCATGATAAATTTGCGCCTTTGCTTAGCTATTGACTCATCAAGGAGTGGTTGCAGTGGATAAAAGCGCTTTCAAAGAGCACACCCGCTATACCATCACGTGGCGTACCGCGGATGGCAAGGCTCGCCCGGCTGACATTTATGTATACAAGCTGCACGAAGATTTCATGATCGCGCGCCTGACCCAGAAAAACGGTTACCTGTACAAGATCGCTTACGCCGATGTGCTGAAAATCGTCAAAGAGACCGCCGTTCCGGCGCAGAACCAGTTCCACATTCCCGGCCCCGTGCTGGATGTCAAGACCTGGAAGGACCGCACCGAGATGGCTCGCTACTCCTCCGCCCCGCACATGGGCAAGTAAGTCGGACTGATATCGAACTGTACTGGCATCGAATCAGCGCAATAAAAAACGGGGCATTGAGCCCCGTTTTTTATTGCCGTTTCTTCCTGCTGCAAACCGAGCGACCGAGCTATTCCGCCCGCCAGCGGCCGGATTTGCCTCCCACCTTCTCCAGCAAGCGGATGCGATCGATCACCATGCCGCGATCCACCGCCTTACACATATCATATATAGTGAGCAGCGCGGCACTGACCGCCGTCAACGCCTCCATTTCGACTCCGGTGCGCCCGACTGTTTCAGCCGTTGCCTTGCAGTGAATGCGGCTGGCCGCCTCGTCCACTTCAAAATCCACCGCCAGCCGCGTCAAACCGATGGGATGGCAAAGCGGAATCCACTCGCCCGTCCGCTTTGCCGCCATGATGCCGGCGACCCGGGCAATGCCGAGCACATCGCCTTTCTTGTGCCCGCCCTGCAGGATCAGACGCAAGGTGGACGGCTGCATGGCAATCAACCCTTCCGCCACTCCGACCCGATGGGTTTCCTCTTTTGCCCCCACATCGACCATGTGCGCCTTGCCTTCGGCATCAAAATGTGTCAAACCGCTCATGCACGGAACTCAGCCAATAAAAAGGGTATCATAGCACCATGCGTAAATTTGCGTACCTCCTGACCGCCCTGCTGCTGGCCGTCCAGCCCGTTTCCGGCGCAGCCGATCTGCCCGACCTGGGCGAAGCCGCCCGCAGCGACTTCACGCTGGCACAAGAAGCCCGCGTGGGTCAGCTGATCATGCGGGATATCCGCCAGAGTCCGAGTTTTATTGACGACCCGGAACTGACCGAGTATCTCAACAGTCTCGGCTACACCCTGGCCGCCGCCAGCCAGGACCCCAGCCGGCAATTCAACTTCTTCGTGCTGAACGATCCGACCTTGAACGCGTTTGCCTTGCCGGGCGGCAATATCGGCGTGCATACCGGGCTGATTCTGGCCACCCGGCACGAATCGGAACTGGCCGGCGTACTGGCCCACGAGATTTCGCACATCACCCAGAACCATTTGGGCCGCATGCTGGAACAGCAAAAACAGATGCAACTGCCGACGCTGGCCGCCCTGGCCCTGGCGATCATCGCCGCCCGCTCGAACCCGCAGGCAGCCCAGGCCGCCATCAGCGTATCGCAGGCCACCGCCATTCAATCGCAGCTCAACTTCACCCGCAGCAACGAACGCGAAGCCGACCGCATCGGCCTGCAAACCCTTAGCCGCGCGGGCTTCGACCCGGAGGGCATGGTGGACTTTTTCAAACGGCTGGAAATGTCGACCCGCCTGATGGAAAACAACGCACCGGAATACCTGCGGACCCACCCGCTGACCATCCAGCGCATCGCCGACATGGAAGACCGCGAGGAGCAGCTGCCCTACCATCAGCATAAAGACAGCACGGATTACATTCTGGCGCAGGCGCGTGCGCGCTTCCTCAGCACCGGTGAAAAAGAAGCCCGCGAACACTTCCAGCGGCAGGCCGCCATGAGCGGCAGCAACAATAGCCTGGCCGCGTATTACGGCCTTAGCCTGCTGGCGCTCAAGCAGCAAGACTACGCCCATGCCGCCGAGTTGTTCGGCCACATCCCCAAACCGGACAGCAACCCGATGCTGCTGCACCTGGCTGCCGAAATCGCCCTGAAAAACAACAGCCCGGACAGCGGGCTGGAGAAGTACCGCCAGGCACTTAAGCGCTTCCCTACCACCTTGTCGCTTATCCAAGCCTATGCAAGCGCACTGCTCGACAATGGCCGCAATGGCGAAGCGGTGCAATTTTTACGCAACCAGCTGGATGAACGCCCCAACAGCACCACCCTGTACAGCCTGCTGGCGCGCGCCTATGCCCAGCAAGGACGGCCGACCGACCAGCATCAGGCGCAAGCCGAAGCCTACGCCCGCAACGGCAACCTGAATGGCGCCATCGAGCAACTGCAGCTGGCGTTGCGTGACGGGAAAAACGCCAGCTTTTACCAACTGTCGACCCTGGAAGCGCGATTGCGCGAACTGAAACAACAAGACCGGGCCGAACGCGAGAACAAGAACCCGTAGCCGCGCCAAACGCCACTCACACTGGACAGCGGCTCTTGCAGAGTAGAGGCGGCATACAAAAACCATTACATTACTACTACATATCGGGAGTATTTCGCTTCCAATTTTGCGTGTTCCGAAAAAAACCCTTGGACAAATCGAAAAAATTTAATTATTTTTGACGGACTCATGCAAGAAGTCTTTTCTGAATAGGCGTGCTTTACTCGGCATTCAGGCCTTCGAGCAAAACTGGCTGGCAGTCTGCGGTTAAGAACAGACACCGGCCCAGGAGATCCAACCCAATAACTCACAAGTAGGAGGACGGTATGCGCACACGCGCCCAACGAGTGCTTGCAACTCTTCTTTTGGCAGGACTTTCGGCTGCCGCATATGCAGCAGACATCCCCAAGGCCGACACCGGCAAAGATATCGCTTTTGATCGTAGTCGCGGTAACTGCCTGGCCTGTCACGCCATGCCGGGCGTGCCTGATGCCGTTTCCGCCGGCACCATCGCTCCGCCGCTGATTGCCATGAAAGCGCGCTATCCGGACCGCGCCAAACTGCGCGCGCAAATCTGGGATGCTACAGTCAACAACCCCCACACGTCCATGCCGCCGTTTGGCAAACACAAACTTCTGACTGAAGAAGAAATCGACAAAGTCACCGATTTCATCCAAGGTCTTTAAAAACTCACCCATCAGGAGAACAGATTCATGAACCAATTGCGCAGATCCTTTCTGAAAACCACCGGCACGACCGGTGCAATCGCCGTAGCCGTAGCGGCAGGCCTGCTCAAGCCGACCGAAGTACTGGCCGCCAGCTGGAACAAAAATGCATTTGAAGCCAAAAGCCTGGCCGATGCATACAAAGGCCTGGGCGTAGCCGCTCCGGCAGACAGCAAGGACATCGCCATCAAGGCTCCGGACATCGCTGAAAACGGTGCAGTGGTACCGGTTGAAGTGTCCAGCAAAGTAGCCGGCACCAGCTCCATCGTCATTCTGGTTGAGAAAAACGCCAACCCGCTGATCGCTCAGTTCGATCTGGCCAACGGCGCAGAACCGTTCGTGTCCACCCGTATCAAGATGGGCCAGACCTCCATGGTTCGCTGCATGGTCGTTGCCGGCGGCAAGAGCTTCTCCGCCAGCAAGGAAGTTAAAGTCACCATCGGTGGTTGCGGCGGCTAATCGGCTCTGACTCCGACGACCCAATCAACCTCATATTTGCAAGGATACAGAACATGTCTGACATCAAAATTCGCGCCACCATGGCTGGCGACAGCGCCGATATCAAAGTACTGATGAACCACCCGATGGAAACCGGTCAGCGCAAGGACGCCAAGACCGGCCAACTGATCCCCGCCCACTTCATCCAGAGCGTTTCCGCCACCCTGAACGGCAAACCGGTTCTGACCGCCCAGTGGGGTGCCGCCATTTCCAAGAACCCGTTCCTGGGCTTCAAGGTTAAAGGCGCCAAAGCGGGCGACAAAGTGGCAGTTTCTTGGGAAGACAACACCGGCGCCAAGGATTCCGCCGAAGTTGCTGTTGCCTAAGCCATAGGGAGCAACCAAGCCAGCGGGAGCAGCTGTCGGCCGCTCCCGTTCATAATAAGCCTGAGGAGGACCACATGAACAAGCTGCTTCTTGGAGTGTTTGGAGCCGTTTTTGCCGTGGGCGCCGTAAGCGCTCATGCAACCCCTGAGCAGGATCGCCAGAACCTGATTCAGTATTTCAAAAAAGCCTATCCCAAGGTCAAATTTGACGACTACGTATATGGCGCCCTGGCATTCGACAAGGATTCCATGGACCAATACGAGAGCATTATGGAATTCCCCCCGTTCGACTCGGTAGTCGAACAAGGCCGCAAAATGTGGGAAACCCCGTTCAAGAACGGCCAAACCTACGCCAGCTGCCTGCCGAACGGCGGCAAGAACATTGCCGGCAACTACCCGATGTTTGATGAAAAGCTGGGCAAGGTGGTCACCCTGGAAATGGCGCTCAACGACTGCCGCGTCAAGAATGGCGAAGAGCCTTATTCCTACAGCGACATGAAGACCATGGGCGTACTGACCGCTTATGCCCGTACCCTGTCTGACGGCACGTTGATGAATGTCAAGGTGGAGTCTCCGGCCGCCGTGAAAGCCTATGAAGAAGGCAAGAAATTCTTCTATGCCCGCCGCGGTCAACTGAACTTCTCCTGCGCGTCCTGCCACGTAGGCAATGCCGGCAAACGGCTGCGCTCCGAGGTCCTGTCCCCGGCGCTGGGTCAAGCCACTCACTGGCCGGTATTCCGCGGCGGCGACAACCTGGTTACCCTGCAGAACCGCTATGTGGGTTGTAACAAACAAGTCCGTGCAACACCGTTCAAGGAAGGCAGCACCGAGTACAACGACCTCGAGTACTTCCACTCCTACATCAGCAACGGCTTGCCGCTGAAGGCTTCAGTCTTCCGCAAGTAATGTAATGATAAAATGCCGGCCAAGGCCGGCATTTTTTTATTCTGTTTCCACGCTTTACTACCATATGGCTGGTCCAATCAAACCATTTACAAGTTTTGCATGACGATTACAATTCGGTTTGCAGCAATTTAAGCTGCTTGTCATAGACCGCATGCCAGAACAAAAACAAGCATCACACTTGGCCGCCACACTGGAGATATGAATGATGAATCGCCGCGAATTTTTGCATGTGCTTGCCGTAGCCGCCGCCTCCGGTTTCGCACTTGATCACAAGAACGCTTTTGCCAGCAGCGCCGCAGCCGCCAGCAGCATGTACGAATTACCGAAGTACGGCAATGTCTCCCTGCTGCACTTTACCGACTGCCATGCCCAGCTGCTGCCGATTTATTTTCGCGAGCCCGACGTCAACCTCGGCGTAGGCGCCGCTGTGGGCAAAGTACCGCACCTGGTGGGCGAAAACCTGCTGAAGGCGTTCGGCATGCGCCCCAACACCCCGGAAGCCTATGCGTTCACCTATCTGAACTTTGAAAAGGCTGCCCGTACCTATGGTAAGGTCGGCGGCTTTTCCCACCTGACCAGCCTGATCAAAATGGTCAAGGCGCAGCGCCCGGGCGCGCTGGTGCTGGACGGCGGCGATACTTGGCAGGGTTCGCTGACCTCGCTGGAAACCAACGGCCAGGACATGGTTGATGCCTGCAAGCTGCTGGGCGTGAACGTCATGACCGGTCACTGGGAATTCACTTACGGCGCCGACCGTGTGAAACATGTTGTTGATAACGACTTCAAGGGCAAAGTCGACTTTGTCGCCCAGAACATCAAGACCAACGACTTCGGTGACCAGGTATTCGAGCCGTACGTCATCAAGGAAATGAACGGCGTGCCGGTGGCCATTATCGGCCAGGCTTTCCCCTACACCCCGATTGCCAACCCGCGCCACATGGTGCCGGATTGGACCTTCGGCATCCAGGACGACAATCTGCAGAAGATGGTCGACGAAGTGCGCGGCAAGGGCGCTCAGGTGGTGGTCGTGCTGTCGCACAACGGTATGGACGTGGACCTGAAGATGGCTTCCCGCGTAACCGGCGTCGATGCGATTCTGGGCGGTCATACGCACGACGGCGTACCGCAACCGGTACAAGTGAAGAACGCCAAGGGTGTGACGCTGGTCACCAATGCCGGCTCCAACAGTAAATTCCTCGGCGTGCTGGACTTCGACGTGAAGAACGGCAAGGTAGCCGGCTTCAAATACCGTCTGCTGCCGGTATTCTCCAACCTGCTGCCGGCCGACAAGGAAATGGATGCACTGATCAGCAAGATCCGCGCTCCGTTCGAGTCGAAGCTCAACGAAAAACTGGCCGTGACCGAAGACGTGTTGTATCGCCGCGGCAACTTCAACGGCACCTTCGACCAGGTGATTCTGGATGCCCTGATGGACGTGAAAGGTGCCGACATGGCATTCTCTCCGGGCTTCCGCTGGGGTACCAGCATGCTGCCGGGCGAGACCATCACCATGGAACGCCTGATGGACCAGACGGCCATCACCTATCCGCAAACCACGCTGACCGAGATGACCGGCGAACGCGTCAAGGAAATCATGGAAGACGTGTGCGACAACCTCTTCAATGAAGACCCGTATTACCAGCAGGGCGGCGACATGGTGCGCGTGGGCGGTCTGCAGTACACCTGTAACCCGAATGCGAAAATCGGCAAACGCATCAGCAACATGATGCTCAACGGCAAACCGATGGACGCACACAAAACCTACAAGGTGGCCGGCTGGGCTCCTGTGGGCGAAGGCGTGCAGGGCGAACCGGTATGGGACGTCGTCGCCACTTACCTGCGCGACAAAAAAGTCATCAAGCCGGTGAAACTGAACGAACCGGGCCTGATCGGCATGAAAGGCAATCCGGGTATGGCATAACAGGGCGAAGCGAGCGGCAGGCAGTGAACAGCAAGCAGCAAAAATCGTTCACTGCCAACCGCTCACCGTTCACCCCACAACAAAAAAGGGTGCCGAGGCGCCCTTTTTTGTTGTCCCGCTACCGAATTACACGCGCTTCTTGAATTCGTTGGTACGGGTATCGATTTCGATCTTGTCGCCGATTTCAACGAAGGCGGCAACCGGGATCTCGAAACCGGAACCCTTCAGACGGGCCGGCTTCATCACCTTGCCGGAAGTATCGCCACGCACGGCCGGCTCGGTGTATTCCACTTCACGCACGATGGTGGTCGGCAGTTCAACGGAAATGGCCTTGCCGTTGTAGAAGGTCACCTCGCACACATCCTCCATGCCGTCCACCAGGTAGTTCAGCATGTCGCCCATGTTGTCGGCTTCAACTTCGTATTGATTGTATTCGGTGTCCATGAACACGTGCATCGGGTCGGCAAAGTAGGAATAGGTACACTCTTTGCGGTCCAGCTGCACCACGTCGAATTTTTCGTCCGCTTTGTACACGCTTTCGGTCGCGCTGCCGGTCAGCAGGTTCTTCAGCTTCATTTTGACCACGGCGGCATTACGGCCGGATTTGTTGTATTCAGTTTTTTGCACGACCATCGGATCGTTACCAATCATGACCACGTTGCCGGCGCGCAATTCCTGTGCGGTTTTCATGCGATTCTACCCTGTAGCGAGAAATGTAAAACCGAGCATTATACTCTATTTTTACAAAAACTTATCAACTGCTCAGCCAGGCTCGCCGACTGCGCCAACCCGTCCGCCCAGGCGGCGGCATGCTGGCGCAGCGCCGGCAGCTGCTCGACGTACGCATCCCAGGCTTCGCCCGACAAGTCCTGCACATTCCAGCCATGCCAGAATTGCAGCACAGCCAGGGAGGCATCCAGCGGCATATTTCCCCGGTATCTATCCAGAAATGCGTCCAGCTTGATCAAATGCGCCTCTTCCTGCTGCAGGTAAATCTGCCAGATCAGCGGTACCCCCGCCCACTGCGCTCTGACAAACGAATCTTCGCCGCGCACGAAGTTGATATCGCAGGCCCACAGCAGCCGGTCGTACTGATCCTGCCGCAGAAAAGGCAGCACAACCAGCCGCAACGAACCGTGCTCGACCGTATCGCCCACCCGCAGCTCCCGCCCCACGGCCTGCTCGATGTTGCGCAATAGACGATTTTCCGGCACCACGACGAGCATGCGGCGCTCCCCGCCGGCCCATTTTTCCAGTAAACCGTTCACCGCAATATTGGCGTAGCCGAACAGGGAAATTTTCAGCTCATTGCCGGCAGGAGCAATACCCAGGCCCTGCCAGAATACCTGCTGCATCGCCCGGCTGGCCTGAAATTGCCGCCGGTCCGACAAGAGCGCTTGTTCACGCAGCAAGCCACCGCTGGCGCGGGAAAATCCGGGAAAGAAGAAATATTGCGTCAGCGGCAGGCGCGGGTGGCGCGACGCCATGCCATGGCACTCGTCCACCCATTCCTCCGCGCTGAGGTATTCGAGGTTGATCCATACCGGCTTGGCTTCGAGCAGCGCCATGGCGTTCAGATAGCTATCCGGCAAACCGCAGGCAAATGCCTCAATCACCACCTGCGCCGGCTCGACCTGCGCCAACGGGTCATCCCAGCGGCGCACCTCGACTCCGCCGACCCATTGCTGTGCGGCATCGGCGGAGGCTTCCGGCCACAGAGCGTGAAGACTGCTCATATCATCCAGCCACAAGCGAACGGACAAGCCGTGCTCCGCCACCAATTGCCGGGCCAGCCGAAAGGTCACGCCAATGTCGCCGAAGTTATCCACCACCCGGCAAAAAATATCCCATCTCACCAGGTCGTTCGCCCAATGGCTGTCCGAAAAATCATCTTGCATGACGGGAGTTTAGCCATTTCCTGCCGTGACAGGCAAACCGTAAAAACGGATTGAGCTGTCCACTTCGGCCCGAGTTTCATATAGTTTAGTGTATCGTTGCACTGCAGGATGCCGCAAACATGCAAAAAGATACTGGACCCGGGGATACTGTTGGACGCACTCTTTCATTCCGTGCCTGATGCGCTTGAAAACACCGCACGGGTGCTGCATCAGGATGGCAGCATCATAGCGAGCACCCGCCTTTGGCGGCAGCGTGTACAACATTTGTCGGCGGCGGAAAAAAACGATTATCTTTCGGCCTGCCGTGCGCTATCCAATGGTGATGCCGATCCTGTTTTTCTGAGCGAGCAGAAAATCGGCAAGATTCTGGGTGGCCACACCCCGCACGCAGACATCACCCTGTCAGGCAGCAACGGCCATCCCGACGAATGCGCGGGTATCTCATCTCCGTCACCCCAGTCACGTCTGCTGTTGGCTCAACATGGCGCAATCGGTCAAGTCCGGCCCCAGACGGAGCAACTGACCAGCCGACTGACTGCCTGCGAAACACGGCTCGATACAGCCGCAGTGATGCTGATCACGCAATGGCGGCGGCAGGGTTTGCCCAATCTGTCGCTGGCGGTCGACCTATCCACCCATGAATTCAATCAGCCCGACCTGGCCACGCCATAATGCAAAAACCCGGCTACTGGCAGGAAGCAAGCGATACCCTGAGCGAACGCGATCCGGTCATGGCCGGGCTGATTGCCCGTTACCCCGGCTTCGAACTGAAAACCAATCCGGACCCGTTCAGCACGCTGTCCCGCGCCATCGTCAGCCAGCAGATTTCCACCCGGGCGGCCGATACGGTATGGCAGCGCCTGCTCCAGGCAGTCCAGCCCTACAACCCGCAGACATTGCTGCGGCAACCGGAGCCGAGCATTCGGGCGGCCGGCCTGTCCGGTCGCAAGGTGCTGTACCTGCAGGACCTTGCGCGCCACTTCCATGAAGGCCGGATCGACCCATCTCAGTGGGAGCACAAAAGCGATGCCGCATTGATCGCCGAGCTGTCCGCCGTACACGGCATCGGCCGCTGGACGGCGGAGATGTTTCTTATTTTCCACTTGGCCCGACCCGATATTATGCCGTTGGACGACCTGGGACTCGTCAGAGCGATTGAGCTGCATTATCATTCAGGACAGAAGCTGTCGCGTCAGGATCTGCTCAGCCTGACGCAAAACTGGACCCCCTGGCGCACGGTCGCCACCTGGTACCTGTGGCGCAGCCTGGACCCGACCCCTATACAGTATTGATTGACTTGCCCTTATGCTTGCAGTGATTTCGCCCGCCAAGACGCTGGATTACGATACGCCCCCGCCGGTGGCGGACTATTCCAGGCCCGACCTGCTGTCCGAATCCGCGCTGTTGATCGAGCGCCTGCGCCAGTTGAGCGAAACGGACATCGCCAGGCTGATGAAAGTCAGCGGCAACATCGCTGCGCTCAACCACCGCCGTTACAGTCTGTGGCAGCCGCCTTTCGAGCCGGGCAACGCCAAGCAGGCCCTGTTCGCTTTCCAGGGCGACGTCTATCAGGGGCTGGACGCCGCCACGCTGTCCACCACCGACATTGAATATGCCCAGCAGCATTTGCGCATCCTGTCCGGTCTATATGGTCTGCTGCGGCCGCTCGACCTGATGCAGCCTTACCGGCTGGAAATGGGCACCTCGCTCGGCAATGCCCGCGGCAAGGATCTGTACGCCTTCTGGGGCGATGAAATCAGCCGGCAGTTGAATATTAGCCTGCAGGCGCAGGGGGACGACTGCCTCATCAACCTGGCCTCGCAGGAATATTTCAAGGCGGTGCAGCAGAAGGCCTTGAAGGGGCGTATTATTCATGTCGTATTCAAGGAACGGCGCGGGCTGGATTACGCCATCATCGGCGTGTACGCCAAGCGTGCACGCGGCCTGATGGTCCGCTACATGATCCAGCACCGCCTGCAGCAACCCGGGCAGTTGAAGGCATTCGACTGGGAAGGCTATCACTATGCAGACGGCTTATCGAACGACAGCACGTATGTGTTCACGCGCGATGCCAGTCTGCCTGGATGAGAGAAAAACAATGGCAGATAGCAGAAAAATAGACATCAAAATCGACACCGAGGTCCAGTTCGTGCCGGAACAGTCGGACGAAAGCGTGGACCGCTATGTGTTTGCCTACACCATCACCATCAGCAACAATGGCAACGTGGCCGCGCAACTGATCTCGCGCCACTGGCTGATCCGCGATGCCGAAGGCCATGAACAGGAAGTACGCGGTCTGGGCGTGGTCGGCGAACAGCCGTTGCTGAAACCCGGCCAGAGCTTCGAATACACCAGCGGCACCGCCATCGCCACACCAGTCGGCACCATGCGCGGCTCCTACCAGATGGTCACCGAGGACACCGGTGAAAAGTTCGACGCTCCAATCGCCGAATTCATCCTGTCCATTCCACGGGTTCTGCACTAAGGCGTGTCCCATACCAGTCTACGGCGCAGTTACACCTGGCTCGCGCCCATCTACAATCTGCTTTTACGCGGCGTCACCCATGCCTGCCGCCGCGACAGCCTGGCGCACATTCCCGCCGGCGCTGGCTGGCAGGTGCTGCTGCCGGGCGTGGGCACCGGCCTGGACTGTCCCTGGCTGCCCGCCGGCAACAGCTATTTCGGCCTGGACATCACCCATGCCATGCTGCAACGCATGACCTGCCCGCATATTCACCGCGTTGAAGGCGACAGCCAGCGGCTGCCCTTTGCCGATGAAAGTTTCGACGCCGTCGTGCTGCATCTGATCCTGGCCGTATCACCCCAGCCTGCAAGCTGTTTGCAGGAAGCGCTGCGGGTGCTCAAACCGGGCGGCATGCTGCTGATCTTCGACAAGTTTCTGCGGCCGGGGCGGCCCGCACCGCTGCGCCGCTGGCTCAGCCCGCTGACCGCCCCGCTGGCCACCCGGATGGATGTAGAACTGGAAGCATTGTTGCAAACATGCAACAATCTGGTTTTGCAAAGTGATGAAGCGGCCCTGCTGGGCGGCTGGTTCAGGCGGATTCGCCTGGAAAAGAAGCTTACTTGACCGGCGTCGGCAGATTGCGGATCAGATCAAGACGAATAGAGACAACCTCACCGTCGAGCGTTTCGGCAACCAGATAGTCCTTGCCGTCCCGCTCGACCAGCTCGCACAGACGGACCTCGCCATAGTACGCCATACCGCCATCCTCGCCGCTCCAGTGCAGTTTCATGGTCTCACCGCACATGATGGCGATTGCAAGTCGTTCGCGCTGAAAGGCCGGAATGGGTTGATAAGGAGATACCATGCTTAGCCTCGAGCAAGAAACGAACTGGAAACATTGTGGCAAATTCCTCCGGCTGGGGCAAATCGCCGCGCTCGCCAGCCTGTTGGCCCAGACAGCCTGCGCCCCCATGCCAGCGAAAAAAGCACCGCCCCCGGCCATTCCGCCGGCACCGGCCACCGCGCATTGGCAGCCGGTTAGCTGGAGCGATGTGCCCGACTGGCAGCAGGACGACCTCGCCGGGCTGTTGCCGGCCTTGCGTAAAAATTGCCAGGCCACCGCTCGTCAGCCGCAATGGCAAGCGCTTTGCACTGCGCTGCCGCCGGAAGATGGCGTGCCTGATCGGGCAGCCTTGCGGCAAACCCTGTCCGAACAGCTGCAGCCCTATCAGCTGATCAACCCCGACAACACCGCCGAAGGCCTCATCACCGGCTACTACGAGCCGCTGCTGCAGGGCCAGCGCAGCCGCAGCAAACGCTTTCGCTACCCGGTCTACGGCGTGCCGGCCGATCTGCTGACCATCGACCTGGCGGCGGTTTACCCCGAACTCAAAAACATGCGCCTGCGCGGGCGGCTGGACGGCAACAAGGTGATCCCCTACTACGACCGATCCGCCATCGAAGCGGGCAAGGCGCCGTTGCAGGACAAGGTGCTGGCCTGGGTGGACGACCCGGTGGCACTGTTCTTCCTGCAGGTGCAAGGTTCCGGCCAGATCCAGCTGCCCGACGGCAGCCGCATGCGCGTCGGCTACGCCGACCAGAATGGCTACCCCTACCAATCCATCGGCCGGGTATTGGTCGAGCGCGGTGAACTGCCGCTGGAGAAGGCCTCCATGCAGGGCATCCGCGACTGGGGCAGGCGACACCCGGACAAACTGCCCGAACTGCTCAACAGCAACCCGAGTTATGTGTTCTTCCGCGAATTGCCGGCCAACGGCGACGGTCCGATCGGCTCGCTTGGCGTGCCGCTTACCGCCACCCGCAGCCTGGCGGTGGACCCGCGCGCCATTCCGCTGGGCACGCCGGTGTATCTGGTGACCACATGGCCCAACTCGAACCGGCCGATCGAGCAGTTCATGCTGGCACAGGATACCGGCGGCGCCATCAAGGGAACGGTACGGGCCGATTTTTTCTGGGGTTTTGGCGATGCCGCCGGCGCGTTGGCGGGGGCCATGCGCAGCACGGGGCGGATCTGGATTCTGTGGCCCAAAACCCAGCCGCCCTTGTTGCCGCCGCCCTTGCAGCCGGCCAATGGAGCCAGCTGACGGCCTGCAACTGTACGGCTAGTGCAGCAGCGTAGGTGCCGGCGGCACTAAATCAAAGGAAACCTGAATCATCACCCGGCTGCGGACTTTCTTGCCATTTTTTTCCGCCGGAGTGAATTTTGCGTTCTTGAATGCCTTGACGGCCGCATCTTCGAAATAGCCGGGCGGCGTTGCCTCCACCACCGACACATCAACCACCAGCCCGGTCGCATCAATCAGCAACAACAGCTTCACCGAACCGTTGATGTTGTGCTGCACGGCCTCGTCCGGATACTCCGGCATGATGTGCTGGCGTGCCGCCGGCAAAACGTCCAATTGCTTGGCCGGGTAGTACACCGGGTCTTCAACCAGCGGCACGTTCATGGCCGGCAAAACGCTGCTGGCGCTCTGTGCCGATTCCGTCTGCGATTGTGCTGGAGCAGCCGGTCTGGCCGCCTGCTCTGCCGTTTCCTGCCTTGCCGCCGCCTGGGTCGAGCGGACCTCCGCCGCCTGCGTCACCACAGGGGCGGGTACTGCTGCCGCAGACTGCGGAGCCGACTTCTCCACCACCGGGGTGCTGGCGACGATGCGCATTTGCAGCGGCCCAGGAGGAGAAGAGGGCCCCTGACCACCGCCCTGCTTGACCGACACGCCCAGCAAAATGGCCAGGTGCAGCGCCAGCGACAGCAATAAGGCGAATAAACCGCGGCGGGTTCCCTGCCGTAATATCATTCGAGCAACGTGAAAATCTGTTTGGGCCTGCTATTATAAAGAAACTGCTGCGTGGCTTGTTTCATAAAATACATTTCCAAAAGGGGAGCATACGGGTGGCCAACATGTTTGAGCAACAGGCAACAAGCAAGCCGCTTCCCCCCGCCCCGGCCAGCCAGCGAACATAATCCAACAGACGGCCCCCATGTCTGCCCAATTATTGCTCTATGTTTCTCGCCAGCAAGCCATCACGGCAATATGGCGCAACGGCACGGTAGCCGACTGCCAAACCCTGGACAACGACACGGCGGGCTGGCAAGCCTTTGCCGCATGGCTGAAGACGCATCCGCGGCTACCGGTGTACATTATGGTCGACACCGTCGACGAAGACTACCGCAGCGAGACCCTGCCGCATACCACGGGCAATACCCGCTCGCTCCTGCTGAAGCGCAAATTGACGCAGAATTACCGCGCCAGTCCCTTCAGTGTGGCCGAATATCAAGGGCGCGGCAACGACAGACGGCGCGACGACATCTTCCTGCTGGCTGCCCTGACCAAACCGGACGTTCTGCATCCCTGGCTCGACCTGATTCAGCAGCAGGCCGCCCCCTTGCAGGGCATTTACCTGCTGCCCTTGGTAAGTGAGTGGTTACTGCCCCATTTGGGTCTGCCCGATCAGGACCTGTTGCTGGTATCACGGCATGATGTCGGCTTGCGTCAGAGCTATTTCAGCGGCGGCAGGCTGAAATTCAGCCGGCTCACCCCGTTGGAGCAGGCTGAATCCGCCGCCGTTACCCTCTATGCCGACGAGATCGAGAAAACCCGTTTCTATCTGAACAGCCTGCGCTTGCTGGACAAGGAGCGAGCTCTGGCCGTTTATCTGCTCGACTACGAGGCGCATTTCGACTCCCTGGCGACAGCCCTGGCGCAGGACCCTGCCATACGTTGCACACGCCTGGACACGGAGCATATTTGCCGCCAGCTGAAGCTTTCTGCGGAGAAATGCCGTCTTTGCCCGATTTATCCTCACCTGTTGCTGCTCGGGCGAGCCCAAACGCGCAACAGCATCGCGCCGGCCTCGCTGCTGCAGCCTTACCGTCTGCATGTATTCGGCCGGGCGCTTTATTTTGCCGCCGGCGGGGCGCTCGCCGCCAGCATGCTGGTAGCGGGCGCCTATACCCTGGCAAGCTCGCGTCTGGAAGCCAGACAAGCCGAGCTGATAACCGCCACGACCCATCTGAGCAACGAATATGACGTCATTGCACGGGCGTTTCCCCGCTCCCCGGTCAGCGCCGAGCAACTGGTCACCGCGGTACACGTTGTCCAGCAACTCAAACAGGCAAGACGCCAGCCTGAACCGTTCATGGGTGTGGTCAGCCGTGCATTGCGCAGCCACTCGGAAATTCAGCTCAACCGTTTGCAGTGGCAAGCCGGCCGGATTGATCAAACCGGCAACGACACCCGCGTCAGCCCCATACCCGGCGGCACCCTCGACGCCGTGCTGAACCCATTCAGCGGCGACTACCGGGCCGCCCTGACGCAGATAGAAAGCTTTGCCGCCGCCCTGCAAGCCGATCCTCGCGTCAGCTCCGCCAGCATCACCCACCTGCCGCTCAATCTCGATCCAAGCGCGGCCCTGCACGGCACCACACAAGACCGCTCGACCACGGCCGGAGCCAGCGAATTCTCCATTCACCTGCTGCTGCGGAACTGACCATGCTGCCGTCACTTGCCCGTTCCCTTGCCAGCCTGTACCGCCCGCTCGCCGTCATGCTGCTGGCGCTGGCCGGCGGCTACCTGCTCACCAGCCAGTCACTCGAGCACTACCGCACGGCCCAGCAGCAATTGCAGGGACAGGAGCACATCCACCGGCAGGCACGCGACAAACTGCAGCGCTCCGGCAGCGAGAAATCCACCATCGAACAGTTTCTGCCCGCCTACCAGAGTTTGCAGCAACAAGGCATGATCGGCGCAGAACAGCGCATCAACTGGGTGGATGCGCTGCGATCCGTCAACCGGTCGTTGAAACTGTATGGCATCAATTATCAAATCGATGCGCAAAAACCGTTTCAGGGAGGGGGCGGCATGCCCGGCACGTTTCGCGTTTACCAGTCGGATATGCTGCTGCATTTCGGGCTGCTGCATGAAAATGACCTGCTGAACTTCTTCGAGCAACTGCGGCAAACGCATGTCGGCCTGTTCCAAATCGAGCAATGCACGCTGCAAAGAATACCGGCAAACAACATCAATTTCGGCATGCAGCCCAATCTTGAAGCCGACTGCACACTGCGCTGGCTGACCTTGCAGCCCAACCGGGGCGCGCCATGAACAAGCTCGCGCTGGCCTTCCTCGGCATGCTCGGTCTGCACACCTGTCTGGCAGCGGACCTCAGCGGGCGCCTGTTTTTCACGCCGGAAGAACGAGCGGCGCTGGATCGGGCGCGCGCGCAAAACATCACCATTCAAAACCGGCAGGGCAGCCCGAACGACGGTGCGCTTACGCTCAACGGCGTCATCGAACGCAGCGACGGCCAACAAACCTTCTGGCTCAACGGCCGCCCCATCGTCAACGGCAGCGACGCGGCGGACCCGCGGCTGCAAGCGTCACACCGCGGGCACAAACTGGAAATGCCGCTGACCCACGACAGCTACAAACTGCAAGTCGGACAGAGCATCAACCCGGCCACCGGACAGGTGCAGGAAGGCTACCTGCCGCGCAGGCAACCCGCCGGAGACACGGCCGCCTCGTCCACCCATGGCCAGCTCCCCTGACACCCGCCGCTGTGGCACAAACACAACACACATAAAACCAGCAAATTCAAAGAACATTAAAAAACAATTATCTAGCGATAATCTAAATAAAGAGCGAGTGTCTTTACATAGGCATATTTTTGTTTTTACATGTTAGAATTTCGGATTTTGTGCTTACAGACAGCCTAAAGACCGACAAAAATCAACGTCATGGCTTCATTCACAGGGGTTATGCACATGAAAATCACTTCAACTCAATATCTTATAGAACTCAACCGGAACGAAGAGACGCATCTTTCCGTTTCCGAGTATGAGCACATGTTTATGCATCTCGTCTCCGGCAAAATCGATTTTTGGCATGACGACCTGTCGCCGCGCCAGTTAAACGCGGACGACACCGTACGCATGTTTCCGCTGGCCGACTTTACATCCGACCTCAAGTTGCGCGCCCATGAGCCGAGCACGCTTTACCTGCTCGACAAAACGGCGTTAAACACTCTCACCGCCTGGTACAAACTGTCGTCCTTGCTCGACTTCGACCCGAACGGCAGTCACGCGCTGCTGCTTGCGCTACACGCCGAATCGTTGCGCTGCGTGCCCATGCAAACCGTCTGCGAACTCACCAAGCGCATGCACGAAAGACAGGTGCATGACGGCGAGGAGATCGTGCGGCAAGGCGATGCCGCGGAAAAATTCTATATTCTCCTCACCGGCGAGGCGGAAATCGTCCAGCTCGCGCATGGCGACAGCGAACCGAAAAAACTTGCCACGCTCAAGAGCGGCGACATTTTCGGCGAGTACGCCCTGATCACCGGCGCCAATCGCACCGCCACCATCCGCATGACCCAGGACGGCAGCCTGCTGGTGGGCAACCGGGAAGACTTCCTGCACTACATCATTCATCCGCACGTCAACGAAGCGCACCCCTCGGTGGCCCGCGCCATGATTGATACCGGACATCGGCTGCTGGATGTCCGGTTCGAGGAAGAGCACGAAGACGAGCACATTCCCGGCTCCATCCTGCTGCCGCTGCATGATCTGCACAAACGGCACCTCGAACTGGACCCGCAACACCCCTACGTCGTGTACTGCCGCAGCGGCCGACGCAGCGTGCTGGCCTCGCTCATCCTCAAGCAGCACGGCTACAACGTCACTTCGCTGCAGGGCGGCATCCTGGACTGGCCGTACGAAAAGCGTTCGCTGTGGAATTAGCCGATCGCAGCGCTGCCCGTGTCCTTGAGCAAACCTTGGCGCCCTTAATCAAACTTTCATGCACAGCGGCAACAATCCGGTTTAGCCATAGTTTGATGAAACAGTGTTGCCGCTGTCATGCGGCACAGGTTGAAATCTGTCCGCTATCAGTTATTATGAAAGTCGGCGATTGAGCTAACCTGACGGGACCTGTTTCGCCGTTTGTTGCATGTGCCTTGCAATAACCAATAAGGGCGTTTGCCCCTCAACACACGCTATGGGCTTTTCCATTTCCTGAACCAGAAAAGAGAAAAGAGAAAAAGCATGCCTACGCGACTGTTATGCCTGAGCGAACCCAAGCCTTCGATCACCAAACTGCCCCCGCTGGGTATGGAAGCCCGCGACATCTCCAGCGACTTCCGCCGCTATTACGTGCGCACACTGGGGCGCGACAAACACTGCCGCTCCACTCATTACGTCTATAATGCGCTGTCGCTCACCCTGCGCGACCGGCTGATGGAACGCTGGCAAGCCACCTACTATGCCTACGATGCCGCGAAATCGCGCTTTACCTACTATCTGTCGATGGAATTTCTAATCGGCCGCAGCCTGGGCAACGCCATGCTCAATCTGGGCGTGCAAAATGCCGCCGAAAAAGCCATGTACGACCTGGGCATCCATCTGGAAGAACTGGTCGAGCACGAAAACGACGCCGGCCTCGGCAACGGCGGTCTGGGCCGCCTGGCCGCCTGCTTCCTCGACAGCTGCGCCACGCTCGGCCTGCCGGTCATGGGTTACGGCATGCACTACGAATACGGCATGTTCCGCCAGCACATCGAAAACGGCCATCAGGTGGAAGAGCCGGACCACTGGCTGCGTAACGGCCACCCGTGGGAAATCGTCCGGCCGGAATACACCCAGCGCATCCAGTACGGCGGCCGTACCGAATTCTACAAGGACGATGCCGGCGTCACCCACGCCCGCTGGGTCGACACCCACGACGTGCTGGCCGTGCCCTGCGACATTCCCGTGCCCGGTTTCGAAAACGGCACGGTCAACACGCTGCGGCTGTGGAAAGCCGCCGCCACCGACGAATTCGATCTGGAAGAATTCAACGCCGGCGACTACACCCGCTCCGTGGCCGACAAAAACAGCGCCGAAAACATCAGCATGGTGCTGTACCCCAACGACGCCAGCGAAAACGGCAAGGAATTGCGCCTCAAGCAGCAGTACTTCCTCGCCTCCGCCAGCCTCAAGGACGTCATCCGCCACTGGGTCAGCCATCACGGCAACGATTTTTCCCAGTTTGCCGCGCAAAACTGCTTCCAGCTCAACGACACGCACCCGACCATCGCCATCCCCGAACTGATGCGCCTGCTGATGGACGAACACGGCAAGGGCTGGACCGAAGCCTGGAAAATCACCTCCAGCACCATGGCCTACACCAACCACACGCTGCTGCCCGAGGCACTGGAGCGCTGGCCGGTACGCCTGTTCCAGCAGCTGCTGCCGCGTCTGCTGGACATCATTTACGAGATCAACGCCCGCTTTCTGGGCGAAGTATCCAAGCACTGGCCGGGCGACACCGGGCGCCTGAAAGCCGTTTCCATCATCGAGGAAGGCCCGGCGCCGCAGGTGCGCATGGCCTATCTGGCCATCGTCGGCAGCTTTTCCGTTAACGGCGTGGCTGAACTGCATTCCCAGCTGCTCAAGGAAGGGCTGTTCCATGATTTTTACAGCATCTGGCCGCAAAAATTCAACAACAAGACCAATGGCGTAACGCCGCGCCGTTGGGTCGCCTGGTGCAACCCCGGCATGACCGAGCTGATCAGCAGCGAAATCGGCCACGGCTGGATCACCGATCTGAGCCAGTTGAGCCAGCTCAAACCGCTGGCCGAAAACGCCGAGTTCCGTCGCCGCTGGCACGAGGTGAAACAGGAGAACAAGGCCCGCCTGTCCAAACTGGTCTCGCTCGAATGCAACGTCATTTTCGACCCCAGCTTCATGTTCGACGTGCAGGTCAAACGCATTCACGAATACAAACGCCAGCTGCTCAACATCCTGCACGTCATCCACCTGTACGACCGCATCAAACGCGGCGACACCGCCAACTGGACGCCCCGCTGCGTGCTGTTCGGCGGCAAGGCGGCGCCCGGCTACGCCATGGCCAAGCGCACCATCAAGCTGATCAACAATGTCGCCAAGGTCGTCAACGAAGATCCGGCAACGCAGGACTTCCTGCGCGTGGCCTTTCTGCCCAACTATCGCGTCTCGGCCATGGAAGTCATCGCCCCCGGCACCGACCTGTCGGAACAGATTTCCACCGCCGGCAAGGAAGCCTCCGGCACCGGCAACATGAAGTTCATGATGAACGGCGCCATTACCATCGGCACGCTGGATGGCGCCAATATTGAAATTCGCGAAGAAGTCGGGCCGGACAACTTCATCCTGTTCGGGCTCACCGCTCCTCAGGTTGAGGCCATGCGCAGTCATTACAACCCGAACGAGATCATCGCCAAGGACGAGAACCTCGGCCGCGTCCTGTCGCTGCTGGAAAGCGGTTTTTTCAACCAGTTCGAGCCGCAGATCTTCGACTGCATTGTCGATTCCATCCGCAACCCACACGATCCCTGGATGACCGCGGCCGACTTCCCGGCCTACGTCGATGCCCAGCGCACCGCCAGCCTGCTGTACCATGACCGCGACCGCTGGCTGCGCATGAGCATCCTCAACAGCGCCGCCAGCGGACGTTTTTCCACCGACCGCACCATGCAGGACTATAATCGCGATATCTGGCACCTGACGCCCGTTAAACCGGACAGGGAATGAACAAAACACTGCTCGCACTGCTGTTAATAGCCGTAACCGCCCCGGCGCTGGCCGAGGATGCCGCACCCTCCCAGCCCGCGCCGCCGAAAAACTGCCGCAATCCCGATGGAATGGCCCGCTTCACACTGGAATGCCTCAAGCTCACCAATGACGGTCTGCTGGCCTGCTACCGCGTGTCGGCCCAGATCTATTGCGAGGCCGATAGCGCGCCTCCCTCGCCGGCCAACGGCCAGCCAGCCACAACAACGCCCAATAAACCCTGATTGACTGAGGACCCTGCCATGCCGCGCATCACATTCGCCCTGCTGCTCGCCGTTTTGCTCTCCGCCTGCGCCAGCCAACCCGCTGCCGTTGGCGCCGGCGCCAACCACAGCAAGGAAGCTCAGGCCCCGTCCAACGCCCTGACCGTGAGCGACTTGCCGATTCCAACCGATGCCAAGCTGGATGACCAGCAAACCTTCATCATCGGCAGCGGCGAAAAATGGCTCGGACGCATCGCCATGACCGGCGGCATCAGCCCGGTTGAAGCCGTCAACTTCTACCAGTCGCGCATGGGCAGCTTCGGCTGGACCGGCATCGCCGCCGTACAGGCCAAAGTCAGCACACTGACCTTCACGCGCAACGACCGTGTCGCCACCGTGCAGATCGAACCCGACACCTTCAAGGGCTGCCACATCACCGTGACCGTCACGCCGCGTCAGGGCGTCGAACCCGTCAGCGCCGCCAAACACTGATGAGACTCAACGGCACCCCTAGCCGCAGCCTGTGGGTTGACCAGACCGGCACCGTCCGCATCATCGACCAGACCGCCCTGCCGCACGCCTATCGCGTGTTGGCGCTCACTACGCTGGACGATGCCGCCCACGCCATCCGCGTCATGCAGGTGCGCGGCGCGCCGCTCATCGGCGTCACCGCCGCCTACGGCATGGCGCTGGCCCTGCGCGACAATGCCAGCGACACCGGCCTGGAATCGGCCGCGCAAACGCTCATCGCCACCCGCCCCACCGCCGTCAACCTGCGCTGGGCGGTGGAGCAGATTCTGCAATGTGTGCGCCCGCTCTCACCCGCAGCGCGTTTTGACACAGCCTGGAACAAGGCCACAGAGCTGGCCGAAGAGGACGTGGCCACCAACTGCGCCATCGGCAAACACGGTGCCGCGCTTATCCATACCCGGCATCAAGCCAAGCAGCAGGCGCTCAACATCCTCACCCACTGCAACGCCGGCTGGCTGGCCACCGTCGACTGGGGCACAGCTCTCGCGCCCATATACGCCGCCTTCGACGCCGGCATTCCCCTGCACGTGTGGGTGGATGAAACCCGCCCGCGCAACCAGGGCGCCTCGCTCACCTCCTGGGAACTCAAGCAGCACGGCATTCCCCACACCATCATCGCCGACAACACCGGCGGCTACCTCATGCAGCACGGCCAGGTGGACATGGTCATCGTCGGCAGCGACCGCACCACCGCAAACGGCGACGTGTGCAACAAAATCGGCACCTACCTCAAAGCCCTCGCCGCCTTCGACAACAACGTGCCGTTCTACGCCGCCCTGCCCTGCTCAACCATCGACTGGACACTGACGGACGGTGTGAAAAACATCCCCATCGAGGAACGCGGCGCCGACGAAGTCGCCCACATCAGCGGCAAAACCGCCCAGGGCAACATCGTCAGCGTGCAACTGGTGCCCGATGGCGTGCAGGTGGCCAACTACGCCTTCGACGTCACCCCCGCCCGCCTGGTCACCGGCATCATCACCGAACGCGGCGTCAGCCCCGCCACCACCGCCGGGCTGGCCGCGCTCTTCCCGGAACACCTGCAGTGAGTGAGTCTTTACTGCGACAGGAACTCGTCCTCACCGCACAACAACTGGATAAAAACGGCCTCATGCCCGTCGCCTCGGGCAACATCTCGGTCCGCTGTAACGACGGCTTCCTCATCACCCCCAGCGGCACCACCGTAGCCGACCTCACACCGGAATCGCTCGTGTGGATGGGTTTTGACAGCCATGTGCGCGGCGACCTCGTACCGTCCAGCGAATGGCGCTTTCACCAGGACATCCTGCAGCACCGCCCCGAACTTAATGCCGTAGTGCACACCCACTCCACCTTTGCCGTCACCGTCGCCTGCCTCGGCTGGGATATCCCCGCCTTTCACTACATGGTGGCCGTCGCCGGCGGCGACACGATCCGCTGCGCCCCCTACGCCACCTTCGGCACACAGGAACTGTCCGACCACGCCCTCACCGCCCTGCAAGACCGCAAAGCCTGCCTGCTCGCCCACCACGGCCTGCTCGCCGCCCACACCAGCCTGGAAAAAACCCGCCAACTGGCGCACGAAGTCGAACTGCTGTGCGAACAGTACTGGCGCGTACGGCAGATGGGCGAAGCCAAGCTGCTGTCGAAAGAGGAAATGGCGGTAGTGATTGAGAAGTTTGGCAGCTATGGGCAGATCAGAAAACAACCCTAGTCCACACCAACAATACAAACGTACAACCCAGCACATATCAAAACCATTTTAGGTTAATATTCTCAACATTCGGACCCAATTGGGGCTAAGCCGGTTTTGTTTGTCATTTTTAGGATGTACTAAAAATAATCAACACCATGATTAACAAAGAAAACACATCAACAAAAACCATTAAATGGCGGCTAATGACGCTTTATAAAGCGTCATTTAGGAAGCCTATTTCTAGTTGGGCGTAATCTTTTCTCACAATGTAGTTTCAAATGGAGATACCAATGACAGCAACTCCTACAACAAGAATTACAGTTACATTCAATTACAAAGTAGGCACAGCCACTTCGTATCAGAACGTAGAGTTTTTTCCTCATGCATGTTTTTTACTTTTTAATGGCAATAATTCAAATGTTGTAATCAATCCAGAGGATATCGACACCATCTCAATTGATAATGAGCAGTATTCAATTGCTAGAGTTGATGATGAAAGTGGTGTTCCGAAAGTTTGGTTGAATACCCAGCGTTGAAAATAGCGGAGAGAAATTGCTATGCCCAACCCTTCATCAAGCGGGACGCGCTAAAGCGCGCCCCTTATGTCAGACGTTCAAGCTGTATAAAAACCCCTTTTTAGATTTTTCGCAGGCCACGTTTTTCCCACTGCGGCGATTCCGCTTCACTCCCAAGATGGTTTTGTGATTCTCACTTCAGGAAA
>JAJZQI010000042.1 GCA_021851875.1 Pseudomonadota bacterium | reverse complement strand
TTTCTCTTGACAGCCGGTTTTTGACTAGGCATAATCTCGTTTTTTTCGGGGGTCGTTAGCTCAGCCGGTAGAGCAGCGGACTTTTAATCCGTTGGTCGCCAGTTCGATCCTGGCACGGCCTACCAAGAAAACTAAAGGGTTAGCTCAAAAGGCTAACCCTTTTCTCTTTCTGGCGGCGGTAAATGCGTGACGGCGATTACTTCTCAGCCATTCGCTATCCCAGCCGCAACAACCGCCAGACGATCCCTTGCAGACTTGTTGGCATAGCCAACATCGAGCGCGATTCTCCCCATGCAATTTATCAAGGTTTTTAAGCGATCCCGGCCTCTGTTACGCACAATGCTTAATGAATAATTTCGATTAAGCCGGGAACTCACTGAAACGCCTAGACAATTACTCAACATATTGAAAAACAACGTGAATTAAATAGTATAAATTATAGGCAGGCAAGAATAATCCCTTATTAGTCAACATTGTTTCATAACTGTTACTTAGTTTTGCACATAGTTATCCACAGTATTTGTGGAAGCCCATTATTTTAATTCTGTGTCAATTAGAGAATCCCTATCGTTTCCGGTTTCCTGCGTTAATCACCCGGTGCGCGCGGCGTGCCCATTGCACTAATCTTCTGACACAAGAGCCTGCCCTATCCCCCCGCTCGAGCCGATCCAGAAGGCATTGTCCATGCGGAGGAACTCGTCATACGGTATGTAATGGGAGCCGTCACAGGAAAAAGTAAGACCGACTATGCCATTGAAAATATTCAGCGTGCCGGAACGCAGATAGAACATCTCATCCATAAAACGTAGCATGCGGAAGGCATCCAGCACTTCACGGATACGCTCCAGGGGCACCAGCGCATCGGCCGGGTAGGCCGTTCGGGGATAGGCGAGACAGATATCCGGATCGATCAACTCATTGATATCCAGCAACCGGTAGCGGTAGGGGTCGTCCACCACCCAGATAATGGCGCGGCTGCTGGAAAAATGCAGCATCACATGGAATACCCCATGATAGAGCATCAATTCCGCCACCACGCCCAGCACCGTATCGATATGCTGGTCCATCTCGCTTTCAGTCCGGGTCTGGTGAAAGACCGTGCCGCGTATGGAGGGGTCACCCTTGATCTGGCGCCAGTATCTCGGCTCCTCGTAGAGCTTGCGCGTCAGCGGCAGGTCGCGCAGGCCGAAATATGCCCCGATAAACCCCAACGCGGCGCCTGATGCGTCGCGCACGATCTGAATGGCGGTGAGGGAGGGACGCCGCTCACGCAGGCTGATGTAGGCATCGGAAAGGAAAAAATCGGTGCCAGCCAGAACCTCCCGAAAATAAGGCCGCTGCGACCGATCCCGGCCAAAACCCTCCAACAGCCCCTCGTGACCAACGTTATCGCTGATCTGGATCGCGTTGGCGTCCAATACATAGAGATGCTTGCAGTAAGGCAGGTTCTTCAGTGTCTCGCTCAGCAAGGAATTGAGCTTTGCTCGATCACCCCATACAGGGATGCATTTCACCGCCAACTGCTGCAGTGGTTCCTGCAGCAGGCCGGCGAGTGATTCGCGCTGATGCGCAATGCTTTCTTGCAATGTTTCCTTGGGTGGTTTCATGGCCTGGGCAACCTCTGTCTCTCTATGTTTGAATCATCTGTCCGCGCAAAATCCCATTCTATGTTATTCCCTCAGACTTGATCAGCGCATGCTGTAAACTCCGAGGGATTGCCTCGCGACGTTCACGTTAAAAATACGCGTGGAACCCCTGCTGTTCCTTGTGTTCAAATTGAATGCCGTGTAAAACACATTTTATTCCACAAGCCAGGGATAGCGCCATGAACGATACCGTGTGTGACCTGACCGCGAAAATCTGCAAGCCCTGCGAGGGCTGCGTGCCGCCGCTGGGACAGGCAGAAATAGACCGACTGCTGAAGGCATTGAATGACTGGACGCAGGCCGGTAACGAAATTTTCAAGATTTACCGCTTCAAGAACTATCACGAGACCATGGCTTTCGTAAATGCAAGCGCCTGGATCTCGCACCGCGAGGACCATCACCCCGATCTGGAGGTGGGTTACAACCAGTGCCGCGTGCGCTATTCCACTCACGCCATCGGTGGATTATCAGAAAACGATTTCATTTGTGCCGCAAAAATCGATGGCATTTTCAACATCTGACCTGGCTGACGAGATCGCTCCGCGCTGGCCGGGCACCTGTGCGCAACAAACCATTTTTCGAAGATAAACTGCATGCCGACTAAACTATTCGCCCTCAGAGGCGTGCCTGATGACGAAGCGGGGGAAATTCGTGAATTATTGACGGACAATGAAATCGATTACCATGAAACGCCTGCGGGCAATTGGGGAATATCGGCGCCGGCCATATGGATAAACGACGAGGGCGAAGCCCAAAAAGCAAAGTTGCTCCTGGAAAAATACCAACAAGAGCGGCTTGCCCAGGCAAGAGCGGAATATGAACGATTAAAAAAGGCGGGGAAGAACAAAACCGTCATCGACTTAATAAAAGAAAATCCGGTTAGATTCATCGCCTATTTGGCCATCATAGCGCTTGTGACCTACCTCTCCACCAAGCCGTTTTTGCATATCGGGAAATGACAGTGTCCATGCCCGCCAACAACCGTACCCTGGTGTGGAAGCAACTAAACCTGGAAATTGGTACGGGCGAATGAAATAATGAAAAATGACTGGCGATAACATTCAGATTTTCAATCCCGCAGGACAGCAAAGGTAAGCCAAATGAGCAATCTTGAAGCAGTGATCCAGCCGCGTATCGTGGATCGTCAGTCACTGGCGGAGTATATTGAAGATCTCGCGGATCTCGCACCCAAGGTCGAAAAAGACGTGGCCAAACTCAAGGCTGCGCCGACCGACCGGGACATCATCACCAACCTGTTTCGCACCCTGCACAACATCAAGGGGGATGCCGGCTTATGCAAGGTGGAGATGGGCGTGGTTATCAGCCATCCGCTCGAAACCCTGCTGGGACGGCTGCGCTCGGGGGAGCTGAATTTTACCGACTTGCTGGGCGAGATCATCCTGCTCTCGATAGACCGTCTGGAACTGGCCGTGGAAACGCTGGCGGCGGGCAAGCCGCTCGCCCATTTGCAGCTCGTCAACCTGGTGAATGGCCTGGAAGAGCTGAGCCAGATCCAGCAGAACCAGATGGACGCCGCTATAAGCCGCATCATCGAATCGGTCACCGGATTCCGCCCCGCTTCAGTGGCATTTCGCAGCAAGGCCCATAAGTCGGCGATCGCGCGCAGCGAGGAAACCATCGCTGCGGATCTGCGCTTTTTTCGTACGCTGGCGCAACAATTCGAAAACCGCTCCATCCATTTCCGGGGGCGCGGCGTACGGACGCTTCGCCTCGCTCTGAATACCAACCAGGCCGCCGGCAAGCCGGTTGATCCGGTGCAACTGGAGGCCGCGGTCTATATGCACGATGTAGGCATGATGTTCCTGCCCGAGGGAATGTGGCTAAACAAGCTGGGCCGGCTCAATGAAGACGACAGGAAAGCCCTGCGCGCGCATCCCGGCTACAGCGCCGGCCTGCTGGACCGGATGGAGGGCTGGAAACCCGCGACCGAGATGGTGGCGCAACATCACGAGATGCCCGATGGGGCAGGCTACCCCGAGGGGCTGAAAGCGGACCAGATCTGCCCGGGAGCCAAAATCCTCGCGATCGTGGATGCCTTCGAAGCCGTCATGCTGAAACACACCCACCGCGGCCATAGCCGCTCCTTGCTGCGGGCTATCGCCGAAGTCAATGCCTGCGACAAACAGTTCGCGGTGGAGTGGATAGCCCCCTTCAATACAGTCATCCGGGGCATGATCGAGGGCTGAGCATCAACAAATCCGCGGCAGTTGTTCGCCCGTCAGCCAATCCACGATGCGCCGGCCGCCGAATGTCGTTTCCATCTGCACGAAGTGATGGTCGTCGGCAATCACCTCGCCGATCAGCGCCGCCTCCTGGCCGAGAGGGTGGCCGCGCATCGCCGCCAGCAGCACTCCCGCATCCTCCTGCCGGCAGATGGCGATGAGCTTGCCTTCATTGGCGGAATAAAGCGGATCGAGGCCGAGAAACTCGCACGCCGCTCTCACCTCGTCCCGAATCGGCAAATCCGTCTCGCGCAGCATCATGCCGACGCCCGACTGGCGGGCGATTTCATTCAGCGTGGTGGCCAGCCCGCCGCGGGTGGGGTCGCGCAGCGCATGGATACCCGGCACCGCCGCCACCATCGCCGCCACCAGCCCATGCAGCGCGGCGGTGTCGGAGGCGATGGTGGTGCTGAAGCTTAAGGATTCACGCAAGGACATGATCGCCACGCCGTGGTCCCCGATAGGTCCACTGACAAGTATGGCATCGCCCGGCCGGGCGCGGTCGCCGGAAATATTCACCCCGTGTGGCACCACGCCGATGCCGGTCGTGGTGATGAACACGCCGTCGCCTTTGTTGCGCTCGACCACCTTGGTATCGCCGGTGACGATAGCCACGCCGGCCTCCTGCGCAGCGCGCGCCATGGACTCGACGATACGGGCCAGATCGGCGAGCGGGAAACCTTCCTCCAGGATGAAACCGGCTGACAGGTAGAGCGGCATAGCGCCCGCCATGGCCACATCGTTGATGGTGCCATGCACCGACAGGCAGCCGATATCGCCGCCGGGGAAGAACAGCGGCGACACCACATGTGAATCGGTTGCCATCACCATGCGACCTGCCGGGGCAGGGAAGCTCGCCTGGTCGTTCATCTGGCGCAGGAACTCATTGTCGAAGGCGGCGAGGAACAGCTCCTCGATCAACTGCGCCATGGCACGGCCGCCGCTGCCGTGCGTCATGTCGACCTGCCCGTTTTCCAGGTCGAGAGGGCGGATGTAGCCGGTTCTGGGTTTGGTCATGGTTTTTTCCAATTCGTCACCGCAAAGACGCGAAGGCGCAAAGGAAAAACACCTGTCTTTGCGTCTTTGCACCTTCGCGTCTTTGCGGTTATAGATTTTTTATTTCTTTATACCGCCCATAGGTGTAATACGCCGCGCATGCCCCCTCGCTCGACACCATGCACGAGCCTATCGGGTTGTCCGGCGTGCAGACGCTGCCGAACAGCTTGCATCCGGGCGGCTTCACCACGCCGCGGATGATGGCGCTGCATTCGCAGGCCCGGTTGTCCGCCACCGATTGATAGGGCAGTTCGAAGCGCCGCTCGGCGTCGAAGGCGGCATATTTTTCCCGGATCTGCAGGCCGCTTTCGGGCACCCAGCCCAGGCCGCGCCACTCGAAAGTCTTGCGCAGCCCGAATACATCCGCCACCAGATTCTGCGCCTTGAGGTTGCCCTCGCGGCTGACGGCACGGGTGAACTCGTTTTCCACTTTGGCGCGGCCCTCGTTCAACTGCCGTACCAGCATCAGGATCGCCTGCATCACGTCGAGCGGCTCGAAACCGGCAATCACGACCGGCATGCGGTATTGCGCGGCGAAAGGCTCGTAGGGCCGGCTGCCGGTCACGGTGGAAACGTGGGCCGGGCCGATCACGCCATCCACCTTCGCTTCC
>JAJZQI010000023.1 GCA_021851875.1 Pseudomonadota bacterium | reverse complement strand
CGGCTCACATTTGCCTGCGGCAAATATGACCCTGCACCGAAACCCCGCCAAACTTTGCTTAACCAAACACATCGGTTACTTCACCGCTTCCTGTAATTGCTCCAGAATGGCGGGGTTTTCCAAAGTCGAAATATCCTGGGTGATGGTTTCGCCCTTGGCGATGGCGCGCAGCAGGCGGCGCATGATCTTGCCGGAGCGGGTTTTCGGCAGGTTGTCGCCGAAGCGGATTTCGTCCGGCTTGGCGATCGGGCCGATTTCCTTGCCCACCCACTCGCGCAGCTCGGCGACGGCCTTGCGCGCCTCCTCGCCCTGCAGACGCGCGCCTTTCAGGACCACGAACGCCACCACGGACTCGCCCTTGATTTCGTGCGGCTTGCCCACCACGGCGGCTTCGGCCACCAGCGGGTTGGCCACCAGGGCGGATTCGATTTCCATCGTACCCAGGCGGTGGCCGGACACGTTCAGCACGTCGTCGATACGGCCCATGATCCAGTAATAGCCGTCCTGATCCTGATGCGCGGAGTCGCCGGCCAGATAGAGCTTGCCCCCCAGATCTTCCGGGAAATAGGCTTTCTTGAAACGCTCCGGATCCTTCCACAGGGTGCGCAGCATGCTGGGGAAAGGACGGCGGATCACCAGGAAGCCGCCGCTGCCTTTTTGCACAGGGTGACCCGCCTCGTCCACGATATCGGCCATGATGCCCGGCAACGGCAGGGTACAGGAACCCGGTTTGGTAACGATGGCGCCCGGCAAAGGGGCCAGCATATTGCTGCCGGTCTCGGTTTGCCACCAGGTATCGACAATGGGGCAGCGGCCGCCGCCAACCACTTCATGGTACCACATCCAGGCTTCCGGGTTGATCGGCTCGCCGACCGTGCCCAACAGGCGCAGGGAAGTCAAATCGTAGTTTTTCGGCAAATCGCCGCCCAGCTTGATCAGCGAACGGATGGCGGTCGGCGCGGTGTAAAAGGTCGTCACTTTGTGGCGCGCGATCATGTCCCAGAAACGGCCTGCATCCGGATGAGTCGGCACACCTTCGAAAATCACCTCGGTGCCGCCCAGGGCCAGCGGGCCGTATGCCACGTAGGTATGTCCGGTAATCCAGCCCACGTCGGCAGTACACCAGTAGATGTCGCCATCCTTGTAATCGAACACCCACAGCATCGACAGAATGGCGCCCAGCAGGTAACCGCCAGTGCTGTGCTGCACGCCCTTGGGCTTACCGGTACTGCCGGAGGTGTACAGAATGAACAGCGGGTCTTCCGCACTCACCCACTCCGGTTCGCATGCCAGCGGCTGCTTGTCCGCCAGTTCGTGCCACCAGATGTCGCGCTCGTTCACCCAGCGGATATCGGCGCCGGTGCGGCGGTACACCACCACCTGCCGGACGCATTCCGTGTCGCCCAGCGACATCGCCTCGTCCACCGCCGCCTTGAGCGGCACGACCTTGCCGCCGCGCAGGCTGCCGTCGGCAGTGACAATCACCTTGGCGCCGGCATCGACCACGCGCTCATGCAGGCTCTTGGCCGAAAAGCCCCCGAATACCACCGAGTGGATGGCGCCGATGCGGGCGCATGCCTGCATGGCCACCACCGCTTCCACGCCCATGGGCATGTAGATCACCACGCGGTCGCCCTTCTGGACGCCGAGCGATTTGAGGCCATTGGCAAACTGACACACGCGGGCGTGCAACTCGCCATAGGTAACGTGGCTGACCTTGCCGTCATCGGCCTCGAAAATCAGCGCCGTCTTGTCTTTTTTGTCGGCCAGGTGGCGGTCCAGACAGTTGTAGGACACATTCAGTTCGCCATCGTCGAACCAGCGATAGAACGGCGCATTGGACTCATCCAGCACGCGGCTGAAAGGTTTGTGCCAGCTCATGTGCTGGCGCGCCAAACCGGCCCAGAAGCCCGGATAATCCGTTTCGGCCTGACGGCACAAGGCATCATACCCATCACGTCCACTGACGTTGGCCTGCGATACAAAATCCGGCGTTGGTGCAAATACGCGGTTTTCGGTCAAAACGGATTCGATGGTGGACATGACTTGAGGGCTCCTGCTCAGTACGACTGCGACAATGTGTGAATGTGCTCTAAAAAATTTGCCAGACCGGGCTTCAGATACAAACGACCCAGTTCAGGCGACAACCTGAAACGACCTTAACGGTTAGACCACGCATCATATAGCGTTTGCAATCCCACTTCCAGCCTATAGAATCTGAAGCATGCCTACACCGCTCGATATAGCCGTTCAATTCAGCCACTACAGCCGCAATTTGCTGGCCAAGGCCCCGCAACTGCGCGATGAGCTCGCAGCAGCCATTCCGCTGCCATGCACCCGAGAGGCCATGGAAGCGTGGCTGCAAAGCGCGCCGATGAACGATGAAAACGACCTCAAACAACGCCTGCGCCAGCTGCGCGAGCGCGCCATGGTATGGATCATGGCGCGCGACCTGGCCGGCCTGGCCGATCTGGATGAAGTTGTAACCAGCGTCTCCGCCCTGGCCGAAGTCGCTGTCGCAACCGCTTACCGGCGGCTTTACGCCCAGCTGTGCGCGCAATACGGCACCCCGCGTGCGGCAAGCGGCGAGGCCCAGCAGCTGATCGTCATCGGCATGGGAAAGCTGGGCGGCGGCGAATTGAACGTTTCTTCCGATATCGACCTGATTTTCGTGTATCCGGAAGACGGCCAGACTGACGGCAACAGCACGCTGTCGAACCACGAATTCTTTACCCGTCTCGGACGCAAACTCATTGCGGCGATCAGCGAACACACCGGCGACGGTTTCGTCTTCCGCGTTGACATGCGCTTACGGCCTTACGGCGACTCCGGCCCGCTCGTTTCCAGTTTTGCCATGCTGGAAGATTATTTCATCACCCAGGGGCGCGAATGGGAGCGCTATGCCTGGGTCAAGGCCAAACCGTTGACCGGGGAGCGGCACAACGAGCTGGACAGGCTGATCAAGCCCTTTGTCTACCGCAAATACCTCGACTTCGGCGCTTTCGCCTCGATGCGCGATCTGCATGCGCAAATCCGCCGCGAAGTGGCGCGCCGCGAACTGGCCGACAACATCAAATTGGGACCGGGCGGCATCCGCGAAGCCGAATTCATCGGCCAGGTCTTCCAGCTGGTGCGCGGCGGCAAACTGCCGCAGCTGCAGGTACGCAGCACGCGGGCCGTACTCCCCATGCTGGCGCGGCAAGGCTGGCTGCCGCAGACGGCAGTGGACGAACTGCTGGCCGCCTACACCTTCCTGCGCAACCTGGAACACCGGCTGCAGTATCTGGACGACCAGCAAACCCAGAACCTCACGCGCAACCCCGACGACCTGGCTGCTATTGCACACAACATGGGGTTTGCCGATAGCGCCGCGTTCCTGCACGAACTCGACCGGCAGCGCCAGCATGTCACGCGCCATTTTGAACAGGTGTTCATCTCGCCGCAAAGCGACCAGACGCAACATCCTCTGCACGCCCTCTGGCCCGAGGGTCTGCATGATGGCGTGCAAAAACTGACGGAATTGGGTTTTGCCGACCCGCAGCAGGCTTGCGAACACTTGCAGGCTCTGGCCAACAGCGGACGTTACCGGGGACTTCCGGCCGCCAATCGCCAGCGCTTTGACGCATTGATGCCGCCACTGCTGGAAATGACGGCCCGGCAAGCCAAGCCGGATCAGACGCTCGAGCGCCTTTTACGTCTGATGGAAGCCATTGCCCGCCGCGGCTCCTATCTGGCACTGCTGCTGGAATATCCGCAAACCCTGCAACAGCTTGTTCGCATCATGAGCGCCAGCCGCTGGGCGGCGGAGTATCTGACCCTGCACCCCATTTTGCTCGATGAACTGCTGGATGCCCGCATCCTCTACGCCACGCCGGACTGGCCGGCTTTGCAAACCGAACTGGATCAGCTGCTGCAGCAGCTGGGCGACGACACCGAACGGCAGATGGACGCCTTGCGCCATTTCAAGAGCGCCCAGACCTTTCATTTGCTGGCGCAGGATCTGGCCGGTCTGCTGCCGCTGGAAAAACTGTCCGATCACCTGTCCGCACTGGCCGATGTGCTGCTGGCCGTAACCCTGCGGCACTGCTGGCAACAACTCAAGTCGCGCCACCGCGACGCACCCGCCTTCGCCATCATCGGCTATGGCAAGCTGGGGGGAAAAGAGCTGGGCTATGCCTCCGACCTGGACATTATTTTTCTCTTTCAGGACGACGACGAACGCGCCGCCGAAATTTACGCCCGGCTGGCGCAACGCCTGAACGGCTGGTTGACCAGCCTGACCTCCGCCGGCCAGTTATACGAAACAGACTTGCGCTTACGCCCCAACGGCGCAGCCGGTCTGCTGGTCAGCACGGTAGAGGCATTCGACGCCTACCAGGAGAAAGAGGCATGGACCTGGGAGCATCAGGCGCTTACACGCGCCCGCTTCGTTGCCGGCATGCCGGAAATCGGACAGCGGTTTGAAGCGATTCGCCGGCACATTTTGTGCAAACAGCGTGTTCCGTCCACCCTGCAGCGCGACGTGCTGGCCATGCGGCAGAAAATGCTGGACGCCCACCCCAACGCCAGCGGTCAATTCGACCTGAAACATGACCGGGGCGGCATCATCGATGTCGAGTTCATGGTGCAATATCTGGTCTTGGCACATGCCGCCAGGCACCCCGAGCTGACCGGCAATATCGGCAACATTGCCCTGCTTCTGCTCGCCGGCAAACTGGCATTGATCCCGCCGGAACTGGCCAGCCGCTGCGCCGATGCCTATCGCAGCTACCGCCAGCGCCAGCATCAGTTACGCCTGCAAGGCGACCGCTATGCGCGAATCGCGCAGACTGAAATTGCCGATCATATTAAATCTGTAACAAATTTATGGTGTTATCTCTTCAAGTAACCCACCAGACCAAATGATGTCATTTACATAACAAGTACCAATGTACTACTCTACGCCGGTATTTATAAATTACACCAAATCGGGTTACCCGGAGGACACACCATGAACGCATCGCGCAAACCGCCGAAGAACAGCCATATACCGGCAACCCCGACAACGGGAATGAGCGGCAAGAACATGCAGGAACCGACCGTAAAAACGGCCGGCAACCTGGTGGCGGATCAGTACAGCACCCCGGCCTCGCTCAGAAAGCTGCGTATCCGCCAAGTTGGCTGATCGCCTGACGTTTATTTGTTCTTGCGCATGGCCGTGAGCAGGCTTTCGGCTTTTGCCCCCAGGTAGACGTAGATTCCCAAACCGATCAGCAGGCCGATCGCCGCCCCCATCATCCATACCCCCTGCAAGGTGAAGTCCCCTATCCCCAGGGCGCCCTTGAACATCAGCAACAGCGCCTCGATCGACACGGCAATCAGAATGGCGGCAATGAAGCGGGTGATGGTGCGCCGGGTCGAGCTGTGCCGGAAGATGTCCTTGTGCATCAGCACCTCCTCCTCCAGGATGGTTTTTCCCAGATCGAAGATAGCCAGCGCCAGGGTAATGAAAATGATCACCCCAAAGGGCTTCAGGTGCAGATTCTCGCGGCTCTTGCCCAAGTCCCACAGATCGAGCATTTCCATACCGGCCGCGTAGAGCAGCACCAGCACGACCAGAAACAAGGCCAGAGAAATCATCGCGTAAACCCCGGTAAACAAGGGGGTAAACTGACGCCGCTTGATGTCGCCCATCAGGAATTCCACCGCCTTGGCCAGGTTGATGTCCAGCACCACGATACCCACCCGCTCGCCGGCATGGTTGCGCAGACATTGCGAAGCACTGATGCACAGCAACCCGCCCACACTCGATAGATAGGGCTCGGTCACATGCACGCGACTCATGCTGTTCTCCTGCGCCGGACGGTAGTAGGGCCGCTGACTGCGGTCCCGACCGCGCCCGTCGCCTGCTTCGACCACACCCTGGGCGGTCACGTTGGAGCTGTTCTGCGCCCCTTCCACATCGAGGGTGTAAACCATCTCGACAAACGGATAGTGCGACACCACCCGCTCCATGGCCACACGCAACTGCTCGTCATTGCCCAGCAAGCCCTCATCGGCAATGCCGGTCACAATGGAGGCAAGAATTTCCCGCAGGGCGTCCTTGTATTCATGGTAGCGCTCAATCGCACCGATATAGCTCATCGTATTCATCGTTATTATTCCTTTAATGCACCAAGGTCAGGCATCGCCCTCATCACCCTTCACCCGATCATGATAGCAAGCAATAAATCTGCCATGCAGCGGAATGGCATTCTTGCCGCACGGGCATGCACAAAACGGCAAAAAATCGTTAGAATGATACGTTTTGGAATCAGCGGAGCTCTACCATGTCGATGGCCGATCGCGATGGGGTAATCTGGTACGATGGCAAACTCGTACCGTGGCGTGACGCCACCACCCACGTTCTCACTCACACCCTGCACTACGGCATGGGCGTCTTTGAAGGCGTGCGCGCCTACAAAACCCCCAAGGGTACGGCCATTTTCCGCCTGCAGGAACACACCGACCGGCTGTTCCGCTCCGCTCACATCCTCGGTATGAAAATGCCGTTCGACAAGGCCACCATCACCGCGGCCCAACTGGCCGCCGTGCGCGAAAACAAACTGGAATCCGCCTACCTGCGCCCGATGGCCTTCTTTGGCGCTGAAGCCATGGGCATTTCCGCCAAAACCCTGTCCACCCACGTCATCGTAGCCGCCTGGACCTGGGGCGCCTACATGGGCAACGAGGCGCTGGAGCAAGGCATCCGCGTGAAAACCTCCTCGTTCATGCGTCACCATGTCAACGTGACCATGTGCAAGGCCAAAGCCAACGGCAACTACATGAACTCCATCCTGGCCCACCAGGAAGCGGCCCAGGATGGCTACCAGGAAGCCCTGCTGCTGGACGTGGACGGTTTCGTGGCCGAAGGCTCCGGCGAAAACATTTTCATCGTGCGCAACGGCAAGATCTACACGCCGGACCTGACCGCCGCGCTGGAAGGCATCACCCGCGACACCATCATCCAGCTGGCCGGCGAACTGGGTTACCAGATCATCGAAAAACGCATCACCCGCGATGAGGTGTACAGCGCCGACGAAGCCTTCTTCACCGGCACCGCGGCGGAAGTGACCCCGATCCGGGAACTGGACAACCGCGCCATCGGCGAAGGCAAGCGCGGCCCCGTTACCACCCAACTGCAAAGCCTGTATTTCGACTGCGTCACCGGCAAATCCGCCGCGCACGAAAAATGGCTGACTTACATCTGATTTAACGAGGTTTGAAGCAATGCCTGGCGATAAAGAAATCAACCAGCGAATCATCGAAGTGACCGCAGCGGACCTGCCGCTGCACTGCCCGACACCGGACATGAAACTGTGGAACGGCCATCCGCGCGTTTACCTTGAGTTTGGCGAAAAACGCGAAGTGCTGTGCCCGTATTGCGGCACCATGTACAAGTTCAAGGGCGACTTTCCCAAGGGTCACCACTGACCCGCCGCGGCACATCCGGCGCCATGACTCGGATTCTTATCGTCGCCCCCTCCTGGGTGGGCGACATGGTCATGGCCCAGACGCTGCTCATCCGTCTTAAGGCGCTTTACCCCGACTGTCGGATCGACGTGCTGGCGCCCGCCTGGGTGCTGCCGCTGGTCGACCACATGCCGCAAGTTCGCCGCGGCATCGCCAGCCCGTTTGGCCACGGCCAGCTGCGGCTGATCGACCGGTACAAATTCGCCCGCCAGTTCAGGCACCAATACGACTGGGCCATCGTCCTGCCGAATTCGCTCAAGTCGGCCCTCATCCCCTGGTTTGCCGGCATCCCCAAGCGTACCGGCTTTGTCGGCGAGCTGCGTTACGGTCTGCTCAACGACGCACGCCAGCTCGACAAGACCCGCTATCCGCTGATGGTGGAGCGCTTTGCGCTGCTGGCCGAGCCGGCAGGCGGGGAAGTGCGCCGCCCCGTCGGTCTGCCGCGCTTGCAGGTCGCCGCGGCGGAAACAACGGCGGCCCGGCAGGCACTGCAGTTGAACGACAGCCGGCCGGCGATCGCCTTTTGCCCCGGCGCCGAATACGGCCCGGCCAAGCGCTGGCCGACCGAGCATTTTGCCGAACTGGCAAAAATGCTGGCGGCTTCGGGCAAGCAGATCTGGATTTTCGGTTCCGGCAAGGATGCCGAACTGGGTGAGGCCATTTGCGGGAAACAAACGCAACACTGCGTGAACCTGTGCGGCAGGACCAAGCTGTCGCAGGCTCTGGCGCTGATGCAGACGGTGGAGCACGTGGTGACCAACGATTCGGGACTGATGCATGTGGCAGCCGCCCTGGGCAAACCGCTGACGGCCATTTACGGCTCATCCAGCCCGCAGTTCACCCCACCGCTCAGCGACCAGGCGAAGATCGTCAGCCTGAACCTGAGCTGCAGTCCCTGCTTCAAGCGCGAATGCCCGCTCGGGCATATGGACTGCCTGAATAAGCTGACAGCCGATCAGGTATTGCAGGCCATGCAACGCCGAGATTAGCCAAGTCTCCCCGCCCACCGGGCGGGGACGGAAGGGGTGGGGACATAAAAGAAGTCGCGGGCGGAGACATCATTATGCTCGCCAGCAGCGCAAGCCAAAGGCAGACAGCAGCAGCGTCCGCCTCGCCCGGCTACAGCGTTTTGGAATAGCGCGGCTTGTCCGCCTGCTCCTGCGCCAGATAGGCATCAAACAGCATGGCGATGTTGCGCAGGAAAATCCGCCCCAGCATGGTCACCTGCAGTACACGACCATCCCACTGCAGCAGACCGTCGCGCACGAACTCGGGGAATTGCTCGATGGCCGCGGCAAACGTGCGGTAAAAATCGAGCTGCCAGATTTGACCGAACTGCTCGGCATCCACCACCAGATCGCACATGATGCGCGCAATCAGGTCGCGCCGCATGCGATCGTCCGGCTGCACGGCGAGGCCGCGTTCCACCGGCAAACGCCCCTCGCCGACAGCCGCCTCGTAGGCCGGAATCTTTTTCAGGTTCTGCATGTAGGCCGACTCGGTCTGGCTGATGGCCGAAGCGCCGTAGGCCATGATGTCGCAGTCGCGGTGCGTGGTGTAGCCCTGGAAGTTACGGTACAGCGTGCCGTTTTTGCGCGCCTCGACCATTTCGTCGTCCGGCCGGGCAAAGTGGTCCATGCCGACATATTCGTAACCAGCTGCCGTCAGCCGCTCGAAAATCAGCTGCTGCAACTGCAAGCGATGCGCCAAGTCGGGCAAATCGGCTTCGACGATCAGCTTCTGGTGTTTTTTCATCCACGGCACATGGGCGTAGGAGAATACCGCCAGCCGGTCGGGCGCCATGTCCAGCACCGCATCCAGCGTATGGGAGAAGCTGTCGACAGTCTGATGCGGCAGGCCCACCATCAGATCCATGTTGATGCTGGCAAAACCGGCATCGCGCATCCAGCCGTAGACGCGCCGGATCAGCTCTTCCGACTGCACGCGATTGACGGCTTTCTGCACAGCCGCGTCCAGATCCTGCACGCCCAGGCTGACACGATTGAAGCCGCCATCGAGCAAGGCCTGCACGTGCTCTTCTGACAGTTCGCGCGGATCGACTTCGCAGCCGACTTCGGCCGTGGACGAAAAATCAAACAGACTGCGCATGTGTGCCGCGAGCCGGCGCATGTCCGACGGATGCAGGTAAGTCGGCGTGCCGCCGCCCCAATGCAGTTGCTCGACCTGGCGGGATGGACTGGTCAGGCGGGAACTGCTGTCGATTTCCCGCAGCAGCAGTTCGAGATACTGCGAGGCCTTTTCGTAATGGCCGGTGGCCACCATGTTGCAGCCGCAGTAATAGCACAGCGTGTCGCAGAACGGGATGTGGGCGTAGAGCGAAATGCCGCGGCCGGATTCCTGGCTGCGCGCCAGTTCGGCACGCCAGTCCGGTTCGCCGTATTCCTCGGTAAAATACGGCGCGGTCGGGTAGGAGGTATAGCGGGGACCGGGTTTGCTGTATTTTTGCAGCAGCGCAACATCGACATGCATGGGCCAGCACTCAAAAGCGACAAATTTGTCCATTATACTGACAAATTAAATTGCTTTCCGCTAAACTAGCGAAAATCCATGTGACGACCGGCCCTTTACCCTGGCATGAAGAAAAAATTCCGTCTGCATGTCTTCCCCACCCCGGAAGATGCCGAAGCCGCCTTTTACGAAGCATTCGAGCATGGCGACCTGGACGCCATGATGTCCGTTTGGGCCGAAAGCGACGACATCGTCTGCATCCACCCCATGGCACCCCGTCTGCAGGGGCGCGAAGCGGTGATGGACAGCTGGCGCCAGATTTTTGCCGGCGAAGCGGATTCCGTCCGGATGAAAATCACCGACACGCGCTGCTTCCAGGATGAATTGCTGTCGATCCACATTGTGCACGAACACTTTGTCGTGCCCGGCGAAGCCATCCAGCACGCCCCGCTGGTCGTCACCAATATTTACCAGCTGACCGAGAAAGGCTGGCGCATGATTCTGCACCATGCCTCGCCGTCCCCCGACACGCCGCCATTATCGCCGGACCGTACCCCCACCCATTTGCACTGATGCCGTTCCGCGCCCCGTTCTGGCTGGCCCATGGCCATGCCCAAACCATTTATGCCTACTACTTTGCCCGGCGCGAACACGTGCGTTTCCGCCGCGAACGGCTGACCACACCCGACGGCGACTTCATTGACCTCGACTGGCTCGACAATCCGCAGCAAGCCCCGCTGGTCGTCCTGTTTCATGGCCTGGAAGGCAATTCAGCCGGCCATTACGCGCAAAGCCTCATGGCTGCCGTGCAAAAACGGCACTGGCGCGGCCTTGTCGTGCACTTCCGCGGCTGCAGCGGAGAGCCGAACCGTCTGGCACGCGCCTATCATTCCGGCGACTCGGACGAAATCGACTGGATACTGCGCACGCTGGCACAGCGCTTCCCCCACCAGCCGCTGTTTGCAGTCGGCGTGTCGCTGGGCGGCAATGCCCTGCTCAAATGGCTGGGCGAGCAGGGCCACGAAGCCGGCGGCATTATCCGCGGTGCCGCCGCCGTTTCCGCGCCGATGGACTTGCCGGCAGCCGGTCGCACGCTTGACCGGGGTTTCAACAAGCTGAGCTATACCCGCCATTTTCTTGTCACACTGCGCGCCAAGGCACTGCAGAAAGTGGCGCAACACCAGCTGACCATCGACCGACAGTCTTTGCGCCGCGCCGACACCCTGCACCGCTTCGACGAGCTGTTTACCGCCCCGCTGCACGGCTTTCGCAATGCCGACGATTACTGGCAGCGCGCCAGCAGCAAGCCGCTGCTCCAGCGGATTACGGTCCCGACTTTGATCATCAATGCGCTGGACGATCCATTCATACCCAGCGCATCGTTGCCGCAGCAAAATGAAGTATCATCTGCGGTCACACTCGAATATCCGCGTCATGGCGGGCACGTCGGCTTCGTCGCAGGCGCTTTTCCCGGCCATTTGCGCTGGCTGCCGGAGCGCCTGCTGGCTTTTGCCCTCGATCAATTCAAATAGGCTCCAATACCAAGGACTCAACCATGCACTCACTCCCGGCAGAAATTTTCAAGGCGTACGACATCCGCGGCATCGTGGGCAAAACCCTGACCCCGGCAATCGTCGAAGCCATTGGCCACGCGCTCGGCTCCGAAGCCAAGGCCCGCAAGCAGACCGCCATCGTCATCGGCCGCGACGGCCGTCTGTCGGGACCGGAACTGGCCGCAGCACTGGCGCGCGGCATTCAGAAAAGCGGCATCGACGTGATCGACCTGGGGCTGGTCGCCACGCCGATGACCTACTTCGGCGCCTATGCCCTTGAGACCGGCTCGGCCGTCATGGTCACCGGCAGCCACAACCCGCCCGATTACAACGGCCTGAAAATGGTACTGGCAGGCGAAACCCTGTCCGGCGAAACCATCCAGGCATTGCGCCAGCGCGCTGATACCGGCGATCTGAGCCAGGGCAATGGCAGCTACCGCCAGCACGACATCGGCCAAACCTACATCGACCGTATCGTCGGCGACGTCAAACTGGCGCGCCCGATGAAAATCGTCGTCGACTGCGGCAACGGCGTGGCCGGCGCCTATGCGCCGCAACTGTACCGCGCCATGGGCTGCGAAGTGACCGAACTGTTCTGCGAGGTCGACGGCAATTTTCCCAACCACCACCCCGATCCGTCCGTGCCGCACAATCTGGAAGACCTGATCCACGCGGTCAAGAACAGCGATGCCGAACTGGGCTTTGCCTTTGACGGCGACGGCGACCGTCTGGGCGTGGTCAGCAAGGACGGCACGATTATTTTCCCCGACCGGCAACTGATGCTGTTTGCCGCCGACGTCCTGTCGCGCAACCCCGGCGGCGAAATCATTTTCGACGTCAAATCCACCCGCAATCTGTTCGACTGGATTCGCCAGCGCGGCGGCAAGGCCACCCTGTGGAAGACCGGTCACTCGCTCATCAAGGCCAAGATGAAGGAAACCGGCGCGCTGCTCGCCGGCGAGATGAGCGGTCACGTCTTCTTCAAGGAACGCTGGTTCGGCTTTGACGACGGACTCTACGCCGGCGCCCGGCTGCTGGAATACCTCTCCCAACAGGCAGACATCAACGCCACCTTCCACAGCCTGCCCGACACCGTGAACACGCCCGAACTGCAGATCAAGCTCAAGGAAGGCGAAAACTACGCCCTGATCGGCCATCTGCAAAAGACGGCGCAATTCCCGCATGCCCGTGAAGTCATCACCATCGACGGCCTGCGCGTCGAATACCCCGACGGTTTCGGTCTGATGCGGTCATCGAACACCACTCCGGTTATCGTGCTGCGCTTTGAGGCCGACAATGCGGCAGCGCTGACGCGCATCCAGGAGGAGTTCCGCGCCATCCTCACCGCCGCCAAGGCGGACATCGAACTGCCCTTCTGACCCTCTCCAGCCGCCCCCCATGGGGCGGCGTCGGGGGCTCAATTATTGCGACTTAGAGAAAAAAATACCGTCTCTGCTATGATTCAAGGAATACCCCTCGCAGAGATCAAATAGTGTCAACCAGCGATTTCTTTCTCGGCCGCCAGCCCATCCTGAACACCAAGCACACCATCGCGGCCTATGAACTGCTTTTTCGGCACTCAAGCAGCGGGGGAGCAGACGTCATTGACGACCTTCACGCCACCTCCAGCGTCATCATCAACGCTTTCAGCGAGTTGAATCTCAGCGCAGTACTGGGCGGGAAACCCGGTTTTATCAACGTCAATGCCGAAATACTGCTGTCCGGCATGGTCGAAATACTGCCCAAACAGCTGGTTGTGCTGGAACTGCTGGAAACCGTGGAAATCACCCCGGAAATCGTTCAGCGCTGCAAGGAATTGAAAGCAAAAGGCTTCACCATGGCGCTGGACGATGTGGAGCATTATGCTGCGGCGTACCTGCCGCTGCTCGACACGATCGACATCATCAAACTGGATCTAAAACAAGTCGACCATAAAAAACTGCAACAACTGGTAACGGATTTCAGGCGACACCCGGTCAAACTATTGGCCGAAAAAGTCGACACGCAGGAAGAAGCCGAATGCTGCAAGCAATTAGGGTTTGATCTTTTCCAGGGCTATTATTATGCCCGCCCTGTCGTGCTGGCAGGCAAACGGGCCGACCCGCAACAACTGGCTTTGCTGCGTCTGCTTGGACTCTTGCTGGGCGATGCGGAAACCACCGAAATCGAACAGGTTTTCCACCTCAATCCCAACCTCACTTACAGCCTGATGCGCCTGGTCAACTCAGCCGCCTGCGGCCTGCCGACACCGATTCATTCCGCCCATCAGGCCATTGTTGTATTGGGCCGCAAGCGACTGATGCGCTGGCTGCAGCTGCTGCTGTTCGCCAGCCACGGCAAACAGGCCGCCCATGCCTCGCCGCTCATGCAACTGGCTGCCACACGCGCCCGTTTCATGGAACTGCTGGCGCCCGCCATGAAGAATATCCAAGCTGACGATGCATTCATGACGGGCATTCTGTCACTGCTTGACTCCCTCATGGGCCTGCCCCTGGCCGAATTGCTGACTGAACTGAAACTGACTGACCAGACCCGGCTCGCCCTGCTGGAAGAATCCGGCAGTCTGGGCGAACTCCTGATACTGGCCAAGGCCCTGGAAAATGCGGACTTTGCCAAAGTTGACGGCATCCTGCGCCAGCACGCCGAACTGTCGACCGCCGTGATTACCGACGCGGGAATCTCCGCCTCCGAATGGGTACTTCAGCTTGCCAACGGCAGCGCCTGAGCATCCGCCTGCCAGCCAGACAAAAAATGCCGGATAAAGTTACAATATTATTAAATAACACAATTTTTATAACAAATTCAATTACAGCAGGACTTTTTCTCAAATAAGGTCATATTTCAGTTTTTCGGCGGGAGCAAGGAACGCAATCAATTGGCAGCGGAAAACCAGCGCTGCAGCGTGAAGTCAGTGGTCTTGCTGCGCAGTTGGCAGTGCTCGGACGAGAGCAGACCCAGGCCGAAGACGCCTGCGCCGAACGCACCAGCGAATTGCAGTTCATTCAGAGCGCGTTCGGCAATCTGCCATATCCTGCAGGGACTTTCGGACAAGCGGACGAGCGACTTCTCCAACCGCCACCAATGCCGTCTTGGGCAGGGGCATTACGCCGGGGCGATGGCCGCGAATGTTATTCGCGACTGCCGGGCTATCGGGATATGGAAGCCCGCCTGCCGCCGTATACGGCAGCGGCGTCCAGGCCATCGCCCATTACCATGACGGCAACCATGCGGACGCCATCAGCCATCTGGAAAAAATGGAGTCAGCCAGCCGGCAAGTCATCACCCATCTTGAAAGAATGGCCGCCAGCGGAGAGGATGACGCTTCGCTGTTGTGCCGTCACTAAACGCCCCACTCACTGTCTTTTTTACGCCACAGCGGCAAAACCGCCTGATTACACTCCCACAGCGACGTAATGACGCCTCTGCCGCCGCGGCGCACCCCGCCCGGCGGTCGATGCGCCGCGATTCCCTGTCCTAGCCTGCTGATTTAAAAGCCAAAGGCCCACGATTATCATTTCATATTGTCCAAACATTCTCCTATAATTCCAAAGGAGGTGCGGGCATGACTGACACTACGACAGTTCAACTTTCGCCGTATGTAACCGGCTTATACAGCTGGGACGCGGCCAGCGGACGCTTCGGAGTTTCCGGTGCGGCGTCCCTTGCTGTCGACGGCAAGCCCATTGGACAATCCCGTGACACCACCTCCGCAACCGGCAACACCTCAACCGACAGCAGCGGCAACGTCAATCTGTCCCTGTACGGCCAATTAAGCCAGCTACTCGACTCTTTCCACACCGATCTGAAAAATTCGACCACCCCGGTCTTTGCCGCCGGCGTCAGCGACCTGTCCATTGCCTCGGCCCGCATCACGGGCACGGTCAATACCGCCTCCCTGACGGGCATCAGCGTCAGCCAACTGGCGCAAAGCCAGAAATTACTCAGCAGCGCGTTTGACCAGGCCTCCTCGCTCATCGGCTACGGCAGCCTGACGCTGGCGACCGGCCGGTATGACAGCAGCAGCCGCACGTTCACTGCAGCGAATTCGACACAGATCGACTTGCCGGCCAACGGCGCCAGCCTGCAGACCATAGCAGACGCCATCAACCAGTCGAACGCAGCGGTCAAGGCCACGATCATCCAATCGAGCAGCGGCGCCCAGCTGCAACTGGAGAGCACCCAAAGCGGGGCCGCCAACACCATTCGTCTGACCGTCGATGACCGGGGAGACGGCAACAACAGCGACAACAACGGCCTGTCGCGGCTGGCATTCGACCCGGCAGCCGCCCAGGGGAGCGGGCAGAACCTGACCGTCAGCCAGCCGGCCCAGGACGCCATTTACTCGCTAGACGGCGCCAGCCAAACCAGCCCCAGCAATACCGTGCAGGATATGGTGGCCGGCGTGACTGTGACGCTGAAGCAGGCGGGCACATTCAGTCTCAGCACGACCACGCCTTTTTCCGGCATCCTGCAAACAGCGAACGGCATCGTCAGCGCCTACAACCAATACGTGGACAGTCTGGGCAAACTCGCAAGCGCCAGCCCCCCCAATGCGGCGGGCGGAGCAAACAGCCAGGCGAACAAATTACAGAACGACAGCGCCAAGCCGACAGATTGGTTAAACCAGCAGCAAGATACGCTCAAGCAGTATGGTATCGGCTGGCAGGACAACTCCGGCAAACTGCAGCTCAACGACAGCAAGCTATACAGCCAGTGGAACGCCAACCCCTTTGCCACTCAGCAGGGGTTACGGGATCTCACTGCAGGACTGCTCGGTATTGCCTCTGGCAGCCTTGCGCCCGATTACACATTCGGGACCGGCGCACAAAACGCCGTAGGCCGGCACTACCAGAACAACAGCGGGGCTTAACTGGGCCTGAAAAAGAAAACGCCTGCGGCCCTCTATGAGGCCGCAGGCGTCTCACGTGACAGCCAACAAGGATACAGCTTTACAGCTTGGCCTTAACCCAATCCACCACGCCGGCCAGCGCCGCCGGCAGTTTGGCCGGCTCGGTACCGCCCGCCTGGGCCATATCCGGCCGGCCGCCGCCCTTACCGCCCACTTGCTGGGCGACAAAATTCACCAGCTCGCCCGCCTTGACCTTGCCGGTCAGATCCGCGCTCACGCCGGCGATCAGGCTGACCTTCTCGCCTTCCACCGCTGCCAGTACCACGGCGCAGGACTTCAGCTTGTCTTTCAGCTTGTCCATCGTTTCGCGCAGCACCTTCACGTCCGCCCCCTCCAGCGTAGCCGCCAGCACCTTGGCGCCGGCAACATCGGCAACCTGACTGATCAGATCATCACCCTGGCTGGAAGCCAGTTTGGATTTCAGTCGCGCCAACTCTTTTTCCAGCGCCCTGACGTTATCCAGCACCTGGTTCAGCTTGTTGCTTATTTCCGCCGGATTGGCTTTCAGCACGCCGGCAATCTCGCCCAGCTGGGCTTGCTGCTGCTGCACCAGTTCCAGCGCGCCGGCGCCGGTCATGGCTTCAATACGGCGCACCCCGGCCGCCACGCCGCTCTCGCCAATGATCTTGAACAGGCCGATATCACCGCAACGCTTCACGTGCGTACCGCCGCACAATTCGGTGGAGAAACTGCCCATGCTCAGCACGCGCACCTCATCACCGTACTTCTCGCCGAACAGCGCCATGGCGCCGGCCTTGATGGCGTCTTCATGCTTCATCAGACGGGTTTGCACCGACACATTGTGGCGAATCTCGGCGTTCACCATGTCTTCGATTTCGCGTAACTGCATCGGCGTAACGGCCTCGCCATGAGCAAAGTCGAAACGGGTGCGCTCGGCCGTCACCAGCGAGCCTTTCTGCGTCACATGGCTGCCCAGCACCTTGCGCAGGGCCGCGTGCAACAGATGAGTGGCGGAATGGTTGGCCGCTGTGCGCTGACGCCTCACCATATCAACTGCGGCGCGCACAGTGTCCCCTACCGACAACTTGCCGGTTTTCAGCACGCCCTTATGCCCGAACACTTCGGCCTGAATCTTCTGCGTATCATCAACGTCGAAGGTGCCGTAGTCGCTGGATAGCTCGCCCGCATCGCCCACCTGACCGCCAGACTCGGCGTAGAACGGCGTTTCATTCAACACCACGATCGCCTGGTTACCGGCCTCAATACTGCTGACCTCGGCTCCATCCTTGTAAATGGCCAGCACCTTGGCTTCCATTTCCAGATGGTCGTAGCCGTGGAACACGGTGGCCTCGCCGTTGAACGTTACGCTGCCGCCCATGCTGAATTTGCTGGCCGCGCGCGCGCGCTCGCGCTGCATCTGCATGGCGTGCTCAAAACCGGCAAAATCCACGGTAAAGCCACGCTCACGTGCCACGTCAGCCGTCAGATCGAGCGGGAAGCCATAGGTGTCATACAACTTGAACACCGTTTCGCCGTCCAGCACCTTGTCGCCGCTGCTGTGTTGCATGGCCGACTCCAGCACGCCCATGCCGTGTTCCAGCGTTTCGGCGAAGCGTTCTTCCTCCTGCTTCAGCACCGCCGCCACACGTTCCTTAGCGTTTGCGAGTTCGGGGTACGCCTCGCCCATCACACTCACCAGGTCTTCCACCAGTTTGTGGAAGAACGGCTGGGTCTGACCCAGCTTGTAGCCGTGGCGGATGGCGCGACGGATAATGCGGCGCAGCACATAGCCGCGGCCTTCGTTTGAGGGGATGGCGCCGTCCACGATGAGGAAGGAACAGGCGCGGATATGGTCGGCAATCACCTTGAGCGAGTTGTTGTCCAGCTGGCTCACATTGGTTTCGCGCGCAGCCGCCTTGATCAGAACCTGGAACAGGTCAATCTCATAGTTGCTGTGCACTCCCTGCATCACGGCGGAAATCCGCTCCAGTCCCATGCCGGTATCCACCGACGGATTGGGCAGCGGATGCATCACGCCGTTCTCGTCGCGGTTGAACTGCATGAACACCACGTTCCAGATTTCAATGTAGCGGTCGCCGTCTTCATCCGGGCTGCCCGGAGGCCCGCCGGCCACGTCCCGACCGTGGTCGTAGAAAATCTCGGTACAGGGACCACAAGGGCCGGTATCGCCCATCGACCAGAAGTTGTCAGAAGCAAACTTGGCGCCCTTGTTGTCGCCGATGCGCACGATACGATCGCGCGGCACGCCCACCTCATTGGCCCAGATATCGTAGGCTTCGTCGTCTTCCTGGTATACGGTCACCCACAGCTTTTCCTTGGGCATCATCATTTCTACCGTGAGGAATTCCCAGGCGAACTGGATGGCGTTGCGCTTGAAATAGTCGCCGAAGCTGAAATTGCCCAGCATCTCGAAGAAAGTATGATGGCGCGCGGTATAACCCACGTTTTCCAGGTCGTTGTGCTTGCCGCCGGCGCGCACGCAGCGCTGCGAACTCACGGCACGCACATAGGGACGCGACTCGCGGCCGAGGAACACATCCTTGAATTGCACCATGCCGGCATTGGTGAACAGCAGGGTCGGGTCATTGCCGGGAATCAGCGAGCTGGACGGCACAACGGAATGGCCATGACTGGCAAAATAATCGAGAAACTTCTGACGGATTTCAGCAGATTTCATGCAACCCAACCCCAAATACAATGTTCATTAAATTTGTTATACCACTAGTCATCGTCACGCCCCAGTACGCGACGAATCGTCTCGGCCGAAAAACCCCGGCTTTGCAAAAAGCGCATCTGTTTGGCCCGCTCCTTCATATCAGTCGGCGGGCCGGCAAATTTCTTTTGCCACACGGCCTTGGCGGTTTCCAGCTCACTTTCGCGCAGGGGCTGCAGCGCCTCTTCGATCAAGCCGTCGCTCACGCCCTGCTGCCGCAGTTCCTGCGCCACCCGCAGGCTGCCGTATTTGTTGCGGCGGGCAAACGCGACCTGCTCGGCATAGCGGCTGTCGGAAACCCAGCCGCGCCCGACAAACTCGTCCAGCAGCGCTTCCAGTTGCGCCAACTCGTCGGACTCAAGTCCCTGGCGCAGCTTGCGCTGCAATTCCTGCCGCGAGTATTCACGGCGGGACAAAGCCCGCAAGGCCAGATCACGCAAGCTGGGCCGGGATTTATCGGTCACGGGAGGTAAACAGCAAGCGGTGAACCGGAAGCGGTAGCAGCATAGGCTCCCACGTCCTCACTCCTCGCTGCTCACTTTTACCACTAGCCCTCAATCCTCAATGGCGTCTGCAACCACAGGCATGCCCTTCACCCCGGCCGCTTCGCGGATACGGCGTTCAATTTCTTCGGCCAGTTCCGGATGATCCTTGAGGAATTCGCGCGAGTTGTCCTTGCCCTGGCCGATCTTGTCGCCGTTGTAGCTGTACCAGGCGCCGGATTTCTCGACGATCTTGTGGTTCACGCCCAGTTCCAGCAATTCGCCCTCGCGGGAAATACCCTCACCATAGAGAATATCGAAAATCGCTTCGCGGAACGGCGGGGAAACCTTGTTCTTCACCACCTTCACGCGGGTTTCCGAACCCACCACTTCTTCACCGCGCTTGATCGCGCCGATACGGCGGATATCCAGACGGACGGAGGAATAGAACTTCAGCGCGTTACCGCCGGTGGTGGTTTCCGGGTTGCCGAACATCACGCCGATCTTCATGCGGATCTGGTTGATGAAGATCACCATGGAATTGGTGCGCTTGATGGTCGCAGTCAGCTTGCGCAGCGCCTGGCTCATCAGACGGGCTTGCAAGCCGACGTGGGAGTCACCCATCTCGCCTTCAATCTCGGCCTTGGGCGTCAACGCGGCAACCGAGTCGATCACAATCACATCCACCGAACCGGAGCGCACCAGCATGTCGGCGATTTCGAGCGCCTGCTCGCCGGTATCCGGCTGGGAAATCAGCAGGTCGGACACGTTCACACCCAGTTTCTGCGCATATTGCGGATCCAGCGCGTGTTCCGCATCGATAAAAGCCGCCGTGCCGCCAATTTTCTGCATTTCGGCAATCACTTGCAGGGTCAGCGTGGTCTTGCCGGACGATTCCGGACCGTAAATTTCAATCACACGGCCACGCGGCAAACCGCCCACCCCCAGCGCCAGGTCCAACCCGAGCGACCCGGTGGACACCACCTGCAGGTCTTTCTCCACCTCGCCATCGCCCATGCGCATGATCGAACCCTTGCCAAACTGCTTCTCGATCTGCGCCAGCGCGGCTGCCAGGGCTTTCTGTTTGTTGTCGTCCATCACGGCTCCCTCTACGAATTCCGACTAAAATGTATTACACCATTCTACACAAATTCCCCCCCTCACGGCGAGCCGGCGAGAGATCAATGAGCCAACTACTGACGCTTCTATCTGCAGGAACAGGTGGCCAAAAGCTGGTACACGACAAGCTGATGGAGGTGCCGCTGTTCGGCACATTTTCCGTACAGGAACTGGAAAGGCTGGCTAGCAGCATGGCGCTTTATGATGCCCATCCGCATGCCACGCTATTCCAAGAAGGCGATCGCGGTGACTACATGCTGATCCTGACGGAAGGCAAACTGCTGATAAACAAGAAAGGCAGCGACAACAGCGAAAAACTCATGGCGGAAATCGGGCCGGGCCGCATTGTCGGAGAAATGGCCATTCTTGACGGCGAGCCACGCTCTGCCAGTTGCACAACCGGCGGAAAGCCCGCCCAGGTTCTGCTCCTGACACGCGAGGCCTATCTCAAGCTGTCCAGTCAGCATACCTCCCTGGCATAAACTCACCATTCTGCTCGCCCGCATGCTGTCGCAACGCCTCAGAATAGTCAGCGGAAAACTGATCAACTACCTCTGATTATTCTGCGCACAAACAAAAATAGCGCCTTACGGCGCTATTTTTGCACTGCCTGATATGACACATCAGTCGTTGAAAATCTCCCGCCAGGACACCCGCTTGCTGCCTGCAGGCGAACTGCTGGTGGGGATATCAACGCTCTGCGTTGTGCGATCCGACTTGGTAATGATACCGACATCCTTGCCACCGGGCAGGGTGACGATGTTCACACCTACCACAATGGCACCCACAATTTTCTGTGCAGCCACTGTCGTCGAAGTCGGAATATTGCCTGTCAGCGCATCCAGCGAATACAACCAGCTATAGCCTCCAGCGTTACACGCATCTGCATTCGGCACCACAGAAGAGAACGTCAAAGTTCCATGCACCAGCAGAGGATCAACTGAAACGCGCTCCCCTGTATCCGGCAGGTCAAGGTACCAGCCCAACTTGGTTGACCAATCCACCGCACTGGAAGTGACGTAACGGGAGTTTCCAGAGGTCGTTACGGTTTTCTTCACCATCAATGAATTGGTGCGCAGGTTGCCATTATCTGCATTGGAGTCTTTCACGGCATAGAAGGACTGGACACTGGTATCTGACAGATCGCTGAAGCCCAGATATCGCCCGGTACCAAACATCATGACGCGTACACCATTCACATTCATCAACTCTGGCCGAGTGGTTACCGGCTGAACATTGCTACCCGAGCCCATCTCTGCCATGCGCAAGACACTTCCTGCATTCAGATCGAAGCGCCACATATTGCCCAACAGATCACCGCCGTACACATACTGTGTCGAGTTATCCTGGGCAAAGTTATCTACCCAGTTGGCAATGTGGCTCAAACCACTCGGTCCGTCTGGTGTACCGGTATCGCCAACTCCTGTACCCAATTTGCCGTTGGTCGCCAATTCCTGACCGGTATTGGCGTCCAGCACATACAGGTAACCTTGGCCATCGCCAGGGCCTGTATTGTTGAAGCCAGAGGTTAACAATACAACCCATTTGCCATCGGACTTGCGCTTGGTAATCACCGGGTTGCCATAGCTGTAGCCAATGGTGCTGTCATTGCTTGTCGTAAAGTTCCACAACGCCTTGGGCGCCCCCGGATTGGTCACATCGAGCGCATAGAAGCCGCGCCCACCCGCTCCCAAACCGCCGACGAGAATGGTTTTCCAGACCGCAGAATTGCTGGAAGTACAGCTTGCCACACAGACATCGCCGATCGTGATCGTCCCGTCGACATAATAGCGGTGATTGTTAGCATAGGTATCGTCAGCCAGGCGCCACAAATCCGGCAATACCATCGGCGGAATGTAGGACCACAACTCACTGCCGGTACTGGCGCTGAATGCATGCAGCATGCCGTCGTTAGCTGAAACATACACAACAGCCGCCCGGCTGGAGTTCTGACTCTTGAAGCTGCTGCCACCGTCGTTATAACCCGGGTCGACGTAGTTGAATGGCGGCGCCTTCACATACACGGGCTGGCTGTGACCAATATCGCCCAACGTGCCCTGACGGTCACGATACAACTGGGTCGTATTGGTGCTCTGCTCTTCGTAACCCGTCTGCCCCCGCAGATAATTCACCAATGTTTCCCCCGTCGCGGCTGTTTTCTGCGTACTCGTCCAGTTGAGATACTGTGACAGGTAAATCGAGTCAGTGCTAGTTGACTTGCTTACCGCATCATTGAAATACCCCTGCTCGGTCGAGTTCAGGCTACCCCACGCAAAGGGTTTCAGATAATTGTTATTGGCATTGGTCGAGTCGTAGACATAGATTGTACGGCTGTCAGTGCTCGCCCCCACCTGACCATTCAACTGGGTTGCCGCACTCCAGGTGGGGGTTGCCGCCAATGCACCCGTATTCAGATCGATACTGTAGGAAGACAAATCCCCTGTCCAGAGCACAGTCGTATAACTGGCCACATAAGCAAAGTTGTCGCCCGCCACCGGATTCAGACTGCTCGTTGCCGCGGCTGCGGAGGAACCATCCACCTTCTTGATTGAGGTCAGCGTAGACGACAGACCGGTGGACAGCGTGCTCGGATCACGCGCACTGTAGTAAGTGCCCCGGCCGTTCACCGCAGCATGCCACAGATCGTCAATATTCTCGATCTTGTCTGACCCCGGGATAGGCCAGCTGGCCGTGCCCTGCAAAATATTGTAGTAATCGCCCGACGTCGCGGTCTTGTAGTCGGACTGGTAAGTCAACGTACCGTCAATCAGACCGATCGTGTAAGTCGTCATGTGCTGCCAGGTGGCCACGTCATCGACGTTCTGGTCGGTGCCGGTCGGCGGCACATTATCTGTCATGCTTGTGCGCAAATCGTTATGGTAATAATAGTAGGCCACATCCGCCAGCGTATTGGCGATCTGATTATCATCTTTCGACGGGCGCGTGACACCGCTCACACCGTCCTGATCGTCCATTTGCGTCGTACCGTCTGTCTTGTAGCCGGACGTACCATTCCAGTAGCCGTCTGTCGACAGAATGGAAAAGTTTTTCTGGCAGGAATACTGTACCGGATCAGGCGAAACCTGACCGGCGTAGATACGACCGACATAAGACAACGCTTCACGCAAAGGCGTGCTGTTGCTGGCCGTCATGGCATACAAATCTTCGTACCAGGTCTCGCGCTGCGTCGAACCGAAATCATTGATCCCCAAAAACTTGTTGGAACTGGTCGTCCAGCCGGCCGCATAATCAATCGTTACGAAACCGATGCGATAATTCTGGTCCATGGGTGCAAATGCCAAACCCGCCGCACTCTTCATCATTTGCAGGCGTGTGCGATAGTAGGCGTACCAGTTAGCGAAGTTGGTCATTTCCTCGGCATAGGTACAGGTCGAGCCGGCGCAATCCACCCGTTCGCTTCCCTTAGGGTAGGAGTTGTTGCTCGACACGATGTTAGTTCGGGTCAAAACGGGGGAGGTAGCAGAACCGCCGTACTGCACGTATTTATAGGTACTGGTCTTTTTGGCTTGACACGAACTGGAACCAAAGCCGGTTGTATTGGATTTGTTTTTGCACCACAAAACGGTGGTTGTGTAGTAATACGGCGCACCGTAGACGGTACTCACGTACTTGTACGTTGAGTCCGGGTAGGTATATACGTTTGAGCTATTGACCGCCGACTTGCAAGTAGAACCACTACTGTTACACCAGACCCGCTCCGGATAACTCGTCACCAGATTCTTCGTGCCGGAAAACTGCGCCCCAAAGCCGTCATTGGGCACACTGGTCCAGGACGAAGTATTCGCCGAAGTCATCGAATTGTAATAACTGCCATCGGATTTAATCGGCGCTTTGTAGTACACGTTCGGGTTGTAATACACCCCGTTAAATGCCGTGCTGAAATAGGGGGGGTCACCCGCATTGCACGACTGCAGGGTAGACGAAGACCCTTTGCAGTAGCTGTCGTTAACATAATCCGGCAGGTAATCCCACCCCATACTGCCGGACGTATCCAGAATGAACATGATGTTCGGCTTGGCCGAGGCAGTCGCGGAATTCGCCAGCGGACTGCTCGCCAGGTCGGTGCTGGTCGCGTGGGCCGCTGTCGCCACGAACGTACCGCTCAGGGTTACCCAAATCACCCTTTGCATCAGGGTCAGCAACTGCTCAGACAATTGCAATTTCATGATTCCACCTCCTTAAAGTGGCGTGCATCACGCTGCCGTTACAGCACCACGGCCTCGACATAACTAAAGGTATTGCGAGGGCCTGTCACCCGCACGACGATTTTGTAATAAGGGGCCAAAGAATTGGCATTGCTGCGCACGGCATAGCCGCCGCTGCTGCTGCCGCCGGTTTGTGTTTCCTGGTTTGTGGAAACCAGCGCGGTACGACAGCTCTGATTTGGGTCGCTCACCGTCATGTTCGGGTTTTTACACAAACGGGCAACCAGTACGGCTGCCGGCATGCCGTTAATCATGAGCGGGTTGCCGGATAAGTCAGTTGTCCGTGCGTGAACATTACAGCTGGTACAACTGCCATCCCAATCAACGTCATCTGTCGTATTACCAATGGTTGCCGTGCCAAACAGGTCGGCACTGCTCAGGGATGATGAATAGTAACCCGTACCGCTGCCTCCATCGCTTGCCAGCGTTGCAGCAGTTTGACCGGACAGCCAGGAGCGCCCGACCTCAATCGCTTCATCGGTTGCATTAATAGTGTCGCTCTTGAATGCCAGGTTACCCAATATCGTGTTCCCCGTATCCATGGTTCTGATCAGGCTGACAGCCGCCAGTGTCATGGCTGCAAGGGCAATCAATGCAATAATGAGTACGATACCTGCCTGCGACGGTGGCAGACTGCGCCTGTTAAAATGACAGTCTCGCATCATTGCCTCCAGATCATGTTGCGCAACGGCACAACCGTTTGCATGACGGTGTAGCGATAATGATCCCAATCGGGCATTGCACTGCCATCCGGTTTAAGAGTCAGCGCAATGCCGCCACCGGCCCATGCAGCCGTGCCGGATGCAGTAACAACGGCTTTCTCAAACAAGGAGCTGCGTGCAGCCAGTGCAAAACGCATAGCCATTACCTGCTGCCAACCAGCATTGGTTGTTGGCGTCACAGCATCCCAAGTATCGACCGTGCCATTACCATCTGTATCCTTGCCGTATTGCGCCTGCAAATTCACGATAGTGTCAACCAAAGTCATATTGGTTGTTGTATTGTTTGTTGTATTGAGTTCGGCCAACGATAGTCCCCCCAATACTGCAGACCCCGCTATTGAATACGTTCGGTTGATAAAACTCCCCATATTGAAAAGCATGGCGCCACCTGTCGCAGTATACCCATCGGGCTGAGGAAAGATATTCGACCCTCCAGGCGGATCCCATGGACTGGTATTCTGATGCAATACCTGAATATTACCGTTTGGGATGCTGGTGATCTGCAACATCGTGCAGTCCTTACCCGGCTCATAGGCGATAAGGATGTCACCCACATTCATACCTTCTGTTGAATCAAGAAAGAAGTTGGTTGCCTGAGGCGGATGATCAACTGTAATACGAGCTGGCACGCTGAAGGCATCGTTTGTGCTGCTCATGATATTAATGGTATCTGCCTGCACACCTGAGCCCTGGTTAATGGTTAAGGGTGCGAGGTAAAAACTGAACGCAGAGCCATTGAAACTCGCATTGACCTTGCAACCAATACCGCCCGCCACCCCAAAGCCATAACCGGCGCTACGTACATCTCGCTCAATGAGCATCATTGCCTGGCTGGTATTCATTTGGGTATCGTTGGTACTGCCGGTTGTTCTTTTCTGCCCCTCAAACACAGCAAAGACCTGAAAAATAATCAGGATCGTAATGAGCCCCATTATCATACCCACGAGCACTTCAATCAGGCTGAAACCAGCTTGCCCTCTAGGCACATGCTTTTTTCCTAACGGTCGCATCATGTGCTTCCCTCAATCCGGGTTACGGTTGTGTAATGATGTTGAGCGTCATTTGCCGTTTTCCAGTCAATCGTTACTGTGACCTGCGTCCCACTCACTGCGATAGTTCTTACCCCGCCCGGCAATTCGGGAATGGTCGAAGAGCCAGCGTAACTCGCAAGATTCGCCCGATCGACCCACATTTGCCCCAGAATCTGGTCAGCAAAGTAACTCGCATCGATTCGTAGCCGTGCTTCCGTGGTATTCCGCAACGCATTAGCCTGCAAACCGATCACAGCAAGAATCCCCATGGAAAATATCAGCAATGCAATCAGCGCCTCCAACAAGGCTATACCTTGTTGCCCCTTGATGACAGAACGTCTCCGGCAAGAAGAACACTTAACCGTCTTCATCAGCATCTCCGCGGATCGGTCATGTTAGTCACATTGGGGTCACACAAGCGTATCTGACCTCCCGGTATAGAAACAGTAACTCGCAGATCGCGCGATTGCGCAGCCGAAATCACAGAGGTCGGCAAATCGACATTAACCTGGTTAAGCGAGGCCGTTCCATCCGAATTCGCCACAACACGGCCTAGGCCGTTAAATGTCACGGTCGAAACATTGGCAGGCACAACCGAAGTAATAACAGAAGCAGAACCCTCTCCGCCCGAACGTGTCTGCACAATTCGGGGATTGACTGTATCGGATGGCGAAATATTACATAAGCCCGTCGGGTCATCCTGACTGACCGCCCAGGTAGTTCCGCTCGCCACAAGAGCACAGGAGGAGTCGAGTGTGCTGACAAACTGAAAACGCATGGGCGAATTGCGCCTTACCGCCTCGTTTCTTGCAACAGTCAAGCCGTTCTCTATCGCCTCAGCCGCATTACGAATATGCAGGTTCTGCATCCAGACGCGGTAACTGGGGATACCAATCGCCAGCAGGATACCCATGATGACCACCACGACCATCAACTCAATCAGAGTGAAACCTCTTACCCGGCTTAGCATGAGGTAACCGCACTGGTTGCCCAGCAATTCTTCGCCGGAGACAATGCGGTACCGGCAAATTTTGTGGTTGTTTTGCTGTTAGCCTGATTTACCGAATAAACATAATCCCCGGCCGCGCCCAAGCCCACTCCAACAAGACTCGTTGCGCTGGCAGTATAGGACTGTCCGCCCCCGGAAACGGTACAGGTAAAACCAAAATAACGCGATGTTGGCAAAGCCACATCGCCGGCGTCGGCAACACTGCCATTATTATTGGCATCACCGCACATTCCACCAGATGTGCCGTAATTGCGGTTATCCTGATAGAACTGCTCTAGCCGGGTATGATAATCAGCCAGCGCAGATTGACCGTCCGTCAACTTGCTCTTAGCCACATATTGACTGAACTGGGGAATAGCAATTGCCGCCAAAATACCGATGATTACAATCACAATCATCAATTCGATCAAGGTAAACCCGCGCATTGTTCCGGCAATTTTTTTCATGACATCCCCTCCAGTAAGGCAGCTTGAATATTAGTATGCGCAAAAACCAGCCGCCAGCAGCAACTGACAAACGGCTATTTTGCTAGAATAAACGGTAATGCATCCAGGGAAAAGTCATTTGCTATCCGATTTCATCATCATTGGCGGCGGCATCAGCGGCCTTGCCACAGCGTTCAAACTGCGCAGCGAAGGGGCTGCCGTCACGCTGCTGGAGCGCAACGAAATCGGCCGCGAATCGTCCTGGGCGGGCGGCGGCATTCTCTACCCCCTGCTGCCGTGGGACTACACAGACCCTGTCAATCTACTCACCCGCCACAGCCTGGATCTGTACCCGCAATGGATTGCCGACATTGCCGAGCACAGCGCGACCGATCCGGAATATCGCACCACCGGCATGCTGGTCTTGCCGCAGTTTGACCTTCCCAAAGCGCGCGCATGGTGCGAGGCGAACAACACGCCCTATTCGCACACACAACCTTTTCCGGGCCTGCCGCAGGGTCTTTGGCTGCCGAACGTGACCCAGGTACGCAATCCCAGGCTGGTTCGAGCGCTACGCGAAGCGTGCCAGAACATCGGCGTCAAGCTGCACGAAAACACCACCGTCAACCACATATACGGCGCCCAGGAACATGTCAGCCATCTGATAGCCAATGGCCAAGAGTGGCATGCCGAGCAGTACATCCTGTGCAGCGGCGCATGGAGCAGCAAACTGCTCGACAACATTCTGCCGCAACGCGATCTCAAACCGATGCGCGGGCAGATGCTGCTCTATAAAACCGAAGCCGGCGCCTTGCCCACCATTCTTTACCAGAACAGCCTCTATCTTATCCCCCGGCAGGATGGTCACATCCTCGCCGGCAGCACCGTGGAAGACGCCGGCTTCGATAAATCGAGCCCCCCCGAAACCCTGTCCTGGCTTGCCCGCCGCAGCGGCGAAATTTTCCCCTTGCTGGCCGATCTGCAGCCCATCCACCACTGGGCAGGTTTGCGTCCCGGTTCGCGCGACAACATTCCGCTCATCAGCCGTCACCCCGGCCTGCAAAACATGTGGCTGAATCTTGGACATTTCCGCTACGGTGTCACCATGGCCCCCGGCAGCGCCGACCTGCTTGCGCAGCTTATTGCAGGGGAAAAACCACCGCTCAACATGATGCCCTACCAGGCCTGACGTCCGGCCTTTTTGCTTTTCACCCGCCGCTCGGTTTATAATCCGCACCGGACGCTGATGTAGCTCAGTCGGTAGAGCAACTGATTCGTAATCAGTAGGTCGGGTGTTCGATTCACCTCATCAGCACCAACAAATCAATGAGTTACAAAAAAATCAAAAACGAAAAACCATTCGTGTAGACGATATGTAGACAGAGCAAGTCTAATGTCTACACATACCCCCAGATAACTTTCTCAACGTTTGAATTCACCGGACCTGTGCAGCTTTTCGCGCAGGCCCGGTGGAATGATGGGTTGGGCTTCATGGCTGTAGACTCTTGAAGTAGTCTCGGTACAAAGCCGACTTGGCCGATATCTCGGTAAGCTCAGGATGCGGATGGCTGCCGCACTTGTGCGCGATGTACTCCGGTAATGCCACATCGATCCCACGTTGCAATTGGCGATATAGCACAATGACGCGCCCGCTTTGCAGTGGGCCAATATCTTCAGCAGTCAACCCTTCGAGACTCGCGCACATGACGACCCAGTTCAATGAGGCTCCCAAGTTCAGGCTTCCTGCCTTGAAAGGCAGCGGCCTCGGCGCAGGCAAAATCCCCGCCGGCACTCGAAGCCAACTTGTCGATAGCGTCCAGGCGGTCTCGTGCCGCCGCCATGAGATCAAGGTATACCTGCTCGGGCGTGTTACTCATTTGACGGTGCCCAATGTTTGAAGTAACCGGTGCCGGAGCGCAGCTGGTGGGCGTCCGGTTGACTGAAGTGTTATGCCGCTGACTCAAGCGGAACATCCCAGCCTGGGAACAGAAGAACTGCCGGATGGCACTTCATGGCACGCGCAAGCACTTTGGCGCGTTCTACCCCGAGATTGACGCGACCATTTTCAATGGCTGAAATGGTAGCTTGGGGAATACCCGTAAGCTCCGACAATTGATTTTGGCTTAGCTCTTGGAGCTCGCGAATAATGCGAACTGACTCACCGACAGAAACTTCAATGCGTTTTTTGGCAGGGCGAAACTCTTTCATGTTACGGCCTCCGATAATCATGTGGTGTAACCTGAACCACCTGAACTAACAAAACGTCAACGACAACCCGATAGATAACCCGCCATTGCAGCCCTAAGCGAGAAGAGCGATAGCCCTTCCATTCCCCAGATAGCGCCTCATCGTGAAACCCTTTGATTGCGCGCAACCCAGGCGGGCCTGAAATTGCGGCAATGTCTTTCCATTTTTCATACCGCTTTAGCACCTCCTGCGGCACGCTACCGGAAAGCTGTTTATCCACACGGCGGTGTTCTTCGATTCGCCACATGCCAAATTATGGCTATATTACATTTGGTATGTCAAGGGGCGCATGTCTGAGCGGCATAACCAGGCTGTATAAAAACCCCATTCTGCGCTGAACGTTTTTCTTCGGCAAGGTCGAACGAAGAAGCAAGACGACGGGAGAGGCGAAGGCATGGCGCGTTACAAGATTGTTGATCGCAGTCCTCGA
>JAJZQI010000022.1 GCA_021851875.1 Pseudomonadota bacterium | reverse complement strand
CTTCGGCCTAAACCGATTCCGTCAATCAACCAAGTGCCCACACTTATCGGTCGTCTATTTCTTAAAGATCAGCAGTTTTACTTCCCAACAAACCCTCAGGCTTGCATCGAAGAGGTGCGAATTATACACACTCTATTTTTGCCGTCAACACGCTGTTTCAGATTTATTTCGCTTCCGTTACAGCTGCGTTTCCGTCGTTGCAGCAAAGTCCGCCATCTTACCGAGCTTACCTCGCTTCGTCAAGCGTTTTGAAATTTAATTTCGTTTCGCCCGACTCGCTGCGATGCCGCTGCAGCAAGGAAGAGGCGCATTATACAGAGCCCGGAACACAGCGCAAGCACTTTCTGCAGTCATTTTCTTAAGTCACTCATTTCATTGCGAAGTGATGCAAAAATAAATGCTGAAATACGCATTAAACCAGCGTCACCCTGGCAAACTTACGCTTCCCCACCTGCAACACCACAGTGACACCTTTGGAAATACGCGCGTTTTTATCGCTCACTTTTTCCTGATCCAGCTTCACGCCACCCTGACCAATCATACGAATGGCCTCCGATGTACTCTCCACCAGCCCCGCCGCTTTCAGCAATTGCGGCAAGGCCATACCCTCCGCCTCGGCCTCAAGGGTCAATTCCGGCATATCGTCCGGCAGCAAGCCCTTCTGGAAGCGTGCGACAAAAGCCTCATAGGCCTGCTTGGCCGCCGCCTCGCCATGGAAGCGCGCCACCAGCTCTTCACCCAACAGCACCTTGATGTCGCGCGGGTTGCGGCCGCCGGCCACTTCCACCCTATATTCCTCGATCTCACCCAGCGATCTGAAGCTCAGTAATTCATAGTAGCGCCACATCAGATCATCCGAGACCGACATGATCTTGCCGAACATTTCTTCAGGGGGGTCCTGGATACCTATATAGTTACCCAAGGACTTGGACATTTTCTGCACACCGTCGAGCCCCTCGAGAATAGGCATGGTGATGACCACCTGCGGCGCCTGCCCGGCGCTCTTTTGCAGCTCGCGCCCCATCAGCAGATTGAACTTCTGATCCGTCCCTCCCAGCTCGACATCCGCCTTCATCGCCACCGAGTCATAACCCTGCATCAGAGGATAGAGAAACTCATGAATGGCAATCGGCTGCCCCGTCTGGTAGCGCTTGGAGAAATCATCCCGCTCCAGCATGCGGGCAACTGTCTGCTTGGCAGCCAGCTCGATCATGCCGACCGCACCCAACTCATTCATCCAGCTGGAGTTGAACATCACCAGCGTTTTTTCCGGATCGAGGATTTTGAATATCTGCTGTTCATAGGTGCGGGCGTTCTCTATTACGGCATCACGGGTGAGCGGCTTGCGCGTGGCGCTCTTGCCGGTCGGATCGCCGATCATGCCGGTAAAGTCGCCGATCAGGAACATCACCTCATGCCCCAACTCCTGGAACTGGCGCAATTTATTGATCAGCACGGTATGACCCAAATGCAGATCCGGCGCAGTCGGATCAAAACCCGCCTTGACCCGCAAGGGACGACCGAGCTTGAGCTTTTCCACCAACTCGGCCTCGACCAGCACCTCTTCGGTACCGCGCTTGATTATTTGCAAGACTTCATCAATATTCACGACTCTTCACCCCATCCAAGGCGCCGCCTGCCATTCCGGCAATGATGCCAGACCTCGCCCGGCGACAGGCAGGCCATTGATATCTAATAGGAACGCAGCGGCAGCAATCTTTGCAGCACCCGGTTTTTCTGTTATTCTCGGGACGATCCTCAAACACAAAAAAACTCGCTCAAAATGCTTGCAGAAAAGCCCTCGATTCTATCGAAAAAGGGAGGGGCGCAAAAGGGTGCGTCCGAAGGAAAGTTCGCGGTACGTGTCATCGCCGGACTGGTTGGTTTATTCGCCGTTGTCGGCGCATTTGCGATTGCGCCCAACACGCAGACGGAAAACGTCGACGTCCGCACGGTGGTGGAAAATCTGCCTGCCAGCATCGAAACCCCAGCCGCCGCCGTACACGATTACTGGCGCGAAACCCGTATTGAGCGAGGCGACACGCTCTCCAGCATGCTCGCACGCATGGAGGTTAATCCGGAAGATGCTGCCGCCGTGCTGGAATCGCTCAACGGCACGGACGCCCTGCAGCAACTCAAGCCAGGCCGCGTCATTGAGGCCAACACCAGCAGCAGCGGCGAACTGCTGCTGTTGCGCTACATGCAGCCGGACGGCCAAATGCTGGAGGCGCAAAAGTCTCCAGACGGCAGCTACGCCACCAGGGAACACAGTCCGGCGCTGGAAACTCACGTCGAAATGAAATCCAGCCGCATCAACTCGTCCCTGTTTGGCGCAACCGATGCGGTCAACCTGCCGGACAGCATTGCGATTGCGCTGGCGGACATTTTCTCCGGCGATATCGACTTTCACAAGGATATTCGCAAGGGCGATCGCTTCACCGTTATCTATGAAAGCATGTACCACAACGGCGAGCGCATCAAAACCGGGCGCATTCTGGCAGCCGAGTTCGTCAACAACGGCAAGAGTTACCGCGCCATTTACTTCCAGACAGCTGACGGGCATAGCGGCTACTACACCCCCAGCGGCGAAAATCTGCGCAAGGCATTCCTGAAGTCGCCGCTGGAATTTTCCCGCATCAGCTCCGGCTTCACACTGGCACGTTTTCACCCGATCATGAAAACATGGCGCGCCCATAAAGGCGTCGACTACGCCGCCCCGACAGGTACCAAGGTTAAAGCCACCGCAGATGGCGTGGTTGATTTCGTCGGCCAGCAACACGGTTACGGCAACCTCATCGTGCTACGCCACTCCGGTAATTACAGCACGGCGTATGGTCATCTGTCGCGTTTTGCCGCCGGCCTGCACCGGGGCGAACGGGTCAACCAGGGCGATGTGATCGGTTATGTCGGCATGACCGGCATGGCCACCGGCCCGCACCTGCATTACGAATTCCGCATTGCCGGCGTGCAACATGATCCGCTGTCGACCGCCATGCCGGTTGCCATACCGCTGAGCCCCTCGATTCGCCAGCACTTCATGACAGCCAGCCAGCCGCTGGTGGCGCGCCTCGACATGGTCAACCAGCTGAACGTCGCCAGCATCCAGTAAGCGCCGCATGCCACAAGAACTGTATCTGGGCCTGATGTCCGGCACCAGCCTGGATGGCGCCGATGCAGCGCTGGTGGCCATAGACGGCCAGCATTTCGAGTTGCTTCACACGCATTACCAGCCTTATCCCGGCGAGCTGCGTTCCGCCCTGCTGGCGCTGCACGATGCCGGCGTCAACGAACTGGACCGGGCGGCGCGGCTGGCCAATCAGCTGTCAACCTTTTATGCCGACACGGTACATGCCCTGCTATTGAAATCCGGCACCGCCTCTCGGTCCGTGCGTGCAGCGGCCTGCCATGGGCAAACCATTCGCCACCAACCCGCTGCGGGCTACACCATTCAACTGTTCAACCCCGCCTTGCTGGCCGAGCTTACGGGCATAACCGTTATTGCCGATTTTCGCAGCCGCGACATTGCCGCCGGCGGACAGGGCGCTCCGCTGGTGCCGGCCTTCCACCGGGCGGCCTTTGGCCATTCGCAAGAGGCCCGCGTGGTCGCCAACATCGGTGGCATCGCCAATCTGACCGTGCTCTACCCGGACGGCCGGGTTAGCGGCTTCGATTCTGGCCCCGGCAATGCACTGCTGGATGGCTGGATCGAACGCCACCGGGGCAGCCGCTATGACCATAACGGCGACTGGGCCGCGCAGGGGAAAGTGCTGGCCGGATTGTATCAGCGCCTGACGAACCACCCCTTCTTTGATCGCCCGCACCCCAAGAGCGCCGGCCGGGAAGACTTCAATCTGGCTTGGCTTGCCGGCTTGCTCGAAGGCAACGAAGGCGCGGCGGATGTACAACGAACGCTGGTGGAGCTGACGGCTTACGGCATCGCCTCCGCCTGCAAGCGTTTGCCGCTTGAGCAGGCGAGAGTTTTTCTGTGCGGCGGCGGAGCCCACAACGCGGCTTTGCGGGCCGCCATACAAGCCCAGCTACCCGGCTGCAGCCTGCAATTGACCGATGATCTCGGCATTGCCGCCGACTGGGTTGAAGCGGTGGCTTTCGCCTGGTTGGGACGCCAGTGCCTGGCCGGCGAAGCCGGCAATATTCCGGCAGTGACCGGCGCCCGCGGACCGCGCATCCTGGGCGCCATTTACCCGGCCTGAACGGCCGGGGGATGAAGTTCAATCAGCGGTCGCGCTGTTCCACCGGAACGTATTTCCGGTCCATTTCACCGATATAAATCTGGGTTGGGCGGAAAATGCGGTTATCCGCCAACTGCTCTTTCCAGTGCGCCAGCCAGCCGGCCACACGAGCCATGGCAAACAAGGCGGTAAACTGATCCGGCACGATGCCCATTTCGCGGTACAGCACACCGGAGTAGAAATCGACATTGGGGTAAATCCCTTTTGTCGCCAGCCGTTCGGTAGCGGCATCCTCCACCGCCAGCGCGATATTGAACAGCGGCCCCACCTCGCCGGAGCGATATTCCACCAGCTGCCGCATCAGTTTTTCGAGAATCCTGGCGCGCGGATCCTTGGTCGAGTATTCGCGGTGGCCGAAGCCCCACACCTTCTTCCTGGCGCTCAACTGCGCTTCGACATACGCCGCCGCCTTCTCCGCCGTACCGATTTCCTCCAGCATGCTGATCACCGCCTGGTTAGCGCCGCCATGCAGCGGGCCGGCCAACGTCGCCACACCCGAAGCTACAACGGCATAGGGGTTTGCCAGAGTCGAGCCGGACACCATGACAGCAAAAGTCGAAGCATTGATGGTGTGCTCGGCATGCAACACCAGACACACATCGAGAATGTGCGCCAGGAAGGGGTCCGGCTCTTTGCCGGTCAGCATCCAAAGGAAATTCGCGGCGTGCGACAGGTCTTCCCGCGGCTCGACGGGATCGTAACCGTTGCGCAAGTGTTCCCACATCGCAATCAGGGTGGGCATGCGGGCAATGATGCTGATGGAGGTCTGGTTGGCCGAATTCAGACTGGCGGAATTCGGTCCGTCTTCGTCTTCCTGCTCCGGGTAAAACATGCCCAGACACCCCACCATGGCTTGCAGCACGTCCATGGGATGCGCCGTGCTGGGCAACTGGTGCATCAGTTCCCGCACCCGGTATTTCATCTTGCGGTTCAGCCTGAGCCCGCGGTCAAACTCATCCAGGCCCTGTTTGGTCGGCAGCTCCCCGTTCAACAGCAGACTGGCCGTCTCTTCGAAGGTGCTGTTTTCGGTCAGCGCGTCTATCGGATAACCGCGGTAGGACAGCAAACCTTTTTCGCCATCGATATAGGAAATTTTCGATTTGGTGGCAGGAACACCCGCCAGACCCGGGACATATTCGTACATAGGCTGTTCCACAAAAATAAAAAGGGGAGGTCACCCTCCCCCTCATTGACAGGCCTCGCGCCGGGCCAGTCCGGGCCCGCTGCGCTGTGCTGATGCGTGACTCAGGCCGAGAAAGAAGAACCGCAACCGCAGGTGGAGGTTGCATTCGGGTTCTTGATAACGAACTGAGCGCCTTCCAGGCCCTCCTGGTAATCGATCTCAGCGCCGACCAGATACTGGAAGCTCATCGGATCGATCAGCAGGGTCACACCATTTTTTTCCATGGTGGTATCATCATCATTCACCAGTTCGTCGAACTGGAAGCCGTACTGAAAGCCGGAGCAACCGCCGCCTGTTACAAACACGCGCAATTTCAGATCCGGATTGCCTTCTTCTTCAATCAGCTCTTTTACTTTGGCTGCAGCGCTGTCGGTAAACAGCAGCGGAGTATTCATCTCAGTCATCGCATTCATGGCTTCACCCCTCAGATTGGGTCAATATTAATCCAATCTGATATTATCCACGCATGCAGCCAATGGGTCAACACTGGCCAGACCATACGGCTGTCAGCCTTCCTGGTCCACCGAGGCAATCGTCGAGGCATCGTCGCGCGGGATTAATTTGCCCTCCACCACCGAACCCAAGTGCATTTCCAGTCGCTTGTAGGACACATTGCCGGTCACGCGCGACTTGGACTGCAGCTCAACATATTCGGACGCCGTCACCGGACCGTTCACCGTTCCGTTGATGACCACGTGAGCCACTTCAATTGCCCCGGTGATGCGCGCCCGCTCGCTCAATACCAGCGTACTGGGTTTATCGCCCGTCTCGCGCACATTGCCGTTGATTTCGCCATCGACGCGCAGCCCGCCCGTGAAGTTCAAATCGCCCTCCACCTTCGTGCCCGCCCCGATCAGACTATCAATACGACTCTGCGGCCGCGACCCTCGTCCAAACCAGCTCATTTATGCCTCTCCCTTAACTTGTTCTTACGCTTTGCACCACCCGCGGCGACGCTGCGCCATCCTGGAAAACGCGCACCTGCACGGATTCCACTTTGGCTGCCGGGTCCAACTTGAACACCCCTTCCAGCCGCTGGTAAATACGCACATTCACCCTATAGCTCTCGTCGGCCGCATCAGCCGGCAAAACCACCTCCGCCAGACGCCCGGCTTGCAGGGTTTTGACGACCAGCTGCAGCCGCCCCTTGAAATAATCGGCCCGCGCGCCCGATTGCACCAACCATATCTGAAAATTGTACTCGCCAGGCAATAATGCCGCCGCCACTGTCGCCCGTCCGACGCTGATGCCGGCCGGCCGGCCGCCCGAAGTCAGACTCTGCAAAAAGGCCAGGTCTTCTTTCAGCTTGGCATTTTCGGCCTGCAGCGACTTAACCGATTGAGTCAAGCCCGCCTGCGCTGCGGCAGCGATCTGTTCCTCGCGTTTTGCCAGGACCAGCGACTCCTTGAGTTTTTCGCTCTGGCCACGCAGTTCAATCGATTCCTTTTCCAACTGCACCAGGCGCGCCAGGGTTCCGGCACGCTGCCAGCCAGCGATGGCACCCAGCCGATCAAACAGCCAGCTGGCCAACAGGATGCCAAACGCCACTACAATGGAAACGAACAGCCAGCGCCAATACCAGGCAATGTGCGTGCGGACCGCCACACGCGGCGCGCTGATGCCGAACTTGCGACGGATGCGGCGGCCGATTTTCATGGCATGACCGGCAACTGCGTCAGCCCCGTCGTCTCCGGCAAACCGAACATCAAATTGCAATTTTGCACCGCTTGCCCAGCCGCACCTTTTACCAGATTATCGATGACAGACAACACCACGACGGTGTCGCCGCCCTGCGGGCGATGCACGGCAATACGGCAAAGATTGGCGCTGCGCACCGAGCGCGTTTCCGGATGGCTGCCGGCCGGGAGCACATCGACAAAATGCTCGTTGGCATAGCGCTGCTCGAATAGCGATTGCAGATCGAGCCGCCTGTTCAGACGGCCATAGAGCGTCGCATGAATGCCGCGGATCAAGGGGGTCAGATGCGGCACAAAGGTCAAGCCCACCTGCTTGCCCGACATCAGCCGCAATCCCTGGCTGATTTCCGGCAAGTGGCGGTGCCCAGGCACTCCATACGCTTTGAAATTGTCGGCCGCCTCGGGAAACAGGGTGTGCACCTCGGCCTTGCGGCCCGCACCCGACACGCCGGACTTGGCGTCGGCCACCAGAAAAGCCGGATCGACCAGCCCGGCCTCCAGCAACGGCATAAAGCCCAGCTGGACGGCCGTCGGATAACACCCGGGATTGGCCACCAGGCGTGCTGTGCGAATGGCTGCGCGGTTCATTTCCGGCAGCCCATATACCGCTTCGGCGACCAGATCGGGACAGGCATGCGTCATGCCATACCACTTCTCCCATTCAGCCACATCCTTGATGCGGAAGTCGGCCGCCAGATCGATTACGCGCACCCCCGCATCGAGCAGCTCGCGGGTCTGCTGCATGGCGACGCCATTGGGAGTGGCGAAAAACACCACGTCGCACTCGCCCAAAGGGGCACTGTCGGGAGATTCAAACTTGAGATCCACGGCACCGCGCAGACTGGGGAACATGTCCGCCACAGCCATACCCGCCTCCTTGCGGGAGGTAATCGTCACCGGCTCGATATTCGGGTGTTGCGCGAGCAGCCGCAAAAGCTCAACACCGGTATAACCGGTACCACCGACAATGCCTGCCTTGATCATGCTTGAACCTGTTCCATACAAAACAAAATAATAACCACCCCAGGCTGCAAGGGCAACCATTACCGGCCGCCGCCAGCCGCGCGGACATAAAAAAAGCCGCCCAAGGGCGGCTTTTTTTGCAGAACACCTGCGCCTGATCAGCGCTTGGAGAACTGCTTGCGGCGGCGTGCTTTGCGCAGACCGACTTTCTTACGTTCAACTTCACGCGCGTCGCGGGTGATCAGCCCCGCTTTACGCAGCGGAGACTTCAGTTCACCGCTGTATTCAACCAGGGCGCGGGAAATGCCGTGGCGCACCGCGCCAGCCTGACCGGATTCACCACCGCCGGCCACGTTAACCATGATGTCGAAGCTGGACACATTATTGGTCAGCTCGAGCGGCTGACGTACAATCATGCGACCGGTAACGCGGGAGAAGTAAACATCCACCGGTTTGCCGTTAACAACGATATCACCCTTGCCAGGCTTGATGAACACACGAGCCACCGCGTTTTTGCGACGGCCGGTACCGTAGTAGTAATTTCCGATCATGGCCTAAAGTCCTTAAATTTCCAGCTTCTGCGGTTGCTGGGCAGCATGCGGGTGTGCGTCACCGGCATAGCATTTCAGTTTCTTGATCATGGCATAACCCAGAGGGCCTTTCGGCAGCATGCCCTTGACCGCTTTTTCCAGGATGCGGCCCGGGAAACGGGCTTGCAGCTTGGTAAAGTTGGTTTCGTAAATACCACCCGGATAGCCGCTGTGACGGTAGTACATTTTGTCTTCGGCTTTGTTACCGGTAACACGCAGTTTTTCCACGTTTACAACCACGATGTAGTCGCCAGTATCAACGTGCGGCGTGTAAATTGCCTTGTGCTTGCCACGCAGGCGATGGGCGATCTCTGCCGCCAGACGGCCGAGAACCTTGTCGGTTGCATCTACAACAAACCAGTCGCGCTTCACTTCATGCGGTTTAGCTGAAAAGGTTTTCATCTGAAACCCCTATCCTTAAAAATCGTGCTTAAATCTAGCGAAAGGGCCGCATTTTACTGGAGACATTCAACCCCTGTCAAACATTTATTTTGGTCGCTGTATCGCAAACGCAAAATACGCTGGCAATGGTCTTGCCCTCGCCTTAAAAAAGAAAGCCCCTGGCGGGATGAGGCCATCCAGCCAGGGGAAAGTGCCACACAAAAGAAACAAAACGTCCGGGACGCGCTAGAACGTCCAGGTTGCCTGCAAACTGATGCGGTCATCCAGGGTACGGCTGATTTGCGCCACATTGCTCCGTTGCGCAACGGGGTTGATCAGGGTCAAACCCGGAGCATAGCCATACCGACGTTCATAATTAAGCGTGAATCGGAGCGTCGGACTGTGGAAATACTGCGCACCATAGGTGTAGGTTTTCTGAATCCGCTCATCCACCGGCGAATCGGTGAAACGATTCAGCTCGTCGTAACGCCAATCGAGCTCCCACTTCTGACGGAATTTCCAGCCGAAATCGACATAATAGCCGTTCGCCGTGCCGTTAAGACCCACTGTTTGAACCGGATTGACGTTGGTTGCAGCGGGAATATCGACAAATTGCGGCGAAGGCTGCCCCCAGATCATGCCGCGCGCGTCGATGTACTCCGCGCTGGCGCGCCAGGCGCCGCGTGCGTACTTGAAGCCCGCACCGCGCCGCAGCCGATCGACCGTCTGACCATTGAACGACCGATCTCCGTCCTGCTCCCAGAGATAGAACGTCACATCCTGGCGGGTTGGTCCACGCCCCTCAAAGACATAGGATGCCTGCAAGCGGGCGGTAAGATCGAGCGAACCGGTACCATTGGTCCACTCGATGCCATTACCCTGACTTGCCATGAAGGCATAGGCGTATTCCCAGCGGCCGAAATTAAACCAGTCGAACGCCTCGACACCCACATCCCGGAAACCGCCAACCGGGCCGATCAGATCGGCGTACTTCAGCACGCTGCCGGTCGGCGGCGGCGGAGCCTTGGGATCATTGGAGAAGCGCAGGAAACGCTCATTGAGCAGCACATCCGTCGCATTCGAGTAGTTGATGTACGTCATGGCCTGGATACCCTGCAAGGCCTCCTCGCCCATCGGCAGCTTGAACAAACCCGCACGGATACGCGCGCCGGGCAGGTAATTGAAGGTGACGGACGCATCCGTAAACGCCGCCGGCACGTGGTAGTGCAGGCCCCGCTCGGACAGATTCCTGTTGTAGGTCAAACCGTTGTCACCCACTTCGGCAAGGACGAAATAGTTGATTTTTTCGTCCGTACCCGGAATCACACCCCGCACACCCGGACGGGCTCGCAGGAACTGGAATTGGTCGGACCGGACCAGATCGGGTCCGACCAGGTTATTCACAAACACCTGGTTATTATACGGCGCTGCCGCCCCTTGCAGCCCCGTCACCGGTGTTCCCTTGATGGTTGTGTACGTTGGCTGGACAAAGCCCCACAATTTGTAGGCCGGCGCCCCCGGCGCCTCGGTACCCTGCAACTGGAACCAGTTGACCGCATAGGCAGGCACAACCGTAGCGCTCATCAGCATCGCAGCAAGCGTTTTGAGTTTCCACTGCTTCATTTTCGCTCCACCTTAGATATTTGTTGTGTGTGTCTTAACCAAAATTACGGTCGAATGTAGGCATAACCTTGCTGTTGCTTGTGCATCAGCTCGATAACCCCACCCGGCACATAACCGATCTTCGTCAGCATGTCGTCCTTGCTCAGATTCTGCGCTTTCATGGTGTTTTCGCAGGCCACGATCTTGACGCCGTTATCGACTGCATCGCTAATGCGCTCATTCACCGGCGAATCAAATTTCAGCATGCCGATACCCGGACCATACACCACGACCTCAACATCCACCTTATCCTTGCCCAAGGCATCCTGGACGTTTTTGACATTATTCAGCACAAGGTTCCAATTCTTCGGATTGCCTTCGCTGACCTGGAACACGACCTTTTCCTTTCCGCCTGCTGACACACCGTCAGCCAGGGCCGGCAGCGCCGGCATCATCAACGCGGCACACATTACGCCAGCGGCGGCCAAATGACAGATACTCGACTTCAATTTCATACATTCCTCCTTGGATGGTGGCAATACTTCATTAGGATGCTCTATGCAGCACGACGCGCCATTTTGTTGTTTGACGGATGCGCGAACATGTCACTTAAGGACGTCCGTGAAATTTTGTTTATTCCGAAAAATATTTATTTTTTGTGACGGCGAAAGTTATGGAATAAAATCATCAACTGCTACGTCAAAAAAAATAAAGCTGCACAATAATAAAAAACAGCCGAACAACCACCACACAAGCGAGGAAACCATGCAGGTGCTCAGCCATTTTTTTCGCCAGCGGGAACTGACCGCCCGCATTGAGGCCAGCCGCCAGCGGCTGTATCGCGTCGCCCTGTCCTGGTCGCACGACCCGAGCTTGGCGGACGACCTGACACAGGAGTCGCTGACCAAGGCCCTGAAAAAACTGGCTCAACTGAAGGATCCCGCCACACTGGAAAGCTGGCTGTTCAGCATCCTGACCAACTGCTGGCGCGATCATTTTCGCGCCCTGCGCCCGGCTGAAGACATTGCCGACTTCGAGGAATCCATTTTCATCCCCGAAGACACGCCGGAACACATCCACGGCAACTCGCAGATGGTGCAGCGCGTGCGCGAGGCGGTCGCCCGCCTGCCCATAGGCCAGCGTCAGGTGCTGACGCTGGTTGATCTGGAGGAATTCAGTTATGGCGAAGCCGCCGCCATCCTGGATATTCCCATCGGAACTGTCATGAGCCGCTTATGCCGCGCGCGCCAGCAGCTCAAGGATTATCTGTCCGATCTGCAACACCATCGGACGGAACCCCGGTTAAGGAGAGTCAAATGATGCACGACCCGCATATCCCTGACGCCACCCTGAATGCCTTTGTCGACGACGAACTGGACGAGACCGAACGCGAACGCATCCTGGCCGCCAGCGTCACCACCCCGGAAATCAAGCAGCAAATCTGCGAAATCGGCGCCCTCAAGAGCATGGTAAGACATGCCTATGCACACGCCACGCCGCCGCAACACATGGCCGCACAGCCGCACAAGCGGGTCAGACACGGCGTTGCCGCCTGCTGCCTGCTGGTAGTAGGCGTCCTGGTCGGCTGGTATGCCCACCTGTTCAATCAGATAGGCGTGAATACGGCCGTGACAGGCAAACAGAACGCCGCGCAACTGGCCGTTGCCGCCCTGCCTGAGCGCGTGCTGCTGCACATCGACTCCGACCAGCCGGAAAAAATGAAAGCCGGATTGCAAGAAGCCGAAAATCTGCTTAAACAGGCCGAGCAAAGCCACACCCCGTTCAAACTGGCTTTGCTGGCCAACAAGAGTGGGCTGGACTTGTTGCGTAGCGACAAATCCCCCTATGTGGAACAAATTGCGGCGTTGCAAAAGAACTACAGCAATTTTGAGCTGCTGGCATGCAAACAGACCATTGACCGGCTGCACAACCAAGGCATCGATGTGCATCTGGTACCGGGCACGCAAACCTCCAACACGGCCATCGATACGCTCGCCACGCGTTTACCGGCCGGTTGGCACTACATCAAGGTGTGACTGAAAAGGATTTTCGCCGCCCTTGTGCTGCGCTAGAATCGTGCCTTCAACGAGACAGGACTCAATCATGCAGGCACGTATCAAATGGGTAGAAAACGTTAGCTTCCTTGGCCAGTCGGAAAGCGGTCACGCCGTATTGATGGACGGACCGCCCGAAGGCGGCGGCAAGAACCTGGGCCTGCGCCCGATGGAAATGGTGCTGATCGGTACCGGCGGCTGCACGGCTTACGACGTGGTGCACATTCTGAGAAAATCGCGCGCCGACATCACCGACTGCGTGGCCGAAATCAATGCCGACCGGGCGGACACCGACCCGAAGGTCTTTACCCGCATCCACATCCACTTTGTCGTGACTGGCCGCAATCTCAAACCGGACATCGTTGAGCGCGCCATCAACCTGTCGGCGGAAAAGTATTGCTCGGCCTCCATCATGCTGGGCAAAACTGCCGAAATCACGCACGATTTTGAGATCGTGGAGGCCTGAAGGGTGAAGGGTGAAGGGTGAAGGGTGAAGGGTGAAGGGTGAGCGGTGAGCGGTGAGCGGTGAGCGGTGAGCGGTGAGCGGTGAGCGGTGAGCGGTGAGCGGTGAGCGGTGAGCGGTGAGCGGGTAAAGTATAGTACCGCCACTGCCCACCGCCTCCCGCAGCCTACTTGTTGTAGCAGCGAATCGAGTACATGCGGTTTTCTTTCACCACATCGAACAGGCGGTCGATATTCGGGTGTTTGCCCGGATTGGCGCGGGCATCCTCGGTGTGCTCGGCAAACAGCTCCAGCCCCTCCTGCGCGGCCTTGACGCCGATACCGCCCCACTTTTTGGCCAGGTGATAATACACCCTGAACGAACCGGAACTGCCGGGCACGTTTTCGATTTCACCTTCGACTTTGCCGGATTCGCCCCACAGCTCCATGCGTCCCAGGCCATCAACGTTTTCCAGCTTTTCCAGATTTTCAGCAAAATTTGCCATGCATCACTACCTTATCAATTCAAATTAAACCCAGTACACCGTTTTGGTCATGACCTTGGAGGTCATTTTCATGGCCAGTTTGACCGGCTGCGGCAAGGCTGCGCCGCCGTGCTCCATGGCGGTATGCGCATGCTTGATTTCGTCCTGCTTCATTTGTTCGACAATAGCCCGGCTGCGGGCGTCCTGCTCGGGCAATGAGCCGAGATGGCTGTCGAGGTGCGCCTCAACCTGTTTTTCGGTTTCCGCCAAAAAGCCCAGATTCCATTTATCGCCCAGCGCGCCGGCGAGCATGCCCATGGCCAATGAACCGGTATACCACAGCGGATTGAGGAAACTTTTATGACTGCCCAGCTCGGCAATGCGGCTTTCGCACCAGTTCAGGTGCTCGGTTTCTTCCCACGCCGCCTGCTCCAGCGCAGCCTTGACTGCGGCATTACGGGCGGTGAGCGACTGCCCCTGATAGAGCGCCTGAGCGCAGATTTCGCCGGTATGATTGATGCGCATGAGGGCGGCAGCGTGTTTCTTTTCCACCTCGCTCATCTCGGCTTCGGGCAGCGCGTCCGCCGGTAGCGGACGCGCTGTCGGCGCATTGGCGAACAGTGTGCGCAGACCGCGGTCGAAAGCGATAATCAGGTCATCCAGTTTAAGCATGTGAGCCCTCTCGACAGGGTATATCAATTCAGTTGACCGGCCAGCAAGGTCAGCGGATGGACCACCGGCAACCGCGCATCCCGCAAACCCTGGGCCAACCAGAGCGCGCAGCCGATATTGCTGCTGACCAGCCAGTCGGCCTTTACTTCGCCAGACTGCAATTTGCTTATTTTACCACTGCGCAATGCCTGCGCCATCTCCGGATGTTGCAGGTGATAGCTGCCGGCCGCACCGCAGCAACGATCGTTATCCGCCAACCCCTCCAACTTGAGAGCGGGAATTCGGCCCAGCAAGGTGTAGACCGAGGCCTGTGTGCCGAGCACGTTGCGCTGCGTGCATGGCTCATGCACCAGCACTTTCGCCGCCAGGAGACGAAGCCGCACGGCAGCGTCCCAATTCCGGGCAATGAAGGCGCCGGCTTCTTCCACCGGCAAACCGGGCAGTCCCTCGCGCAATTGCACCCCGCAACCGCTGGCAACGAACAGGATGGGCATATTCAAGCCGGCCAGCACCTCATGGTTGCGTTGCAGCAGCCGGTCGCTGGCCGCCGGTTCACCATTGTGCAGGTGCAACGCGCCGCAGCAGGTCTGCCCGGCCGGCACAGTGACACCGTAACCCAGGCGGGTCAGCAGCTCGATTGCCGCCAGCAATGTTGCTCCGTCCACAGCCGACCCGACACAGCCGGTAAAGAGGGCCACCTGACCCCGTTCCGTCCCTTTGGCCGCATGCCGCCCGAAAGCGGTGAAGGCCTTGCCGGCCGCCGGCAGTTCATTCCCCAACCCCGGCAGGTGCTTGGCCGCACCCAGCGCCGTACGCAGCAACGACGGCTTTTGCGCCAGCCACTTGAGCGCCCTGAGCGAGGTGGACTGAACCTGCTGCAAATCCGGCTGCATACCGTCTATCAAGCGGCCGTAGTGCACCTTGGAAGGACAGGCGGACTCGCAGGCGCGGCACGTCAGACAAGTGGACAGATGCGTCCGGGCCGTATCGGTGAGCTCGATGCGACCGGCCCAGACGGCCCGCATGATGGCAATCCGGCCACGAGGGGAATCGGCTTCGTTACGGGTTTGCTGATAGGTGGGGCACTTCGGCACACACAGGCCGCATTGCACGCAGCGCGACGCTTCCGCATCCAACTGGTCGCGCGCGCTCATGACCGCTGCCACAAGGCATAGTGAACCTGACCCGCCTTGCCGGAACGGTAAACGCAGAACGGCTCTGGCGGCGCGAGCGCCTGCTCGCTCTCCAGATACAGTCTGCCGCCCTCCGCCAAATGCGGCAAAATTTCCGGCAACAGGCGGTCAAACCAGCCCTGCCGGAAAGGCGGATCGAGAAAAATGACATCGAATTGCCGCTGGTCGCGCTGCAGGAAAGCCAGCGCGTCGCTGGCGACGATTTCGGCCGCGGCGCCGAGTGTGGCGGCGTTGCTGCGCAGCGCCGCCAGCGCGGCGCGATCGGTTTCCACCATGACCACCTGGCGGGCATGGCGCGACAGCGCTTCGAACCCCAGCCCGCCACTGCCGCTGAACAGGTCAAGGCACGCCTTGCCATCCAGCGCTTGCCCTAGCCAGTTGAACAGGGTTTCCCGCACCCGGTCCGGGGTCGGCCGCAAACCGCTCACCTCCGGGAAGTTGAGCGTCCGGCTGCGCCATTGACCGCCGATGATGCGAACCCGGCTGGCCGTTTTATTGTGCAGTGCTTGCGACACGGCCATCCTTGTCCGCTGGAGACTTTTGCGCCGCCCCGCCCACGACAATTTCCACCAGCCTGTTCGGATCAAGGCGACGCTTGAACGCGTCGCGGATTTGCGCCAGTGTCACGGCCTCGACCTTCTTCGGGTACTCGTCCAGCCAGTTGAGCGGCAGGTCGAAATCACCGATGACGCTGAGGTACTCGATGATCTTGCGGTTGCTGTCCAGGCGCAACGGGAAGCCGCCGGCGATATTCGCCTTGGCCTGCCTCAGCTCAGCCTCCGTCGGCCCCTCCGCCACGAAACGATCGAGCACATTTCTTGCCAGCCTGACCGCTTCGTCGGCCGTGGCATTTTTCGTCTGCAGGCCGAGCACAAACGGCCCTTGCTGCCGCATGGGCGACAAGTAGCTGTAGACGCTGTAAGCCAAGCCATGCTTGTCACGCACCACCTGGGTCAGGCGCGAATCGAATCCGCCCCCGCCCAGCACATAGTTACCCACCAGCAGCGGATAGTAATCCGGATCGGTACGGGTCATCACCGGCGCCCCGATCAGCACATGGCTCTGGCTGGAAGGATGGCTGATATGTTCGACAGCGGCTTGCGGCAACGCCGGCACAGGCGGAATGGGCGGCAATGCCCCCCCCTCCGCTATGGGCAAACTGGCTGTCAGCTGCACGGCCAGCGCCTCTGCCTGGGCACGGGTCAGGTCGCCCATAATCGCTATCACCGCGTAGCGGGCCTGGTAGTGGGCGCGATAAAAACGCTGCACGTCGGCCGGGGTCAGGCGCACCAAGGTGGCCGTCTCGCCAGCCGGGGGAAGCGCATAGGGATGCTGGCGATACAGCGCGCGATTGAAAGCCTTGTCGGCCACCGTACCGGGCAATGCCTCCGCTTCCTTGATGCCCGCCACCATGCGGCTGCGCTCACGCGCCAGCACCGCCGCGTCAAAACGCGGCTGCTGCAGGCTCTGCGCGAGCAACTGGAAGGCCTGCTGTTTTTCCTTTTCGCTGCTGAGCGTGCGCAGGCTGAGCCCGGCCTCTTCCTGCCCGAAGCGCTCGCCAATGCTGGCGCCAATATCTGCTTGCGCAACGGCCATGGCATTCTCATCCCGATTCCCCGCACCCAGCGTCAGCAGATGATTGGTCAGGCGGGCAAGACCTGATTGGTCCGGCACGTCATAAGCCGAACCGGCCGGAAAGTCCACATTGACATCGACGATCGGCAAATCGTGATTGGCCACGAACAGCACCTTGGCGCCGGCCGCCGTGTTCCATTGCTGGATGTCCAATCCGGCCCAGACAGGCGCCTGCCACAGGACGAAACCGGCCAGCAGCATCCAACGCACAAACTTAGCGTACATGGCCGCCCCCCATTTCCCCTTCGTTGATATGCATGCCCGGCTGGATCGGCTGCGGATCCAGCACGGCGGCGGTCAGGCCATCGTCCACCAGATAGCGTCTGGCCACATCCCTCACCTGCTCGGCCGTCACCTTGCGCAACTGCGCCACCATTTCATCCGCCTTGTCCGCGCCGAGCCCGGATGTTTCCAGATCGCCCAATTGCATGGCCTGATAGAACATCGAATCCTGCTCGTAAACCTTGCTGGCCATCACCTGCACCTTGACCCGCTCCAGTTCGGCCGGCGTCACGCCGTCCTGCTGGATACGGGCGATTTCAGCATGCAATGCCGCTTCGACCTGCGCCACGGTCTTGCCCTCGGCCGGCGTTGCCTCGATCATGAACAAGGCCGGGCCGCGCGACACCGCTTCATAGCCGGCCCCCACGCCGGTGGCCACATGCTGCTCGCGTACCAGACTGCGTGTCAGGCGGGCGGCATCATTGCCGTCCAGGATGCCCGACAGCACTTCCAGAGCATACGGCTCCCAGTCATGCTCCACATCGTGCAGCACCGGCACGCGGAAGCCCCACAACAGATAAGGCAGCTTGGCCGGCGCCTTGACGATCACCCGCCGCTCACCCTGCTGCGGCGCTTCGATCTGCACTTTGCGCTGCGGCAGCACATGCGCCGGCACCGGACCGAAATAGCGTTGCGCCAGGGCAAACACGTCATCCGCCTGCACATCGCCCACCACCACCAGCACGGCGTTGTTCGGCGCATACCAGCGTTTGTACCAGTCGCGCGCATCCTGCCCCGTCATATGCTGCAAATCGTTCATCCAGCCGATAACCGGATGGCCGTACGGGTGTTCGGGGAAGGCCGCCGCCATCAGGGCTTCCTGCACCTTGGCCTGCGGACTGTCTTCCGTGCGCATGCGGCGTTCTTCCATCACCACCTGAATTTCCTTGGAGAACAGCGCATCCGACAGCAGCAGGTTTTGCATGCGGTCGGCCTCCAGCCGGAAGGCCAGCGGCAGGGAGGTATTGCGCAGCTGCTGGAAATAGACCGTGTGATCGTAGCTGGTGAAGGCGTTGTCGCGCCCGCCGGCGGCAGCGATGAGGCGGGTGAATTCGCCCGGCGCCACCTTGCGCGTACCGCGGAACATCATGTGCTCCAGCACATGCGCCACGCCGGTCGTGCCGTTGAATTCGTCCATGCTGCCGGCCTTGTACCAGACCTGCGACACCACGACCGGCGCACGGTGATCTTCCTTGACGATGACCTTCAGCCCGTTGGGCAACTGGCGCTCGACCAGCTCGCCCGCCTGCGCCAGCGCGCTGCACGCCAGCAAAATGCCTACAAGCAGTTTTTTCATGCAAATCCGCTACAGTATGAATGCGTTATAATAGGGCGATTACCATTCTAGCAGTAACAGACCGGCTACCTGATGTTTAGTTTCTTCAAAAAAGACAAAGCCCCCACGCCCGCCGAGGCATCCGCCGACAGCCGGCCCGGCGTGCCCGCCGAAACCGAGCAGCCGGGCGAGAAAAAGGGCTGGCTCGGCCGGCTGAAAGACGGTCTGTCGCGTACCCGCGAACAGCTGGGCAGCCAGATCAGTTCCCTTTTCTCCAGTCACGGCAAGATCGACGAAGAGCTGTATGAAGAGCTGGAAACCATTCTGCTGACCTCCGACGTCGGGGTAGACGCCACGCAGGCGCTGCTGGATGCGCTGCGCAAGGAGGTGCGCAAGCAGAAGCTGGAACAGGCCGCAGACCTCAAGCAGGCGTTGCAGCAAGTCCTGGCAGATCTGCTTGCCCCGCTGGAGCAGCCGCTGCTCATCACGCAGCAACGCCCCTTCGTCATCATGCTGGCCGGCGTAAACGGTGCCGGCAAGACCACCACCATCGGTAAACTGGCCAAGCAGTTCCAGTCGCAAGGCCTGTCCGTGCTGCTGGCCGCCGGCGACACCTTCCGCGCCGCCGCACGCGAACAATTGGCCGTATGGGGCGAGCGCAACAATGTGACGGTGATTGCCCAGGAAGGCGGCGACTCGGCCGCGGTGATTTTCGACGCCATCAATGCCGCCCGCGCGCGCAACATCGACATCGTGCTGGCCGACACGGCCGGCCGTCTGCCGACCCAGCTGCACCTGATGGAAGAAATCAGGAAGGTCAAACGCGTCATTCAGAAGGCCGACCCGGGCGCGCCGCACGAAGTGCTGCTGGTGCTGGACGCCAATACCGGCCAGAACGCCATCACCCAGGTAAAAGCCTTCGACGATGCCCTGCAAGTGACCGGGCTCGTCCTCACCAAGCTGGACGGTACCGCCAAAGGCGGCGTCATTGCCGGTATCGCCAAAACGCGGCCGATTCCCATTCGCTATATCGGCGTGGGCGAGGGCATGGATGACCTGCGGCCGTTTGCGGCAAAGGAATTCGTCAACGCACTGTTCGCAGTTGACTGAGACGCCGATGCAACGCACACTTGTGCCAGTTGTCCAATAACAACTCGAACACACCGCTTCTGACAAACGCCTTTTGACCGGGGACACAATCGGCATGATCAGCTTCAGCCAGGTAAGCAAGCGCTTCAAGGGCGGGCAGCAAGCCCTCAACAACGTCAGCTTCACCATCGAATCGGGCGAAATGGTGTGCGTCACCGGCCACTCGGGTGCCGGCAAAAGCACCCTGCTGAAGCTGATGGCCGCTATCGAACTGCCCAGCAACGGCACTGTACTGGTAGCCAACCAGAATATCGGCAAACTGCGACCGGCGGCCATACCCTACCTGCGCCGCAACCTCGGCCTGGTGTTCCAGGACCATAAGCTGCTGTATGAACGCAGCGTCTTCGACAATACCGCGCTGCCGCTGCTGGTTCAGGGTGTGCCGCGCGACGAAATCGGCAAGCGCGTGCGCGCCGCGTTGGATAAAGTTGGCCTGCTGGGGTTTGAAAAAGCGCTGCCGGTCACCCTGTCCGGCGGCGAACAGCAACGGCTCTGCATCGCCCGCGCCATTGTCAGCCGTCCCGCAGTCCTGCTGGCTGACGAGCCGACCGGCAACCTCGACCCGGAATACGCTCGCAGCATCATGGACATGTTCAAAAGCTTCCATCAGGTCGGTGTCACGGTTGTCATTGCCACCCACGATGAGACGATGCTGCAGTATATGGGGGGACGCACGCTGTCCCTCAGCCACGGGGTCCTGCAATGAGCTGGCTGCTGAATCATCAACGCGCCTTCCGCCTTGCGCTTTTGCGCCTGTTGCAAACGCCGTTTGCGACGCTGTTCACCTTGCTCGTGGTTGGTCTGGCCCTGTCGCTGCCCAGCGCCATGTACGTGGGCTTGAAGAATCTCAATCATTGGCTGGGACACCTGCCCATCAGCCCTGAAATCAGCGTATTCACTCAAACAGACGACCCCGCCGCGCTGCGCACCCTGGAGCAATCCATCCGCGGCGAAGCCGGCGTCAGCGCCGTGCGGCTGATCCGGCGGGAAGATGCGCTCAAAACGCTTGCGCAGCAACTCAACATCAACGACCTGGTGGATGGGCTTGCCCGCAACCCGCTGCCGCACACTCTGGTTGTCACTCTCGGCCCGGATACCCCGCCCGACCGATACAGTCAGCTGCAACAGAAATTCGCCGCCCTGCCGACCGTGCTCGCGGTCCAGTACGACGCCGCGCTTAACCAGAAGCTGCATGCATTGCGACAGCTTGTTGCCAATGCCGCGCTTGGGCTCGGATTCCTGCTGGCAATCGCCATCACGGCTGTGGTCGCCAACACCATCCGGCTGCAGATTCTCACCCAACGCGATGAAATCGAAGTAAGCATGCTGATCGGCGCCACCGACGCCTATATTCGCCGCCCGTTCATGTATTTCGGTTTGCTGCAGGGGCTGCTCGGCGGCCTTACCGCATTATTGCTGCTAGCCGGTTTTTCCTGGCTGACCCAACCCTATCTTGCCGAATTCACCCAAAGTTACGGCAACACATTTATCCCGCAATCCCTCAGCCTTTCCGAGGCAATCGCGCTTCCCGTTTGTACCGCCGCTCTGGCGAGTCTGAGCGCCCACATCGCGGCCATGCGCCACCTCCATCGCATGCGTCCGTCACTGTAATCCGGCCGAGCGGCGGAACTTTTCAGCACTCCTGGCACTCTCATACCAGGAGTGCTAAAATAAACCTGTAACATTCGCTTATTTCTGCCCAGAACAAGGAGTTACGCCACATGACGACTGCGTTGACTTTGCCCGCCTCCCTTTCAGCCAGCACGCTGGATCATTACATCCAGAGCGTGAACAGCCTGCCTCTTTTAACCGCGGAACACGAGGCCGAACTGGCGCGTCAACTGCGTGACGACGGCAATCTGGAAGCGGCGCGCGAACTGGTCATGTCCCATTTGCGCTTCGTCGTATCGATTTCCCGCGGCTACCTGGGCTACGGCCTGCCGCAGGCCGACCTGATCCAGGAAGGCAACATCGGGTTGATGAAGGCGGTCAAGCGCTACGACCCGGATCGCGGCGTGCGCCTCGTATCCTTTGCCGTCCACTGGATCAAGGCCGAAATTCACGAATTCATCCTGCGCAACTGGCGCCTGGTGCGTGTTGCCACCACCAAGGCCCAGCGCAAGCTGTTCTTCAACCTGCGCAGCATGAAACCGGGCTTTTCGGCACTGACCCAGCAAGAAGTGCAGGATGTCGCCGAGCAACTCGGCGTCAAGCCGGAAGAAGTGCGTGAAATGGAAATGCGCATGAATGGGCACGACATTGCCATGGAGTCGGACGGCGATGAAGATGCCTTTGCTCCCATCGACTACCTGGCGGCCGATGCGGCAAGCGATCCGCTGGAGCAGCTTTCGACCAGCCAATTCGACGCCCGCAACAGCGCGGCGCTGGAGCGGGCTCTTGCCTCGCTGGACGAGCGTAGCCGCAACATCATCGCCGCCCGCTGGCTGCAGGACGACGGCGCCGCCAGCACACTGCACGAACTGGCGGCAGAGTATTCCGTTTCCGCCGAACGCATTCGCCAGATTGAGCAAAAGGCCATGCTTAAAATCAAGCAGGCGCTGCTGGCAAACGCCTGAGTTTTACCCGCCAGAAACAAAAAAGCCACCCTTGGGTGGCTTTTTTACGCGCTACCGAACGATCGATCAGTTCAGGATCACGCTGAAAATGCTAATCCAGGACCACACGATCAGTGCAACCACCGGGATCATCGGGAGAGGCCAGCGAGACAGTGCTTTCATTTTGATTTTCCTATGTTTTCAGGTTGTGCGTCGCTCTGCATTGTACGGGATTTCCTGTCCTGCTTCAAGGCATTATGCGGAATCAGCGGGTCATCGTCGTCCATCAAAATCCGCTGCGCCGGCCCTTCCATATCATCAAACTGGCCGCTTCGAATGGCCCAGAATATGCCCGCCCCCAGCAGCAGGATGAACACCGCCGTCAGCGCCAACAGAAAAATCAAAATGGGAGTCATCGCAACCTCAATGCGTTCAGTACGACAATCAGCGAGCTGAACGACATGCCCAGCGCAGCCAGCCAGGGCGGAATGTAACCCATGGCAGCAAACGGCAATGCGCCGAAATTGTATACCGCCGCCCAGACAAAATTCTGCTTCATGACGGCCATTGTATGCTTGGACACATGAATCGCATATGCCACATCGGCAATTTTCTCCGACAGCAGCACGATATCGCTGGTTGAACGAGCCACCTGCGTACCCCCGCCCATGGCCAGCGACACCTGCGCACCGGCCAGCACGGGCGCATCGTTCACGCCGTCGCCCACCATGGCCACCACCTCGCCCCGCTGTTGCATGGCCTGCAGGGCGGCCAGCTTGTCCTGCGGCTTGAGATTACCTTCGGCCTGCGCAATATTCAGCTGTTTTGACCAATATTCCACTGCCGCCTGACTGTCGCCGCTGAGCATGCTCAGCGGAATCGCCATCGTGTCGAGTTCCGCCACCAGCTTCTTCGCATCCGGCCGCGCCTTGTCCGACAAAACGAAGCGTGCCAGCGGAGCCTGCTCATCGCTGAGCCATACCACCGTGCTGCCGGCCGGCTCATCGCCCGTCGCTGCGGCAGCCTGTTCCAGCTTGCCGATACTGTATTTCTTGCCGTTGATATAACCGCTGATGCCTACGCCGGGTGTATTGACCTGCGACGTCACGGCCTGCAGCTCGTCCTTGCCCACTTGCTGCATGAAGGCATCAGCCAGTGGATGTTCCGACGCCTGCTCAAGGCTGGCCGCCAAACGCCGGCAGTCGGCTTCATCCCGCTGCCCCAGCACCGTCACGGATTGCAAGACCGGCTTGCCATAGGTCATCGTACCGGTCTTATCCACCACCACCCGGGTCACCTTGGATAAGGTTTCCAACGCATGTCCCCGGGTCACCAGCACGCCATGCCTCAGCAGGTTCGATCCCGCCGCCGCGAGCGCCGCCGGAGCGGCCAGCGACAAGGCGCACGGGCAGGTCACCACCAGAATGGACAAGACAATTTCGAAAACGCGCGACGGGTCGACATACCACCAGACCAGCGCCGTCACTGCCGTAAGCAGCAAGAGGACCCAGGTGAAATAACCCGCCACCACATCGGCCATCTGGGCGATGCGCGGCTTTTGCGCCTGCGCCTTGTCCAGCAGCCGCACAATGCTGGCGAGCACGGTATTTTCCCCTACGCCGGTCACTTCTATCTGCAAGGGACTGTCCAGATTGATACTGCCGGCAATGACCGCATCCCCTTTCTGCTTGCCCACCGGCCGGCTTTCGCCCGTCAGCAGAGACTCGTCGACACTGCTGATCCCGTCAATTACCTGACCGTCCGCCGCAATCGCCTCGCCGGGTTTCGACAGGATAATATCGCCCGCCTGCAACTCCAGCACGGCCACTTCCGTTGCGACGCCATTTTCCATCCGCTGTGCCATGGCGGGAGCCAGTTTAAGCAGATTCTCCGCCGCCTCGACGGATTTTTCCCGTGCACCGCGTTCGAGGAAACGCGTGGACAGCAGGAACAGCACGAACATGGTGATGGCGTCGTAATACACCAGGCCATGCCCCTTCACGGTCACCCACACACTGCCGGTAAAAGCGCCGACAATGGCGAGCACCACCGGCACATCCATGTTCAGCTTCAGATTTTTGATCGAACTCCAGGCGCTTTTGTACAACGGCAAGGCTGCATAACCGACGACCGGCAAGGTCAAGGCCAGACTGAACCAGCGCATCAGGTTGGCGGTCGCCTCCTCCATGCCGAAGGAATGACCCGCGTACAGCGCCACGGCCAGCATCATCACCTGCGCCGCCGACAGCCCCGCGATGGCCACGCGGCGCAGATCCTTTTGCCGCTGCTCCTTACGCAGGGCCTCGGCATTGGCCACGCTGTACGGATGGGCCTTGTAGCCCAGCAGCTGGATCTCGGCGAGAATTTTGCTGAGTGAAATAACTTGCTCGTCCCAGCGCACACGTGCACGGTGAGTCGCATAGTTTACTTGAACACCCAGCACTCCATCCAGCTGGCGCAAGTGTTTTTCATTGAGCCAGATACAGGCGGCACAGGTTATGCCCTCGAGAATCAGCACAGCCTCACGGATATGTTCACCCTCTTGCAGGACGAAACTTTTCTGGATCTCCGGATGATCATACAACTGCAGTTTGAGCAGCGCTTCGGGCACCAGTTCAGCAGCCGTTTCCGGCATGGCGGTGCGATGCCGGTAATAATCCGTCAGCCCGTTATCGACAATCGCCTGCGCCACGGCCTGGCAGCCATGGCAACACATGTCATGCGGCTCGTGGTCTATCTCGACTGCAAGATGGATGTCTTCCGGTATCGGCAGACCACAGTGGTAACAATCACTCACCTTCAGGATACCGGAATAATCTGTTCGCTATCCAGCACGTCTTTGCCCGCCTCGATATGAATACCGATGGTCCAGTTACCGGCGCCTGGCGGCTCTATGACCGCCTGGTACTTGCCGGAGCCCACCGGACTCATCACGATGTCGTTGCGGGTTGTCTCTTCCGCGCCAGGCCGCATGACCACCAGCCAGACCTTCGCTGCCAGCGGCTTACCGGCAGCATCAAGCACGGTGGCACTGACGATCGACTGCTGACCTACGCGCAGATTCTTGATCCCGTCCACAACCACGTTCCAGCCGAGTTTCTTTTCCTTATTCAGCTTGGCCTGGTAAGAGTTCACTTCCTTTGCCGCCTCGTTGCCGTGGTGCACCACCCCCGCAAAGCCTGTGCTCACCTCCCCGCGGACCTTGCTCTTTGGCACCGGCAACAGCCACTTTGCAACGGAGTCGGACACACCCGAGCCGGCAATGTACACGAGCACCCCCATCACCACCATCAACAGGACCAGCAAAAAGGCAAACAGCTTGGGGATCCAGTGCATCCGCTGCCCAGGGGCTTTCTCTTTGCCCATGATCAGCGCCATGCCCACGGCCGTGGCCAGGTAAACGGCAACGTGGATCGACAGTACATCGCCGCCGCCCCAGTGCACCAGCGAATAGCCGACATAGGCCAGCGTGGGGATGCCGCCGGACATTACCCCGCGCCAGTAATGCGAGACCTTGAGCAGTCCCAGCAGCAGATAAATGACAACTACGGCGAGAACGCCGCCAAACAGTGTTTCAAGTAACATTATCGGTTCTCAGTGTTGCTATGAAAATGCGCCGTAACGCTCTCCACTTCCTTGGGATTGTTTACCGGAATCACTTCGAACTCGAAAGTCGGCGCCCTGGCCGCCTCATCCGGCGGCAAAATGACCGATACATTGGCCATACGGCTGCGCCCGTTATCGATATGCAGGATATCCATTCCACCCATGTCGACATTCGCTGCCGGCAGGCCTTTTACCTCTACCCGGTAATCCTGGTTGGCTCCCGATTTGTTAGTCACCCGAACCTGATATCGGTTCCGTATATTGCCGTTGGAAAGTGTCACGAACAGGGGTTGACGCACCTGCTGCACGGAAATTTCAAACGTCGTCCGCGTAAAAATGGTGTAAAACAGGTAGCCCACCATCAATATGATCGCTGCGCCATAGCCGAGTGTACGCAGGCGATACCATTCCAGGTGCGGTTTGCCGGGCGCCTCCTGTCCCAGATTTTTTTCCGAATCATAGCGAATCAGACCGCGCGGGTAGCCCATGGAATCCATAATGTTGTTGCACGCGTCGATGCACAGACCACAGGAAATGCACTGGTATTGCAGGCCGTTACGGATATCGATGCCCGCCGGGCACACCTGTACGCAGAAGCCGCAGTCGATACAGTCGCCATGCCCGTTGGCATGACGTTCGTCCAATGTTTTCAGACCGGACTTGGCGCTAATCCGGCCGGCCGCTCCCTCACCCCGTTTGGTATTGTAGTTGGGCGCCAGCGTTTCAGGCTCATACATGACCCCCTGAAAGCGGGCATATGGACAAACATAGGTGCAGATCTGCTCGCGCGCATGCGCGGCAGCGATATAGGTGGTCATCGTCAGAATCAGCACGGTCGCATACCCGACGGTTGCCGCATTACCGCTCACGAAGTCGACGAAGAATTGTGGTGCGTAAGTGTAGTAGGCCGCGAAAGTGAAGGCCGTCCAGAAGGCCAGCAGCAACTGCAATACATGGGTGCCGCCCACCTTGAGGATTTTCTCGCCGTTCCAGGGCTGCTTCACCAGCCGGGTGCGAGCCGGACGTTCCCCCTGAATCCAGTGTTCGATCCAGACAAAGGCGTCCGTCCATAAGGTCTGGAAGCAGAAGTAGCCGCAAAATGCGCGTCCTATCAGGCTCGTCGCGAAGAACAGTACCGCTGCGGCAATAAACAGCAGCAGCGCCAGCCAGAAAATGTCCTGCGGAAATATTTCCAGCCCGAAAATGAAGAAGCGGCGGCCCGGCAGATCAAACAGTACCGCTTGACTCGGCGCATCAAGATGATGCCAGGGGACCCACGGCAAACCGAAGTAAATAGAGTAGGCCAGGATCAGCACGGCAGTTTTGAAGTTGCGGAAGTTCCCTTTCACCGAGCGGGTGATGATAGGAATCCTCTTTTGATACAGGTTTTGATCCTGAGTATCTTCTGCCATGTACATTTCTTCCTGACAAGACGCAATGAAATAAAGCCTCACCCTTTGCAGGGTGAGGCTTTATTTTAAGGTATTAGCCGCGGGTAATATAGACCCTCATATCCTTTTATTTACCGCCACCCAGTGTGTCGTGCACGTACACGGTCAGCAGCTTGATCTGTTCCGGCTTCAGACGACCACCCCAGGTCGGCATAACACCCTTGTTCAGACCGCTCTCAATCACCTTCTTCACGGCCTCAACCTTCCCCTGGGCAGACTCTACGGCAGGCACGTTCGCCCACAGCCAGATCTTGTCGGTCAGGTTGGCAGAACCGATCACATGACGGCCCTTGGCATCCGCACCGTGACAGTAGAAGCACGCGGCCGCCTGGGAATGAAACAGCTCATTACCCTTGGCCGCTTTCGCCGCATTGCTCGGTTCGCCGGACAGGGACAGCACGTAGTTGGCCAGATTGGTAATCTGTTCGTCATTCAGTACTTGCGCAAACGGCGGCATGTAACCGTGACGGCCGTTGGTGATGCTTTCCTGAATCTTGTCGTAGCTGCCGCCGTACAGCCAGTCGTCGTCGGTCAGGTTGGGGAAGAAGCCGACCTTGCCGCCGCCGCCGCTTTGGTGGCAGGCCGCGCAATTGTCGCCGAACAGGGTTTTACCGGCAGAAGCCACGAAGTTCAGCAGATCCTGATCCTTGGCGATCTTGTCATACGGTTCAGCCATCAGCTTGTCGTAGTATGGCTTCTGCTGTTCCGCATGCTCGTTCATTTCCTTCATCAGCAGAGCGCGGGTATTCCAGTGGCTGGTTTTGGTCTCGCCTTGGTCGTTGACGTAGGTGATCTTGTCAAAACCGGTGGTGAAACCGTGACCTACCGGCCAAGCCGGGTAGATGAACCAGTAAATGATCGAAAACACGATCGTGATGTAGAAAGCGATCGTCCACCAGTTGGGCAGCGGGTTGTTGTACTCCTGCAGATCCTCATCCCACACGTGCCCGGTAGTTTGTACCGCATTGGGTTTGTTTTGGCTCATTGCTTACTTTCCTTTAACTTCGGATTCGTCGTCCTGGAGCGGAATGTTCTTGTAGTCCTCCAGTCGCTTGCCACGCTTCTTACTGCCGTACAGGTATAGCAGGATGCCGACAAAGACCGTGAAGAAAATCACCAGCGCCAGCGGCTTGGTATTTTCTTCATGGGAAAACCAGTATATCCACTCCATATGCCTGATCTCGCATTAACGATACTGAACAAAGTTATCGTCGTCGTACTTGCTGAAATCGACCATGGTACCCAGCACTTGCAGGTAGGCAACCAGGGCATCCATTTCGGTCACATTGGTACGATCACCGTCAAAATTGCCATCCTGAGCCTGTTTCAGCAGGTTTTTCTGGGCATCATCAATCTTCAGCATTTCCGCGTTTTCGGCGCCGAATTCCTTGACGTTGCGTTCGTATTCAGCCTGGTTGGCGGAGTATGGCACCCCAACGGCACGCTGAGCCATCAGACGATCCTTCAGATCGGCCGTATCGAGCGGGGTGGTCAGCAACCACGGGAAGCGCGGCATAACGGATTCCGGCACCATGGACTTCGGATCCATCAGGTGAGCCACTTGCCATTCATTGGAGTATTTCTTGCCTACGCGGGCCAGGTCCGGACCGGTACGCTTGGAACCCCACTGGAACGGGTGGTCATATTTGGATTCAGCGGCCAGGGAGTAGTGCCCATAACGCAGCTGTTCGTCGCGGAACGGACGGATCATCTGCGAATGGCACAGGTAGCAGCCTTCGCGTATGTAGATATCGCGTCCGCGAGATTCCAGCGGGGTGTAGGGACGCACACCCTCCACTTTTTCCACCGTGTTGTTGATAAAGAACAGCGGCGCAATTTCCACCAGACCGCCGACGCTGATTGCCAGCATGGTGAACACCAGCAGCAGGCCGACGTTTGTTTCAAGCCATTCATGTTTGAACATTATTTGATTCCTTGCTCGTGCGATTTCCATCGCCGGCTGCCGCAGCACAGCAGCCGGCCTCTACTTTCGATCAGGCTGCCTTCAGTTCGCCCAGCGCCGTTTCACGCTTGCCCTGACGAATGGTCATGAAGCAGTTGAAGGCCATCAGAAGCATGCCGGACAGGAAGAACATACCGCCGATCGCACGCATTGCGTAGAACGGATGCATTGCAGCCACGGATTCGGCAAAGGTGTATTGCAGGTTGCCGAATTCATCGAACGCGCGCCACATCAGACCCTGAGAAATACCGGAGATCCACATGGCGGTGATATACAGCAGCACGCCGATACTGGCCAGCCAGAAGTGGATGTTTACCAGCTTAACGCTGTACAGTTTGGTGTTCCACAAACGCGGCAGCATGTGATAGATGGAACCGAAAGAAACCATGGCCACCCAACCCAACGCACCGGAGTGAACGTGACCTACGGTCCAGTCGGTGTAGTGGGACAGCGCATTCACGCTCTTCAGCGCCATCATCGGGCCTTCGAAGGTGGACATGCCGTAGAAGGACAGCGCCACGATCAGAAAACGCATCACCGGGTCGGTGCGCAGCTTATCCCAGGCGCCGGACAAGGTCATGATACCGTTGATCATACCGCCCCAGGACGGCAACAGCAGCATGATGGAGAAGGTTGCGGCCAGCGTCGAGGTCCAGTCCGGCAGGGCGGTCCAGTGCAGATGGTGGCCACCCACCCACATGTACAGGAAGCCCAGCGCCCAGAAGTGCACGATAGACAAGCGGTAGGAGTAGATCGGACGGCCGGCCTGCTTCGGCACGAAGTAGTACATCATACCCAGGAACGCGGCGGTCAGGAAAAAGCCCACGGCATTGTGACCGTACCACCATTGGGTCATGGCATCCTGCACGCCGGAGAACACGCTGTAGGACTTCATGCTGAACAAACTGACCGGCACGGCCAGATTGTTGAAGGTATGCAGCAGGGCGGTTGCCAAAATGAATGCCAGATAAAACCAGTTGGCCACATAGATGTGCGCCTGCTTGCGGCGCATGATGGTGCCGACAAACACGACCAGGTAAGACACCCACACCAACTCGATCAGGATGTCGATCGGCCATTCCATTTCGGCGTATTCACGACCCTGAGAGTAGCCGAGCACGTAACTGGTGGCGGCCAGCACGATAATTGCCTGCCAGCCCCAGAAGGTGAAACTGGCGAGAAAATCGGAGAAGAGGCGAGCCTGACAGGTACGCTGTACAACATAGTAGGACGTTGCGAACAGCGCGCTACCGCCAAAACCGAAAATCACGCCACTGGTGTGCACCGGACGGAATCGGCCAAAGCTGAAATAGGGACTGTCAAAGTTCAGGAACGGCCAAGCCAGCTCGGAGGCGATGTATACGCCCACAAACATGCCCACGCACGCCCAGATGATTGCCATGAACGTGAATTTCTTCACGACATCGTAGTTGTACTGCTCAGTACTGGCTAGGTCTACCGCTGCCATAATCTTCTCCTTACTCTAAGCCCAA
>JAJZQI010000010.1 GCA_021851875.1 Pseudomonadota bacterium | reverse complement strand
AGGGAGTAGGGAGTAGGGAGGCGCGGTTACAATTTACCCACTACCCACTACCCACTACCCACTACCCACTACCCACTACCCACTACCCACTACCCACTACCCACTACCCACTACCCGTCAGTTGAGGGCGCTTGCCAGTTTTTTGCGGTATTCGCTGACCAGCGGACCGGCGCCTCCCAGCAGGTTGAAAATGGTGAGCATGGTGGTTCTGGCCACATCGTCTTCAAATGCCCGGTCGCGGGCAATGATTTCCAGCAGTTGATCCATCGCCGGCGCAAATTGTTGCAGGTTAACCAGCGCCTTGGCCAGTTCAAGTCGGGCAGCCAGGTCGTTTTCGTTCTTGGCGATGCGTGCCTCCAGCTCGGCTGTGTCGCTGTCGCCGTTGTTGGCGGCAAATTCCAGTCGCGCCAGCAGTTTCTGTACACGGGCTTCGGCAATCGTTGTGGTATACAGGCTGTTCAGCAGGCGTTTGGCTTCGTCCACTTTGCCGCTGTCGAGCATGATTTCCGCCGCATCGATGCGCACGCGTTCGTTTTGCGGGTCCAGTTTCGACGCCTCGGCCAGCATTTGCAGCGCGCGGCCGCTGTCGTTTTGTTCCCGGTAGACCTGCATGGCCGCTTCCCGCACCTCATCCGCCGGCGAGGGAATCAGCTTGTCGAGGAATTCACGCACCGCACCTTCCGGCAAGGCGCCGGAAAACTCGTCCACCAGCTCGCCCTTGAAGAAGGCTTTCACGTTGGGAATGCCGCGCACGCCATAGCGGTTGGCCAGCTCCTGATTTTCGTCCGAGTTGACCTTGGCGAGAATGAACTTGCCCTGGTATTCCTCGGCCAGTTTTTCCAGAATGGGCTTCAGGGCCTTGCACGGACCGCACCATTCGGCCCAGAAATCGACAATGACCGGAACCTGCTTCGAGCCTTCAATGACAATCTGGTTGAAGTCGGCAGAAGAAACGTCAAGTGCAAATGCGCCCATAAAAAGTCCTTGTGAATGCGGTAAAACGAGATGGTGAGACTATGGGGTTGATAAGGCGAATTTTCAAGACTGACCGTGCGATTGTCAGGGCTGTCGGCCTGCAGTATTAGCAGGGCGTTTGGGCGGTTTGACCGGTTTCAGCGGGTTGGGTGACCAGGCTGGCCGCGCGGCGCGCTCGCTGTCGATAATGACCAGATAGCGCCCGGCCCAGGGAGTGGGCCCGCGGTTTGGCAGTAAAACCCAGTTCTGTCGCCCTTCGGGTCCGGCTGTATCGTAGTCGGCATCGAGAAGGCCGTAGTGGTCGATCAGAATGTTCAGCGTGGCGGGGATGCGGATGCAGCCCATCGATTGCACGCTGCCCAGGCGCTGCTCCAGGTAACGCGGGTCTGTGGCGTGCATCTGCAGACGCATGATTCCCTCCCCGGACCGCCAGGTGCGTTGCGCCCTGACCCAGCCGAAGTCATAAACACGCATTCCTTTGCTGCCATAGCCCATAATGCCCTGGGCATTCTCCGTGCCTTCGGCACGGAAATCCGGGTTGTTCAGGCTGTGCTCAAACACGCCTGTCGGTGTTTCGTAGTACATGAAGCCGCCCTGCCGTCCGGTAGAGGCTGGCGAAGCGCCGATTAGTTGCGGCAGGCCGGCATCCGGCAGCCAGTAGAGGAAAACGGCTTGCACCTGCGGGCTGCGGTCAACCAGTACGACATATTGTGGCGGCAGATTATTGAGACCGGCCTGCGCCAGGGCCGTTGTGAGTTGCCCGGCGTAATAGTTCTGCTCCTCCGGCGGGATATCCAGTTGCCGGTCTACTTGCGCGTGATAGATGGCTTTGAGATCAAGCGGTGATTCAAAGGCAAAAGACTCTCGCGTAGCCACCAGCATGGTGAGCAGGCAAAGGAAAGCGAGGGTGGTGCGGAGAAGAAGGGGGGATCGACACGCCATAAAGAAATGGTAGTCGATTCTAAGAGTTGTGAGTAATTAAAAGCTGTAGGCCGGGGGCGCCCGGCCAGCAGAGGCTCTATAACTGGTTGAGGCTGCCGCAGCCGGTGAAAGGCTGAAACTAAATCAGCTCGCCCGGCTTAATGATGCGCTTGGCCAGTTCTGCAGCCTTGCCGTTGTAGGTTGCCGGGGTGAGTTGCAGCAGGCGGTCGATTTCCGCTTGCGGCAGTGCCAGATTGCGGATGAAGGCGTGCAGCGTGTCGCGGGTGATGCCGTCCTTGCCGCGGGTCAGTTCCTTCAGCTGCTCGTACGGGTTGGCGATGCCGTAACGGCGCATGACGGTCTGGATCGGCTCGGCCAGCACTTCCCAGCTGCTGTCCAGATCTTCATTCAGGCGCGCCGGATTCACTTCCAGCTTGTTCAGGCCGCGCAGGCAGGAGTCCCAGCCCAGCACGGAGTAGCCCAGGCCCACACCCATATTGCGCAGCACGGTGGAGTCGGTCAGGTCGCGCTGCCAGCGGGACACCGGCAGTTTTTCCGCCAGATGGCGCAGCAGGGCGTTGGCCATGCCCAGGTTGCCTTCGGAATTTTCGAAGTCGATCGGGTTCACCTTGTGCGGCATGGTGGACGAGCCCACTTCACCGGCCTTGGTCTTCTGCTTGAAGTAGCCGACGGAAATATAACCCCAGATGTCGCGGTCCATGTCGATCAGCACGGTGTTGAAGCGGGCCACGGCGTCAAACAGCTCGGCCATGTAGTCGTGCGGCTCGATCTGGATGGTGTACGGGTTGAAGGTGATGCCCAGGCTTTCGACGAAATTCAGTGCAAAGGTTTCCCAGTCGAAGTCCGGGTAGGCGGACAGATGCGCGTTGTAGTTGCCTACCGCGCCGTTGATCTTGCCCAGCAGCGCCTGGTCGGCCACCTGGTCGCGCTGGCGCATCAGGCGGTAGGCCACGTTGGCCAGTTCCTTGCCCACGGAGGTGGGTGAAGCGGTCTGGCCGTGGGTGCGGGACAGCATCGGCTGGTCGGCCAGGTCGTGCGCCAGTTGGGTCAGCTTGTCGATCACCGCATCCATGGCCGGCAGCAGCGATTCATTGCGCGCGCCTTCCAGCATCAGGGCGTGCGACAGATTGTTGATGTCTTCCGAGGTGCAGGCAAAGTGGATGAACTCGGACACCTTGGTCACTTCGGCATTGCTCGCCAGTTTCTCTTTCAGGAAGTATTCCACCGCTTTCACGTCGTGGTTGGTGGTCTTCTCGATGTCCTTCACACGCTGCGCGTCGGCTTCGGAGAAATTGTCGGCCAGCGCATCCAGTTCTTTGATGGTGGCAGCGGAAAAAGCCGGCACTTCCTGGATGTGCGCTTCAGCAGCCAGCGCCTTGAGCCATTCGATTTCCACCTTCACGCGTTGGCGAATCAGCGCGTATTCGCTGAACCAGGGGCGCAGCGAGTCCACTTTGCCGGCATAGCGGCCATCCAGCGGAGACAGGGCGGTAAGGGCGGAAACGGTCATGGCAAGGTCCTGATAATGCGGTAAAAGCGGGTATTTTACAGGAATCGGGGGCATAACGTGTAGGGTGCAATAAGCGAAAGCGCATTGCACCGTATTAGAGGCCATCGGTCGCGAGAGGCCTGTGTCATCTGGCGGAGGGTGTGATATTTTGACATTAAATAAATTCACAGATTAATCTTGGTAGGATTGTGTAATGGAGGCATAAACTTTGGTGCAATGCGCGTTGCTTATTGCCTCCTACGAGCCCGCGTAGTATGGATTGATTTACCATGACATTTCGCTAAATGCACATGCGGCGCAATACGAATTGCGCCCTACAACGAAAATTGACTGACCATGCCTGATTACCGCCGCGCCTGGCATCCGGGTGGTACTTATTTCTTTACCGTGAATCTGCTGCAACGGCACGGCAATGATTTGCTGGTGCGGCACGTTGATGTGTTGCGGGAGGTGGTGCGCTCTGTCCGCTTGCGCCATCCGTTTGTGATGCATGGCTGGGTGGTGTTGCCCGATCATATTCATTGTGTGATTGAACTGCCGGATGGGGATGCGGATTTTGCCACGCGGTGGCGGTTGATAAAGATGGGGTTTTCCAAAACGTTACCGCGTACGGAGCGAATCTCAACTGTGCGGGCGGCAAGAGGAGAACGGGGAATCTGGCAACGCCGCTATTGGGAACACCTGATCCGGGATGAGCGGGATTTTCGTGCGCACATGGATTATGTGCATATCAACCCGGTAAAGCATGGGCTTATTGCACGGGTGTGTGATTGGCCGTATTCGACATTTCACCACTTGGCGGAGCGGGGTGTTTATCCGGCGGATTGGGCGGGTGGGGAGGGGGATTTGCCGGGATATGAGGATTGAGGGTGGGGGTGTTTGGTGCAATGCGCTTTCGCTTATTGCACCCTACGTGAAACTCACATCACACAGCCGCAATCCCCATCCGCCGGCTGAGTCGAAGCGGTTTCCGGTGTCTTGCCCAGATAATCCAGCGCCACGGCTTCGGCGACCTTGATCCCGTCCACGCCGGCGGAGAGAATGCCGCCGGCGTAGCCCGCGCCTTCGCCGGCGGGGTACAGGCCTTTGGTGTTGAGGCTCTGGTAATTGCCGCCGCGGGTGATGCGTACAGGCGATGAGGTGCGGGTTTCCACGCCGGTGAGCATGGCGTCTTCCATGGCGAAGCCGTGGATCTGCTGGTCGAAGGCGGGGATGGCTTCGCGGATGGCGGTGATGGCGTAGTCGGGCAGCGCGGTGGCGAGGTCGGTGAGATGCACGCCGGGTTTGTAGGAGGGTTCCACGCTGCCCGGTTGGGTGGACGGCTGGCCCTTGAGGAAATCGCCTACGCGCTGGCCCGGGGCCTCATAAGTGCCGCCGCCCAGTTCAAAGGCGCGTGATTCGAGCTGGCGTTGCAGTTCCATGCCGCCCAGCACACCCGGCGGGAAATCTTCCGGGGTGATACCCACCACAATACCCGCATTGGCGTTGCGTTCGTTGCGGGAATACTGGCTCATGCCGTTGGTGACCACGCGGTTGGGTTCCGAGGTGGCGGCGACCACCGTGCCGCCGGGGCACATGCAGAAGCTGTACACGGCACGACCGTTTTTGGCGTGGTGTACCAGTTTGTAATCGGCTGCGCCCAGCAGCGGGTTGCCGGCGTTGGGGCCGAGGCGGGCGCGGTCGATGATGGATTGCGGGTGCTCGATACGGAAGCCGATGGAGAACGGCTTGGCTTCCATGAATACGCCTCTGCCGTGCAGCATTTCGAAGGTGTCGCGCGCGCTGTGGCCCAGCGCCAGGACGACGTGATCGGTTGCCAGGGTTTCGCCGCTTGCCAGCGTCACGCCGCGAACCTGTTCGTTTTCGATGATAAGATCGGTCACGCGTTGCTGAAAACGGATTTCGCCGCCCAGTTGCTCGATTTCATGGCGCATTTCTTCCACCATGCCGACCAGCCTGAATGTGCCGATGTGCGGCTTGGAAATGTATAAAATCTCCTCCGGCGCGCCGGCTTTGACAAACTCGGTCAGCACCTTGCGACCGTAATGCTTGGGGTCTTTGATCTGGCTGTGCAGTTTGCCGTCGGAGAAGGTGCCGGCGCCGCCTTCGCCAAACTGCACGTTGGATTCGGGGTTGAGCTTGTTTTTGCGCCACAGGCCCCAGGTGTCCTGCGTGCGCTCGCGTACGGCCTTGCCCCGCTCTAAAACAATGGGCTTGAAGCCCATTTGCGCCAGCACCAGCGCGGCGAAAATACCGCAGGGGCCGAAGCCGATGATGACGGGGCGCGAAGGCAGGTTGTCCGGCGCCTGGGCGACGAACTGGTACTGCATGTCGGGTGTGGGTTTGAGGCGGTGGTCCCTGGCGTGTTTTTTCAGCAGTGCCGCTTCGTTTGTTACCTCTACATCCACGCTGTAGACCAGCAGCAGATTGTCTTTTTTGCGCGCGTCGTAGCTGCGCTTGAAAATGCTGAAACCAAGCAGTGCCTTGTCCTCGATGCCGAGCCGCTTGAGGAGGGCAGCGCGCAATTCCTCCGGCTTGTGGGTGAGGGGCAGTTTGATTTCGGTCAGTCGCAGCATGTTTATTTCGCCAAGTAATTCAACACAGAGTGTCCCGCCACACGCCCGCTGGCAAAGCAGGCGGTGAGCAGGTAGCCGCCGGTGGGGGCTTCCCAGTCGAGCATTTCGCCCGCGCAGAAAACGCCGGGTAAATTTTGCAGCATCAGGCCATCGGTCAGCGCTTCAAAGCGCACGCCGCCGGCGGTGCTGATGGCCTCGTCGATGGGGCGAGGGGCAGTAAGCGTCAATGGCAGCGATTTTACCGCATGTGCCAGTTGTGCGGGCTGGTGCAGCGTTTCGGCCGGCAGCAGTTCGTGCAGCAGCGCGGTTTTGATGCCCTTGAGGCCCAGGCGGCTGGCCAGGTGGCTGGAGAGCGAACGCGAACCGCGCGGGTGGGCGATTTCCTTCTCTACCCGCTCGCTGGGCCAGTCCGGCAGCAGATCAAGCTGCACGGTTATGCCGCCTTGCGCGGCGAGGGTATCGCGTAAGGCAGAAGACAAAGCGTAGACCAGATTCCCCTCGATGCCTGTGTTGGACAGCATCAGCTCGCCCTTGCGGCTGTGTCGCTGCCCGGTGTGGTCGGTGAATGACAGGGCCACAGACTTGAGCGGTTGGCCGGCAAATTTGTCTTTCAGGTAGTCGCTCCAGCCGTCGGCTACATCAAAACCGCAGTTGGCGGGTTGCAGTGGGGCGATATTGATGTGGCGTTCGGTCAGCCACGGCACCCAGGCGCCGTCCGAACCCATTTTGCTCCAGCTGGCGCCGCCGAGGGCCAATACGGTGGCGTCGGGTTTGATGGCGATTTCTCCTGCGGGGGTGGCAAAGCGCAGGGCGTTGTCGGCATTCCAGCCGAGCCAGCGGTGGCGCACATGTAACTGCACTCCGGCCTGTCTTAATCGATGGAGCCAGGCGCGCAGCAGCGGCGCGGCTTTCATGTCGGTCGGGAAAACTTTGCCAGACGAGCCGACGAAGGTGTCGATGCCGAGTCCATGCACCCACTGGCGTAGATTATCCGGGCCAAAGGCCTCCAGCCAGGGTTGGATGTCGGCTGCACGGTTGCCGTAACGGGCAAGGAAAGGCGCGGACGCCTCCGAGTGGGTGATATTCATGCCGCCCACGCCGGCCAGCAGGAATTTGCGCCCGAGCGAGGGCATGGCGTCGTATATGTCCACCTGTATGCCCGCCTGCGACAGCACTTCCGCCGCCATCAGCCCGGCTGGCCCGCCGCCTACTATTGCTACTGCTGGCATCAGCTTGCTGGTTCAGGCCGCTGCGGGCGTGATTTCGTCGGTAATTTGTTGCGCATGGGCGATTTCCGCAACACGCAGGTCATAGGCGGCTTGTAGGTTCATCCATGAGCGCGCATCGCCGCCAAAATAGCGGGCCAGTCGCATGGCTGTATCTGCCGTGATGCCGCGCCGTTCGCGCACCACGTCGTTGATGCGCGGCGCGGGTACGTGCAGGGCCTTGGCTAGAGCGTTGGCGCTCATGCCCAGCGGCAGGAGGAAGTCTTCGCGCAGAATTTCGCCGGGGTGAACCGGCCGCATACCGTTCTTAATCATGATGTGTGTCCTGACCTAATGATAATCAACAATGGCCACATCGGTTGGGCCGCTGTCTGTCCAGCGAAAGCACAGGCGAAACTGATCGTTGATGCGAATGCTGTATTGTCCGGCCCGGTCGCCCTTTAGCGCCTCCAGCCGGTTGCCCGGCGGTGAACGCAGGAAATCCAGAGTGTACGCTGCGTCCAGTTGCACCAGCTTGCGCGTGGCGACCTGCATGATCGCGCTGAACCGGCGGCTCTTACCTGTTTCAAACAGGGTCTGGGTATCTGGGCAGGCAAAACCTTTTATCATGGTCTTAATGTATAACGTTAAACATTAAATATCAAGTCTGCCGCTACAAAATGATATACTTTGGCAATCTCTAATGAACTGTTGATGAGTCAGGACAGAATCATGCTGCAAGCTTACCGTGATCACGTTGCCGAACGCGCCGCCAAGGGATTGCCCCCGCTGCCATTGAATGTCGAACAGACCGCCGCGCTGGTGGAATTGCTGAAAAATCCGCCGGTGGGCGAAGGCGAAATGCTGGTTGATCTGCTGGAAAACCGCATTCCTCCAGGCGTGGATCAGGCGGCGTATGTGAAAGCGGCATTCCTGTCCGATATCGCTCAGGGCAAGGCGGCTTCTTCACTGGTCAGCCGTGAAAAGGCGGTGCGACTGCTGGGCACCATGCTCGGCGGTTACAACGTGCAGGCCCTGGTGGCGCTGCTGGATGGCGAGTTGGCTGGCGAAGCGGTCAAGGCGTTGAAGCATACGACCCTGATGTTCGACGCCTTCCATGATGTCGACGAAAAAATGAAGGCCGGTAATGCCCTGGCCAAGACGCTGATCGAGTCCTGGGCGGCCGGCGAATGGTTTACCCAGCGCGCGCCGCTGGCGGAAAAAATCGACTGCGTGGTATTTAAAGTGCCGGGTGAAACCAACACCGACGACCTGTCGCCGGCACAGGATGCCTGGTCGCGGCCGGATATTCCGCTGCACGCGCAGGCCATGCTGGTGAACAAGATGCCGGACGGCCTCAAGACCATCGAAGAGCTGAAGAAAAAAGGTCTGCCGCTGGCCTATGTGGGCGACGTGGTGGGCACCGGTTCTTCCCGTAAGTCGGCCATCAACTCCGTGCAGTGGTACATGGGCCAAGATATCCCGGCCGTGCCGAACAAGCGCACCGGCGGCATCGTGCTGGGTGGCAAGATTGCGCCGATTTTCTTCAACACCGCGGAAGATTCCGGCGCCCTGCCGATCGAGTGCGACGTGGCGGCCATGAACATGGGCGACGTGATCAGTATTTACCCGTTCAGGGGCGAAGTGCACAACGCCGCCGGGCAGGTGATTGCCACCTTCGCCATCAAGCCGGTGACCCTGCCGGACGAAGTGCGTGCCGGTGGCCGCATTCCGCTGATTATCGGCCGCGGCCTGACCAACAAGGCGCGCGAGGCGCTGGGTCTGGGTCACTCCGATCTGTTCCTGCAGCCGTCCCAGCCGGTGGATACCGGCAAGGGCTACACCCTGGCGCAGAAAATGGTCGGCCGCGCCTGCGGCATGAGCGGCGTGCGCCCCGGCACCTACTGCGAACCGAAGATGAGCACCGTGGGTTCGCAGGACACCACCGGCGCCATGACCCGCGACGAACTGAAAGAACTGGCCTGTCTGGGCTTCTCCGCCGATCTGGTGATGCAGTCCTTCTGCCACACCGCGGCGTATCCGAAGCCGGTGGACATTAACCTGCAGCACAGTCTGCCGGAATTCATCACCACCCGAGGCGGCGTGTCCCTGCGCCCCGGCGACGGCGTGATCCACTCCTGGCTGAACCGCATGCTGCTGCCCGATACCGTGGGCACCGGCGGCGATTCGCATACCCGTTTCCCGATCGGCATTTCCTTCCCGGCCGGTTCCGGTCTGGTGGCGTTTGCCGCCGCCATGGGCGTGATGCCGCTGGATATGCCGGAATCCGTGCTGGTGCGCTTCAAGGGCGAAATGCAGCCCGGCATCACCCTGCGCGATCTGGTCAACGCCATCCCCTACGAGGCCATCCAGAAAGGCCTGCTCACCGTGGGCAAGCAGGGCAAGAAAAACGTCTTCAACGGCCGCATTCTGGAAATCGAAGGCTTACCGGACCTGAAAGTGGAACAGGCGTTTGAATTTGCCGATGCTTCCGCCGAGCGTTCGGCCAACGGTTGCACCGTGCACCTGAACAAGGAACCGGTGATCGAATATATCAACTCCAACATTGTATTGCTGGAGAACATGATCGAAAACGGCTATGCCGACGCCCGCACCCTGCAGCGCCGCATCGACGCCATGAAGGGCTGGCTGGCCAAGCCGGAACTGCTGGAAGCCGACAAGGACGCCGAATACGCCTGCGTGCTGGAAATCGATCTGAACGAGATCAAGGAACCGCTGGTGGCCTGCCCCAACGACCCGGACGACATCAAGCCGCTGTCCGCCGTGCAGGGCGACAAGATCGACGAAGTGTTCATCGGCAGCTGCATGACCAACATCGGCCACTACCGTGCTGCCGGCAAGGTGCTGGAAGATGCCGGCATGATCCCGACCCGTCTGTGGGTGGCACCGCCGACCCGTATGGACGAAGCCGAACTGCGTGAGGAGGGCGTTTACAGCATCTTCGGCCGTGCCGGTGCGCGCACCGAAGTGCCGGGCTGTTCGCTGTGCATGGGTAACCAGGCGCGCGTGGCCGACAAGGCGACGGTGTTCTCTACCAGTACCCGTAACTTTGATAACCGCATGGGCAAGGATGCTCGCGTGTACCTGGGTTCGGCCGAACTGGCTGCCGTGTGCGCCCGTCTGGGCAAGATGCCGACGGTGACAGAGTACCTTGCCGTGGTGCAGGACAAGATCGCGCCCAAGTCCGGCGACATTTATCGTTATCTTAACTTCCACCTGATGCCCGAGTACACGCAGAAGCTCAAGGGCATCCCGGTCACCGCCGCTTAACAACCTGTTTAAGGGATAGTTTATGAAACTCGTTGGTTCGCTGACCAGTCCGTTTGTGCGCAAGGTCCGTGTGGTGCTGGCGGAAAAACACATCGATTGTGAATTCGAAGTGGATATTCCCTGGACGACCGAAACAAAGGTGCCCGAAATGAATCCGCTGGGCAAGGTGCCCGTGCTGGTGTTGGACGACTGCAGCACCGTGTTCGATTCGCGCGTCATCGTCGAATACCTCGACTCCATCGTGCCGGTGAATCGCCTGATTCCGCAGGACTCCCGCCCGCGTATGCTGGTCAAGCGCTGGGAATCGCTGGCGGACGGCGTGGCCGATGCGGCAGCCGCCGTGTACCTGGAACGCAAACGCGCGCCGGAAAAACAGGACGCCGATTGGACGCTGCGCCAGGAAGGCAAGATCATGCGCGGGCTGGAGGCGATGGCAGAAGAACTGGGCGACAAAACCTGGTGTGCCGGCGATCATTTCTGCCTGGCCGATATCGCCGCCGGCTGCGCCTTGGGCTATCTGCAACTGCGTTTTCCCGAATTGAAATGGACCGCAGCCCATCCCAATCTGGCCCGCCTCAACGACGCCCTGCAAGCTCGCGCTTCGTTCAAAGACACGGTGCCTCCAGCCGTCTGATCACCCTCCAGCGGTCCGTTTCGGGCCGCCTTATAGCCTGTCTGGATTTATTCTGATTCAGCAGGAACTAATATTCCCTGTTCCTTACCAAACGGGTGTGCCTGCGGTGCAAACAGGTACGCCCGCCGGTTGTTAAACAACACAAATATCAAGGAACAAAAATGCGCAAACTTTCCCTCGTACGTCGTCTGAGTGTGTCACTGGTGGCTTTGGGCCTGCTGGCCGGTGCTGCCGCCCCGGTTTTTGCCGAAAGCGACAATCCCATCCATGTGGACGTGCCGGTGGCGCTAAAAGAAGCCAAGGTGGTGTTCAACATGGATCATGCGGCCTTCGCCGGCGACATGCCGGTCGGCTTGAAGCACATGCTGCTGATGACCGACCGCTTCAAGCAGATCGGCACCAAGTGGAACATGGTGGCGGTATTCCACGGCGACGGCGGCTACATGCTGCTCAATGACGAAACCTACAATGTTGTGCGCCATGTCCAGACGGGCAATCCCTACAAGGCGCTGGTGGCCCAGCTGATCGAGCGTGGCGTGCAGGTGGAAGAGTGTGCCGTCACCATGAAAGGCAGCCACTGGGGCAATGCCAATCTGCTGCCGGGCGTGAAAGTGAATTCCGGTGCGGACGGCCGCATCGTCCAGCTGGAACAGGAAGGTTACATCATGCTGCAACCCTGATCAGGGTTGCATGACTGCCCCGCTTTGCGGGGCAGTTGTCAGACGATGATCCCGCCGCCCAGGCAGACCTGGCTTTCGTAGACCACCACCGACTGGCCCGGGGTGACCGCCCATTGCGGCGCGCCAAAGGCCACTTCCAGCGTGTCCGGATCGACGTGGTTCAGGCTGCAGGGCGCATCCGGCTGGCGGTAGCGGGTTTTGGCCGAATACACCCAATGCGTGTGCGGGGCTTCGCCGCTGACCCATGAAAGGTCGGTGGCCGTCAACGTGTCGCGCAGCAGCAGGGGGTGGTCGTGGCCTTGCACCACGATCAGCAGGTTACGTTCCATGTCCTTGCCGGCGACGAACCAGGGATCGCCCTGGCCGCCGATACCCAATCCTTGTCGCTGGCCGATGGTGTAGTACATCAGGCCCTGGTGCTGACCCACTGCCTTGCCTTCCGGCGTTTGCATCTCGCCCGGCTTTTTCGGCAGGTATTTCTCCAGAAACTCGCGGAACGGCCGCTCGCCGATGAAACAGATGCCGGTGCTGTCTTTCTTGTTGGCGTTCGCCAGCCCGGCCTTGTTGGCTATCTCGCGCACTTCGCGCTTGTACAGTTGGCCCAGTGGAAACAGCGTCTTCGACAGCTGCGCCTGATTCAGACGGTAGAGAAAATAGCTCTGATCCTTGGTGCCGTCTTCGGCTTTCAACAGCTCGAATTTGCCGTCCCGCTCGCGCACCTGGGCGTAGTGGCCGGTGGCGATTTTGTCGGCACCCAGCTGCATGGCGTAGTCGAGAAAGGCCTTGAACTTGATTTCGGCGTTGCACAACACGTCCGGGTTGGGCGTGCGGCCCGCTTCGTATTCGCGCAGAAAATAGCTGAATACGCGGTCCTTGTATTCCTGGGCGAAATTGACGGCCTCCACCTCGATGCCGAGTTTGTCCGCCACGGCCAGCACGTCGAGGAAATCCTGCCGTGCCGGGCAGTGGGGATCGTCGTCATCCTCGTCCCAGTTTTTCATGAACACGCCGACCACTTCATAGCCCTGTTCTTTCAGCAGCAGGGCGGTGACGGAGGAATCGACGCCGCCGGACAGGCCGACGACAATGCGCTGTTTACTCATGGGTGTTCGCTTTCACAAGCTGGTCAGTGACCCCTGCGTCGGGGTCTGGGCTGGCGCCGCTGTGCCAATCGGCCAGCGGCATGACCACCGCAGGGTGGCCGTTGTCAAAAAACCAGGTATCGACGACATACAGGTCGCCGCTGTCCTTCTGGCGTATTTGCGCCGACCAGTGCGGGTTGACGATCAGCGGTGCACGTTCGATCGGCTCAAGCACCTGATGAAAGCGCAGCAGATGGTCCGCGTCGAGCATGTGCAGCAGCGAGGTGGTGGTATGCGAATGGTCGATGCAGTCCATCCGCCCTTCCGCATCGCCATCGGCAAAATTGCCGCCCTTGTCGTTGTGAATGGGCGTGCGGGTGCCGGCGTCGTGCAGCAGCATGCCGATAGCCACGCTGATGGCCTGGCGCTCGTCCGCCGGCGATTTGACGGCGGTAAATTGCTGCTCCACTGCATGCATTTCGTTGTTGCTGAACGCGATGGTTTCCTTGTGCGCACAGCCGTAGTCGTAACACAGTTCCGCCTGGATTGCCTGGGCCGGCGGCACCGCCAGCAACAGAGCAAGGGCGGCCAGGCGCTTCATCAGAAGTGCGTCAGCAGTTCCAGCGGGTACCGGTGCCCCGCCAGGTAGTCGTCAACACAGCGTGCCACCAGCGGGCTGCGGTTTTTCGGCGCGTTGGCGCGAATTTCTGCCGGGCTGAGCCAGACCGGGCGAATAATGCCGGTGTCGAGCGGGCGGTCGGGTTCGTGTCCGGTAATGCGGCCGCCGAAGGCGAAGCGCAGGTAGGTGATGTCCTTGTGGGGGTGTTTCCAGCTGTAGATGCCCACCAGCCACTCGGGGGCGAAATGGTAGCCGGATTCTTCCAGCACTTCGCGGGCGGCGCCGGCGACCAGTGTCTCGCCCGGTTCCCAGTGGCCGGCCGGCTGGTTGAAGCGGATGCCGTCGCTGCCGGCATCTTCTTCCACGACAAGAAATCTGCCATCCTGCTCGAGCACGGAGGCAACGGTGACGTGCGGTTTCCAGATTTTTTCCATAGCGCTTATTTTAGCAAATCAAACATGGGATCGCAGGATTCGACCGGTTAAAAGGGGCGGCGTGGTCGGCGCGGCTCATGCGGCCCCTTTGGGCCGGGTTGGCGCGCTGCCGGGCGGGACTTTTCCTGCAGCTGTGGCGGGATGGGCGCTTCGCGCCATTGCCCCGGCGGCAGATCGGCCAGTGTCCAGTCGCCGATGCGGGCACGGATCAGCCGCAGGGTGGGGAAGCCCACTTTGGCCGTCATGCGCCTCACCTGGCGGTTTTTGCCTTCGCGGATAACCAGTTCCAGCCAGCAGGTGGGAATGTTTTGGCGAAAGCGCACCGGCGGGTTGCGCGGCCACAGGTTCGCCGGTTCGTCCATGCGTCTGGCCTGGGCCGGTTGGGTGATGAAATCGCCCAGATCCACGCCCTTGCGCAAATCTTCCAGCGCCTCGTCGGTGGGGAAGCCCTCGACCTGCACCCAGTAGGTCTTGTCGAGTTTGTGACGCGGGTGGCTGATACGGTGTTGCAAGCCCCCGTCATCGGTTAAAATAAGCAATCCCTCGCTGTCCGTATCAAGCCGGCCCGCCGGATAAACGCCGGGCAGGGGAATAAAGTCTTTCAGGGTTGGGTGGTTGCCTTCGGGCGAAAACTGGCAGATGACGTCATAGGGTTTGTTGAACAGAATCAAGCGGCTCATGGGTGCCCGTGGGTCGTTAACAGGAGAATACGCGTGTACCAGCATATCAAAGTCCCCGCCGAGGGCGCAAAAATCACCGTCAACAGCGATGGTTCGCTGAATGTGCCGGATACGCCCATCATCCCCTTTATCGAAGGCGACGGCACCGGCGTGGACATTACCCCGGTGATGCGCCGAGTGGTGGATGCCGTGGTGGCCAAGACCTACGGCGGCATGCGCAAGATCGCCTGGATGGAGGTGTATGCCGGCGAGAAGGCCGTCTCCGTCTACGGCAACGACACCTGGTTGCCGGAAGAAACGGTTCAATCGGTGCGCGAGTACGTGGTGTCCATCAAGGGTCCGCTGACCACCCCGACTTCCGGCGGCATCCGTTCGCTCAATGTGGCCCTGCGCCAGATGCTGGACCTGTACGTTTGCCTGCGCCCGGTGCGCTACTTCCAGGGCGTGCCCAGCCCGGTGAAAGAGCCGGAAAAGGTCGATATGGTGATCTTCCGCGAAAACACCGAAGATATTTACGCCGGTGTGGAATGGGAGGCCGGTTCTCCGGAGGTGAAAAAGGTATTGGAATTTCTGCAAAAGGAAATGGGCGTCACCAAGATCCGTTTCCCGGAAAGCTCCGCCATCGGCATCAAGCCGGTGTCCGTGGAAGGCTGCGAACGCCTGATCCGCAAGGCGATCCAGTACGCCATCGACAACAACCGCAAGTCGGTGACCCTGGTGCACAAGGGCAACATCATGAAGTTCACCGAAGGCGGCTTCAAGAAATGGGGCTACGAGCTGGCCAAGCGCGAATTCGGCGGTGTCGAGATCGACGGCGGTCCGTGGCTGAAGTTGCCGAACGGCATTGTGATCAAGGACGTGATCGCTGATGCATTTTTGCAACAGATCCTGTTGCGCCCGGCCGAATATGACGTAATTGCAACAATGAACCTCAACGGCGATTACATTTCCGATGCTCTGGCGGCGGAAGTCGGCGGCATCGGCATTGCGCCGGGCGCCAACTTGTCCGACTCGGTGGCCATGTTTGAAGCCACGCACGGCACCGCGCCAAAGTATGCCGGCAAGGATTACGTGAACCCGGGTTCGCTGCTGCTGTCTGCGGAGATGATGTTGCGCCACATGGGCTGGCTGGAAGCGGCCGATGCCGTCATCAAGGCCATGGAAGCGGCCATCCTGGACAAGACGGTGACCTACGATTTTGCCCGTCTGATGGAGGGCGCCAACGAGGTGTCCTGTTCGGGCTTCGGCGAGGCGATCGTCGCCAAGTTATAACCGACCGGGCTGTAAACGACTGGCGGTGCAAAGAAAAAAGGGGAGTCTGGACTCCCCTTTTTTACTGGCTTTCCCGAAGCTGCGATTAGGCGCTCTGGATGTTGGAAGCCTGTTTGCCTTTCGGACCCTGGGTCACTTCGAAAGACACGCGCTGGCCTTCCTTCAGGGTTTTGAATCCGTCCATGTTAATGGCGGAGAAGTGTGCGAACAGGTCTTCGCCACCTTCGTCCGGGGTGATAAAACCGAAACCTTTGGAATCATTGAACCATTTAACGACGCCGGTTGCCATAATGCTTGCTACTCCTAAAAGTGTAAAAAACGGGCTGACTGCCCCCGATTTGGACCTTCAAGACCGCAAGCGGCAGAACCAGACTGCAATGCTTGAAACCAAACTCGATGCATTTTTACTCCCTAGGCGTGCGCTGCGTCAAGTACTTTTGGGTCATATGTAAATGGTTGTTGTATCCATCTTGAAAAAACGCTTGGCAGGGTCAACAATGAAACTGTGGAAGGCGTATTATTCGGCTCATGAGCACAAAACATTTTGACGAGCACGTACTTGATGAGCAGCGCGCACGGCTGAAGCCGCCACCGATGTACAAGGTCATGCTGCTGAACGACGATTTCACGCCGATGGAGTTCGTCATTGAAGTACTGGAGCGTTTTTTTAATATGGACCGTGAAAGAGCCACCCAGGTCATGCTGAAAGTGCACCGCGAGGGCATGGGCGTTGCCGGTGTATTCACCCGCGATGTCGCTGCCACCAAGGTGGAGCAGGTCCTGAGTTTCGCCCGGCAACATCAACATCCGCTGCAATGCGTGATGGAGGAAAACTGACATGATTGCGCAAGAATTGGAAGTCAGTCTGCATATGGCATTCATGGATGCCCGCCAGAAGCGTCACGAGTTCATCACCGTGGAGCATTTGCTGCTCGCCCTGCTGGACAACCCGTCCGCGGCGGAAGTGTTGCGCGCCTGCGGCGCCGACATTGACCGCCTGCGTCAGCAGTTGGGCGACTTCATCATGGAGCATACCCCGACGGTCGGCGGTACCGACGAGGTCGATACCCAGCCGACGCTCGGGTTCCAGCGCGTGATCCAGCGCGCCATCCTGCATGTGCAGTCGTCCGGCAAGAAGGAAGTGACCGGCGCCAATGTGCTGGTGGCGATTTTCGGCGAGAAGGATTCGCATGCCGTTTATTTCCTCAATCAGATGCATGTGACCCGTCTGGATGTGGTCAATTACATTTCCCACGGCATCAGCAAGGTGCCGCAGGACGCTGCCCCGCGTAGCGACAGCGAAGAAGAGAGCGATGTCGCGCCCGCCTCCGCCAGTGCGCTGGAAAATTACACGCAGAACCTCAATGCCCAGGCATTGGCCGGCAAGATCGATCCGTTGATCGGCCGCGACGAGGAACTGGAGCGCGTGATTCAGATACTCTGCCGCCGCCGCAAGAACAACCCGCTGCTGGTGGGCGAGGCCGGTGTGGGCAAGACCGCCATTGCCGAAGGGCTGGCACGCCGCGTGGTGGAAGGCGATGTGCCGGAAATCCTGCACGATGCCACGGTGTATTCGCTCGACATGGGCGCTTTGCTGGCGGGCACCAAATACCGCGGCGATTTCGAGCAGCGTTTGAAAGCCGTCCTGAAACAGCTGCAGGAAAACCCGCAGGCGATCCTGTTCGTTGATGAGATTCATACCCTGATCGGTGCGGGCGCCGCTTCGGGCGGCACGCTGGACGCTTCCAACCTGCTCAAGCCGGCGCTGAGCTCCGGCGCGCTCAAGTGTATCGGGGCCACGACCTACAGCGAATACCGCGGCATTTTCGAAAAGGATCATGCCCTGTCCCGCCGCTTCCAGAAAATCGACGTGCCGGAACCGAGCGTGGCACAGACGGTGGAAATCCTGCGTGGGCTGAAAACCCGTTTCGAGACCCATCATGGCGTCAAATACACCGCTTCGGCCCTGTCCAGCGCGGCCGAGTTGGCGGCCCGCTACATCAGCGACCGGCATCTGCCCGACAAGGCCATCGATGTGATCGACGAGGCCGGCGCGGCGCAGCGTATTCTGCCCAAGTCGAAGCAGAAGAAAGTGATTTCCAAGCGTGAAATCGAGGAAATCGTGGCCAAGATCGCCCGCATTCCCTCGCGCAATGTGTCCAACGACGACCGCAGCGCGCTGAAGAATCTCGACCGGGATCTGAAGTCGGTGGTGTTCGGTCAGGACAAGGCGATCGAGGCGCTGGCGTCGGCCATCAAGATGGCGCGCTCCGGACTGGGCAATCCGCAGAAACCGATCGGCTCTTTCCTTTTTTCCGGCCCGACCGGCGTGGGCAAGACCGAGGTGGCGCGTCAGCTGGCCTATACATTGGGCGTGGAGCTGATCCGTTTCGATATGTCCGAGTACATGGAGCGTCATGCGGTGTCCCGTCTGATCGGCGCGCCGCCGGGCTATGTCGGCTTCGAACAGGGCGGTTTGCTGACCGAAGCGATCACCAAGCATCCGTATGCCGTGCTGCTGCTGGATGAGATCGAGAAGGCGCACCCGGATATCTACAACGTGCTGCTGCAGGTGATGGATCACGGCACGCTGACGGACAACAACGGGCGCAAGGCGGATTTCCGCAACGTGATTCTCATCATGACCACCAATGCCGGCGCCGAAGCGCTGACGCGCAACGTGCTGGGCTTTACCGCCAAGCGCGAAAGCGGCGACGAGGCGGCCGACATCAAGCGGCTGTTCACGCCGGAGTTCCGCAACCGGCTGGATGCGACCATTGCCTTTGCTGCGTTGACCCGGGAAATCATCCTGCAGGTGGTGGACAAATTTCTCATGCAGCTGGAAGAACAGCTGCATGAGAAAAAGGTGGAAATCAGCTTCACTGCCGCCTTGCGCGAGCATCTGGCGGAAAAGGGCTTCGATCCGCTGATGGGCGCCCGGCCGATGGCCCGCCTGATTCAGGATACGATCCGCCGTGCCCTGGCGGACGAGCTGCTGTTCGGCCGCCTGGCCGATGGCGGCAGCGTGCTGGTCGATCTGGACGCGGACGGCAAGATCAGACTGGTGTTCGAGGAAGAGAAAGACGCTTTGCCGGCCTGAGTCGGGTAAATAAAAAGCCCGCACCCCGAAAGGGTGCGGGCTTTTTATTACGCGCTTGGCAGTGCCCTTATTCTTCGGTTTTGCCGCCCATCGGGCAGGTTTTGATGCCCAGCAGGGTGTAGGCCGGGCACCAGCCCAGCAGGGCGGTGACAATGGGCACAATGCCGATCAGCCCCCACCAGCGGCTGTTATCCATGACAAACAGGGCGATCAGCACTACCCCGACGATGATGCGGATGACTTTGTCTGCACCGCCTACGTTTTTTACCATGCTGCTGTCCTCCTGCTTGAGTGGAAAAATCAGGTAAGTTTGTACTGTTTGAGCTTACGATACAGCGTTCGTTCACTGATGCCAAGTGGGTCCGCAACGGTACGCCGGTGACCGTCGTGTTCAGCCGGCGGGCGGGCATGTGGCTGGCTTCCAGCTCGCCATGCTGCGGCCGGTCTGTTCCTGCGGCGGCTGATCCGTCGGGCTGGCCGGTTGGCCGGAAAACATGCTGATGGGGACAATCTTCGCCGTTGAGGTGACAGGGCCGGGGCGGCCAGTGCGAAACTTCGTGACAGGTTTTGCCGATGACGGCCTGCTGCGGCACGCTCTGGCTAGGCCGCGCAGTAGGCGCTGTTGGCGGCAATGTGCGGTATTGTGGGTCGATCGGCGCAAACAGGCTGGCGTGGGTGTCGATGCGCGGGCAGTTTGTGCGGGACATTACATCCCGAAATTCCGAATCTTCCGGCAGAGTGTTGAATACTTGCTACATTATTCTGCAGTTGCCGGGCGGATGCAATGCCGTCCGTGCATCGTTATGTTCATGCCTGCCCGTTTGGTTTAAACTTTGCCATTTGGTGAATTAGACGTTTGGGGTATAAGCATGGCTGTTTCCGAACTGCAGGTTCAAACTGCGCTGAAAGGGGCGATCGACCCGAATACACACAAGGATTTTGTGACGACAAAGTCCGTCCGCAGCATCAGGATCGACGGCAATAACGTCAGCCTGGATATCGTGCTGCCCTATCCGGCCAACAGCGTGCTGGAAGCCATTCGTCAGCAGGTGGTCGATGCGCTTAAAACCATTCCCGGCATCGGCAGCATTGATGTGAATGTCAGTTTCAAGATCGTGGCGCATACCGCGCAGCGCGGCGTCAAACTGATTCCCGGCGTAAAGAACATTATCGCCGTCTCCTCCGGCAAGGGCGGCGTGGGCAAGTCGACCACCGCGGTCAACCTGGCGCTGGCGCTGGCGGCCGAAGGCGCCAAGGTGGGCATGCTGGATGCCGATATCTACGGACCGTCCCAGCCGACCATGCTGGGCATCAGCGGCAAGCCGGACTCGCGTGACGGCAAGAGCCTGGAGCCGATGGAAGGATACGGCCTGCAGGCCATGTCGATCGGCTTTCTGATCGATACCGATACGCCCATGGTATGGCGCGGCCCGATGGTGACCCAGGCGCTGGAGCAGCTGCTGAACGACACCCGCTGGCGTGAACTGGACTATCTGGTGATCGACATGCCGCCGGGCACCGGCGACATTCAACTCACCCTGGCGCAGCGTGTGCCGGTGACCGGTGCGGTGATCGTGACCACGCCGCAGGACATCGCCTTGATCGATGCCCGCAAGGGTCTGAAGATGTTCGAGAAGGTCGGCATTCCTATCATGGGCGTGATCGAAAACATGAGCATCCATATCTGCTCCAAATGCGGTCATGAAGAGCATATCTTCGGTGAAGGCGGCGGCGAGCGCATGGGCAAGGATTACGATGTGGAATTCCTCGGCGCGCTGCCGCTGGATATTCACATCCGCGAGCAGGCCGATTCCGGCAAGCCGACCGTGGTGGCGGATCCGAACAGCCGTATCAGCGAGATTTACAAGGAAATTGCCCGCCGTCTGGCGGTGAAAGTGGCCGAACTGGCGGTGGATCACTCCTCCAAGTTCCCCAGCATCGTGATTCAGAATACCTAAGGGGGAGTGGGGAGCGGGAAGTTAGGGAGTCGGGGGCAGGGAGCAGGGAGCAGGGAGCAGGAAGTAGGGGTGGGGTTTCCCACTCGCCACTTCTCATTACCCGCTTTCTACGTCCCGCTTCCCACTCCCCATGTCCCACTTCCCCAAAAAGCATGAGCATTAAATCCGACAAGTGGATCCGCCGTATGGCGGAGCAGCACGGCATGATCGAGCCGTTCGAACCCAACCTGATTCGTGAGGTGAACGGCCAGAAAATCGTCTCCTACGGCACGTCGAGCTACGGCTACGATATCCGCTGCGCCAACGAGTTCAAGGTGTTTACCAACATCAATTCGACCATTGTCGACCCGAAGAATTTCGACCCCAATTCCTTTGTCGAATTTCATGGCGCATCGTGCATTATTCCGCCCAATTCCTTTGCGCTGGCCCGCACGGTGGAATATTTCCGTATTCCGCGCAGCGTGCTGACTGTCTGTCTGGGCAAGTCCACCTATGCCCGCTGCGGCATCATCGTCAACGTCACGCCGTTTGAGCCGGAATGGGAAGGCTACGTGACCCTGGAGTTTTCCAATACCACGCCCCTGCCCGCCAAGATCTACGCCAATGAAGGTGTGGCGCAGGTGCTGTTCTTCGAGTCCGATGAGATGTGCGAAACCTCGTACAAGGATCGCGGCGGCAAGTACCAGGGTCAGCATGGCGTGACCTTGCCGAAAATTTAATCATGTGGCGGCAATAATTTGCTGCCATACTTTTACCGTTACCCCGTTCTTGTTTAGGGAGAAACATGCGCTTCCGTTTCCCGGTCGTCATCATTGACGAAGATTTCCGTTCCGAAAACGCCAGTGGCATCGGTATCCGTGCATTGGCCAAGGCCATTGAAGAAGAAGGCATGGAAGTGCTGGGCGCCACCAGCTATGGCGACCTGTCTTCCTTTGCCCAGCAGCAAAGCCGTGCTTCGACCTTTATCCTGTCGATCGACGACGAGGAGTTCAGTACGCCGGAGCTGGCGGAAAAGGCCGTGGCGCAGGTGCGTTCCTTCGTGGAGGAAATCCGTTTCCGCAATTCCGATATTCCCATTTTCCTCTATGGCGAAACCCGCACCTCGCGCCATATTCCCAACGATGTGCTGAAGGAGCTGCACGGCTTCATCCACATGTTCGAGGATACGCCGGAGTTCATCGCCCGCTATGTTGTACGCGAGGCGAAGGCCTATCTGGATTCCCTGCCGCCGCCGTTCTTCCGCGCGCTGACGCATTACGCCGCGGACGGCTCCTACTCCTGGCACTGCCCTGGGCACTCCGGCGGCGTGGCCTTCCTCAAAAGTCCCATCGGGCAGATGTTCCACCAGTTCTTCGGCGAGAACCTGCTGCGCGCCGACGTGTGTAACGCGGTGGAGGAGTTGGGGCAGTTGTTGGATCACACCGGTCCGGTGGCGGCCTCCGAGCGCAATGCGGCGCGTATTTTCAATGCCGACCACCTGTTCTTCGTCACCAACGGCACCTCGACCTCCAACAAGATCGTCTGGCACTCCACCGTGGCGCCGGGCGACGTGGTGGTGGTGGACCGCAACTGCCACAAGTCGATTCTGCACGCGATCATCATGACCGGTGCGGTGCCGGTGTTTCTGACGCCGACCCGCAATCATTTCGGCATCATCGGGCCGATTCCCAAGTCGGAATTCGAGTGGGAAAACATCCGCAAAAAGATCGAAGCCAACCCCTTCATCACCGACAAGAGCGTCAAGCCGCGCGTACTGACGATTACCCAGAGCACCTACGACGGTGTGTTGTACAACGTGGAAACCATCAAGGAAATGCTGGACGGCAAGATCGACACCCTGCATTTCGACGAAGCCTGGCTGCCGCACGCCACCTTCCACAGCTACTACAAAAACATGCACGCCATCGGCCGCGACCGTCCGCGGCCGAGCGCGTCGACCATTTTCTCCACCCAGTCCACCCACAAGCTGCTGGCCGGCCTGTCGCAGGCGTCGCAGATTCTGGTGCAGGATTCGGAAACCCGCAAACTCGACCGCGATATGTTCAACGAGGCTTTCCTCATGCACATGTCCACCTCGCCGCAGTACGCCATTATCGCCTCCTGCGACGTGGCCGCGTCGATGATGGAGCCGCCGGGCGGCACCGCGCTGGTGGAGGAGTCGATTCTGGAAGCGCTGGATTTCCGCCGCGCCATGCGCAAGGTGGACGAGGAATTCGGCGATTCCTGGTGGTTCAAGGTGTGGGGGCCGGATGAGCTGGCCGACGAGGGCGTCGGCGAGCGCGACGCCTGGGTGCTGCGCGCCAACGAACGCTGGCACGGTTTCGGCGATCTGTCGTCGGGCTTCAACATGCTTGATCCGATCAAGTCGACCATCATCACCCCGGGGCTGGACGTGGGCGGCGATTTCGCCGACCAGGGGATTCCGGCCGCCATTGTGACCAAATACCTGGCCGAACACGGCGTGATCGTGGAAAAAACCGGTTTGTACTCGTTCTTCATCATGTTCACCATCGGCATTACCAAGGGCCGCTGGAACACCATGCTGACCGCGCTGCAGCAGTTCAAGGACGAATACGACCGCAACCAGCCGCTGTGGCGCGTGCTGCCGGATTTTGTGGCGCAGCACCCGAAATACGAGCGGGTGGGGCTGCGCGACCTGTGCGATGCCATCCACGGCTATTACAAGGCCAATGACGTGGCGCGCCTGACTACCGAGATGTATCTGTCGCCGATGGAGCCGGCCATGAAACCGGCCGATGCGTTCGCCAAGATGGCGCACCGCAACATTGAGCGCGTGCCGGTGGACGAGCTGACCGGCCGCGTGACCAGCGTGCTGCTGACGCCCTACCCGCCGGGTATTCCGCTGCTGATTCCGGGCGAGCGTTTCAATGACACCATTGTGCGTTACCTGAAGTTCGCCCGCGAATTCAATGAGAAATTCCCCGGTTTCGAGACCGATATCCATGGTCTGGTGCGGGAAGATCAGGACGGTTCGAGCGCCTACTTCGTCGACTGCGTGGTGCAATAGGCAAGAGTAGGTTTGCGGCAGTAAAAAACGCGGCCCAGGCCGCGTTTTTTACTTGTTGTCGACCGGCCGTTTGCCGATGGTGACGCTCAACTGCAATTTTTTGCTGTCGCGCAAAAGCGACAGGTCGGCTTTCTGGCCGGGTTTGAGTGAGGCAATCTGGTACAGCATGGTTTTCGCGTCGGCGATCTCCCTGCCGTCGATGCCGACCAGAATGTCGCCCGGCTTGATGCCGGCGCGGTCGGCCGGGCCGTTGCCCAGAACGCCGGAAATAATGGCGCCCTGTTGCGTCGGCAACTGGAACGATTCGGCCAGGTCGGGGGTGATGTCCTGCAGTTCAACGCCCAGCCAGCCGCGCGTTACGCCGCCCTGCTGGATGATCTGCTCCATGATCTGCTGGGCCAGTTTGCCGGGAATGGCAAAACCGATGCCGAGCGAGCCGCCGCTTTTCGAGTAAATGGCGCTGTTGATGCCGATCAGGTTGCCGGCGGTATCGATCAGCGCGCCGCCCGAGTTGCCGGGGTTGATGGCCGCGTCGGTCTGAATGAAGTCCTCGAAGGTGTTGATGCCCAGCTGGTTGCGCCCGAGAGCGCTGATGATGCCCATGGTCACCGTCTGGCCCACGCCGAAGGGGTCGCCGATGGCGAGCACGACGTCGCCCACCTGGGCCTTGTCGGAGTTGCCGAAAGTGATGGACGGCAGGTCGTCGGCGTCCACTTTCAGCACGGCCAGGTCGGTGTCCGGGTCGGAGCCGACGATGGAGGCGGGCAGAGTTTGGCCGTTGGAGAAGGCCACCTGGATTTCGTCGGCTCCCTCAACCACGTGGTGGTTGGTCAGGATGTAGCCTTTGCTGCTGACCACCACGCCGGAACCGAGGCTGGCGTTTTTTTCCACCTGGTCGGGGAAGCGGTCGCCGAAGAACTGGCGGAACAGCGGGTCGTTCATGAAGGGATTTTGCGGTTTACGCACCGTTTTTTCGGTAAAAATGTTTACCACCGCGGGCGCCGCCTTGCGTACTGCGGTCTGATACGATAGGGTGGCGTTGCCGGCGGCCGGCTCGTCGCTTTCCTTGACGACCACCACCTTGTTGCTCACGCCTTTGAGCCAGTCCGGCTGCAGGACGGCAAGGGTCAGCATGACGCCGAGCGCAATGGTGGCGCTCTGCGCAAAAATCAACCACAGTTTCTTCACGTTAGGCGACTCTGGAAAAAGGTTTGTTATAGATGGTAAAGCTTCAGGAACTGCTTGATTATACCCAACAACTGCTGGCTGTCGAGCGCTACCGGGATTACGCCCCCAACGGCTTGCAGGTTGAAGGCAAAGGCGAGGTTCGCCGTATTGTCAGCGGCGTGACGGCCAGTCTGGCCCTGCTGGAGGCGGCGGTCGATCGCAAGGCCGACGCGGTACTGGTGCACCACGGCTATTTCTGGAAAAGCGAACCGGCCGGCGTGGTCGGCATGAAACAGCGCCGCATCAAGCTCCTGCTGCGACACGATATCAATCTGCTGGCATACCATTTGCCCCTCGATGGACATCCCGAATTGGGCAACAATGCGCAACTTGCCTACCTGTTGGAGGCTGAAATCGACAACTGGTTCGGCGAGCAGAATCTGGTTGCCGAAGGGCGCCTCAGAAAACCGGCAACATTGGCTGAACTGGCCGAACGCGTGGGCAATGCGCTCGGCCGTCCCGCCTTGCCGCTGGGCGATCCGGCCAAACGAGTGACGCGCATCGCCTGGTGCAGCGGCGGCGCCCAGGGCATGCACTACGAGGCGGCCTTGCGCGGTGTGGATGCCTATATCAGCGGCGAGGTGTCGGAACAGAATGCCCATATCGCGGCAGAAACGGGCGTGGCCTATCTGGCGGCCGGGCACCATGCGACGGAAAAATTCGGCGTGCAGGCGCTGGGAGCGCATCTGGCGGAACAATTCGGCCTGGATCACCGCTTCGTCGATATTGCCAATCCGGTATGATCCCTGTCAAAAAAGCGCCGGCGTCGGTTTGTGCTATATTTAAACAAGTTAAACCGTCTTAATTATTGTTTATACTTAAGTTTATTGTTTAATTGTTTTTCAGGAAATTATTAATGATGTCATTTACCCGAATATCCACGCAATTGGCGGCATTGGGTTTGTTCGTGTTCGCCGCCATTCTGACTGTGTTTACCGCTGTCGTTTATTTCCAGTCGAGCGCGGTGATCAAGCAGAACGCAATGGATTCGCTAACTGCCGAGGCTCACTTGGTACAACATCAGATCGAGGCATTGAACGCTTCGTTACAGGTCGACGTTGAGCGCCTGTCGGGCGTATTCGATAAGGTTTTTCCCGATGGGGTGAGCATTGACCAGGGCGAGACGATGGAAATGAAAGGTCACGTGGTCGCCGTGGCCAAATCGGGTGATAAGGTGCTCAATCAGGAGTTCGCCGAAGTCGACCAGTTGAGTGCCATGTCCGGCGGGGTGGCGACGATTTTCGTCCGATCAGGTGATGATTTCCTGCGCGTGACCACCTCGCTTAAAAAGGAAGACGGGTCGCGCGCGTTCGGTACTTTTCTGGGGAAGGAAAGTCCCGCCTACAAGCCCATCATGGCGGGGCAAACCTATCGCGGCAAGGCGCGCCTGTTCGGGCGCGATTACATGACGCAATATTCGCCTATCAAGAATGGTCAGGGTGAGGTGGTCGGTATTGTCTTCGTTGCGACCGATTACACGACGACGCTGCAGAATATTATGGAGCAGATCAAGAGCAATAAAATCGGCGAAAAAGGTTATTTCTACATCTTCGATAACAAGGATGGAAAGAATAAGGGGATGATGTTGATTCATCCTCACCGCGCGCATGCGAATGTGTTGTCTGCCGATGCCGATGAACACTACAAGATCATGTCGCGCAATAAGGAAGGCGTGCTGGAGTACACCAGTGGCAACGGAAGCAAAATCGCGGCTTATACAACAGTACCCGGCTGGGAGTGGGTCATCGTTGCTGCGGCGGATGGCGCTGAGTTTAACCGGGGTGCGGTCCGCTTGCGCAACACATTGCTGGTGATCGGTCTGCTGGCATTGATTTTTACCACAGTGTTTTTCTATGTGCTGGTTCAGCGCAAGTTACGGCCATTGTCGGACATGGTGACGAATGTCACGCAGGTTGGGCAGGGCGATTTCACCGTGCGCTGCAAATATACCGGGCAGGATGAAATTGGCATGCTGGGCGCCGGCTTCAATGCCATGGCAAGCCAGATTGGCACACTGATTAACGAGGTTTCCGGTTCGGTGGACGAGTTGAACATGGCGGCTGCGCGTCTGCTGCAAAATGCGCGTACCGTGGAGCAGGGCTCGCATCGTCAAAGCGAAGCAGCCTCGGCTACGGCAGCTGCAATCGAGCAGCTGACCGTCAGCATCAATATGGTGGGTGACAGTGTGCGCGATACCGAAACCTTGTCCACCCAAACCAGCGAGTACTCGCGTGAAGGGGCGCAAGTTGTCAACAGCGCTTCAAATGAAATCCGCCAGATTGCCGACATGGTCGTGGCTTCGGCCGGCAAGGTGACCGAATTGGGGGAAACATCCAATCGGATCAGCAATATCGTGCAGGTCATCAAAGACATTGCTGAGCAGACAAACTTGCTGGCGCTTAATGCGGCCATTGAGGCGGCCAGAGCAGGTGAACAAGGGCGCGGCTTCGCCGTGGTGGCCGATGAAGTACGCAAACTGGCCGAACGTACCAGCAAAGCAACAGCTGAAATCAGCGGTATGATCGGCATTATTCAGTCGGATATGAACTCGGCTGTGAACAGTATGCAGGCAGGCAGCAAACAGGTCGGGCAGGGGGTGGAATTGGCCAGCCAGGCTGCTGTCGCACTGGAGTCGATCAACGATGCTGCCCGGCAAACACTGGGTAAGATCAGTGAAATTGCCGGAGCCATGCAGGAACAAAGCACAGCCAGCCATGAAATTGCGCAGCACGTTGAACAGATTGCGGGAATGGCGGATGAAAACAATGCAGCGGTTAACGATACCGGCGCAGCAGCCATGCAGCTGGAGAGCCTGGCAAGCGGGTTGCGCAGCCAATTGAGCCGTTTCAGGGTTTAGTATTATGATAAACGTGGCGCTGTGAAGCATCGCGTTTTTCTTTATTTATAATTGGCGATAAGTCGTGCGTCCTACTTCCGAATCCTGCCTGCGTAATCAGGACCCGATACTGGAACAGCTGTTGCCCCTGTTTGCAGATCGCGAACGCGTGCTGGAAATCGCCAGCGGCACGGGTCAGCACGCGGTGCATTTCGGCCGGGCCATGCCGCATCTGCACTGGCAAACCAGCGAGTTGGCGGCCAATCATGCGGGCATTCATGCCTGGCTCGATGAAGCCGCTTTGGCCAATGTGCTGCCGCCGGTGCATCTGGATGTGAATGAGTCGAACTGGCCGGTTGCAACGGTAGATGCGGTATTCAATGCCAACACCGCGCATATCGTCTCCTGGCCGGCGGTGCAGAGCATGTTCGCCGGCATCGGTCAGGTGCTGGCGGAAGGCGGCGTGCTGGCGCTGTACGGTCCGTTCAATTACAACGGGGCGTTCACTTCGGACAGCAATGCCCGCTTCGAGCAGTGGCTGAAAAACCGCGATCCGCAAAGCGGTATCCGCGATTTCGAGGCCATCTGCGAGCTGGCTGCGCAGCAGGGTTTGCAGTTGCAGGACGACATCGCCATGCCGGCCAACAACCGCTTGCTGGTGTGGCGCAGGGGGTCATGATTGCTTGAACGGGTTGCGCTCGTTCAGTTCATCCGTATAACGCGCCATCCCCTGTGTCTCATGGGCCAGAAAGTGTTCCACCGCCCGGCTGAATTCGGCATGGGCCAGCCAGTGGGCGGACCAGGTAACGGTGGGCAGAAACCCCCGTGCCAGTTTGTGTTCTCCCTGCGCGCCGCCTTCAAACAGACGGATTTTTTCTGCGATGCAGAATTCGATGGCCTGGTAATAGCAGGTGTCGAAGTGCAGGCCGGGATGGTATTCCACTGCGCCCCAGTAGCGGCCGTACAGGGTGTCGGGCGTGTAGATATTGAGCGCGCTGGCGATGGGGCGGCCTCCGCGCATGGCCAGCACCAGCATGATGTTGTCCGGCAGGGCGGCTTTCAGTCGAGCAAAAAAGTCCATATTCAGGTAGGGCGTTGAGCGGTGCAGGCGGTAGGTGTGGTTGTAGCATTGCAGGAAAAAGGCCAGTTGCTCCTGGGTGATGTCGGAGCCCTTGATGCGGCTAAACGAGATGCCCGCTTCGCTCACCTTGCGCCGTTCCTGCTTGATCTTTTTGCGCTTGTCGTGGCTCATGCAGGCGAGATAAGCGTCAAAATCGGCATAGTCCGCGTTGTGCCAGTGAAATTGCACACCCTGCCGCAGCATCATGCCGGCCTGCTGCATTGCCTGGGCTTCCGCCTCGCCGGGAAACAGGCAGTGCAGTGAGGAGACGCCCAGTTCCTGCGCCAGTTGCAAGGCGATGCGGATCAGCTGCTTGCGTAACTCCGCCGTTGCCGCCAGGGCACGCGGCCCGGTGACGGGGCTGAACGGCACGGCGCACAGCAGTTTGGGGTAGTAGGTCAGCCCATGCTGTTCATAGGCGTTTGCCCAGGCCCAGTCGAAAACGTACTCGCCGTAGGAGTGGTATTTTAGATACAGCGGCATGCCTGCCACCAGTTTATCGTCCTGCCGCAAGGTCAAAAACTGCGCCTGCCAGCCCGTATCCGTCGTGGCGGCGCCGGATGCTTCCAATGCCAGCAAGAACGCATGCGACAGAAACGGGTTGCCGTCGGTCAGCGCGTCCCATTGTGTGGATGGGATGTCGGCGATACGGTCAACAATGCGGAGCTGGACGGATTGCGCGGTTGTCTTGTCCACCGCCTCGGTCGCTCAGGCTGCTTCCGGGTGGAAAATGCGTATGCGTGGCGCGATTTTGCCGTGCAATTCGCGCTTGGCGATACGAATATCATATTCGGCCTGCAGATTGAGCCAGAAGCGTGGCTCCATGCCGAAAAAGATACCCAGGCGCAGTGCGGTGTCGGCCGTGATCGGACGCTGGCCATGCACCAGTTCGCTGATCCGGCTGGGCGATACATCGATATCGGCAGCCAGCCGGCGTGCGCTGATGTGCATGGGTTTCATGAATTCTTCCAGCAGGATTTCGCCGGGGTGAATTTCCTCAAGCAGTTCAGCCATGCTGTTTCTCCTATGGAAATGCTGATTTATTCCATGGCGAAATAAAGTCAGCTGGACGGTTGCGCGGCACATGTCCGCACAACCTACGCTTTCAATGGCTTGCGTCATTGAGCGGCCGGGCGAATCGTTCGCCCGGCAGGGAAACGCTAATAAATCAGCATTCCCCTAGTGATGGTCGACGATTTCAATATCGCGGGCTCCGTCGTCTTGCCATTTAAAACACAGGCGCCATTGATCGTTAATACGGATGCTGTATTGCCCCAAGCGGTCGCCCTTTAGGGCTTCCAACGGGTTGCCGGGCGGAATGCGCAAACTGGCCAACTCTGTGGCGGCCTGTAGCTGTAACAATTTATGGCGTGCAACACGTTCAATGTTTTTGAAACGTGGCACGGCTCGGCTGTAAAACAGCGCCTCGGTGTCTGGGCAGGCAAAAGAATGAATCATGTCTTAGTGTGTTCCGTTTGGCGGAATCTGTAAAGCGGTATTTTCTGTTGGCTTGGGCCGGATACACGCTGGCGCAGCGGCATGTGCTTTAGTATGCTTGCGCAATTATCTGTCTTATAGATTGCCTCATCATGCCGATATCCGAACAAACCCGAGTGCAGGCGCAAGACCTGCTCGATTTTATCGATGCCAGCCCCAGCCCCTGGCATGCTGTGGCCACCGCCGAGCAGCGTTTGCAGGCGCATGGTTTCACCCGCCTGCAGGAAAACCAGCGTTGGCAGCTGCAGGCTGGGGGGCGTTATTACGCCGTGCGCGGCGGGTCGTCCATCATCGCTTTCATCATGGGGCAGGGGGCGCTGGAAGAAAGCGGTTTTACCCTTATCGGCGCGCATACCGATTCGCCCGGCCTGCGACTCAAGCCGCGCGCGGCGCACAGCTGCGACGGCGTGGCCCGGCTGGGGGTGGAAGTGTATGGCGGGCCGATTCTGGCCACCTTTACCGACCGTGATTTGAGCCTGGCCGGGCGCGTCAATGTGCGCACGGCTGACGGTTTCGAAACCCGCCTGGTGCGCTTTGACGAACCATTGGTGCGCCTGCCCAACCTCGCCATACACATGAACCGCGACGTCAACGAGCAAGGCCTCAAGCTGCACAAGCAGAACGAGCTGCCGCTCATCCTCGCCATGCTGCCAAAAGGTGTCGATGCCGACCCGCTGTTCATGGGGCATGTGGCGGACAAACTGGGTGTGCCGGTCAGCGATATTCTCACCGCCGACTTCAATGTGTACGACACGCAAAAAGGCGTGTTCTGGGGTGCCGAGCAGGAATTCGTCGCCAATAGCCAGCTGGATAACCTGGCCTCCTGCCATGCCGCGCTCACCGCCTTGCTCGCCACCGAAACACCGCAGTCCACCTGCATCTGCGCCTTTTTTGATCACGAGGAAGTGGGCAGCGGCAGCAGCGTGGGGGCCGACGGCAGCTTCGTCAGCGATGTGATCGAACGCATTGCCAATAGCCGCAATCTGGACGAAGAAGCCCGCCATTGCGCCTACCACAACAGCTTCTTCATCAGCGCCGACATGGCCCACGGCTGGCACCCCAATTTCCCCGCCGCCTACGAGCCGCATCACCACGTCATGGTCAACGCCGGCCCGGTCATCAAATCCAATGCCAACCAGCGCTACAGCACCAGCCTGGACACTGCCGCCCGCTTCATGCTGCTGTGCGAAAAGGCGGGTGTGCCGTATCAGCAATACGTGCACCGCACCGATCTGGGTTGCGGCAGCACCATCGGTCCGATGGTGGCCGCCCAATTGGGTATGCCGACGGTGGATGTGGGCAACCCCATGTGGGCCATGCACAGCCTGCGCGAAAGCGCCGGGGCACTGGATCATGGCTATATGATCGGGGTGATGCTGGAGGCGTTTGCTGGAGATGTGAGTTGAGAATGTTGCATGTAACTGGGGGTAGTATGTTGACATGTAACCCGTAATTGTTGGGGGGTATTATGGCAGCAACAACATCAGCGCGTGTGCAAAAGCACCGTGACGCTTTGCGCGCAGCCGGCGTGCGTCCGGTTCAGATCTGGGTGCCCGACACCCGGCAAGCCGGTTTTGCTGAAGAATGCCGTCGCCAGTCACTTAGTCTGCAGGTGGATGCACATGAGAATGAAATTCTGCACCATCTTGAATCGGTGGCAGACACAGATGGCTGGCAATGAGGCGGGGTGATCTGGTTACTATCGCGTTGCAGGGGGATTTGGACAAGCCGCGGCCGGCAGTCAGATCTGTTCAGCGCGCATCCCTCTGTTACTATCCTGCCAGTTACCGGCGAATTGCGTGATACCCCCTGTTTCGAATAACCATTCAGTCTGCTGCATCCAATGGTTTGACTAAAACATCGCAAATCATGGTGGATAAACCACAATCCGTGCCGCGAGACAAAATCGGCACCGTATTCGGGCGTCTGGATGACGAGGCGATGCTGGCAGTTAATCGCCTGTTGGCTGTATTTTTGGGTTTGGCTTAGATAAATCTTGTTGCAAAGCAGGTCGCCCGCAGGGGGCTTGGCGGAGTTACTGGCTAAATGGCGCTATACATTGTGTGGCTCGCCTGCTGAGCCAGTGGCGTGTAACAATTATACGATAAGCTGGCGCAGTGGATTCATCGCATAGTTCGTCTGCGGATATGTAATCCTTTTCAAATGAGTATTTCGTATGTCTAAAGAAAAAAAAGAAACCAAAGCAGAACCGCTGGAAAAACAGCTCTGGAAAGCCGCCGACAAGCTACGCAAGAACATCGACGCCGCAGAATACAAGCATGTGGTGCTCGGCCTCATCTTCCTGAAATACATTTCCGACTCGTTCGAGGAAATGTACACCAAACTGAATGAAGGCAAGGGCGATTACGCCGGGGCCGATCCCGAGGACAAGGACGAATACAAGGCCGAGAACATCTTCTTCGTGCCGCCCGAGGCGCGCTGGTCATACCTCGTCGCCCATGTCGATGCCGCCATGATCGCCAATCCTCCTTTTAATGTGAGCGACTGGAGCGGCGAACTGCTGCGCAACGACGGCCGCTGGAAATACGGCGCACCGCCCGCGGGCAACGCCAACTTCGCCTGGCTGCAACACTTCATCCACCACCTCGCCCCGAGTGGGAGAGCAGGCGTGGTGCTCGCCAAAGGCGCGCTCACCAGCAAGACCCGCGGCGAGGTGCGGGTGGCGCTGGACAAGGCGGTCGCATGAACAGGATGCCGGGCGTTGCGGGAAGTATCCGGAAAAGCCGGACAGTTGAAATCGGAGGCTGGTTAGCAAGGCGCGTAATAAACCCTGCCAATAATCCAGAAAAATGCTATATTTTTTCTGGATTTTTTGTGGGCGCTGGTTGATGAAAAGTATTTCTGAATCATGCTTTTATTTTATAGCCGGGCATGGCAGGGGGTGGGCATTTTCGCCAAGCGATCTGGCGGGCCGGTTTTCGCGCCAGCAGGTGGATAGCCTGCTTTCGGAGTTGACCCGGCAGGGCAGGATACGGCGCGTGGCGCGCGGCATGTACGATTACCCGGGCTATAGCGAGTTGCTGCAACAGACCTTGTCGCCGGATATCGATCAGGTGGCGGCGGCCTATGCGCGCAAGTTTGGCTGGCGCATCGAGGTGTCGGGCGAATCGGCGTTGAATCTGCTGGGGCTTTCCACTCAGGTGCCGGGACGTTATGTGTATTTGAGCGACGGGCCGAACAAGTGCTTTGAGGTGATGGGTACGGCCCTGGAATTCAAAAAGTCGGCATTGAAGAACATCGGTTTCAAATACCGCGAGAGTTCGCTGCTGGTGCAGGCATTGAAGGCCTTGGGCAAGGAGCATGTGACCCCAGCGGTGATCGAGAAGGCGCGCACGCAACTCGACCCGAAGCAGTTTGAAAAGATCGTGAAGGATACGCAAGGCGCGACCGGCTGGATTTTTGCGGCGATCAAGCAAATCTGCCGGGGCGAACATGGATAAGGTCGCCCGCCTTGAAAGCCGCGATCGCAATGCGCTGTTTGGTGAAACTGCCAGGCTGATGCGAGCCACGCCGGCCATCGTCGAGAAGGATTTCTGGGTGGTGTGGGTGCTGGACAAATTGTTTGGCGATCCACAATTGCAGCGCCTGCTGAAGTTCAAGGGCGGCACCAGTTTGTCCAAGGCGTTTGGCCTGATCGGCCGCTTTTCCGAAGATATCGATCTGATACTGGACTGGCGCGCGGTGACGGGCGAAGACCCGTATCTTGCTCGCAGCAAAAGCCAGCAGGTCAAATTCAACGAGGCCGCCAACGAGCAGGCGGCAGCCTATATTCGCGAGTCGCTGTTGCCCGAAGTGGCGCGGCTGAGCGGCGCCTTGTGCCGTTGCGCCATGGATGAGGACAACCCTCACTCGATCAATATTCGCTATCCGTCGGCGTTCCCGGATGCGTATTTGCGACCGGAGATATTGCTGGAGATCGGGCCGCTGGCTTCGTGGCTACCCTCCGACACGTTTGCGATCCAGCCTTATGCGGCGAGCCATTTCCCCCAAGTATTCGAGCGCGCGGAATGCCTTGTTCCCACGATACTGGCCAAGCGCACTTTCTGGGAGAAGGCGACGATCCTGCATCAGGAGGCGCACCGTGCGCAGGACAAGCCTATGCTGCCGCGATATTCCCGGCACTATTACGACCTGGCCTGGCTGGCGCAGTCCGGCGTGAAGGCGGAGGCGTTGGCGGATTTGGCGCTGCTGGACGAGGTGGTCGCCTTCAAGCAGCGGTTTTATCCCAGTGTCTGGGCGCGTTATGAACTGGCAGTGCCGGGCAGTCTGCGCTTGGTGCCGCCCGATTTTCGTCTGCCGGAGCTGGAAAAGGATTTTGCGGCGATGCAGGCGATGATTTTCGATAAGCCGCTGACGCTACCGGAAGTGATCGCGGTATTAACCGCGCTGGAACAAGAAGTAAATGCGCTGAAGGGGATGGCATGAACGCACAGCTCACTGAATCCGCCATTGCGCCCGATGGGGACAGGCCGGAGCGCATCCATTCGCCCGAGTTGCTGGCGAACAACGAGGTGTTCCATCGCCTGCTCACCGAGGGCATGCCAGCGTCAATCCGCAAGGAGGGTGATGAGCGCGGCGTATGGGTATCCCGGCAAATACGGCCGCAGTTTCTTTGCTAGCGAAACTTTTGACCATAATGGCCGCATGTTAACGAATGGCGTTATTAATGTGAGGCGTTATGGGTTAAACATGGATGACTGTGTCGCTGTATTTGGCCACCACGGCATCGTGTGTCAGCAAGCGCATCGGCTCGGTCAGTGCCTGAGCAACCAGCAGTCGGTCGAATGGGTCTTGATGATGTGATGGCAGGGTTTCGACTGCGGCTGCATGTTCAGCCTCAATGGCAAGCACACGATAACCCGCCTGGCGAAAATAACCCAGTGCCATATCGCCAGAGACCGGCATATCACCCCGGCCCAGACCGTGCTTGATCACTATTTCCCAAATGCTTACCGCGCTTACCCAGATCGTGTTGCGTGGGTTGCTTATCAGTTCGCGCGCCTTGTCTGGCAAGGCCGGGCTGTCGGCAATGGCCCACAGGGCAATATGCGTATCCAGTAAAATATTCATTGCCCTGATCCGGCCAGAAACAGCCGAGCCACTTCGTCATTGCAGGCGTCAATCGAATCGGGCACCACGAATGCCCCCTTAGCAACACCAATGCGCTGGCCGCGGATGGGCTCGTCCAATGGCACCAGTTTGGCCGCAGGCCGGCCGTTGCGGGCAATAATGATTTCCCGCTCCTTGCCTTGTTCAATTTCTTCGACCAGCCGAGACAGGCTGGATTTGGCTTGCAGCATGTTTACCGAGGTCATGAGATTTGCTCCAAGAGGTAACATGATATGATTAGTCTAGTCTGGCCAATATCTGCTGTCAATTCTTTCCCAGGCTGGCGAGGAGCTACCCATATTGCTTGAATTGTCTGTAAGTCGTTATAAAAAAGTGCTTGCTTGCTGATGTTGTTGTGAATGCGGCGGTCGCGTATACTTTTTTTCCAAGCCGGTGTAGCAAATGCGGGCGTGTAGGCTGGAGGGTGTGAAAGCGCAGCATCAGCTTCCGCAGCTACGTATGGCTTGGCTTATACTGGTGTGGGTGTCATGCATCAGTTCATAATCTAAAGCGGTGAAATGATTTTTCTGGCCGCTACACTGAAAAATATGCCAAGCTGATTCGAGCTGTCCCGGCATAAAACGCGAGAGTGTGACTGACATGGGGTGGCGATCGCATAATCGCAAGTCGTAAATGAAAGACCCTCACCCAGCCTGCGACGAGGGCCAAGGGCGATTATTGATGTTCCGCAGCGGCATTGCAATAGCCTATGCAATTTCCGCATTAAGCATGCAAGCTGTATGTCCCGTGAAGTTGTGGCTTCCTTATGCCTGGAAAGTGATAATCAGGGCGGAGGCCAGCGATGCACTTCGCATGACACAGTCTGACATTGAGATCACTATGACAGTAATGAAGGGGGCATGATGATCAAGTCGTTTTTCGCAACAACGATTGTGCTGGTAGTGCTCATCGTCCTGGGGCTGGTGCTTTTCTCGGCACAGTGGTGGGTGAGCGTGCTGGTCATCTCTGTCATCATCTTGCTGCTCGCAAACTGATGAATACGGAGTCCGGTAGCGACTAGGGGAATGCTGGTTGTATGACAATCAGGCATGCTGAGAAGGTGATCGGAGGCGGTGCGTCACTGTTGTTGTAGCTCCCTCTCTCACCCCGGAATGCTACAATGGCAGCGGGCAAACCGCCAAGGCCCTCAAGGTTGTAGCTCCCTCTCTCACCCCGGAATGCTACAATCACCAGGGCGGGCAGCATCCATCGTGGCCTGTTGTAGCTCCCTCTCTCACCCCGGAATGCTACAATCTCGACAGACACCTGCTCGACATCGGCGAAGTTGTAGCTCCCTCTCTCACCCCGGAATGCTACAATCATGGCCGCTATCCTTTAGTCGATGATTTTGTTGTAGCTCCCTCTCTCACCCCGGAATGCTACAATGTGATCGTACAAATAAAGTGGCAGCGTCGCGTTGTAGCTCCCTCTCTCACCCCGGAATGCTACAATTCATTCAATGCGACAGCGCGCCGTGCTAATGTTGTAGCTCCCTCTCTCACCCCGGAATGCTACAATCCCCGCGTTGGTGGGGCGTTTTGATCGTTAGTTGTAGCTCCCTCTCTCACCCCGGAATGCTACAATCCGACTCAAGAAGGTCAGTAGCCAATCAGTTGTAGCTCCCTCTCTCACCCCGGAATGCTACAATCAGCGGGTCAACGCACAGAATCATTTGAAGGTTGTAGCTCCCTCTCTCACCCCGGAATGCTACAATAGTCCGGCAAATCGTATTGCCGCATGATGGGTTGTAGCTCCCTCTCTCACCCCGGAATGCTACAATACCCTGTGGGCAAACAAGACTTTCTTGGAAGTTGTAGCTCCCTCTCTCACCCCGGAATGCTACAATCGGCACTTTGACTGTTAGCGTGGACGGCGGGTTGTAGCTCCCTCTCTCACCCCGGAATGCTACAATTTTTTCGCATATCTCAATTATTGATGCCTAGTTGTAGCTCCCTCTCTCACCCCGGAATGCTACAATATGAGGTGAGCAATGTTAGCTTCTAGCATTGTTGTAGCTCCCTCTCTCACCCCGGAATGCTACAATTGCTCTGATGATGCCTGGACAAATCGATTCGTTGTAGCTCCCTCTCTCACCCCGGAATGCTACAATGCCAAGCTCAAGCATGTGGGCGCCGAGGCAGTTGTAGCTCCCTCTCTCACCCCGGAATGCTACAATAGCGCAGAGGCATCAGACGCATTAGACACAGTTGTAGCTCCCTCTCTCACCCCGGAATGCTACAATGCCTGCAGTCTTGGCATTAACGTCAGAGTCGTTGTAGCTCCCTCTCTCACCCCGGAATGCTACAATATATATCCTGAAGAGGAGCAGGAGCATGAAGTTGTAGCTCCCTCTCTCACCCCGGAATGCTACAATCGCTGCAAATCTATTGGCACCCCATCCGCCGTTGTAGCTCCCTCTCTCACCCCGGAATGCTACAATGCGTGTCTCTTTGTCTTGCTTCTTTTGCTGGTTGTAGCTCCCTCTCTCACCCCGGAATGCTACAATTCAAGAATAAGGACTTCTTCAGCAATGTGAGTTGTAGCTCCCTCTCTCACCCCGGAATGCTACAATGAATCTGGCCGGGGGGTGGGTCAGAATCTGGTTGTAGCTCCCTCTCTCACCCCGGAATGCTACAATGATTTGGCAAGATGCGCTGTCATCAGGTTTGTTGTAGCTCCCTCTCTCACCCCGGAATGCTACAATTGATAGCCGCGCCTTCTGCATCGGTATTACGTTGTAGCTCCCTCTCTCACCCCGGAATGCTACAATATACGGCTGTTTTTCTTGTGCGCGGTTTTGGTTGTAGCTCCCTCTCTCACCCCGGAATGCTACAATAATACGGGCGAATAATAGCTGCGTCTTCTGGTTGTAGCTCCCTCTCTCACCCCGGAATGCTACAATCGCAGCGCGCGCCATAGCCGCCGCTTCCTTGTTGTAGCTCCCTCTCTCACCCCGGAATGCTACAATCATGGCCCACTTGGAGCCGTGTGATCGTCGGTTGTAGCTCCCTCTCTCACCCCGGAATGCTACAATAGTCCGCGCTTGATCTCTTCCGCCGTATATGTTGTAGCTCCCTCTCTCACCCCGGAATGCTACAATATCTTTCGATTGCTTCATAGCGATTAAGGAGTTGTAGCTCCCTCTCTCACCCCGGAATGCTACAATTCCACTAATCTGATAGGGGATTGCGCCACCGTTGTAGCTCCCTCTCTCACCCCGGAATGCTACAATTAGGCGAAAGCAGGGGCAGTTCTAATGTCGTTGTAGCTCCCTCTCTCACCCCGGAATGCTACAATTCCGCCAGGGTGATGTCGCTGGAGCCGGTGGTTGTAGCTCCCTCTCTCACCCCGGAATGCTACAATTGGCGCTGTTATAGCCATGGATGGAAGCCCGTTGTAGCTCCCTCTCTCACCCCGGAATGCTACAATCGACTTCGGAAAAAGGTAACCTGGGTAATCGTTGTAGCTCCCTCTCTCACCCCGGAATGCTACAATCTGCTGCATGGAACACCGCTCCAGGCTTTGCTTGGGGCGGTTTTTTTTTGATAATTTCTGGCTAGAAAAGCAGCATTTGATCTGCATTGACCCGTTTTTCCTGGCGGGTGAGTGTGCCAACCAGCAGGCGAATCTGGGCAAACTGTTTTTCGCTGATTTGCAGGCAGCGTACCGATCCTTCCGGGGGCAAGTTGGCGGCGAGTCGTTTCAGGTGGGTGTCGGCATCGTCCACGCCATTGACCACACGCCCGTATACCGACCATTGAATCATGTCGTAACCATCATTGAGCAGAAAGCGGCGAAATACCGTGTAGGCGCGTTTTTCGGTTTTGGTGACGGTGGGCAGGTCAAAAAAGACGATGAGTCGCATAAATCGGCGGGTAAGCTGACTCATGATTCAGCAAAACCGGGCAGAACCAGATGGGTGTCTCCATCACCCATGCGTTGCCCCAGGCTCATTACCGTGGCGTCGATCAGGGCCAGCAGGGTACTGCTGCCGGCCGGGCTACGGTTTTCAATACGTACAACATCTTTGTGCAGGATGCGTACCAGGCCGGCTTTATCCATAGGCTCAAGCTCCCGTTCCGGTTCGGTGGGGTAGTGTTGCAGCACATGCAGATCGAGAAGGGGGCGATAGGGTTCGATCAGGTCGTCTGCCAGATTGAAGGCATTTTGTTCATTACGATGATGCAGGCCGAAGGCCGGTAAAAAACCATAGCCAACCAGCGAGCGCGCCAGTGCGGAGCGGATGACGCTGTAGCCGTAATTCAGCGCCGCGTTGAAAAAGCGTGACTGGGCGCGGTGAAACGGCGATTCAAACAGGCTGCGGAAATAGACCTGGGCACCCTGCCCTTCAAGGTTGTCGGGGTCGCCCGAACGCACATTGCAGGCAAGTTGCTGCAGGTGCCTGGCTTGTGGCGCGTGGCCGATTTGTGCCAGTACGGTGGCCTGATTGGCCAGTTTTTGCTGAATAATGCCTTGCCACAGGCGCTTTTGCTGCGGCAAACTCATGTTGAGTTGTTTGCGCATGATTTGCAAGGCCCGGCTGTGTGGTAAATAGGGCAGCAATACGCCGTTGGGGGTGTGGGTTTCGTCAACGGTAATGACAGCAATCTGCTGGCTGGCACAGGCAGCCAGCAACTGACTGGTGAGCGTGACCTGAGGGCAGTCGATCACGAGCACGGCAATGTCTTCCAGCGGCACGCTAATGTCGCCGCTGTCCTGTTGCACCACCAGTGCCCGGTGTTTGTGTTTGAGCCGGGCCGGGGTGCTGATCACCACGCTACGCCAGGTCAAGGTTCACCTGTTTTTTCGCCGCAGCGGCTGGCGTGATTCGTGGTGCACGCGATGCAGCCTGCCTAGCATGTCTATATGGAATTTTTCGACGGATAGCGCAGTTTTGATGCCAATGCCTCGAATTAAGCCATCTTTTCCAATAGAAGAGTTTCGGTCGTGAGCCCAAATGGAAATGGCGCTAGTTGAGCGGTCTAAGCCGGCGAAATATCCTTCACTAGGGGCATCTTTTTTAAAACAGACTTTTACCCAGTCATTCGGATGCAGACTGAATAGGAATGCATATGTTTCATCCATCGCGTCCCATTCGTTTTCCGGCTTGTAGGCAATAACAGCTTTATCAGGGAGTTCTGTCTTGATTGCGTCGGCTACGTACAAAGGTACTGCGTAGAACTTCCCCTTCTTGGTAAAAATATCAACCCGTAGCATACTACCGTTATTGGCAATGCCGCCGCGTACCGGAGTACCGCTTTTCTGGATGTCGAGAACATTGACTGAGCGAATTACAGGCGCAAGGTGTTCTTTGCCCGGTGAAGCGGGACGATACAATGGTTCCTTGAATGCTTTGGCTCCATCGTCATTATTGTCTTTCAGTCGTTGTTCAATCGCGGCAATCAGGCTGGCGTTACGCGGATCGTTGTAACCGACAATGTTGGGCAAGTCTTTCAGTTTAAGGCTGGTCAGTGGTGTTTTTACACTGCTTAGCCCCTCATGAATGCGTTTGGCCGAGCGAATGGTTTCCTGATGCGCCGCACCCAGGCCGCGGCGCAGCGGTGCCCGGCTGACCCGCACCGGGGCAGGGGCCTGCCCTTCGGGGAAGGAAAAGCGCTCTGCAGGACTGGGGCTCAGGCGGGCGAGCAGTTCATCACGAAAATGCGGCCAGGGCTCCGGAAAGTGTTCTTTCATGATGTCATGGGCGTGAATATCCGGAATTTCACCTGTCTCCGGGTCGATAAAGCCCGACTGCACAAAGGCCAGTTCCTTGCGCCTTGCGTAATCGGCCATGCGTTTGACCATGCCATGGCTTGCAGCCGCTATAACAGCGGCATCCAGCGCGTGGTGCAGGTCGCCATCAGCTCGCACCTTGATGAGCCCCCAGCGTGCACGGAGCAGGCTGGTTAATTGGCCAGACACCACGACACAGCGCTGACTATTGGAGTCATTGGCCAGTTGCAGGTGGTGTTCCACCAGTTGCTTGAATACCTTGCTGGCGTATCGGGTGTCAGTGAGATTGCGTTCACGAAACTGTTCCGCTTCGTCGGCACCGAAGTCCTTGCGCAGAAGCCGTTGGCGTTTGGCAAGACGGTAGTTCTTATTGCTTTCAACCCAGGCGACAAAGTGCTGCCACTGGGTGCTGTTGCCTGCACCGTCCATGTATTCGTAGGGGGTGCGATTGCCCTTGTCGCGATTTTGCTTGGCGTGGACGAGCACCTTGTTGTTCATGCCATCGTCAAAGCTGCGTGAATAGGGCAGGGCATGATCAATTTCTGAATAGCCTGCCTCAAACAGGCGGGCCAATTCGAAACCTTGCTGACTGTATGCGCATTGCCCGTTTTGCTCACGGTATAGCCGCCATTTGACCAAATCCAGCCCTTTGGGGGTGAAGCCAAAGGTTTGTTCAAATTGCTGCATGTCTTTGTCTTTTGCGTCTTTCCAGGCTTTTTTATCGCGCTCGATTTTTTTGCGTTCATCGAAGGGCTTGTTGAGATCGCGTGCCAGTTCGATATGCACCGCAGCGGGGGGGCCATATTCCTGCACAATGGCGTTGACCAGTTTACGTGCCTGATTGATAGCCCGGTACACGACCGGGTTGGCAATGTCGTCTTTGCTGATTTTGGGAATGAGACGCCGTTTGTCGGCTTTCTGCGTCTGGCTATGATGAGCGTATCCGGCAGCCTGAACGGCCTCGTCGTAGCGCAGGCCATTTTCCATGTGTGGAATGATGTTCTTCAGCGCCTTGATCGAAATTCGCACAAATTCACTGAATGATACATCCAGAGCCGCTTCAATGATTTCCGGTTCAATGTACTGGGCCAGCAGCCACTGCCGGGATTCCGCATCGTCCTTGAATACGGTCAGCGCATAGGCCAGAGTGTCGAGGCGATCTGATTCAAGGCTGTCGCGTTGCCACATTGTTTCCAGATTGTGCGACTCGTAGGCTTTGCGCAGGGTGTGAAATGCTTTGGCTTCGAACAGGCTGGCGGATTCCGGGTCTTTATCGTGGCGATAGGCCAGTCCCGCAAATTTCTCGCTATCGGCCAGGTTCAGCTTGTTGCGCACTTGTTTATAAGTGAGCTTGGCCTGGGTAAATGGCAGGGGAAGCAGGAGTTTACGTTCTGCATTGGTGAGCGCACGGGTTTCACCTAGCCCGGTAATGCGCAGATTGTTCAGGCGGGTAAGCCAGACAAAGCGTTCGGCGGTATGGCTGGCTTTGGGCGCACGGTATTCGCCGGGTTCAAATGTACATTTGCCTACCATCTTAAGCAGATTTTCACCAGACAGGGTCGGGCGGCGAGCCATCAGCAAGTCTTGTATTTTTTGCTCCAGTGCGTCACTGCTGTGAGGGTTGCCAAGCTGTCGCTGGGCTGCAAACAGAAGGCTCAGTTCAGCTGCGAGGTCTTTGCGAGCAAAGGTGTGAGTGTAGTCACCCCCTTTGTTACGCTTCGCATGCTGGAATGTTTCATCCTTCCAGGCCATTTCGCCGATGGTGCGATACCCGCCCTTAGCCAGGCGTTGCTGGTTTGCCGTCACTCCACCCAGCATTTGCCCGGCTTTTTCATCGGTTTTGGCTTCGCTCTTTCGATTGGACTGGAAGCCGCGATGTTTGACGATGTGATACAGCACGGCAGCCCATTCCTGTGGGGTGAGTGCGCGTTCGAGTCCTTCGCTGCGTAATTGCCATGGAGAAATGCCGACGGACCGGATGATATCGCTATCATGACCGGCAATCAGTCCCTCACGTTTTAGCAGACGGCGCAAACGTAACAGGCGAAAGGCACGACGGCGGATGCGGCGACGGGTAAGTCGAGCATCGCGGCGTATTTTGTTGAGTGATTCACCTTCTTTGGCCGTTTCAGCTTTATCGAAGGTGCGGACATGCAGTGCGATTATCTGATCATTCCCCAGCAGTGCAGCCCCTACAGAGGCCATGCCGATATCGAGACCAAGGGTGTAATTGGGGGTGTTGTTATTATTCAAAATTCAACTCCTCTTGCATTCTTAATCCGGGTAATGTGATAATCTGCCTATTGTTGCATTCCGGGGTGAGAGCCGTTGCTACAATAAAAGGTCTTAAATGTACCGAATCCGACCCGCCCTTGTGGCGGGTCTTTTCATTTGTGCATCTGATTTTCGTTTTGTTTCATTGTTTTCGGATTTTAGTGCCATTTTTGAGGATTTTTCCAGTTAAATAATTATATTTTTTGTATGATGTGGCTCACGTTTTGAGCTTATTGCCGGATAGTCGTGGATTTCTGCCCCATCCCTTGGTCACATCAGTCCTCTGGTTTATAATTCCCCGATTTGCCAGCCGCCTCGTTTTGGTATCGGCGCGTTCAATATATTTTTAGGGTATTCAAATGCGTACGCATTATTGTGGTGATGTAAACCGTGAACAACTGCAGCAGACCGTGACTTTGTGCGGCTGGGCGCATCGCCGCCGTGACCACGGCGGGGTGATCTTTATTGATCTGCGCGACCGTGCGGGGCTGGTGCAGGTGGTGTGCGATCCGGATGATCCGGCCATGTTTGCCATTGCCGAATCGGTGCGCAGCGAATTTGTGCTGAAGGTGACCGGTCTGGTGCGGGGTCGTCCGGAAGGCACCATTAACCCCAATCTGAAGAGCGGTGAAATCGAGGTGCTGTGCAAGTCGCTGGAAGTGCTGAATGCTTCCGCCACGCCGCCGTTCCTGCTGGACGACGAGACTCTGTCGGAAAACGTGCGCCTGACTTACCGTTATCTGGATCTGCGCCGTCCGGTGATGCAGGAAAACATGAAGCTGCGCTACCGTGTGGCCAAGACCATGCGCGATTACCTGGACGAAGCCGGTTTCATGGAAGTGGAAACGCCCATGCTGACCCGTTCCACCCCGGAAGGCGCGCGCGACTACCTGGTGCCGTCGCGTGTGCATTCCGGCATGTTCTACGCCCTGCCGCAGTCGCCCCAGCTGTTTAAACAATTATTGATGGTGGCCGGTTACGACCGCTATTTCCAGATCACCAAGTGCTTCCGCGACGAGGATCTGCGTGCCGACCGTCAGCCTGAATTCACCCAGGTGGATATTGAAACCTCTTTCCTGAGTGAAGACCAGATCACCGGTCTGGTGGAAGAAATGATCCGCCAGGTGTTCAAGCGCGTGATGGATATCGAGCTGCCCAACCCCTTCCCGCGTATGCCGTACAGCGAAGCGATGTCGCGTTACGGCTCCGACAAGCCGGACATGCGCGTGGCGCTGGAAATCGCCGAACTGACCGAGATGATGCAGGAGGTGGAGTTCAAGGTGTTCCGCGAAGCGGCCAACATGACCGGCGGCCGTGTGGCGGCCATGCGCGTGCCGCGTGGCGCGGAACTGAGCCGCAAGGAAATCGACGACTACACGGAGTTCGTCAAAATCTACGGCGCCAAGGGTCTGGCCTACATCAAGATCAACGAACTGGCCAAGGGCATGGAAGGCCTGCAGTCGCCGATTCTGAAGTTCCTGCCGGAAGCGGTGGTCAAGCGCATCATCGAGCTGACCAGCGCCACCGACGGCGACGTGATTTTCTTCGGCGCGGACAAGGAAAAGATCGTCAACGATGCGCTGGGTGCCCTGCGCGTGAAGATCGGTCACGAAAAAGGCCATGCGGTGAACGAATGGAGGCCGCTGTGGGTGGTGGACTTTCCCATGTTCGAATACGACGAGGAAGCAGACCGCTGGGTGGCGCTGCATCACCCGTTCACCGCGCCGAAAGAAGGCCACGAAGACCTGCTGGAATCCAACCCGGGTGCCGCCATTTCGCGCGCTTACGACATGGTGCTGAATGGCTGGGAAGTGGGCGGCGGTTCCATCCGTATCCACAAGCAGGACGTGCAGTCCAAAGTGTTCTCTGCGCTGAAAATCGGCAAGGAAGAAGCGCAAGAGAAATTCGGCTTCCTGCTGGATGCGTTGCAATTCGGCGCACCGCCGCACGGCGGTCTGGCCTTCGGTCTGGATCGCCTGGTGGCGCTGATGGCGAAGGCCGAGTCGATCCGCGATGTGATCGCCTTCCCCAAGACCCAGCGCGCCAACGACCTGATGACCGCCGCGCCGAACGTGGTGGACGAGAAGCAGTTGCGTGAACTGCACATCCGTCTGCGCCAAAGCGTGACGGTTGAAGTAGGCAAGTAACAAGGATTGAGGGCGTGTCATACAAACGCCCTGTTTCCGTACTGGTGGTGATTTACACAGCCGCCGGCGAGGTGTTGCTGATCGAGCGGGCGGATCACCAGGGATTCTGGCAGTCGGTCACCGGCAGCCAGGACGGGGGTGAGTCGCTGCTGCAAACAGCAGGGCGCGAGGTGCAGGAGGAAACCGGCATCATCGCCGCCGACCATGTGCTGAGCGACTGGCAGCACAGCATTGAATACGAAATCTACCCGCACTGGCGTCATCGTTATGCGCCCGGCGTCACCCGCAATACCGAGCACTGGTTCGGCTTGCGCCTTTCTACTCCCGTTTCACCGGTTTTGTCGCCGCGCGAGCATGTCGACTCGGTCTGGCTGCCGTGGCAGCAGGCAGCGGAAAAAGTGTTCTCCCCCAGTAATGCCGACGCCATCAGGATGTTGGCGGCAAAGATCGGTAAAACTGTCTAATATCAAAATTCAGATATTTAATTTCGCTTCACTACTGGATTTTTCTCGTCATAATCTGGTAATGTTAGCGGCCTCTAATTTTCCAATCGGTGTGGAATCAGCGTGATGCAGACCCAGGCAATTTCATTTGACCGTTTCAGCCAGCAAGCCGACGAGGCGTGCCAGGAGCGCATTGTCGCGGCCAAGGCCAGGCTGGGTAAACGGGTAGTGATTCTGGGGCACCATTACCAGCGTGATGAAGTGATTCAGCACGCCGATTTCACCGGCGATTCGCTCAAGTTGTCGCGCCTTGCCGCCGAATCCGAAGCCGAATACATCGTGTTCTGCGGCGTGCATTTCATGGCCGAGGTGGCGGATATTCTGTCGCGCCCCGATCAGGTGTCGATCCTGCCCGATCTGGCGGCCGGTTGTTCCATGGCCGACATGGCCAATCTGGCCAAGGTGGAGCGCGCCTGGCGCGAGCTGTCCACGGTGCTCGACCCGGATGAAAGCATCACGCCGGTTACCTACATCAATTCCGCCGCCGACCTGAAGGCCTTCTGCGGCGAGCATGGCGGCATTGTCTGCACCTCGTCCAACGCGCAGAAGATTCTCGCCTGGGCCTGGGGGCGGCGCGAAAAAGTCCTGTTTTTCCCCGACCAGCATCTGGGCCGCTACTCTTCCTTCAAGATGGGGGTGCCGCTCGACGAGATGGCGGTGTGGGACTACGATCTGCCGATGGGCGGCCTCACGCCCGAGCAGATCAAACAGGCCAGGATCATTTTGTGGAAGGGCTACTGCTCGGTACACCAGATGTTTCAGCCGCAGCATATCCTGCGTTTTCGCAACGAGCACCCGGACGGCTTTGTCATTTCGCACCCGGAAAACAGTTTCGAGGTGTGCCAGTTGTCCGACTATGTCGGCTCCACCGAATACATCATCAAGACCATCGAGGCGGCGCCGGCCAACACCCGCTGGCTGGTCGGCACCGAACTGAATCTGGTCAACCGCCTGGCCAAGCGCTTCAAGGAGCAGGGCAAGATCATCCAGTTCATGGCACCCACCGTGTGCATGTGTTCCACCATGGCACGCATCGACCCGCAGCACCTCGCCTGGACGCTGGAAAATCTGGTCGAGGGTAACGTGGTCAACCGCATCAGCGTGCCGCCACACGAGGCCGAACTGGCCAGGATTGCGCTGGAACGGATGCTGGAAGTTTCATAAGCCGTCACGTACAATCGGCTGCATGAACCGTACGCTGCACGTCGTTACCTATAACATCCACAAAGGCTTTTCCCAGTTCAACCGGCGCGTGATGATTCACGAGCTGCGCGAGCTGCTGCGCGGGCTGCATGCCGATGTGGCGTTTCTGCAGGAAGTGGTAGGGGGGCACAGGCGCCATTCGCACCGCTTCCACAACTGGCCCGCCATGCCGCAGCACGAGTTTCTGGCAGAGGCGCATTGGGGCAATGCCGCTTACGGCATGAATGCCATATATGAAGAGGGCCATCATGGCAACGCGGTGCTGAGCCGCTTTCCCATCTCCCGCTGGGAGAACCGCGATATCTCCGCCCACCGTTTTGAAAGCCGCGGTTTGCTGCACTGCGAAGTGCAGATCCCCGGCTGGGATGTGCCGCTGCATTGCATCAACGTCCACCTGGGGTTGTTCGCCGCCGGACGCCGCAAGCAATACGCGGCGGTACGCGAACACATCGGCGCGACCGTGCCGCCCGAGCATCCGCTGATCATCGCCGGCGATTTCAATGACTGGCAGGCCGAGGCGGAGGGGTATATCTGCGAGGCGCTGGAGGTGCGCGACGCCTTCATGATGGCGCATGGCCGCCGGGCCAAAAGCTTCCCCGTTGCCATGCCGCTGTTGCCGCTGGATCGCATCTACGTGCGCGGTTTCCAGATCAAGCAGGCCGATGTGCATTTCGGCCGCCCCTGGAGCAAGATTTCCGACCACGCCGCGCTGGCGGCCACGCTGGTTCGCGCATGATTCATTTTGTGCCGGGCAACCGTCTGACCTTGCTGGTAAGCGGGGACGATTATTTTCCTGCCTTGCTGCGTGAAATGGCCGCCGCGCGCAGTGAAATCTACCTGGAAACCTATATCTACCAACACGATGCGACTGGCATCGCCGTGACGGAGGCGCTGGTGGCGGCTGCGCGCCGCGGCGTGGCGGTGCATGTGCTGGTGGACGGTTTCGGCGCGCATGATTTCCATGCCGGCTTGCGGCAACAACTGGAAGAGGCGGGCGTGCATTTTCTGGTTTACCGGCCGCAGATCAGCCCCTGGACCTTCAAGCGCCAGCGCTTGCGCCGGCTGCACCGCAAGCTGGTGGTGGTGGACGGTCAGACCGGTTTTGTCGGCGGCATCAATATCATCGATGACCTCGACACGCCCGGCCACACGCCGCCCCGCTTTGATTATGCCGTGCAGGTCAGCGGACCGCTGGTGGCCATCATGCGGGCATCCGCCCGTCATGTCTGGTCGGTGGTGGCCTGGACGCACGGCCAGCACAAGCTGATACGCGACCGGGTTGATTTGCCGGCCCCGGCCCATCTGCCCGGCGTCACGGCGGCTTTTGCGGTGCGGGACAACATCGGTCACCGGCGCGACATTGAAAATGCCTACCTGGAGGCGATCCGTGAAGCCAAGGACGAGATTCTCATCGCCAACGCCTATTTTCTGCCCGGCCGGCAGTTCCGCCATGCCCTGGTTCAGGCGGCGCAGCGCGGGGTAAAAGTCCGGCTGTTGTTGCAGGGGCGGGTGGAGTACTGGATGCTGCACTATGCCTCGCGGGCGCTGTATCGCAACTTCCTCAAAAACGGTGTGGAAATCATCGAGTATCACCGCAGCTTTCTGCATGCCAAAGTGGCGGTGATTGACGGCGGCTGGGCGACGGTGGGGTCTTCCAACATTGATCCCTTCAGCCTGATGCTGGCGCGCGAGGCCAATGTGGTGGTGCGTGACGAGGATTTTGCCGCTGCATTGAAACGCAGCCTGGAGCGGGCGATCGAGATCGGCGCACACAGTATCAGCGCGGAACGCTGGCAGGGTTTGTCCTGGCGCATGCGTCTTTTGACCTGGCTGGCCCTGGTCGGCGTGCGCGCCTTTTCGGCGCTGGCCGGCTTCTCGTTTGAAACCGGCCGCAGGAACGGTGAAAAATGACCTTCGCCGAACGTCTGGTGCAATGGCAGAAAAAGTATGGCCGGCACGATCTGCCGTGGCAGAACACCGCTGATCCCTACCGCATCTGGGTGTCGGAAATCATGCTGCAGCAGACGCAGGTTAGCACCGTACTGGGTTATTACGAGCGTTTTATGCAGCGTTTTCCCAATGTGGCGGCACTGGCCGAAGCGGCCGAGCAGGAAGTGCTCACTTACTGGAGCGGGCTCGGTTATTACAGCCGTGCGCGTAATCTGCGGGCGGCGGCGCAGCAAATCATGACGGATTTCCAGGGGGTGTTCCCGCGCGATATGACAGGTCTGATGTCGCTGCGCGGCATCGGCCGTTCCACTGCCGCAGCCATCAGCTCCTTTGCCGGTTTCGCTGCCCAGCCGATCATGGACGGCAACGTCAAACGGGTGTTCTGCCGCTATTTCGGCATCGATGGGTACCCCGGGCTGAAGCCGGTCGAGCAGCAGTTATGGCGGCTGGCGGAGCAGCACATGCCGGGCCGTGATGCCGCTGCCTATACCCAGGGATTGATGGATCTGGGCGCGACAGTGTGCACGCGCTCCAGGGTGGCCTGTCAGCGTTGCCCGCTGGCGCAGGATTGCGTGGCGTATCAGACTGACCGCGTCAAGGCCTTGCCCCAGCCGCGGCCGGCCAAGGTGTTGCCGCAACGGCAGGCTGACTGGCTGGTGGCTGTGGCGGACGGGCATGTTTTTCTCGAACGCCGGCCGCCCAGCGGCATTTGGCCGGGCTTGTTCGGTTTTCCGGCGATGCCGGCCGAGGCAATGCCCGTCTGGTGCGCGCAGCAGTTCGGCAGTGCGCCCGTCGGCAGTGAGATGCAGCCGCAGTTGGTGCACACTTTCAGCCACTTCCGGTTGCTGGCCGTGCCGCATGTTTTGCGACTGGAACGGATGCCGCTATCATTGGGGGAGTCCGTCGGCGTATGGCTGGCGTTGAAAGATTCGCTTGATGCCGCCATACCGGCCCCGGTGCGCAAGGTGTTGCAGGGCTTGCAGGCCGAGTACGGTAAATAATTTGCATGAAAGGATAATGATGGCCGACAAGCTGGTAATGATGTTGCTGACAATTGATCCGGATCACCCGCACCTGTGCGGTACGCCGTTTTTTCAGGCCGCCGCCGCGGCTGCCATGGATGTGGAAGTGGAAATTTATTTCGCCAGCCGGGCTTGCCGTCTGCTGAAACAAGGGGTGGCCGAGTCGATTTATCCGTCCGAGAACAAGGAAAAATCGGTCTACAGCTTCATGCAGGATGCAGCCGAAGCGGGCGTAAAGTTTTACGCCTGTGGCGGGGCGCTGGATGCCAATGGCGTGACGCGCGATAACATGATTTCCGAACTGACCGGAGTGGCCGGCGGTGCGGCCTATATGAGCCGCGTGCTGGATGACGAGTGGAAGAGCATCTCCTACTGATCGATACCCATTGTCATCTCGATGCGGCAGAGTTTGCGCCGGATCGAGATGCGGTCGTGGCCAGGGCGCGGCAAGCCGGCGTAGCCATGATGGTGGTTCCGGCGGTCGAATCAGCCCTGTTCGAGAGTATGGAAACGGTCTGTCGAGCCTATCCGGAGTGTGCGCCCGCTTACGGTCTGCATCCTCTGTATATTGAGCGTCATCGGGATGAAGATCTGCTGCTGTTGCGGCAGCGGCTGGACGATGAGCAGGTGGTGGCGGTGGGCGAAATCGGTCTGGACGGCTTTGCGGCCGGGCTGGATTCCGCCCGGCAGGAGCAGTTCTTTGTCGAACAACTGAAGCTGGCGCGCGAATTCGATTTGCCGGTGATCCTCCATATCCGCCGGGCGCAGGACCAGATCCTCAAGCATTTGCGGCGCATTCGCGTGCGGGGCGGTATTGCCCATGCCTTCAACGGCAGTCCGCAACAGGCCGGGGAATTCATTAAACTGGGTTTCAAGCTGGGTTTCGGCGGCGCCATGACTTATCCGCGCGCGCTGAATCTGCAGCGATTGGCTGCCAGTCTGCCGCTGGAGTCAATCGTGCTGGAGACGGACGCGCCGGATATTCCGCCGGTGTCCATGCGCGGGCAACGCAACGAACCGGGCAAGGTGGCGGAGGTGGCGCAAAGTCTGGCCTTGCTGCGCGACATGGATGTGACGGTATTGATTGCCGCAACCGGCAAAAATGCCCTGGATGTGCTGCCGCGCTTGCGGCATTAACCTGTTAGGCTCTGTTATGCATGACTTCTTTTTATTGTTGGCCGTGGTGCTGCTGGCGGCGCGTTTCTGTTCCGAAGTGTTTGCCCGCTTCGGCATACCCGGCGTGCTGGGAGAGCTGTTCGCCGGTGTGCTGATCGGTCCGACCTTCCTCGGCTGGGTGTCGCCGGACGATACGCTCAAAACGCTGGCCGAGGTCGGCATTATCCTGCTGCTGTTCGAGGTGGGCATGGATACCGATATTTTCCGCTTGGCGCGCACCGGCAGCAAGCCGATTGTGGTTGCGCTGCTGGGCGTCGCCCTGCCGATGGGCGGCGGTTACCTGCTGGGGCATGAGGTCTTGCATCTGGGGCTGCTGCCCAGCCTGTTTATTGCCGGAACGCTGACCGCCACCAGTATCGGCATCACCGTGCGGGTGCTGGACGACGTGGGGCAGCGCCGCTCGCACGAGGCGCAGATTGTGCTGGGCGCGGCGGTGCTGGACGATGTGCTGGGCGTGCTGGTGCTGGCGTTCCTTTATCAGTTTGCCCAGTCCGGCAGTGTCGAACTGGCCGATATCGGCGGGGTGGCGCTGTATATCTTTCTGTTCATGCTGCTGGCGCCCGTCGTGGGCAAAGGGGTGGGCACGGTGATCGCCCATTTCGATCGCAAGAGCGCCGCGCCGGGGCTGCTGCTGACCATGGCGATGTCGCTCATCATGCTGTTCAGCTGGCTGGCGCATGTTGTCGGTGCGCCGGAAATCATGGGCGGCTTTGCCGCCGGTATCGCCATGAGCCAGCATTTTCACGTCAATGTGGGTGGCAAGAAAGAGGGCGTCCTGCTGCGCGGGTGGAACCGCCTGTTCGCGGCGCGGCCGGAAATGTCGCATCGGCTGGAAGAGCAGATGCGGCCGCTGATTCATACATTCACGCCGCTGTTCTTCGTCATGATCGGCGTGTCGATCAATTTCCGCGAAATCGACTTCGCTTCGGCAAGCATCTGGCTGGATACGGCCGGACTGTTGCTGGTAGCTGTTTTCGGCAAACTTGCGGCCGGATTTTTCATTGCCGAGAACCGCTTGCGCCAGACGCTGATCGGCCTGGCCATGATTCCGCGTGGCGAAGTGGGGCTGATTTTTGCGCAGATCGGCTATGCGCAAAAAATCCTCTCGCCCGAACTGTATGCCTCGATCCTGCTGGTGATCGCCATTACCACGGTATTGCCGCTGTTCGCCCTCAAGTGGGCGTACGGCCGTTATGCCGATCATCCGTCCCTGAAATAAGCCGCAGGCGGCGGGCGGGGCGATTTGACGGTAGAATAGCGCCATGGATATCGCCCACGGATTTCTCATCATCGCCGTCATCATTCTGGGAGCCCGCCTGTTCGGCGAGGTTGGGGCGCGCTTTGGCGTGCCGACGGTGATCGGCGAAATCGTCGCCGGCCTCGTGCTGGGCCCCTCTTTGCTGGGCTGGGTCGAGCCCGATGCCACTCTGCAGTTTCTGGCCCAGGGCGGCATCATCATGCTGCTGTTCGAGGTGGGCATGGATACCGATATTCATCACATGGCCAAGACTGGCCTCAAGCCTTTTATCGTTGCCAATGCCGGCGTTGCCTGGCCGCTGTTGCTGGGTTTTCTGGTGAGCTACTACGTCCTGGGCATGGACCTGCTGCCCAGCCTCTTTATCGGCGGCACCCTCACCGCCACCAGCATCGGTATCACCGTGCGCGTGCTGTCAGAACTGCGGCAGCGCCACACGCACGAAGCGCAGATCGTCATCGGCGCGGCCGTGATCGACGATGTGCTGGGGGTGCTGGTGCTGGCCTTTCTCTACCATTTTGCCGAATCAGGCGAAATGTCCTGGCTGGGAACGGCGCAGATCGCCCTGTATGTGTTCCTGTTCATGCTGCTGGCGCCGGTGTTTTCCAAGCTGATCAGTTTTATCATTGACCGCTTCGAGCGCCACAGCGCCTCGCCCGGTTTTCTGCTGACGCTGGCGGTCGGTCATTTGCTGCTGATGAGCTATCTGGCGCATCTGATCGGCGCGCCGGAAATTCTCGGCGCCTTCGCTGCGGGGCTGGCGATGGGGCAGCACTTCCGACTGCATGTGCCGGAGGGCTTTGCCGGCGTACCGTTTCGCTCCGGCATCAACCAGATCATGGATGCCAATCCGTCCATGGCCGGCCGCCTGGCCGATCAGGTGAAGCCGCTGATTCATACCTTTGCGCCCATATTTTTCGTCATGGTCGGCGTGTCCATGAATCTGCGTGAAATCGACTGGCATTCCCTGTTCGTCTGGCAGATGAGCGGCCTGCTTTTATTGGTGTCTTTTGTCGGCAAGTTTTTGTCCGGTTTTGCCGTGCGTGAAAAGCGCCTGGGGCAGGTCGCCATCGGCCTGGCCATGATTCCGCGCGGCGAGGTCGGGCTGATTTTTGCCCAGCTCGGTTTTTCCCAGCACATTATTTCGTCTACCGTCTATGCTGCGCTGATTCTGGTGATCATGTTCTCCACCCTGGCACCACCCTTTCTGCTCAAGGCATTCTACAGCCGCTACGGCAGCCGCTTGCACCCGGCCGAGGAGTTGCCGTGACCCTGCTGCCGTTGCAGTTCGAGCGTACCCATATTCTGCTGGGCGACAGCGGCATCGCCGCCCTGGCCGGCAAGCATGTGTTCCTGGCCGGCTTGGGCGGCGTCGGTTCCTATTGTGCCGAGGCGCTGGCGCGGGCCGGCGTCGGCCGGCTGACATTGGTCGATCACGATGTGGTGGCGGCCAGCAACATCAATCGCCAGTTGCCCGCCTTGCTGTCAACAGTGGGCCGTCCCAAGGCCGAACTGATGGCGGAGCGTATCGCCGACATCAATCCCGCCTGCGAATTGACCGTGCTGCAGACTTTTATCACCACCGAAAACGTCACCGACATCGTGCCGGGCGATGTCGATTACGTTATCGATGCCATTGATTCATTGGCTTGCAAGGTGGCGCTGGTCGCCACCAGCCGGCAGCGCGGTTTGAAGGTGGCGTCCAGCATGGGAGCGGGCAATAAACTGGACCCGTCGCGCATCAGGCTGGCCGATATCAGCAAGACCAAGGTCTGCCCGCTGGCGCGCGTCATGCGCAAGCGGCTGCAGCGCCTGGGTATCCACAAGGGCGTGTTGACCGTGTTCTCCGACGAGGTGGGGCGCGCGCCGCTGCCGCCGGTGCCGGTCGACGGACCGGGCCGGCCGCGCGCCGTCAACGGCACCATCAGCTATATGCCGCCGCTGTTCGGCATGATGCTGGCCGGGGCGGTCATCAAGGAATTACTGGAATGAGCGGTTTCAAGCGGCGTGCCCGCGTGCTCTTTCTGGCCGGCCGTTATCCGGTACTGGCGGCACAGGCATTGCTGGCCGGCCGCGAGCTGGCCGGCGAGTGGCTGGAATGCCGTGCGGCGAGCATGATAAACGCGCCTGTGCCGGCCGGCCTGCCGCAGCCGGAAAACTGGTCGCCGGACTTGTTGCAGCAGGTCGATTTACTGGTGGCGGTTGACGATGATGTGCCGCAATGGGTTTTGCCGGCCGGCGTGCAGCGCCGCAATTACTCCTTTGTGGTGGCGGGTCTTGATGCCCGGCCGGACGATCTGGCAGCCGCCCTGCGGCAATCCGACGCAAAGGCCCGTCAGCGGGTGATGGGCATGGTCGGCGGCATGCGCCTGCTGCAAAATGCTGCGGCCGAAGACACCTAGCGGCAGTCATGTTTTAGTCAGATTGTGCTTTTATTTGTTATGCGTTTGCAACAAATGAAATAGTGCTGTCATCTTGCCGGGCTATATTAGGGGCTTTGAATATTTGTCCGGTAGACCATGTTGCCCTCCTTCCTCGCCTTTGTATTGCCTCTTTTGCTTCTTTTTACCCTGGCCCCCTCGGCCGCGGCAAAAGATATCGTCGTTGGCCAGTCTGTCGATTTGAGCGGCCCGCTGGGTTACCTCGGTCGCGATTACGTGGCGGGCGCCAAGGTGTATTTCGATTATGTCAACAACCAGGGCGGCATAGACGGCCGCAAGATTCAGTTGATTACGCGCGACAACGCCGGTTCGGCGGAGAAATCAGCCGAAATCAGCAAGGAATTTCTCGGCCGGCAGAAGGTCGATGTCCTGTTCGGTTACTTTGGCGAGGGCAGTGTCGCTTCCCTGCTCAAATTGCCGGCATTCGATGCCGCGCATGTGCCGCTGGTAGCTCCGCTTTCCGGCCAGCATCTTGAGACGGCGGCTGGCAGTGTGTTTTACGTGCGGCCGGAATATTCCGTCGAAGCCAAAAAGCTGGTCGCCTACTTTCTGCAGCATGGCGTGAAACGTTTTGCCGTCGTGTTTGCCGACGACGAATACGGCAGGACCGTCAAGGCGGCGGTGGAGGCCGAGCTGAAGGCCCGCCAGGGTGAATTGCTGGGCAGTTATCCCGTCGGCGCCTCCGGCGAGGGCATGGATCAGGCGGTAGGCGCCTGTCGCGACAAGAAGCCGCAGGCAACCATCCTGGCGCTGCAAACGCTGCCGGCCGCCCAGTTCATCAAGGCCTACCGCAAGAACAACATTGGCGCTTTCGTCATGGGCCTGTCGCTGGTGAATCCGCAGACTGTCTATGAATTCGCCGGCAGCGAGTCGGCCACCGGGGTCATGCTGGCCGAAGTGGTGCCGCATCCGAATGATCCGCTTATTCCGGTCGCGGCGGAACACAGTCGCTTGCTGAAGAAATATCGCGACGAACCGGCTTCGCATCTGACGCTGGAAGGTTTTATCGCGGCCAAGCTGCTGGTTACGGCCATGCGCTCGGCCGGGCGGAATTTTACCGCCGAGCAACTGAGCAGTGTGCTGGCATCTCAGCATGATCTGGATATGGGCGGGTTTTTTGTGTCGTTTGGCGGCAAGCAGCGGCGCGGGTCTTCTTACGTCGATATCAATGTGATCGACCGGACCGGCAAACTGCGCAATTAGGCCGACAGCCCTTGCTGTTGCAGGAAGGTGTGCAGAATCTGCAGGCGGGCGATGGGGTCGTTCATTTCCAGCAGGTTTTGCTTGACCGAGGGTTTGAGCGGGAGGATTTCCGCCAGTCGGAAGCCGAGCCAGACGGCGTTGTCAGGTTCGGCATCGCCCGCCAGCCAGTCTGTGCCGATTTTTTCTTCCACCGCCGTCAGTAGGGTTTTACAGGCGGACAGTTCGGGCGGGACAGATACAGCTGTTTCTTCGCTGAGACGGACAACTTCAGCCAGGATCAGCTGCTGACGGGATACTGCCATCGATTCGATGGCAAACCGTCTGCCGCCGACCGCATTGATGTGCCATAGCCCCAGTTGCGGCATGTCCCAGTCGCGAATGTGCGCCAGCGTGCCGACACTTTCCGGCAGGGCGGCCGAGCCGACTTCTTCGCCATCGCGAATCAGGCAGACGCCGAACGGTGTTTCGTTTTTCAGGCATTCTTTCACCATGTCGACGTAGCGCGTCTCGAATACCTTGAGCGGCAGCAGGCCGCCCGGGTAGAGCACGGTTTTAAGCGGGAAGATCGGCAGGCTAAAACGGGCGACGTTGTTCTCGCCGTCAAACCACAGGGGCAGATTTTTTTTCAGCCAGTCCTTCATGCCGGCTGGTCGCCCCAGCGCGGCAGGAGCGTGTGCTCGATCTGCAGATGATCAAGTATGCGCGCCACCACGAAGTCGATCAGGTCTTCGATGTGCGACGGGTGGTGATAAAAGCCGGGATTGGGCGGCATGATGGTGGCGCCCATGCGGGCCAGTTTCAGCATGTTCTCCAGATGCAGGGCGGAATAGGGCATTTCCCGCGGCACCAGGATCAGCGGCCGGTTTTCCTTCAGCATTACGTCTGCCGCGCGCTCGATCAGGTTGTCCGACAGGCCGTTGGCGATGGCGGCAAGCGTGCCCATGGTGCAGGGGCACACCACCATGGCATCGGCCGGGTTGGAGCCGGAAGCCACCGGTGCGAACCACTCCTCGCGGCCGAATACCTGCAGCTGGCCGGGCTCGGCCTGGAACTCCTCCGTCAGGAAGGCTTCCGCATCGGCCGGGCGGGCCGGCAGGTTCCAGCCCATTTCCTGACTGGCCACTATCTGGGCGGCTTGCGAATACAGCAGATAGACCTGTTTGCCGTGGCACAGCAGCTGCTGCAGCAGGCGGATTGCATAGGGCATGCCGGAAGCGCCGGTCAGCGCCAGGGTGATGGTGGAATTCGGTTTCATGGCGGGCATTGTAGGGGAGCTGATCGGTGAAGACAACGGTAAATTGGCCTGCAGCGCCATCCCGGGCAATCCGGGTGTGGGCTCGCCGCAACCGGCAAGATGCAGGTGCCGGCGAGGATTGACGCGCAGCACAAGGATTTGCTCGCCTGCCGCGAATGTTGACCGTTGTGGGCGGGGAGCCGCGATTTACCCGCCCCGGTTTCCCCAACAATCCTTTCTTTTGCCTGAAAAATATGAAAAAATTCCATAATTGGACAATTTTGGTAGTAAGCAATGATAGACGCGGACGGTTACCGCCCCAATGTCGGCATTATTCTGTGTAATGGCCACAACGAAGTGTTCTGGGGCAAGCGGGTGCGCGAACATTCCTGGCAGTTCCCCCAGGGGGGGATCAAACGAGGCGAATCGCCCGAGCAGGCGATGTTTCGAGAATTGTGGGAAGAAGTCGGTCTGCAGCCCGAACATGTGAAAATACTGGGGCGCACGCGCGATTGGCTGCATTACGACGTGCCGACCCAGTGGGTCAAGCGGGAATGGCGCGGCAGTTACAAAGGTCAGAAACAGATCTGGTTTCTGCTGCGCCTGGTCGGTCGCGACTGCGATGTGTCGCTGCGCGCCAGCAGTCACCCCGAATTCGACGCCTGGCGCTGGAACAAGTACTGGATGGCGCTGGACAGCGTGATCGAATTCAAGCGCGATGTGTACAAGCAGGCGCTGTCCGAACTCGAACACTACCTGCATAAATAACAAAGCCCGGCCCCGCAAGGGGCCGGGCTTTGCGGCAGGCCGGCGGCGGCCCGCCATCCCCGGGGCTTCAGTGACCTTTAGGAGCCGGATCGTGGTCCAGATACTGGCGGGACTGGTGTTGAATCCAGTAGAACAACCAGAATGCGACGATCACAATTGCGCCAACAACGGTGGCTACAGACAGAATGCCAATGGTCGATCCAAACAGAATGCTTAACATCGCGTCGCTCCCTCTCTTAAACAGGATAAAAATATCCTCTTATCTCGCATTATAGACAAAAAGATTGGGTTGTCCAGAATTATGTTGAAAAAGCTGATAGAAGTTTTTGATCGTACCGTTTACCACCTGGAAGGCTCTTCGCCGGCCGTGTTCTATCTGGCCGATAAAGAGGGGGGCGGTATCCTGATCAACACGCCGGCCTTTTCCGAGGCATTGCTGGCGGAATTGCAGGCGATCATGCCCTTGCGCTTCATTTTCTTCCCCAGCCATTTCGGCGCGCGTGATGTCGATGCGTGGCGCGCTGCCAGTCAGGCCGAGACAATCTGCTACGGGCATGAAAGCAGGCGCATCAACGGCACGATCGACAAGGCGCTGGAGCGGGAAGACCGTTTTTCGCGCACGGTCGATTTTCTGGTCATGTCCGGCCGGACGGAAAGCGCCTGCATGCTGCGCTGCAAGAACAAGCCGGGTATCCTGTTTTTCGGCCCCATCCTGGATACGGGCGAGGACGGCTGGCCCACACTGGTGTTGCATGACGATGATTTTTCGCGCGAGAACCGTCTTATCGGCGCGCTGGGTCTGCAGGACCTGAAGTTCGATTATGCCTTTACCGACGACTTTCAGCCCGGCGTCAGCCAGTTCGGGCCGGGGGCGGATGCGGCGATTCAGCACGCCTTGAAAAAGGTCTATGAGTAATTCTCATAGACCTTAATAAATTAATTTTATTCAATATATAAGCGGATATGGCATAGGATTAAAGCACGAGGTTTCTTCTGCATCTTTAAGGTGTGACCCATACCAGGGAGAAATTCATGAGTGCAACATCCTATGCTCCGCTTTCCTCCAAATCGCTGGAAGCCGGCGTCAACATTGCCCGGCCGCACGATTTTATCCGTTCGCTTTCCTTGTCTGACTCTGCTCTGAGCGTGATGACCGACCTGACACGGGTGTCGGCTGTGAATATTCACGCCGAAGCGACGCTGGACGAAGCAGAGCGACTCATGCGCGTACGCGGTGTGCGCCTGCTGCTGGTGCTGGACCAGGATGAAACGATCATCGGTCTGATCACACTCACGGACATCAAGAGTGAAAAGCCGATGCAGGTCATTCAGTTGCGTGGGGGCACACATGGCGATGTGCTCGTGCGCGACGTCATGGTGGCACAGGCGCAGATTGATGTGCTGTGCATGGAGGATGTGCAACGTTCCCGCGTCGGTGATGTGGTGGCCACGCTCAAGGGGTCCGGGCGTCAACATGCATTGGTGGTCGAGAAGGAAGGCGAGGGGCAGCCGCAAGTGTTGCGTGGCATCTTCTCGATCAGCCAGATCGGCCGTCAACTGCAGATGGATATCGAGCACACTGAGTTTGCCAGCACGTTTGCAGAAATAGAAGCGCTGCTCAAAGTCGCCTGAGGCCTGCCATGGATACGCCTGATCGCAGGCTGCCGCAGCGTGCGCATGCGGTCAGCGCAGCAACGCCCTTATGGCAAATCGCCCCGACACGAGACAGCGATGGTCGTCCGCTGTGCGACTTCATGATGCTGATCCCCCGGCTGAGATACCGGCCTCCCGCCGACATTGATGAAACGTTCCGCCTGATTCATGCAGTGCTGGGGCGTTACGAGGAGGTTGTGTTCGCCAATATGAACCTGGCGCTCAACGTTTTGTGGGTGTCCATGCGCTATCGCCCCGGCTTGACGCTGGAATTGGCCGGGGCCATTCGGTATCATGTGCCTGAAGCCGTTTTGGTGGCGCATCAGAGAGAGTAGGCGGGTGAGACAAAAACAAGCGATCGCGGGCAGTCTTCTGCTGCTGGCCGCAGGGGCTGCTGCGGCAGCCGGGTGGGGGGCCGATCAGTTCCAGTTCGAGGAAAACAAGCCGTGGGTAGAGCTGCAGCGGCAATTGCCGCCTTATCCAAAAGCTGAAAATGAGGTCGAATTCTATGTCGGGCCGGCTACCCCGCATCATTTCTTTCTCGACAAGCATTCCATCAACATCGGAGCTGACGGCGTGGTGCGTTACACGCTGATCGTCAAGGCGGCCGGCGGGGCGGAGAATGTCAGTTTCGAAGGCATCCGCTGCACCAGCAAAGAAATGAAAATCTACGCCATCGGCGGCATGAATGGGCAATGGGTGGAACCCTTGCATTCCGAGTGGCGCAACGTCAGCTACCAGGACATCAATCGCCAACATAACCGGCTGTATTCCGATATTCTTTGTCCGGACCGGCTGCCGGCGCGCCATGTCGACGATATCCTGCAGCGAATGAAAGAATAGCCGCCAAAGAATTGAGCCGAACCGGCCGGAACGACAGGCCGTCCAGTTCGGCCCGGCTTATTTGCCGGCGGGGCAATTTCCCAGGCGTTTGCCGCTCATATGGCTGGTCATGTTCATGGTTTGACCGCCATAACTGGTTTTGACATGGCTGACCCCGTCGAAACTGTTGCCGCGATAGGTCACATTCCCATCGCTGAGGGTTTTGCCTTCGGGCATGTCACACTGCATTTTCCAGTGCACCGTGTTGCCGCTCATGCTGTTTTCCAGAATCTTGCAGCGCGGATCCATTTTGCCTTTTTCCTGCGGCAGATTGTTCTGCGGCGTCAGGCATTGACGGAAGCTGTGAGGAGGCATGTTGGCCGGCATGCCCGGGATGCCTTCCATTTTGGTGGTGATTTCCCATTCGCCGGGTTCAAACGGCGTGCTGGCGGACAGGGCGGGTAAACTGCAGGCGGCAAGCGTCGCGATCAGCGCAGCCCGCACGGATAGGCGCACGGCAAAAGACATGGCAAACTCCTATAGCAATATCAGATTGTCACGGTGAATAAGTTCCGTGTCATCAATATAGCCCAGAATGTGCTCAATTTCATGACTGCCCTTGCGCAGGATGCGGCTCGCGTCGGCGGCGCTGTAGTTGGCCAGGCCGCGGGCAATTTCCTGGCCCTGGGCGTCAATGCAGGCTACCAGCTCGCCCCGTTCGAAATCGCCGCTGACCGCCGTGGCGCCCACCGGCAGCAGGCTTTTGCCTTCGTTGCACAGCGCGCGCACGGCGCCCTCATCCAGGGTGATGCGGCCGCGAATCTGCAGATGGTCGGCCAGCCATTGCTTGCGCGCGGCAATGGGCGGCTGTTCGGCGATCAGTTGCGTGCCGATGGCTACGCCTTGCGCCAGGCGCAGCAGAACTTCCGGCTCGCGGCCGGAGACGATCAGCGTGTGTGCGCCGCTGCGCGCGGCGCGTTTGGCGGCCAGAATCTTGGTCAGCATGCCGCCGGTGCCGACTGCGGTGCCGGCGCCGCCGGCCATCTTTTCCAGTTGCGGGTCGCCGGCGCGCGCTTCGGCCACAAAGGTCGCATCGGGGTTCTTGCGCGGGTCTGCGGTGTACAGGCCGGGCTGGTCGGTCAGAATAATCAGCGCATCGGCCTCAATCAGGTTGGCCACCAGCGCGCCCAGCGTATCGTTGTCGCCGAAGCGGATTTCATCCGTCACCACCGTGTCGTTTTCGTTGATGATGGGGATGACATTGAGTTCCAGCAGGGTGCGCAGCGTCGAACGGGCGTTCAGGTAGCGTTTGCGGTCGGCCAGATCCTCGTGCGTCAGCAGAATCTGTGCGGCATGGGCGCCATGCTGTTTGAAACAGGCTTCATAGGCCTGAATCAGGCCCATTTGCCCCACCGCGGCGGCGGCCTGCAATTCGTGCACGGCCTTGGGGCGTTTTTTCCACCCCAGTCGTTGCATGCCCTCGGCGATGGCGCCGCTGGAAACCAGTACGATTTCCTTGCCCTGCGCCTTGAGCGCGCTGATTTGCGCGGCCCATGCGGCCAGGGCGCTATGGTCGAGTCCCTGGCCGCTGTTGGTGACCAGGCTGCTGCCGACTTTGACGACCAGCCGCGAGGATTTTGCGAGTACCGATTTCATACCAGGCTCAGAGGGTGAAAAGCCGATTATTCTACTGGTTTTTCCGCTTCCGCGGGTTGCTCGGCAGCCTGTTTGCGCTGTTCCAGCAGCATGTCCATGATGGCGTACACCAGCTTGTCGCACCCCTCGCCCTTGATGGCGGAAATACTGAACCAGGGGCCATGCCAGTCGAAGCGGGTGAGAAAGTCCTGAATGCGTTCGGCCCGCTCTTCCTCCGGGATGCGGTCGAGCTTGTTGAGCACCAGCCAGCGGGGTTTTTGATACAAGCCCTCGTCGTATTTGCGCAGTTCCTCGACAATGGCCTGAGCCTCGGCCACCGGGTCGACGCCTTCGTCATACGGCGCCAGATCCACAATATGCAGCAGCAGACCGGTACGCGCCAGATGACGCAGGAACTGGTGTCCCAGGCCGGCGCCTTCTGCCGCGCCTTCGATCAGTCCGGGAATGTCGGCAATGACAAAGCTCTTGTCGTGATCGACGCGCACGACACCCAGGTTCGGGTGCAGGGTGGTGAAGGGGTAGTCGGCCACTTTCGGGCGGGCGGCGGAAACCGAGCGGATAAAGGTGGATTTGCCGGCGTTGGGCATGCCCAGCAGACCGACGTCGGCCAGCAGCTTCAGTTCCAGCCGCAAACGGCGTTCTTCGCCGGGTTCGCCGCGGGTGAACTGGCGCGGTGCGCGGTTGGTGCTGGATTTGAAGTGGATGTTGCCAAGGCCGCCCTGGCCGCCTTTGGCCAGCACGAATTGCTGGTCCGGGCGGGTCAGGTCGAACAGCAGTTCGTCGGTGTCGGCATCGTAGATGAGCGTGCCGACCGGCATGCGCAGATAGATGTTGTCCGCACCTTTACCGTAGCAGTCGCTGCCGCGCCCCTGTTCGCCATTACGGGCTTTGTGGTGGCGGGTGAAGCGATAGTCCACCAGCGTGTTAAGGCCTTCGTCGGCAATGGCAATGACACTGCCGCCGCGACCGCCGTCACCGCCGTCCGGGCCACCCTTGGGGATGAACTTTTCCCGCCGAAAGCTGGCACAACCATCGCCGCCCTTGCCGGCAAAGACCTCGATGGTGACTTCGTCGATGAATTTCATTGCTGATCCCCAAATGAAAAAGCCCTATCCGTCAGGATAGGGCCTTGCACAGCTTTCTTGCCTGTTTAGGCGGCGATCGGCTCGATGACAACCATCTTGCGACGCTCGGCACCTTTGGTGACGAACTTCACGATACCGTCGATCTTGGCAAACAGGGTATGGTCTTTGCCCATGCCCACGTTTTCACCGGCGTGCATACGGGTGCCGCGCTGACGTACGATGATGCTGCCGGCAGAAACCAGCTGACCACCGTAGCGCTTGACGCCCAAGCGTTTGGATTCTGAGTCGCGACCGTTGCGGGAGCTGCCGCCTGCTTTTTTATGTGCCATGAGTTCTCTCCTGGATTAAACGGCCTTAGGCCTTGATGGCGCCGATTTCGATTTCGGTGAAGTTCTGACGATGGCCCTGGCGCTTCTGGTAGTGCTTGCGACGACGCATTTTGAAAATGCGCACTTTCTCGCCACGACCTTGAGCGATAACCTTGGCGGTTACGGTTGCACCTGCTACCAGCGGGGCACCAACAGAAACCTTGTCACCGTCTGCAACCATCAATACCTGGTCCAGAGTGATTTCGGTTCCGATGTCTGCCGGTATCTGTTCTACTTTAATTTTTTCGCCAGAGGCAACGCGATACTGCTTGCCGCCGGTTTTTATGACCGCGTACATAGAAACTCCAATACAAAAGGGATTGCATAAAGGGTCGTGATATTAACGCTTTTCTTGCGCAGAGTCAAATACTTCTGTGCCTGGTGTGAACGGGGGAGCGATTCTTCACTTGACACTGAAAAGCCGGCGTTTTTACTATTGCGGGTTTTCTGCCTCACTTTATAGAAGAGTTGCTATCTTGGCCCTCGAACTTGTCCGCGAGACCATTCATGCCGACATGCAGGCGGTAGACGGCGTCATCCGCGCCCGGCTGCATTCCGAAGTCGCGCTCATCCGGCAGATCAGCGAATACATTATCAATAGCGGCGGCAAGCGCTTGCGCCCCGTGCTGGTGCTGCTGTCCTCCGGTGTTTTCGGTTACCAGGGGGTGTGGCACCACGAGCTCGCTGCGGTGGTGGAATTTATTCATACCGCCACGCTGCTGCACGACGACGTGGTCGACGAGTCTTCCCTGCGGCGCGGCAATGCCACCGCCAATGCCTTGTTCGGCAACGCGGCCAGCGTGCTGGTGGGCGATTTCCTCTATTCCCGCGCGTTCCAGATGATGGTTGGCGTCAACAACATGCGGGTGATGGAAGTGCTGTCCGAGGCGACCAATGTCATCGCCGAAGGCGAGGTGCTGCAGCTGCTCAACTGCAATGACGCCGACATCGACGAGGAAAGCTATCTCAAGGTGATCCGCTACAAAACGGCCAAACTGTTCGAGGCGGCTGCCCGGCTGGGCGCCATTCTGGGCGGATCAGGCGAGTCGGATGAGGCGGCGATGGCGGAATACGGCATGCGCCTTGGTACGGCATTCCAGCTCATCGACGATGTGCTGGATTACTCGGGCGACCACAATGAAACCGGCAAGAACGTCGGTGACGACCTGGCGGAAGGCAAGCCTACCCTGCCGCTGCTGTATGCCATGAAACACGGCACGCCGGAGCAGGCCGCGCTCATTCGCGGGGCGATCGAGAATGGCGGGCTGGAAGAATTCGGGCCGGTGCTGGCGGCGATTGGTGAAACCGGTGCGCTGGAGTACACCCGGCAACAGGCGCAAAAGGAAATTGATGCCGCCTGCGCAGCTATTTCGCATCTCCCCCATTCCAAACACAAGGATTCTTTGCTAGAATTAGCGACTTTCTCGGTTGCACGTAGTTATTGATCTGTTTTCGTGCAACGTCCATTTCGGGGTGTAGCTTAGCCTGGTAGAGCGCTACGTTCGGGACGTAGAGGCCGGAGGTTCGAATCCTCTCACCCCGACCAATCCGGTATTCTAAAACGCTTCTTGTTTTAACCTGTCTCGCGCCTGCATGTGATGTGAATAGACGCGACTTGCCCTGCTTGCTGCGCTATTTACTTGGGCCGCATGCCTGATCAGGGCAAGTTTATTTCTTGCGGAACACCAGGTCCCACACGCCGTGGCCGAGTTTGAGGCCGCGGTTTTCAAACTTCGTCAGCGGGCGGTAGAGCGGCTTCTCGGCATAGGTTTCGGCCGTGTTGTACAGGCTGCTTTCGCCCTGCAGCACCTCCAGTGCATGGTGCGCATACTCTTCCCAGTCGGTCGCCATGTGCAGATAGCCGCCCGGTTTCAGGCGCGAGGCCAGCAGTGCGACAAAGGGGGGCTGCACCAGGCGGCGCTTGTTGTGGCGTTTTTTGTGCCATGGGTCGGGAAAGAAGATATGGATGCCGTCGAGGCTTTCCGCCGGCAGCATGCGGCTGGCCACTTCCACGGCATCGTGCTGGACGACACGGATATTGCTCAACGCGCGTTCTTCGATCTGTTTGAGCAGGCTGCCCACGCCGGGCCCGTGAACCTCGACGCCGAGGTAGTCGTTCAGCGGGTGATTGGCGGCGATTTCCGCAGTGGCCTGGCCCATGCCGAAACCGATTTCCAGAATACGCGGCGCACTGCGGCCGAATACCTGGTCCAGCTGCAGCACTTCGGGCTGGTAGGGCAGGCCGAAGACGGGCATCAGTTCGTCGTAGGCACGTTGCTGGCCTTTTGACATGCGGCCCTGGCGCAGCACGAAGCTGCGAATAGGACGGTGACTCTCATCTTCTAGCGGGTTGGCGATTTCAATGAGGTTCTGGTCGGGGTCGCGCAGGTAAACGGACAGCAAAGGACCGGTGGCACCTGTGCGTTTGACCGGTCCTTCAACTAATGGCACTTTGCTGGCCTGCAGGTGAGCAAGAATGGCGTCCATGGGTGTGCTGCTGATCAGGCACAGGTCGATTGAACCCGGCGTCGGCTGGGCCGCTTTCGGTTCGAATTCCTTGCCCTGCTGATGCAGGTTGATTTTCTGTTTGCCGAAAGTGAGCGCCGTGCGGTTTTCGCCGAAAGTCACGGCCTGCATGCCCAGCACCTGTTCGTAAAAGGCGCAGGTGGTCTCGATGTCTTTTACCGTCAGAACCAGATGGTCGAGGTGATCGATTTTGATCAAATTACTTGCCGATCATGCCCGTTGTTGGGGAGCTGGGGCTGGCGCTATAGAGTTTTTTTGCCATGCGTCCGGCCAAAAAGGCTTCGCGACCGGCTTCCACCGCCTTTTTCATGGCGCTGGCCATGAGTACGGGGTTTTGCGCGCCGGCAATGGCGGTGTTCATCAGCACGCCGGCACAGCCCAGTTCCATCGCGATGGCGGCATCGGAGGCGGTACCTACACCGGCATCGACGATGATGGGGACTTTAGCGTTTTCGATAATGATCTGCAAATTCCATGGGTTGAGAATGCCCATGCCGGAGCCGATCAGCGAGGCCAGTGGCATCACGGCGACGCAACCCATTTCTTCCAGCTGCTTGGCGATGATGGGGTCGTCGGAGGTGTAGACCATGACCTCGAAGCCGTCCTTGATCAGGATATCGGCCGCCTTGATGGTTTCCACTACGTTGGGGAACAGCGTATTCGGATCGCCCAGCACTTCCAGCTTGACCAGGCTGTGGCCGTCCAGCAGTTCGCGCGCCAGGCGCAGTGTGCGGATGGCGTCATCGGCCGTGTAGCAGCCGGCGGTATTGGGCAGGTAGGTGAATTGGCTGGGCGGCAGCGCGTCCAGCAGGCTGGGTTCGTTGGCGTTCTGGCCGATATTGGTGCGGCGAATGGCTACGGTGACAATTTCGGCGCCGCTGGCATCGACCGCCGCGCGCGTTTCATTGAAATCCTTGTATTTGCCTGTGCCAACCAGCAGGCGGGAGCGGTAGGTTTTGCCCCCAATGATGAGTTCATCCATGGTGTTCCGTCACTCTTTCCAAGTCAGCCGCCGCCAACGGCCACGACAATTTCCAGCGTATCGCCATCAGTCAGGGGGGTGTCGGCGTGCGCGCTGCGCGGCACGATCTCGCCGTTGCGTTCAACGGCCAGCCGTTTGCCGACAAGCTGCATGTCCTGCAGCAGCGAAAGCACGGTGGCGGGCGCAGGCAGGGTGCGCTTTTCGCCGTTTACGGTCAGTACGATCAACTTCTCCAAACCCCTAAAATCCGATAGAATCCAGCCCTGAATTCTATCATGCGGGTGTAGTTAAATGGTAGAACGGCAGCTTCCCAAGCTGCATACGAGGGTTCGATTCCCTTCACCCGCTCCATATCTTGCCGGATACCGCCCTGCGACGCCGAACTTGCCGGTCGGGCAGGGTCCGGTTTTTCTTTCGTGACGGTGAACTCCGGTAGTGCTTGCGAGTCCAATCGGGGTGATCATTGTGGAGAGTAATGTGTTGAGACGGTTGTTGAGTTCGTTGCTGTTGCTGGGTCTGCTGCTGTCTGGTACGGCGCAGGCGTTCACCATGCAGGACAATAAGGGGCGTGTGCACCGGCTGGAAGATTATCGCGGTAAATGGCTGCTGGTGAATTTCTGGGCGACCTGGTGTCCTCCCTGCCTGGAGGAAATTCCCGATCTGATCAAACTATACGACGCGCACAAGGGCAAGGATCTGGAAATCCTCGGTGTGGCCATGTCCTATCAGGATCCGAAGTATGTTGTTGATTTTGCCGACAGCATGTTCATCAATTACCCGATCGTGCTGGGCACTCCCGAGATTGCCGCGCAGATCGGCCCCGTGCCGGGTTTGCCGACCACTTACCTGTTCAACCCGCAGGGACAGATCGTTGCCCGCCAGGTGGGCGGATTGACGAGAGAGGGGGTCGAAAGCTATATTCGCAAGAACACGCCGGCAAAACAAAAATAAGGCGTAATGAACAAGACCTGCCAAACAGGCGATAACCACCACACAAAATAATCAAGAGCGGTTTGGAGAAACCGGGTTGGAAACACCTGAGGAGGTGACCATGCAACGCATACTGCAGGTTTTTCTGCTTGGCTGGCTGGTGCTGGGCAGTGCGTCCTTGCGGGCCGAGCCGCACGATGCCAATGAAGCGTTCTTCAACGAGAAATTCGGCGATCTGAAAGCTGAACTGGCCAATGCCAGGCACGCGGGCAAGACCGGCATTCTGCTCATGTTCGAAATGGACGACTGTCCCTTCTGTCATCGCATGCGCACAACGATTCTCAATCAGCCGGATGTGCAAGCCTATTATCGCCAGCATTTTCTGATTTTTCCCATTGATACCCGCGGTGATACCGCATTGACCGATTTTTCCGGCAAGAACACCACCGAGAAGGCCTTTGCCGACGTGCAGCGTGCGCGCGCGACGCCGGTGTTCATTTTTTACGGCTTGGACGGCAAGCCGTTGGCGCGCTATACCGGGCCGACCAAAGATGCGGCCGAGTTTATTCTGCTGGGGCATTACGTGGTGGACGGCTCGTACAAGACGCAAACTTTTCCGCAGTACAAGCTGCAGCATCCCACGCCCTGATGCGCCTGCTTTCCGTCGTTTCGCTTGCCCTCTGTCTGATGGCTTCGCTGGCCAGTGCTGCGCCGCTCACGCTGGCGCAGGCGCTGCAGACCGTCGAGCAGGGCGGACATCCGGATGAAACCCTGTTTCTGGCCGATACCGCCGCAGTGCGGGCCGATTTGCTGGATGCGCAGTCCCGCACGGACTGGACGGTCACGCTTGACGGCGTGCTGCGTCAGGGCGTGCAGCCGTATGATTCCTCGCAATGGAAAAGCGACAACCAGGCGCGGCTGACAGCCCGTTATCCGCTACTTGACGCGGGTCGCAGCGGTGAACGCATCCGTGCCGCCCAGTCCGATCTGGAGGCACGCAACACGCTGTTCGTGGCGCAGCGGGATCAGCGTCGTTACGAGGTGATGCAGCGCTTTTTTGCCGTATTGCTGGCGGATCTGCAATTTACCGCCGACAACGAGAACATGGCGGTACAGTATGTCAATTTCGACCAGTCGCGCGACAAATTGCAACAGGGGCAGATTTCCCGCGTGGATCTGGCGGAGGCTGAATCGCGCTATCAGGACAGCATGCTGACGCGCAATGCCAGCCAGCTGCAGCAGCGCATCACGCGCGCGCGTCTGGCCGAGTCGATGAATCAGCCGGGCAAGCTGGCGGATGATCTGGCGGACCCTCCGCTCGATAGTCTGTGGCAGCGAAAATTGCCTGACGTGGCCGAGTTGCAGCAGCTGGCGGAACAGCACAACCCCCGGCTGCAGGCGCTGCAACAGCAGCTGCAGGCAGAGGAGGCCCGCATGGCCAGCGTGCGCGCAGACTACAAACCCCAGCTGGATGTGGAGCTGCAGGCCGCCGACTATGCTCGTCCGGCTGTCACCCGCGACAACCTCAGTGCCGGCGTGTTGCTGACCATTCCTTTATGGCAGGGGCGGCGGGAAGACGCCCGGCTGGCCCGGGAGCAGGCGCAGTGGCAGAAACTGCAGGCCCAGCGTGCGCGGCTATTGATGGATATCCAGCAGGGTGTGCTGGAAACGGCCCTGCAGATCGAGCAATTGCAGGGGACGGCCAGGGGCGCTGTGCAGAAGCTGGCCGATTACCGCGATCTGGCGCTGGAACGCAGCCGGGGCTTGTATGAGCTGGAGTTGAAAACCAATCTGGGCACCTCCATGGTCGAAGTCATGCATGCCACCGTGCGCGGCAAAAAGGTGCAGTACGAGCTTGCGCTGGCCTGGGAGCGTCTGCGCGACCTGACAGGCGTCGAGTTGAATCAATGAGCATACCCCGAGGTGAATGCATGAAAAGAACATGTCTGGCTCTGGCCCTGACGGTTTTGGCGCCGCTGGCGCAAGCGGGCGAGGCGGCGGCAACGCTGACCTGGTCGCAGCGGGCGGAGTTGGCCATGCCGGTATCGGGCGTGATCAGCCGGGTGCTGGCGGTTCCCGGTATGCACGTCAAGCAGGGGGCGCTGCTGGCCGAATTGGATGCCACAGGCTTGCAGGCGCAGTCCGATGCCGGCGCGGCCGCATTGCCGCGTTTGCGGGCCGAGCGGGACGAGGCGCAGCGTGATCTCAAGCGCATGCAGGAATTGTATGACCGCACGGTGTTGTCGACCACCGATCTGGATCAGGCCAAACTGCGCTTCACACGAGCTCAGTCGGCCTTGCGCGAGGGCGAGGCGCAGGCGCGCCTGCATAAATTCCAGTGGCAGCAGTCGCGGCTGCTGGCGCCGTTCGACGGCGTAATCGTCAGTGTCCTGGCGTCACCCGGTCAGGTGGTCGCGGCTGCGTTGCAACCGAAACCGGTGGTTATCCTGGCGCAGGATACGCCGATGCGCGCAATGGCCTGGCTGCCCGCTGCCGCGGTCACGCAACTGAAGACCGGGCAGACCGTTTCGGTAAACGCGGGGCAGACCACCGTCAGCGGCACCGTGGCCTCCATCGGCTTGGAGATGGACAGCGGCAAGAACGGCTATCCGGTGGCGGTGAACGTTCCAGGTTTGACCGGCATGCCGGCCGGGCTTGCCGTCAAGTTGAAGTGGTAGGCTTGGTTGGAAGAAACAAAAAGGCCCGGTAACCGGGCCTTTTTGTTTTGGCGTTTTCGCCCGCTCAGCGCATGTTTTCCAGCGCGGACGGATCGAAGTCCGATTCTTTCAGGCCGTTACCGAATTTGATGTCGGATACGATCAAGGTCGTGCTCTTGCCCGTCTGGGAGTTGGTCATGGTCGACTTGCCTGCACGCCAGTACTTGCCGGCGTATTTCTTGAAGTCCTCATTCACCAGGGTTTTCAGCAGCGCATTCTTGCGGTCGTAGTATTCGATTCTCATGGTGCGCAGTTCACCGGCATCAATCCAGACGATCTGGCGGGTGTAGCCGGAATATGGATATTTCGGAATGCGCTCGATCACATGGCAATCCAGCGAGCCGCATTTCTCCTTGCGCAGGTAGTTGTAGCCGTATTTTTCCACTACCGGCGAGGACAGGTCTTCATAGGCGAATTCGGACCCCAGGAATGGGCCGGATTTGTTTTGCGAGTTCAGGCGTTTGACCCGGTTGGTGGCGGGCAGGAACAGCCACTGGTCATCGCCGGCCAGGCCGTGGCTGTATGTCAGGATGGCTGTGCCCTTGATGTCGGCCGGCTGGTCGAACAGCATCTTGCTCTTGTCGCCGTCCCCCGGCGTATTCGTTTCCAGCGAATAGGACTTCAGGTAACGGGTGGTTTCGCTGCCCTGCGCATTACGCAATACCATGGTCATTTGCGATACGTTGTCCTTGTAACCCTTGTTGGCTTTGTCCTGCGCTTTGGCAATGGCTAGGCCCTGCTCTTCTGTCGGGGTGGCCAGCGCGGTCAGCGGCATGATCAGAAGCAGGGTTAACAACAGCTTGCGAATCATCATTGTTCTCCAGTTTGTTGGCGTGTCCAAGAGGGACAAAATTAAATTTTCTGTTTCCGGTCAATCAGCAGAATCAGGCCGGGCAACATGAAAGCCTCGGTCAGGGCGGCGAAGGAAATGGTGATTGCCGTTACCAGACCGGTATCCGAGTTCATGGCAAAGTGCGACGATGCCAGCACCATGAAGCCGCATACCAGCGTCAGCGTGGAGATCCACATCGGGATGCCCGCCAGATCGAAGGCATAGCGCAAGGCATCTTCCGGACTTTGTTTTAATTCGCGTCGTGCCGTCAGATATTTGCTGAGGAAGTGCATGGTATCGTCCACCACAATACCCAGCGAAATAATGCCGACCATCGAGACGCCCATGTTGATCTGCCCCACAAACATACCCCAGACGCCGTAGGCAAGCAATGCCGGGGTGATGTTGGGGATCATGCTCACGAGACCCAGTTTGAACGAGCGGATGGCGAGCATGATCAGCACGGAAATCTGCAGAATCTGAATGATCTCGCCTTCCAGCATGCTGGCGCCGTTTTCCTGACCGACATGAGCGAACATCAGGCCTGCGCCGGTACCGCCGGACGACTTGATAATGCCGCTACCGTGATCCTTGAGCCACTTATTGGCGCGCTCTTCAAGCGCGATCATTTCGGTTGAGTGCACGGCGTGCAGGGTAGCGGTGATCTTGGTCGCCGACTTGTCGATATTGATCTGGTTGTTCAGGTCCAGACCGTAAGGCAGCGACATTTCATACAGCAGCAGGTACTGGGCGGCCAGATCGCGCGAATCGGGCAGCTTGTATTGCTTCGGGTCGTCGCCGTGCATGTTCTTGTTGAGCCGCTTCATGATGTCGGTAAAGGTGTCGGCATGCATGACTTCAGGTTGCTGACGCAGCCAGTCGGCGAACTCGTCGGTTTTCTGCAGGAACTTCGGTTCGTTGATGCCGCCGGGTTCGTTGGCCTCGACGGAAAAGTCCATCATGTATACGCCAGTCAGATTCTTCAGTGTGAAGTCGGTTGCCTGGCGGAACTCGGTGGTGGTATCGAAATATTCGTGGAACGAATCGTCAAACTTGTTCTGGGTGACGAAGGCGCCGACCACGACGGTGAACAGTACACTGCCGATCAGCATCTTGTAGCGGTTGCGCAGGAAGAATACCTGATATTTTTCCATCAGCTTGAAGGAAGCTTCTTCCTGTGAATGAACCTTGACCTTGCCCGGCAGCAGCAACATCAACGAAGGAATCAGACCGATGGTGATGAAGAAGGCCACGATAATGCCGAATGCCACCACATTGCCCAAAGTCTGGAACGGCGGCACATCCGACATGTTCATGGTGAGGTAGCCCAAAGCCGAAGTGACGTTGGTGAACAGCATGGGCGCCAGACTCGATTGGATGCTTTCCTTCATCGCCTCGACGCGGGGCACGCCATGGCGAACGCCATGACCGTAGTGCGACAGCAAATGCACCCCGTCGGCAATGGCCATGATCAGGATGGTCAGCGGGGCGGTGGCGACCGGAGCGGACAGAATGACGTTGTTCCAGCCGGCCATGCCCATGGCGGCGGCGATGGACAGAATAATGCTGAGGAAAATCAGTGCGGTGGCCTGAATGCTGCGCAGGGAGAGAATCAGCACCACCGCCAGAATCGCCATCATATAGGGAACGAGATGGCGCATGTCATTGCGGGTGGCCTCAAGGAAGGCGTTGTTCATCATGACCACGCCGGTCATGCGCACCTCAATGTCCGGGTGGCCGGCTTCGAATTTTGTCTGCAGTTCACGGGCGTATTTCACTGCCTGCTGGATTTCCTGCACCTTGTTCTTGCCGGGCATTTGCAAGGTGATGTTAACGCCTGTTACCTGGCCGTTTTCGCTGATCAGCCGTTTGACCAGCAGAGGGTCATGCGTGGCGATATTGCGAATGCGTGTCAGATCGGCGTCGGACAAATTTTCGGGCGACTGCACCAGGTCGGCAACGTTAAGCGTGTCGCCGTCGGCTACCGAGTTCTGGTAGTTGGTGATGGAGTCGACGCGAATGGAGAAGGGGGTCTGCCATGCCTGGTTGGTCAGGTCGATGACGGCGGCGAGATTTTTGCGCGTGAATACGTCCTTGTCCTTGGGCGCAAGCACCAGCAGGATGTTGTCGCTCTTGGTGTAGGTCTTTTGTGTGGCCTCAAATGCCAGTAACTGCGGATTGTCCGGCTTGAAGAAAATCTTGTAGTCGCCGCTCATGGTAAGCCGTTTGGCTCCGGCTGCGGAGGCGATCACCAGAATGAGCGTAAGCAAAATGGTGAGCCACTTGTGCCTGACTACCCAGTTGGCGTAATGCCGCGCTATTGCATTCACTTCTTCTCTCCCTGAATTTGCCCAAATGCCATTTGGCTATTTGTAATAATTTGGTGGCAAGATTTTACATAGTGATTGTTGCGGTAACAATTCAACATGAAGATGATGTTGTTGTTTGTATACAACACCCGTTGGGTTGAAATGGGTGAAAAGGGGCCTGATTTCTGTTGAATATATTCCTGCAATTACACGTACTTATACGATTATCAATATGACTTTGTGGTTGTTTTTTCGTGGCATGGCATGGTAGTTTGATGATTTACATCAATATTTTTTCTTGTTTGTCTTGTAAGCAAAAAACTTGCGATGATAAGATAATAATTAAATTCAGCTAAAAAGCATAGAAAACATTTGGGCTATAAACTTCGTTAGGGGTGTTGTATGCGGGGGAGAGGTATGCGCAACATGCTCGTTCTGGGCATGTTACTTTTTGCGGTTGCGGGGTGTAAGCACGGTTCCGGGGACAAGCCGCTCATAACTGAGGGTGAGCGGCTGGCAACCAAGGGTGAGGGCGCCGTTCCGGCGTGTGCCTCATGTCACGGGGAAAAGGGCGAAGGCAACGGCGCCGCCGGTTTTCCCCGTCTGGCTGGGCTGAATAAGGATTATCTGGCCAAGCAGCTGCAGGACATGGCGCGGGAAAAGCCGCCTGAAGGTGTGGTCATGGAGCCGGTGGCGCGCGACTACTCCAAGACGCCGCGTGTGAATTCCGATTTGACCGCATTCAGCCCGGGCTTGCGGCATTCTCCAGTCATGTCGCCGTTGGCCAGGGGTCTCAGCGAGCAGCAGATCAACGCTGTATCCGCCTACTACGCCAGCCTGTCGTTTACCGCCAAACCCCTGCCGGCCGATTTCCAGACGCTCGAACGCGGGGCCGATTTGGCCTTGCGCGGTAAGCCCGAGTATGGTCTGCCGGCGTGCATTTCCTGTCATGCGCCCAATGGCGAGGGTTTTGGCGCAGACTTCCCGCCGCTGGCAGGTCAGCCGCCGAAATATCTGATTGATCAAATCGATAAGTGGCAAACCGGCGAGCGCGACAATGATCCGCTGGCGCTGATGAAGGCGGTTGCAAATCAGCTGACGGACGCGGACAAAATCAACGTGGCAGCCTATTTCGCCAATCGTACTCTGGTCGTCAAAGGTCAGTAATATGAGAGCCCGTATTCTCATGACAGCAGCCGTGCTGCTGCAATTCCTTGTCGCGCCCGCGTTTGCCGCAAACAAGGATGTGGTTGACGGTCCGCTGCTGGATGGCGGGGTGGTGAGGCCTGCCGAGCATCAGGCGCGTGCCAGCGTGCCGGCCACCTTTTCGCACGACAAGGCAATCAGGCAGATTCCGCAAATCAATCCGGGCGAGTATTTTATTCCGCCCCAGATTCAGGATATTCCGACGTCCAAATATGGTCAGATGGTCGAGCAGGGACGGCGCATTTTCACCGATACGCAGCGTTATGCCGGTCGTTATGTCGGCAATGGCCTGAACTGTTCCAGCTGTCACCTGCAGGAAGGGCGTAAGGCCTATGCCTCCCCCATGTGGGCGGCCTATCCCATGTACCCGCAATTCCGCAACAAAACCCGTAGTGTGATGACATTTGAAGAGCGGCTGCAAGACTGTTTCAAATATTCCATGAACGGCATCGCGCCGACCCTCGATTCGCCTGAAATCAAGGCGCTTTCCGCCTATGCGCACTGGTTGTCGAAAGGCGCGCCGATCAATCAGGAGCTGCCGGGGCGGGGGTTTGCGCGTTTGAGCAAGCCGCGTGATCCAAATTCCATCAACGGTGAAAAGTTGTACAGGGAAAATTGCGCCATCTGCCATGGTGTGGACGGTCAAGGGCAGAAGTTCGCCAAGCGTGCCGGTTACATGTTCCCGCCCTTATGGGGACGCAATTCCTTCAATCGTGCTGCCGGCATGAGCACCATCAAGGATTGCGCCCAGTTCACCAAGGCCAATATGCCGTTGGGCAAGGGCTGGACGCTGACCGATATGGACGCCTGGGACATCTGTACCTACATCTGGATTCAGGACCGTCCGTCCGATCCGCGGTTCGGCTGGCTGATGAACGCGATCATGCCGCCAGTGGGAGGGAACTGATATGCGCGGACGCAAATGGGTGGTGACGTTGCTTTTGCTCGGGGCCGGTTTGCTTGGCGCCTGGGCTATGGCCGACAGTCAGCAGAAACAGCCGGTGGACGGCAGTATGAGCATGGATGATCTGCCGGAGCTGGATACGCTGGAAACCCATGTCAGCATGCAGGCGCCGAAAGAGACTTTGCCGAACGAACTGACGGTCGTGCCGGTGGTTTCACCCGGCGAGTATCATGTGCCGCCGCCCATCGAGGATATTCCGGAAAGTAAATACGGCGACATGGTGAATTTCGGCCGCAATATCTTCATCAATACGCAGAAATATGCCAAGCGTTATGTGGGCAACGGCTTGAACTGCGCCAATTGTCACCTGCAGGAAGGCCGCAAGCCCTTCGCAGCACCGTTGTGGGCGGCTTATCCGATGTATCCCATGTATCGGGAAAAGAGCCATCAGGTGGTCACCTTTCAGGAGCGCCTGCAGGACTGCTTTAAATACAGTCTGAACGGGATTGCGCCGACACTCGATTCGGATGAGATCAAGGCGCTGACGGTCTATGCCCAGTGGCTTTCCACCGATATTCCGAATGGCACGATTGTGGCCGGCAGAGGGTTTGCGCGCATCGATAAATCGCACGACCCCTCTCCGTTCAACGGCAAGGTGATCTATCAGCAGTATTGCGCCATGTGTCACGGCGAAGACATGCTGGGCAAGAAGTTCGCCGATAGGCCGGGGTATATGTTCCCGCCGTTGGCCGGTGCTGATTCATACAACAAGGGTGCGGGCATGCACAAGATCAAGACCTGCGCCTCCTTCGTCAAGGCGAATATGCCGCTGGGCCGGCCGTATACCTTGACCGACGATCAGGCGCTGGAGGTGTGCGTGCACATTTGGCAGCAGGATCGTCCGTGGAATCCCAAGAAGAGCATGTTCATGAATATGTTCATGCCGGTAACGGAGGGTTGATTTCGTGGCAAGTGCTAATAACGTTTCCAACTGGCGGTACACGCTGTTTCCATTCTTGCGCTGGTTCAAGCTGCTGGATTCTCAAACGGTCAAGATCGACATCATTGCCGGTATTACCGCCGGGGTGCTGATTCTGCCGCAGGCGATCGCGCTGGCGACTGTGGCCGGCGTGCCGCCGCAATACGGTTTGTATACCTCGATTTTTCCGGTGATCATCGCCAGCTTGTGGGGCTCTTCCTATCATGCGCTGTCGGGTCCCAATACCGCGCTGGCGGTGTTGACGGCCATGACTATCGCGCCGTTCGCCAATATCGGCACGCCGGAGTACGTGCAGTATGCAATCACACTGACATTCATGGTTGGCGTATTTTCGCTGGCGCTGGGCCTGTTGCGTCTGGGCGTGGTATTCAATTACTTCTCACACACCGTGATGGTGGCGCTGGTGACAGGGGTGGGCGTGATCATCGTCATCCAGCAGATCGGTAACTTCCTCGGTGTGCAGATGAACAACGGCGAGGATCTGGTTGAAGTGATGCAACAAGTGGTCATTGCCCTGGAGCGGTCGAACATCTACGCCGTGATCGTAGGCGTGACGACAGTTGCAAGCGGCATTCTGATCAAGCGCCTGCGTCCGAAATGGCCGCATTACATTCTCGCGGTGATCATCGGCATGCTGGTGACCCTGTTGATCGGGAAGCTGGTGGGGCAGGGAAACACCGGGATTTACTTCCTGGGCTACATGAGTTTCGATGCCATTCCATTTTCCGCGCCGGATTTTTCGCCGGAAAACTTTTCCGAATTCGCCAGCTTTGCCTATCCATCAGCCGTGTCGATGGCGGTGCTGGGTTTGATGCAATCGGCCGTGATCGCCCGCAACATGGCGGCCAAGTCGGGGCAGAAGGGGCTGGACATCAATCAGGAGGTGATTGGTCAGGGTATGTCGAATATCGTCGGCAGTTTCCTGTCCTGCTTCACCAGCTGCGGTTCCTTCAACCGCTCCGCCGCCAATCTCGAGTCGGGCGCCCGGACGCCGCTGGTCGGCATCGTGTCGGCCATCGCCCTGGCGGTTCTGGTGTTCACTGCCGCGCCGCTGATTGCCTATCTGCCCGTTCCGGTCATGGCGGGCGTGCTGTTCCTGGTGGGCTCGGCGCTGGTGAAGGTAAAGGACATCCGCAAGCTGTTGTCCATTCCCGGTGAAGGACGGATCGTATTCGTGCTGGTCCTGCTGGTGACCTTGTTCTCCGGTGTGGATGACGGCGTATATCTGGGCGTGTTCCTGTCCATCGTGCTGTATCTGCGTGAGCGTTCGCGTCCGGAAGTCGACCTGATGTTCGAGGACGAAGTATCGCCCTATCTGCTGCCGGGCATGACGGCCGAAGATACGGTGGTGGTGCGGGTGGGCGGCAGTCTTTTCTTCGGTTCGGTGCCGTATATGGAGAAAGTATTCAGCCAGGCCGGCGAGCGCGCCAACAAACACTGTAACCTGGTGGTGATTGGCGAGCGGGTGATCGATATTGATGAGGCGGCCGCAGAAATGCTCAAGCAGGAGGGGCAGCGGCGGGCCAGCGAGGGCAAGCGCCTGGCGCTCGTATGGGTGCGCGAGTCGGCCATGACTTCAAACGTGCGCACTATCCTGAAGGATGTGCTGACGCAGGGTGAACGCCGTCGCCGTCAGAGCGACCGGCAGCAATAATTATCAATAAGGGATTTGAAGGGGTTGTGAAATGAAAGCATTGCGACTGGCGTTGGCAGTATTGCTGTTGGCGTTCGCGAGCGCGCCTGCATGGGCGGCCGAGCAGGTGAAGTACCGCTTGCTGCTGCAGGTGAGCGAGGATAATGTCGACCGCATGATGACCGCGCTGAATATCGCCAAGCATGTGCAAAATGAATTCAAGGCGCCTAACGTGGACATTGAGATCGTTGTACTGGGCGGCGGCGTCCAGACGCTCAAGTATTACGCGCCGATCCCGGTTGCCGATCGCGTGCGCGAAGCCAAGTACAACGGCGTGCGCGTGGTCGTGTGCGATTATTCCATGAAGGCAGCCAAACTGAAGCCGTCACAGATGCTGCAGGACGTGTCCTACGTGCCTTCCGGTGTGGTGGAAATCATGGAAAAATCCAGCCAAGGCTGGATTTACGTCCGCCCCTGATAATGAATGTTCCCTATGCGACGCATACGTAATCTGCTTGGCACACTGTTTTTGTGCCTGACATCCGCGCCCGTGCCGGCAGCTGGTACGGGGGAAGTTACCTTCATTCATCTGGGTGATCTTCACGGGCATCTGATACCCCGTCCCAACATGCGTGAGGGCGATGTGACCGAGGGTCAGATGGTCGGAGGCCTGGCCTATGTGTACGACGAGATCGAAAAGATTCGCCAGCGTCACCCGAAGGCTCTGCTCGTCAACACCGGTGACACGATTCAAGGCTCGGCCGAAGCGCTTTACTCCAGCGGTCAGGCTATGGTCGACATTCTGAACCTGTTCAAGATTGACGCCTTCGTGCCGGGTAACTGGGATTATCTCTACGGTACGCAGCGATTCCGCGAACTGTTTGCCGGCGACAAACCGCTGGCGAATTGGAATGCATTGTCCGCCAACCTCTATTACTCCACCTTGTATGAGTTTCCCGATACGCCGTATGCGAATCAGGCAGGGCGTCGCGTTCTGCCGCCCTACATGATCAAGGATGTAAACGGGGTGCGCGTGGGTATTATCGGTTTGACGGCAGACCGTGGTCCGCAGGCTGTCAGCACCCACGTAATAGACGGCTTTAGCATGACGCCGGGCGAGTATGAATTGCGTGCGGCCGTTCCCCTGCTGCGCAAGAAACACAACGTTGACCTGGTAGTGCTGATTTCCGAGCGCGGGCTGGGGCCCAATCTGGAATTGGTCGACAACATTCCGGGCGTGGACGTGGTGCTTTCTTCCGATATGCACGAAGAAACCATGCAGGCGCTGGTGTCCAGGAAAAACGGTACCATCCTGTTCGAAGAAGGGCAGGATGGCACACTGGTCGGCGAATTGACCGTCAAGGTGGTCAACGGCAAGATGGTGAGCCATCGGTTTGAGGCACACCATATCACGACCAAGGCAAACAAGCCGAATCCGGTGATTGCGCAGAAGATCGCCGAAATCCGCGCGACTTACGTCAAGGGTCCGATGTTCCGGCCGCATTCCAACCCGATTAACGGGGCTGTTCTGCGTACCCCAATCGATACCGTCATCGGTTTCACCAAGACTGCGCTGCACCGCTCCAACTTCAGCGATGCCAAACGCAATCCGGCCGTGATTGAAGGTTCATCGCACGATTTTCTGGCTGACGCATTCCGTTATGGCTGCCACTCTGATCTGGGGCTGGTGCGCGGTTTCCGTTACGGCACCCATGTCGCGCCCGGGCCGATCAAGCTGGAAGATATCTACCATTTTATTCCTGTAGGACCGCAGATCGCCTGCGGCAAGATTTCCGGCGACGACATCCGCTGGATGCTCGAGCGCGGCGCGGATTACTCGCTCTCTTCATACGTAGGCTGGTGGGGCGGCGGCTGGCTTCAGGCATTCTCAGGCATGAGCTATGACCTGGATCCGGGCAATGACTACGGCAACCGTGTGCGCAATATCCGCATCGGCAATATGCCGATCGACATGGAGAAGTACTACACCGTGGGCGGGTACTGGTATGTCGATAATCCGAACATGATCAACCGGCAGAAAGCATTGCAGATCAGTGTGCTGAAGGATGCCGACGGCGGCACGCTAGACGGCGCCGACATCGTGGCGCATTACCTGATGATGTTGCCCGATCATACGGCCAACACCGAAACAGGGCGTGTGCATTTGCTCAAGCCGCTGCCTGCACCGATTGGAAAAAGCAAGGAAATTCAACCGCTTGCAGGCTTCCCGTTGCCGGACTATTGAGCACCTGGATTCAATAAGGAGTAATGAGTATGAACAATAAAGCATGTAAAAAACTGGGTCTTGCAGTTGCGGCTGCATTGCTGAGCATCGGCGCACAGGCGGATGACGCCCCGAAAACCTTCATCAACGGCAACTGGGACGGTGAATTCGGCCTGCAATACCGGCAATTTTACCGCTATGCCGACGTCCCGCCCACTTCGCCTTCGCAGGATATGGATACCACCTCCGCCAGTCTGCTGGCCCACTACAATTCCCAGTGGAACAACGGCAAGGACAGCTTCGTGCTGAGCCCCTTCATGCGCTACGACAGCATGGATCCGGCCCGCTCTCACATGGATCTGCGCGAAATGATGTGGACCTGGGACCGCGACAGTTGGGTCTGGCGCGCGGGTGTGGGCAAGGTGTTCTGGGGGGTATCCGAAGCGAACCATCTGGTTGATGTGATCAATCAGACCGATATGATCGAAGACATCAAGGGCGAAGACAAGCTCGGCCAGCCCATGCTGCGCGCCACGCATCGCGGCAATTGGGGCACGGTTGACATGTTCGTCATGACCGGCTTCCGTGCACGTACCCTGCCCAGCAGCTACGGCCGCCCCGGCAGCGGGCTGGCACTGCAGGATTATGCGGTCAATTACCAGTCGCCGGAAACCAAGATGCAGCCCGAGGTGGCCATGCGCTGGTCCAAATCGACCGGGGCATTGGATATCGGCATCAGCGGCTTCATCGGCAATAATCGCGTGCCGCAGCTGCTGACCACCGGCGGTGTGCCGCTGCTGGGTCTGGCCGCATCACCGGTTCCCTTCGTGGTGAACCTGGATACCGTCCAGGCGCGTTTTGCCGCACTTTCTCCTGAGCAGCAGACGGCTGTAAGCTCTACATTGCAGGCCAATAGCAGCATCTACTACAGCCGTCTGGCGCAATTCGGCATCGATGCAAGCTATCTGGTGGGCGACTGGACCTTCAAGTTTGAAGGCGTGAACCGCGATATCGGCAATGATACCTACATGGCCGGCATGATTGGCGCCGAGCGCACCTACTCGGGTATTTTCCACAAACCGTGGGATATCACCTATTACATTGAATACAATAATGACTCGCGCGGACAGAACAGTCAGGCTATGCTGCAAAACGACCTGTTCCTCGGCGCTCGCCTGGCCCTGAACGATGAAGCTTCGACCGAATTCAAGCTGGGCGGCTTCTTCGACCTGGCCAGCGCCGACCGCAGCATGCGTCTGGAAATCAATCGCCGCCTGAGCGACAAGTGGAAGGCGCGCTTCATCGGCCAGTCGTTCTATGTGCGCGACACGCAGGACGTGCTGTACATGTACCACGACGACAGCTATGCGCAGATCGACTTGATCCGCTACTTCTAGGAATGGTAATGAAGCTCAAGACGCTTGCCGCAGTGGTGTGCGCCGGTTGCGCTCTTTTGGCTGCAACCGGTGTGGCAGTGGCCGCTCAAAAAAATGCGGTGCAAAGTGCTGCAGTGAAGAAGACGGCGCAAAAAGTCGTCTTCCAGATGAGCGACAACGATCCGCGCAAGTGGCAGTTGACCCTGAACAACATGAAGAACCTGCATGCCGCCATGCCGGATGCCGCCATTGAGCTGGTGGCGTACGGCCCTGGCATTGCCATGCTGGATTCGATGTCGCCGGCGGGCAAGGGCATCAAAGGGGCTTTGGCCGATGGGGCCACGGTGGCTGCGTGCGAAAACACCATGAAGGCGTTGAAGCTGGAGAAAGCGGACCTGCTCCCCGACATCAGCTTTGTTCCATCCGGCGTGGCCGAGCTGGTGGAGAAGCAGTCCCAGGGCTACGCTTACATCCGTCCTTGATGCGGCAAGGGTAGCTCGTCAGGGCTACCCCCCGCCATCACTGCAATCCCGTCCTGGCCGTTCTCTTGCAGTATCGATTCAGACCGCATAAAACCAGCGGCTCTTCCACGCACCCACCACCATATTCGGATACTGGGCTTGCCCCAGGCTGCCGTTATAGCGGCCCAGCGCACGGAACAGGTTGCCGTGCTCAATGTCGAGGTAATAGCGCAAGATGGTGCAGCCGTACCGCAGATTGGTGCGTATGTCGAAAAGATTGTCGTTCGGCGTGCCGATCTTCTTGGTCCAGAACGGCATGACCTGCATGTAGCCGCGCGCGCCGACGGAAGAGATGGCGTATTTCTTGAAGCCGCTTTCCACCTGGATCAAGCCGAGAATCAGCTGCGGGTCGAGGCCGGCGCGCGAGGCCTCATAATGCAGTGATTTGAGGAAATAGATGCGCATGAATTCGTCGGGAATGAATTTTTTCAGGCGCGACGACATTTCGCTGATCCATGCCTGCGCTTCGCGTTCGTTGCCGAACGCCAGCTGCAGGCTGGTGGTGTCGACGATGGCCTTGTGCAGCATGGCCTGGTTCTGGTCGCTCAGGGGCTCGTCCCGCTGTGCACCTGCCAACCCGGGCAGGGGAAGGCTGAACAGCAATAAAATGAGCAGCGACCGGATGGGTTTCATAATAGGTATTTCAGGTCAGGGTCTTTGATTTTAGAAATTCCACTGCATTTTGCAAAGACAAGGTTTGCGCCGCCGCATCGCAGCGTCCCTGATACTCGATATTGCCTTCCTTGAGGCCGCGCTCGCCAATCACGATGCGGTGGGGAAGGCCGATCAGCTCCATGTCGGCAAACATCACGCCCGGGCGTTCCTCGCGGTCGTCCAGCAGGACGTCGATGCCGGCCAGGGCAAGCTCGGCATAGAGCTTCTCGGCGGTCTCGCGCACCCGTTCGCTGCGGTGCATGCCGATGGGAACGATGGCCAGGGTGAAGGGGGCCATGGCGGGCGGGAAGACGATGCCCTTGTCGTCATGGCCCTGCTCGATGGCGGCGCCGACAATGCGGGAGACGCCGATGCCGTAGCAGCCCATGATGAAGGGCTTGTTGCTGCCGTCTTCGGCGCTGTAGGTGGCCTGCATGGCTTCGGAATACTTGCTGCCCAGCTGGAAAATGTGGCCGACTTCAATACCGCGGCAGATGTCGAGCGTACCCTTGCTGTCCGGACTGGGATCGCCGGCGACGGCATTGCGGATATCGGCGACGGCCGGCTCCGGCAGGTCGCGGCCGAAGTTCACGCCGGTCAGGTGGAAGCCGTCGGCATTGGCGCCGCAGGCGAAGTCGCTCAGCGCCAGCACGCTGCGGTCGGCCACGATGGGCAGATTGAGGCCGACCGGGCCGAGCGAGCCGGGGCTGCAGCCGGTGGCTTCGCGGATGCGGGCATCGCTGGCGAAGCCCTTGAATTCGCCCACCTGCGGCAGTTTGCCCAGTTTCACTTCGTTCAGTTGGTGGTCGCCGCGCAGCAATACGGCCACCAGGCCGTGTTCGCCTTCGATGATGAGGGTCTTGACCACCTGTTGCGGGCTGAGCTTGAGGAAGCTGCACACTTCTTCGATGCTGTGCTGGCCGGGGGTAGCGATTTTTCCCATGGTTTGGGCCGCGGCGGCACGTGCGCTGCGCGGCGCCAGCGCTTCAGCCAGCTCGACGTTGGCGGCGTAATCGGATGCCGGGCAGAACGCGATGGCGTCTTCGCCCGAATCGGCCAGCACATGGAATTCATGCGAACCGGTGCCGCCGATGGCGCCGGTGTCGGCTGCCACGGCGCGGAATTGCAGGCCCAGACGGGTGAATATGCGGCTGTAGGTGGCGTACATGACTTCATAGGTCGCTTCCAGGCTTGCGTGGCTGGAATGGAAGGAATAGGCGTCCTTCATGATGAATTCGCGCGCGCGCATCACGCCGAAACGCGGACGGATTTCGTCGCGGAATTTCGTCTGAATCTGGTAGAAGTTGAGCGGCAGCTGGCGGTAGCTCCTGATTTCGCGCCGTGCCACGTCGGTGATGACTTCCTCGTGGGTGGGGCCGTAGCAGAAATCGCGCTCGTGCCGGTCCCTGATTTTCAGCATTTGCGGGCCGAACACTTCCCAGCGGCCGGTTTCCTGCCACAGTTCAGCCGGCTGCACGGCCGGCAGCAGCAGCTCGATGGCGCCGCTGTTGTTCATTTCCTCGCGCACGATGGCTTCAACCTTGCGCAGCACGCGCAGGCCCAGCGGCATCCAGCTGTACAGGCCCGAGCCCAGGCGGCGGATCATGCCGGCGCGCAGCATGAGGCGGTGGCTGACAAGCTCGGCTTCGGCCGGGGCTTCTTTCAGGGTGGAAATGAAAAACTGGGAAACGCGCATGGCAGTGCCTATATAACGGGGTTACGAAAAAATGCGTAAAATGCGCATTTTACCTGAGATAGGTCGAGTTACGCATGTCGAAATGGCGGATTTTCAAGTCCAAAAAGGGACAGGATGTGGTGGATGTGAGCGAGAAAGAGGGTATTCGCTATCTGCACCTCGGCCATGAGACCGTGCAAAGCGCCATGCGCATTCGCGAGCCCTATGCTCTGGCGTTGACGTATACCCAGGCCATGATGGCCTTCCTGCTGTTCAACCCCAATCCGCAAAAGATGTTGATGGTGGGCCTGGGCGGCGGTTCCATGGCCAAGTGGGTGCATAAACATCTGCCGCTGGTGCATAACACGGTGGTGGAGATCAATCCCGAAGTGATTGCGGCCAGCCGGGCCTATTTTGAACTGCCGCCCAATGATGACCGGCTGGACGTGCGGCTGGGCGACGGGGTAGAGGCCGTGTGGCAGCACAAGGGACAAATGGATGTCTGTTTTGTCGATGCCTATGACAGCAAGGCGATTGTCGAGGACCTGGCCAGCGAGGAGTTTTTTGACGGCTGTCTGCATGCGCTGAAGGAGGACGGCATCCTGTCGGTCAATCTGTGGGGCAGCGACAAGCGTTTCAACGAATTTCGCAGCCGCATCGAACGGGTCTTCGCCGGACGGGTTTTGTGTCTGCCGGCGGAACACCACAGCAACATCATCGTCTTTGCTTTTGCCCGCTCCCCGGGCTCGCCGCGCTGGGGCGAGTTGCAGGCGCGCGCCGGCGAGCTGGAGATGATCTACAAACTGCCCTTTGGCCGCTTCGTGGACAGCCTGAAAGCGCTCAACCCGCATACCGATAAACGTTTGCTGATCGAGTGATGCGCTATTTGATGATGAACATGATTTCCGCGCCGATCTCGAACAGATCCTGATCGGGCAGTTTGATGCAGCGGGTGACCTGCACCTGCGCATGCAACGGTGTCATGGGGCCCGGCGGCGGCATGACGAACACCTCCATCAGCTCGCCCGGCCTGGGGACGTAATCCGTCTCAAGCAGCATGCCGTTGATGGACAGGTCGCGGCAGCGGCCATAGTGCGGCGTCTGGGCCGAGCTGATGATTTTGGCGGGGCAGTCAATCGGAATGCGGCGTGAACTGCGCTTTTCCTTGCTCAATGGGGTAAAGCCAGTGTTGCAGGCGGTTATTGCTGATCGGTACTGTCGTCGCGTCGTGGCAGCTGGATCGGCCGGGAGGGGACAACCGTCGAGATGGCGTGTTTGAAGATCGTTTGTACCACATTATCGTTGCCGCGCAGCATGATGACATACTGATCGAAGGATTCGATACGCCCAACCAATTTGATGCCGTTTACCAGAAAGATCGATACCGGTACATGTTCCTTGCGCAAGGTATTCAAAAACGGTTCTTGTAAGTGTTGCGCGTCTTTGCCAGCCACGATGCTCACTCCCTGTTGTGTGTTAGGTTTATATTATCTGAATAGCTTATCCTAATTAATTTCGCAAGCTTTCGCCACCGTTTGGTGAGCAAATCGGATGTCATGCTGCTGCTTTGCGTATCGCTGACGGGAGTGTAAATCTTCTGGACTCCATTAAGAATGTGTGATATCTCTATAAACAATATGGGGATTTTGCCGTTAAGTAATAAAGTTGTAGAAAAAATGTAATAGCGGCGAAAATGCTGCGAGGTTTTCGGCGATAATACGCGTACGAGCGGAAGTGGAGGGTGTATGCGCAAGGTGGCATTGGCATTGGCGTTTTGTCTGATTTCAACCTGCGGGGTGACCGGCGCGGTTCTGGCGGCAGATAAAACGGATAAAACGGCACAGAAAAGTAGCACGTCGGAGACGAGTTCGGCGGTCAAGCAAAAAAAGAAAAAATCCGCCCACAAGAAATCTGCGCACAAAGTTTCCGGCAAGTCCCAAACCGGCAAGTCAAACAAGTCGAAGAAGACTGCTCACGTGGCGTCTGCCAGTGGCAAATCGAATAAAATGGTGGTGCACGTTCGCAGCAGCCAGCTGGCGCGCGACTACGGGGTGAAGGTCCAGAAAGCTTCCTATGCTCCGGCATTGGGTTCGGCCGGCAATGTCCGGCTGGAGTCTTCTGCTGCACTGGTGTTCGACGAGTCCACGCAGGAGGCCCTGCTGGCCAAGAACGATACGGCCCAGCTACCGATTGCTTCCATTACCAAACTGATGACGGCCATGGTGGTGCTCGATTCCAAGCCGGATATGCAGGAAACCCTGCGCATCACGGAACAGGATGTCGATACCTTGCGTCATTCCAGTTCGCGTCTGGCGGTGGGTTCCGAGCTGCCGCGCTCGGAGATGCTGAAACTGGCGTTGATGTCGTCGGAAAATCGCGCCGCATCCAGTCTGGCCCGCAGTTATCCGGGCGGTCTGCCGGCCTTCGTGGCGGCCATGAACCGCAAGGCTGAAGCGCTCGGTATGAGCCACACCCATTTTGTCGACTCGACCGGTCTGAACAGCTCCAATATGTCGACGGCGCAGGATCTGGTGAAGATGGTGAGCGCGGCTTACCGTTATGAAAAAATTCGCGACGCCACCACGACGACCGAGCATGACGTGTACACTGCCGGCCGCAATCTGGCTTACAACAACACCAATGCGCTGGTGAAGAGTCAGGAATGGGACATCGGCCTGTCGAAGACCGGCTTTATCAAGGAGGCTGGGCGCTGCCTGGTGATGCAGGCGCGCATCGCCGCTCGCCCTGTTATCATCGTGCTGCTGGATTCGGTGGGCAAGTATTCGCGTATCGGCGATGCCCAGCGGATCAAATCCTGGCTGGAGCGCGAGTCGTCCGGGCATATGGTGTCGCTTGACGCGCCACGGCGCGGCTAGCCTGCCGCAACGCATGAAAAGCCGGGTCTTCCCGGCTTTTTTCATGTCCGGCGTTGGAGGATTTGGGTGAGGCATAATGCAAATTGAATTGATGTGGACACTGGTGCTGCAGGTGTTTATTCCGCTGATGCTTCTGGTGGGGGCCGGGGGCATGTGGCCGCGCTGGTTTCCGGATATCACGGCGACGCAGTTGCGGTTGCAGTTGAACCGGCTGGGCTTGTATCTGTTCGTGCCGGCGCTGATGTTTTCGATCGCCGCGAGCGCGCAGATTTCGGTCAGCCTGCTGGCGGTGCCCTTGCTGATGGCCTCGTCGATTCTGCTGGTATCCGGCGTGCTGTATCTGCTGCTGTATCGCACGCCGCTGGGGCGCAATATCGAGCCGCGCACGCGCGCCGTGTTCGTCCTGGCCGGCGCCTTCGGCAACATCATGTTTATCGGGTTGCCGGTATTGTCCTTCCTGTTTCCGCATGGCAGTCAATATCCCGCATTTGCCGATGTGATGGCCGGCACCCCGCTGGTGTGGACGCTGGGGGTGTGGATAGCCAGCCGGTTGGGCGGGCATGCCGATGGCGCCAGGCCGCCGTTTTTCAGCACGGTTTTGCGTTTGCCGCCGTTCTGGGCGTTCGTGCTGGGTATTTCAGCCAATCTGGCGGGACTGAATCCGCCTTGGCTGATCGATGCGACGCATCTGATCGGGCAACCGACCGTGCCGGTGATGATGATGTTGCTGGGGGCGGCCATACCCTGGCACGATTTGCGCCCGACGCGGCCCGTGCTTCTGATGGCCGGCGTGAAACTGGTGCTGATGCCGTTGTTGACGCTGACCTTGGCGCATGTGCTGTTTGGTCGGCTGAATGAGCCGATCGTCGCGGCGATTTTGGAGGCGGCCATGCCGTCCATGGTGGTGGTGCTGGTGATTTCCGAGCGCTTTCATCTGGATACTGCGACAGCCGGACTGTTGACCGGTTGGACCACGGTGCTGATGTGGCTCACTTTGCCTGCATGGATTGCCTATCTGACATGAAAATCGTTTTCCTCGATCGTGCCAGCGTGCTGGCCGACGTCAAGCGCCCGGTCTGTGCCACCGAATGGCAAGCATATCCGGCCAGTCAAGCAGAGCAGGTGGTGGAGCGTTTGCGCGGCGCGGCGGTGGTGATCACCAACAAGGCGCCCATTACGGCGGCCATGCTGGCGCAGTTGCCGCACTTGAAGCTGGTGGCGGTGGCGGCAACAGGGGTGAATCCGGTGGATTTGGATGCGTGTAAACTGCACGGCGTGGTGGTGAGCAATATCCGCGACTATGCCGTGCATAGCGTGCCGGAACACGTGCTGATGCTGATGCTCAACCTGCGGCGCAATTTCCTGGCCTATCGGCAGGACGTGCAGGCGGGAGAGTGGCAGCGTGCCAGCCAGTTTTGCCTGCTGACCCATCCGATCAACGACATCAGCGGCGCTACCTTGGGCATTGTCGGGCGCGGCTCGATCGGCTTGTCGGTTGCCCGCATGGCCGAGGCATTGGGAATGCGGGTGCTGTTTGCCGAGCATAAGGGCAGCTCAGTCGTGCGAGACGGGTATACCGCGTTTACCCAGGTGCTGCAGCAGGCCGACGTGCTGAGTCTGCATTGCCCGCTCAACGAGCCGACGCGCGGACTGATCGGCGCAGCCGAGTTGGCGCTCATGCAGCCGCAGGCGCTGCTCATCAATACCGCGCGCGGCGGCATAGTGGACGAGGCGGCCCTGCTGCAGGCATTGCAGCAGGGCAAGCTGGGCGGTGCGGGGTTCGATGTGCTCGGCAGCGAGCCGCCGGCAGCGGGCAATCCGCTGCTGCAGAGCGCTCCGCCCAATCTGATCGTGACTCCCCATATTGCCTGGGCCAGCCGTCAGGCCATGCAGACCCTGGCCGATCAGTTGACCGACAACATCGATGCCTTTGCCCGCGGCGAAATCAGAAATCGCGTGGTCTGATGCGTTTGCTGCTGGCGCCCGATTCGTTCAAGGGAACCCTGACTGCAGTTGAAGCGGCGGAATGCATGGCAGCCGGCATCCGACGGCATTTCCCCGCCGCGCAGACCATCTGCCTGCCGCTTGCGGATGGCGGGGAGGGCTCGCTGGCAGGGGTGTTGCGGGCATGCGGCGGCCAGCGGGAAACGAGCGCTGCCCGGGGCGTGGACGGTGCGTGGGGGCGCTGTGCGTGGGGGCGTGTTTCACTTGATGGGCAGGATACGGCGCTCATCGAGGCTGCGCAAGTCATCGGCTGGGCCGATGCCCGCCGCGTGCCTCCCTGGCAACGCACCACGCTGGGTGTGGGCGATTTGATTACGGCGGCTTTGGCGGCCGGCGTGCAAAGAATTTGCCTGGCGCTGGGTGGGACGGCCACGACGGATGGCGGGCTGGGTCTGTTGATGGCGTTGGGAGCGAAATTCTTCAGTGCCGACGGTTCGCTGCTGCCGCCCTTCGTCAGCTTGGGGCAGCCCATGGCGAGGGCCGATCTGACAGCCCTTGCGTCCTTGCGCAAGGTGCCGCTGTGTCTGCTTACCGATGTGAATAATCCATTGTTGGGGGCGGCCGGAGCCGCGCAGGCATTCGGGCCGCAAAAAGGCCTGTCCGCGGGCGAGTGTCTGCAAGCGGATGCCTGGCTGGAGTCGCTGGTACGCGTTACCCAGGGCAATGAATGGGCGGCGACTCCCGGCAGCGGGGCCGCCGGCGGGCTTGGGTTCGCCGGACTGCTGTTGGGCGGCAGCGTTTTGCCCGGTGCGGAAACGATCATGCGCTGGCTGGGTTTTGCGCAGGCGCTGCACTGGGCCGACTGGGTTGTTACCGGGGAGGGCAAAACCGATGCGACCACGCTGCGCGGCAAGCTGCCGTGGGTGGTAGCGAGAGCGGCCCGGCAAGCCGGCAAACCGGCTGCGCTCATTGCCGGGCAGCTGGAGCAGGGAGTCGATTGGGCCGGCTGCTTCTCCCAGGTCATTTCCTGCCAGTCATCTGCCCTCATGCCGGATGCTGCGACGGCTTGCCGCTTGCTGCAGGCGGCCACCGGGCGGCTGCAATTGTAATATCAGTATGGCATGAAGTGCTGTTTGGGGTTTCAACCTGGATTTACTGTCATGTATAGCCTATAAAAAGACACTTGAACGCCGGCGGCAAGCCCGTCATCAAGGCGGCTCGCTTTTCCCCGGCTGGCTCAAGCCGTGGAGCAGGGTTTGTGAGCTGAGGGGGCGCCTGATGTGGTTGTCGCACGGTTGAGGATGGATTATCCGGGGGATGACACAATGCGTGTCAGCATCTTGATGCAGGACAGGGTGCGCTTGGAATATGAATCCGCTGTTACAAGAGCGCCGTGCAGGCCATCAAAGTCGCTTACAGCAAGGTATACTGGTTCCGTGGCGGCTTTCCCGAGTGGAAATCGCACGGATACCTCATTGAATAATCGTTTCTAAGAATCGCCTGCGCCAATGTGCGTTGGCGCAGGCGCGGCAATAAAGGAAAAATCATGCAGCAACTGGCTGAACTGAACGCGAACCATGCCATCAAGGGCGTACTTGAGTTTGTCGAACAGGCGCCCGGCGTCATTCTCGCGCAGATCGGTAATGAATATGCCACGGCCTCGGTTTCGCTGTACGCCGGGCAGGTGCTGACGTTTCAGCCTGCGGGCGCGGCGCCGGTGTTGTGGCTGAGTGAAACCGCTTTTTATGTGCCCGGCAAGGCCATTCGCGGCGGCATCCCCGTCTGCTGGCCCTGGTTCGGCCCGCATGCCGGCGACAGCAGCAAGCCGGCGCACGGTTTCGTGCGCACGGCGCAGTGGAATGTGGTCGGCTCCCGTCAATTGGAGGACGGTCAGACCGAGCTGACGTTGCAGATCGTCGATAACGAGGCCACGCGCGCCCTGTGGCCGCACGCCTTCGAGCTGACATTGACTGTCACCGTGGGCGAGCACCTGGACGTCACCCTGACCACCCGCAACACCGGCAAAGAGGCCTTCGAAATCAGCGAGGCCCTGCACACCTACTTCAATGTCGGCGATATCAGGCAGATCGGCGTACTGGGTCTGGAAGAAGCGGCTTTCCTGGACAAGGTCGACGGCGGCAAAGAAAAGACCCAGCACGGCCCGGTTCAATTCGTCGGCGAGACGGACAACGTGTATCTCAACACCCTTGGCAGCAATGCCATCACCGACCCGGTGCTCGAACGCAGCATCATACTGGGCAAGTCCGGCAGTCATACCACCGTGGTGTGGAATCCCTGGGAGGGTAAATGCGCCAAAATGGCCGACACGCCGGCAGACGGCTGGGAAAAAATGGTGTGCGTGGAAGCGGCCAATGCGTTCCCGGGGATAAAGGTGGAAGGGGGGCAAGAGCATCAGTTGAGTGTGGTGTATGGCGTGTGATTGATGCTTTTTCGTCGCTTGGGCGGGATATGTGTGTTGGCATGTGCCTTGCTTTTCTATAGCAAACACACTGGGTAAGGAGGATAAGTGATGGCATCAAGGAAATTGGTTAGATCAAATGGTTTTACCTTGATTGAACTGATGATTGTTGTCGCTATTATTGGAATTCTTGCAACGATTGCGATCAATACGTTTGGAGAGTATCGTCGAAAAGCAAACGACAAAGCAGCGCAATCAGATGCTAGAAGTTTCCTGACAATGGCTGTCGCTAATTCGGGTAACTGATCACGTATTGCTGAAGTGTCTTATGATCGTGGACATAATCTAGTGCGTGAAGGCGGACACTTTTTCATGGGGAAGGTAGGTCGCGCCAATTTGTTGTTTGCATTTTTGTTTGCGTCATTTGTTGGCTTGGTTGGCTACTATTACGCCGATGTTCTGCGGCTTATTATCCTGGCTGCTTTTGTTTTTTTGTTTGTGCGGGTGGAGGTCCGTGGGGTAACGGTTTCGCTTGTGCAACGTTTCTCGTACCCTCTTTATGGTTTTGTCGCCTTGGCTTCATGGGCCCTGATCTCCATTATGTGGTCTGTCAATTGGCGTTATACGATTACATATTGGCAAACGGAAATCTTGACTGGAATATACCTGTTTCTTGTTGGGATGTTGCTGCGCCGCCGCCTATCTTTCCAGACTTTGCAATTTCTGGTTGTTGCAGGTTGGTTAACAACAATGTGGTTGGGTATTTTGTATATCGGGCGTTGGCCGCATCCCTTCGATCTCTTTAGGCCCGGCATATGGGGGGTTCAGTCCTACTATGTTGGCGCTTTGGTTTTGATACTTCCTGCATTGCTTGATGTGCAGTTGCGCATGAGTCAGCGCGGGCAGTTGCTGTGGCCGTTCGCATTGTTTCTCTTGTGGGCGCTTATAGCCTATTTGACTTTGATCAGGATGGTTTGGGTGGTATTCCTGGTGTTGTTGATGGTGTATGTGGTGACTCATGTCTGGCGGACGGGGTTGCGGTTTTCTCCTGCCAGTTCAATACTTATTTTTTTGATGATTGCATTTGCGCTGAGCTCTTTTGAATTGTCGTCTCTGCAAAAGCCACCTTCCTGGGAATACAGAAATGCAGCTCCGGAAACGCTGGGTGCATTTACCAAAAGCGAACGCTGGGATATTTGGCTGTTCTGGTTTGAGCGAGGTATGCGGCACATGTGGCAGGGGTTGGGTTACGGTTTGTATAATCCGACTGTGACTTATGGGCGGGAGCACCCTCCACGCATGAGTCCGGAATTCTTCACACATGCGCATAACGTCTTTATCGATATCTGGTTGCAAACGGGTATTGTGGGTCTTGTATTGTTGTGTGTATTTATTGCTGTATTGCTGTATTGGTTTTGGCGGCGTGTGCCAGATTCGGCTGCGGCTGTTTCTGGTGTGGTTCTGGTGCTTGCGCCGTTCGTGCGGGATTTGACTGACGAGAGCTGGAATGGCGCAAACGCGCAACTATGGTGGCTGTTGCTTGGCGTATGGGCTGGAGAAATTATGTTCAAAAGTGACAAAATTTGTCACAGAGGGACGCCGGTTAAGCGGTTTTGCGCCTGAATTTTACTGGCATGGAATATGCTAACGGTTGTTCAGCAGGCACATTCGGAGAGCGGTTATTCCTGATGTGATTGTTTAACAAGCTTTGACTGGTCAAAGATGTGTTCCAAATAAAGGAGTGTTGACGATGAAAAAGGTTCAAAAAGGTTTTACCTTGATCGAACTGATGATCGTAGTAGCGATTATCGGTATTCTGGCCGCGATTGCGATTCCCCAGTTCACCGAATTCCAGAAAAAGGGTCGTGACAAGGCAGCTCAGTCCGATGCCCGCAACTTCCTGACCACTGCGATCGCCAACTCCGGCGGTTGATAGCGAGAAATTGGTCCGAATCTGAAAATCGATCTCTAGGAGACAAGATTATGCAACACGCAAAGAAAATTGAAGTTGTACTGTCAGGCGTTGCCTTGGCTGTGACTCTATCCGCACCGGCTGTAAGCTATGCTGCTTCTGCTTGTACAACTGGCGTAGGATCTTCTGTGGTGGGTAACACCGCGTCCTTCGTGAAAGATACATTTACCCCGAAGTGTTCCGCTGGCGTGAACGTTAACTACACCCAGAGCTCTTCGGCAATCTCTGTAAATGCTGCTCATCCGAGCGGCATGCATACTTTTGGCGGTACGTCTGAGGGCGGTGGTGTGATTCAGTGCGAGAGCTCCAGCGTGACTAACCCGACCCCGTTGACTCCGGCTGCTGCTACTAACGGTTGTGCCTGATAAGCAACTTGGTCCAGACTTAATTGTCTGCACTAAAATGCCGGCTTGGTCCGGCATTTTTTTTGGAGTTGATTTATGTGGCAACATGCAAGAGTTGCCTGGTTGTCAGGCTTGCGCAGTCACGGTTTTGTCGGTGTGCTGGTGCTCGGTCTGTTGTTGATGGCAGGTGCTTTTCTCGCTGGGGCATTTTCTCTGCGTCAGCCTCTTGTAGTGTCGTTGGATGTGGGGATCAGCGGCATTCGAATTTTCTCTTTGCTGCTGGTGTTGTTCTGGTTGCAAGAGGTATTTGCCAAGGATATCGATCGGCGCACCGTGTATTTCGCTTTGTCCTACCCTTTGTCCCGCCAGGACTATCTCTGGGGACGCTACATCGGGGTTGTGGGTATGCTAGCCGTGGCCGTGTTGTTGTTCGGTGGTTTGTTGCTGATCATGGATCACTTTGCTATCTGGGGATATGCTGATTCGACGCGGCCATTCATTGACAGCCGCTATGCGCTCGTTCTGCTGGGCATTTTTCTGGATGCTTGTACGGTGGGGGCATTTGCCCTGGCCGTGATGACTTTTTCCGAGACGCCTTTTCTTGCTATGGCACTGGGTTTTTGTTTTGCCTTGGCCGGGCGAAGTATGGGGGCGGTGCTGGATTATCTGACCCGGCCACAGGCCGCAGATGCGGAAACAATAGCGCTGTGGTTACCCTGGTTGCGACGCGTTGCATGGGCGCTGCCTGATTTGTCAAGGCTGGATTGGCGCAGCGGCATATTGTATGACTCTTGGCCGGCAGCTTCCCTGATGTGGCATGCCATATTGATGGCTCTTGCTTATATTGCCTTGATGTTGCTGGTGGCATCCTGGCGTTTCGGACGGCGCGAATTTAACTGACAGTAGGTTATGGTGATGGGTGAGGTGTTGGAGTGCGCCATTGCGGCGGCGGTGCAGGGAAACGATGCGGAAGTACTGAATCTGTTGCGACCCATGCCGACAGACTGTGCTGGCAATGCTGAAGCGTGGTATGTGCTGGGTGTGGCAGAGCATCGGAGCGGTCACATTGATGCTGCAGTGCAAGCTTACCAGCAGTCATTGCAACTGAATCCTGAGCATGGTGGTGCGATACTCAATCTGGGCAAGGGCCTCTTTCAGCAGAAACAATGGGCAGAAGCGGAACGCTATCTGCTACGCTGGTCGAGCGCAAATCCACCGGCAATGGAAGTTCTTTTTTTGTTGGCTGAAACGTGTAGCAACCAGGCTTACGCGGCGGCCAATTTGATGGATACAGATACTGCCGATGCGGATGCCCAGCGTGCTATTAGGCATTTTGAATCGATATTGCAGATAGATGGATCCAATCCCGACGCCTTGTTCGGCTTGATGCAGCAGTATTACATATTACGACAACCGGCCCGAACTATTCTGGCATCCCAATTTCTGGCGCGTTACTATGATGAGTGGCGCCCCCTTATTTATACGCTGCAGGCACGCAGCCTGATGCATCTGGGGTTGTTCGATGCGGCGCTTGCACAGATACAAAAGCTGGAAAGCTGGGCTGACGATGATCTGGCGCTTGTTCGAGCGGCACAGAGGGAAAGAGCTTTCATTTTGCTTTGGCACTGCTCGCCGGAATCGGTGGTGGTCTATGAGCAGGCCGGTGGGATTGAGGAAGACATCAACGCTGTGCTGAATTACTCCTTGGGACTGCTGGCCACAGGGCGCTATGTAGAAGGCTGGAAGTATTACAACCGTCGTATGAATGCGCAGGTAAAGTACGATGTCTTTGATGCCTTGCCATGGCGAGGGGAAAGCTTGCAGGGCAAGACTTTGCTGCTTCACTCTGAGCAGGGTGCGGGCGATATGATTCAGTTTCTGCGCTTTTTGCCCATGCTGCACGAGAGGGGGGCCCGGGTTGTGTTTAATACCCGACCGGAAATTCTGACCTTGCTGGAACAGGACGAGCATGCCCGGAAGACGCAAATGGGTTTGGAAGAGCTGCGTTGGGATTACCATGCGCGCCTGATGGACATCCCGGGTTTGCTTGACATTAATTTCGACAATTTGCCAACTAAGGTGCCATACTTGCACCCACAGAAAAGTCTGGTTGAGCAGTGGCACACTCGCATGGAAGGCGTGCCCGGGTTTAAAGTTGGCATCGTCTGGGCCGGCAATCCCAAGCAGGCAAATGACATTCGGCGCTCCGCCAGTCTTGAAGAGTTTGCTGCTTTACGTGCGGTACCTGGGGTAAGCTGGTTTTCATTGCATAAAGGGAGCGGTGAGCCGGAGCTGAATACGCCCCATTACGGCTTTGAACTGACTGATCTGGCCCCGGAGTTGCACAGCTTTGCCGATACGGCGGCAGCGATTGTCAATCTTGATCTCGTTATCACCGTAGATACTTCTGTTGCTCACCTGGCAGGTGCATTGAGCAAACCGGTCTGGGTTGTGCTGCCAAACATTCGGCAAGATTGGCGCTGGCTGTTCGGTCGACAGGATAATCCCTGGTATCCCACCATGCGGGTATTTGAACAGGAGGGCGATGGTGACTGGCAGCAGTTGTTTGCCGATCGGGTCATTCCAGCGTTGCTGGCATATCTGCAAGAGCAGGTATTGGCAGGTGCGCACAAGCGGATTTGGCGTTGGCTGGAGCATGGTGCACGAATCGATGCGGATTTTGAGGCAATAGACTGGTGTCCAGCCCTGTTGCCAGTTGTTCAGCTGGTAACAAGGCGAAGTCATGATGTGGCTGTACTGCAGTCCGTTTTATCTCGGCTTGAAGCGGACGGCATGGCAGAATCTGCCGAATGGCAGTTGGCCCGCGCTGATCTGCACGTTTTGCGGCACGAGTCCAGGCAGGCAATGGATCTATGGGAGCAGTTGCTGTGCCATTCTCGTATTGATGTGGCGCACGAAGCCTTGATTTTGCTGGGGCGGGCGTTGCAGGATGATGAGCAGATAGACACGGCACTACACTTGCTGGATAAGGGGGTGGAACGGTTCGCTCATTCGGGAAATTTGCACTATCTGCGTGGCCGTGCACTACAGTTTTCTGGCCGGCAGGACGAGAGTTTGTTGGCATACGAGCAGGCTATATCGAACAACCCACGCCATTTTGTCGCTATTAATAACCGGGCTTTGTTGTTAGAAAAAAAGGGACGTCTTTATGATGCTCTCGATGCCTGCCAGCATTTGGTGCAGATTCAGCCGCAGTTTGCGATGGGGTGGCAGAATCTTGGCCGGCTAGCCCTGACAATGGGTATCCCTTTGCTGGCAGAGCATGCCTTACGGCGTGTCGTACAGCAAGAGCCGGACAGTTTGCTTGGTTTGGACTGGCTTGGGAATGCCCTGTTCGGGCAAAAGAAATTTGCCGAGGCGGCAGAGGTATTTGGGCGAGTACTGGAAAAGGGCGCGACTGAGGCAAATTATTTTGCAAATTATGGTCACGCGCTCTACCGCCTGGGTGAGCAGTCTAAAGCAATAGAGCACTATAAGCAGGCATTGCAGTTGGAGCCTGCAATGTTCTCGACGCATTTTGCCCTTGCTTGGCACTATCTTCAATATAACCAGACTGAGGAGGGGTGGTACCATTTCTCCCAGGGAACAAAAAAGAAGGAAACAACTATTCCTGCATGGCAAGGAGAGCCGCTGAATGGGCGCCATTTGTTGGTATACCAAGATTTCGGCTACGGTGATCTTTGGCAATTTATGGTCTTGCTCCGTCAGTTGCAGGGTGGGAAGATTATTTTTGCCGTTAATCATCAGGCAGTTGAACTCGTACGGGCTCAGGGTTGGGGTATTGAAGTGATCAAGATGGATGACCTGAATTTGAGTGTGCCATCGGAGTATGATGTGCAGACCAATCTGATGGAATTACCCCGCTTGTTACACACTGATCTGCTTAATCCCGTCTACCCTGCGCCTTACCTGCATGCGCCGCAAGATCAGGTGGCGAAGTGGAAACAGCGTTTGGCGGGGGATGTACAATTGAAGATTGGCATTGTTTGGGCCGGTAATCCGAAATACGGCAATGACAAGAATCGCTCGACACGGCTGAGCGAGTGGGAGACTGTGGCTGGGGTTGCGGGAGTTTCGCTTTACAGTTTACAGAAGGATGCTGCATCCAACCAGGCGCTGATGGCGCCACAGATTCCCTTGATCAATATTGTCGCGGAATGTGAAACATTGGCTGATACAGCCGCAGTCATTGCTAATCTTGATCTGGTTATTGCGGTGGATACAGGCATCGCGCATTTGGCTGGAGCTCTGGGCAGGCCTGTGTGGATCATGCTGGCAAACGAGGGGCGCGATTGGCGCTGGCAAGTCGACCGTGAGGACTGTCCGTGGTACCCGAGCATGCGGATTTTCCGGCAGGGTGATGACGAATCCTGGAAACAGGTGCTGTCGAGGGTGGCGGCCGCACTGCAAGCCTATGTACAAAAATAACTACTACAATAAACGCATAGATGTTCTGGCGGTCAGGCGTCTGGTGTTTGGGGTGTCAGTGTTTCTAGCCGCATGGTTTTATGTTGCCAGTACCGGTTGGCTGTCACAGCAGTCACGTTCAGCTCCTGTGGCACAAATGAGCATTGATATGCCGCTCCCCGTCCAGGTTGTGTTGGCGGGGGGGGACCGCTACCTGGCCGCCAATATCGGGGCCTTTCGCGCAATGGTCGTGGGCGTCGAGCGGCTTGATGCAATTACACTCAAGACACTCAGTCAGGTACAGATGGACGCCGCTGCCCTGAATCCTGGGCATGAGGATAATTATTACATGGCAACTGCCATCTTGCCCTGGGGGGGACACGTTGCGCCGGCGCAGACTGTGTTACAAGCGGCAACGGCAGCCCGGCCAACAGATGTCTATCCACCTTTCTTTTATGGCTTCAATCTACAGTATTTTTTGCATGATCCGGTTGCCGCCAGCCAGGCTCTGCAGGTGGCAGCGCAACGTGCTGATGAAGGAAATCGTGCAGCTTTGAAGATGATTGCAGCAAAGTGGGTGGCACAATCCACTGACAGTGAGGTGGCGCTGGCAGTGCTTAGCCAAATGAAGGAAGAGGCTAAGGAGCCGGAGTTGAAGCAGGTCTTTGCTCAGCGTATGGAGCGTGTGAAAAATATGGCCCTGCTGCGCGATGGAGTGAGAAAATATCGGCAGGAATTCGGTGTTCAGCCGGCTTCGTTGGACAGGGTAGTGGCAGCCGGGCTGCTTGATGCGATACCACAAGACCCATTGGGTGGGCGTTATGAAGTGGACCGGGCCGGGCTTGTTGCAGTCGTCATGAATAGGTAAGCAGGGATGGTAAAGGCAATTGAACTTGACGGTGTGAGTAAGTACTATTCCAACATGTTTGGGCGGCCAGCCAGAGCACTTGCTGATGTCAGTTTGTCAGTTGGCGATGGCGAGTCATTCGGTTTTGTCGGGCCGAATGGTGCGGGTAAAAGCACGACGATGAAGATTCTGATGGGTATTGTCACGGCTAGTGTTGGCACGGCAAAAATTTACGGCTTACCCGTGGAGACGGCAGAGGCCCGTAAGGGAATCGGTTTTGTGCCGGAAAATCCATATCTATACGACTACCTCACGCCCTATGAGGTGCTGGCCATGGGATGTCACCTGCATGATGTGCGGGTGGACAATCTGCAATCTCATATCATGACCTGGTTGGAGCGTTTTGGTGTTGCCCATGTGGCAAAAAAACGCATCCGGAAATTTTCCAAAGGCATGACGCAGCGTGTGGCGTTGGCGCACGCACTTGCAATAAAGCCGCGCATGTTGGTACTCGATGAGCCGATGTCAGGTCTTGACCCGGTAGGGCGCCGGGAGGTGGCCGACCAATTGGTCGAGTACCGGCAGGATGGAGGTACCTTGTTTTTTTCAAGTCATATTTTACATGATGTTGAACGACTAGCAGATCGTATTGGGATTGTACACAAGGGTGTACTGAGGACAGTTCAGAGTCCGGCTGAGCTAATTGGCGACTGTACTGGCTACTGGATCCGGGTAGAGGGGTATGATTTATTTCAGGGCGGGATGGAAGAGTCAACTGGCCGCTGGAAAATTCGGTCTGCTGCAGCGGAATTGCCCGTTGTGCTGGAACGCATAAATGCCTCGGGGCAACGTTTGCTTGCCGTAGAACCGGAGGCTACTCTGGAGGCAGCATTCATGCGGTATGTCAGTCAGCAAGGATGAGTTGATTCCTGCCGTAGTTGTTTGAGGGCGTGGGCGGTTGCAATAAGTATGATAGGTGCCAGATCAGCATAGATGCGGGGCTCATTGAAGTTGGCTACCGGAAACATAAGCAAGAGAGATAACGGAATCAGCCACAGGCTCCTTTTAACAAACACACTTGAAATTTGACTATAGCCTACCAGCACAGGAAGCCAGAGAAAGCCAGCATAGCTTAGAAAAAACAGTGCGCCATCAAGGGAAAAGAAAAGTAAGGTATTGCTGTACACTCGGCTGGTTTCCAACGAGCGTGGCCAGCCATGGTGAAAAATGTCGTGATCCAGCGAAACGGTTCCGGCTCCGGGATTGTTACCGAACAACTCTGCGAGAATGCTCTTGTCGATCAGAAATACCGCACTATACAGCACTAGGTACAGAACAAGTTTGTTGTTCGGTATTTGCTTATAAGATGTGAATAAAAACAGTGGGATCAGCAGTACAATACTTTCGCGATTGAAAAACGCGATCGTCAACAATATGGCAAACCAGTTAAAGCGTTTTTCTGCGAGCAGCCACAGTCCTAAGGCGGTAAACAAAATGGAAAGCGTATCGCCCGGATAATAAAAATGACCGAGTGGCTGGTAGACAAAGTAATACGGGTAAAGAAACAATAAAGCACATCCGGTTAACAGTGCTGCCGGTTTAGATAGTCCAGTCGCTTTGCCGTAAAGGTAAATTGCCAAAGTACTGAGAATGAAGACCACCGATTCGTAGTAACGAACCAATTGGCTGAGATCCATTCCCGTCGTCTCCCATATTCCCTTAATGATCCAGGCACCCAGAACGCGAAACTGCAATGGGATAACAGCAGTACCATCCATCATCATGGTAAGGGTGGCATACTGGTATTCCGCTGCGAAATAAGTGCGTATCATGCCGGCAAAAAGGCCAAGGACAAGCAGTGCAAAGATGGCCAGAGTGGTGTGGCGGGGGAGCGGACTTGTGTTGTGCATTCTAGTTTGAACTCAGTGAATTGCTTGTGTGCTCTAATATTTTTTGTTACCGCTAGTATAGGGCATTTAATTGGATTGTATTCATATATTGAGCCGGTTGAATATCGTTGCTGGTAAATGTCGGATGATCGACATGATCAACTGCCAGATAGCTGGAGTGTAGATAACTGGTTTACCACTTTCGATGCCTTTGACAATGTCGCTAGCTACTTGATCGACGGGGGCTAATCGTGCACCAGCTGCCTTTATTTGCGATGTCATGGGAGTGTCAGTTGGACCGGGCTTGATTAGAATGATGCGAACACCACTGTTATGGAAACGGTGTTGTAAGCCTTGAGCATAACGGGTGACCAGACCCTTGGCGGCACCATAAATATAGTTGGACTTGCGGCCCCGATCACCTGCAACTGATCCAATCATGGCCAGTGTGCCATGGTTTGCTTTGGCAAGATGGTCGGCGAATGCTTCGGCAAACAGTACGGGTGAAATGGCGTTAACTTCCAACGCTGAATGGGCTTTATTCAGGTCTTGTTCGCAATCATGTTGGTCAGGAAGGGAGCCGTGAGCAATCAGAATAATGTCGATTACTCCCTTTTGTGCAATCTGGTCAGCGGTTGCCTTGATAGAAGAAGGCGAAAGGAAATCGGTGATGACTACGCGAATTTCCGCATAGTTGCTGCGAATTAATAGGTCGGCGGCGACTCTTTCGGTCCGTTGTGCATCGCGTCCGACGAGAGTAAGTGTGACATCGCCTTGTTTTGTCCAGAGGCGAGCGCAGTGCTCGGCGATGGATGAGGTGGCTCCGATAATGACAATGTTGCGCATGATTTTTACCTTCAGCTTCCCATGAGTCGGCGTGACAAGGCAGAACTGATGCCGGGGTCACGGTAGCGAGTGAATTCGTTTAGCAGAGGATAACCGGCTTCGAACATTTCACGCGACATACGGGCATCCTTGGCGAGATAAATGCGTCCACCTGCATCCCGTACGATGGAGTCAAGACGTTCAAACAATTTTTTCGTTGCATCTCCGTTGTTGGGGAAGTCAAGCGCCAAAGTAACGCCGGGTCTAGGAAAGCCGAGCATACCAATGGATTGGCGTTGTCCAAAGGTTTTTAGAACGGCAAGGAACGAACCCTCACCAGAGCTGGCAATGGCATCGAGCATGGCTTGCGTGGTGGCCATGCCGCTATCGCGCGGGACAACGCTCTGGTATTGATAGAATCCCTTGGGGCCGTATAGGCGATTCCAGTTGGTCAGATGATCCAATGGGTAGAGAAAGTCTTCATAATATTCATGGCGCTGTACTGGTCGCAATTTCTGCAATTGGTAGTATGTAAGATTGAAAGGTTTCAGGCTGAGGCGGTTGACCAGTGAAAGCGGTGGTGTGATCGGAATATTCCGGCTGCGTCTGGGCTGCGTGGCTTTGTCGTAGTCTCTGGCAGGTCGACCACGCATGAAAAGGCCTTTCGCTGCTGTTCCGCTCAGGCAGTCGATCCATGAAACCGTGTGTTCCCACTCAGTTTCGGAGCTGTCGGATAAATAAAAAAATTCTTCCAACCCATAATACGGGATTGTTTCGGTTTCCAACCATAGATTGGGTGAGTGTCGAAGTTGGAGTTCGGCCGTAATGATGACGCCGGTTAATCCAACACCACCAGCGGTGGCGGCAAACATGTCGGGTGATGAATGTCGCGAACACTCGATGATCGAGCCATCTGTACGGGCTAACTGAATGCGTAGCACCTGATCACAAAACGAGCCGAAACCATGGTGGTTTTTACCATGTACGTCATTTGCTATGGCTCCGCCGACAGTGATCAATTGTGTGCCTGGCGTCACAGGTAAACACCAGCCGCGTGGTAGAAATAGCTGCTGGATATCGCGTAACAATACGCCAGCTTCACATGTCAATCGCCCATTATCGGCATCAAAGTGAATAAAGTGGTCAAGTCCACGTGTGTTCCACAGCAGTTGGCCGGGGTTAAGGCAGGCATCCCCATAGCTCTTTCCCATGCCATACGCAATCCCTGGATGATTGTTCTTGACTATGGATAAGGCCTGATCTGGTGCGGTCAGATGCATTATATTGTGCGGGTATATCCCAATGCGGCCCCAGGATTCAACGGATATCATACATGCCCCAGGCGAAAGATGAATCGCTTATCCAGATAATATTTTGCCCAGTAACCAATCGCGAGGCCGATGATGCCGCCCGTATAGCGCATGTGCTTACTGGCGAACAGATACTGAAAACCGAATTCGAACCCCCAGAAGATGACGGTCGTAATCACTCCCATCAAGGCATATAAAACAAAGGTTCTTCCATCATGTGCCAGGTTGCGTGCGCGAAATGAAAAAATATAGCGCTTGTCGAGCATATATTTGACCAGCAAGCCGATGCCTGTTCCCGCAAAGACCGAAACTGCAACGGGATATGCGCCCTGATATGTGCGAACCACTACATCTTGCATGCCTATGTTTGCGGCAGTCGCAATTAATGCGAGAATTGTATAAATTAGTGCTAGCCTCATCCTGGATATTTTCTAATTATTGTGAACCTGATACGGATGGATGATACCGCAGTCGTTCGTGCACCTCTAGCTCGTTTGCGTGGGTTGCTTGCCCTGCTAAGACCAAAACAATGGATCAAGAATGGCTTTGTCTTTGCGCCACTAGTCTTTGCCGGGGAGTTTCTCGACGGCGAAGCAGTGACCAGGGCAATGCTTGCTTTCGTGCTTTTCTGTTTGGCGTCTTCCGCTGCCTATATTGTTAATGATCTGAAGGATATCGAGCGCGACCGCTTGCATCCGAAAAAGTCCAGGCAACGTCCGCTTGCTGCTGGCATTGTAACGCCGAGACAAGCTTTGTTTCTGCTGGCTATTTTATATGGGATTATTGTGTTCGGCGGGCTCAGCATGCCTAAACTGCTGGCTGTGTTGGCGAGCTATCTTTTGCTGAATCTAGCATACACTGTGGTGTTGAAGCACCAGCCGGTAGTCGACATTTTTATTATCGCGATCGGTTTTGTTCTTCGCGTATATGCGGGGGCTGTGGCCTTGTCTGTGCCTGTTTCGGATTGGATGTTTATAACAACCCTTTGCTTGGCGTTGTACCTTGCGGCAGTGAAACGACGTCAGGAATTGCAACAAACTAACAAGCAGGGACGGATGGTGTTGGAACGCTATTCCATCAGGCTTGTTGACAGATATGCGGAAATGTCGGCGACAGGTGCTTTAGTGTTTTACAGCATGTTTGTGATGTCAGCCAGGCCTCAACTGGTGGTGACGGTTCCTCTGGTTCTGTTCGGATTGTTCCGTTACTGGTATGTGGTTGAAGAGCAGGAAGTGGGTGAATCACCGACGGATGCTTTGCTGGCTGACTGGCAGCTGTTGGCCACAGTCGTGGCATGGATTGCTGTGTGTGGTTGGGTGCTTTGGCCAGGTAAGGGATGACTATGCATTTGTCTTATCTTCTGACGCCTTTCTTGACTTGGCTTGTGGCGGGTGGCGCGAAGTTTGCCTTTAATAGTTTTCGAAGCGGGAAGCTGGCATTCAGCCTTATTGGTTACGGTGGGTTTCCCAGTAATCATAGTGCGATTGTGAGCAGCATGGCGGCTCTTGTTGCTTTTAAAGAAGGGATTGATAGTCCTGCTTTCGGGGTGGCTCTTACCTTAGCATTTATCGTTTTGCTCGATGCCTCAAGTCTGAGACGTCAAGTTGGACGGCATGCAGCCGCAATCAATCAACTGGCTAGGGATGATGTTCCTATGTTGCGTGAGCGGATGGGGCATGCGCCAGTGGAAATTTTGGCCGGTTGTGTACTGGGGGTTGGTGTAGCTTGGGGAGCGTGGCAAAGTTTGGGATAGTGATCAATTCTGCGCCAGCTTGTCGCGCACAACCGGCGGGTTCTGCGCAAAGTAGCGTTTGATGCCGGCCAGGATGGCGTCGGCCAGACGGTCCTGATAGTCGTCATCCTTGAGCTTGGCTTCTTCGTCCGGATTGCTGATGAAGGCGGTTTCCACCAGGATGGAGGGGATGTCGGGCGCCTTCAGCACGGCAAAGCCGGCCTGTTCAACTTTTCCCTGATGCAGGCGGTTGATGCTGCCGATTTCACCCAGTACCGATTTGCCCAGTTTCAGGCTGTCGTTGATGGTGGCGGTTTGCGACAGATCCAGCAGCGTCTGGGCCAGATAGCGGTCCTTCACGCCGATGTTCACACCGCCGATCAGGTCGGCATCGTTTTCCTTCTTCGCCAGCCAGCGGGCGGCCGCACTGGTGGCGCCGTGTTCCGACAGGGCAAAAACGGAGGAGCCGCGCGCATCGCGGCTGGGCGAGGCGTCGGCATGGATGGAGACGAACAGGTCGGCCTTTACGTTACGTGCCTTGACCACGCGCGTTCCCAGCGGCACGAAATAATCGCCGTCGCGCGTCAGGTAGGCGCGCATGCCTTCCTGGGCATCGATCTTCGCTTTCAGGCGGCGGGCGATGGCCAAAGTGACGTCCTTTTCATTGGTGCCGTTGAGCCCGTGGGCGCCCGGGTCCTCGCCGCCGTGGCCGGCATCGACAGCGACGGTCAGCAGGCGCGCATAGCCTTTCTTGTTGCGCTTCAGGCTGTCGTTCGAGGCGCTGGCGGCGTCATCCTTGTTGGCGGCGAGTTTGTTGTCTTTTTTATCGGGGGGACTGTCGGCCTTACTGGCCGGGGTTGAGTCGGCCGTGTCGCCGGCAGCGGCCTGCTGCGGGGAAGGACTGTTAAGCAGTGCCAGCAAAGGGTCTTTCGGCTGCGCCGGATAAACGTCGACCACCAGACGGTTCTTGTACTCGCCCACCGGGTCGAGGGTAAAGACATTCACCTTGATCTCGGTTTTGAGGTCCAGCACCATGCGGATCACGTTCGGCTTGAAGCGGCCGACACGCACTTTCTCAATGTACGGGTCGTCGGCGGCGACCTTGGGGGCCAGGTCTTCCAGCGCCTTGCCGAGTTCGACGTTTTCCATGTCGATGACCAGCCGGTTGGGGTTGGGTACCTGAAAGTACTTGAACGGAACCGGGGCGTTGGCTTCCAGCGTCAGGCGGGTGTATTCCTGCGCCGGCCAGATGCGGGCGGATGAAACGACGGTGGCGGCCAGAGCGTATTGGGCAGGGACGAGCAGACAGAGCGCACACACCATCAGGCCGGTGCGGACAAGGTCTCCCATTTTGTTTGCCAACACTCCAGACATGTTGCGCCATGCTCCGTGTTTGCTTGTATCGCGGCCAGGCGGCCAGTTTCTTGAATGGACAGCGTAATCTGCAGGTCGGCGGCAGGCAAAATGCCCTGGGCTTTTTCCGGCCATTCCACCAGGCAGACGGATTGCGGGTTGAAGTACTCGCGGAACCCCGCTTCCTCCCATTCTATCGGATCTTTGAACCGATATAAATCAAAGTGATATAAGTATAAGCTAGAAATCACATAAATTTCAACCAGATTATAGGTGGGGCTCTTTACCCGCCCGGCATGGCCCATGGCATGCAGCAGGGCGCGGGCAAAGGTGGTTTTGCCGGCGCCCAGGTCGCCTGACAGGTAGACGACCAGGCCGGGACGGATGCACGGTGCCAGGGCCTGCGCCAGCAAAGTGGTGGACGGTTCGTCAGCAAGCGTGCGTGACCAGGAGTGATCCGGCGCGGTAATATGGCTGTTATGCACGATCAGGGATTTTCAGCATGGGATGGGGCCGATTGTACCGGTCTTGCCGTCCGAATCAAACAGTGGGGGCACGAGCTCGGCCTGTCGCGGGTGGCTATTTGCGATGCCGATCTGTCGGCGGCCGAACCGGGGCTGCTCAACTGGCTGCAACAGGGCCTACACGGCGAGATGGAGTACATGGCCAGGCATGGCAGCAAACGCAGCCGACCTGGCGAGCTGATTGCGGGAACTGTGAGGATAGTGAGCGCTCGCCTTGATTACTGGCCGCAAGACTGGGGCGAGGCCCAGACACTGTTGCAGCAGGGCGAGCAGGCCTACGTGTCGCGCTACGCTTTAGGGCGCGACTATCACAAGGTGTTGCGGCGCAAGCTGCAGCAGCTGGCAGAACGCATGCAGGCGGAGATGGGTGAGTTCGGCTACCGGGTCTTCGTTGACAGTGCGCCGGTGATGGAGGTGGCGCTGGCGGAAAAGGCCGGGCTGGGCTGGCGCGGCAAACACACGCTGCTGCTGACGCGCGAAGCCGGTTCGCTGTATTTTCTGGGCGAGATTTACACCAATTTGCCCTTGCCGGTCGATGAGCAGGTGAGCGCCCACTGCGGTGATTGCACAGCCTGCATCATGGCCTGCCCCACCTCTGCCATTGTGGCGCCGTATCAACTGGACGCGCGGCGCTGCATTTCCTATCTGACAATCGAGCAGCACGGTAGTATTCCCGTGGAGTTGCGCCCGCTGCTGGGTAACCGGATTTACGGTTGCGATGACTGTCAGTTGGCCTGCCCGTGGAACCGTTTTGCCCGCTTGACGCAGGAGCCGGATTTCCTGCCTCGCCAGGGGCTGGAAAGCGCCTCGCTGGTGGAGCTGTTCAGCTGGAGCGAGGCCGAGTTCATGCGGCGGCTGGAAGGCAGCGCCATCCGCCGCATCGGTTATATCAGCTGGCTGCGCAATATTGCGGTGGCAATGGGTAATGCTCCCTCCAGTCCTGCCCTAGTCAGTGCGTTGCGTGCACGAGCTGATCACCCCTCAGACCTGGTGCGTGAGCATGTTGCTTGGGCACTTGCCCGGCATGGCCTATAATCGCTAGCCATGAATATTGATCCGAAAAGCCCCATCGGGGTATTCGATTCCGGCGTCGGCGGTCTGACTGTGGTGCGCGCCCTGATGGAACGTCTACCGTTCGAAAACATCATCTATTTTGGCGATACGGCCCGTGTGCCGTACGGCGTCAAATCGGTCGAGACCATTGCCCACTACACTACGCAGATCGCCCAGTTTCTGCTGCAAAAAGACGTCAAGCTGCTGATCATCGCCTGCAACACCATGGCCGCCGTGGCTGCACAGATGGTCAAGGACCTGTCGGCCGTGCCGGTGCTGGACGTGATTGATGCGGGTGCGGTGGGCGCCGTGGCGGCCAGCCAGAGCCGCCGCATCGGCGTGATCGGTACGCCCACCACCATCAACAGCAACGCCTACGCCCGCGCCATTCACGAATACGACGCGGACATGCGCATCTACTCGCAGGCCTGTCCGCTGTTTGTGCCGCTGGTGGAGGAAGGCTGGCTGGAGCACGAGGTGACACGCCTGACCGCGCAGGAATACCTGCGCCCGGTGCTGGCCCAGGATATCGACACCATGGTGTTGGGGTGTACTCACTATCCGCTGCTGAAGCCGCTGCTGCAGGAAGTATCCGGCGAGGATGTGCAGCTGGTCGATTCGGCCGAAGCCATGGCGGAACAGACGGCCGCGCTGCTGGCGGAACGGCAGCTGGCCAATGCCCAGCGCAGCATGCCCAGCTACGAGTTCTATGTCACCGATGTGCCGTTGCGCTTCCAGACCATCGGGGAGCGCTTTCTGGGGCGGTCATTGGCCAATGTGCATGTGGTGAAGTGGTAAGGTGGGGAGTAGGGAGTAGGGAGTAGGGAGTAGGGAGTAGGGAGTAGGGAGTAGGGAGTAGGGAGTAGGGAGTAGGGAGTAGGGAGTAGGGAGTAGGGAGTAGGGAGTAGGGAGTAGGGAGGAG
>JAJZQI010000009.1 GCA_021851875.1 Pseudomonadota bacterium | reverse complement strand
GAGCGGTGAGCGGTGAGCGGTGAGCGGTGAGCGGTGAGCGGTGAGCGGTGAGCGGTGAGCGGTGAGCGGTGAGCGGTGAGCGGTGAGCGGTGAGCGGTGAACAGCGAACAGGCAAAAGTGTAGTACTGCTTACTGCTTACCATATTAATGAATTCATTGAAGCTGGCCGGTAAGCCGGGTTCTGTCGTGGACAGTCATTCCTCTAGGACGGGCATTGCTGCACGCCTCAAGCTACCTACCCGCAGACTCCGCGAGCCACATCATCGTCTGCCTATTTGGTATTGCTCCGGGTGGAGGTTACCGCGTTTCACCCGTGTCGACGCAAGCGTGCAAGCACGCAGGTCGCCACGACTCGTCTCTGTGGCCCTATTCCTCGTCTCGCGACGTACGGCCGTTAGCCGTCACCCTGCTCTGTGGAGCCCGGACTTTCCTCCCCCGGCGTTGCCGCCGGCGGCGACTGTCTGGCCCGCTTCATTTATTATTATGAGGCCACACCCCGACCAATTCAAGCCAGACGCCAGCCAATCTGCTCGCCCGCGCGCAGCGGCACCAGCTCGGCATCCCCCAGCGGCAGCACCGGTGGCACCGTCCAGCCGGACTTTTCCAGCGTGATGGTCTCGCGGTTGAGCGGCAGACCGTAGAATTGCGGTCCGAAGCGGCTGGCAAACCCTTCCAGCCGGTCCAGCGCACCCGCCCGTTCAAATGCTTCCGCATACAGCTCGATCGCCGCATGGGCCGTGTAAATACCGGCGCAACCGCAGGCGGACTCTTTCGCATGCAGCGGATGCGGCGCACTGTCGGTGCCGAGAAAGAACTTGGCGGACCCGCTGATCGCCGCCTCGACCAAGGCTTCACGGTGCGTCTCTCGCTTGAGTACCGGCAAACAGTAGTAATGCGGACGTATCCCGCCGACGAACATGGCATTGCGGTTATACAACAAATGATGTGCGGTAATGGTGGCCGCCACATTGTCCGGCGCCGCGCGCACGAACTCGGCAGCCTGGCGGGTGGTGATATGCTCCAGCACCACCTTCAAACGCGGAAAGGTTTTGAGCAGGGGCGACAATACGCGCTCGATGAATACCGCTTCGCGATCAAACACGTCCACCGCCGGATCGGTCACCTCCCCATGCAACAGGAAAGGCATGCCCGCCTCCTGCATGGCGGCCAGCGTATCATGACATTTGGCCAGATCGGTCACACCCGCATCCGAATTGGTCGTCGCGCCGGCAGGGTACAGTTTGACCGCATGCACCACTCCGCTCGCGCGCGCCTTGGCAATCTCTTCCGGCGCCGTATTGTCGGTCAGGTACAGCGTCATCAGCGGCGCGAACTTCGAGCCAGCCGGCAAGGCAGCCAAAATTCGCGCACGATAAGCCAGTGCGGCTTCAACCGTCGTGACCGGCGGCTTGAGATTGGGCATAACGATTGCCCGGGCGAAACGGCGCGCCGTATCGGGCAGCACCGACTGCAGCGCGGCACCGTCACGCAGGTGCAGATGCCAGTCATCGGGTCGCAAAAGAGTCAGTTGTTGCATAGTATTCGGCTACAATATTCAATCAGTCAGATAGTGCGTGCAGTATAACCCATAAAACAAGGCCCACCGGCCACCCGACGCGCGGATTGACATGCCGCCGCGAAAGGCTATATTAGGATAATTGCATCCAGTTTGAGCATCACACCCATGATACGACTACTTTCTGCCCTGCTGCTGTTACTGGCCAGCGCCGTTACCCTGGCCGCCCCCGACGGAGCCACGCTGTTTGCGCAAAACTGTGCCGCCTGCCACGGCGAGAAAGGCTCCGGCGGTATCGGCGTGCCGCTGGCCCTGCCATCCTTCCAGGCCAGCGTCAGCGACGACTATATTCGCAAAACCATCCGGCTTGGCCGTCCCGGACGCATCATGCCGGCATTTCAAAAACTGAGCGATGCCGAAGTGGACGCGCTGGTGAAATACGTGCGCTCATGGAATGCCGCACAAGCCATGCACTTCGATCCAGCCCCCATCAAGGGCGACCCGACACACGGCAAGCAGCTGTATGCCAAATATTGCGCCGCCTGCCATGGCGCCAACGGCGAGGGCGGCAAGGGCACCGGCGTCACGTTCTCGCGCCCGCGCGACCTGCCCATCATGCCGCCCGCCTTGCATAACCCGGGCTTTCTGGCTGCCGCCAGCGACAGCATGATCAAGTACACCCTCATGCATGGTCGCGCAGGCACGCCGATGATCGCCGCCGCCAAACGCGGCCTGCAGGAACGCGATGTCGACGACCTGGTCAGCTTCATCCGCCAGTTCCAGCAGGAGCCGGTTTCTTCCAGCGCCACCCTGCTCAACACCGAGTCGGCCATCCTGACCATGGATTCGCCCTACGACCTGGCCACCACCATTGAAAACCTCAAACGCGCGGTCGGCAACAACAACTTCATCTTCATCCGCGAACAAAATCTGGATGCCGGGCTGGTACCGGAGGACAGCGAAGACCCTCACCAGCACATCATCTATTTCTGCAACTTCAGCCTCCTTAATCAGGCGCTCGCCAACGACCCGCGCGTCGGCCTGTTCCTGCCCTGCCGCATCACGGTGGCGGAAGACCATGGCAAGGTGAAACTGATGGCGGTGAATCCCAAACGCCTCAGCCGGATGTTCAACGACTCGAACCTGAACGATCTGTGCCGGCAAATGACTCAGCAGTATCTCGCCATCATGGAAGAGGCCACCCTATGAGACTGTTTCTTGCCATCGCCTTACTGGGCCTGCCCCTGTTTGCCCTGAACGCGCGGGCGGACGAAATGATGATCGTGCGCTCGAGCCAGGAATTCGAGGAAGCCATGTCCACCCTGCAGGCGGCCATCAAGGCGCACGGCTACACGCTGACACGGGTGCAAAGAGTGGATGTCGGCCTGGAAGCCAAAGGCTACAAAACCGACAAGTACCGCGTGGTGTTTTTCGGCAAGGCGGATGAGATCAAGCAAATCGCCGCCAAACATCCGGAGCTGATCCCGTATCTGCCGCTCAACATTGCCATTTTCGCGGAAAACAATCAGACCCTGCTGACCACCAACCATCCGGCCATGCTGGCTGAATTTTTCCCCGACCCCGAACTAGCCAGCTACTTCAAGGAGTGGGAAAAGGATGTGACCGGCATTCTTGATGATGTACGGCAAACCCAGTAATCCGCCGCTGGATCACAGATGACACATATTCCGCTGCTCACCGAACAGATCAAGTTTCTGGTCGGCATTTTCGCCATTTTGAATCCGCTGGGCGCCATACCCATTTATCTCAGCCTCATTTCCGATCGGCGCCCTGATGTGATGCACCGCACTGCCGCCAAGGCTGCGGCGGCGGTGGCCATCATTCTGATCCTCACCGTCTGGGCAGGCGGCACCGTCCTGTCGTTCTTCGGCATCGGCATCCCCGCCTTCCGCATCGCCGGCGGTCTGCTGGTACTGATGATCGCCATGGCCATGTTCAGCGCCAAAACGAGCATGGCGCGCCATACCGAGGAGGAGCAAGTCGAAGCCCAGGCGAAGGACGACATCGCGGTCGTGCCGCTGGCCATTCCCCTGCTGGCAGGACCCGGCGCCATCAGTCTGACGATCGTGGATGCCCACCAGGCCACCGGCTTGCTGGACAAGGTCTTTTTCAGTCTGGGGATTCTGGTCATTGCGCTGATCGTATGGCTGGTCTTGCGCCTGGCCGAGCCGATCGGTCAACGCCTGGGTCGCGGCGGCATCAATATCGCCACCCGCGTGATGGGGCTGATACTGGCTTCCATGGCGATTCAATTCATCGCCGACGGCCTGTTGGAACTGTTTCCCGGCCTATCTGGCTAACGCTCGACTTTACTCGTCCAATGGCCCGAAAATTACCGAACCATCTTCGGCCCGGTTGACCTGAGTGATGCCCGGGTGTTCCCGCTCAAGCCGCTGCAATTCGAGCTGCTGCCGGCTGATGACGCCATCCCGCGCCCGCACCTCATCGGCCAGCCGCTGGTTTTCCGCCAGCAAGTGCTGGTATGCCAGGGCAGACGACACGGCTGAGCACAATTCATACTCCTGCCACGGTTTGTAGATGAAGCGGTAGATACGCACGTCGTTGATTGCCCCGACCAGTCCCTCCATGTCGGCCTGACCGGAAAGCATGATGCAGGCCGCATCAGGCTGTACCTCCCGGAATGCGCGCAAAAATGTCAGCCCATCCATCAGCGGCATACGGTAATCTGAAATCACCAGATCGAAACGGACCGCCCTCGCTCGTATAAGCGCGAGATCCGGCGCGGTAAAGGACTCGAACTGGCAGGACTCCCGCATGCCGGCACAATTCGCCAGCACCCTTTTTAATGCATTCAGTATGTTCTGCTCATCATCAATCGCCAGTATGCGATACATATCCGAACCCCGTTTATTTCGACAGCCTTACTTGAACAGTGAGCCGAATCCCCGTGGATCGCTCGAAATTCCTGATCTGTCCAATGATAGCGGCACTCAATTCGTAATCTCTCGCCAGCAACATCACCCCCTCTTTGCTGACGATATCACGCGCCAGTATCATGCCCGCTTCCAGCTGATCCGATTTAAGCCCCACGATCTCATACGCCTCTTGCGAAGCCCCTCCCATCATTTTCCTGAATGCATCGACAACCAGCGGATCGTATCGCTTGCCCCTCCCGTCCACAATGTGCTCCGCTGCTTCCGCCTCCGTCAGCCGCTTGCTCAGCTGCGTCCCGATCTGCACGGCATCGAAGTCATTTGCCAACGCAAGAATGCGCGCTCCGAGCGGAATCGACTCCCCCGCCAGACCATCCGGATACCCCATGCCGTCAAAGCGCTCATGATGACTGCGTATCAGTTTTGCCACGCCATGCAGCGGCTCCAATCCCATCAGCACAGCCTGACCGGTAACCGGATGACGCATCATCTCATCGCGCTCTTCACCAACCAGCATAATGAAAGGCTTGCCGAGCACCCGATCATGCAGACCGATCTTTCCGATGTCGTGCAACAGCCCCGCAATAAAGATGTCCTGCTGATCCGACTCACTTAACTGCAGCTTCTTTGCCAGCGACCGCGCCATCTCCGCAACACGCCGCGAATGTCCGGCCAGGGAGCGTTCACGCAGCTCGATCAGCCCCGAAAACACCTTGATCGACGTTAGAAAACTGTCTTTCAGCTGCTTGTGCGCCATCTCCAGAAAGCTCATCGTCTGGCGCACTTCTTCAGTCCGCTGCTGAACACGCAACTCGAGGGTCGCATTCAACTCGCGCAAGGCGTCATTTTGGCGCCGAATCTGCTCCTCAAGCCGTAGCTTATCCCGCTCCAGCTGCTTAAATTCCAAGGCCTGACTGACCGCCGCAAGCAGCTCGCTCTCGTCCCATGGCTTGGAAATATAACGATATATATTCCCCTTGTTGATGGCATCGACAGTCATGCTCATGTCCGAGTATCCCGTCAGCAGGATGCGAACGGTATTCGGCCAACGACGATGAACATGCTCCAACAGCTCAGCCCCGTTCATTTGCGGCATTCGCATATCCGAAACGATCAGGTCGACCGGCTGTTGCTCCATCGCGGCCAGGGCCTCGGCACCGCTGTGCGCTACCGCGACCTTATAGCCGGTCGGCCGGAAAAGACGGCGCAGGGCATGCAGAATGTTTTCTTCATCATCGACGAACAAAATCGACCATGGCGGCTGTATTTCCTCTGTCGGCGTTGCCGGCCCCATTTCCAGCTCCATGTTCATGCCGGCCTGTCTTTCGGTTGCATGATCGGCAGCAAAATCCGGAAAACAGTGCCCTTCCCGACTTCACTCCGCACCTCAATAGCTCCATGATGCTTTTGAATGATGCCGTAGGAAAGCGACAAGCCGAGCCCCGTCCCTTGCCCAATCGGTTTGGTGGTAAAAAACGGATCGAAGATACGTTCCAGATTCTCCGCGGGGATTCCTTTACCGGTGTCATCCACCTCAACCCAAACCCTGTCTTCGCCCTCGCGCCCCATTCGAATGCTGATTTCTCCGCGCTCTTCGATCGCATGGCCCGCATTGACCAGCAAATTCATGAACACCTGATTCAGCTGCGACGGCAGGCATTCAACATCGGGAATATCGCCCATATCCTGATTGATAACCGCCTTATACTTCAGCTCATTCCAGACAATATTGAGCGTACTCTTCATACCCTTGCGGATATCGGCCAACTGCCAGTCGTCCCCTCCTTCCACATGGGAGAAATCCTTCAAGTCCTGCACAATCTTCTTGACACGGGTTATACCCTCGCGTGACTCTCCCATCAGTGCAATCACATCCTCTTTCAGGAAATCGAAATCGATTTCCTTTTTCAATGCCCGCACCTCACCGAACGCATCTGCCGCACTGCCCGCCTCAACTGCCTCATATGCATCGATCACCGCAACGAAGTCCTGCAGATATTTTTCCAGCGTGCCCAAATTGGAATAGACATAGCCAATCGGGTTGTTTATCTCGTGCGCCACCCCTGCCGCCAACTGGCCAATCGATGCCATTTTCTCGGACTGAAGCAACTGCCCCTGGGCCGCATTCAACTCTTCAAGCAGTTTGCTTAACTCCTGTGTCCGCTCCTTGACGCGCTGCTCCAGAAACTCATTGGCCAGCTGCAGCTCCATTTCGGCATGCTTGATCCGCGTAATATCGGTACTAACCGAAATGAATTGTATTAAATTCCCATATTCGTCATGAATTGGAACAATAGTAACATTTTCCCAATAGAGCCCGCCGTCTTTCCGCCGGTTGCACAACTCGCCATTCCATATCTGTCCGGTCAGAATGGTATTCCACAGATTGGCATACTCGCCCGGCTCGTGAAATCCCGATTTCAGCAGGGAAAACTTCTGTCCCAGCAGCTCTTCGATGTCATATCCGCTCATCTCACACAGGCGTTCATTGGCATACTGGATATGCCCCTGGGGATCCGTAACGCCAACGACCACATGCTGATCCACCGCAAAAATCTGCCGTTGCAGTTTAATGATCAGATCGACCATTGCAGCCGATTCATCAGAAATATACGCAGCTTCCTTATTCGTCATGGCACGTTATTCTCGCTAATTCAGTACAGCACCATTGCATCGAGCTTATCCCATTCGGACAGGTCGGCTGACAGTCGATCCGAATCGACGCCCAGCACCCGGCACTTGGATTCAATTTTTGCCGCCATTTCCTCCGGCGTACACTCTTGCTTTGCTGATACTATTGTTTTAGCCAGATTGACGACAGAAGCAAGCAGATTTTCCCGGACCAATTCATCCATTGCCTGCAGCCAGACAGCCTGCACAATAGGAGCGGGCAGATGCCATGAGGCAAGAAGATCTGCGCCGATCTCATAATGCTGTATGCCAAGGACAGCCTTTTCAGCCTCCAGCACGGACAGAGCGTTTTCCTGCACGCCACGGAAAACCGCCTGCAACATAAGCGGATTGGTCAACTCCAGCACAATAAGACCAATGTCATTCAGCAGGCCGGCGGTAAACGCCATGGACTCATCTGCGCCCCATTTCCGCGCCAGTGCTTGCGCATACAGCGCGACCAGAAAAGAGTCTCGCCAATATTCACGCAGATCCAATATGCCGCCGGACGAACGGGAAAATACGTTACTCATCACACTGGCAAGGGCAATGGAACGAATGGCCGACATTCCCAGCAACAGGACTGCTTCACGTATCGAACTCACCCTGCCTGGCATACCATAAAAAGCCGAATTGGCGATACGCAGCACCCGCACACTCAGGCCCGGATCACACTCCACCAGACTGACAACGTCGTGTGCCCCGGCTTTCTCATCCAGGGACTCGAGCAATGCCACCGCCTGGGGCGACAAGGGGGGTAATTGATGCAAAACATCCAGTGACAACGCCATAATATTTGCCCCATTTCACCGCGCCTGTGGCGGACCGCATTCTTATCCTTGCCGCAGACCGGTTCTCAACGCTGCGGCGCCAACGGCTAAAAGATTTCTTGCCAACCTGTCTTGCCATTCCCCAATCTAGCTGACCGATTCCCCTGTTTGCACAAACACCAGCAAATCACCCCGTACATGTTCTTCATGCAGCAACGGGGTTTTCCAGCATTGGACCGTTATGCTCCCATTACGGACGGACAAGGTCACACTCTGATTCCCAACCACGCCAAGCAAGGGCTCCGGCACGGCCTGATCTGCCATCTCGCCGATTTCCGGCAGCCGTGCCAAACCCAGCTTTAGCTGAAAAATACGCCGCGCCGCCTGATTGACGACCACAACCATGCCTTCATCGTCGACCCCCAATACGCCGACAGGCAATGTTTCCAGTACGTGCTGCGACAACTCGAGCAGATAACGATTCTTCGTTGCTTCATTGGTACTGGCCAGGACGCGCTCCTGCAGCTCCACGTTCAACTCCCGCAGCAACTCATTGGCCTTGCCCAATTCGTTTGCCAGGCGCACATTCTCTTGCCTCATTTCATAACGCATAAAGGCTTCTTCGACATTGGCCAGCAGCAGATCGTCTTCCCATGGCTTGGTCAGAAACTTGTACACCGCGCCTCTGTTAATGGCGTCTGTCACCAGGGCAATATCGGAAAACCCGGAAAGAATGATGCGCACGGTATCCGGGTAACGCTCTTTGACAATGTGAAGAAATTCGATGCCGGTCATCCCCGGCATACGAAAATCCGACAGAATTACCCCCACTTCATGCTGAGCGAGCATTTCAAATGCAGCAGCCGCTCCGGGGGCGGTAAGAATTTGATAGCCATTCCTGTAAAACAGGCGCTTAAGGGAAGAAATAATGTTTGATTCATCATCTACAAGCAGTAGAGTACGTTGCATGCCACGCATTCCTAAATACCCGGACAAAACCCGGTCATACCTGCCTGGGAGCGCTTACCCAATCCTGTCCCGGCTTCAGAACCTAAAGCATAGCTGCTGACGCAAGAATCGCCAGACGATTCACACCCGCCTCATTCACGACGGGTGTTTAAGCTGCAGCGCCGCCTCATACAAGCGGTTTTTTTTCTCGCCGGATATCTCGGCGGCCAGCTTGCTGGCCTGCTTGACCGGCAGCTCGGCCAGCAGAATCTGCAGTATTTTGAGCGCCGCAGGGGGCAATTCGTCCTCGCGCACTGTCACCGCGCCGGAAACGATCAGCACGAACTCACCACGCTGGCGATTGGCGTCCCCCTCCAGCCAGGCCAAGGCATCCTGCAAAGGCAAGCGGTGGATCGTTTCGAAGGTCTTGGTCAGTTCGCGGGCGATCACCAGGGTCCGCTCCCCCAGCAGCTGGGCCATATCGGCTACCGTTTCGACCACCCGGTGCGGCGCTTCATAAAAAACCAGATTGGCGTCTTGTTCCTGCAACCTTTCCAATTCGGCTCGGCGTGCGCCTGCCTTGCTGGGCAGGAAACCATGAAACAGAAACCGGCCATTCAGCAAACCGGCTGCCGACAGCGCCGTCACCACCGCGCTGGGCCCCGGCACGGGCACCACGCGGATACCCGCCGCATGCGCCTGCTCAACCAGAATAGCACCCGGATCGCTGATCCCCGGCGTGCCCGCATCGGTAATCAGGGCGATATTCCGACCTGCCTGCAACTGTGCCAGCACCTTGTCGCTGGCCTGTCTTTCATTATGTTCGTGCAATGCCAGCAGGGGTTTGCGAATACCGTAATGCGCCAGCAACCCTTGCGAGTGGCGGGTATCCTCTGCCGCCACCCCGTCCACCGACTTGAGCACATCCAGCGCGCGCAAAGTGATGTCCTGCAGGTTTCCAATCGGGGTTGCCACTACGTATAATTGACCGGTCACTTCAATCAGCCTTCATAAAAAACATGTCTACTCTTGTCCGCCTGCTGGTTGCACTGCTGCTTGTTTCACCGCTGGCTTATGCCGACGACACCAGTCCGCCCGTCACGGATTGCCAGCAGGGCGTCGGCCTGCTGCTGCCGCTTGACTCGGCGCCCTTTGCCCGTGCCGCCGACATGGTACGACTGGGCACCAGCGCCTGGAGCGCCGCCCACCCCGATTCGCCCCGCTTTGTCGTGTATGCCACGACGGGCGAAGTGGCTAATATTGTCAGCCGCTATGGCCAGGCTGCCGCGAGCGGCTGCCGCGCCATCATCGGTCCGTTGACCCGGAACGCGGTATCCGCCCTGGCGGGTCAGGACATCACCCGCCTGCCCACGCTCGCACTCAATGTACCCGATACCCCCGTCCGCGCCAATCCCAATCTATGGTTCTTCGGCCTGACGCTGGAAGCCGAAGCCCGCCAGCTGGCCTGGCTGGCCTTCCAGGAGGGGCATCGCAACGTTGCCATCGTCGGCACGCGCAACCCGGTTACCAGCCGGGCGCAACAGGCTTTCGCCGAGGAATGGCAAAAACTGGGCGGCAGCATTATCCAGCAATATGAAGCCAGCCGCGACCCGGCCGATTTGGCGGCCTTGGAGCAGGCCCTCAGCCACAGTAAAGCCGACGGAATCCTGCTGGCAGCCGACCAGAACAATGCCAGCCTGATCCGGCCCTATCTCGGCTTGACGCCGGTGTATGGCTTCTCCATGGCCTACACGTCCAATACCTCGCCGCGCAACAACGATCTGAACGGCACGCGTTTTCTCGATATGCCCTGGCTGCTGGCGCCCGACAACAGCGAAGTGCAGCTCTATGCCCGCCTTGACCCGAGCCCCGGCATGGACATGGAGCGGCTTTACGCCCTGGGTATCGATGCAGCCCGCCTTGCCACCCAGTTGCTGGCCAACGGCCAGCTGAACGGCGGCGCGATTGCCGGCGTGAGCGGCACGCTGCGCCCGCAGCCTGACGGAGTCATTGCCCGCGAACTCTTGCCGGCTCAATTCGTGCAGGGCACAGTCGTGCGCCAGGATACGGTCAATCAGTGAAAAACCTCGGCCAGCAGGCGGAAGATCTGGCTGCCGCCTTCCTGCAGCGGCAGGGCCTGATCATTGTCGAACGCAACTTTCGCGTTCGCGGCGGCGAAATCGACCTGGTGGCCCGTCACGGCTCAACGCTGGTGTTCGTCGAGGTGCGGCTGCGCAGCCGCGCGGATTTCGGCGGCGCGGCCGCCAGCATCACCGCACAAAAACAGGCGCGCCTGATCCGCGCCGCCGAACATTACCTGCTGCGCTTTAGCACCTTGCCCCCGTGCCGCTTCGATGCCCTGCTGCTGGAGGAACTCGACGGCGGACGCATCGAATGGCTGCGCGACGCCTTTCGCTCCTGACCGGCCGGGGTCTCTGCTAGAATGTGGCTTTCATGATCACGAGCGACCCGATAGACACATGGATCTGATTGCGCGCATACATCAACATTTCAACGACAGCGCCCACCTCAAACTGCAGGTTGCCGACCTGCTGAGCGAACCGCTTGCACGCGCCTCCGAACTGCTGGTGCAGTGTCTGCTCGATGAGGGCAAAATTCTTTCCTGCGGCAATGGCGGATCGGCGGCCGATGCCCAGCATTTCTCCTCCGAACTGCTCAACCGTTTTGACCGCGACCGCCCCGGCCTGGCCGCCATTGCACTGACGACCGACGCTTCCACCGTCACCTCGATCGCCAACGATTACGCCTTCGAGCAGGTGTTTTCCAAACAGGTCACCGCCCTGGGACACAAGGGCGACCTGCTGCTGGCCATTTCCACCAGCGGCAACTCGACCAATGTGGTGCGCGCCATCGAAGCGGCCCACGAGCGGGAAATGCACATTATTGCCCTGACCGGCCGTGATGGCGGAAAAATGGGGGAACTGCTGACGCCCGGCGACGTCCATATCTGTGTACCGGCCAGCATCACGGCACGTATCCAGGAAGTCCACCTGCTGGCCATTCACTGCATCTGCGATGCGGTTGACTGCATGTTACTGGGAGCGGAAGAGAAATGAAAAAAACCCTGTTGAGCCTGACCCTTGCAGCAGCACTCGGCACCAGCTTGAGCGGCTGCTTCCCCGTCGTTGCGGCAGGTGTCGGCACCGGCGTCGTGATGGCGACCGATCGCCGCACCTCCGGCACGTTCATCGAAGATCAGGAAATCGAACTGAAAACCGATCACAACATTGCCGAACAGCTGGGCGACAAGGTTCACGTCAACGTCACCAGCGTCAATCGCAGCGTTCTGCTGACGGGCGAGGCCAGCACCGAAGCCCTGCGCCAACAGGCCGAAGGCATCGCCGCAGGAGTGACCAACGTAAAAGCCGTGCACAATGAGATTGCCGTAGCCGCTCCCTCGTCGCTTGCCTCACGCGGCAACGATGCCTACCTGACATCACTGGTCAAGGCACGCTTTATCGATGCCCGCAAATTCGACATCAACCATGTCAAAGTGGTAACCGAGAATGGCACCGTCTACTTGCTGGGTCTGACCTCGCACCAGGAAGCGGATGACGCCACCGAAATCGCCCGCACGACCGGCGGCGTACAAAAAGTCGTGCGCATATTCGAATACATCGACTGACATGAGCTACCCACAACCGGATTTTTTTCACAAAATCCGCCAGCCGGACCAGCTGGCGGACAAACTCGCCGCCTTGCCGCGTCCGCTGGTATTCACCAACGGCTGTTTTGACATTCTGCACCGCGGCCATGTCACCTACCTGGCGCAAGCGCGCGCCTTGGGCGCCAGCCTGATCGTCGCCGCCAACACCGATGCATCGGTCAAACGCTTGGGCAAAGGCGGTGACCGCCCGTTCAACCTGCTCGACGACCGCATGAGCGTGCTGGCGGCGCTGGAATCCATCTCGCTGGTAACCTGGTTTGACGAGGACACGCCGTTGCAGCGCATTCTCGATACGCGGCCGGACATTCTGGTCAAGGGCGGCGACTGGCCGGTGGAAAAAATCGTCGGCTACCGGGAAGTGCTCGGCTGGGGCGGCAGCGTGCATTCCATCCCGTTTGAAGTCAACCGCTCGACCACTTCGCTGGTTGAGCGCATACGCGCCACAGCGTGAACGCCCTGCCCGACGCCATGCTGATCCGGCTGCAGCGCCTGCTGCCGGCCGACCGGGTGCTCACCGATCCGGCCGACTGCCTGGCCTATGCCTACGACAACAGCCGCCGCCTGACTCTGCCGCAAGCGGTCGTCTTCGCCCTGACGGCAGAGGAAATCAGCCAGATTCTGCGCCTGTGCAATGAATTCAACGTGCCCGTCACGCCACGCGGACGCGGCACCGGCACAGCCGGCGGCAGCCTGCCCGAACAGGGTGGGATTGCTTTGTCACTCGAGCGCATGGACCGGGTCATAACCGTTGACCCGGCCAATCGCGCCATCGTGGTGGAGCCGGGCGTACTGAATCAGACTGTGCAGGACAGCGCCAAACCGCACGGCTTTTTCTGGCCGCCCGACCCCACCAGCGCGCCGTTCTGCTCCATCGGCGGCAATCTGGCCACCGGCGCCGGCGGCCCGCATGCCGTCAAATACGGCACCACGCGCGACCATGTGCTGGGGCTCAAGGCCGTTACCGGCAAGGGCGACATCATCCGCACCGGCTGTTACACCACCAAGGGTGTCGTCGGCTATGACCTGACCCGGCTGCTGGTCGGCTCGGAAGGCACGCTGGCCGTCATTACCGAAGCCACGCTGAAACTCACCCCCCTGCCGGAAAAAACCGGCGGCATCACCGCCCACTACCGCGATATCGAAAGCTGCGCCCGCGCCATTGCTGCCGTAATGGCCCAACCGCACATCCCCAGCGCACTGGAATTGCTCGATGCCGCCTCGCTGCAGCTGATCCGCGGCCGCCAGCCCGGTTTGCTGCCGGACGACACGCAAGCCATGCTGATGATCGAGATCGACGGCAGCGCGCACGAACTTGCCGCAACGGCAGCCGCCATCCTGCAGGCATTGCAAAACGATGGTCTGATCAACGCCCAGGAGGCATCGGACACGGCCCGCCTGTGGGCGGCACGCAAGGCCCTGTCACCGCTGCTGCGCGATATTGCGCCGAAGAAAATCAATGAAGACGTGGTGGTGCCGGTATCGCGCCTGCCTGAATTGCTGAGCGGCCTCAGACGCATCAGCAGCCGGCATCAGATCGCCAACGCCAATTTCGGTCATGCCGGCAACGGCAATATCCACGTCAATCTGCTGGTCAATCCGGACGACCCGCAGGAAATGCTGCGGGCGGAGGCCTGCCTGGACGAAATTTTCTCGCTGGTCCTGCAACTGCACGGCACCCTGTCAGGCGAACATGGCGTCGGCAGCGAAAAGCGTGCCTTTGTCGACCGCGAAATCGACCCGGTTACCCTGCAACTGATGCGGGACATCAAAAAGACCTTCGATCCGCAACTGATCCTCAACCCCGGCAAGCTGTTCCCTTGGGGAAAGTGAGGAGTGAGGAGTGAGGAGTGAGGAGTGAGGAGTGAGGAGTGAGGAGTGAGGAGTGAGGAGTGAGGAGTGAGGAGTGAGGAGTGAGGAGTGAGGAGTGAGGAGTGAGGAGTGAGGAGTGAGGAGTGTAAAAATTTCACCGCCCACACCAAACCGGGTCAAATGGTTTTTCACATAGTCCTCAGTCCCTCCACCCCAGTCCTGCTTACTTGCAGTTCACTGCGTGCAGGCTGGAACCGGCAAACTGCTGACGAATGGCAACCAGTTTATCGACCCAGCTGTTGTCGGGCACAGTAAAGCGTAGCGTAACGCTGGTGACCGAAGCATCGCGCGGACCCATGCGGGCCGAGCGCACGCCTTTCTTGTGCAAATCCTCGAGAAAATGCTGCGCGCGCTCCTCATTGGAGAACACGCCAAGAGAAATGGCCCACTGCCACTTTCCTTCGCCCGCCTCCAGATGGTATTCGCTCACCCCGAGCGTCTCCAGTTCGCCGATCTTCTTTTCGGCATTGGCGCGGCTGCCCTGCGGCGGCATGTAAACCCAGTGTTTGGCATCGCTGGGCGCCAACGATTGCACGCCAATCGGTCCTGTCACGCCGGCGGCTTGCAACTGGCTACGTGCCACATCCGCACTCTTGGCCGACAAATTATCCCACTGCATGCAAACAAAAACCGGCGCGGCAACGGCGGAAGCCGAATTCGCCACGCCACTGGCCGCGGTCAATGCCGACGCCACTTCGGCAGGCGTCAGCAGACGAATCTGCTCCGCGCGCAAAGGCGGAGAGGCCGCAACGCCATTCTGTTTCTGCATTCCGCTATACCAGTACACCGCCAGCGCCACGTTGGCCAGCAGCAGCAACACAAACAGCAAACGCATCATGACTGCGAGATCCTCAGTAAACCGTCCAGTACCAGATTATCTTCCTGCTGCAGCGGCAAATCGGCCAAATGCGACAGCAGTTCGGCCGCAGCGCCGCCGGTCAACAGGCAGACAGCCGGTTGTTGCTGCAGTGCCGCCAGCCCATGCCACTGCGCGCGAACGGCCCCGGCGATGGCGTTGATACAGCCGCTGTGAATCGCGTCGGCGGTGTTGCGCGGGAAACGCTGCCATTGGCCGGGAACATCGTGCAATTGCGCCGCCCGGCTGGCCAGCGCAGCGCGCATCAGCCCCAGGCCGGGCAGAATCGTTCCGCCTAGAAACACGCCGTCCGCGCTCAGCGCATCCACCGTCACCGCCGTACCCGCGCTCACCACCAGCACCGGCCCCGCATGCAAAGCCCGTGCCGCAATCAGGGCCAGCCAGCGGTCCACTCCCAACTGTTCGGCATGCTCATAACGGTTGTCCACCCCGCACTGGCTCGCAGCCGCCCGGGGCCAGTGCAATGCCGTATCCGCGGCATGCCGACGGATCCAGTCGGCTACCTGGGCTGGCCCGACATGCGCCACCCAGGCGGCCGCAAGCGGAGTGAAATCCCTCCAGGGCGCCTGCGCCGGCAGATTGTCATTAGCCAGACTACCCTGTTCCAGCCAGCCTGAGCCCGACCACACGCCCCATTTCAAACGGCTGTTGCCCGCATCGATCAGCAGAATCACTGTGTCGGCTCCAACCGACGCAAACTCACTTCACCGCCATGATAAGGTTTGATGCCTTCGCCTGTTTCCAGCAATAAAGCGCCCTGCTCGTCCACCCCACGGACCCAGCCCTGGGTTTCCTGTCCACCGCCGAGCAGGAGGCGCACCGGTTTGTCCTGATAGGCATGATACCGCGCCCATTCCGCCGCCAAAGAAGTGAAGCCCTGGCTTTCGAACTGCTGCAGCACAGCATGCAGTTCGCGCACCAGATCGGCCAGCAATGCATTGCGCCCCGGCTTCAGCCCCAGCATGGACAAATCACCGACATGCTGGTCGATCTGCTGCCGCTGCAGGGTATCGAGCGACAGATTGAGGCCGATACCGATTACCGCCGTGGCCGGCCCCAGCATATCACCCTGCAATTCAATCAGCACACCGGCCAGTTTACGAAATTGGTGCACCACATCGTTGGGCCACTTGAGCATGACATCGTCCGCTCCGTAGCGGCGCAATACCCTGACGACGGCCAATCCCACAGCCAGGCTGAGGCCGCCCAGCCCGGCCATGCCGGCTGAGAAACGCCAGGCCAATGAAAATGTCAGGCTGCCGCCGGGGCTGGCCAGCCATCTGCGGCCGCGCCGACCGCGCCCGGCCAGCTGCACTTCGGCCGCCGCCAGCTGGCGTGGATGCTCGCGCTGGGCCTGTAGCAGCCAGCTGTTGGTTGAGTCAACCACCGGCAGGACTGCCAGCGGCAAAGCCAGATCGGCCAGCAAGGTCTCCAATTGAACGGCATCCAGCAGTTCAACGGCTTGCGGCAGGCGGTAACCCTGGCCGCGGATCTTGTAGACATTGACGCCGGCATCCAGCAGCTCGTTGGCTGCGTTCATGACGCTGCCGCGCGACACATTGAGCACGGCGGCCAGCTCGTCGCCGGACCTGAGCGTCCCGTCGGCCAGTTGGCGCCACAGATCGATTGCAAGAGGTCTCATGACCTACCATTGTACATGATTGCCGCGGCCAGCCGGACTCACGGCAGAATCAGCTGGAAGCGTGCGCCTCCCAATACCCCGGCATTGTCCAATTGCACCCGCCCGCACTCGCCGGCATTGTTGCAATGCAGCCGCGCCACCCGGTCGGCGAAATACAGCCCCAGCCCCGTCCCGCCATCACGACTGTGACCGCCGGGCTCAATGGCCCGCTGCAAAACAGCCGGAACATAACCCGGACCATCGTCTTCCACGCTGAAGCACAGGGCATTGCCAAGCCTGCCCACACCGATCACGATGCGGCTATGGGCAAAGCGCAGGGCATTGTGAATGGCATTCATCAAGGCCATTTCGCACAGATAGCGATCGAAATAGGCATACGGCGGCGCCTGCTCGCCTTCCAGCGAGACGACCAGGCGATCGCCGGCAAGACTGCGGGCCTCCATCAGCATTTCTTCCAGCAGGTCGGCCGGAGGAATGGCTTCAATGTTTGGCCGCAGCACGCCCGCATCGTTTTTGTACAGCAACAGCACCTGCACCATGCGATCGCTGACCTGCCGCGTGACGAAGCGCATTTCCTCGATCTGTGCGGCCTGTTGCGGACATTGCTGCTGCAGCGCATCGAGCGACAAGGTCAGCTCGCCCAGCATGTTTTTCACCTCATGCAAGGAAGCCGCCAGCATGGCCGGCAGCAACGCTTCATCTTGTCCGCTCATACCCGGCTCCCGTATTTGTTTTGCACATCGTTGAACAATGTCTGCAGCTGCACCAGCTTGGGGTGAGTTGCATTGCTGCCGCGTACCTCTTCCAGATAACGCTTTGCCTTGAGCATCAAATCCTGATTCCAACCCTCACGGTTCACCAGCGTCAGCACGGCGTGAGCGGCATTGAGCACGATCTGCTGGTTGTTCGGCAGCTGCGCGGCCGCTTCGGTCAGCAATTCGACCGCACCGGCCAGATTGCCCTGCTTCGCCAGCAATACCCCCTGGTTGTTGAGATTGACCACCGCCTGGGTGCTGGACTGCACCAGTTGCTCGCCTTCCAGTTCCCGTCCCAGATCGGTGTAGATCTTGCGCACGCGCTGCAGCAGGCGGGCATCTTCATGCCGGTTGCGCACCACCTGGTCCATCAGACGCGCGCCCATGGCCTCATCGCCACTCCGGTAGCAGGCGGTGGCCAGATCCAGTTTCAGCTCGTCCGTCATCGGCACGCTGTCTTTCAGCGCCATGGCACGGCCCAGCGCCTCCTTTGCCGCCGCAGCCTTGCCCATTTGCGAGTAGGCCTGGCTTTCCATGACCGAGGCGGCGAACACCGCCTCCGGCGCATTGCTGAAACTCTGCCGCCCTTCGCGCAGGCGGTTGATGGCGTCTTCGTTCTTGCCGCATTCAAGCAAGGCACGGGAAAGATTGACATAATCATTGGGGTCGCGAAAAAAGGACGTGCGCCCCTTTTCCACGATCGTGGTGTAAGCCGCCTCGGCGGCCGTGATGTCGCCGTTGCGCATGGCCACGTCACCCATCATGCGCTGGCGCGCCAGGGTATTGGGCGAAATGGCCACCGCCTTGCTCAGCACCTCCTGCGCCTCGCCGGCCTTGCCCAGCTTGTCCTTGACCGATGCCAGGGTATCGAAAGCCGCCAGATATTCCGGCGATTCGCTGATCACACCTTCAAGAATCGACTCCGCTTCAACGTCCTTTTGCTGCAAGCGGAGAGTGCGCGCCAACCCCAGTTTGGCCCACGGCACCGCCCGTTCGCTGACGATCCCCTCGAACACCTGCTGCGCCGCTTCGGCCTGCCCCATGCCCATCAGCAACTCGGCCTTGATGCGCAAAAAATCGATCATGTAAGCCGGGTGGCTCGCGGCCAGCACATTGCACAATTCCGACGCCTTGGCCGCATCGCCCGCCTGCAGTACCGGAAACAACGGAGCCATGGCCGACTTTTTCTGCAGCACCCGTTCCAGGCGCACACGGAACACTTCAGCGGTGAAGGGCTTGATGAGGTAATCGTCCGGCCCCAATTCGGCCGCCGACACCACTTTCTCGTAGGCCCGTTCGGCCGTCACCATGATGAATATCATCGACAGGTCGATCAGATTGTTGTGTCTGAGCAACTCCAGCAACTGCTGGCCATCCTGCTCCGGCCCCAGATTGTAGTCGCATACGATGATATCGTAATGCTGCCCCTTGATCCGTCGAATGGCTTCATTGGCCGACTGGGCAAACTGTGAATGCGTCACCCCCAGATTCGACAGCGTCAGCCGCATGGCCGTCCGCATGCCGGGATGATCATCCACGATCAGCGCTTCCATTTTGGCCAGTTCCATGACTTATCCTCCTGCTCCGGCGTTCGCCGGTTGTTATGCTTTATAGCTCTCGGCCAGTCTCATGTAATGATCCGCCGAGTAGCGGAAATGTGACAACTCGGCTTCGTTGAGTCGCCGTATTGGTTTGGCTGGTCGCCCCAGGTAGAGAAAGCCGCTCTCCAGCCGCTTTCCCTCTGGCACCAGACTGCCGGCGCCTACCAGCACGCGCGGCTCGATCACCACCTTGTCCATCACGATCGAGCCCATGCCGATCAGGCATTCATTGCCGATTTCACAACCGTGCAGTATGACGCTGTGACCAACCGTGACATAATCCCCAATGATGAGCGGCGCGCCCAGCGGGTCTGCCGCGGACTTGTGACTGACGTGCAGCATCGACAGATCTTGAATATTCGTGCCGCGGCCGATATGTATGTGGTTGACGTCAGCGCGGATGACGGCCTTGCACCAGACGGACGACTGCGCCCCGATGCGAACCTCGCCGATCACCTCTGCGCTGGGGTGGACATGGACCCCTTCGCCGATGTCCGGTGTGACGCCGTGATGAGAAAGAATGCTGTGCACGTTAACTGGCTTTCCAAAGTAATTTAAATATCGGCGACTTGAACCATTACTTGAAGCGCCTTTTTCAGTATAAAGTAAATTTTGTATGGACTCCCCGACTGCCATGAACCCATTGCTCGATTTTTCCGGCCTGCCCCGTTTTGCCGACATCAAACCCGACCATGTCACCCCGGCCATGGACAGCCTGCTGGCTGAAAACCGCAGCCTGCTGAAAAAACTCTCCGGCGAGACGGAAACGCCCAGCTGGAATACCTTCGTCGCCCCCATGGAAGACGCCAACGAACGCCTGTCGCGGGCCTGGGGCCAGGTGTCGCACCTCAATTCGGTGATGAATTCGCCGGAACTGCGCGAGGTCTACAACGCCAATCTGCCGAAAATCACCCAATATTACGCCGAACTGTCGCAGAACGAGGCCCTGTTTGCCCGCTTCAAGGCATTGGCCGCCTCCGCCGAATACATGACGCTGTCGCCGGCACAGAAAAAGATCATCGACAACGAACTGCGCGATTTCCGCCTGGGCGGCGCCGAACTGCCGGACGCGCAAAAAGCGCGCTTCATGGAAATCCAGGAAAAACTTGCCAGCCTGTCGGCCAAGTTCGAGGAAAACCTGCTCGACGCCACCAACGCCTTCACCTGGTTCACCGAAGACGAAAAAGAGCTGTCCGGCCTGCCGGCGGACGTGTTGGAAGCAGCCCATGCCGCCGCCGCAGCGGACGGCAAGCCGGGCTACAAATTCACTCTGCACGCGCCGTCTTTCCTGCCCATTCTGCAGTACGCCGACAACCGCGAATTGCGCGAGCGCTTCTATCGCGCCCATGTCACCCGCGCCTCCGAATTCGGCCCGACCGAGCTGGACAACACGCCGCTCATCAAGGAATTGCTGGCACTGCGGCAGGAAGCCGCGCACATGCTGGGTTTCGCCAACTACGCGGAAGAATCGCTGGTCAGCAAAATGGCCACCACGCCCGCCCAGGTGCTCGATTTCCTGCGCGAACTGGCGGCCAAATCCAAACCCTACGCGGAAAAAGACCTGCAGGAACTGCGCGACTTTGCCGCCAAGGAACTGAACCTGGCCGACCTGCAAGCCTGGGACATGAGCTACGTCAGCGAAAAGCTGCGCGAAGCCCGTTACGCCTACTCCGACCAGGAAGTGAAGCAGTACTTCCCGGAAAATCAGGTGCTGCCGGGCATGTTCAAGGTGGTGGAAACCCTCTACGGCCTGCATATCAAAAAGAGCCAGGCGCCCACCTGGCACGAATCGGTCAGCTTTTTTGACATCACCGACCAGAGCGGCACGCTGATAGGCCAGTTCTACCTCGACCTGTATGCCCGCAGCAGCAAGCGCGGCGGCGCCTGGATGGACGACGCCATCACCCGGCGCAAAAAAGCCGGCGGCCTGCAGACCCCGGTGGCCTACCTCAACTGCAACTTCTCTGCCCCGGTCGGAAACAAGCCGGCGCTGTTCACCCACGACGAAGTGATTACCCTGTTCCACGAGTTCGGCCATGGCCTGCATCATCTGCTGACTCGCGTGGAAGAACTGGGCGTGTCCGGCATCAACGGCGTGGAATGGGATGCCGTCGAACTGCCGTCGCAGTTCATGGAAAATTTCTGCTGGGAATGGCAGGTGGTGCGCCACATGACCCGCCACATCGACAGCGGCGAAGCGCTGCCGCAGGAGTTGTTCGACAAGATGCTGGCCGCCAGGAATTACCACAGCGGCATGATGATGGTGCGCCAGATCGAGTTTTCGCTGTTCGACATGCACCTGCATTACGACCTCGACCCGAGCAAGGAAACCGCGCTGGACCTGTTGCAACGCATCCGCAGCGAAGTGGCCGTGGTCATTCCGCCGGAATACAACCGCTTCCCCAACAACTTCTCGCACATTTTCGCCGGCGGCTACGCGGCAGGGTATTACAGCTACAAATGGGCCGAAGTGCTGTCGGCCGATGCCTATGCCCTGTTCGAGGAAAACGGTGTGCTCAACGAAGAAGTCGGCCACAAATTCTGGAGCGAGATTCTGGCTGTGGGCGGCTCCCGTCCGGCGCTGGAGTCATTTACCGCGTTCCGCGGCCGTGCGCCGAACGTCGACGCCTTGCTGCGCCACAATGGCCTGAACTAGGGCGTGCCAACATTTATTTCACGCCCTGGAACAACACGGGAGAACGCCATGCGCCTGTCTCATCGCCTCGCTCTCGCGGCGCTTCTATTGACCGCTTTGCAACCGCTCAGCCATGCCGCTGAAACGGTCTCGCCGCCGCAACTGACGCTGCAGGCCAGCGCAGCCGAGGAAGTCCGGCAGGACCTGTGTTTTGCCCGCTTCCAGGTCATCGCCGAGGCCGCCAGCGCCGACGAAGCCATGCAGCAGGCCAACCGCAAGCTCAATACCACGCTCAAGCTGCTGCAACGCTACCCGGCGCTGGAAATTCATTCCGATGGCTATACCACCCAGCCGCGCTATCAGCGCGACCAGACCATTCGCAGCTGGCAAGTCAGCGCCGGAGTGCAGGTCAAAACGCGCGACAGCAGCCAGCTGACGCGCGCGGCCGGCGAAGTGGGCACGCAAGCCAGCCTGAACGGCTTGTGGTTCGGCCTGGCACCGGAAACGCAGAAAAAAGTGGAACAGGCCCTGCTGGAACAGGCCATTGGCAACCTGCAGGACAAGGCATCGGCAGCCGCTCATGCAGCCGGATTCAGCCGCACGGAATGGCGCGAACTCAATATCGGCGAGGTGCCGGCTCCCGGCCCGCACCCCTTCCTGGCGCGCTCGGCCATGGCCATGAGCGAGGCCGACAACGGTCCGGCTATCGAGGCCGGCACGCAAAGAGTGGAAGTGAACGTCAGCGCCAGCCTGTGGCTGTACAAATAAGCGGACGAGCCGGGATTTACTCCAGCCCCAGTTCCTGAATCTTGCGGGTCAGCGTATTGCGGCCCCAACCCAGGCACTGGGCGGCCTCGATGCGGCGGCCGCCGGTATGCTCCAGCGCCACCTGAATCAATACCGTTTCGTATTCCCGCGTCAGTTCGTCGCTCACCGAAGTCTCGTTGCGGTCCAGCCGCGCGCGCACCTCGGCAGCCAGCACGGTGCGCCAGTCGCCACCGGCGGCCGGTGCAACTGCTTCAGTCGACCGTTTTTGCTGCAGCAGATCGGGCGGCAGGTCGGCCACCTCGATCATTTGCGCCGGCGCCATCACCGTCAACCAGCGGCAGACGTTTTCCAATTGCCGCACGTTACCGCTCCACGGCAACGTCTGCAGATAGGCCAGCGCCTCTTCCGACAGGCGTTTCGGCTCGCAGCCCAGCTCCTGCCCGCTGCGGGCGAGAAAATGACGTGCCAGCAAGGGAATATCTTCCGACCGCTCGCGCAGACTCGGCAGGCGCAGGCGGATCACATTCAGCCGGTGGTACAAATCCTCCCGGAACAGCCCTTCCTTGACGCGCGCCTCCAGATCCTGGTGGGTTGCGGCGATCACCCGCACATTGACCTTGACCGGCTGGTGGCCGCCGACGCGGTAAAACTGGCCATCCGACAGCACGCGCAGCAGACGCGTCTGCAGCTCCGCCGGCATGTCGCCGATTTCGTCGAGGAACAGCGTGCCGCCGTCGGCCTGCTCGAAACGCCCGCGCCGCTGCGTCTGCGCCCCGGTAAAGGCGCCGCGCTCATGGCCGAACAGCTCGGATTCCAGCAAATCCTTCGGAATCGCCGCCGTATTCAGCGCAATGAACGGTTTGCCGGCCCGCAGGCTGTGGCGGTGCAAGGCATGCGCCACCAGCTCCTTACCCGCGCCCGATTCACCGGTAATCAGCACGGTGGCATGCGATTGCGACAGGCGGCCGATGGCGCGGAAGATTTCCTGCATGGCCGGCGCGTGACCGATGATATCGGACAGGCTTTCATCGCTGGCGGCCTCCGGGTCGCCGCGCACGCTTTCCGCCAGCGCCCGGCGCACCAGTTCGATGGCATGATCGACGTCGAACGGTTTCGGCAGGTATTCAAACGCCCCGCCCTGAAAGGCCGCCACGGCGCTGTCCAGATCCGAATAGGCGGTCATGATGATGACCGGCACTTTGGGGTAGTGCTCCTTCATCTGCTGCAGCAAATCCAGCCCGGATTCACCCGGCATGCGGATATCGCTTACGATGACTTGCGGCTCCGACTTGCCCAGCGCCTGTTGCGCCGCTTCGGCCGAAGCAAACGATTCAAAAGCGATCCCCTCGCGTGTCAGTGCTTTTTCAAACACCCAGCGAATCGAGCGGTCATCATCAATAATCCAGACTGGCTTCATAGCAGAACCTGAGGTGTGTTATTTTGTCTTTGCGCTGCACGGTCATGGCTTGCACAACGCGCCCAAATTATGGTACCGCTGACATATCACCGTCCAGCAGCGTTTATTTCCTGTTGGCAGGCGTTTCATGTTCCCGTTCAAACGGGAACAACAAGGTAAAGCAGGTACGCCCCGGCTCACTCTCGCATTCAATGGATCCCTGATGCTGCTGCACATAAGCCTGAGCAAGAGTCAGGCCAAGTCCGGTGCCTTCCGGCCGGCCGGTCACCAGCGGATAGAAAATCTGCTCCTTGATCTCCTCCGGAATACCGGGACCGTTGTCGATGATCTGTACCTGCAGCGCTTTTTTATGCAACTTGCGCGACAAGGTCACATGCCGCACCACGCGCGTCCGCAGCACAATCAGCCCCTGGCCGTGCATGGCCTGCACGGCATTGCGCACGATATTCAGCACAACCTGGATCAATTGCTCCACATCGCCTTCCAGTTCCGGCAGACTGGTATCGTAATCACGCCGGATCGTCAGGCCGGACGGATGTTCCGCCAGCATGACGCTACGCACGCGTTCAAGCACTTCATGGATATTCAGATGCACCAGCCGTTGCATGCGGTGCGGGGTCAGCAGCCGGTCCATCAGTGACTGCAGGCGATCGGCTTCCTGGATGATGACCTTGGTGTACTCGAACAGCTCCGGCCGCCCCAGTTCATGCTGCAGCAATTGCGCCGCACCACGAATTCCACCCAGTGGATTCTTGATCTCGTGCGCCAGATTGCGCATCAACTCCTTGTTGGCCTGCTGCTGCAGCAGCATCCGCTCTTCCCGTGCGATTTTAACCTGCTGGTCGATCTGGCGGAACTCGAGTATCCAGCCTTCGCTGCCGGCTTCCTCGATAGGCGTTACGGTGACGCTGACCAAGGCATGGTGGTGCTGCGTGCCGATGCTGATTTCATGCTCGGTGAAACTGGCCTCGCGGGCACGGGCGCTGGCAAGCGCTTCCAGCAGCGCGAGGGAATGCGGAAACAGCGATTCCAGCAACACTCCCCTGGCGCTGGTCGCGCTGACACCCAACAGATTTTCCGCTGCCGGGTTGAGATAATTGACACGACGCGCCTTATCAAGCGTCATGACGGCTGTTGCCAGCCATTCGAGGGGAGAATTCATAGCCCGCAAAAGCAAGCAATAAACAGGCCAGAAAGGCGCACCAGACTCCGGCTACTCGCCGCCCCGCACTAGTTTAGCCCGCCAAGCTCCTTTTGCAAGGCTTGCACATTCTTCTCGTGCAAAGTCACTTCATCCTGCAAACCCTGAATACGATCGAGGTACTTCTGGTAATTGCGCTCATTACCCAGCCGGACAGCCTTGCCATCTTCCAAATTCTTCCTGGCATCGGTCAGCCGCTGTTGTTCGGTCGCCAGTTCATCCTGCAACAGCTTCTTGCGCAAATCATCGCGTTTCTTCTGATCTTCCCCGTTCACCCGCGGAAAATCAGACGGCGCGGAGGCCCCCTTGGGACGCGCAGCCGGCACCGTATTCACGGTAGTCGGCCCCAGGTCGAGTTTTTTCGCGCCCTTGCGGGGAATATTGGTATAGGTCACGCGGCCGCTATCATCCACGTACTTGTAGATATCCGCCTGCGCCACACCAATCGCCATCGGCAGCAGCAAGCCCGCCCAGTAAATATGCTTAATTCGCGCCACAATGTATTCCTCCCAGTGCCCCAGTGTAGGCAATGACGCCGTTTCGCGCAATAAAAAAGGGACAGGGCAAAGCCCTGTCCCTTTAAACGCCGGAAACGATTTTACGTTTACAGGCTGTAGTACATCGCGAATTCCACCGGATGGGTGGTCATGCGTACGCGAGTCACCTCTTCCATCTTCAGCTCGATGTAAGCCTGGATGAAGTCTTCGGAGAACACACCACCGCGGGTCAGGAACTCGTGATCGGCTTCCAGTGCAGCCAACGCCTCTTCCAGGCTGGCACATACGGTCGGGATCAGCTTGTCTTCTTCCGGCGGCAGATCATACAGGTTCTTGTCAGCCGCATCGCCCGGGTGAATCTTGTTCTGGATACCATCCAGACCGGCCATCAGCAGGGCGGCAAAACACATGTACGGGTTAGCCATCGGATCCGGGAAGCGGGTCTCGATACGACGGGCCTTATCGCTCGCTACGTGCGGGATGCGGATGGAAGCAGAACGGTTCTTGGCGGAATAAGCCAGCTTAACCGGGGCTTCGAAGTGCGGCACCAGACGCTTGTAGGAGTTGGTAGACGGGTTGGTAATGGCATTCAGCGCCTTGGCATGCTTGATCACGCCGCCGATGTAGTACAGGGCGGTTTCGGACAGGCCGGCATAGCCGTTACCCGCAAACAGGTTCTTGCCGTCTTTCCAGATGGACTGGTGTACGTGCATGCCGGAACCGTTGTCGCCAACGATCGGCTTGGGCATGAAGGTGGCGGTCTTGCCGTACTGGTGCGCCACATTGTGCACGACGTACTTCAGACGCTGGGTCCAGTCGGCACGCTTGGTCAGGGTGCTGAACTTGGTACCGATTTCGCACTGACCTGCGGTAGCCACTTCGTGGTGGAACACTTCGACCGGAATACCCATTTCTTCCAGCGCCATCACCATGGCGCCACGGATGTCGTGCAGGGAGTCAACCGGCGGAACCGGGAAGTAGCCGCCTTTAACGGACGGACGGTGACCGGTGTTGCCGCCTTCGTATTTTTCGGCGGAAGACCAGGCTGCCTCTTCGGATTCGATCTTCAGGAAGGTGCCGGACATGTCGGTACCCCAGGTCACGGAGTCGAAAATGAAGAATTCGGGTTCCGGACCGAAGTAAGCGGTATCACCGACACCGGTGGACTTCAGGTAAGCTTCGGCGCGTTTGGCAATGGAACGCGGATCACGGTCATAACCCTTGCCGTCGGTCGGCTCGATCACGTCACAGGTCATTACCAGGGTCGGCTCGTCGAAGAACGGGTCGATGAAAGCGCTGTCAGCATCCGCCATCAGCAGCATGTCGGAAGCCTGAATACCTTTCCAGCCGGCGATGGACGAGCCGTCGAAGGCGTGACCGGTCTCAAACCAGCCATCGTCAACAACATGCGACGGAATGGTCACGTGCTGCTCTTTGCCGCGGGTATCGGTAAAACGCAGATCAACGAAGCGCAGTTCGTTGTCCTTGATCATCTTAATTACGTCGGCTGCCGCCATTTGCTATCTCCTAAAAGCAGGACCAAAACTAAATGTGTGTTAAAAAACCAGCGCGGAACTTGGAAATCGCTGTTGCCGGACAAAACGGAGCCCGCCCGGCCGCGCACGGCCTCAGCTTGCCGTCAGCACAAACCATGCCATGCACCAAAATGCAAACGTTCATTGTGCCATAGCTAGTTTGGTTTGCGTAAAATTTCCAAGCCGCCAGAGCTACGCACAAAACAGGTGCAGACCACTCACGGAGCGCACCATTTTGGCTCACACACCTCAACCAACTGAATGCGCGAAAAAGTCGCATCATTTTTCAGCAGATGCTCCAGCGCCTCATGCAGCCGCTGCACCCCATCCGGCTGACTGTCGCTGAAACTGGCCGACAGGAACACCTCGGCTTCCACCCGGCCATTCAAGTAGTGCAACACCACCCTTTCCGGTGCCGGCAAGCCCACCGGCACAGCCGCCAGCACCCTTTGCCGCACCTCGACCATCGACGGCAGCGTGGCACTCGGCCTCGCCTCCGAGTCGTCTTCCGGATCGATATGCACCATCACATCCAGCACATCATGTCCCTTCAGCACACGCCGCCGCGCCGACTCGGCAATATAGTGCCCCTCGGACACGGTAATGCGCGCGTCCACCAGCACGTGCGCATCAACCAGCGCCTGGTCGCCCATGCGCCGGGTCCGCAGCTCGTGCACCCCCCGCACTCCCGGCGTTTGCAGCAGCGACTGACGGATCGCCTCGACATCCTCGGCATCCAGCGAAGTGTCGATCAGCTCCGACAAGGCCTGGTAGCCAAGCTGCCAGCCGATGCGCACAATCATGAAGGCGACCAGCGCCGCACCCAGCGAATCCATAAAGGTGAAACCCAGCAAATTGCCGGCAATGCCGACCGTACCCACCAGGGAAACCGCCGCATCCGAACGGGTATGCCAGGCGTTGGCGGCCAGCAACTGGGACCGCAGCCGCTTGGCCGCCGCGATCATATAACGGTACAGCAACTCCTTGGCCACCAGCGTGATGAGCGCGATCCACAAGGCCATCTCATGCACCCGCACAAAGCCCTGGCCGGACTGCAAACGTTCGGCGGCACGCCATAGCAACACCAGCCCCACCGCAATCAGCGCGCCCCCCAGAAACAGCGTTGCGGCGGTTTCAATCCGTTTATGCCCGTAGGGATGCTCCGCGTCGGCCGCCTCCGCCCCCTTGCGGCTGGCCCACAGAACCAGAAAATCGGACAACAGATCGGACAGCGTATGCAAACCGTCGGCGACCAGCGCCTGCGAACGGCTCCAGATGCCGATCAACACCTGCAGAATGCTCAAACCGATATTGACCGCGATGCTGACCAGCGTCACCCGCTTCGATTCGGCCTGATAGGCGGCGGAATGGGCCTGCGACGAAGCACGCGTATGCGAATGGGAATGGTGACTTGCGGACATGGGACGAACGCCTGTTGCTGGAATAAACCGGATTGTATTCTATAGTTCAAGTACGGCGGAAGCCGGAAAAAAGCAATGAAGAAATAATATTACGCGGCAGAAGGAGTGGACAATGAGCGAATTTGCGCAAATTCTACAACGTGCACAACAGCGTGCGAATGAGAGTTTTTTGTCCTATAGCGGCTTACTGACTCCGGCCGAAGCGTTTTACATCATCCAGCACATCCCGCAGGCGCATTTGGTCGATGTCCGGTCGCACGCCGAACGCGACCTGGTGGGGCGCATTCCCGACTGCATCGAGATCGAATGGCAAAGCTACCCGCACTGGGTGAACAATCCCCACTTCCTGCCCGCCCTGCAAAGACAGGTCGACCCCGAAACGCTGGTCATCTTCATCTGCCGTACCGGTTCGCGCTCCCATCAAGCAGCGCTTGCCGCCATGGCAGCCGGATTCACCGAGGTCTACAACGTGCAGCACGGCTTCGAGGGGGAAAAGAACAAGTTCAGCGCGCGCCGTGGGGAGCTGAATGGCTGGAAAGCAGCGGGCCTGCCCTGGATAAACGCATAGGGCGAGTAAAGCACCACGGCGGAATAAACTCCGCCATTGCAACGTCTTTTTTACGCAACCGGCAGCAAATCAACCGTTTATACCGGCAATAATCAACATTAGAATACCGCCCATACATGCCGATATCACGCAACAACCCACAGCCGGACGAGACCATACCGTTTATCCTCCGCCCTTTCCTGCGCCAGCGGAGCGAGGAAGAGTTTGGCTGGCTGTTCTGGCCGGCCAAGCACATGCCCCTGCTCACCTCCCGCCGGGCAGAAGTCATTCTCCTGCGCGTCAGGCTGGTTGCACTGCTGTTTGCCGTGCTGACAACCGCCTGGATTCTCATCGACATGATTGTCCTCCCTTGGCCCAACTGGGGACTGCTGGCGGCGGGACGGCTTGCCGCCGGCGGCGCGTTCGCCCTGATTGCGTTTCGTCTCACGCGTACCCCGACTCTTACGGCCACCTATCTGGCGCTGGCCGCGCTGTACGCCATCCCGACCGTATTCTTCATCTTTTCCTACTGGGTCATCCAGGACGTGCAACTGGACAGTCTATCCAGTACGCTGGCCGGCATTTATGCCTTTCTGCCCATCATCATGATCGCCGGCCTGGGCATGTTTCCGCTGACCGCCCTCGAGTCAATTGTCTTCGCCTTGCCGGTTGTGTTGATTGAGCTCCTCTCCGGCCTGCTCGAATGGCACATGTTTTCGCTCAGCCAGATGATCAGCAGCACCTGGCTGGCCGCCATGATCGCAGTGGTCGCCTGCCTGTGCGGCATCAGCCAGCTCGGCTTCATGATCGCCCTGGTACGTCAGGCGGTACGCGACCCACTGACGCAATGCTTCTCGCGCTTGAGCGGCGAGGAACTGCTGGAAATTCAATTCATTCTGGCAACCCGCAGCAACACGCCTCTCAGTATCGCCTTTGTGGATCTGGACAACTTCAAATCGATTAACGACTCGTTCGGCCATGAATCCGGTGATCGCGTGCTGCTGAACGCCTCCCAAAAACTGCGCAGCGTTCTGCGCACCGGCGACATGCTGGTGCGTTGGGGCGGCGAGGAATTTGTCCTCATCCTGCCCAGCACCTATTGCAAGGAAGCGGCCAAAGTACTGGAACGAGCCCTTACACAGGGACTGGGCGACCGGCCCGACGGCCGCACCATGACGGCCAGCATCGGCCTGGCGGAACGTACACTGGACAGCCCGGGCGATTGGCGCAAATTGATCGAAATCGCCGACCAGCGTATGTATGCAGCCAAAAACACGGGGAAAAATCGTATTGCCGGGCCTACGGAGCTATTCAGTCCTGCCGTGTGACACGCTAGAATAGCGGCCAGTCACATTTCATCCCATTGATCATGAGCGACCGTTACGCCGTTATCGGCAACCCGATTGGCCACAGCAAATCCCCCCTCATCCACGCCGCCTTTGCCCGTCAGACCGGCCAGGACATCACCTACGAAGCCCTGCTCGCGCCGCTGGACGGGTTTGTACAAACCGTGGACGACCTGCGCGCCAACAACGGCAAGGGCGCCAACGTTACGGTGCCGTTCAAGCAGGAAGCCTTCAACCTGGCCGTGCACCTGAGCGAGCGCGCCAAGCTGGCGCAGGCGGTCAACACGCTGATTTTCCGCACCGACGGCATCCACGGCGACAATACCGATGGCGCCGGCCTGCTGCGCGATATCGAAATCAACCTGGACCACCCGCTGACAGGCCAACGCATCCTGCTGCTCGGTGCCGGCGGGGCGGCCCGCGGCGTCATCATGCCGCTGCTGGCCGCCCGTCCGGCATCGCTGACCATCGTCAACCGCACCGCCGCCCGCGCCCACGACCTGGCCAGGCAATTCGGCCACTGGGGCGAAGTGACGGCCTGCGACTACAGCGAACTGGATGACCGGCCTTTCGACGTGATCATCAACGCCACCTCCAGCAGTCTGCAAAACGACCTGCCGCCCGTGCCCGAATCGATTTTTGCCGGCACGGGACTGGTGTACGACATGATGTATGGCAAGGAACCCACCCTGTTCCTGCGCCATGCCGCGCAGCACGGCGCCGCCTGTGTGGCCGACGGGCTGGGCATGCTGGTCGAGCAGGCGGCCGAATCCTTTTATCTCTGGCGTGGCGTGCGTCCCGACACCGCGCCGGTCATCGCACAACTGAGGAGCCTGTAAGGTGTGGAAATGGATTAAACGCAGCATCCTCGGCTGCATTATTTTGGTATTGCTTTACCAGATCTGGATATTCGCCCATATCTGGTGGTGGGTGGACCACAATCCGTCGACCAGCTCCTTCATGGAGGAGCGCCTCGACATCATGCAAGACAGCAACCCGGACGCGGAACTGCGCCATCAATGGGTGCCGTACGAGCAAATCTCCGGCAACCTGAAGCGCGCGCTGGTAGCGGCGGAAGACGCCAAATTCCTGTCGCATGAGGGGTTTGACTGGGAAGGCATCCAGACCGCCTACGAAAAGAACCTGAAACAGGGCCGCTTCGTCGCGGGCGGATCGACCATCAGCCAGCAGCTGGCGAAAAATCTGTTTCTCTCGTCGCAGCGCACGCCCTGGCGCAAACTGGAAGAGGCTGTTATCACCGTCATGCTGGAACAGATGATGAGCAAGCGGCGCATTCTGGAGATTTACATGAATGTGATCGAATGGGGCAACGGGATCTTCGGCGCCGAAGCCGCAGCGCGCCACTACTACCACACCTCCGCCGGCAAGCTGAGCGCGTTCCAGGCAGCCCGCCTGGCCGCCATGGTGCCCAACCCGCGCTACTACGACAACCACCGCAACAACCGTTGGCTGATACGTAAAACCGGCATTATCCAGGCCCGCATGAACCAGGCGGTGATTCCCCGATGAACACGCCGAGCGTGGTCTGGCAGTGGCACGACTGGCAGTCGCTGGGGCGCGATGCGCTGTATGCCCTGCTTGAATTGCGGCAAAAGGTGTTTGTACTGGAACAGACCTGCCTGTACCCGGACATCGACGGACTCGACCCGGAGGCCTGGCACCTGCTTGGCTGGAGTACCGATCCACAAAACCCTGGGCTGGTCGCCTGTCTGCGCCTGCTGTTCCCCGGCGGCAAACAGGCCAAACCGGCTATCGGACGCGTCGTCGTCCAGCCGGATTGGCGCAACCGGGGACTCGGCAAGCAACTGCTGGATCAAGCCGTCGAATTCGGCCGGCAGCACTTCCCCGACACGGCCCTGCATCTCTCCGCCCAAAGCCACCTGCAACAATTTTATACAGCGTTCGGCTTTGTGGCCGTATCGGACGAGTACGATGAGGACGGTATTCCGCATATCGACATGCGGCGTGAGGCGGTGAGCGGTGAGCGGTGAGCGGTGAGCGGTGAGCGGTGAGCGGTGAGCGGTGAGCGGTGAGCGGTGAGCGGGCAAAAGTGTAGTACTGCTTACTGTTCACCGCGTTACTGCCAAATCAGCCCCTGCGCACCCGCACCACCACATCCACGGTATCGAGCACGACCCCTGCGGGCAGGGGCGGCAAAGCGGCGATCGGCAGCTGCTCCAACGGAATATCCATCAGGTGCCCGTCATCCACCCCGTAAAAATGATGGTGCAGCGCGGTATTGGTATCGTAGAAAACCTTTTCCTGGCTGACGACCACTTCGCGCAGCAAGCCCTTCTCGACAAACAGATTCAGCGTGTTGTACACCGTCGCCCGCGACACTTCGGCCCCCACGACGTCGCCCACCTGCTCGGCCGACCAGTGGCAGCAAGCACCGGCCAGCACGCGGGCAATAGCCAAGCGCTGCGCGGTCGGCTTGACGCCGCTCCGTTCCAGCAGTTCGCCCACCGTTTCAGCCGAAACCGCAGGAAAACCCGTCGAGCAAGAGATTAATTTGTCTTTCATGTAAATAGTTTAGCATGTCAACGCCGGTTGCAACAGCCTGCAAATTCAAGGCTTTTACCGTTTTGCCGTTTATTCATTAGACGCGGGCGGCAATGGCACTTAAAATTGACAAACTAAGCCTCTGAGACGGGCTTCTGAGCCCATTATCGGACTCAAACAGGGGAACAGCCGGGTCACATGGATCATCTCGAAGATAAAACACAGGAAAACGTGAAGCAAAGCCTGCAGCAGGTCACCGAACTGCTGCACAAGCAGAAGCTGATCGAAAATCTGGTACAAAAACAGGATATGCCGCGCCACGAACTGGTGGAAAACCTCGTGCACAAGCAGAACGTCGCCGCCTTGCAGACCAAGCTGGACGAGCTGCACCCCGCCGACGTCGCCTATATTCTCGAATCCCTGCCGCTGCCCGAACGGTTGCAGGTATGGGACCTGGTCAAGGCCGAGCGGGACGGCGAGATTCTGCTGGAAGTGTCAGACGCCGTCCGCGAATCGCTGATCGCCAGCATGGACAGCGAGGAGCTGCTGGCCGCCGCCGAAAGCCTCGATACCGACGAAATCGCCGACCTGGCCCCCGACCTGCCGCAGGATGTGATCCAGGAGCTGATGCAGTCGCTCGATGCGCAAAAACGCGCACGCCTGCAATCGGCCCTGTCGTACCCGGAGGATACGGTCGGCGCCCTTATGGACTTCGACTTCGTCACCATTCGCGGCGACGTCAGCCTGGAAGTGACCCTGCGTTACCTGCGCCGGCTGGGCGAACTGCCGGACCAGACCGACAAGCTGTTTGTGATTGACCGCGACGACAAAATGATCGGCGTGCTGCCTTTGAAACGCCTGCTGATTCACGACCCGGAAGCCTCGGTGGCGGCCGTGATGATCGACGAACCGTTGTCGCTGCAGCCTGAAGACGAAGCCCACGATGCGGCCCAGGCCTTCGAGCGCTATGACCTGATTACCGCCCCGGTGGTGGACAAGCAGGGCGTGCTGATCGGCCGGGTAACCATTGACGAAGTGGTGGACTACATCCGCGAGGAATCTTCCAGCGACATGCTGAACCTGGCCGGTCTGCGGGAAGAGGAGGATCTGTTCGCCACCATCAAGCGAAGCGTGCAGAACCGCTGGTCCTGGCTGGCCATCAATCTGGTCACCGCCTTCATCGCCTCACGGGTGATCGGCCTGTTTGAAGGCACCATTGCCCACCTGGTCGCCCTGGCGGCGCTCATGCCCATCGTCGCGGGCATCGGCGGCAATTCCGGCAACCAGACCATCACCATGATCGTGCGCGCCCTGGCGACCGGCCAGCTGCAGGGCAGCAACAACTACCGCAAGCTGCTGCTCAAGGAGCTGGGCGTGGCCATGGTCAACGGCATGGTGGGGGGGGGCATGATCGGCCTGATCGCCTTTACCCTGTACGGCAATCCGGCGCTGGGCGCGGTCATGACCGCTGCCATGATTCTGAACCTGATGCTGGCCGCCTTCATGGGCGTCAGCATTCCCATCATGATGCATCGCATCGGCCGCGATCCGGCCGTCGGTTCCAGCGTCATGATCACCGCCATGACCGACAGCGGCGGTTTCTTTATTTTTCTGGGGTTGGCAACCCTGTTCCTGTTATAACGAAGAAGTAGGAAAAACACATGCAAGCATTTGATCTGATCGTGATCGGTTCGGGCCCCGGCGGCTATCGCGCCGCCGTTCTGGCTACGCTGCGCGGTTTGTCCGCCGCCATTATCGAAAAGGCCGACTGGGGCGGCTGCTGCCTCAACCGCGGCTGCGTGCCGAAAAAGGACTGGCACCATACCGCCAAACTGGTTGCCGGCAACGAATACTACGCCAAGCGCGGCATCAGCGGCAGCCTGACGGCCGACCTGAACGAGGCCTGGACGCACCAGCACGAAGTGGTCAAAACCGTGCGCGACAGTTACGTCGACTACATGAAACGCCTGGGCATCGCCGCCTTTACCGGCAGCGGCAGTTTTGTCGATGCCCACACCCTCAGCATCGACGGCAAGGAGTCCATCCAGGGCAAGCACATCATCATCGCCACCGGCTCCAGCCCGTTCATTCCGGAGGGATTTGAGCCGGTGGCGGGCCGCATTCTCACCACCGACGACCTGTTCGACAACCCGCCGCCTGCCGGCAAACGGGTCGGCCTGATCGGCTCCGGCGTCATCGGCACCGAATTCGCGTTCATTCTGAGCAAACTGGGCAAGGAAGTGGTGTGGCGCTCCAACGCCAAACCGCTGGCCAACTCCAGCTACAGCCAGCCGGCCCTCAAGCTGCTGGCCGACGCACTGAAGAAAAACGGCATCGAGGCGCGTACCGGCTGCCGGCCGCACTGCGCCGAAATCGTGCCGGAAGGCGTCAAGCTGAGCCTGCAGGACGGCAGCAGCGACGTGGTGGACTGGCTGGTGCTGGGCACCGGCCGGCGCCCCCATACCGACGACCTGAACCTGGCGGCGGCCGGCGTAACCGTGGACAGCAAGGGTTTCGTCAAGGTCAACGACCAGCTGCAGACCACCGTGCCGCACATCTTTGCCATCGGCGACGTGGCCAACACACACATGACCGCCAACCACGCGCTGGCCGATGCCGCCGTAGCGGTCAGCAACATCATCGAACCGGGTTCCCGCCGCCAGAACAACAAGGCGGTGCCGCAACTGGTTTACTCCGCCATTGAGCTGGGCATGATCGGCCTGAGCGAGGAAGAAGCGGAAGACGAGGGCCTGGAACCGGCCACCGGTTTCGCCGCCTTCGAATCCAATCCGCGCGCACTGGGTCAGGACGACGTGGAAGGCTTTGTGCGCGTGGTTGCCGACATGGACTCCGGCGAACTCCTGGGGGCCGAGGTGATCGGCGCCGAAGCCGGCGAACTGATCCATCTGATTGCCCAGCAATACGGCAAGGAAGACGCGCTCAAGCAATTCGCCCAGATGTTCTACAACCATCCGGCACGCTCGGAAGAGCTGCAAAACGCCACCGAAACCCTCGCCAACAAATGGGGCCTGGCGGAACAGGTGTTCGGCGGCGCAGCCGACTGACGCGTTGGCGGCAGATCAACTGCCGCTTCCCCGGAGGAGGAATCGGCCCTTGGGTAAGCCGCGCGCCAACATTGAAAAATGCCGTGACATGGTCCACACTGAGGGCATTTCAGCCTCCACCACCCCATGCACGGCATGAAGCGCCCAATCGACCTGTTGCAGTACAAGGCCCAGGCATTCTTTTCCCTGGCCGTTTTTGTGCTCGCTTGTCTACTGGCGACGTTCCTCATCGAACAAGAGCGCGACCGCCTGTTTCTCGACCTGCGCAACCAGACGCTGATGCAGGCCGCGAGCATCCGCGCCCAACTGGAAAGCGGCCTGAGCTCGGATATTTACCTCGCCAACGGCTTGCTCGGTTATATTTCCGCCTCCACCTCGCCCCGGCTGGCACCCGGCCCGACCCAAAGCGCGCTGGCGGCAATATACCGGTACGGCCACCACATTCGCAATGTCGGGCTGGCGCCCGACAATATCATCACCTATGTCTATCCTTTGCAGGGTAACGAAAAAGCCCTCGGCCTTAACTACCAGGACAACCGCGAACAGTGGCCGGCCGTGCGGCAAGCGATCCTCTCCCACGACACGGTCCTGGCCGGCCCCATCCGGCTCAAACAAGGCGGTACCGGACTGATCAGCCGCACGCCGGTCTATCTGTCGGACGGCCGCTATTGGGGCATGATCAGCATCGTGCTGGATTCGGACCGTTTTTTCCGCGACATCGCCAACATGCCGAAAGCGCAGCCCGTGCGCTGGGCGCTGCGCAACACGTCCAGCAACGTCATGATCTACGGCGATGCGGGACAGTTTGATCGCGCCGCCATCCGCCTGCCCATTCGCGTGCCCGGTACCATTTGGGAAATGGCCGTGGCACCGGCGCAAGGCTGGCATGCGCACAACCCGCGGCTGGTCGTCTGGCGTGTGGTCGCCTATGGCATAGCCGCCCTGCTGGCCGTCCTGCTGTACCTGCTGCTGACCGCAAGGCTGCGCATACGCATGAACGACTTGCAGGACCCGCTCACCGGCCTGCCCAACCGCCGCCTGTTCGATGACCGGCTAGGCCAAGCCGTCCAGTTGCACAAACGCCAAGGCAATGGCTTTGCCCTCCTTGGCCTGGATGTCGATGCATTCAAGCGCCTCAACGCCACCTACGGACAGCGTGTCGGCAATCTGGTTTTGCGCGAGATTGCCCAGCGGCTGAGCAGCCTGATCCGCCATGGCGATACCCTCGCCCGCGTCGGCGGAGACAAATTCATGCTCATTTTAAATGGCGTGGATAACGAAGCCGTTGCACTGCAACTGGCCGATAAAATCCAGACCGCCATTGCGGCTCCGATCGACATCGGTTCGGTCAGCCTGAAAATCGGCATGTCTGTCGGCATCGGGTTTTATCCGCAGGACGGAAACAATGCCGATGCGTTGGCGAGCAGCGTGGATGTGACGCTCTATACAGACAAGCAACAGGGCAATGGCATTGTCGCCCTGGTCCGCCAGAGCCGCTTCGCATACAGCGCGCAACGGACGGACAGTCCATTGAACTCGCCGGCAAACTGACGGTCACATTTCCAGCCGCTTCCATCGCAGCGCCTATTGCATGGGCATGCACAAAAACAACCGGAGGTACCGACGCCATGCTGATCAAACGCCCGGATGACATCGCCCCTTCCGAAATCACCCCCGCGGAGGTCTACCGTGCCCGCCGGCAATTCATGCAAGGCGCTGCAGCGGGTGCTGCCGGATTGCTGCTGGGCTTACCCGAAGCGGAGGCCGTGCCGCTGGCGGCAACCGCGTCGCCCTACCGGGTCAGTGACGCCCCGACACCCTTCAAGGCCGTCACCTCCTACAACAATTTTTACGAATTCGGCGTCAACAAGGACGATCCGGCGGCCAATGCCCAGAGTCTGCGTCCCCGTCCATGGAGCGTGCGGATCGAGGGCGAAGTGCTCAAGCCGCGCAGCTTCGATATCGACAACCTGATGAAACTGGCGCCGCTGGAAGAACGGGTTTATCGCCTGCGCTGCGTCGAGGGCTGGTCCATGGTCATTCCCTGGATCGGCTTTTCGCTCGCCACGCTGCTCAAACAGGTCGAACCGACCGGCAACGCCAAATTCGTCGAATTCGTCTCGCTCAAAGACCCGCAGCAGATGCCCGGCCAGCGCGACAACGTGCTCGACTGGCCTTATCGCGAAGGGCTGCGCCTGGATGAAGCCATGCATCCGCTCACATTGCTGGCTTTCGGCCTGTACGGCCAGACGCTGCCCAATCAGAACGGTGCGCCGGTGCGCATTGTGGTACCGTGGAAGTACGGCTTCAAAAGCGCCAAATCCATCGCCACCATCCGCCTGACAAAAGAGCAACCGCTCACTGCCTGGATGCAGGCCAACCCGCGCGAATACGGCTTCTATTCCAACGTGAACCCGACCGTCGACCATCCCCGCTGGAGCCAGGCAAAAGAGCGCCGCATCGGCGAATTCTTCAAACGCGACACGCTGATGTTCAACGGTTACGCCGACCAGGTCGGCAAGCTGTATGCGGGCATGGATTTGCGCAAGTATTTCTGACCCACTGTTCATGTGCAGGCAATAATTCCCTGCCTATAATGAGGGTACTTTTTCGCGAAACCGGCGCATGCATATTCTGGTTATCAACTGCGGCAGCACCACCGTCAAGCTGCGACTGATCGACAGTCGGCAGGATACCGTCGTGCTTGATGGCATGGCCGACCTGGAACAACTGCCGGCAACGCTCGTACTGCAGCTTGCCGGCCAGACCATCCGGCTGCAACTCACCCACAACAGCAGCGCCGACGCATTGCGGCAACTGGCCGAATGGTGGCAGACCCGGCCGGACTCGCTGCCGCTTGATGCCCTTGCCCACCGCATGGTGCACGGCGGAGCCCGATACCATGACCCCTTGCCCGTCACAGCCGACACGCTGCAAGTATTGCAGGCACTGACGTATTTGGCCCCCCTGCACCATCCGCCGGCATTGAGCGCCATTGCCGCCGCACAGGCAAACTTTGCACACCTGCCGCATTATGCGCTGTTCGACACAGCGTATTACCGCCACCTGCCGGAGCAAGCACTGACTTATGCCGTGCCACAGCAATGGCGTGAGCAGTATGGTGTGCGCCGTTACGGTTTTCACGGCTGGTCGCACCAACATGCTGTGCGGGCAGCCGCACAACTGCTGCAGCGTGAACCAACCGATCTGCGCGTCATTTCCATTCATCTGGGCGGCGGTGCCAGTGTGACGGCGAGCCGCTTCGGCCAGGCGATTGACACCTCCATGGGCATGACGCCGACGGCCGGGCTGCCCATGGCCACCCGCTGCGGCGACATCGACCCGATGATCCCCCTGTACATGCAGCAAGCCGGCCTGTCCGCCGATGAAATCGACCATGCGCTCAATCACGCCAGCGGCCTCATGGGGCTGTGCGGCAGCGAAGACATGCGCACTATTCTCCTGCGCGCGCAGCAATGCGACCCGAGCGCCACACTCGCGCTTGATGTTTATTGCTACTCGATCCGCAAATATGTGGGCGCTTACCTGCTGGCGCTTGGCGGTGCCGACGCCATCGTGTTTACTGCGGGAGTGGGCGAACACAGTCCGGCCATTCGCCAGCGCGTGCTGGGCGGACTGGAAGAACTGGGCATCGTGCTCGATGCGCACAGCAATGCCGCCACAGCGGGCGACCATGCCGTGCACCACAAGGCCAGCCGCATTGCCGTGCTGGCCGTGCACAGCGAGGAAGAAATCGAAATGGCCCACAGCCTGTCACATTTTTTGCAAGGGGAAGCAGCATGTCAGCAGTCAACCTAGCCGGCCCGTATACCCAATTGCCCGACAGCGGCGAAATCGCCGCCATGGACACCTGGTGGCGTGCTGCCAATTACCTTTCCGTCGGCCAGATTTACCTGCTCGACAACCCCCTGCTGCAAACCCCGCTGCAACCCGAACACGTCAAGCCGCGCCTGCTGGGCCATTGGGGCACCACACCCGGCCTCAATTTCATTTACGTGCACCTGAACCGGCTGATCCGTCATTTCGATCTCAACATGATCCACGTCACCGGCCCCGGCCACGGCGGTCCGGCCATCGTCGCCAATGCCTGGCTGGAAGGGACTTACTCTGAAGTCTACCCAAACGTGTCGCTCAATGCCCACGGCATGCAACGCCTGTTCAAGCAGTTTTCCTTCCCTGGCGGCATTCCCAGCCATGTGGCACCGGAAACGCCGGGCTCGATCCACGAGGGCGGCGAACTCGGTTATGCGCTGTCGCATGCGTTCGGCGCGGCCTTTGACAATCCGGATCTGATCGTCGCCTGCGTGGTCGGCGACGGCGAAGCGGAAACGGGGCCACTAGCCACCGCCTGGCACTCCAACAAATTCCTCAACCCGCAGCGCGACGGCACGGTCCTGCCCATCCTGCACCTGAACGGTTACAAGATCGCCAACCCCACTTTGCTGTCGCGCATGCCCAAGGAAGAGCTCACACGGCTGTTCGAAGGCTACGGCTACGAGCCGCTGTATGTCGAAGGCGACGACCCGGCCGTGCTGCACGGGCTGATGGCGCAAACGCTCAACGATGCCATGAAGCGCATCGCCGCCATCAAACAGGCGGCGCAAAACGGCGACCTGCGCCGCCCGCGCTGGCCCATGCTGATCATGCGCACACCCAAAGGCTGGACCGGCCCGAAATTTGTCGATGGCCAGAAAACCGAGGGCTACTGGCGCTCGCACCAGGTGCCGTTCAGCGAGGTGCGCAGCAACCGGGGGCATCTGCAGCTATTGCAGGAATGGCTGCTCAGTTACAAACCGGCGGAACTGTTCGACCATGAAGGCGCACCGATCGAAACCATCCGCGCGCTGGCCCCGGCCGGCGCGCGCCGCATGAGCGCCAACCCGCACACCAACGGCGGCATTCTGCTGCGCGATCTGGTACTGCCCGATTTCCGCGGCTATGCCGTGGCCGTGCCGCGCCCCGGCGAACCCCAGCATGAGGCCACCCGCATCATGGGCTATTACCTGCGCGACGTGATGGCGGAAAACATGCAAAACTTCCGCGTGTTCGGCCCCGATGAAACCGCATCAAACCGTCTGGGTGCCTTGTTCGAAGTGACCGACCGCTGTTTCATGGACGAACGCCTGCCGGAAGACGATCACCTGTCGCCCGACGGCCGCGTGCTGGAAATCCTCTCCGAGCACACCTGCCAGGGCTGGCTGGAGGGCTACCTGCTGACCGGCCGGCACGGCCTGTTCTCCTGCTATGAGGCCTTCATCCACATCATCGACTCCATGCTCAACCAGCATGCCAAGTGGCTCAAGACCACCAGCCGCGAAATCATCTGGCGCCGGCCGGTGGCCTCGCTCAACTACCTGCTCACCTCGCACGTCTGGCGCCAGGACCACAACGGCTTCTCGCACCAGGACCCCGGCTTCATCGACCACGTGGTGAACAAGAAATCCGACATCATCCGCGTCTACCTGCCGCCCGACGCCAACACCCTGCTGTGGGTCACCGAACACTGCCTGAAAAGCCGCAACCGCATCAACGTGGTGGTAGCCGGCAAACAGCCTGCCCCGCAATGGCTCGACATGGATGCCGCCATCCGCCACTGCGAAGGCGGCATCGGCATGTGGGAATGGGCCTCCAACGACCAGGGCGGCGAACCGGATGTCGTCATGGCCTGCGCCGGCGATGTGCCGACGCTGGAAACCCTCGCCGCCGTCGCCCTGCTGCGCGAACTGACGCCGGAACTGCGCATCCGCGTCATCAACGTGGTCGATCTGATGACCCTGCAACCGAAAGAAGAGCACCCGCACGGCCTGACCGACCGCGACTTCAACACCCTGTTCACCACCAACAAGCCGATCATCTTCGCCTACCACGGCTACCCCTGGCTGATCCACCGGCTCACCTACCGCCGCACCAACCACGCCAACCTGCACGTGCGCGGCTACAAGGAAGAAGGCACCACCACCACGCCGTTCGATATGGTCGTGCGCAACGACCTCGACCGATTCCACTTGGTAGAAGACGTCATCGACCGCGTGCCCTCACTCGGTTCGCGCGCGGCTTACGTGCGCCAGGCCATGCGCGACAAGCTGGTGGAGCACCGGCAGTACATCATCGAGCATGGGGACGATATGCCGGAGATCAAGGATTGGCGGTGGCCGCTGTAGCGTTTGGCCGTCATGGCAACGGCTATTTGAGACGTAAATCAACAATCAGGCGGGCGCGCCAGTAAAGTAGGGAGAAACCTCAAGGAAACAGTCGAATTCCATTAAAGCACCCATGGCTTTGACGCCCCACACGCAGGGAGATTAGACGTTTCCCTCAACCGCCCGCTCAAGCAGAGAGATCAATTTCTACTTGACCGAAAGGTCAGACGTTACTTCCACTTAAGATTGAGTTTCCTATGGGAGGCAGCACAATCCCTAAGGTAAAGATTAATGAGGCTTTGATACGGGATACCCACATCCTCTGATATGGACTTGAAGTAATTGATGCTCTCTTCGTCCAGGCGGATCGTGATTTGCTTCTTGAGTTGAGAGGCATAGGGATTCTTTACTGCTTTGGAAAAATCGTATTCAGCGCGCATAGTGGTCACCTTCCGTAAATCTGCTCCTCTTTGCGTGTTGCCTTCCGGGCCGAAATGATCCGAATTGCACGGCCCTTTGCACGATAACAATGGCACACGACGAGAAGCTTCAAGCTAGAGCTATACCCCAGCAAAACAAAGCGCTCTTCTTCAATAGAATGGTCTGGGTCAGGAATCATTTTGGCCTTGTCATCCAGAAAGACGGACTTTGCCTCTTCAAAGCTTACGCCATGCTTTTTGACGTTGGCTTTCGCCTTTGCCTCGTCCCATTCGAAGTGTAGAGCATCCATCGCCAAACTATAACTACAACGTAATTATAGGTCAAGGTCGTTTCCACAGCTGCAGGGTTGGAACGTCTAACGTGGAGGTCACCGGCGCTGCGCTGCTTTATCGCGCAGCGCCGGTGGACTGATGAGATGGACTCCCCCGTCTTTTTTGCGCCAAACTGGCGCAACCGGTGCTCATGGAGATGGGGATCGGTCTTCAACGAAAGGAGTCCAGAATGAAGTACACCTTATGGCATATTGAGTTTATTTGCTTCCGAATTCGAGACCGCCACAGCTCTTTCATCCGCAACTACAATAACACCTGAACCACCCAATAAACACCCTGTCTCACTCACCATGCAGCCTCTCCCCAAAGCCGCCAAACCCCTCCTCTTCCTCGCCAGCCTGCTGCCGCTGGGGAGGCTGGTATGGCTCGGCTTTACCGGCGACCTGACCGCCAACCCGATCGAATACATCACTCACCAGACCGGCACCTGGGCGTTGAATTTTCTGCTGCTCACGCTCGCCGTGACGCCGCTGGTGCGGCTGACCGGCTATACGCCTCTTACGGGTCTGCGCCGCATGCTCGGACTGTACAGTTTCTTCTATGCCGCGCTGCATTTCATTACCTATATCTGGCTGGATCAGTTCTTTGATTTTGCCCACATGCTGCACGACATCGGCAAACGCCCGTTTATTACCGTCGGCTTTGCCGCCTTTTTGCTTTTGATACCGCCGGCCGCAACCTCCAACAAGGTTATGATGAAGCGCCTTGGGCGCCGCTGGAAGCAGTTGCACAGGCTGATCTATCCGGCCGCGATACTGGCCGTAACGCACTACTACTGGCTGGTAAAGCAGGATGTCACGCTGCCGCTGGAGTATGCGGCTGTGCTGGCGGCACTGCTGCTGTTCCGGCTGTTGCCGCGCAAGGCAAACGGGGCAAGGCGTACAATTTGAAGAACTGACGTGCGAGGGGCACAAAAACAAGCCGGCTGAGCGCAATGCACAGCGCGCTCAGCCGCTGAAAGAATCAGGCGTAGGTATCGTTACGGCTATAAGAAGCCTGGCTGGAAGTTTGTTGTACCGGCGCAACAGAAGAACCGGAATTCTCGCTGTTTTGGCCAGAAAAGCTGGTTTGTGCCTGCTGCGAGGCCTGCTGACTCAGCCGAATATTCGACTCCATCAACTGGTAGGCCATCGCGTTCACATTGCTGCTGCTGTTGATTTCCATGGCGACCTCAACACAATTCACACTCACACAATTTACAGTGTATACCTATTTTATGCGTTTTGTATACTTTGTGAATCTCATAACCCCATGTTCCGCCAAAGAATAAACTGCCGGCACCACAACCAGGGTCAACAGGGTCGAACTCAGCATACCGCCGATCACGGCCACCGAAAGCGGGCCGTTGGTATCCGCGCCAGCGCCAAATCCCATGGCAGCGGGCAGCAAAGCCAGAATCACGGTAAAAGATGTCATCAGCACCGGCCGCATCCGCACCGGGCAGGCATCGCGCAGGGCGCCGTCGATGTCCATGCCCTGGGCGCGGCGCTGGTTGGTCAGGTCGACCAGCAAGATGGAGTTCTTCGCCACCAGACCGATCAGCAACACCAGACCGATCATGGAATAGATGTTCAGCGTCATGGAATGCACGCCCAGCACGTTGCCCATGAGCCACAGCCCCATCACCCCGCCGATGACCGCCAGCGGTTGGGCCACCATGATGATGGCAGGCTGCAAAAAGGAATTGAACTGGCTGGCCAGCACCATGTACAGCAGCACCAGCGCCATGAAGAAGGCGAACGCCATGTATTGCGAGGTCTTGCCCATTTCCTCGGCCTCACCGAGGAAGCGCACCGTATAGCCCGGCGGCAGCATGCTGCCGGCCGCCTGCGTCACCTGCTGGATCGCCTCGCCCAGCGGAACCGACGGTGTACCGTAGAAGTTGGCGGCATATTGCAGATCAAGCCGGCCGATAACGGCGGCACCGAGACTCTCATTCAACTGCACCACCGTATCCAGCCGGACCATCTGGCCGTTGCCGGCCCGCAGGTAAATCCTTGTCAGATCATCCGGCCCGCTGATTGCGCCGTCTGCCGCTTTGAGGCGAATGTCATAGCGCTCGCCGTCGCCGGGTTCATCGTTGTATTTTGCCGCATTCACCCCGCCTGCCAGCAGGTTGATGGTTTCGGCAATGCTGCGTGCGTTCAGACCGAGCGACTGGGCCCGCTCGCGGTCGATTTTGACATCCAGCTGCGGCAGATCCAGTTGCAGATCCAGATCCAGCCGGCCGATGTCGGGCAGGGCCGCCAGGCGTTTTTGCAATTCCTGCGACAGACGGCCGACTTCCTGCAGATTGGGTCCGCGAATGACAAACTGCAGGGGCTCGCCGCGCAGGCCGCCGACGATCGGCACGGGCGCGGCAAATGCCCGCACTCCGGGAATCCGGGACAACTCCTGCCGCAAAAGCGCCAGCAGCTGGTATTGCTTGAGCGAGCGCTGCTCACGCGGCTGCATTTGCACAAAAGCCAGCGCCTGATTGACCTGCCCCGCCTGACCAAGGCCGATGGCGGTAAAGTAAGTGGCCACTTCAGAGCGCGACTTGAGCACCTTTTCCACTTCTTTCAGACGGCCGTCGGTGTAATCGATGCTGGAGCCCAGCGGCGTTTTCACGAACACCAGGAAGCGGCCCTCGTCTTCTTCCGGCACAAACGCCTCGCCCACCTGGGCGAAAAAATAACCGCTGCCAAGCACCACCAGCACGGTCAGCAGCACCACCTTCCAGCGATGGCGCAAACTCAGATTCAAGAGACGGCGGTAAAACGCCTCCAGCCGGCCGAAACTGTGCGCCAGCCAGCGGTAAAACCCGCTGCTATGCGTTTCCACTTTAAGGAATCTCGAACACAGCATGGGCGTGAGCGTGAACGACACGAACATCGACACCAGCACGCCGAAAGTCACCACCACCGCGAAGGACTTGAAGAATTTGCCGACAATGCCGCCGAGGAACATGACCGGGCCGAAAATCGCCACCAGCGACAAGGTAGCGGCCAGCACGGCGAACACCACCTCGCGGCTGCCGCGGATGGCCGAGCTCATGGGATCGGGGTCGATTTTTTCGCGCTGGCGGTCGCCGTTTTGGCTCTGGCCGTCTGCTTGCGCAGACTTAACCTGGGCTTCGCCCATGTTAGCCGTCGCCGAAATATTCATCGACTGATGTCGATCGCCGTTTTGGCTCTGGCCGTCCGCTTGCGCAGACTTAACCTGGGCTTCGCCCATGTTAGCCGCCGCCGAAATATTCATCGACTGATGTCGATCGCCGTTTTGGCTCTGGCCGTCTGCTTGCGCAGACTTAACCTGGACTTCGCCCATGTTAGCCGCCGCCGAAATATTCATCGACTGATGTCGATGAATATTTTCCAGCACCACGATGGCGTCGTCGACCACCACGCCGATCAGCAGTAGCAAGGCCAGCAAGGTCAGGGCGTTGAAGGTGAAACCGGCAAAATACATCACGGCAATCGCACCGAGCAGCGACACCGGGATGGCGATGGCGATAATGAGGGTGGAGCGGATGCTGCGCAGGAACAGTAACACCACCAGCGAGGCCAGCAAGGTGCCCTCCAGCAAATGTTCCTTCAGCGCGCCGACCATTTCATTGATGAAGACGGCGTCGTTGGACGAAATGGTGATGCTCATGCCCGGCGGCAATTCGGGAATGATTTCCTGCGCCAGCTTTTCCTTTACATGATCGACAATGGCCACCGTATTGGTATTGGCGATCTTGACGATACCCAGCCCCACCGTGGGCGTGCCGTTGAAGCGGGCCAGCTGGCGCCGGTCGGCCATGTCGTCGGTCACACGGGCGATATCGGACAGGCGCACGGCAGCGCCGGCGCGGTAAAGCACGATCAGGTTGCGCAGGTCGTCGAGATTGTGGGCTTCCAGGTCGATTTTAAGCAGGTATTCGGTATCGCCCGACACCACGAACCCGCCCGGCAACTGCAAATGCTCCTTGTTGAGCGCATCGGTCACGTCGTTGGCGCCGATGCCCAGCGCCGCCATGCGCGCCGGATCGAGGCTGACGCGAATCACCCGATCGCGCTTGCCGCCCAGTTGCACCTCGCCCACCCCGTCAATGTTTTCCAGCTTTTTCTTGATGACGTTCTGGGCGTACTGATTGAGCTCGGCTTCCGTACGGTCGCCCTGCAAGGCCAGCCACATGATCGGCTGGGCGTTGGTCTCGACTTTCGCCACCACCGGCGGGTCGGCATCCTTGGGCAGCAGGCGCAGCACCTGATTGACCTTGGCCTGCACCTCGTTGAAGGCGACATCGACGTTCTTGTCGAGGTTGAAAGTGATCGCCACGGTCGACACGCCGGGTGAGGAAGACGACTGCACATGCTCGATGCCCGGCACGCTGTTGACGGCGGTTTCGATCACGTTGGTGATGCTGGTATCGACGACCTCCGGATGCGCGCCCGGCAGTGTCGTGGTCACCGCCACCACCGGGAATTCGATGTAGGGAAAGCGGTCGACGCCGATACGCTCATAGCTGATCAGGCCGAACAGCACCAGCACGCCGGCCAGCATGATCGCCAGCACATGCCGGCGAATGGAAAGTTCAGGCAAGGTCATGGATTGGCCGGCGAAGCGGGCTGTTTGACGCTGACGGCGGCGCCGTTGCTGAGAAAGCCCGCGCCGTCCAGGGCGATCTGTTCGTTGCCCTGCAGGCCGGTGAGGATTTCACTGCGGCCATCCCGGGTCAGACCGACGGCAACCACTTTCTGCGCCGCCTTGCCGTTCTCGATGCTGTACACCACGGTGCCGGCCGGCCGCATCACCACGCTGATCGCGGGCACGGTGAGCCCCTCGTGCGAGCCGGTGATCACCACGCCGGTGACGCTGGCGCCCTGCTTCCAGTTACCCGGATTGGGCAAGGCGGCAATCGCTTCGAATGCGCGGTTGGCGCTGCCTATCATCGGACGGATTTCGCTGATGACGCTCTGTGTTGCAGGCCCGGGGACAGACGGCAGACTCAGGCGCAGGGGCTGGCCCACGCTGATTCGTGTTGCCGCCGTTTCCGGGAAAGGCAAATGCACCCGCAGCTCGCCTTGCGTCGACAGCTGGAACATCGGCTTGCCCGGCGTCACGTAATCGCCCGCCGACACATAACGCTGCTCGACCTGGCCGGCAAACGGCGCCGTCACGCGCGTCTCGTTCACATCGCGCACGGCGCGCGCCAGCGCGGCATTGGCGCTGTCGCGCTGGGCCTGGGCGGCAACCAGCTGGGTTTCGCTCTGATCCAGCGCCGCCTGGGAAATGAATTTCCGCTTGAACAGATCGCGATTGCGCGCGCTCTGTTTCTGCTGGGCATCCAGCGCCGCCTGCGCGCGCAGCACTTCGGCCTGGGCCTGGATACGCGCCAGGGAGTACACCGCCCCATCCAGCACAGCGAGCAGTTGGCCCGCCGCCACGCTTTGACCGGCATCGACCTTCACCTCGCTCACCTGACCGGCGACTTCGGCCGCAATCGTCGGAGCGGCCGGCGATTCGACCGAGCCGACGCTCTTTTCCAGCGCCTGCACCGTCTGCATCACCGGCCTGGTCACCGTAATGACCACCGCCGGTGCCGCGGGCTTCTCAGCCTGCCTGTCCTTGCCGCAACCGCCTGCCAGCAGCGTCGGCAATACCACCCAGAGCCAAGCCTTGCGCATTGTCGCTCCTGATCTGAAGGCGGGACGCTTGCCTTACCTAGTCTGCCAGTTTTTCGATCGACAGCAACGCTGCCACGGTCTCCCGTTCGCGTACCAGGCTGGCCCGGTCTCCCTGCACCATGACTTCGGCCGCACGTGGGCGGGTGTTGTAGTTGGAACTCATGCTCATGCCGTAGGCGCCGGCCGACAGCACCGCCAGCACGTCGTCCTGCGCCAGCACCAGCGGCCGGCCATGGCCGATGAAATCGCCGGTTTCACACACCGGCCCGACAATGTCATAACTTTCGCTCGTGCCGACGCGCTCGGTCACCGGCACGATTTCGTGCCAGGCCTCATACAGAGCAGGGCGCATCAAATCGTTCATGGCCGCATCGACAATGGCGAAATGCTTGTCGCCGTTGCTCTTCAGATATTCCACGCGGGTCAGCAGCAAGCCGGCGTTGCCCACCAGCGAGCGGCCCGGTTCGATGAATACCGCCTGCTTGCGCCCGGCGAGGCGCGACAGCAGGGTTTGCGCGTACTCCGTCACCGCCGGCGGCGTTTCATCCTTGTACCGGATGCCGACGCCGCCGCCCAAATCCACATGGCGCATGTCAAAGCCTTCCGCCTCGAGCGCATCCAGCAGCTGCAGCACCTTGTCCAGCGCATCGCCGAAGGGGCTCACATCGGTCAGCTGCGAGCCGATGTGACAGTCGATGCCATGCACGTCCAGATTGCCCAGCTCGCGCGCCCGGCGGTACAGCGGCAAGGCCTCTTCATAGGGCACGCCGAACTTGTTCTCTTTCAGGCCGGTGGAAATATAGGGATGCGTCTTGGCATCCACATTCGGGTTCACCCGCAGGGACACCGGCGCGCGCTTGCCCAGCCGGCCGGCGACTTCATTGAGGCGCTCCAGCTCGGCGGCGGATTCGACGTTGAAACAGCCGATGCCGGCCGCCAGCGCCATTTCCATTTCCGCCACGGTCTTGCCCACGCCGGAAAACAGCACCTTCTCTGCGTCGCCACCCGCCGCCAGCACACGCTGCAGCTCGCCGCCGGAAACAATGTCGAAGCCGCTGCCCAGACGGGCGAACACGCTCAGCACCGCCAGCGAGCTGTTGGCCTTGACGGCATAACAAATGCGGTGGGAGTGGCTGGCAAAAGCGGCATCGTAACTGCGATAGGCCTCTTCCAGCGCGGTGCGGGAATAGACATACAAGGGCGTGCCGTACGTGCGCGCCAGCTCGGTCAGCGACACGCCCTCCAGCCACAGACTGCCGTCGCGCCGCAGCAGATGCGGATTGGGGAATACGCTCATTGGACGCCCTTCACTGCAGATGCGGATGTGCTTTGGGGCGCAGGCGCTGGAGCGGCCGGCTTGGCAGTGGCCGTCGACGGCGGCAGATAAAGATTACCTTTAAAACCACAACCGGCCAGAGCGAATAGCCCGGCCACGGCAAAAGCAGAAAGCAGATGGCGTTTCATGAGATAAAATAGGGAGCCTGCTGCAGGCTTCAATCATAATATTGGAAGCTGCAAATATTACCACAGAAAGGATTCCCCCCATGACCGAGAGCGAGTTTGCCGAACTGGCCGGAAAAACACTGCAAGAGATTGAAACTTCATTGGAAGCCAGCGGTGCGGACCTGGACTGGGAAATGTCCGGCGACGGCATTCTGACAGTGGAATTTTCCGACGACAGCCAGATCGTCATCAACAAGCATTCGATTGCCCAGGAGATCTGGGTGGCGGCCAAAAGCGGCGGCTTCCACTACCAGTGGCGAAACGGTTCATGGATCAGCTCGCGCGAAGGCACCGAGCTCAAAAGCGATCTGTCGCGCCTGGTCAGCCAGCAGGCGGGCGAAAGCGTCACCATCGCATAAGACTGGCCAGCCCGGCCGCAGCGCACTCCCCAGCTTACTCTTCCACCCATGCGCTCATCCGGCCGCCCCAGTGCGGCCAGGGCCAAGCGGATAAATCGCCCGTCCGGGCCAACGCAGCGGCAAACTCCCTGGTGCCGAACTGCTCGCCCTGGTCCGGCGGGCAGAAAAAGCTGAAAGCCTCCGCCCCCAGGCGGAATTTCAGCATCGCCGCATGCAGATAGGCGCGGTCCGCCGCGCTGCCGCCATATAAGGTATCGCCCAGAATCGGCGCCGACAGGCTTTTCATGGCCACGCGCAGCTGGTGCGTCTTGCCGCTGCGCGGCCGCAGCACGAATAGCCGCAAGCCGGGCGTGACCGAAGCGCTGAAGAACTGGGTCACGGCCGGATTGGCCTGGCTCTGCAGCAGTTTCCACGCCCCGCCGCGGCCCTTGGCCATATCGCCTTTGACCATTCCCTGTTTTTTGTTCGGCTTGCGGTCCGACAACGCCAGGTAATATTTTTCCACCGTCCCGGCGGCAAATTGCTCGCCCAACTCGGCTGCCACTGCGGCCGATCGGGCCACCAGCAGCAAACCCGACGTCACCCTATCGAGCCGGTGCACCGGCCAGACAGGGGTATCCGCCAACTGCCGGCGCAACAGATCCAGCACACCCGGCGCGTCGGCTTCGCGATGAAATCCGACGCCGGGCGATTTGTTGATGAGATAAAAGCGCGGGTCGCTGTGAATGATACGGATCATGCAATTGGCGCCCAGGACCGGGCGCCCGAAAGAATTACAGCAGATTGAAGAAATGCAAAAACGGTTTGGCCAGGTGCATTTGGCGGATCATTTTACGGTAGTCCCCGCGCTTGAACTCCAGATTGCCGCCAGCCACGGCCACCCCCAGGCCGGCCAGCGTCAGGGGCTCGCTGCGCCACTTCTGCCACTGGTCGTGATGGGCACGCAGATCCCAGTCCGGAATCGGGCTGTCTTGCGTGGACATGCCGGCGCGCACCACTCGGCCGCTCTGCACATCCAGCAGAACACGCGGTCCGACCTCCCCCTTGAAGCCGAAGCCGATAATGGCGTTGAAGCCGGCTTCACCCAACGGCGTCACCATCTCCTCCGTGTTGTTCCAGCGCTCGGCAAACCCCTCCAGCCAGTCGTGGCTGAACATCTCCTGCTTGTCCATCTTCACTCCGCCCTTGTTTGAATTGTTGCTTGCGCCGCCATTATGGCTTTCGCAACAATTGAATCAAGCAATACACATGCCATATCAGTCCAGCGCCCCGCGAGCACGCTCCACCGCCGCACGCACCTGTGCCGGCGCGGTCCCGCCGATGTGATTACGGCTGGCCAGCGAGCCCTCCAGCGTCAGCACGCTGTAGACGTCCGCGTCGATCCCGGCGGAAAAACCCTTGAGCACATCCAGCGGCAGATCGTTCAGGTCGCAGCCCTGCAATTCGGCATGACGAACCGCCAACGCCACGATTTCGTGCGCGTCGCGGAAGGCCACCCCCTTTTTCACCAGATAGTCGGCCAGATCTGTCGCCGTGGCGAAACCCTGGCTGGCCGCCGCGCGCATGGCCTCGGTATTGACCGTCACGCCGGTGAGCATGTCGGCCACGATGGCCAGGGTGTCGCGCACGGTATCGATGCTGTCGAACAGGGGTTCCTTGTCTTCCTGGTTGTCCTTGTTGTAGGCCAGCGGCTGGCCCTTCATCAGGGTCAGCAGGCTGATCAGGTTGCCGTTGCTGCGGCCGGTCTTGCCGCGGATCAGTTCCGGCACGTCCGGGTTTTTCTTTTGCGGCATGATGGACGAACCGGTGCAGAAACGGTCGGACAGCTTGATGAAGCCGAAGCGCGGCGTCATCCACAGAATCAGCTCCTCGGACAGGCGCGACAGGTGGGTCATCAGCAGGGAAGCCGCGGCACAGTACTCGATGGCGAAATCGCGATCGGATACCGCATCGAGCGAATTTTCACACACGCCGTCAAAGCCCAGTTCGCGGGCCACCATTGCGCGGTCGATCGGGTAGGTCGTGCCGGCCAGCGCCGCGGCACCCAGCGGCAGCCGGTTGACGCGCTTGCGGCAGTCGGCGAAACGCTCGGCATCGCGCTTCATCATCTCGAAATAGGCCAGCATGTGGTGGCCGAAACTGACCGGCTGGGCCACCTGCAGATGGGTGAAACCGGGCATGACCGTGTCGGCATGCTTTTCGGCCAGGGAGAGAAAGGCCAGCTGCACGTCTTTCAGCTGCTGCAGATTGCGGTCGATGGCATCGCGCACGTACAGACGCACATCGGTGGCCACCTGGTCGTTGCGCGAACGTCCGGTGTGCAGGCGTTTGCCCGCATCGCCCACTTTTTCCGTCAAACGCCGCTCGATATTGAGGTGCACGTCTTCCAGATCGAGCTGCCATTCGAATTGGCCGGCATGGATTTCCCGCAGGATTTCAGCCATGCCGCGTTCGATGGCGGCGAGGTCTTCTCCGCTCAGCACGCCCACAGCCGCCAGCATCTTGGCATGCGCCAGCGAGCCGCGGATATCCACCTCAGCCAGGCGATTGTCGAAGAATACCGAGGCGGTATAGCGCTTGACGATCTCCGCCACCGGCTCGGTAAAACGACCCGACCAGAATTCCGCATTGTTCAAACCCGCCTTTTTTTCTTGCATTGCCGCCACGCCTTATCCAAAATCCTTAAAGTGAAGATTATAAAGCACAACTCGCCCGCAGTAACCTTGCCCGACCCCTGCAACCTGGGCATCATCCTGCGCACCCTGGTCATCGCCAACGGCGCCATGCTGCTGGCCGCCGCGTTCCAGCCGCCGCTCATCGCCACGCTGCTGATCCTGTGCGCACTGCGCCGGCCGCTGCTGCGCATGCGTTACAACACGGCCGTGCTGTTCATCCTTTTGCTGGTGCTGTCCATCACCCTGCTCTATCACCTGCTGTCGACCCCCATCGCCGACGGACAGCCGGGCAACTGGTGGCGGCCGGCCGCCTTCTCGCTGGCGCTGACAGGCCTGACGCTGGGTTATTTCAATCTGCGCAGCCGCGCCCTCTCGCCCGCCATTGCCGAAGCGCGTTTGCAGGCGCTGCAGGCGCGCATCCGCCCGCATTTTCTGTTCAACAGCCTCAATGCCGTGCTCAGCCTGATCCGCCACGAGCCGCGCCGCGCCGAAACCGCACTGGAAAACCTGTCCGAGCTGATTCGCGCGCTCATGCAGGACACCCGCACACTGGCTCCGCTGGAGCGCGAAATAGAGCTGTGCCAGGCTTATCTGGCCATTGAGCAGCTGCGGCTGGGGGAGCGTTTGCAGACCGAGTGGCATATCGACAAGACGCCCTTCGACGCGCTCATCCCCCCGCTGATCCTGCAGCCGCTGGTGGAAAATGCCGTTTACCACGGCATTGAACCCAACCCGGCAGGCGGGCTGGTCAGCATCAATCTCTACCGCAGCAAGGATGAGATGCATTGCATCATCAAGAACCCCTATTACCCCCATACCAACCACCAGGGCGGCAACCGGCTGGCGATGGACAACATCAAGGAACGCCTGGCGCTGCATTTTGACGCCGAAGCCAGCCTGAAAACCCAGCTGCAGCAAGGTCATTACACCGTGCACATCGTCTGGCCCTACATCACCAGCGGCCATCCGACGGTCATGAGGCCGCCGCAATGAAACTGCTGCTGGTCGATGACGAGCCGCTGGCGCGCACCCGTCTGCGCCAACTGCTGAAAGACCTGGGCAATCCCGCCCTGAGCATCACCGGTGAAGCCGCCAACGGCCGCGAAGCCGTGCAGTTGGCCGACACGACGCAGCCGGATGTGGTTTTACTGGACATCAGCATGCCCGACATGGACGGGATCGAGTGCGCCCGCCATCTCAACCGCCTGCCGCACCCGCCCGCCATCATCTTCACCACGGCCTATGACCAGTATGCGCTGCAAGCATTCGAACTGAATGCCATCGACTACCTGCTCAAACCCATTCGCCTCGAACGGCTGCAACAAGCGCTTGCCAAGGCCCGCCCGCCGGCCCCGGCCGGTCTTGCCGCCAGCGCCCGACAGCTGAACAGCCGGCGCCGGCACCTGGCCGTACATGAGCGCGACAAGGTCCTGCTGGTATCGCTTGAGGCTGTGCTCTATTTACGCGCCGAACTCAAATACGTCACCGTGAAAACACAGGATCACGAATATCTATTGGAAGAATCGCTCACGCAACTGGAGCAGGAATTCGCCCAGACCTTCGTCCGTATTCACCGCAACTGTCTGGTCAACCGCAAGGCCATTGCGGGGTTTGAGCGACACGCCGACGAAGAAGGCGGCAACTGGCTGGTGATTTTGCACGGGCTGACGGAAAGATTGCCGATCAGCCGAAGACAGCAGCACCTGGTGCGGGATATGGGGAAATAAGCGGTTCCCCCCGCTTCCCCGGCAATATCGGTTCACTTGCCTGAGGTCGCCCGCAGCAAATCAATCCTCGCCTGCACCTTGTGCGCCCCGACCGTGTCACCGCCTTGCAGCAGCCCGTCGCGCTGTCGCAGCAACCAGGGATACAAGGCTCCGCGCCACCCCTGGGCTGAAGCGGTATCGACCGCGACATTGACGCCCCCCTGCCCGCACTGACCGGCCTCTACGCAGGCCGCTGCCGCGATCAGGCGGGACTGGGGATCGGCTATGACGGCGACGGCCGCCTCACGGGATGCGCTGTCCTTTGCCGTCACGACAGAATGGTAAACGACCGGCAGGGTAGCCACGGCCACATCAGCCCACTTGCCCTGCAGGAATGCATAGTAGCTGCGATGCGATTCCGGCTGATCCGTTTGTGGCATAGCGGCATAACGGCTGCACAGGGTGTTGTCGAGCCTGGCCGTAGCGATCGCGCAAGCGTACAGCCAGACCCGGCCAACCGCTTCCGGCTGGGCTGTGGCCGTGGCGGCACGCACGGCCTCGGACAGGCGCCAGGCCGCCTGCCGCTCCTGCCCCTCAAGCAGTGCCGTGGCCAGCAACTGCAACTCGCTGTCCGCCGTCAAACGCCAGCGCGGTGCGGTCTGCACGGCGCAGCCGGCCAGCAGCAGGAGAATCAGGGCAAATCCGGCGCGGGAGATTTTGCGAAGGGCCATCGTCTATTCAACTCGTCCAGCATGAGGTTGGTCTTTTGCAGCGAAGCCTCGATCTGGCCGCGCAACAGGTTGAGATCGGTACTGGCGCCCTCGGCGTTTTGCAAGGTCGCATCCAGATGCTTGAGCGCCGCACGGGTTTCCTGCAGCAACTGCTGGGTCTGGTCCGCCACGCCGTCGGGCCGGAACACCGTGTTATCGGCCTTGGCGGCAAGCGTGTCAAGTTTGCCGATCAGTTGCTGCAGTCGGGCGCCGGTCTGTTTCAGGCTGGTCAGCGCCTGCACCACATCCCGCGCGCTCTCCGGACTGCCGGTGATGCCTTCCATTACACCGTATTTGCCGGCCATACGGTGCGTGACGGTAGACAGGTCCTTGATGCCATTGCGCAAAGAACCGCCATCGGTTGTCATCATCTGCACGTTGTCGAGAATGGCATGCAATTTCAGCAGCATGATGCGCGTGCTGGTGGCCCCGCCGTCATTCGCCAGCTGCCGCACGGCATCTTTCGGCAGCGGCGGCGAGCCCGGATCGCCCGGCAGCACGCGAATGCTGGCCGCCCCGATCAGCGGCTTGTCGAGGTAGAACGCACTGTCGCTGCGAATCCACTTGAGGTACCTGGCCGGCATTTTCAGCACGACCTCGACATTGCCCGCGGGCAACAGATTGAGCTCGTCCACGTTGCCGATGCGCAGACCGGAAAACACCACCGGCAAACCCACGTCAATGTTGTCAGCGGTATCGACATGCAGATGCACGAAGGCGTATTTCTCGAACAGGCCGTGGCGCACCAGTACATAACCGGCAAACCCGACGGCGCTGACCAGCACCAGCGCCAGCAGCAGCCCCACTTTCCACTGCATGTTGCGATTCATGATTTGCCCGCTGCCCCATCCTCGTCGGCCCATTCACCGTACAAGGGCCTGTTCCAACTGTAATCGATAATCCAGACATGCCCGCAGTGGCCCGCCATGCGCTGCAGCAAATTCCTTACAAAAGGCGGGTACAGACTGTCGGCCAGCATTTTGCCCGGCCGGTCAATCACCAATGTATCGGCCCCGGACATCAACGCGCGCGCCAGTTTCACCGCAAAGCGGGCCTGTTCGCCGAGCGCGTCGTCGCGCAAGCCGGCCGTTTCGGCGTAGCCGGCCTCCTGTAGCAGCGCCAATGCCCCGGGCATGGCCGTCTGCAAAGTCGTCCCGCTACGCAAAGCGTGCCCCAGCGCCACATTTTCCTGCGCACTCAGGTTAGCGCGCAAGGGCAAATCCCCTGCGATGCGTGCTATCCGCTGACCGCGGCGGGACAGCTCGGCGAATACCGCTTCGGCCTCAGCCGGACTCGCCACCCATGTTAAAGATAGCTCAGCAGTAATAGCGCCACCTCAGTCATCAGCAAAGCCAGAAATACCCGCATCATGCCCTTGAGCACCATCACCGGCACCAGCGGCAGGCTGTGCGCTCCCTGGCCGGTATGGATGGGAATCAGCACGATCCACACGCCGAACAGTACCGCCTTGACGACCACCAGCACAAGCTGCACGGGATCGAACGCCGCCGCCAGCTCGCCGAGATAGCTCTGCCAATGACCGAAGCGCCAGTCGTACAGCACCAGATAGCCGGCCAGCGCCGCCAGCATATCGGCAAACAGCGTCAGCACCACCACCGAGAGCGACACGCCGAACAGGCGCGGCAGCCATTCAAACACGGCCACCTCCACGCCATTGGCTTCCAACGCCTGATTTTCCCGCGTCAGCACCATCAGCGCCATTTCCGTATTGATGGCCGAACCGGAACGCAAGGCAACGAACAGGGCGCTCATGAACGGCAGCAACTCCGCCATGAGAAAACCGGCGATCAGGCTCAGGCGGTAATTCTCCAGCCCGTAGCTGCCGGACAGCGAAACGATAATGCCGACCAGACTGAGACTGAGGATGCCGGTATACAGGGCAAACACCGGCAAGGGCTGGAAGGCGGTGAAGTACAGCTGCCGACCGATATTTTCCAGCACGATGGGATGATAAACCCGCCGTTCGAACAGCAAGGCAAACGTTCGCAGAAAAAACCGTATGAAGGCGGAAAAACCCACCAGGCGCCGCATGACCGCATTACCGAGATCATGCAGTTGCCGGTTCAGCGCCCGCAGCATGGAAAAACCGGCTTACTGCGACTGCAGTTTCTGGCGCGCCTCGTCGATCGCGCTGTCCAGGTAACCGCCGTAGAAATCGACCGTCAGCAGGCCGACAATCTGGTCCGCCCCCTTTTCGCCGGAAGGCAGGAAAAATTTGACTGTGGGCGTAACGCGCACCTTGTTGGCTGCGGCAAAGGCGCGTTCGGTCGTCACGTTACCCTTGAAATCCTTCATCGGCGCATCGCTGGTGATGTCGATCTGGCGCATCAGCACCTTGGCATCATATTCACGATTGCGCTGCATGGGCAGCAGGAACTCGTTCAACACCCGCTCGCAATAGCGGCAATCCGGCGCCATGAACAGCACCAGCACCGGCACACGCTTGCTGCTGGCCAACCTGCCGTCGGCCTGCAAATCACTGCCTTCCTTCAGGTTATCGGCGGCAACCGGCAACGCAAGAAGGAAGCATGCTAAAATTGAAACGAGCCGTACAAATAATTTCGTGCGCATAATCTTAAACCCACATGACACAACACCGCCCTGATACGGCGGTTTCAGACTGTTAGGAAACACCGGTGAGCACCCGCAAGGAACTCGTAATCGCCAGCCGCGAAAGCGCGCTTGCCATGTGGCAGGCAGAACACATTCGCGCACGCCTGGCGGAATTATACCCCGAATTGCCGGTACGCATTCTGGGCATGACCACCAAGGGCGACCAACTGCTCGACTCCCCCTTGAGCCGCATCGGCGGCAAAGGCCTGTTCGTCAAGGAACTGGAACAAGCCATGCAGGAAGGACGGGCCGACATCGCCGTTCATTCCATGAAAGATGTGCCGATGGAACTGCCGCCCGGTTTTGCCCTGGCCGCCATCGGCCAGCGCGAAGACCCGCGCGACGCTTTCCTGTCACACCAATACGCCAGCCTGGCCGATCTGCCGCCCGGCAGCGTGGTCGGCACCTCCAGCCTGCGGCGCCAAAGTCAGATCCTGGCGCGCTACCCGCAGCTGAAAATCGAGATGCTGCGCGGCAACGTCAACACCCGCCTGCGCAAGCTGGACGAAGGTCAATATGATGCCATTATCCTGGCGGCGGCCGGGCTCAAGCGGCTGGGTTTCGCCGATCGCATCACCCAGATCATCGAGCCGGAAGACAGCCTGCCGGCCGTCGGCCAGGGCGCGTTGGGCATCGAATGCCGCGCCGACCGCAGCGATCTGCTGCAGCTGCTGAGCCCGCTCAACCACCCGGTCACCGCCGCCTGCGTCACTGCCGAACGCGCCATGAGCCTGCGCCTGGCCGGCAGCTGCCAGGTGCCGCTGGGCGGCTACGCCACCGCCGGCAACAACCAGATTATTCTGCGCGGCTTTGTCGCCCGACCGGACGGCAGCACGCTCATTGCCGAGTCGGCCCACGGCCCCATCAGCACTCCCGCAGCCACCGGCGTGGCGGTCGCCGAAGCGCTGCTCAAGCGCGGCGCCGGCGAAATCCTGGCCGAACTGAGCGACGCCCGGGAAGGACCGGCCGCATGACCGCTGCACAGCCGCTGGCCGGCCGTACCATCGTGGTCACCCGCCCGGCCGAGCAGGCCCAGCACATGGCCGAGCTGATTCGCGCCCAGGGCGGCAAACCGCTGCTGTTCCCGGTACTGGAAATCGTCGACATCAACGATCTGAAACCGCTCAACGACATCATCGACCGGCTGGAACAGTTTAACTGGGCCATCTTCATCAGCCCAAACGCCGTACGCAAGGCCATCAACCTGATACGCGCCCGCCGCAGCCTGCCGGACACGCTCAAACTGGCCGCCATCGGCCGCGGCAGCACGCGCGAACTGCGTGATCTGGGTATTACCGACGTGGTCGCCCCCACCACCCGTTTCGACAGCGAGAACCTGCTGGCGCTGCCGCAATTCGCCGACATCCAGGGCCAGAAAATCGTCATCTTCCGCGGCGACGGCGGCCGCGAATTCCTCGGCGACACCCTGATCGAACGCGGCGCCCTGATCGAATATGCCGAATGCTACCGGCGCGCCCGGCCGGATGCCAGCTCGGCCGTCCTGCTGCGCCACTGGGCACGCAACGAACTGTCCGCCATCACGGTCACCAGCGTCGAAGGCCTGCACAACCTGTACGACATGGTCGGCAAACTGGCCCGCCAGTGGCTGATGACCACGCCGCTGTTCGTGCCGCACGAGCGCATCGCCGAAGCCGCCCGCAGCATGGGGCTGGAATCCGTGCATGTCACGCCGCAAGGGGACGAAGGCATGGTCGAGAGCATGGCGCACTGGTTCGCATCCGCCTGAGGACCCACACTGTGTCGAGCTACTGGAAAATCCGACTGCCGTTTATTCTGTCCGGCGCCGCGCTGGCAGTGGCATTATGGCAGTGGTTCGACACCGGCCGGATACTCGACTCGCAGCAGGAGTTGCTGGCCATGCGCCTGACCCAGGCGGAACAGCAAAGCCGGGCGGCCCAGCAGCGGGCATTGCTGGCCAACGACAAGCTGCGCGACGCCACCAGCCGGCTGGCCGACGTGGAAACCCGGCTGGCCAGTACGCAACAGCAGCAGATTGAGCTGCAAAACCTGTACAAACAGCTGACTCAGGGACAAGGCGACTGGCTGCAGGGCGAAATCGAACACCTACTCAACATCGCCAACCAGGAACTGCAGCGCTCGGGCAACGTCAAAACCGCCCTGATCGCGCTGGAGACCGCGGCCAGCCGCCTCGACGCCGCCAACCAGCCGAAGTATTTCAGCTTGCGCCGCGCCCTGGGGCAGGATATCGCCACCCTGAAAGCGGAACCCTATCTCGACACGACCGGCCTGTCGCTGCGCCTGTCGCAGCTGGCGGAAGAGGCGCAGCAACTGCCGCTCAATTTCGATTTGCGCCACCAGCCCGCTCCCGCCGCTCCCGTTCGGTCAACGCCCGCCAGCAACCGCTGGCTGCAGTTCAGTCAGAGCCTGTGGCGCGATATTCGCGGCCTGGTGCAAATCCGCCGCATCCAGGGCGAAGCGCCCGTGCTGCCTCCGACGGAAGCTTATTTCGTGCACGAAAACCTGCGCCTGCACCTGCTAAGCGGCCGTTTGGCCCTACTCCAGCGTGACGCGCAAACCTACCGGAACGACCTGGATATAGCCGGCCAGATGCTCGACCGCTACTTCGACCGCAAGGATCCGGCCGTGATCGATGCCCGCCGGCAACTGCGCACCCTGCAACGTGCGCCGATCGACACGCCCCTGCCGGACCTGTCCGCCAGCCTCAACGCCCTGACCCTGCTGAAAAACGAAAGGCCGGCACAATGAAAGGCATACTGTGGCTGCTGCTGCTGTTCAGCACCGCGGTCGGCTTCGCCCTGGCTACACTGCATCACAGCGGCTATGTCGTCATGGTCTACCCGCCCTGGCGGGTGGAAATGGCCCTGTCGTTCTTTACCGTCCTGCTGCTGGCCGGCCTGGGTGTTTTTTACCTGCTGGTGCGCTTGGCGATCGGCACGCTCAACCTGCCGGCCACCGTGCGCGCCTACCACACCCGTCGGCACGAAGGGAAAAACCGCCACTTGCTGGAGACCAGCCTGATTGCCTGGTTTGAGCAGCGCTACAACAGAGCCGAAAAAACCGCCGCCGAACTGTTGCAGCAACCGCATGCCCCGGCCCTTGCCGGCCTGATCGCCGCACTGTCGGCCCATCAACTGAAAGCCTGGGATCGGCGCGACGGCTACCTGGCCGAGCTCGACCACCCCGACTCTCCCTGGGCTCTGCCTGCCGCCATCACCCGCGCCAGCCTGTGGACCGAGCAGCGGCGCTACGCCGAAGCGCTGGACGAGGTGCAGCGCCTGCGCCGGGTTGACCGGCGCAATGCCGCCCTGGCTTTAAGTGAACTGAAACTGCAACATCAGCTCAGGAACTGGCCCGCCGTACTCGATCTCAGCAAGGAACTGGCCGACAGAGACGGCAATGAATTGATGCTGCAGCAATTCCGCCGCCAGGCCATTGTCGCACTGATGCGCAAGCAGGCGGCCGACCAGACCGACACGGCCCGCAACAGTTGGAAACGCTTATCGCCGGAAGAGCAAATACATCCCGACTTCGTCGCGCCGGTCGTACAGGTCCTGCAAGACACGGGTCACTGCGCATTGGCGCGGGAACTGCTGGATGAGGCACTCACGGCGCATTGGGATAGCCGCCTGGCAGCCCTGTATGGCGGCTGCCACTCAGACGACCCGACCCCGCTGCTGGAGAAAGCGGAAAACTGGCTGAAACAACACCCGCAAGACGCAGGTCTGTTGCGTTCGCTCGGGCAGCTCTGCCTGGATGCCCAGCTGTGGGGCAAGGCGGAACATTACTTAAAGCAAAGCCTGGCGCTGGCCGAAACGAGCGCAACACTCGAGGCGCTCGGCCGGCTGGAAGAAAAGTCAGGCCGCCCGCAGGCGGCCTGTGAACACTACCGTTCGGCGTTGCGTGCCAGCGCGCAACGCGACTGAGCAGACTCAGTCCCCCTTGGTCGGGTCTTCGAACAGGAAGGCGTCGGAGTAGAAGCTGTCCTCCTGCAACCCTTTTGCGCGTAAGCCCATGTGCACGGCCTCCACCATCAGCGGGTTGCCGCAGGCGTACACATCAAAGCCCGCTAAATCTGCAAAATCGGCCATCACGGCTTCGTGCACCAGCCCGCTGCGGCCTTGCCAATTGTCCTCCGGCCTGGCTTCCGACAACACCGGAATGAAGGTGAAATTGGCATGCTCGGCCTGCCACCTGGCCGGCAGTTCAGCCATGTAAAGATCCTGCAGGCTGCGAACACCCCAGTAGAGCACTATTTCACGCTGGTCTTGCGCATGGAAGGCGTGTTCCAGCATGCCCTTGATGGGTGCAAAACCGGTTCCGCCGGCCACAAAGATGATCGGCTTGTCGTATTCTTCGCCCTCGCGCAGGAAAAAGGTGCCCAACGGACCTTCAAAGCGCAGCAGATCCTTTTCCTTCATTTTTTCGAACACATGACCGGTGAAATGCCCGCCCGGTATGTGGCGAACATGCAACTCAAGGAATTCGTCGTTATGCGGCGCGTTGGCGATCGAAAAGCTGCGGCGGCGCCCGTCGCGCAGCAGGATGTCGATATACTGCCCCGCCAGGAACTGCAGCCGTTCGGTCGCCGGCAATTTCAGCTGCAGCACCATCACGTCGTGCGCGCGTTTGTCCATGACCTGCACGCGGCAAGGCAGCGTTTTGATCTGAATATCCTTGGCCGCGCCCACTTCACGACATTCAATCACCACGTCCGACTGCGGATGGGCGCAGCAGAACAAGGCATAACCGGCATCGATATCGGACTGCGGCAAGGCATTCGGCTGGTATGCGCCGTAATCAACCGAACCTTCCAGCACCTTGCCCTTGCAGGCGCCGCAGGCGCCGTTGCGGCAGCCGTACGGCAGCGCATAGCCTTCACGCAGGGCAGCCTGCAGGATGGTTTCGTCCGCATGGGCCTGCAATGTATGGCCACTGGGCTGAATCGTGATTTGATGCGGCATATGACTTCCCTCTAAACTTGCGTAATGCAACGACTACTTATTATCGGTGCGGGCGATGTCGCTCAGCGCCTGCCACCGGAAATGCTGCAACGCTATCAGCGTGTCTATGTACTGGTCCGCCGCGCCGAAGCGGCGGCGGACTGGCGCGCCAAAGGCGTTATCCCGATCAGCGGCGACCTGGACGACTACCGCAGCCTGAAACGGCTGGCCGGGCTGGCTCAGCAGGTCATTCACATGGCGCCGCCCCCCGACGGCGGCACGCACGACACGCGCACGCGCCATCTGACGCTCGCTCTGTCGCAGCGGGGGAGTGTACCATATCGCTTCAGCTATATCAGTACCAGCGGCGTGTATGGCGACTGCCGGGGTGAGCGGGTGCAGGAAACCCGCCCGCCCCGGCCGGTCACCGCCCGCGGCGAACGCCGGCTGCAGGCCGAGCGCACCCTGCGCCGCTGGGCGCGGCAGCGCCGCATCCGTCTGGGCATCCTGCGCGCCCCGGGCATTTACGCCCGCGACCGCCTGCCGCTGCAGCGCCTGCACAACCATACGCCGGCGCTGTTGCCGGCAGAAGACAGCTACAGCAACCATATCCATGCCGACGACCTGGCACGCCTGGCCATCCTGGCGCTTTGGCGCGCCCGCCCTTGCCGGGTCTACCATGCCAGCGACGACCAGCCGCTCAAAATGGGCGACTATTTCGATCAGGTAGCCGACTACGCCGGCCTGCCGCGTCCGCCGCGCCTGTCGCGCGTCGAGCTGGCCGGCCGGGTCAGCGCACTGCAAATGTCGTTCCTTGCCGAGTCACGCCAACTGGATAACCGCCGTCTACACGAGGAGCTTCATGCCAATTTACGATATCCGACGGTAGGGCGTTTATTGGAGACCCGGGACTAGGATTTCTTACTCAGTCCTCGATCCCGTCATCTCACCCTGTCATCATTGCACCCGCCCCTGCGGCGTTTCAATCCAGCCGCCGGGATGACGCTGCTGCGGATCGCGATGGGTCCAGTGAAGAATACCGCCCTGGCGGTTCCAGATGTATTCCCCCCGCAGCTTCACCGTATCGCCCACGCGCACCGGCGCCCGTTGCGCCAGATCAATATTGTGCGCGACCAACAGCGTCACGCCCGATTCGGTCCGCACAATGAACCGCTGGTGCCGCGCCCCCTGCCTGTCATCCGGCAACAGGCGCGCGACGCGGCCGCCGACCTCAACCCAGACATGCGAGCGATGCTGGCGAAACAGCTCCTGCGCGTCGTCCGCCAGCGCCGGCACGGCCAGCAGCAGAACCAGCGCCAGCACAAAACGGCGCAGCCATCGCCCAGCCAGCCTCATGGCTTGCGGTCCGGCGGCAATGCCGCATCCAGTTCGCGCCGGAATTCGCCTTCGATCACCCCATCATCGACAGACGGCGCCGGCATGCGCGGTGTAGCCAGCCACCCCCACAGGAGCAGCAACAAGGCCATCACGTCGCTGATCACCCCCGGAAAAATCAGCAAGATGCCCGCCAGCAACGTCCGGCCGCTGTGCCAGAGCGCCTGCAACGGCGAACCGCCGCGCATGATCGCGCTGGCCATGCGCAAGGGGAACTGGCCGCGCTCGCTGACGATCAGATTAACCCCGGCAAAAACCGCCAGCAGCAGATACAGCAGCACATACCAGCCGAAGCGATCGGACAGCTTGATCAACAGCGATATTTCCAAGACCGGGAAAACGAGTAGAATAATAAAAATAAAAAGAAATCGAATCATCACACTCAACAGCAATTTATATGAAAAAACATGCACACGACAGAAACAGCCCTACTGGTCCTCACCAATGTGCCGGATCAGGCCGTTGCCACAGCGATCGCTGAATCGCTCATCCAGCAGCATCTGGCCGCCTGCGTCAACGTCCTCGGTCCCTGCAGTTCAGTGTACCACTGGCAAGGCGCGGTCGAAACGTCTGCCGAGATCCCGCTGCTGATCAAAACCACCCGCGACCGTTACGACGCTGTGGAGCAAGCCATTGTGGCTCTGCATCCCCATGAACTTCCGGAAGTGATTGCAGTCCCAATTCTTGCCGGTCTGCCCGCATATCTGGGCTGGCTGCAGCAGCATACCGTCTGAGGATCCATCATGCGCCTTCTCATTGCGCTCCTGTTCTGGCTTGTATCTTTTACCGCCCACGCCATCGACGAACCCGATCTGCTGGATCCGGAAGTCGCCTTCAAGTTTTCCGCCCGCATGGTGGCGCCCGACAAGGCGGAGGTGCGCTATACCGTGGCCAAGGGCTATTACCTCTACCGCGACAAGTTCAAGTTCAGCTCGCCCGACGCGCAGCTGGGCAAGCCGGTCATTCCGCCCGGCAAGATCCTCAAGGATGAAGTTCACCCGGCAGGATCGGAAGTCTACCGCGAGCAGGTCAGCATCACCCTCCCCGTCACCCTGCCGGCCGGCGCCAGCCAGTTCACCCTGAAGGTCACGGCGCAGGGCTGTGCCGACGCCGGCGTCTGCTACCCGCCGATGGAAAGCAGCCAGGTGATGCAGGTTCCCGCCGGCCAGAGCAGCGCGCCGAACAGCTCCATCAGCTCCACCAGCAGCAAATCGCTGACCAGCCTGCTGCCCTCGCTGCTCTCAAGCAACCAGGAGAACACCTTCCTCTCGCCGGAAGAAGCTTTCCGGCTCAGTCTGAAAGTGCGTGACGCGAACACCTTGCTGGCGCATTTTGAAGTGGCCGACAACTACTATCTCTACCGTGACAAGATCAAGTTCAGCGTGACCGGCCAGGGCGTTTCGCTTGCCCCGATAAGCTGGCCGGCGGCAATCAGCAAGCAGGATCCCAACTTCGGCACGATGAGCATTTACAAGCACGATTTCGACGTGCTGGTGCCGCTGCAAAGAACCGACAAAACCGCATCAGACATCACCGTCGACGCCAGCTTCCAGGGCTGCAGCGAAAAAGGCGTATGCTACCCGCCGCAACAGCAGCAGTTCAAACTGATCCTGCCGGCTGCCGTGGAAACGGGCACACTGACCGAACCACCCGCCGCCTCGCCCGCCAGCGTCCCGGCTGAAGCAGCGGCAGCCGCCACGAATGCGGCCGCGGCAAGCGCACCGCCCGCCAACGAGACTGCCGAGGTCGCCCAGCTGTTTGCCGCCGGCAACTGGTGGCTGATCGTCGCCTTCTTCTTCGGCGCCGGCCTGCTGCTGGCCCTGACGCCGTGCGTCTTCCCCATGATCCCGATTCTGTCGGGCATCATCGCCGGCGAAGGCCAGCACATCAGCAAGAAAAAAGGCTTCATTCTTTCCCTGGCCTATGTGCAGGGCATGGCCATCACTTACGCCCTGGCGGGCATTGCCGCGGGCATGTCCGGCACCATGCTGTCGGCTGCGCTGCAAAATCCATGGGTACTGGGCAGTTTTGCCCTGATCTTCGTCCTGCTGTCGCTTTCCATGTTCGGCTTTTATGAACTGCAAATGCCCAGCGTCATCCAGAGCCGCTTTACCGAGACCAGCAATCGCATCAAGGGCGGCAAGCTGGCCGGCGTGTTCACCATGGGCATGCTGTCCGCCGTGATCGTCGGCCCCTGCGTCGCCGCCCCGCTGGCGGGCGCGCTGCTGTACATCAGCCAGACCGGCAATGTCTGGCTGGGCGGCTCCGCCCTTTACAGCATGGCGCTGGGCATGGGCGTGCCGCTGCTGCTGGTGGGCGTATCCGCCGGCGCCCTGCTGCCGCGCGCGGGCGGCTGGATGGAGACGGTCAAGTCGTTCTTCGGCGTATTGCTGCTGGGCGTCGCCATCTGGCTGATATCGCCGGTGATCCCGGCCGTTGCCGCCATGCTGCTGTGGGCCGCCCTGCTGATCGTCTCGGCCATGTACCTGAAGGCCATCGATCCGCTGCCGGTCAACGCCAAAGGCATCCAGCGCTTCTGGAAAGGCATCGGCATTATCGCCCTGGTAACCGGTGTCGCCCTGCTGCTGGGCGCCCTGGCAGGTCACCGCGACATCCTGCAACCGCTGCAGGGCGAGGCACAGGCTGCCGCTGCGACCGCCGGCGGCTCCAATGAAGCCGGCAAACTGGCTTTCCGCAAGATCACCACACCGGCGGAACTGGATCAGGCCCTGCAGGAAGCCAAGGGCAAACCGGTCATGCTGGATTTCTACGCCGATTGGTGCGTATCGTGCAAGGAACTGGAGCGATTTACCTTCAGCAACCCGCAAGTTCAGGCCAAATTGGCCGGTGCCGTGCTGCTGCAGGCTGACGTGACCGCCAGCGGCAGCGAGCAGCGCGCCCTGCTGAAACGATTCAGCCTGTTCGGCCCGCCCGGCATCATTTTTTTCGATGCGCAAGGACAGGAAATTCCTGCCGCCCGCATCGTCGGTTATCTGCCGCCGGAGGCGTTTTTGCAGCAACTCGAAGGTAAAATCTGAGCCGAACAATTTGCCGTCAAATGTCAGAAATTTCTGGACAAATGGCAGTGAATTGCGGCAAACTTGGCGGCAATTAAAACTACCGAACAGCGCTCAAAAAGCGCTGAAAAACGGAAATCCGCGTGTCAAATCGCACCTCCAAACAAGCGCTTGTCTGGGTATTGCACGGCCCCAACCTGAATCTGCTGGGCAGCCGTGAACCCGCCCATTACGGCCGGGATACGCTGGAAACCATCAACCAGCGTCTGCAAGCCCGTGCCGCAAGCGAAAATGTTTTGCTCGAAACGTTTCAAAGCAATGCCGAACACCTGCTGATCGAGCGCGTTCACAGCGCTCCGACCGCCGGCGTCGACTTCATTGTTTTCAACCCGGCCGCCTTCACCCACACCAGCATTGCCTTGCGCGACGCGCTGGCGGCCGTCGCCGTGCCTTTTATTGAAGTGCATTTATCCAACGTGCATGCCCGGGAGGCGTTTCGGCGCCACTCCTATTTCTCCGACCTGGCGGTCGGGGTTGTGTCGGGACTGGGCGCCCAGAGCTACGAATTGGCTCTGGAGTATGCGCTCAGAGCGCTTGCACATAAACCATAAGGACTTGTTCGCATGGACCTGCGTAAACTGAAAAAACTGATCGATCTGGTGGAAGACTCCGGCATTGCCGAACTGGAAATCACCGAGGGCGAAGAAAAAGTGCGCATCACCCGCGCCATGGCGCCGATTGCCGCGCCGATCGCCTACGCTCCGCCGCCGGTCATGGCTGCGGCCCCCACAGCGGCGGCCGCACCTGCTGCAGCGCCGGCCGCCGATGCCGGTTCCGCCATTCCGGAAGGGCACGTCGTGCGCTCGCCGATGGTCGGCACCTTCTACCGCGCTCCGTCCCCGGGCGCCAAGGCCTTCGTCGAAGTCGGCCAGACCGTCAATTCCGGCGACACGCTGTGTATTATCGAAGCCATGAAGCTGCTGAACGAAATCGAAGCGGACCAGGGCGGCACCATCAAGGCCATTCTGGTTGAGAACGGCCAACCTGTCGAATATGGCGAACCGCTGTTTGTAATTGGCTAAGCGGGAACCCAAAGCATGTTTGAAAAAATTCTTAGCGCCAACCGCGGCGACCAGCTGCCGTATGGCAGCGCAGCGGCGAAGCCAAATCGCCTGACGGCTGAAGGCCGTTTGGGCGATTTTGCCGCGGAGACCGACAATGTTTGAAAAAATTCTCATCGCCAACCGCGGTGACCAGCTGCCCCACGGCAGCGCAGCGGCGAAGCCAAATCGCCTGACGGCTGCAAGCCGTCCGGGAGATTTTGCCGCGGAGACCACCCATGTTTGAAAAGATTCTCATCGCCAACCGCGGCGAAATCGCCCTGCGCATTCAGCGCGCCTGCCGCGAGCTGGGCATCAAAACCGTCGCGGTGCATTCCGAAGCGGATCGCGAGGCCAAATACGTCAAGCTGGCCGACGAATCCGTGTGTATCGGCCCGGCTCCGTCGAGCCTGAGCTATCTGAACGTTCCGGCCATTATCAGCGCGGCGGAAGTGACCGACGCCGAGGCAATCCACCCCGGTTACGGCTTCCTGTCGGAAAACGCCGACTTTGCCGAACGCGTGGAACAGTCCGGCTTTGTCTTTATCGGCCCGCGCGCCGACACCATTCGCCTGATGGGCGACAAGGTCTCCGCCAAGGACGCCATGAAAGCCGCCGGCGTGCCCTGCGTACCCGGTTCCGACGGCGCCCTGCCGGAAGATCCGCAGGAAATCCTGCGCATCGCCCGCAAGATCGGCTTCCCGGTCATCATCAAGGCGGCCGGTGGCGGTGGCGGGCGCGGCATGCGCGTGGTGCACACCGAAGCAGCCCTGCTCAATGCCGTGACCATGACCCAGACGGAAGCGCAAAGCGCTTTCGGCAACCCCACGGTGTACATGGAAAAGTTCCTCGAGAACCCGCGTCACATCGAAATCCAGATACTGGCGGACGAACACGGCAACGCCATTTTTCTGGGCGAACGCGACTGTTCCATGCAGCGGCGCCACCAGAAAGTGCTGGAAGAAGCGCCGGCGCCCGGCCTCGACCCGAAAGTACGCAACAAAATCGGCGAACGCTGTGCCGAAGCCTGCCGCAAGATCGGCTATCGCGGCGCCGGCACATTCGAGTTCCTGTATGAGAACAACGAGTTCTACTTCATCGAGATGAACACCCGCGTGCAGGTGGAGCATCCGGTCACCGAAATGATCACCGGCATCGACATCGTGCAGGAGCAGATCCGCATCGCCGCCGGCCAGAAAATGCTGGTTCGACAGAAAGACGTCGTGCTCAACGGCCACGCCATCGAATGCCGCGTCAACGCCGAAGACCCGTACACCTTCGTACCGTCGCCCGGCCGCATCACCTCCTACCATAGCCCGGGCGGCCCCGGCGTGCGCGTGGACTCGCATGTGTATGCCAACTACTTCGTGCCGCCGCATTACGACTCCATGATCGGCAAGATCATCGTGCACGGCAAAACGCGCGAGCAGGCCATCGCCAAGATGCGCATCGCCCTGTCCGAGATGATTGTCGACGGCATTTCCACCAACCTGCGTCTGCACCAGGACCTGATGAACGATGCCGCCTTCATTGCCGGCGGCACCAGCATCCATTACCTGGAACACAAGCTGGCACAGGCGAAGAAAGACTGACCGGCATGGCTTGGCAAGCACTCAATCTGCCGGTCGAAGCAAGCCGCGCGGAAGAGCTTGCCGACCTGCTGATGGATCTGGGCGCGCTGTCTGCCAGCGTGGAAGACGCCGATGCCGGAACCGAGTCGGAACAGCCGATCTTCGGCGAGCCCGGCATGCTGCAGGACGGCGACCCGCAATACTGGCTGCACAACCGGCTGACCGCCCTGTTCGACGCGGATGCCGATATACCGGCCATTTTGCAACAGTTGCAGCAGCAGGCCGGACTCAGCCAGTTGCCCCCTTACCGCATCGACCCGGTCGCCGAACAGGACTGGGTGCGGCTGACCCAATCCCAGTTCGAGCCGATCCGCATTTCCGCACGCCTGTGGATCGTGCCCAGCTGGCACGACAGCCCCGATCCTGACGCCATCACGCTCATTCTTGACCCTGGACTCGCCTTCGGCACCGGCAGCCACCCCACCACGCGTCTGTGCCTGCAATGGCTGGACGAATCCATCAAGGGCGGCGAAAACCTGCTGGATTACGGCTGCGGCTCCGGCATTCTGGCCATCACCGCCGCCCGACTGGGGGCGGCGCGTGTGATCGGTATCGACATTGATCCCCAAGCGGTCCAGGCCAGCCGCGACAATGCGGCGCAAAATCACGTCACCGCCGCCGAATTCGGCCTGCCGGATGCCATGCCCCCCGGTGAATTCGACATTGTCGTCGCCAACATCCTCACCAACCCGCTCAAGGCGCTGGCCCCGCTGCTGATCAACCGGGTGCGTCCGGGCGGAAAACTGGTTCTGTCCGGTATTCTGGACAGCCAGGCCGACGAAATCATCGCCCTTTACGGCGCGGCCATCGACTTTGCCCCGCCGGAACGGCTGGACGGCTGGGTGCGGCTCAGCGGCACGCGGCGCTCAACGGCGTAAGGATACCCCCATGAGCAGCATGGTAACGACCTGCCCCCATTGCCAGACAACCTTCCGCGTCACGGCGGAACAGTTGAATGCGCGCCAGGGCGAGGTTCGCTGCGGCCATTGCCTGCGGATCTTCAATGCCTTCGACGCGCTGGCACAGGAGCAGATCGATACCACCATTCCGGATGAATTCCTGCTTGATGTCACGCCGCCCCTGAACGAAACGCCTAAGGCGGCAAGACCGGCGGCGGAGCCGGAAGAAATCGAGATCACCTTCTATGACGCGCTGGCAGGCAGCGAAGAAGTCACCGTCGGCGCCCCCGCGGCGGGCGTCCCGCTCACAACCGAGACCACCATCGTCATCCTGCCGCCAACGGAGCAGGAGCCGTCCGCGCCAGGCGAGGCAGCCCAACCGCCCCAATCCGTATCCGCCGAGCCCCTGCCGGAAAATGAAATTCCCGAACTGGAACAGCATGGCGCAGTAGTGGATGAGTTCGATGACATCATGGCCGAACAGCCCATCGATATCGATCTCGCCCCTCCACCCACGCCGAACGTTCCCGGCGTTACCGTGCCGGGCGAGGAAACGGCGGCCGCGCCGCCCGAAGGCGGCGCAAGCGCCGGGCTGCAGAGCAGCGCAAAGAATGAAAAAATGCCTGCCGACGGGCTGCTGCCCGATGAATCGGAGGCATCACCCGCTTTTACCGGCAGCTATATTCACCACCCGATACCCTTGCGCAAGCGCCACACCGGCCGCTGGGTGCTGGCCAACCTTGTCCTGCTGCTTTGCCTGGCGGGACAGGCCGTTTACGAATTCCGCAGCCAGATCGCTGCCGGCTACCCAGCCAGCCAGCCGTATTTACAGGCGGCCTGCCGCCAGCTGCGCTGCACCCTGCCGCTGCCGCACGATCTGTCGGCTCTGGATATCACTGCGTCGGAACTGCAGGCGCTGCCGCAGCGGCCGGACATCATTCTGCTGACCATGGTACTGCGCAATCAGTCAGGCATGCCGCAAGCCTGGCCGATGATTGAGGTGACTTTTACGGACAGCGACGACCAGCCGGTTGCCCGGCGCCAGCTGAAACCGTCGAACTACCTGCCGCCGGCAAGGAGTCCGGCGAGCGGCTTTGCCGCGCACAGCGAAACGCCGCTCGAACTCTATATCAGCACCGGCTCGATCCAACCGACAGGCTACCGTTTGTTGCTGTTGTGAGGAGTGAGGAGTGAGGAGTGAGGAGTGAGGAGTGAGGAGTGAGGAGTGGGGAGTGGGGAGTGGGGAGTGGGGAGTGTAAAAATTTCACCGCGCGCCAAACCGGGTCAAGCGGTTTTTCACTCAGCCCCCAGTCCTTCCACCTCAGTCCTGCCTTTTCTCTCAGTCCTTGATTTCCGCCCACACCGGCGTATGGTCGGACGGGCGTTCCAGTTTGCGTGGCGCCTTATCGATCGCGCAGACCGTGCAACCGGCCGCCAATGTTTCGGACAAGAGAATGTGGTCAATCCGCAAACCCATGTTGCGGCGGAAAGCGTTCATGCGGTAGTCCCACCAGGAAAACGCCTTGTCTTCCTGTTCAAACAGCCGAAAAGCATCCTTCAATCCCAGTGCCAGCAAACCCGTAAAGGCGGCCCGCTCAGGCTCGCTCACCAGCACCTGCCCGACCCAGGCAGCCGGGTCATGCACGTCGCTGTCTGCCGGGGCGATGTTGTAGTCGCCCAACAGGGCCAGGCGGGGATATTGGGCCATCTCGGCGCGCAAAAAATCGGTCAGGGCGGCCAGCCAGGACAGCTTATAGGGATATTTTTCCGAATCGAGACTCTGGCCGTTGGGAATGTAGACACATACCACCCGCACGCCATCGATGGTGGCGGCCAGCAAGCGCTTTTGTTCATCCTGCAGTCCGGGCAAGGCGGTTATGACATCTGTCATCGGCTGGCGCGACAGAATCGCCACGCCGTTGTAGGTTTTCTGCCCGCTGAATGCGACCTGGTAACCGGCTTCCTGCAAGGCCGCCGCCGGAAAGACCGCATCCTCCATCTTGGTTTCCTGCAAGCACAGCACGTCAGGAGCGGCGCTTTGCAGCCAGTCGAGCACGTGCGGCAGGCGTACTTTCAGAGAATTAACGTTCCAGGTAGCCAGCTTCATTAAAACCCTTCCGCCGGTTTGTTGGCCGCAGCGCCGGCAGAAGCGGCAGGCGCAGAGGCGGGGGCGGCCCCCAGATCGCGCGCCTTGGCGCCGGCAAAACGCGGGTAACCCGCACTGTCGAGCAGATCGCCCCACTCGGATTCGCTAAAGCCCTTGGCCACATGCGTGCCGACCAGCAGGGTGGGCACTTGCAGCGAACCGGCGTGCTGCCTCAGTTCATCCTTGATAGCCTGACTGGCTTCGGGATTTTTCATGTTATAGGGGATGCCGCGCTTGATCAGGAATGAGCGTGCCTTGCCGCACACCTCGCCACAGCTGTTCATATACAAGGTCACCGGAAAACGCTGGGCAGCCAGGCGGGTGGCGTAAGGCAGATCGTCCGACACCACCGGGGTACTGGTTTCGATTTCGTTGACCTGCCGGGCTGTAGACGGCGGCGGCTGATCGGACACGTGCACCTTGCCGCTTTTATCCACCCAGCGGTAGATGGAACCGGCCTGAGCCGGCGAAACCGAAAGCAGCAAAACCAACAGAATTGCAAGTCGCATGACATCCTCCTCCTTTGACAGGTGATTTTAGGGTAAAATTATACGGTTTTATGACGCGTTTGGCTTTTGCGCATGACGAGCACCCAGCTTTTTGTTTTCGGCATCAACCACCAGACGGCCCCGGTCACCATCCGGGAACGGGTGGCTTTCCACGCCGAAAGCCTGCGCCTGGCGCTGCACGATCTGACCACCCAGCACCCGGTGCGCGAGGCGGCCATCCTGTCGACCTGCAACCGCACGGAAATTTATTGCCACACCAGCGAGCCCGCCACGGCCGTCGAATGGATGGCCCAGTATCACCACCTCAAGCATCCCGAAATCGCCCCCTATCTGTACCAACTGCCGCAGGAACAGGCCGTCAAGCACGCCTTCCGGGTGGCCAGCGGACTGGATTCCATGGTGCTGGGCGAAACCCAGATTCTAGGTCAAATCAAGCAGGCCGTGCGTGCCGCCGAAGAAGCCGGCACGCTGGGCATGCACCTGCACAAGCTGTTCCAGCGCACCTTCTCGGTCGCCAAGGCGGTGCGCAGCAGCACCGACATCGGCGCCAGCTCGGTGTCCATGGCTGCCGCCGCGGTGCGCCTGGCCGGCCGTATTTTTCCCAGCATCGCCGCGCAGAACGTGCTGTTCATCGGCGCGGGTGAAATGATCGAACTGTGCGCCACCCATTTTGCCGCGCAGAATCCGCGCCGCATCACCGTGGCCAACCGCACGATTGAACGCGCCCGTCAGCTGGCCGGCCGCTACAACGGCCAGGCCGTCACCCTGAATGAGCTGCCCGACGTGCTGGCCGATCAGGATATCGTCATCACCTCGACCGCCAGCCCTCTGCCGATTCTGGGCAAAGGCTTGATGGAACGCGCCATCCGCGCCCGCCGCCACCGCCCGGTGTTCATGGTCGATCTGGCCGTGCCGCGCGACATCGAGGCCGAGGTGGCCGAGCTGGATGATGTATTTCTCTACAGCGTCGACGATCTGGCCCACGTTGTGCGGGAAGGTCTGGACAGCCGCCAGACGGCCGTCGCCCAGGCGGAAGCCATCATCGACAGCAGCGTGGTCAATTTCATGGAATGGATGGCCTCGCGCCATTTCGTGCCGACCATCCGCGCCTTGCGCGACCAGGCCGAACGCCAGCGCCGGCACGAAGTCGAACGCGCGCTCAAATTGCTGGCCAAAGGCGAAGATCCGCAGCAAGTGGTCGAGGCTCTCAGCCACGCATTGACCAACAAGCTGCTGCACGCACCGACCGATGCGATCAATCGCGCGACAGCAGAAGAGCGCAGCCCGCTGGTCGACACCATCAACCGTCTGTACAACCTGCCGACGCAGGAGTAGCCACGCGCCGCACCCAAATGCCGGCCCGCAATCCCGGAACCGTTTTGAAAGCATCCATCCAACACAAACTGGCGCAGCTGAGCGACCGACTCGAGGAAGTCAGCCGCCTGCTGTCGGCCGAACATGCCACCGACAACATGGACAGCTACCGCAAGCTCTCACGCGAGCATGCCGAACTGGAACCGGTGGCCCACCTGTACCAGACCTGGCGGCAACAGCAAACAGACATTGCCACCGCCAGGGAAATGCTGGCCGACCCGGAAATGCGCGAACTGGCTGAAATGGAGATGAGCGAGGGCGAGGCACGGCTGACAGAGCTGGAAGCGGAACTGCAGAAGCGGCTGCTGCCGAAAGACCCCAACGACGAGCGCAACATTTTCCTGGAAATCCGCGCCGGCACCGGCGGCGACGAATCGGCCCTGTTCGCCGGCGACCTGTTCCGCATGTACTCGCGTTATGCCGAGCGCAACGGCTGGCGCGTCGAAGTGGTGTCGGCCAACGAAAGCGAACTGGGCGGCTACAAGGAAATCATTGCCCGTCTCATCGGCCACGGCGCCTATTCGCGCCTCAAATTCGAGTCCGGCGGCCACCGCGTGCAGCGCGTGCCGGCCACCGAGTCGCAGGGCCGCATCCACACCTCGGCCTGCACCGTCGCCGTCATGCCGGAAGCGGATGAGGTGAGCGACATCGTCATCAATCCGGCCGACCTGCGCATCGACACCTTCAGGGCCTCGGGCGCCGGCGGCCAGCACATCAACAAAACCGATTCGGCCGTGCGCATCACCCATATCCCCACCGGCACGGTGGTGGAATGCCAGGACGACCGTTCGCAGCACAAGAACAAGGCGCAGGCCATGGCGGTGCTGGTGGCGCGCATCCGCGACAAGGAACTGCGCGAGCAGCAGGCGAAGGAGGCCGCCACGCGCAAATCGCTGGTCGGCAGCGGCGATCGCTCGGAACGTATCCGCACCTACAATTTCCCGCAGGGACGCATGACCGACCACCGCATCAATCTGACGCTGTACAAGCTCGACGCCATCATGGACGGCGATCTGGATGAGCTGACCCAGGCGCTCATGTCGGAACACCAGGCGGAACAACTGGCCGCCCTGAGCGAAGAGTAAACTCAAGGCTCGGAAAAGCGCTCGCGAATCTGCAGAATTTCCGCCAGGCTCCGCTCGAGCAGACCGACCAGTTGCGGATCGAAATGCCGGCCGCTGCCCTCTCTGATCCAGACCATCGCCTCTTCGACCGTCCAGGCGTGCTTATACGGGCGCTCCGAAGTCAGCGCATCGAACACATCGGCCAGCGCCGCAATCCTTGCCGCCATGGGGATCGCCGCGCCGGCCAATCCCCGCGGGTAACCGCTGCCGTCCCATTTCTCATGATGGCACCAGGCGATGTCACGCGCCATTTGCATGATCGAGGAATCGTCGCCCTCCAGCAGCCTGGCGCCGATTTCCGCGTGGGTTTTCATGGTTTCCCATTCGTCGGTATCCAGTTTGCCCGGCTTGCGCAGAATGGCATCGGGAATACCGATTTTGCCGATATCGTGCATCGGACTGGCGTTCAGGATCAGATCGCAGTCGGCCGCGCTCCAGCCGAGCGCCCGGGCCAGGAGCGCGGAGGTGTGGCTCATGCGCAAAATGTGGTTGCCGGTTTCCTCGTCGCGGTATTCGGCCGCCTTACCCAGCCGCTGCACGATTTCCAGCCGGGTGTGATGCAGTTCCTCGGTCCGGCTGCGCACCATTTCTTCCAGCATGTTTTTCTGATCCAGCAGCAGCCGATGGGCCAACCGGGCTTCCAGCAGATTGCGCACACGCATGATCAGCTCGCTGACGTCAAACGGCTTGCTGACAAAATCGCGCGCGCCCAGCGCCAGTGAGCGCAGCAGGTAGTCCTTGCTGCTTTGGGCGGTAAGGATGATGATGGGGGGAAGCAAGGGGTCGTTGAGTTCCTGCAACTGCTGCATCACCTGATAGCCGTCGAGATACGGCATATTCACATCCAGCAGAATCAGATCGGGGTGTTCCGCCCGGTAAAGATCCATCACCTGGCGCGGGTCGCCGGCCAGCGTCAAATGATGGTAACCCTGCCCGCGCAGCATGCGGTCAAGCAGCTTCAGGTTGGACGCTTCATCGTCGACAATCAGGATATGCAGATCAGTGAGTGAATACGCCGTACTCAATTGCCCTCATCTCCTTGTGCCAGCACATTATCAATTGTCGCAAAAAACAATGTCACGTCGATCGGTTTGGTCAGGTAATCGCTGAATCCTGCCGCCATGCCCCGCTCAATATCGCGCGGCATGGCATTGGCCGTCAAGGCGACCACGGGGATGGAGCGCGTCAGCGGGTCGGTTTTCAGCACCTGCAACAATTGGTAGCCGTCCATGCCGGGCATATTGATATCCAGCAGAATCAGATCCGGCCTGTTGCTGCGGGCAAGTTCAACACCCAACGCCGGGGCATGGGCGGTCAGCAATCGCAGGTGGCGGCGGCGCGCCAGCAACTGCGCCACCAATTTCAGATTGGCCGGATTATCTTCGACATAGAGTACGGTGCGGTCGGCCACTTCTTCCGCCTCCGTCTCTTCCGCCGCGGGCGCGCCGTTAACGGATGGCAACAGCCGCCACGTCTGCATGGCTTCCCGCGGCAGGTCGATCCAGAACCTGCTGCCGACGCCGACGGTGCTTTCGACGCCGACCCGCCCCCCCATCAACTCGACAATGCGACGGGTGATGGTCAGACCGATACCGGTGCCCTCGATTTGGGAATTTTCCGCTCCCAGCCGATTGAACGGTTCGAACAGTTTTGCCTGCAATTCAGGGGCAATGCCCTGACCGGTATCGCTTACACTCAGCCGCAACCAGTCCTGCCCGGCGGCACGCACATCAAGCTGAACGCTGCCGCCGGCACGATTGTACTTGACCGCGTTCGACAACAGATTCAGCACCACTTGTTTGAATCGCGTACGGTCGGCCCGCACCATCGCTCCGGCCAGCCCGGCATGACCCAGCGTAATCCGGTTCCATGCCGCCAGCGGCGCCATCAGAGCGAGACACTCATCGACGACCGGACACACCTCCACCGGCTCCAGCGACAGATCGATGTGGCCCGACTCCACCTTGGCCAGATCCAGCACTTCGTTGATCAATTTCAGCAGATGATGCCCGGCCTTGAGAATTTCCCGCACATTGTCACGCTGCTCATCCGACAGGGCAGCATCGAGCTCAAGCAACTGGGCAAAACCGAGGATACCGTTCATCGGGGTGCGCAATTCGTGGCTCATGCTCGACAAAAACTCCGATTTGGCCTGATTGGCCCGCTCCGCCTCTTCGCGCGCGGCCACCAGCGCCTGCTCGGACAGCTTACGGGTATTGATGTCGCCGTGAATGCCGATCAGGCGCACCGGTTTACCCGCCCTATCGCGCCGGACGACCGTACCGCGACACAGAATCCATTTATAGCTGCCGTCCTTGCAACGCAGCCGCAGCTCAACCCGGTAATCCGGGGTGCGGCCTGCCAGATAATTCTCCAAGGATGCTCTTACAGCCGGCAAGTCGTCCGGGTGGACGCTGTTCTCCCAGGTCTCCACACGGGCCGGCAGCTCATTCTCATCATAGCCCAGCATGGCCATATACACGCGCGAGAACAGCATCTCGCCGGTCTGCATGTTCCAGTCCCACACACCGTCGCCCGCCCCCTCCACGGCGAACATGAAGCGCTCCTCGGTTTCCCGCAGGCGATTCTCCGCCTCGACCAGCTCGGTCACATCCTGCACCGTACCCGCCAACCCGATCAGCTTGCCGGCCGAATCGAATTTCGACTGGGCCAGCTCGTGCACGTGACGGACTCTGCCATCCGGCCGCACAATGCGATGCACCACATCATGCCGGCCAGTCAGCTCGGCCTGCCGCTCGCTTTCGCGCACCTTGTCGACATCGTCCGGATGCACCGCCGCCATGAATGCCGCCACCGTGGGCGTAAAACTACCCGGCTCATAGCCGAAAATGCGGTAAACTTCATCCGACCACTCAAGCGCGCCGCTTACCAGGTCGGCCGTCCAGTTGCCGATTTGCGCCAACGTCTGCGCTTCGCGCAATTCGCTCTCGCGTTTCGCCAGCTGCAATTCGGCCCGCTTGCGGTCATCGATATCCTGCACCACGCCAAGCATCTGCACCGGATTGCCGTTGGCGTCGGGCACCACGGCCCCCCGCTCCAGCAACCAGCGTATCGTGCCGTCGGGCCAGACCACGCGGTGCTCGATTTCATACGGCGCATCCTGCTCCACACAGGCTTTGACAGCATCCATCACGGCCTGACGATCGGCCGGATGAATGGCGGCGAGAAAATTTTCATAGGATGTTTCCAGCGCGCCCTCGGGATAGCCGAACAAAGGCGCAATCCGCTCGGTCCAGTACAGACCGCCGGTTTGCATATTCCAGTCCCAGGTGCCGATATTGGCATACAGCTGGCCACGGCGCAGACGCTCCTTGCTCGTCTCGGCCGCCTCCTCGCTCTGCCGCCGTTTCAGGGCGCTATTGAGCACATCGGCCAACAGCCCCAGCAATTCAACGCCTTCCGCTCCCCACTCGTGATGCTTGTGCACCGCATCGTAACCGATAAAACCGTAGATTCGGCCCTCCCGGCGCAAGGCAAGCGTCAGCAACGCCCGCACCGCACGGCTGGCAAAGATGGCCTTCTCCGCTGCAGCCTCCTGCGGCAATGCCTGCACATCGGGAATGATCGCCAACCCGGTGCGGGTCATTTGCTCCTGCCACCACGGAAACAGATTCAGCGGCAAGTTCTGCGCCTTGCCAACGTGGGAAGCCACGCCCGGCGCACACCATTCGTGAATGTTGCTCATGCTGTTGCCGTCGGCCGAAAACAGAAACAGGTAAGCGCGGTCGGCCGCCATCAGTTCGCCGCTTTGCCTCAGCACATCGGCTATTACCCTATCCATGTCCTCGCCGGACGCATCGAGCAGACTGGCCGCCGCGCGGCTGATCAGGCGCTGCATTTCCCCGTTCAGCTCGATACGGGTGATATCGGTACGAATAGAGACATACTGGTAAGGCACGCCTGCCGCATCGAGAAAAGGCGTAATGGTGGACTCCACCCAGTAGTACGTGCCATCCTTGCGCCGGTTGCATACTTCTCCACGCCAGATCTGGCCGCGTGAAATCGTCTGCCACATGTCGCGGTAAAACTCCGGCGGATGCCGGTCGGACTTGAGCAAACGGTGATTGCGCCCGAGCAGTTCACGCATGCTGTAGCCGCTGGTTTCACAGAATTTTTCGTTGGCGTAGGTGATGTTGCCGAAACGGTCGGTCACACTGACGATGGCATGATGATTGAGCGCCTGATGCTCCCGTTCGCGTTCATACAAGGCCATTTCCAGGCGTTTGTGGATATATTGGTTCTGCCGCGCGCGTTCGGCTCTCGCCCGCACAGCGGCAACCAGGTGGGCCGGCCGTACCGGCTTGACCAGAAAATCGTCGCCGCCCAGACTCAAGGCCTGCAATTGCTGCGTTATATCCGTTTCGGCGGAGAGAAACAGCACCGGCAAATGCATGAAGGCCTCGCGGTCGCGCAAGATGGCGGCCAGCTCCGGCCCCGTCGCCCCCGGCATGTAGACATCCAGGATCAGCACGTCGGGCTGGAAATCGTCCAATGTTTCAAACAGCTCAAGCGAATTGGACAACCCCACCACCTCGATGCCGGCGGCGCGCAATACAGCCGTCTGGGCTTCCAGCATCAAGGCGTCATCGTCCAGCAATACAACGCGGTACGATTCGGCGGGCGTGCTGGCGGTCAGCTCGTCCAGCATCGCGATCAAGCGCTTCGTTTCCACGGGCTTGGCCATATAATGCCGCGCGCCGGCGCGCAGTGCCGCCAGACGGGCCGGCAGATCGTCGCGCACGGATGCCACCACCACGGGAACACGGGCGAACGGGCTCAGCGCCAGCTCGGCAATCATGTCGACACCGGCCGACTCACCCTCCGGGAAAATCATGTCCATGACGATGGCGGACGGACACTCCGCGCCTGCATCCATGACCGCCGCGCGAAACGCGGACAGATCGGCAAATACCCTGACCCGATATCCGCCCTCTTCCAGCATCTGCCGCAAGCCGTCCGCCTGCAACGCGTCGTCCTCCACCAGATAAACCATCGGCGGGCCGCTCGCAACAGGCGGTTGGGGCACTGGACCGGGATCAGACAAATCGTCCAGCATGCCGCGCAAGACTTCTTGCTCCAACCGCTCCAATTCACGCCCAAGGGCAGCCAACTCATCCTGCAAGGGTATGCCCGTACCGCGCAGCAGCGCCTGCAGCCTCACTTCAAGCCGGCGTGCGGCGTCAGACACATGCTGCAGACCGAATGTGCCGGCCGCGCCGGTCACCCCGTGCACGTGGCGATGCAAGGATTCAGCCACACCGCGATCCCAGGACGACACGTCCAGCAGCCTGAATTCGGCCCTGATCGAAGCAAGCCGCGCAGGAAGCTGCTCGGCAAAACGCTTGCGCAACTCCCCCAGCGCACTGGCAAACAAAGGCGGCATCAAAAACCTTTCTCGAAAAATGGTTACATTCTATTGGAAAATGGAACAAAAACCATATTAGCCCAAAGTGCCGCCCCGCCGCCCCCGCCGCACGCGCTGAACGGCGGACCATGAAAGCATTCCAGTCTGCCGGCTTTTCCGCTATATTGGGCCAGACTGAACAAGCTTTACCGCCAACAGACAGTTCGCAGCACCGTTGCGGCACACGCTTGCATGCCCGCACTCACGCGGCTTAACTCACCTATGGCCTTACCGACCGATGCCCGACGGCCCTTCTTTGAATAACCTCAGCGGGAATAACATCAGCGGCGTGCTGCAGCACGCCGCCGGCCAACTCGCCGCAGCCCTGGCATTACCCCCGCGCGAAGCCCGACTGGAAGCGCGCGTGCTCCTGCAGCACTGCACCGGACAGACGCACGCCTGGCTCATCGCCCACGGCAATGAAATGCTCACGGCAGACCAACAGGCACATTTTGAGTCCCTTGCCAGGCGACGCCTGCAAGGCGAACCGATCGCCTACATTGTCGGCCAGCGCGAGTTTTACGGCCTGCCGTTTACCGTCAGCACAGACACATTGATTCCCCGCCCGGATACCGAATTGCTGGTGGAACTCGCCTTGCGGCATCTGCCCTCAGGCCCTTGCAGCCTTCTCGACCTGGGTACTGGCAGCGGGGCGATTGCCGTCAGCCTGGCTCATTTGCGGCCGGACGCCCGCGTCACCGCCACGGACCAGTCGGTCGCCGCACTGCATGTTGCGCAACGCAACGCCGAGCGTCATGCGGCCGGCCGCATCCATTGCGTTGCCGGCAGCTGGTATGCACCGCTCGGCGCACAACGCTTCGATTTGATCGCCAGCAACCCGCCGTATATTGCGGCGCACGACCCGCATCTGCAGCAGGGGGACTTGCGCTTTGAACCCCCCTCAGCCCTGGCCTCGGCCGAGCACGGGCTGGCCGACCTGCGGCAGATCATTTTGCAGGCACCCGCTCATCTGAATGCGCAAGGCTGGCTGCTGGTGGAACACGGCTACGATCAACAGGTGGCCTGCCAAGAACTGTTCAGGCAGGCAGGTTTTGGCCGGATTGAAACGCAGCAGGATCTGGGCGGGCAGCCGCGCGTCACGCTCGGACAGTTGACGTAACAAAACAACAGTTAGCAACAGCCCCTGATCCTCCCCCGCCGAGACGCTTGACCCCCGGCGCGTTTTTTTTCATAATACCCGACATATTTGATCAGGTATTTTAAGGATTTTTCCCATGAGCGCCCAAGACACGATCCGCGAACAAGTCACCAGCCACTCCGTCGTGCTGTACATGAAAGGCACGCCGCAATTCCCCCAGTGCGGCTTCTCGGCCAACGCCACCCAGATCCTCAAGGCATGCGGCGTAGCCGACTTCTTCTCGGTCAACGTGCTGGCCGACCCGGAAATCCGCCAGGGCATCAAGGAATACGCCAACTGGCCGACTATCCCACAGCTGTACATCAACGGCGAATTCATCGGCGGCTCCGACATCATGCGCGAACTTTATCAAAGCGGCGAGCTGCAACAGATGCTGAGCAAGTAAGTCACCCCGGCCGGGGCGGGGCGACTGGCCGCACACCCGGCGTTTACCTCGTCCTCTGCTATGATTTACCATACGATCATTATGGTTTGCCTGGCCGAGTCCGAGTGAAAAATCCGCCCTTCCCTTTCGTTATTTTTATTACCGGCATCACAGGCAGTTTGCTGATCCAGTTTCTCAGCCAAACCCTCATCGGTTCTCCCGTCATGCAAAATCTGGCGTTCCTGGCCGCCAGCTCCGTTCTGTGGGGCATGCTGCTGTGGCGGACACAATGCCGCCCGGGAGTGCGCAACGCCATTTGCGAAGCCCAACCCGCCCCCCACACCGATGAGCTGAACGGACTGTTGCAGAAACTGCAAACCGCCCTGCCCGAACAGCTGGGCGCCAGCTGCAGCGATATAGAGCAAAGCCAGAGGCTGATCAACGACGCCGGCAGCAAGTTGATCGAGAGCTTCACGGCGATGACCGACAGCATTCGCGAGCAGCAGCAACTGCTGTTGAGCATCGCCAGCAGCGGCGACGCGAGCGGCAACAAAAACGACGACAAACACAGCAAATTCGAAGCATTTGTGCGGGAAACCTCGGACACGCTCAGCACGTTCGTCGACAGCACCGTGCGCAACAGCACCATTGCCATGCAGCTGGTTGCCCAGATGGACGACATCACCGCGCAAATGAGCAATGTCTCCGGCATTCTCAACGCCATCGAAGGCATTTCCAAACAAACCAATCTGCTTGCCCTGAATGCCGCCATCGAAGCTGCACGTGCAGGTGAAAGCGGCCGCGGCTTCGCCGTGGTGGCCGACGAAGTCCGGACACTGTCCATGCGCACGAGCGAAATGAGTCAGCAAATCCGCAATGTCATGAGCGAGATCCAGACCGGCATCAGCGCCGCCGAAAGCTCGATCCACACCATGGCCTCGCTGGACATGAACTTCGCGCTGCAGTCGAAAGTGAACGTCGAACACACCATGGACGACCTGAGCAAACTGAACCAGACGATGGAAACCAGCGCGATCCGGCTGGGACGCATTACCGAACGGGTGGAACAGGTAGTCAACACGGCCGTCACCTCATTGCAGTTTCAGGACATGGTGAACCAGATGCTCAATCGCGGCCGCCAACGCATGCAAACAGCGGGGAAAATTTGCGCCGCGCTGCCCACACTGAGTTCATCCGATGAAACCCAGCGGCGGGCACAATTGCAACACGCCAGCGCAACACTCGAAAATCTGCTGCAAACAGCGCAACAGCGTTCAACGCAAGCCTCCGCCAGCAGCGATATCGAATTGTTCTAAAGTTGCCATGCAGCTGACCGCAAAACGCCGCGTGGGCGCGCGACATTTGCACTTACGCAAGTTAATTCCTGTGCTATGCTGTTTTGTAACAGGAATATTAAAGCGCATAGACATTCTGCCAACTTGATAAAACGACCAATAAAAATCCAGGAGATTCTGCATGGCAAAAACCATTCTCGCGGTTGACGACTCCGCCTCAATCCGACAGATGGTCAGCTTCACACTCAAAGGGGCGGGATACACTGTCGTTGAGGCCGTTGACGGGCAGGACGGCCTGACCAAGGCCAAAGCCACCCCCTGCAACCTGATCCTGACCGATCAGAACATGCCCAAAATGGACGGGATCACCCTAATCAAAACCCTGCGCGGATTGCCGCAATACAAAACCACCCCCATTCTGGTGCTGACGACGGAAACTTCCGACGCCATGAAAACAGCCGGCCGGGCAGCGGGCGCCACCGGTTGGCTGGTGAAACCGTTTGACCCGCAAAAACTGTTGGAAGTCGTCAAGAAAGTCCTTGGCTAATCGTCGTTGCTGACGGCACGAAGTTCGACCTCGCCGAATCGGCCGATCACGCGAACCAACGCTAGCGGAATCAGCTATGACCATCGACATCAGCCAGTTTCACCAGATCTTCTTCGAGGAAGCGGCTGAACATCTGGCGGCAATGGAAAGCCTGCTGCTGGCAGTCGACGTATCGCAGCCCGACCCGGATGACCTTAACGCCATTTTCCGTGCCGCCCACTCCATCAAGGGCGGTGCCGGCACGTTTGGTTTCAGCGACATCACCCAAGTCACCCACGTGCTGGAATCGTTGCTCGACCGCATTCGCAAAAATGAAATCGCCATCACGCAGGAAATGATCGACGCCTTCCTGCAGGCAGGCGATGTATTGAAAAGCCTGGTTGAGGGCCACCAGTTCGGTAGCGTAGCGGACGATGACCAGGTTGCGGCAGTGACCCGCCAGCTCGAACAGCTGAGCGAACACAGCGGCGCTGCCGCGGCGGAAAGCGAAAGCTGGCTCGATGTCGTGTGCGCGCGTAGCGCGGATTTGCAGCAACCCGAACGACTGCACACGCTGCTGGAAAACCTCCGCTCGCTCGGTCACGCCGACCTCCTGGATGACCGCAGCCCCGATACGCTTCACTTGCGCATTGCCGCCACGGTTGCGCCGGAAACGGTCAAGGAAATGCTGGGCTTTTTTACCGACGAAAATTCGGTCCGGATCACCCCGCCGGAGGCGGCAGTAAATCAGGCGCCCGCAGAAGACGCCTACGGTTTCTTCACCGACATTCCCGCTCCCGCGCCAGAAGCGTCTGCAGGCGAGGATGAGGGTTTCGGCTTTTTCGTCGATGAAGCCGCTCTCCGGGCAAATCAGGAAGAAGCGGACGGCTTCGGTTTTTTCGTCTCGCCGGAAACGCTACGGCAACAGCAAGAAGACGCCCAGGGGTTTGGTTTTTTCACCGCTCCGGAAGAGCTGCGGGCGCAGCAGGAAAGCGCGCAGGGTTATGGCCTCTTCGTAGAGCCGACGCCGTCCGCGGCGGAACCCGCAACCCCGATGATCGCCACACGGGGGCCCACGGCCAAAGTGGACAAGCCCGCGGCCAAAACCGAAGCGGCCAAGCCAGCCAATGTCGAAAGCTCTTCCATTCGCGTCGGCATCGAAAAAGTCGACCAACTGATCAACCTGGTCGGCGAACTGGTGATCACCCAGGCCATGCTCGCGCAAACCGCGGCAGACTACGACCCCGTGCAATTTGAACGGCTGCTGAACGGACTGGCCCTGCTGGAACGCAACACGCGCGACCTGCAGGAATCGGTCATGTCCATCCGCATGATGCCGATGAGTTTCGTGTTCAGCCGCTTCCCCCGCGTGGTGCGCGACCTGGCGAGCAAGCTGGGCAAGCAAATCGAACTTAAAACCGTTGGCGAATCGACTGAGCTGGATAAGAGCCTGATCGAAAAAATCACCGATCCGCTTACCCATCTGGTGCGCAACAGTCTCGATCACGGCATCGAAATGCCGGCAGAACGTCTGGCCAAAGGCAAATCCGCCAAAGGCACGCTGACCCTGTCAGCATCCCATCAGGGCGGCAACATCGTCATCGAAGTGGCCGACGACGGCCAGGGCCTCAATCGCGAACGCATCTTGGCCAAGGCCAGGGAGCGGGGCCTGCCGGTACACGACAACATGCCTGACCAGGAAGTATGGCAGCTGATTTTCGCCCCCGGCTTTTCCACTGCCGCGCAGATTACCGACGTATCGGGCCGCGGTGTCGGCATGGATGTGGTGAAGAAGAACATCGAAGGCATGGGCGGGCGCGTAGATCTCTATTCCGTGGCCGGGCATGGCTCCAAAGTCACCATCCGGCTGCCGCTGACGCTCGCCATTCTGGACGGCATGTCGGTGGCGCTGGGCGAGGAGACCTTCATCGTGCCGCTCACCTACATCATGGAATCGCTGCAACCGCCGCGCGAGGACATCAAGACCGTGGCCGGCCAGGGCCGCGTGGTGCATGTGCGCGGCGAATACCTGCCGCTCGTGGCGCTGCATCAGGTACTCAACCTGCAGCCCAAGTACACCGATCCGCACGATGGCATCGTCATCATTGTCGAGGCGGACGGAGAAAAAGCCGCCCTGTTCGTCGACGAACTGGTCGGCCAGCACCAGGTCGTCATCAAGAGCCTGGAATCGAATTACCGCAAGGTACCCGGCATTGCCGCCGCCACCATCATGGGCGATGGTCGGGTAGCGCTGATCCTGGATGTGGCCGCACTGGTCCGAATGAGCAAGCATCACTAAGAAATAACACGGGAGTAGACCATGGGATTGTTTGGAAAAAGCTGCAAAGGGCTGGAAGACGGCATTCAACAGGCCACCGAGATTGTCCAGAACTTCGCCAACGGCAATCTGGGCCAGGCGATCGACACTTCACGCGCAGACGAGACCGTTGCTCCGCTCATGCGCGCGCTCAAAGAACTGCAAAAACAGTTGCTTGAACAAGGCAAGAAAACCGATGAACTGAAAAAGCATGAAGCGCAGATGCAACGGCTAAAAGTGGCGCTCGATAACGTCACCACCAATGTCATGATAGCCGATACGGACCGGACCATCGTCTACATGAACAAGTCCGTCACCGCCATGCTGACGCATGCCGAAGCGGATCTGCGTCAGGCATTGCCTAATTTCTCGGTTTCCAGACTGATCGGCAGCAATATCGACGGTTTCCATAAAAACCCGGCCCACCAGGCGCAAATGCTGGCCACCTTCACCCAAACCTACCGCACCCAGATTACCGTGGCAGGCCGCATCTTCAGCCTGATTGCCACCCCGATCATCACCGATCGGGGCGAACGGCTCGGCTCGGTGGTGGAGTGGGCCGACCGCACCGAGGCGGTCGCGCAGGAGCAGGAAAAAACCCGCATGGAAGAAGAAATGGCACGCATCAAGGTCGCGCTCGACAATGTCAGCAGCAACGTCATGATCGCCGACAACAACCGCCATATCGTCTACATGAACCGGGCCGTCACCGCTATGCTGACGCATGCCGAAGCGGACATCCGCAAGTCGCTGCCCAATTTCAATGTCGGCAAGCTGATCGGTTTCAATATTGACGGCTTTCACAAGAACCCGGCCCACCAGGCCCAGCTGCTGGCCAGCTTCACCAGCACTTACCACACCAGCATGTCGCTCAGCGGCCGCACCTTTTCCCTGACTGCCAACCCGGTCATCAATGACAAGGGCGACCGGCTGGGCGCCGTGGTGGAATGGGCCGACCGGACCGAGGAGGTGAAAGTCGAAAAAGAAGTCGGCGACATTGTCCGCGCGGCGGCCAATGGCGACTTTACCGGCCGCATCAACATGAGCGGCAAAGAGGGTTTCTTCAAACAACTGGGGGAAAGCATCAACAGTCTGATGGAAACCGCCGACACCGGCCTGAACGAAATTGCCCGTGTCCTGGGAGCCCTGTCGCAAGGCAACCTGACGCAGACCATCGAGCAGGATTTCGCCGGCACCTTCGGCCAACTGAAGGACGACACCAATGCCACGGTAGAGAAATTGCGCGACATTGTCGGCCAGATCAAGGCCGCCACCGATGCAATCAATACGGCATCGAAGGAAATCGCCGCCGGCAACAACGACTTGTCGAGCCGCACGGAGCAACAGGCCTCCAGCCTGGAAGAAACCGCTTCCAGCATGGAGCAGCTTACCAGCACGGTTAAGCAAAACGCCGAAAACGCCAAACAGGCCAACTCCCTGGCCCGCAACGCCTCCGACATTGCCGTCAAAGGCGGTTCGGTCGTTTCCGGCGTGGTCGACACCATGCGCGACATCGACGAATCCAGCCGCAAGATTGTCGACATCATTTCCGTCATCGACGGCATCGCCTTCCAGACCAACATCCTGGCGCTCAACGCCGCAGTGGAAGCTGCCCGTGCCGGCGAACAGGGCCGCGGCTTCGCGGTCGTGGCCGGCGAAGTACGCAGCCTGGCCCAGCGCTCAGCGGCGGCAGCCAAGGAAATCAAGGGACTGATCAACGATTCGGTGGAAAAAACCACCAGCGGCGCCAAACTGGTAGAACAGGCGGGCAAAACCATGGACGAAATCGTCGAGGCGGTGAAACGGGTCACCGACATCATGAGCGAAATCTCGGCCGCCTCGCTTGAACAGTCCGCCGGCATCGAACAGGTGAACCTGGCGGTAACGCAAATGGACGAGACAACCCAGCAGAACGCCGCCCTGGTGGAGGAAGCCGCTGCGGCGGCCGAGTCGCTGGAAGATCAGGCGGAGACACTGTCCCACGCGGTGGCCATCTTCAAGTTAACCGCCGGCACCACAGTAGCCGCGCCGCCGCAACTGCGCCCGGCAGCACGCAGCCTGCCGGGCGCAGCCAGAGCGACGCCGGCAAAAGCCCCGCCAGCGCCTCGCCGCGCTCCGCCGGCAAGCCAGGCAGAGGATGAGTGGGAAGAATTCTGATCGACGCCAGCAACCGGATATACCGGCCATGCCGGCAAGGAGCACACCATGCAAGCCGCACAAGACATGTTGAACACCCAGGCCGCCGAGGCGGGGGCCAGAGAATTTCTCACGTTCACCCTGGGCAATGAGGAATACGGCATTGATATTCTGAAAGTACAGGAAATCCGCGGCTACGATGCCGTCACCAAAATCGCCAACGCGCCGGATTTCATCAAGGGGGTGATTAATCTGCGCGGCGTCATCGTGCCGATCGTCGACATGCGTATCAAATTCAATCTGGGTAACGTCGAATACAACCAGTTCACCGTGGTGATCATACTCAATGTCGCCCAGCGGATTGTCGGCATTGTGGTGGACGGCGTCTCCGACGTCATCACCATGACCCAGGAACAAATTCGCCCCGCCCCCGAATTCGGCTCCACCATGGATACGCAGTACCTGATGGGGCTCGGCACGCTGGACAACCGGATGATCATTCTGACCGATATTGAAAAGCTGATGACCAGCGCAGACATGCAATTAATGGATGAGGCGCTTGCCTGACCCTGCTTAAAGCAACACCGACCCGCACCGGGAGAGCCCTATGCGCCTGAACATGCCTGTTACCGCGATAGAACACGAACTGCTCGATGGCGAGCAAATTGTTTCCAAAACCGATCTGAAGGGCCGGATCACCTACATCAATCCGGCCTTTATCCGTATCAGCGGTTTCACCGAAGACGAACTGCTCGGCCAGCCACACAATATCGTGCGCCACCCGGACATGCCGCCCGAGGCGTATGCAGACATGTGGCGCCACCTGAAGGCGGAAAAATCCTGGACCGGCATCGTCAAGAACCGTTGCAAAAACGGCGACTTCTATTGGGTGGAGGCGACCGCCACCCCGTTGCTGGAAGGCGGCCAGGTTATCGGTTATGTGTCCGTCCGCAAAAAAGCCACGCGCGCGCAAATCGAAGCGGCCTCCGCCGCCTACAAACTGTTCCGCGACGGCAAGGCGCACGGCCTCAAAGTCGAACAGGGCCGGATCGTCCATACCGGTCTGCGCGGCTGGCTGGGAAATATCTCCATCCGTTCGCGCCTGACCGCCATGGCAAGCCTGAACGCCGTCATTTTTGTTGTGCTCATCGGCATCAGCATGTATGCCATGAACCGGTTCGACAGCATCACGCAATCGATCTACACCGACCGCATTGTGCCGATGAAGCAGCTGGCCGACATCAAGAGCGCCATTACCGAGGAATACCGCCAGCTGGGCGAGCTCAACCAGCACGACCCCAGCCGGACCATTTCAAGCGTACACACCCATCCGCCGAGTTATCACACCGATAAAATCCGTGCTTCCAAGGCATCCATCGACGAGATCTGGCAGCAATACCGCGCCACTCATCTATCGCCGGCAGAAACCCAGCTGGCCAAGCAGTTCGAACAGGAGCTGACGCAGTTCCAGACGCGGGGGGTGCAACAGGCCATTGCCCAAGCCGAAGCCGGTCAGTTTGACGAAGAACTGCAAACCCAGCGCAATGTCGCCCTGCCGCTGTACAAACAGGCGCACGACACCGCCGACAAGCTGCTTGAATTGCAAATGCGGGTGGCCACCGAGGACCACAAAAAGGCACAGGATCTCAGCCGCTTTACCCAGCAAAGCAGCATTGTCATCGGCATCCTGACGCTCATTTTTGTCATCCTCTTCGCCAACCGGCTGTACCGCGCCGTCGTGACCCCGCTGCAGCGCATCGCGCGCAATATCGCGCGCATCGCCCAGGGCAGCACAGGCGAAAACATCTATGCCGAGCGTAACGATGAAATCGCCGAGATGATCCAGTCCTTCCGTTCGCTGGAAAGCAAACTGGGCTTCGACATCGCCGAATCAAACCGGCTCGGGCAGGAATCGCTGCGCGTCAAGATCGCGCTGGATAACGTGTCCACCGGCGTAATGATCGCCGACAACAACTTCAATATCGTTTACATCAACCCCTCGGTGCAAAAAATGCTCAAGGCGGCGGAAAGCGACATCCGCCAGCAACTGCCCGACTTCAATGCCGACAAGCTGCTGGGCGTGAACATCGACAGCTTCCACAAAAACCCGGCCCACCAGCGCGGCCTGCTCAGCCGGCTGAGCAGCACCTACGCAACGCCAATCAGGATCGGTCCCCGCACCTTTGCCCTGGTGGCCAACCCGGTGTTCACAGACACCGGCGAGCGGCTTGGCGCCGTAGTCGAATGGGCCGACATCAGCGAAAAACTGGCGGCGGAAGAGCGCGAGCGCGCCGCCGTCGAAGCCCAGCTCAAGGTGGCCCAAGAGAACCTGCGTATCCGTATCGCCCTGGACAACGTCAGCTCCAATGTCATGATCGCCAATCCGGCACGCGAAATCATTTACGTCAACCGCGCGGTTACCGACATGCTGCGTCATGCCGAAGCGGATTTACGCAAGGCGCTGCCGAATTTCTCGAGCGAAAAACTGGTCGGCACCAATATCGATGGCTTCCACAAAAACCCGGCCCACCAGGCGCAGCTGCTGTCCACGTTCACCAGCACCTATCACACACAGATCACGATCTCCGGCCGCACCTTCGCACTGACCGCCAACCCGGTGATCAATGATCAGGGCGAGCGTCTGGGCTCGGTGGTGGAATGGCAGGACCGTACCGAAGAAGTGAAAGTCGAAAAAGAAGTGGCGGAAATCGTCGGCTCCGCCGCCCAGGGCGATTTCACCAAACGTATCGAAATGGCCGGCAAGGACGGTTTCTTCAAGCTGCTGGGCGAAAACATCAACACCCTGATGGAAGAAGCCGACAGCGGCCTGACAGAAATTGCCCGCATGCTCGACGCGCTGGCAAAAGGCGACCTGACGCAGAGCATCGAGCGCGATTTTGCCGGCACGTTCGGCAAATTGAAGGACGACGCCAATGCCACGGCCGAGAACCTGCGCAATATCGTCGGTCAGATCAAAGCCTCGACCGATGCCATTACCACGGCATCGAAGGAAATCGCCGCCGGCAACAGCGACCTGTCCAGCCGCACCGAGCAGCAGGCGTCCAGTCTGGAAGAAACCGCCTCCAGCATGGAAGAATTGACCGGCACGGTAAAACAGAACGCCGACAACGCCAAGCAAGCCAACACGCTTGCCCGCAGCACCTCGGACATCGCCACCAAGGGCGGCGATGTAGTCGGCACAGTCATCCAGACCATGGGTGAAATCAACGAATCCAGCCGCAAGATTGTCGACATCATTTCCGTCATCGACGGCATTGCCTTCCAAACCAATATTCTCGCCCTCAACGCTGCGGTGGAAGCGGCTCGTGCCGGCGAGCAGGGCCGCGGCTTCGCCGTGGTGGCCGGTGAGGTGCGCAGCCTGGCGCAGCGTTCCGCCGCCGCCGCCAAGGAAATCAAGGAGCTGATCAACAATTCGGTGGAAAAAGTCAGCAACGGCAGCAAACAAGTCGAACAGGCAGGGCAATCCATGGAGGAAATCGTCACCTCCATCAAGCTGGTGACTGACATCATGAGCGAAGTCTCCTCTGCTTCCGTCGAGCAATCTGCCGGCATCGAACAGGTGAATCTGGCCATTACCCAGATGGATGAAACCACCCAGCAAAACGCCGCCCTGGTCGAGGAGGCGGCTGCCGCCGCCGAATCGCTGCAGGAGCAGGCGCTGCAATTGACCGAGGCGGTCGCCCAATTCAAGCTCAGCAGCGGCATGCAGTTGACCAAAGCGGCGCCCGCACTCGGCCATCACGCTGCTGCAACAACTCGGCCGGCGCCGCAAAGCCGGCCAAAACTGACCCCACCGCCATCGACCAACGGCGATGACGAATGGGCCGAGTTCTGATCCAGTTTGAAAGAGCCGCATGGAACTGAAACCTGAGCGTGAATTTCATTTCACAAAGCAGGATTTTGAAAAGGTGCGCAAACTCATTTATGCGCATGCCGGCATCAATTTATCCGATGCCAAACAGGACATGGTATACAGCCGGCTCGCCCGGCGGCTGCGCGCCAACAACATGCAGACCTTCGCTCAGTATCTGGTCCTGCTGGAATCGAACAACGAAAAGGAATGGGAAGCGTTCGTCAATTCCCTGACCACCAACCTGACCTCCTTTTTCCGCGAACCGCACCATTTCCCCATTCTGGCCGATTACCTTCGGCACCATGGCCATGGCCACGAAGTCGTCATCTGGTGCTCGGCCTCGTCTACCGGCGAAGAGCCCTACTCCATCGCCATGACGGCCGTCGAAGCGTACAACAGTTACACACCGCCGGTGCGCATCCTGGCATCGGACCTCGACACCAATGTGCTGAAAAAAGCCCAGGAAGGTATGTACCCGTTGGAACGGCTGGAAAAAATGCCGGAGGAGAAAGTCCGCCGCTTTTTTCTCAAGGGCACCGGCAACAACGAGGGCATGGTGAAAGTACGCCCGGAATTGCGTGACCTGATCACCTTCCGCCAGATCAATCTGCTGGATAACAACTGGCCCATCCGCGGCCCCATCGACATCATCTTTTGTCGCAACGTCATGATCTATTTCGACAAGGAAACGCAGTACAGCATTCTGAAAAAATTTGCCCCCTTGTTGCGTCATGACGGGTTGTTGTTTGCCGGTCACTCGGAAAGCTTCCATCACGCGGGCGACTTGTTCCACCTGCGCGGGCGCACAGTCTACGAATTGGCCGAGCACCACAAGCACCCTGCGCACCCGCTCCACGCCAGGGGCGCAAAATGAACCGCGAACACGGTTACGAAGAAGTCCTCGCGCCGAATCACTATTTCGACCGCAGCTTCAATATCGAAGCGGCCAAAATTCTGCCGGGAGAATACTATGTCACCGGCCGCGACATGGTGCTCGTGACCGTATTGGGTTCCTGCGTCTCGGCCTGCATTCGCGACAAGGTAAGCGGCGTCGGCGGCATGAATCATTTCATGCTGCCCGATGCCGGCACGGATCAGAGCAATCCCCTGTCGAGCTCCGCCCGCTACGGCACCTACGCCATGGAAATGCTGATCAACCAGTTGATCAAACTGGGCGCCAAACGCCCCAACCTGGAAGCCAAAGTGTTCGGCGGGGGCGCAGTGCTGCGCGGTTTTACCGTGGCCAATGTAGGGGAAAGGAATGCCGCCTTTGTCGAGCAATATCTGAAAATGGAAGGTATCCGCATGGTGGCGCGCGACCTGCTGGATATCTACCCCCGCAAAATTTATTATTTCCCTGCGACAGGCAAGGTGCTGGTAAAGAAACTCAAGAGCGTACACAACAATACGATTATCGAACGCGAGAAGGAATACAGTTCGCGCTTGCAGGTATCCAAGGTGGAAGGCGATGTGGAACTCTTTTCCTGAGCACCAACCTATGCGCGCGCTTCAGCTAAAATGACATGACAAAAATAAAAGTACTGGTCATCGATGATTCCGCCCTGATACGCAGCCTGATGCGGGAAATCATCAACAGTCAGCCTGACATGGAAGTGGTTGGAGTGGCTCCCGATCCGATCGTTGCGCGTGAACTGATCAAGCAGTTGAACCCGGACGTGCTGACGCTCGACGTGGAAATGCCGCGCATGGACGGGCTCGATTTCCTGGAAAAACTCATGCGCTTACGCCCAACCCCCGTGATCATGATCTCATCGCTGACCGCCAAGGGCTCCGACATTACCCTGCGGGCGCTGGAACTGGGTGCCGTTGATTTTATCGCCAAGCCCAAACTCGACATCGCCAACGGCATGCAAACCTACGGCGATGAAATTGCCGACAAGATCCGGGCGGCCGCCAAGGCCCATATCCGCAAACTTGAACCGCCGAAAGTGACAGCGCCGCTGTCCGCCGATGCCGTATTACCGGCGATCAAGAACCGTTTTGTCACCACCGAAAAGCTGATCATCATCGGCGCGTCGACCGGCGGGACCGAAGCGTTGAAAGAAGTGCTCACCCGTATGCCGGCGGATAGCCCGGGCATCATGGTGACCCAGCATATGCCGGAAAACTTCACCAAATCGTTTGCCGAGCGGCTGAACAGCCTCTGTAAAATCACCGTCAAGGAAGCCGAACACGGCGAGCGCGTGCTGCCCGGCTATGCCTATATTGCGCCGGGGCACTCGCATCTTCTGCTCAAGCGCAGCGGCGCCAACTACATGACCGAACTGAGCCAGGCGCCGCCGGTCAACCGTCATCGCCCCAGCGTCGATGTGCTGTTCCGCTCCGCCGCCAACCATGCCGGGCCGAATGCCATTGGCGTCATCTTGACCGGCATGGGCAAGGATGGCGCATTGGGGATGCTGGAAATGAAACAGGCAGGCGCCTACAATTTCGCCCAGGACGAAGAAACCTGCGTTGTGTTCGGCATGCCCAAGGAAGCCATTGCCGTTGGCGGAGTCGATGAAATCGTCCCATTGCCGCGCATGACAGAAAAAATATTGGCGCATCTGGCAAAAAATGGACGGGCATTCCGCGTCTGACGACTGTTCATTCGCGCCGCATTGCAGGATTTATTTGGAGGAAACAATGGACATCACCACCCGTATCACGGATACAACAGCCTATCTGGCCCTGTCTGGGCGATTTGATTTTTCCGCCCACCGCAATTTTCGCACCACGACCGACGAGGCGATCAACAACGCCAAGGTGAAAGGCCTGGTCATCGATCTGGGGCAGGTCAACTATATCGACAGTTCGGCGCTTGGCATGCTGTTGCTGCTCAACGAGCGCTGCAAGGCGGCCGGCAAATCCGTCGTGCTCGGCAATTGCCAGGGCACGGTACGGCAAGTGTTGGCAGTGGCGCACCTTGATCGGGTCTTCACTTTGCAATGAGCGGCACGTTTGCGCAAAACGCCGCCGTCCTGCGGATTCTGGTTGCCGACGACACCGACCTGAATCTGATTTTGCTGTGCAGCTTCATCGAGAAGCTCGGCCACATTGCCATTCAGGCCCACAACGGGCGGGAAGCAGTCGAGCTGTTCAGCCGCGAACGGCCCGATCTGGTGCTGCTGGATGTGCTGATGCCCGAGCTGGACGGCTACGAAGCCTGCCGCAAAATTCGCGAAGCCCACCCCGACCACTGGGTGCCGGTCATTTTTCTGTCCGCCCTCAGCAGTGACGAGGATCTGGTCAAAGGGCTCGAGTCGGGCGGAGATGACTACCTGGCCAAACCGGTCAACCTGGTCGTGCTCAATGCCAAAATTCGCGCCATGCAGCGTATCGCCGGCCTGCAGCGGCAAATCCGCGAAAAGGCGGAAGAGCTTTCCAATGCCTACTTCAAGGCCGAAGAAGAAGCCCTGCTCGGCGGCCATCTGATGGAGCACATGACGGAAACGCCGGGTTTGCATGACCCGGCCGTACAGCACTGGCTGGCCCCCGCGGGCAAGTTTTCCGGCGATCTGATTACCGCCGTGCGCTCTCATAACGGCTCGCTGTATGCCATGCTGGCCGACGCCACCGGCCACGGCCTCGCCGCCGCCCTGAATGTCTTTCCGGCCGCCGAAGTGTTCCAAACCATGGCGAACCACGGCTTTCCGGTCGGCACCATCGCCACCGAAATCAACCGCAAGATGCGTCGGCTGATGCCGCTCGACCGCTTTATCGCCTGCGCCATGGTGTGCATCGACCCCCAGCGCAATCTGGTCGAAGTGTGGAACGGCGGAGCGCCCTCAGTCCTGATGCTGGACCAGGAGGGCGCTGTACTGGAGCGCTGCCAATCGCAGCACCCGCCGCTCGGCATCATGCCCGAGGAACTGTTCAGCAGCCGGGTGGACCTCTTGCCGTACAACAAATCCGCCAGCATCTTTCTCTCCTCCGACGGCTTGTCGGAAGCCGAAAGCGCGTCGGGCGAACAATTCGGCGATGAGCGTATTGAACACGCCCTGCGCGCCAAACCCGAGGAGCGCCTGGCAACCATCCAAACCCGCCTGCGGCAGCACTTGGGCCAGGAAAAGAAGGCGCATGATGACATTTCCATTCTGCTGCTTTCGCTGGAAAGCCAATCGCCTGTGGCTTCCATCAAGCCGCGACCGGCAAGATCACGCGCCACTACGCCGCAGACGATTCGTCCCGTGCAGCGATGGAATATGAGCTTCAGCTTCCATATCAATCAGTTGCGCAGTCTGGACATCGTGCCGACGATCACCGCCATTTTGGAGCGGATCGACACCTCGGCCGAACACACCGCCCCCTTGCATCTGATTTTGTCCGAATTATTCAACAATGCGCTGGATCATGGCGTTCTACGCCTGAATTCCAGTCTGAAGGAAGCCCCGGAAGGATTCGAGAAGTACTTACACGAGCGCGAACAACGGCTGCACGATCTGCAGGAAGGGTCTATCCAGATCGGCATTGAAGCGCTGAACGAGCAGGACGCGGAACTGATCCGTATCGACGTCAAGGACAGCGGCGCGGGTTTTGATCATGTCGGACTGCTCAAAGCGCTCGAAGCCCACCCCGAACAGCCGCACGGGCGGGGTATCATGCTGACCCGCTCAATGTGTGAAAAGCTGGAATTTCGCAACAATGGCAGCGAAGTCGTCGCCGTATACCGCTGCAGCTGACGCGACGCCAATCAGGGCCGTTTGCCTGCTCCATCGACGGATTCCTTGTCAGAAATGACAATCCGGTTGCGCCCCTTTGCCTTGGCCTGATAGAGCGCCTCATCGGCTGCCTGAATCAGGTCGGTGCCGGTTGAGCCGGTAATGGGATATTCGGCAATGCCGGCACTGAAGGTCACGTAAAACTCGCTCATGTCGCCGGCATACTGCACAACGCGGGAAAAACTGATGCGAATTTGATTGAGCACCTTGGCAGCCGCAATGGCACTCGTATCTGTAAAGACTGCGAGAAACTCTTCCCCGCCGTAACGGCCGATAATATCCGTCACACGCAAGCGCTGGCGCAGCAACTGCACCAGACTTTTGATCACCCGGTCACCCACCGGATGGCCATAGCGGTCATTCACCTGCTTGAACAGGTCCAGATCGATCATCGCCAGCGACAGCGGATACTGGGTGCGTTGTGCGCGCGCCAGTTCGATATCCAGCTGCTCCTTACTCTTGGTGTGATGCAACAAGCCGGTCAGGCTGTCGCGCTCCATCAGGTTGCGCAGCACGCGATAACGGTTCACACGGTTCTTGATGGCCAGGATCAGATGCTCGGCCTCGATCGGTTTGGTCAGAAAATCATCACCGCCCGACGTCATGGCCATCAGTTGGCGGCCGAAATCCTTTTCCGCCGACAGAAAAACGATCGGCACGCTGACAAAGGCTTCCTGCTGCCGGATGACCCGCGCCAATTCCTCGCCGGTACAACCCGGCATATACATATCCATCAGAATCAGCTCGGGCATGAAGCGATTGAGCACACCCTCCAGCTGGATCGGATCGGTCAATATCTCGGTTTCAATGCCTGCATGGCGCAGGGTTTCCGAATACAGCGTCGCCTGCACCTCGGAATCTTCCACAATCAGTACCCGGCAAGCCTCCGCCTGGCTGTCGCCCAGATAGCTCTCCAGCAAATCGGTCAGATGAGTTATGTCAATGGGCTTGACGAAGAATGCATCGGCGCCGCACCGGACAGACTCCAGCCGGGCCTGCAAATCATGCCGTGCCGACATGAAAATCATCGGAACGTGCCGCCGCGATTCCTGGTCGATGCCGCGCGCCAGCCTGAACCCGCCGTTGACGTCATGCGGCAGCATGATATCGATCAGCAGCGCCAGCGGCATTTCCTGCTTCAGCATGACATTCACTTCTGCGGCAGAATAGGCCATGGCGACCTTGTAGCCATACAGTTCCAGTTGACTCGTCAGCGTTCTGGCCAGAGCCACGTCATCCTCGACCAGAACCAGCGTGCGTGACTGGCCTTTGGCACTCACCGCCCCTTCGGCCCCCTCTGCAACCGCAGCGGCCGGAACCGGGCTCTTAATCGCCGAGGATTTGCTCGCCTCCATATTTGCCCATGACGTGATGGCCACATCGGCCGCCTGTCGCAAAGCCGAAAAATCGCTCTCAATCGCCTGCCACAACGCCCGGTCAGCCGGCTTATCCGATTCGGACAAGCCCCGCAGCTGCAGCTCAAGCGCCCGCGCGCAAGTACTGACCTGCGGCATGCCGAAGGTGGCGCCCGACCCCGTCAGGCTGTGTACTGCACGGTAAAGTTTGAACACGTCCTGGCCAAAGGCATTGGTCGCCTGCATGTGTTGCAACATGGCGGCGACTTCCTGCAGCTTTTCCGGCAATTGCCTGGCAAAATCCTGCGACAATTGCCGCAACAAATCTTGCATATTGGGTGTTTGCAATTGACTTACCCTTGTTTTTCCCAGATGGAGCGGACCTGCTGGGCCAGCTGCATGGGATCAAACGGTTTGGCGATCACATCCAGCGCGCCCATTTGCTTGAACGCCTCGATCTCCTGCGGCTGCACTTTGGCGGTCATAAATACCACCGGAATATCCACGTCACGCTCACGCAAGGCAGCCAGCGTCGCCGGACCGTCAAGGCCGGGCATCATCACGTCCAGCATGATCAGGTCTGGCACAAAATCAGCGTAGGCCTGCAGCAATGCCTGCCCGTTATCACACATTTTTACGGTAAATCCCCCGACCATTTCCAATGCCAACCGGGCAACCGTCTGAATATCGGGTTCATCCTCGGCATATAGAATGCGTGCCAGCTCTTTTCGCGCCATCTCTCTTCCTTGCCGTTTCAGGAAGCCCTGAACATCTCTCACTGCCCTGCCCGACTCGCTGCAGTGGACGTGTCCAGGGCTTCCTTTATCTTTAATTTCCGCAGGCGACTTCCCTTGCAACTATAGCCGCCCTGCTGCGATTTGGCTACTTCAAGGCTCAGCGGATTTCCGCCAGCAGCTGCTGCATCAGATTGTGCGCTTGAGCGGCGTAGCTGCCGCCGAACAGGTTGAAGTGGTTGAGCATATGATACAAATTATACAAACTGCGGCGTACCGCATAACCGGGATCAAGCGGCCAAGCCGCGCGGTAGGCGGCATAAAAGGCAGGGGAAAATCCGCCGAATAATTCGGTCATGGCCAGATCGGCCTCGCGATCCCCATAATACACTGCCGGATCATAGATGACCGGCCCGCCGTCGCAGGCCGCCGCATTACCCGACCACAAATCGCCGTGCAACAGCGACGCGGCAGGCCGGTAAGCGGCGAAAAAGGCCGCCAGCTCAGCCTGTAAGCGCTCGCCATCCTGCAACAAACCTTTTGCCGCACCGTTACGGGCAGCCAGCCGCAACTGGAACCCCAGGCGCTGCTCGCGCCAGAAATCGATCCAACTCGAGCTCCAGTCATTGGGTTGCGGCGTCGCCCCAATCACATTGTCGCCAGCGAAGCCGAAACGGCCGGACGAGCAGCGATGCTGTGCCGCCAATTGCTCACCCAGTCGCGCAGCGACCCGCCCGTCCAACGCATCGAGCGGCAGGAATTCCAGCAACAGCCAGGCCGCATCGCGTGCCACCCCCTGGGCAATCACCTGCGGCACCCGCACGCAATTCGCCTGTTGCAGCGCCTCCAAGCCGGCCTGCTCGGCCGTAAATAGATCGGCTTTGGCGGGCGAATTCAGTTTGAGGAAATAGTCTGTGCCGTTCTGTCCGGCAAGCCGCAGGCTGCGGTTGATCGACCCGCCCGCCTGCGGCAGCTGCCCCTGGATGACAAAGGGCCTGCCAGTTGCCGCCGCCACGGCCGCCTGGACCTGTTCCCGCCAGTTGGCAAGCTGCACGTTTGCATCTATCCTCAATGCATGACTCCTTCCCGCGATCTTCATGGCTGGCAACGCTACCTCGGCAGCATTCAGCTGCCCGTGCTGACCTACACCCCGGCAGCGCTGCAGGAGTTGGCAGGCAAGATGGACACCCTTTCGGCCCGCCATCTTTCGCAGATCATTTTGCGCGACCCGCTCATGGCCCTGCAAGTCATCATGTATTTGCAAAATCATCAGGGCAGGTTGCGCAACCATGATATCACCACCATTGGGCAAGCCCTGCTGATGCTCGGAATGGGCCCATTTTTCCGGCATTTTTCCGGCCAGAGAACCATCGATTCCCTGCTTGCGACTCAACCGGAAGCGCTGCAGCGTTGTCGCGCGGTGATCAGCCGCGCCCGGCTGGCGGCGCTGTATGCCCACCGTCTGGCGGAATTACGGCATGACACCGACAGCGAGGAAGTCATGCTGGCGGCGCTGCTGCATGACATCGCCGAGATTCTGCTGTGGTGCTTTGCGCCAGAACACATGATTGCCGTATCGGACCTGCTGCGCGCGCATCCCGGCATGCGTAGCGCGGAAGCCCAGCAACGGCTGCTGGGCTTCAACATCAACCAGCTGCAGCATCTATTGATCACCGAATGGAGGCTGCCGCAGATCCTGCAGACGCTGATGAACGAAGCCAAACCCGACAACAGCCGCACGGCCTGCACCGTCATGTCCGTCGACCTGGCCAGACACGCTTCTTACAGCTGGCAAGACCCCGGCGTCGAGCACGACCTTGCAGCCATGGCGGACATACTGCATCTTTCAGTTGATGAAATCTGGCGCCATATGCGCGATACGGCGCTGCTGGCCGCAGAGGAATGGCCGCTGTACGGTGTTCGGCCGGTAGCGGCCAAATTGGTGGAAACCGCTGGGGACAGGGAAAGTTCTCCCCGGCAAAAATAGCTTACTGCTGTGCCGCGCGGGTGCAGCCTCGCCCCGCCTGCTTGGCTTCGTACATCGCCTTGTCGGTACGCAGCACCAGCGAGTGGCCGTTTTCGCCATCCAGCAGCTGCGCCACGCCGGCACTGAAATTCACGTCGATCCTGCCATTGTCCGTCTGCAGCGGACTCTCCTGCAGCAGCTCGCGCAAGCGGTCGGCCACGTGCGCCGCCCCGCCCAGCTCCGAATCCGGCAGCAAGAGGAGAAATTCTTCGCCGCCGTAACGGATGAACACATCCGACTCGCGCAATACCGAGCGTGCCAGTATGGTCACATGCATCAGCAGCCTGTCACCGGCATCGTGACCGTATGTGTCATTGACCCGCTTGAAATGATCGATATCGAGCATGATGGCGGAGAGCGGCCGGTGGTAGCGCATGGCACGCGCCACCTCCTTGTTCAGCACGATATCCATTGCCCGGCGGTTTTGCGCCCCGGTGAGGGAGTCTTCATTCAGCGCCTTGCGCGCCTCTTTCAGTTCGCTGCGCATGCGTTCCAGAGTGCGCTTGGTGGCGATCAGGTCGCGCGTTGCGCCGTCGACCGACGTGTGAATGCTTTCGGCTTTCCCCACCACTTCCTGCAACAGCCGCAGGATTTCCGATTTTTCCCTGGCGCTGGTGAGATCGGTAACCGTCTTTTTCAGATCGCTGTTGCGCTCTCCCAGATCGCTATGCAGCTCCGTGGTCCGCTGCACGACGGAATCAAGCAAGCCTTTAAGCGCAAACAGGATATTGACGCATTCGCCGCCTTTTTCCAGATCACCCAGATTGCCCAGATTGCCGAATACGGCATCCGTAGTACCGGCCAGCTCGTAAAAATAGCGGATGTAATTGGACGGCGTGGGGGGCAGCCCCAGCTCATTCAGATGAATAAGTGTCTTGCGTGCCAGATCGGCAACATTGGCGGACATAGCCGAACCTCTAAAATTCAATCAGCGGTGGAATTATACAATGCAGGCAAGAATTTAGTGTGACGGGTAGAAGCATTTCATTTGCCCTAACCGGCCTGATTCATTCTACCTAACAGCAAATGAATGCGCTCGCTCTCATTGCCGCTGAGAATTTTTTTTGTCTGCATCGCCACGGAAACCAGACTGGACTGCAGTACCTGCTGCTTGACCGCCAGCAGCTGCGCCGGATGCATGGAGAAATTACGCAGCCCCAGGCCCAGCAGCAAGCGCGACAAGTGGGGGTCGCCCGCCATTTCACCGCAGACGGATACCGACACGCCCGCCTTATCGGCCACACGGATCGTATGTCCGATCAACTCCAGCACCGCCGGGTGCAGCGGATCATACAAATGCGCCACGGCATCGTCGGCACGATCGATGGCAAGCGTGTACTGGATCAGATCGTTGGTGCCGATGGAGAGAAAATCCAGTTCGCGGGCGAACATTTCCGCCATCAGCGCAGCCGCCGGCACTTCGATCATGCCGCCTATCGGCATCGTCGGGTTGAACGGATGACCGTCCTCCACCAGCGATTCCTTGGCCCGCTCAATCAAATTCAGCGTCTGGCGCAACTCCTGCATATTGGACAACATGGGAATCATCATGCGCACATTGCCGTAATAACTGGCCCGCAGAATCGCCCGCAATTGAGCACGGAACATGCTCGGCTCGGCCAGGCACAGACGGATGGCGCGCAAGCCGAGCGCCGGATTCAGACTTTCGCGCGTCACGCCGTTGAGCGGTTTGTCGGCGCCCAGATCCAAGGTGCGGATCGTCACCGGCAAAGCCCCCATCGCCACGGCCACTTCGCGATAGGCTTCAAACTGCTCGTCTTCCGACGGCAGATCGGAACGGTTCATAAACAGGAATTCGCTGCGGAACAGCCCGACCCCCGTGGCGCCGTTAGCCAGGGCTTGCTGCACGTCCTGCGGCAATTCGATATTGGCGTGCAGCTCGACGGACACTTCATCCAGCGTCGCGGCCGGCGTCGAAATCAGTCGGCGCAGCTTCTGCCGTTCCAGGGCATACTGGTCTTGCCGCAGCCGGTACTCCGCCAGCACCGCCTCGCCGGGATTGACGATCACGACACCCTGCTCGCCGTCCACGATCAGCATCTCGCCGTCGCGCACCAGCTGGCGAGCGGAGTGCAGCGCCAGGACGGATGGCAGGTTCAGGCTCCGGGCAATAATGGCCGTATGGGAGGTCGCGCCGCCGACATCGGTAATGAACGCGGCAAAGGTGTGCTGCTTGAATGCCAGCATGTCGGCCGGCGACAAATCGTGCGCCACCAGAATTTCCTGCTGGTCGCCCATGCCGGGCAATGACAGTTGCGAAGGATGGCCCAGCAGGAATTTCAGCACCCGCTCCACCACCTGCACCACATCGGCCTTGCGTTCGCGGATATAGGCGTCGTCTATCTTGTCGAATTCGGCCAGCACGGAGTCCAGCTGCAGCTTGAGCGCCCACTCGGCGTTGCACTGCTGCTCCTCGATCAAATGGCGGGGCGCTTCCGACAGCGTGGTGTCGTCCAGTATCATCTGGTGCATGGACAGAAAAGCCGCGAATTCGGCCGGCGCACTGGCCGGAATCTGTCCGCGCAGCACGTCCATGTCCGCGCGGGTAGCGGCAATCGCCGCCTCGAAACGCGCCACCTCTTCCGGCACATGTTTTTTTGGCAGCACGTAGTGCGGCACTTCCAGCAGGGCGTGCGATACCAGGCGGGAGCGGCCGATCGCCACGCCGCCGGAAACGCCTATGCCATGCAGCGTGAAACTCATTCGCCTTCGCCGAACTTATCGTTGATCAGGTCCAGCAGCGCCTGCATGGCTTGCGTTTCATCCGACCCGTCAGTCTGGATTTGCACGGTACTGCCCTTGGCCGCCGCCAACATCATGACGCCCATGATGCTTTTTGCATTGACGCGCTTACCGTTGCGCGACAGCCACACCTCGCTGGCGAAACCGCTGGCGACTTGCGTCAATTTAGCCGAGGCACGGGCATGCAGCCCCAACTTGTTAATGATTTGCGCTTCGTGCTGCAACATAATCGTGTTCCATTAAAACAATTCCTTCGTGCCCGCCGCTGACCGCCTTGTCCATGACAACGCGCAAGGACTGGCTGCGGTAGGTCAGCGCGCGCACCAGCATCGGCAGACTCACGCCGGCAATCGCCGCCACGCGTCCCGGCATGATCAGACGGCCCGCCACATTGCTCGGCGTAGCGCCAAAAATATCGGTAAAAATCAGCACGCCATCGCCGCTGTCGAGCTGCTCCAGCAATGTGCGGCCACGCTGCTCGACGGCGAGCGGATCGTCCTGGGCGCTCACCGCCATACAGGCAAACTGCTCCGGCATTTTGCCCATGACATGCGCCGCGCTATGCAGCAATCCATCGCCCAAATCCCCGTGGGCGATAATCAACACACCTATCATGCTTGCTCCGTCCGGCCGTCTCAGCCGGAAAGACAGAAAAGCGCGATTCTAGGCCAAAAAACGCCTTTACGGCCAAACTTTTATGGACTTGGGACGGACCACCCACTCCAGCCGCCGGTACAGCGATTCGCTCACCTGCACAGCGCCTTTATCGTCCACCAGCAAGGCCGTCACCCCCATGGACTGCGCCGTGCGGGGAAAATCCGCCACACCGCCGATAAACACCGGCTTGCTGGCCACATCGGACAATACGCCGGCTTGCGGTCCCGGCTCCGCCAGCACGGTTGCCGCCCACACCCCCTGGGCCGGCCAGCCGTTTGCCGGATCGATCAGATGGCAATAACGCTGGCCGCCCTGTTCGAAATAGCGCTGGTAATCGCCCGAGGTGCCGATCGCCTCGCCGTCATGCAATGCCAGCACCGCCATCGGCGCATTTTCGCGCGGATGGCGTATGCCCACGCGCCAGGGCTCCCCGTCGCGGGTGCCCAGGGCCAGCACGTTGCCGCCGATGTTGATGAGCGCATTCCTTACCCCGGCCGCGCGCAGTATCGCGGCGGCCCGATCCAGCGCATAGCCCTTGGCGTAGCCGCCCAGGTCGATCTGCACTGCGCGGTTGCGGCTGCTCACCGTATTGCCGTCGAACGCCAGATCATCCAGCGTTGGGCGGGCTTGCACCCAGTGATTGATCTGCCCGGTGTCGGGCAGGTGCGGCACGAACTCGTCGGCGTGAAACCCCCACAAACCGATGAGGCCGCCGATGGCCGGATTGAAGCGTTGGCCGGAACGATCCGCCCAGCGGCGGGCGTCCTGCAGCACCGCCAGCATTTGCGCATCGGCCGCATACGGCTTGCCCGCCGCCAGCGCCGCATTCAACTGCTGCAATGGTCCCGGCTGCCAGGCATGGAACTCATGATGCAGCCGGTCGAATTCGGCAAACACTTTTCCCGCCAGCTGCCGGGCCCGCTGCGCCGGTTCTCCGGCGATGGTGACCTCCACCAGGGTGCCGAACACATAACTTTGCTGCTGTGTCACCGGCGCTTTGCCGCAGCCATTCAACAACATAGCCAGCGCCAGCAGGGCCGCCAGCCCAAGAAATTTCTTCGCTGCCAGGTTCACTGCCAAATTCGTCGCCTGGTTCATCGCCATGCAGCCTGCATACCGTCCCATCAACGCCCCACCCATTCCATCAGGCCGTCGCCGACAGCACGCTTTCCAATTCCTGCACAAACATCTCGGCCACGTCCAGACCGGTTTGCTGGGTAATTTCCTGCATGCCGGTGGGGCTGGTCACATTAATCTCCGTCAGATAATCGCCGATCACATCCAGGCCGACCAGAAACAGTCCTTCGCGCTTGACCGCCTCGGCCACCGTTGCGGCAATTTCCCGGTCGCGTGCTGACAGCGGCTGCGCCACGCCTTTGCCGCCGGCGGCCAGGTTGCCGCGGCTTTCCCCGCCCTGCGGAATGCGCGCCAGAGCATAAGGCACCACCTTGCCGTTGATGATCAGGATGCGCTTATCGCCCGCCGCAATCTCCGGAATATAGCGCTGCGCCATAACCGTCCGCCTCCCCAGTTGCGTGAGGGTCTCGATGATCACATTGCGGTTGGAGTCGGTCGCCGAAACGCGAAACACGCTCGCCCCACCCATGCCGTCCAGCGGCTTGACGACCGCCTCATTCTGCTCGGCGACGAACCCCTTGATGCGGTCCATGTCGCGGGTGACCAGCGTGGGCGCCACCAATTGGGGGAACTTGCCGATGGACAGCTTCTCGTTGAAATCGCGGATCGCCGACGGCCGGTTGAAAATCCGCGCCCCGGCCGCCTCGGCCAATTCCAGCAGATAGGTGCTGTAGACATATTCCATGTCGAACGGCGGATCCTTGCGCATCAGCACCACATCAAACGACTGCAGCGGCTGTTCGATGACATCGCCCAGGGTGTACCAGTCGATGCCGTTATCGATCAGATCCAGCCTGCGCGCCGCAGCCATGACGCTGCCTGCGCGCCAGAACATGTCCTCCTGCCGCAGCACGAACAGCGCGTGGCCGCGCCAGGTCGCCGCGCGCATCACGGCGAAAGTCGAGTCCTTGTACGTTTTGATCTGTTCCAGCGGATCGAGAATGATGGCGATGTTCACGCGAGCTTCTCCCGTTCCGGGTCCGACTTCTCCAGCTCGAGCGACGCCGCCAGCATGGCCAGCCGTCCCACCACGCCATAGGTATAAAACCGGTTGGGCGGCGTATCCGGCGCGGCGCACGTATCGGGCAAAGAGCAGCTGGTTTCGAACGCCAGCGGCACGAAATGCATGCCCGGCGCATTGAGGTTTTCATTCACCCCCCGGCCGGTGTGCACGCGATAGAAGCCGCCCACGACAAAATGGTCGACCATGTAGATCACCGGCTCGGCCACCGCCTCGTTGATGCTCTCGAAGGTGTACACCCCCTCCTGCAAAATCACGTTGCTGACTTCCAGGCCTTCCTTCACTACCGACATCTTGTTGCGCTGCTTGCGGTTCAATCCCCGCACTTCCGCCGCGTCCTTCACCGTCATGATACCCATGCCGTAGGTCCCGCTGTCGGCTTTGACAATCACAAACGGCTCTTCCTTGATGCCGTATTCCCGATATTTGCTGCCAATTTTTTGCAACAGCGCATCGACGTTGGAAGCCAGGCAATCCTCGCCCTGCCGCTCCTGGAAATTGATCTCGCCGCACTGGGCGAACAACGGGTCGATCAGCCAGGCATCAATGCCGATCAGATCGGCGAATTCGTTGGCGATCTCCTTGTAGCAGGCAAAATGCTGCGATTTTTTCCGCGTCGCCCAGCCGGCGTGCAAGGGTGGCACAATCATTTGCTCCAGATTTTGCAGGATCTCCGGCACCCCGCCGGAAAGATCGTTGTTGAGCAAAATCGCACAGGGATCGAAACCGTTCAGCCCCAGGCGGTTGCCTTCGCGCTTTACCGGCTCGATCGTAATGGTTCCGCCATTGGGCAAAGGCAATTCCAACGGGCCTGGCAGATCGGGAATCAGCGAGCCGATCAGCACATCCAGACCGGCATGCCGCAGGATATATTGCAGCGTTGCGACATTCTGCAAATAGAAGCTGTTGCGGGTGTGGTTTTCCGGCACCAGCAGGAAACGCTGCGCTTCCGGACAGACCTTCTCCACCGCGCTCATGGTCGCCTGCACGCACAGGGGCATGAAATCCGGGTTCAGATTATTAAACCCGCCGGGAAACAGATTGGTATCCACCGGCGCGAGCTTGAAGCCTGCATTGCGCAAGTCCACCGAGGTGTAAAACGGCGCGGCGTGTTCCTGCCATTGGCTGCGGAACCAGTGCTCGATCTGCGGCATGGAATTGAGAATGTGTTTTTCCAGATCCTGCAGCGGACCCGTCAGGGCGGTTGTCAGATGGGGAACCATAAGAGCCTATTTCAGTAGGTTTCATACCTCGCGTTGACTCAGGCAAGCGCGTCTGCGGCGTTGTCCGGCGTGGTGAATGGAACCACCATTCACTGCACCGAACGCCTTGCATCCATCACTTGCCTGAGTCAACCCAGAGGGCCTGTATTCTGTGGGGCGGATTACTGCGTTACGGTGCGCTTATTGGGTGCGGCCAAATCGCGCGCCCCGCGCCTTGTACTCCACCCCACAGAATACAGGCGCAAGGAATGAAACCTACTGAAGTAGGCTCCAAGGTGCCTTTACTTATTCGTTATCCGAAAATGAATACATATAATATGTCCAGTTTGGCACAAAACAACCGCGAGAATAGTAATGACTTCTGAAATTATCCTCATTGGACTCGGACAGCTTGGCCGCTTATTCGCCGGCGGTCTGTTGCGCACCGGCCATACCGTTGTTCCGGTGAACCGCGGCGACAACGTCGATGAAATCGCCAGGCAGCACGCCAATCCCCTGTTTGTGCTCGTCGCCGTGGCGGAAAACGATCTGCCCGCCACGCTCGCCCGCCTGCCCGCCGGCTGGCGTGACCGCACCGCCCTGCTGCAAAACGAATTGCTGCCGCGCGACTGGGAGCGGCACAAGCTGTTCGAGCCGACCGTCATTTCCGTCTGGTTTGAAAAGAAAAAGGGCATGGATGCCAAACCGCTGCTGCCCTCGCCCGCCTTCGGCCCGCACGCCGGCATACTCGTCAGGGCATTACGCTCGCTTGACTTGCCCGCCATCGAGTTGGCCGACAACGGTGCGCTGCTATACGAATTGGTACGCAAAAACCTGTACATCCTCACCAGCAACATCGCCGGACTGCGCGTGGGCGGCAACGTGGAACAACTCTGGCGCGATCAGCGGAACCTTGCGCTGCAGGTGGCCCACGAGGTACTCGACATCCAGGCCTGGCTCACCCTGTGGGAATTGCCGCGCGAACAGCTGATCGCCGGCCTCGCCGAAGCCATTGCAGCCGACCCCGCGCACCAGTGCATGGGCCGCAGCGCGCCAGCCCGCCTTGCCCGCGCACTCAAATTGGCCGACGAGGCCAAGCTCGCCGTCCCCACGCTACGCCAGATTGCCGCCGGCATTCCTCTTTAATCCAGCATGTTATAGCGACTCTCTTTAGGCTTTACTTCAATTTGTGTTGCACATGCACAACACAAACAAAACAATGTTGCAAACAAGGCACAAAAAACTTGCGCCAAGACAATCCGCCGGGTAAAAATTAACCGTGGGCAGGAGCAGGGAGGCTGTCATAACGATCCCTCCGGTTCACGCCACTAAACCGAGAAAACACTAAGGAGTCTCAAATGCAAAAGAAACTGATCGCTCTGGCTATCGCCGGCGCCATCGCTGCACCGGCCGCCATGGCCGCTGACGGCGTTACCATCTACGGTCAACTGGATGTGTCCTACGACAGCATCCGCACCGACGCTGACACCGCCAACGGTGACACCGTTAAGGGCACCCTGAGCCGCGTTTCCTCCAACGCTTCCCGCATCGGCTTCAAAGGCAAGGAAGACCTGGGCAACGGCACCTACGCCAACTGGCAAATCGAACAGCAAGTTGACCTGGACGCCGGCGGCAACACCTGGGCTACCCGTAACACCTTCGTAGGTCTGGGCGGCGGTTTCGGTGAAGTACGTCTGGGCAAGATGGACACCCCGCACAAGATGTCTACCGGCGCGCTGGATCCGTTTGCCGACACCATGGGCGACTACAACACCATCATCGGTAACGGCGGCCTGGGTAGCCTGACCCCGTACACCACCAACCTGACCACTGGCGCAGTAACCCTTGGCACCACTCGTGTTTACACCGGCAGCTCCGACTGGGAACGTCGTGCTAACAACACAATCGCTTACATCAGCCCGAACATGTCCGGCCTGACCGCAGCCGTTGCCTACGTTGCCGGCGCTGAAACCGACATCAACAGCACCCCGCAAGGCCGCGCCTGGTCCCTGGGTTTGATGTACTCCAACGGCCCGATCTACGCAGGCCTGGGCTGGGAAAAGAACTACAACGACAGCACCGTGTACAACGCAACAACCGTACCGGCGACCTATACCGGCACCTATCAGCAATACATGGGCGCATTTATTAAAAACGACACCAGCACCCGCCTGGGCGTTGGCTACGACTTCGGTGTAGCGAAAGTCGGCCTGGTAATGGACCGCATCCAGATGCAAAGCGAGTTTGAGTCTATCTCTCGCAACGCTTACCTGCTGAACGTTGTAGCTCCGGTTACCGCCGCTGTTGACGTTAAGGCTGCCTACGGCAAAGCCAAGAGCTGGAGCGGCACCAGCGACACCGGCGCGACCAACTGGGTTGTTGGCGTTGACTACAAGATGTCCAAGCGCACCAAGCTGTACGCTCTGTACACCAAGACCGACAACCAGACCAACGGTGGCTACGGTATTGGTCAGGGCGCCGGCGGCTCCTTCTACAACGTTGCCGCAGGCCAGGCCCCGTCCGCCTTCTCTCTGGGCGTACGTCACTCCTTCTAATCTGACTCACGTCAGTTAAGAAGCGCAAAAGGCACCTGCGGGTGCCTTTTGTTTTTTTATCTTCTTCGATAAGATATACTAATATGATTGCGGGTGAGATGCATGCCAACGGTTTTACGAATTGGAGCTTTCCGTTTTTTCTTTTATTCAAATGAAAATGCCGAACCGGCGCATATTCATATCCAAAGAGATGCTGCTTTGGCAAAAATTTGGCTCTCGCCGGTGTCACTTGCAAGCAGCACTGGCTTTAATGCCGCAGATTTAAACATACTTCTACGACTCACTCGGGAAAATAGTGAATTACTATTGGGAAAATGGAATGACTTCTTTGGTATTTCAGGCTGAGCCACACGCAGACTCAGTAAGCTGCACAGAATCTGAACTCGTTGTTCATCTTGCTGACGGCAGAACTTTGGCTGTTCCTTTGGCATGGTTCCCCAAATTACAGGCTGCCAGCCCGAAGCAGCGTCAGAATTTCGAACTTTTGGGGCAAGGCCAGGGCATTCATTGGACCGAGGTAGACGAAGATATTAGTGTAGTAGGGCTTCTTGCAGGCAAGGGAGCACTGTCACTCAATCCGAAATCAGCATAGACAACCCAGCCACCTTGCATAGGTTGTCTATCCGTCATTTTCCGCTTCGGCGGCACCGACGTATAGAACTCATTTCCGCCCTCCTGGCGGACTGCATATGCTTGCCGAAGTGGCACCAGCCTCTAGCCGCAACAGGAATTCGCTCTCCTGTAGCAATCAACACAAAGACTTTCCCCAGTTGCAGCAGGCCCGACTTCACGCTATGCTAATATTGCGCAATCACTTTCCCCTGCCATGAAACCTTCATTTGTCCTTGAGAATCGCCGCGCCACCATTCGGCGGCTGGTTGCACGTCACCACGCGGTAAACCCACGGGTTTTTGGTTCCGTTCTTCATGGTATGGATAACGATGAGAGTGATCTTGATATTTTGATTGACCCCACCCCGAACACGACGCTCTTCGACATCGGCGCCATTCGTCATGAACTCATTCAGCTGTTAGGCATCCCCGTAGATGTGATTACCCCTAACGCACTGCCTGAGAAATTTCGCGCATCCGTACTTGCCGAAGCCAAGCCAATATGAGCCGCGAAAAAATCGTCTGTTTGATTATCCTGAACACATCACCACGATCTATAAACAAGTTGCCAGCGTGCTAATCGCGATTCAGCTGTCATAGCAAATTTCATGAGCCAAACCATCATCTACCCCGGCACCTTTGACCCGCTGACACGCGGGCATGAAGATCTGGTGCGCCGTGCTGCCAGCCTGTTTGATTGCGTGGTGGTGGCCGTTGCCGCCAACCGTAACAAAAACTCCCTGTTTAGCGTAGACGAGCGCGTGCAGCTTGCACAAACCGTACTGGCCGACCTGCCCAATATTCGGGTGACCAGCTTTAGCGGCCTGCTGGCGAACTTTCTGCAGACCCAGGATTCAAATCTGGTATTGCGCGGCCTGCGGGCCGTGTCCGACTTTGAATATGAACTGCAGCTGGCCAGTATGAACCGCAAGTTGAGTCCGCACATTGAAACACTGTTCCTGACCCCTTCCGAACAGCACATGTTCGTGTCGGCCAGCATGGTGCGCGAAATTGCCGCGCTCGGTGGCGATGTCAGTGAATTCGTGCACCCGGCGGTACAGGCCGCGCTGCAGGCAAAGTTTGCTTAAAACCCTGTTGCCGTTGGGCTTTACCTGACCCTGTGGCGGCTTTTATAATACCAAACTATATTAGCGTTTATTGAAGGAATACCCCATGTCCCTGCTGATTACCGACGAATGCATCAACTGCGACGTTTGCGAACCGGAATGCCCGAATGGCGCTATCTCTCAGGGCGACGAAGTATATGTCATCGACCCCGGCCTGTGTACCGAGTGTGTGGGTCACTACGACACACCGCAGTGCATTGAGGTCTGCCCGGTTGACTGCATCATCACCGGCGTGGAAGAGTCCAAGGACCAGCTCAATGAACGCTACATGCAGCTGACCGGCCAGAAATAATTCCGACCGCTGGCAAACAAAAGGCCCGCCATGTGCGGGCCTTTTGTTTTAGTTGGTTTGCGCCGCCGGTTTCACGCCGGCAGGGAGGGGTTGGACATAGGGCGCCTGCGGCCATTGCGGCTTTTTCGACACGTCGTTCAAATCGTGCCGGCCACCATCGCCCAGCCAGCCGTTCTTGACCACGTATTCGAAGTAATCCACCACCTGCCAGGGCTCGCCCGTTTGCGGATTGATAAACGGCTTCACATCCGTGAATCCGCTCTTGCTGCACATCACATCCGCATCGTCCATCGGCCGCAAACAGCCCGCCACCGTGTACAAGTGATCCTTATCAAACGCCCCGCCGTTCGCCAGCGTGATCGAACGGATCCGCTTGCCGTCGGGCGCGGACAGGTCCAGGTCGACATGCAGACCGGATATCCCGTCGACCCACCCGCCGTGTTGTGCAAAAGCGTCGGGCGAATAGACCGAACTCAATGCATCTTCCAGAATATCCTCCAGCCGCTTGCCGTTGGCTTTACCCTGCCCCAGGGTATACGGCACCGGGAAGTAACGGAACGCGTCCTCGATGGTGATATCGCCCTTGGCGGCATGCTCGTCCTCGTAGCCGGGCACGACGGCGTCAAAGCGGAAACCCGGAGTCATGGCCAGCTCGGTGTTTTCACCCCGGCGCAGGGCATCGGTCCAGGCATCGTTGAACGTCGACTCCAGACTGTTGCGCCGCTCAAGCGTATGGGCCACATGCCCGATGACGGTGGCAATGGACTGATGCAGCTCCAGATGAATGCCGGGCTCCTTGAGCACCAGATTGGGATCGTCCTTCAGGAACGGCGCGCGCGCCTTGTCGACCAGGGCCTGCATTTGCGGATCGGGTTTGATTTTGTCGTCCACCGGCATCAGCTTCCAGCGATAGGCCGTTACCTTGCCGCCCTCGACCGTCATGTCCATCCGCCCCAGCCAGCCGTCGTTACCCGCTTCCACCACGCGCGTTCCGCTGCGGGTGATGATGGGCTTGAACACGGTTTCATGGGTATGGGCGGAAAACAACGCGTTGACCAGTCCGGGCTCGATACCGTCCGCCAGCTGCTTGTCTTTCTGCAGGCCGAGCTCGCTCATCACCACCACGATCTGCGCGCCTTCGCTGCGCAACTGGCGGGCATATTTTTCCACAATTTCCCGGTGTGCCAGCTCGCCTTGCTTGAAATCCATGCCAATGGCGAGCATTTTGTGCATCAGCGGAACAATGTCCGACGTCAAGCCGATGAAACCGACCTTAACCCCGCCGATGGTTTTTGTCAGGGTCGGCGGCAGAATCGTTTTGCCGGCCTTGTAGAAAGGGAAGGTGAATGTGACGTTGGCGGCCAGATTGGGAAAGTTGAAGCGCTGAATGTCCCCGGCTCCGCGAATGCCCAGCATGCGCTTTTCCATCGGACCGAGATTTTCCACATAGCGCAGCCGGAACACATCCGGGCCATAGGCATAGTCCCAGTTACCCGGCACCCCCACGTCGATTCCCAGGGCATTGACCGGGTCGACGATGGCATTGCCGTCGGTAAACAGTCCTTCCACCCCGCCGTGCGTCGTATCGCCCACATTCATCAGCACGCTAGCGGGATTTTCCGCGCGGATTTGCTTGATCAGCGTATCCAGCCTGGCCAGACCGCCGCGCTCTTCATAATGCACATGCCCCTGCTCGTCGCGGATCACATCAAGGTGCGGCGTCAGGTGGGCATGCAGATCGTTGAAGTGGATGAATGTAATAGTTTGGGCCTGTGCAGCGGCGGCTGCCAGGCCCAGTAACAATGTAGCGGCAAGACGGTTCAGAACAGGCTTCATGCAGCCATCTCGGCATCTCCCGGAGCGGTGAAATCAAGTGCTTTGCCAACCATTTGGCGCAACAGGGAAAGCTCGCCCACTTGCTTGAGGATGGAGTTTTCCATGTGTTCCAGTTCGGCAATCCGATCTTCCAGGGTATCGGTCGCCTTGTGAATTCGTTTGATGGACTCCAGCCGGCGCTTCAATTGCAGCTGGTGTTCCCGCACCTGCGTTTCCATCGGCGCCATGATGGCCTTGAGCCAGTTGTCCACGTCGCGGTTGGCAATTTCGTAAATCTGCACCACCCGGCTGGCCATGGTTTCGAAGAATTTGCTGGTGAGGGCAAATTTCTCATTGGTGATCAGCGCCAGGGTCGAGAAATGCTCGGTGTAGGCCTTCTCCAGGCGGGCCAGCTCCTTGTGGTACTTCAGGGTCGAGAACGGCGGCGGCTGGATGATGGCGAGGCCGTGCTCCTGGCTGAATTTCTGGTACATCGCTTCCATCATGCTCTTGATCTCTTCGATCTGGCCGGCCGATTCCTTGATATTGCTGTTCATGTCGAGGAAGAAGGCATCCATCGCTTCGCGCATGCCCTTGGAAAAACGGCTGTGCTCCATCGATTCACGCGTCTGGCGCACCTTGCCCTTGACCGCATCCATGCCCAGGTGGCTGAACAGCTTGTTGGTATGCTGCGAGAAGACGCTGCGCAGGGCCTGAAAGCGTTGCAGGCCTTTTTCGAAGTGTTCCTTGTCCAGCCGCACCTTGTCCATCATGTGGGCGATTACGTCTTCGTTCTTGCCGCGCAGCGACTTGAGCTCATCCAGCTGCTCCCGCACGCCGGCCAGACGCGCCGCCAGAATGCCCTGCGATGCCCCCATGAGGTCGTCCAGCTCGCTTTCGACGGTATCGCGGACGATTTCCTGCTTGTAGGGGAT
>JAJZQI010000041.1 GCA_021851875.1 Pseudomonadota bacterium | reverse complement strand
TTTTTCCTTGATACTCAGGGATAGTACGCCTGGACGGGCCCCGCCCGCTGCATCCTGTGCCATAAGGGTAACAACCTATATAATTTTTTGCTTATTTCGTGCCGAGACACCCCGCCGCCCTATTATAGATTGGTTCAGGGCCTATTTCAGCAGGTTTCATACCTTGCGCCTGTATTCTGTGGGGTGCAGTATAAGGCGAGGGACACGCGGTTACGAAACCTGCTGAAATAGGCTCTTAGCAACGATCTTTAGCGGTAATCTTTAGCTGTCGGCCTGAAACAGGGCCTGGTAACCCAGCAACAATTCTTCCTGCACCAGCCTTGCATTCAACGGATGGTATGCAGCACGCCTGATGCGCTGCGCGGTATCCAGCAAAGTGCTTAACCTGCTTAAATTAACGCTTTTGACCAAGGCTTGCAAGTTGTTGGCATAATCCGGATAAAAGTGACCGGCTTTAACCAGACGCGTCCGCAGCAGATCAAATAACCATTTCTGCACAATGTCAACACAGCTTGCAATCGGCATGTCCTGCAACTTCTCCGCCACCTGCAACGCATCCATGGCCGGCCCCTTGCCCAGCGCCTGCAGCAGCCAGTCAGCCTGCTCCCGGTAAGCCGGCTCGGCCAGTTCAAGTGCCAGCAACGGCGCCCCACCCGCCTCATGCAGCAGGGCGGCAGAATTACCCAGACCCCGCTCCCGCAACCAGGCTTCCGCCTGGGAGGGACCCGGTGCCGGCAGCGCCAGCTTGAGGCAGCGGCTGCGAATGGTCGGCATCACGCGGTTGAGTCTGGCTGTGACCAGCAGAAACAAGGTTCGTTCACTGGGTTCTTCCAGCGTCTTGAGCAGTGCGTTGGCGGCGTTCAGATTCAGCTGTTCGGCCGGCTCGACGATGACCACGCGCCAGCCGCCCTGATGTTTGGACAACGCGGTCAACTCAACCAGATTGCGCACCTGCTCCACGTTAATCCAGGCCGATTTGCGCTTCTGCGGCTTGTCGCCTTCGGCCGACTCATCCTCTCCCGAATCCGGCGACAGGAGGAAAAAATCGGGATGCGCATCCTGCTCCAGCCAATGACAGGAAGCACACTGTCCGCAGGCATAGCCATCGGCGGCGGGACGCTGACACAGTATCCGTGCCGCAACGGCACGGGCAAACCGGCGCTTGCCCGTGCCGGCGGGGCCATGCAGCAGCAAGGCGTGGGGCAAGCGCTCCGGCTGCTGCCAAAGCTGCTGCCAGACCGGATCATGCCAAACATAATTATGCACAGAATCCATCCATCAAAGCGCGCAAATCCTGCTGAATTTCATCCACACCGCGTGCAGCGTCAATCACCTGCATTCTGCCCTGCGATGCCTGTGCGCGGGCATGATAAGCCGCTCGCACCCGCTCAAAAAACGACTGCGCCTCCAGTTCGAAGCGGTCGAGCTGGACGGTTCCGTTCTGTTGCCTGCCCGCGTGCAAGCGCTGGCGGCTGACTTCCCAGGGAACATCAAACAGCAGCGTCAAATCAGGCTGGCAGGTTTTGACCGTAAACGCTTCCAGTTCCTGCAGCAGGGACATTGGAATGCCGCGCCCACCGCCCTGATAGGCAAAACTGGCGTCGGCGAAGCGGTCCGAAATCACCCATTGCCCGCGTTGCAGCGCCGGCTCGATGACCTTGGCCACATGCTCGCGCCGGGCGGCGAACATCAGCAGGGTTTCCGTCTCCGCGGTCATGTCCTGCTGCAGCAGCAATTCACGCAAAGTCTCAGCCAGCGGCGTGCCGCCCGGTTCGCGGGTCACGACAAAATCGACGGCGCGGGCGCGCAAGTAATCGGCCAGCCATGCCAGATGGGTGCTCTTGCCAGCCCCATCCATCCCTTCCAGGCTGATAAAACGTCCCTGCTTCATCAATGCTTTCTCTTGATCTGATAGCGCAAAACAGCCGCATTGTGCGCAGCCAGGCTGGCTGAGAACACGTGCCCGCCATCACCCCTGGCGACAAAGTACAGGGCTCGGGTATCGGCCGGGTGCAGCACGGCATAAATCGAGTCGTTGCCCGGCATGGCAATCGGTGTCGGCGGCAACCCTGCCCGCGTGTACGTATTGTACGGCGTATCGGTCTGCAGGTGAACGCGCGTCAGATTGCCGTCGAACTGGTCGCCCAGGCCGTAAATCACCGTCGGGTCGGTCTGCAGGCGCATGCCGATGCGCAAGCGATTGATGAACACGCCTGCAATCATGGGCCGCTCGCTGGCCAGACCGGTCTCTTTTTCCACGATGGATGCCATGATCAGCGCCTGGTAGGGACTGGCAAACGGCAGTCCCGGCGCCCGCTCCTCCCAGGCACGCTGCAGCTGCTGTTCCATTTGCTGGTGGGCGCGCTGCAAAATCTGCAGCTCACTCAATCCACTGCTGAAATGATAGGTGTCCGGAAACAGCCAGCCTTCCGGAGTGGGTCCATCGATGCCCAGAGACGCGGCCAGCTGATCCGTCGTCATGCCAGCCGTATCATGCTTCAAAGCCGTGTTCTCAGCCAGCGCCGCACGCACCTGCCGCAGATTCCAGCCCTCGGTAAAACGCAGGCTGCTTTGGGTCACATCGCCTTCCACCAGCAGACGCAATACATCGCGCATTGACAGGCTGCCGTTGAAAACATAATTGCCGGCCTTGATTTTGCCGCTTTGGCCGGTCAGCCTGACCCACCAGACAAAAAGATGCGGCTCCTCGATCACCTGTGCCTTGGACAGCACCAGGGCAACGGATTTCACGCCGCTTCCCTGCGCGACCACCACCTGCTCGGCCTCCCCCGGCATCGCCTTGGGCTGGCTGACCAGATAATACAACCCGCCACCCAGCCCTATCGCCAGCACCGACGCGAACAGAACCAGCTTACTCAGCAAACGTATCAATCCACAGCTCCTGCAAACCCCGCGTCACCGGTCCAATCGGCAAATTGCGCTCACCGATCCGGCGCAGGGGTACAATCCCCATTACACTGTTGCACACAAACGCTTCATCAGCCTCCAGAAGCGTCCCCAAATCAAACTGCCCAATTGCTGTTTCACGCTGGCGCATGATTTCACTGCGCATCACTCCGGCCACACCGCAGCGGCCGAGATCAGGCGTGCATAGCATGCCCCGCCGGACAAAGAACAGATTGCTCATGACGCCTTCGACCACCCAGCCGTCAGTGTCAAGCATGAGCCCTTCGACAATCGCTCCGTCGTCCCACTCGCGTCGCGCGATGACGTTTTCCAGGCGGTTAAGGTGTTTGATGCCGGCCAAGGCGGGCTGCACTGCCAGGCGGGTCGTGCAGATGCGCGCGGCAATACCCTCGTCACGCCACTGGCGGCCTGCTGCAGGCACAGGCTGGGCATAAATCACGCAATTCGGCCGCGTTCCAGCGGGTACGGCATAGCCGCGCTCGCTTTCCCCGCGGGTCAGCACCACCTTGATCACGACTGCACCGGGTAACTGGCTGGCCGGTTGCAGCCACTGCTGCAAAATGGCTTTGTCCGGTACCGCGATCCCCAGCTTATCCGCATCCTGTTGCAGGCGCGCGTACTGGGCATCGAACAGGGCAACCTCACCGCCACAGCAGCGCATGGTACGAAATACGCCGTCACCGAACTGCAGACCGCGGTCGCGCAAAGAAATCTGTTCGGCCGATACGCCGTTCAACCATATTTTCATGTTTCAGCCGCCCCCAGCGCGCGCAGCAGCCCTCGCGCCTTGGCGCGGGTTTCGCGCAGCTCCCGCTCAGGCTGCGAATCTGCCACGATGCCCGCGCCCGCCTTGAAGCGCACGGTGTTGTCCCACACCATCAGGGTACGGATGAGAATATTCAGATCCATGTCCCCATCGTGGTTCAGGTAACCCATGCTGCCGGTGTAAGCCTCACGCGAATTCCGCTCCAGTTCGGCAATGATCTGCATGGTACGCACTTTGGGGCAGCCGGTAATCGTCCCCCCTGGAAACAGAGCCCGCAAAACCTCCCCCGGCGTCACATCCGGCCGCAGCTGGCCGCTCACAGTGGACTCAATATGATGCACAAAGGCGTAACTGGCAACCTGCATCAGTTCATCCACCTTGACGCTGCCGGGCAGACAGATACGCCCGAGATCGTTGCGCTCCAGGTCGACCAGCATGACATGCTCGGCGCGCTCCTTCGGGTGCTGCAGCAATTCCTCCCGCAGGCGCGCATCCTCCGCTGCATCACCGATGCGGGCATAGGTGCCGGCAATCGGCCGTGTCTGAATCCGTCCGCGCCGCACCTCTGCCAGACGCTCGGGCGAAGAACTCACCACGGCCTTGTCGCCAAAGCGCGCCAGGCCGGCAAAAGGGGCCGGATTGGCGCGCCGCAGGCGGGCGTAAAGCGCAGCGGGATCGACTGGCCGTTCGCTTGCAAGCCGCCATTCGCGCGACAGATTCACCTGGAAAACATCGCCTTCCAGAATATACCGCTTGATCCTTTCCACTCCCTGCAGAAACGTCTCGCCCGGCTCTTCATACAGGGCATTGAAAGTCAGCTCCTGTTCAGCCGGTTCGTTCAGCGCAGATAAATCCTGCTGCATGAGGTCAAGACAGGCGGAAAAGGCCTCTTCGGCGAACAACCAGGCCTCCCCCGCCTGTTTATCGACCAGCACGGCCGCGGGGATACGCGTCATGACCGCGAGCGGAAAAACGCCAGCATAGGATGCCGGTACGACGGTGGGTTCTATCTGGTGCAGCAGTTCATAACCCAGATACACAAACCAGCCGCCATGAAATGGCAGAAATTCGTCCGTTGCCGCCACCCGCTGCTCGCGCCACAAGCGATCCAGACGCGGCAAAAAAGGCTCGCTATCGTTCTGCTGGGCGATTTCGCTGCCTTGCGGGAAAGCGAACACGATTGCCCAGCCGGCCGAACCGTGGGTTTCGAGCAGATAGGGATAACGTTCAGGGTTGCCGGCCGCGAGCCGCAACAAATCGGGAAGGGAGGAAAGTTTTCTGACTGGCACGGGGAAAGAGGCATTAGGGCGGGCCAAAACCCGCCCTCAGGTATCACACCTTACGGAAAACCAGCGTTCCGTTGGTGCCGCCGAAGCCGAAGGAGTTCGACAGAGCCGCTCGAATCGGCATTTTGCGCGCTTCGTTGGGCACATAATCCAGATCGCAGTCCGGATCCTGTTCGAACATATTGATCGTCGGCGGAGCCACCTGCTCGGACACCGCCAGTGCCGAGAAGACCGCTTCCACACCGCCGGCCGCGCCCAGCAGGTGACCGGTCATGGATTTGGTCGAACTCACGGCGATCTTGCCCGCGCGCTCACCGAATGCCACTTTGACAGCCATGGTTTCGGCCTTGTCGCCCAACGGGGTGGAGGTGCCATGGGCGTTGATGTAATCGATTTCATCCACGCCAACGCCGGCATTCTTGAGCGCGTTCAGCATGCAGCGCGCCGCGCCGGAACCGTCTTCACACGGAGCCGTCATGTGGTTGGCGTCGGCCGACATGCCGAAACCGGCCAGTTCCGCATAGATCTTGGCGCCACGGGCCTTGGCGTGTTCGTATTCTTCCAGCACCAGAATGCCGGCGCCTTCGCCAATGACAAACCCGTCACGGCCCGAGTCCCACGGACGGCTGGACGTGGCCGGATCGTCATTGCGGGTGGACAATGCGCGTGCTGCGGCAAAACCGCCCACGCCCAGCGGGGTAATGGCCGCTTCGGCGCCGCCGGCAATCATCACATCGGCATCGCCGTACTCGATCATACGGGCGGAGTCGCCGATGCAGTGAGTGGCAGTGGTACATGCCGTCACCATGGCCAGGTTGGGCCCTTTCAGGCCGAACATGATCGACAGGTTGCCCGCGATCATGTTGATGATGGTACCCGGAATAAAGAACGGCGAAATCTTGCGCGGACCGTTTTCCAGATAGGTGTGATCGGTCTCTTCGATCAGGCCAAGACCGCCGATGCCGGAACCGATGTTCACGCCGATGCGCTCGGCATTTTCCGACGTCACTTCCAGGCCGGAGTCCTTGAATGCCTGAATGCCTGCTGCCAGACCGTATTGGATAAACGTATCCATGCGACGGGCATCTTTCGGATTGAGGTATTGGGAAACATCGAAATCCTTCACTTCACCAGCCACCTGGGAAGCAAAGGGAGTCGGATCAAATTTGCTGATGCGGGTAATGCCTGATTTGCCGGCCAGAATGTTGGCCCAGGCATCGGCTACGGTGTTGCCGACCGGAGAAATAATCCCCAGCCCGGTAATGACGACGCGACGACGAGACAAGAGAACCCCCTGTTCGGGTTAAACGGAAACCGCCGGGTTGAGACCTGAAAGACTCAATGCCGGCGGTTGACGTACAGCAGCGGAAATTACTTCAGGTTGGCCTGAATGTAATCAACAGCCTGCTTCACGTTGGTAATCTTTTCGGCTTCTTCATCCGGAATTTCGCAGTCGAATTCCTCTTCCAGAGCCATTACCAGTTCTACGGTATCCAAAGAATCGGCGCCCAGATCGTCTACGAACGAAGAGTCAGACTTGACTTCAGCCTCATTCACACCC
>JAJZQI010000040.1 GCA_021851875.1 Pseudomonadota bacterium | reverse complement strand
TCTACCTGCGCGTACCTCCGGGCCACGCCAAACATTGGAGCAAGCACTGCCACGAATACAACGCCTGCGGCGAGCGGGTCTTCTTTGTGCAGGACAGTTGGTACAACCGCGAGTATGTGCCGCGCTACCAGGAGCAACATCGTGATCGCCGGGATGACGGCCGGGACGAGCACAGGGATGATTATCGCGGTGGCCAGGGGAAGGGCCGCCACGGCAACGGCCATGGCCGTGATCACTAAGGCATAGGCGTAAAACTGTTCCGGCTTGTACCGCCGCAATGCCGCGAATGTATTTGCGCCCATCACCCCATGGGGGGTGAGGAACCTCTTGAGATTGGCCTTCGCCTCTGGATACGACCTGAGCACGCTTCGATCAGGGAACGAATATATTCGTGCAAGAATCCTGGGTGGGGCCTTGTGCCAGGCATTATACTTGACATGGATTTGTGCATAGCCGGATCACCATCGCCATGTTCGATCACCAAGACGTTCTGGAAACGCTCAACCGGAAACTGCCGCTGGCGGAGAAGCTTAGCTTTCTTCACGGCCTGCTGCGCGAATAGCATGAATTTATCGACCGTATCTCCATCGCCCTATACTGCCCAGGAGCCAAGTGCTTGGTGATCTCTTGTATGCCCGCGCCTGGGGTGTAAATCTCTCCCGGCAATCGTTCCATCTCAGTTATCCATTTCCTGGAATGAGCCCAGGATGGCATATTGAGCGTGCAGCTTTTTGAGCATGGCGCGACCGCCCTCGATCACGGCCGCCGGGTCAGGGTGTTTCAGTTCCTCCGCGATCATTTTCAGCACCTGTCCACCGGTCAGGTTTGCGCTCTGCAGCAGGTCGACCAGTCTGGCGCTGACGGGGTTGAGTTCAATGAAGCGAACCTGATCGGCCGCATCGCGCAACACCAGCAGATGTGACTCCTGTTGCTGTTCGGGGCCGGGTTTGTATTTCGGCCCGATACGCTGCACCGCATAGGGGTAGGTCAGCAGCGCCAGCACCGGATTCAGCACGGGCCGGCCGGCAAGCAGGTCGCCGTCCGGCTGGATTTTCGCCCATTCCGGTTCGAGAGGAGAAACCGAGAGTGCAAGTTCGATCCATTCATAATGGGCAAGGTGTGCCAGATACGCCGGGTCTTCCACGCGCGCGCGCCGCCCTTCCTGGAGATAGCGCACGAATTCTTCCGGAATCTGGCGGAAGATGGGGGTGCGGCAGCGATATTCGACCAGAAAGTCGCGCACCAGCCGGTCCCATTTGCGCTTGCCCATGACCTTGCGCAAGACAGGGAAGCAGGCCAGCAGGAATCCTTCGAGATTGTGATACACCAGTTCGTTGTAAACATTCATGCGCTGCGCCGATGCCCCATCCGGGCGTGGATTGCGCCGGGGATCGCGGATGTGGGCGCCAAAGGCGTACTGGTAGCGCTGGAATTCCGGAAGGAAATCAGGCGCGCTGGACATGGCGCTTGCTCCATTTGTGCTGCAATTCGGCGATGCGCGCCACTTCCGGCACCAGTTCCGCGAGCGGCGGAATATTGAAATCCCGCTCCAGCAAGGTGGGAAATGCGCCGAAGGTTTGGTAGGTTTCGTCCAGCAGGGCCCATACCGGGTCGATCACGGCGGCACCGTGGGTGTCGATGATGAGGTCCGCGGCTTCCTGGTGGTGGCCGGCGGTGTGGATGTAGGCGATGCGCTCGCCGGGCAGTCCGTGCAGGAATTCAACCGGGTCGAAGCCGAAATTGACGCTGTTGACGTAGATGTTGTTGACGTCCAGATGCAGCAGACAGTCGGCTTCTTCCAGCACGGCGCGAATGAAAGCGCTTTCGCTCATCTCGCTGATGGGCGCGGCAACATAGTAAGAGGCGTTTTCTACCGCGATGCGCTGCTCCAGGATGTCCTGGGTGCGGCGGATGCGGGCAGCGACATATTTCACCGCTTCCTCGGTAAAGGGGATGGGCAGCAGATCGTAAAGCTGGCCGTCGTCACTGCAATAAGACAAATGTTCGGAATAAAGCGGAACTTGATGCTGGCGCATGAAAGGCTTGATGCGCCGAAGCAGCATTTCATCAAGCGGGGTCGGCCCGCCGAGAGACAGGGACAGACCGTGGCAAATGAACGGATAGCGCTCGCTAAAGCCGCGCAATTGCTTGCCGGTTGCGCCGCCGAGGTCCAGCCAGTTTTCCGGGGCTATCTCGAAAAAATCGATCACGGGAGGAATCCGGGCTTGCAGCGCGGGAATCAACTCGCGCCGAAAGCCCAGCCCTGCACCTTTCAGTTCAGAAACATGCATGTCGTTCAGGCGTGCGTGCCGGTCAGCCTTTCTTCATGTTGGCGCCACACTTGCCTTCGCCGCATTTGCCTTCTTTCATCTTGCTTTTACCTTTGGGCTTGTCGGCGGCATCTTTTTCCATATTGGCACCGCATTTGCCGTCTTTCATTTTGGCACCGGCGCCATCCTTGTCCATATTGCCGCCGCAATTGCCGTTCTTCATCTTGCTGCCGGCGTCAGCCACCATGTAGCCCTTTTCCATCGTGTTCATGGCGAAGGGGCTTGCCGCAGCGTGTGCGGTGCCAGTTGCGAGCAAAGCAGCCGACAGGGCGGCACCGGTTGCGACATTGACAAGTTGCTTGGTTTTAGACATTTGTGGTCTCCTGGAAAAATAAAAAATACACACTGGCGATTCAGTCCTGCGTACCGCCCCCGTTCAGCCGCCGCTGCAGCGCGGAACGGATACGGTCGCCGGCTTCTTGTGATAACCGGGCATCGGGATCGCCTATCCGCTCCGGCTCCTTCCCAGCCATGCGCATTGCCTGGCCGAGCAGTTCCATGTGTTGCGTGAAGCGTCGGCAGCCCTTGCATATCCACAGATGCATATGCATCCCCATGCGCTCCATTGCCCCCAACTCGCGGTCCCGGCTTTCCGAGGCCAGATGGGTGACGTCCTTGCACGACAACATGATTAGCTCCAATCGTTTTTTTCGAGACATTGCCGTAAGCCCATGCGGCTGCGATACAGCATCGTCCATAAATTAGTCGAACTGATCTCCATTTCCTGACAAATATTTTCAGTTTCCATGCCCGCCAGTTCGCGCAACATGAAAAGCTGCGCCAGGCGGGGCGGCAAACGCTCCAGGCAGGCGTTGAGCGCTTGCCAGAAACGCTTGTTTTCCAGCGACCGGGCGGGGTCGCCCCAATCCGCGAGCGGCACGGCCCAGTGCCCTCTGCGGTTGAAACGGGCGGCGTCTTCCTCCTCGCCATGCTCGCCGAAGACATCCTCCGCCTGCGCCATGGTCGTTTCGCGGGAATGGCGGCGGATCGCGTCGCACACCTTGTTGCGCAGGATGCTGGTCAGCCAGGTGCGCTCCGAGGCGCCACCCTGATAGCGCTCCGCGCTTTCCAGTGCCGCCAGCAGACATTCCTGAACCGCATCCTCGGCTATTTCTTCGTTTCTTGCCATGGCCAGCGCATAGCGGTAGAGATAGTTGCCATGCTCCTGTAGCCAGCGTTCCGGGTCGAGAAGAGAGCGAGGTGATGGGTTGGGCATGAAGCGCCTCCGGTTTAACGAGTGGATCGGTGCGTGAACAAAGGCGCTATGCTGCGTCCCAGCCAGTAATCCGCGCTTAACCTGCCTGCGCCGCCGAACAGCAAGGGCGCGAACAGAACAAGGTAAATCAGCGGTAGTTTAAATCCATTGTCGCACACGTTGTAACCATTGCCGGCATGGACAGCAGCCCAGGCCACGATAGTCAGGATGACGAGCGACAGGCTGAAGAAGCGGGTGCCCAGACCGATCACCAGCGCCGTAGCCCCGAGCACTTCCGACCAGGTGGCGAGTTGCCAGCCGATATCCGGCGGAATCAGGTTAAAGGGGAACGGGAAATCCCCCTTCAAATCCGCGAACCAGTTGTCGCCATGCAATTTTGCCAGCCCGGACTCGCCGAACTCCCAGGCCAACAGCAGACGAAGCCCTAGCTGAGGAAAGAACTCGCCGATGCGGTTGAGCGGGGCAGTTGTGCGAGCGGCAATCTTCATTAAATGGGCCGTCATGGTGATCTCCTTGTTTTGTGCGTGCCCATTAGTCGAAGCATCGGGAGGTTCCTGACAAAATACCTTTGCCATGACCGCTCCAATAAGTTGTTCGAGGCTGCCTCTCAACATTGAAAACATCTGGCTGGCCGGCGCGGCGCCGGCACTGAAGAATGACATAGCCCTGAGCGGCAAGCTCGATGCAAAAGCGGTTTATGCCATGCAGGCCAGAAACCTGGGCGCCCTCTTCGACGCGCCAAGAATCAAGGCCAGCTTTAACGTCCGCGACGGCTCCATCGGCAACATCGATCTGGAGCGCACGATCCAGCAGCGGGCCGTAGAAACCACCGGCGGAAAAACCCTGTTCGCGAACCTCTCGGGAAACATGACCCTGGAGGGCAGGCGCTATCAATACCGGCAGATGAGGCTCGCAGCAGGCCTGCTCACCGCCAGCGGCGAGGCGGACATCATGCCGGACAAGCAACTGTCAGGAAAAGCCAGCGTGGAAATGAAATTGAAATCGCCCACGGTTCGCGCACGCCTGACGCTGTCTGGCGACTTGAAACAACCGGTGCTGCGCCGGTAGGGGCAGGGGGCCCAGTCTGTATCAGAATGGCGCGCCCGACAGGATTCGAACCTGTGACCCTTGGCTTCGGAAGCCGAAATTATATCTAATAAACATGGGGCTCTCAAGGCAGTAATTGAATTATTGCCACAATTCTGCCACACTGAACTTTCAATTACTGCATGAAGAATATCTCATATGGCAACAATCCGGAAGCGCGGCGAGTACCAGTGGGAGGTCCAGATCAGGAAGAAGGACTACCCAGTTCAGTCCAAGACGTTCAACACAAAAGCTGACGCAGAGAAGTGGGCGCGGATGGTTGAATCTGAGATGGATCGTGGCGTTTTCCGCTCCACCGCCGAAGCCGAGCAAACCTCACTGTCCGCCATCCTGGAACGGTATGAAAACGAAGTACTGCCATCAAAGAAGGGCCAGGCGGCAGACAAGAGCCGGATCAAGACGCTCAAGGCTCGCCTTGGCACCTTAAAGCTCGCGGCGATCACTTCGGCTACCGTGGCATCATTTCGGGACGGCCGACTCAAGGAAGTGGGCGAACAGAGCGTTATTCACGAGATAAACCTACTCAACCGAATTTTGAAAGCAGCGGTCATTGATTGGGGCATCTCATTACCTGCCGGCATCCCGACAGCACTTGTTCGGAAACCGAAGAAACCCCAAGGACGCGACCGTCGAGCAAGTCATGACGAAATTGCCGCTATCGTTGCTGCCACCGAATCAAACGAGTTAGCCGGGATCGTGCTGCTGGCCGCTGAAACCGCTATGAGACGTGGCGAACTTGGGAAAATCCAATGGCGTGATGTGGATCTCAAAAAACAGGTGCTGGTTGTGCATGACACTAAAAACGGGGATCGGAGAGATGTAGCGCTATCGAGCGCTGCTGTGACGGTGCTTAAATCTCTGCCGCGCCGAATTGATGGGCGTGTGTTCGGATTGCATCCGGAGAGCATCAGCCAGGCTTTTGAGAGAGCGCGGGATCGAGCTCGCGCCAATCATGAAACGGAATGCGAAAAAACCGGGAGCAAGCCGGATTGCGACTTCCTAGTCGGCCTCAGGTTTCACGATATCCGGCATGAGGCAGCAAGCCGACTGTTTGAAAAAGGGCTGAACCCGATGGAGGTGGCCAGCATCACAGGCCACAAGACTTTGCAGATGCTCAAGCGGTACACTCATTTGAGGGCCGAGGATATTGCGAGGAAGCTTGGTTAAATGCCGGCGAGCCGTTCCACAGTATCCGGGTAGCGTTCGACCATGCGGATTAGTAGGGCAGCCTGGGCGTTGGGTTTTGCTCGACCCTGCTCCCAATTCTCTAAGGTGCGTTCATTGGTGCGCAGATAGCGGGCAAATACAGCGCGCGACAAGTGCAGATGCTGGCGCAGATTAGTTACTTCTTCCGCCGTCACTACGGGCGCGGGATTCATCACTACAGCGTGGCTTTTGAGGGTAACCTTTCCTTGGCGCTCTTCTTGCAGAGCATCAAATCCTTCCATTAGTTCGGCAAATAAATTGCGTTTCATTTTTGGCTCCTTACTTCCAGTTCGCGCTTGAGCAGGGACTTCAACACCCCACGCTCGTTGTCACTCAAATCGCTCAACTCGTCCTTGTTATACACGGTGAACAGCCAGAACTGAGCACCGCCGATCCACCAGTAGTAAACCACTCGCAGCCCACCACGTTTGCCCTTGCCGCGCTTGGCATCACCATGGCGCACTTTGCGTAAGCCGCCCGTCCCTTCGATCACGTCGCCCGCCTCAGGGTTCTTCAACAGCGACTGTTGCAATCCGATAAAGGCGGCATCATCAAGATAGCGGTCACGGTAACGCGAAAAGGCTGGCAGTTCGACAAACAAGGCTTTCATGCAGTTATTGTACGCAATGTGCGTACAGATGCAAGTAATATCAATCATATTGCACATTACGGGTTATGTTGGCGCATTCATAACCTTTGCCTTCCCAACAGGCTTCTGCACCTGGTGCGTTTTATCATGGCAACCAGATC
>JAJZQI010000021.1 GCA_021851875.1 Pseudomonadota bacterium | reverse complement strand
CTAGATCATGGCCACCTTTACTGAATCGAGTCTGGCAACCCTGGAAGCTGCCAAGCGTCTGTTGAATCCGGTATTCAAGGACAAAACCCACGTCGCCGGCCGCTACGGCTTTCGCGGCGACATCGCCATCAAATTTGCCGAACAACGGGCTGACGAAGCTCGCCCACCCGAAATCAGTGCCGACCAGGTCATGATGGTGGCCGATGCCGGCAAGCCCGGTATTCCCTTCATGTCCTGCTTTCTGCTGTCATTTGAATACCTGAAGCCGCTGGTTGAAGTGCTGCAGGAAGAACTGCTGCCGGACGGCAAATACTTCCTGTTCTGCGACAACATCGACATGTCCACCAAGTACACGGTGCCCTATGGTGGTGCAACATTCTACGTACTGCCGATTTTCGAATCCACCGTGTACAACGAACTGCTCGACTTGCTGTATCTGGAAAAAAATGATCTGAAGAAGCTGGACACGGCCGGCAAGTTGGACAAGATTGCCGAGACCGCTGCGTCCTTCTCTGCCGACTTCCCGCCGCTGTCTTACGAAGAAGGCCTGAAAGTCATGGGTCCGATTCGCGACCTGGCCGCCAACCGTCCGGTATAACCATGCTGCTGGGTGCCATGTTGTCCATTATCGAACAGGCCGGCATTGATGTCCTGACGTTGACAGAGGGGCTGGAAATCGATGAATTCCTCCAGTCCCGCCTGACGCGCATGGAAGTCCGCCGGAAGGTGGACACCATCAGCGACACGGTGGCGCACATGCCGACGGAAAGCAAAGCCAGCCTGCCAGAAATCGATTGGGAAGGTTGGCGCGCCTGCGCCGGCAATCTGGCCAGGGGCGGCCTGATCGGCGACGACGCCCTGTGGTTTGCAGTGCGTTCGCTGATTCCTGCCACGTTAACGTGGCTGCGGATTTACCGCCACAACCAGCCAAAATTGTTCGAAATGACTCTGTAGGAATGCAACCATGCCCTTATACGACTACCACTGCAAAGCCTGCGATGAAACGTTTGAGCTGCTGGTACGCAGCGATACGCGACTGGTCTGCCCCAAGTGCGGCAGCGAGGACCTGGAAAAAATGCTGTCGTTGACCGCACCGCAGGGCAAAACCAAACAAATCATCCAGCGCGCCCGCGCCCAGGCCAACAAGGAAGGCCATTTCAGCAATTTCAGCAAGTCGGAAAAACCGAAGTTCTGACCTTTTTACACGCCTTGCCCGATTCAGTTCCCCCTTTATCCGTTTGCCTTTCCTTCCTCCAAGGCAAAAAAACCGCCCCGCCCAAAAGGCGGGAACGGCGCAAGAGGGGATCGGTATTGCGGCTGTATCAGGCAGCCACCGCCTGCTGTTTCTGCAGCAGCAGATCGGCAAAGTCGGCCAGCTTCATGTCGATTGGCGTGATGTTCTGCTCTTCCAGGAAGCGCTTCTCATTGCGGCTCAATTCGCCGGTGATGACAGCCCAGTGTTTGTCTGAGGAACGTTTCATGATCTGGCGGGCAAAGGTTCTTTCCAGCTGGCTCTTGAAGGAACAGCCGAGGAAGAGGAAATTGCGTCCGCTGCGGATGCTCTGCACCTTTTCCGGAATCGGCGTCTGAATATCGATTTCCGTCAGCACCTCAACGTAATCGGAATCGGACACCAGATAATTGTGCGCCGGGCTGATGGAGCCGATCGGGTGGTACAGCAGGGTTTTCCAGCTATCCGCATCGGCTGCGGTAGCCGGGCTGCCGTCAGGGCGGTACCAGCCCACCCACTCGCCAAAGTGTTCGGACTGCGACAGGCCCTGCGCGATGCCCCAGCTGCCTTGACCCTGCATGGCATTTTCCATGGCGTTGTCGTACCAGGTGGATACGATGAGCGGCAGGCCGAGCGAGGCCAGATAGCTCTGCAAAGCCGTAGGCGCGACCGATGCGGCGAAGGCTTCGTCCATCAGTTTCACAATGGTCTTGCGGTGCTTGAAGTTCTCGATGAACTGGGCAGCGCCGGTCAGTTGTTTGCGCACCTTGAAAGGCACGGACACCTTGGCCGTCAGCTCTGCTGCCAGCGCCTCGGGCGAGGCGGCCACGGGACTGCCACCGGGGACCAGTTCAAGTACGGCGGAACCGAGGTAAGGAATGATTTGACCCTGTTCAAGGCCGTTAATGATCGTTTCGATGGCGGACATGGCCGTCTCCAGTCTGGGTGTTCAGAAGCCCGAAGCGAAGCCGAGCAGCTCGACCGTCACGTCTTCGTCGCCCAGAGTAACCTGGCAGGCGAGACGGGACTTGGAACCGACACCGACGATGCTGTCGAGTTTAGCGTTCTCAGCAGGGGTGATTTTGGACACGCCTTTGCGGCCTTCCAGCAGGAAAATGTGGCAGGAGCCGCATTCGGCCTTGCCGTCGCACTTGTGCGCGATGGGTTCGCCGGCGCCCAGCAGGGCGGCGAGAAGGGTGCTGCCGCTGGCAGCTGCGACAACGTTGCCACTCGGTTTTACGGTAATGTTAGGCATGATACTCGTCCTTCTAAAGTTGATAGTGTGGTTAACGGGGAAACTTGGCCTGCGTTCTGAGCAGGCGGCTCAGAACGCGGCAAATCAGCCACACGACCACAAGCTGCATTACGCTGCGTAGGCGCTTTGCAGTCGACCCAGATCGTCGGTGGGCAGGCGGAAAACTCCGCGACCGCCGGACAGGGCCTCGTAGGCGTTGGTCGTATTGCGTGTGAGAAAATTGAACCATTTTTGCGGCTCCACGTTGGTGGGAGTGTGGGCGATATTGACCACGCTCCCGTCAGGGGCAAAAACTACATGAATCATTGCGTCGGTTGTCATAGTGCGTCTTCCTTATATTTGAATTTACGGGTACTACAGATAAATCGCTGACCCCGCCCCGATGTTGATTGAAGCATCCTTGGCGGTTTCGACGATAAATCCCACTTCATCTTCTGCGAGATGTGCGTGGAACGGCAGCGCCAGGGCGCGGTCCGCAATTTTTTCAGCTACCTTGAAATCGGTTTTCTTGTAGCCATGCTGCTGTTGATAGTGGTACTGCATGTGCATGGGCTGGCACAACGCATACGCTTCCACTTCGTGCAATTTAAGATCGCTGAGAATGGCGTCGCGGCTGCTTTTGGAAAACCGTGTGCCGAGGTGAACCACATAAAGGAACCAGTGCACCTCATCAACCTCGGGGGCGATGTAGGGGGGCTTGATGCCCTCGAAGGTTTGCACGTGGTTGAGATAATAGCCTTCGACCTTTTTGCGGTTTTCCAGGATCTGCTCAATGCGCGAGAGCTGGGCAAAAGCCAGAGCCGCAGTGACTTCGCTGATACCGGCCTGCAGCGGCGGGAAAGCCGTCACCGGAGCAGCGAAGCGGTCTTCCAGCTTGCGATTGCGCATATAGCGCAGTTTGCGGGCGATCTCGATGTCATCGGTGAGGATCATGCCGCCTTCGCCGCAGGTCAGCGCGCTGGGCTGGGAAAAATCGAATACGGCGCAATCGCCGAAGTTACCCACCATTTTGCCGCCGTAGCGTGAACCGATGGCTTCACAGGAATCTTCCAGCAACAGCAGATTGTGCTCTTGTGCCAGTGCGGTGAGCCCTTCCCAATGCGCCGGATGGCCGTTGGTATTGCCGGCCAGAATGGCGCGCGTTTTGGGGGTGATTTTTTCAGCCACTTTCAGCGGCGAGAGCGTCACGGTCCAGTAATCGATGTCCGCCAGCACGGGCTTGGCGCCGCACAGGGTGATCGCATGAGAAACTTGTGTCCAGGAAATCGGCGAGGTAATGACTTCATCGCCCGGCCCGATGCCGTAGGCGTGCAGTACCAGCCATAAACCAATAGTGCCGCTGGAAACGGCCACGCCGTATTTGCGGCCGACGTAGCTGGCGAACGTATTCTCGAACAGCTCGGTCACCGGCCCCATACTCAGGCGCGGTGTTTTCAAAACCGATTCCAAAGTGGACAGTTCGTTGGCCGACATGTCCGGGTCGGTGAGAAAAATGGTATCGGGGGTCATTTTTTCACCGCCTTTTCCGCTATCACCACACCGGTGGCATGTTCCGGATCGCCCGTCATATGCCAGCAGTGACCATCGCTGTTAATCAGGTAAATATTAAATGCGGCCTGGGCCAGATACGGCTCTTCGCCGGACATGTCGCTCGCATCGCAGCAGCTGAAGGTCACGCCGGGGTGGCGCGTGCGCATGGCCGGCAGTTGCGCCCGGATGGACGCGCTGCCGTTCAGATCGGTGGCAATGGCTTGCAGTACATCCTGGGCTAACATGACTTATTCCTCCCCGAGTTTCTTGGCATCGACAGTGATCGGCAGCGGCGTGTCGTCGGCCATGTCCGGCAGCTCGAGACGCCAGCCATTTGCCAGGGTGACCACGCCACCCCACATGGAGTCCTTGTCCATGCTGACGACGGGTTCCTCCAGATCCTTTTTCGGAACGTAAACAGACAGTCCGTCGGTGGTTTTGCGCAGCATGATCTTCATGATGTTTCCTGTTGTCGTGATTAATACAGTCGTTAAGCCGCCATCCCCGCCATGGCGCCGATCAGTTCGGGCAGGATGCGCAGCACCTGGTCGATCTTTTCTTCGGTGGTTTCGTGGCTGAGGGAAAAACGGACGGTTGCCAGCGCCTTCGCTTCACTGAGGCCCATGGCCAGCAGCACATGCGACGGCTCTACCTGACCGGCGGCACAGGCCGCCCCCTGCGAAGCGTAAATGCCGGCCTTTTCCATGCGCGAGAGCAATGCTTCGGCCGGTAAAGTGCCGAAGGTAATGCTGGTGGTGTTGGGGATGCGCGGCGACTTGGCGCCATTGATGGTGGCAAACGGCACGTCACGCACGACCCCCTGCTCCAGCCGGTCACGCAAACGGGCAATGACCAGCGCTTCTTCAGCCAGTTGTTCGCCTGCCAGCTCGCAGGCCACGCCGAAGCCGACAATGCCCGGCACGTTTTCCGTACCGCCACGGCGGCGACGTTCCTGATGGCCATCGAACAATGCCGGCAATTTGATGCCTTTGCGCACATACAGCGCACCGATACCCATGGGGCCGTGCATCTTGTGGGCCGTGAACGACATCAGGTCGATAGGCACGGCGGTGATATCCACCGGCACTTTGCCGACGGCCTGCACGGCATCGCTGTGCACCAGAATGCCGCGCGCGTGCGCCATGCCCAGCGCCTGCTCGAGCGGTTGCAGCACACCGGTTTCATTGTTGGCCCACATCAGGCTGAGCAGGGCGGTGTCGTCCGTCAGCAGCGCACTCAAGGCAGCCAGATCGACACGCCCCTGTGCATCGGCCGGCGCCAGGCTGACGCGCATGCCCTGCTGTTCCAGTGTGCGGACCAGCGCCAGCACGGACGGGTGTTCAATGGCGCTCAGCACCACATGATTGCGGCCCGGGTTGAGCTCACGCGCGGCCATGACGGCCATGTAGTTGGATTCGGTGGCACCGGAGGTGAAGACGATTTCCGCCGGGGCAGCATTGACCAGCGCCGCCACCTGTTTGCGCGCATCGTTCACCAGCTGGCGCGCGTTGTCGCCGAACAGGTGCTTGCTTGAAGGGTTGCCATAACCGCCATGCATGCTGGCATATACGGCCTCGATGCACTCTGCGCTCGGCCGGCTGGTGGCGTTGTTGTCCAGATATATGTAGTGGTTCATTGCCAGAATACCCTCGTTGGATCTTCGTTCAACGTGGCCAGCAGGCGATCCAGCGTGGTGAATTCGCCGTGCAGCATCCACAACCCTTCGTCATGGTTCTTGCGATAGAGGAACCAGTAACGCGTGCTTTCAACGTATTCGATGCGTGCCACATCCACAATGCCGCCGTCCGGGTCGATGTTGCGCGAGCAACAGGGGCTGACGATGCGGTAACCCCGGTCAACGTACTGCACCTGCGGCGTTACATAGCGGTAACGCTTGCGCCCCTGCAGCGCCTTCTCGATGCGGCGCTTGTCCACCTCATTGGGCTGACGGGCCAGGGCGACAGGTGCCGGGAAGCGGGCCATGACACGAATCCTTTACGTCCTCACGCCATGGTGGGCGTGATTTCCTCTTCCAGACAGCCGACTACCGCACCGTCAGTAAACTCAACCAGGTAGATGGGTACGTTGTGCTCTTCGATGGTGCCAACTTGCACAATTTCACCTTGCGAACCTTCGGCTGCCAGCAGTGCTTCCGGTTCGCGGTCCGGGTAGCTGCCGTCGTTGAACAGGTCAATGGTGGTTCTGACTTTCAGGCCCCAGTCATACTTGGGCAGTCGCTGGTCGATCATGCTGCTCTCCTTCTGCTTCGGTTGTAGTTTCCGCTGCCACCTCGGCCGGCGGGTCGAACAATTCCAGCTCCTTGCCGCGCATGCCCACGCTGTAGCCGTACTCGACGAAGTCGACGCCGTAGATGTAAAACTGCTGCAAAAATGAGCCGATGCTGGTGACGTAACCGTAATCGCCCTTCTTCACCAGCACCTCGCCGATGTCACGACCGTTGAATGTGCCGTCGTTACGAATGGTCTTGCGTGAGCGTACCTTGTCGCCGTAATTGAAAATCGGCGGACTGTTCAACTCGACAACATCACTGTCGCGCGAAATCTTTGCCATTGCCTGCCTGCCTTTCTTTCTGTTCGTCTATCAATCCCAACCGCTCCTGCACCAGCCGGCGCACTTCCGGGTCGCTGTCTGCCTGCAGCGGCCACAAATGCGCCACGCTCACCCGTTCAACCGCCTGATAGCGGATACGCCAGTCTTCATCCTGCAACAGCGGCACCAGTTGCTCCGGCTCCAGCCGCTCGGCCACGGCAAGGCGTACAGCGCCGTCCGGATCGGCCGCCAGCGACGGCAAGCGCTGTACCGGAATACGGCGCGCCACCTCGACCCGTACCAGCGGCTCGGGGTCGTCCAGCATGAGAATCAGCATGTCGGGCGGCAGCCTGCGCGCCACCAGCATGCGTACGTAATAGTCTTCATCGTGCCGCATGGGAGCCAGTTCGCCGCCTGTAAGCCTCGATGCCACGCGAATGCGCACCTCGCGGTGCGGATCGTTGCGCATGCCCAGCAGGTATTTTTCCGGCAGACGCATGGCCACGCTCATGCGGACAGTTTCATCGGGATCCTTGACCAGCTTGCCCAGATGGAAAATGCTGGCGTATTTGGCTCCCACTGCGCGCACCTCGAAATACGGGTGCGACAGGTAGGTATTGGCCAGATCCCGATTCCAGTGAAAAAAGCGGTCGATGCGCTTGGCGTAGCGATCCTGCACGCAGGCATGCCCCGGCCGGCATTTGCCCGCGGCCAACAGGTCGGCATGACTGCAGCGGCTGCAATCGATCGGCTGACCCAGCCAGTCGACAACGGCGATGTTTTCTTCGCCGGCGTCAGTCTTCGGCATAGTCGTCATGGCCGATCCTTGCCAGCACGTTGCTGAGAGTGGAACCGCCCAGCCGATCCAGCGGATCGAGTTGGCGCAGTTTGGTGATGATACTTTCACCCGTTTCCATGTCGCCCAGGCGCAGGCTGAGGTAGCCGTAGCCCTTCAGAGTGAACAGGTAAAAACGCGGCAAGACGGAATCCCACTGGCTGAAATCGGCATCCTCGGGCTGGATGGCTTGCCAATCTGTCGCGAGCCCCAGCGCTTTGGCGGCATGATGCAGACATTGCTTGGCCACCTCACGCGCCTCGGGCAGACGGTTCTGGTAGAAATAAAAGCGGTAAAAACCGATCATTACCGCCAGATGGTCGGGCGCCAGTTGCTGCGCCCGCGCCAGATAATCGTGGGCAAGGTCATACTGGTGATAGAACTTGCCAGCCAGGCGTATCTGTTCTTCTGCGGCCGGGGGCAAGCCCCCGCCCAGACAGGCAGACTCCATTTCGGCAAGATCCATCCCCAGCATGACACCCCCTCAGGCCTTGCGGCCGATAGCGCTGATGGCGACGCTGGCAACACTCGGCGCCGCACTACCCGCCGAGCTGCTGCAGCTGCCACTGGACTCTGTACTGGAGCTGCTGGAACTGCTGCAACCGCAGGAACCGGGAGTGGCCGTCTTGAACGTCAGACCGGTACTCATGGTCGTGTCGGCAAAATCGATGGTTGCGCCATGCAGCAGGATGCGGCTTTCCGCCGGCAGAAACAGCCGGACGCCGTCCACCACAACCAGTGCATCGCCATCCAGCGGACCGGCTTCGACCGTGAACTCGGACGACAGTCCGGAGCAACCGCCGGGCGAAACGATCAGGCGGAAGCCGGATTCCGCTCCGGTGCCGTTGAAGCGGATCATCCGCTGAATGAATTTTGCCGCCGAAGATGTAATTGCCAGTTCCATGACTTGCCCCTTTTACGCCGCCTCGTAGCGCGGCACGCTGGTATCGATAATGCAGGTGTCATCCACCGGACACACGGCCACACACTGAGCGTCATCGAAGTAGCCGATGCACTCGGTACACTTGCTGGCGATGATCACGAAAGTGCCGTCCTTTTCACGGATGGCGTTGTTCGGGCATTCCGGTTCGCAAGCAGAACAGCTGGTACATTGCGAGCTAACGATTTTGTAAGCCATTTTCTGGACTCCTATCAGTTACTACATTTAACAAATCAGGCTGCAGCCGATTCCTGCGTAAAGGCACCCTGGCGGATGGTGGCGTCGCCCTTTTCAACGTGGACGATTTCGCCGCTCTTGATCTTGCCGAGGTAATCCTTGAAGTAACGCAGAGCCGACTGTTCAATGAACTCGTGCGCGTACTCTTCCACCGCATCAATGCCGGCGGCTTTGAGATCGGCCTTGGGACAGCCGCCGATCTTGGCGACAAACACGGCATGGCAGTCGTTGATGGCACGGATCACGGTTTCCAGCGAGTCCTCATCGCCGTAGCCGCCCTGGCAGTACAGATCGACGCGGCGGTGACCGACAAACTTGGCGGACTGGGTGGACAGTTCGAAAATCTGGAACTCCTTGGCGTGGCCGAAGTGTTCGTTGATGCGACCGCCGCCCTTGGTCGCGATGGCAACCAGCATCTTCACGCCGGCGAATTCGTCGCTCAAATCGGCCAGTTCGGCATGCTTGGCCTCGGATTCCTTCTGCCGCTCGGCTTCCACGGCTTCCTGGTATTTCTGGCGGCCTTCCAGGTCGTACTCGACTTCCATTTCCATGATTTTTTCCACGGTAAATTCGGAAGAACGGTCTTCACCCAAGAGACCCACGGCGTCTGCACGGCACTGGCGGCAGTGGCGCATCATGTTCATTTCGCCTTCGCACTCGTCCTGCAGGGCTTTCAGTTCCTGCGCGGTCGGGCCGCGTTGACCGGTCAGGCCGAACACGGTGCCGTGCTCCGGCGCGGAAATCAGCGGCATGATGTTGTGCAGGAAGGCGCCACGGCTCTTCACCGCCTTGTTCACTTCCACCAGGTGCTTGTCGTTGATGCCCGGGATCATCACGGAATTCACTTTCACCAGAATGCCTTCGGCGGTCAGCATTTCCAGACCGAGCATTTGGCGCTCATGCAGAATGCGGGCGGCCTCGATGCCGGTCAGACGCTTGTTCTTCCAGAAAATCCACGGATAGATCTTGGCGCCCACTTCCGGATCCACCATATTGATGGTGACGGTAACGTGGTCGACGTTGTATTTCTTGATTTCCTGCACATGGTCAGGCAGTGCCAGACCGTTGGTGGACAGACACAGCTTGATGTCCGGCGCCACCTGGGAAATCAGGTCGAAGGTCTTGAAGGTTTTGGCCGGGTTGGCCAGCGAATCGCCCGGGCCGGCAATGCCCAGTACGGTCATCTGAGGGATGGTGGAAGCCACCGCCAGCACTTTCTTGGCAGCCACTTCCGGAGTCAGTTTTTCGCTCACCACACCCGGACGGGATTCATTGGCGCAATCGTATTTGCGGTTGCAGTAGTTGCACTGGATGTTGCAGGCCGGCGCCACGGCAACGTGCATGCGCGCATAGTGATGGTGTGCTTCTTCGCTGTAGCAGGGATGGTTTTTCACCTTTTCCCAGATTTCCGGCGCCAGATCGCCGCTGCCGGCGCTGGAGCCGCAGCTGGCCTTGCCGCTGCCGCCACTGGTACCACATCCCTTGTGCTCGGCGACTTCCTGCATGATCTCTTCTGCTGTCTTGCCCGACTGCATTGCTGCTTCCGCTGCTGCGCTGATTTGCTGTTCCATTTCCGAAGGTCCCTTGACGTGGTGCCCGCGACGGGGCGATACAAGATATAGAGCAACCGCCGTGCCAACAATTCAAACATATGTTTTAAAAGGAATTTAAAAGAAAAAAGCGACAACTGAAGAGTAGAATTTGTTGTCGCTTTTGTAAGGAACGTTACATGGCTCACGTTCCGGAGGAGAAACCTACACAATCCTGCAAACAGCCTTGCTCAGCATGCGGGCCGGCTGTTGTCGGCCACTCAGAACTTCTTCACTTCGATGTTGTATTTCTGCAGCGCGTAGCCCAGCTGACGAGCGCTCAGCCCAAGCAGCCGTGCAGCCTTTGCCTGCACCCAGCCGCATTGCTCCATGGCCTGAACCAGGCGTTCGCGTTCGGTTGTCGCCTGCGGCGGTGCGACCGATTTGACGGCCGTGTCGTAATAGTCGGCATGCGTATCCACGCCGTGAGCGACATGTGCCGACGCGTGGTGCATATCGTGCGCGGCAGGCGCATGCGCATGGTGCATGCTGTCAAGATACATGCTGTCGGCCGTCATAATGGGAATGGCCCGGCCCATGCCGGGCGGCTGCAGGGTCATCGACAGACATTTGTTCTGCTGACAGGGCAGATCGAATTCGCGAATCGCCTTGCCGTTGGTCATGGTGGCCGTGCGTTCAACACAATTTTCCAACTCGCGCACATTGCCCGGCCAGGTGCAATTCATCATCACCTTCATGGCTTCGGGCAGAATCGACATCTTGCGGCTGTTTTCCCGATTGAACTTCTCCAGGAAGTATTCCACCAGCAAGGGAATGTCTTCGCGCCGTTCGCGCAAGGGCGGCAGGAAGATCATCACCACATTCAGGCGGTAATACAGATCGGCACGGAATTCGCCGTTGGCGACCGCCTGCTCAAGGTTGCGGTTGGTTGCGGCGACCAGCCGCACATCCACCTTGATCGGCTTGTTGCCGCCGACGCGTTCGAATTCGCGCTCCTGCAGCACGCGCAGCAGTTTGGTCTGGAACGAAGGCGAAATATCGCCGATTTCATCCAGGAACAACGTACCCCCATGAGCCATTTCGAAACGCCCCTTGCGCTCCTGCGTCGCGCCGGTAAAGGCGCCTTTTTCGTGGCCGAACAGCTCGGACTCGAGTATGGTTTCCGTCAGGGCGGCGCAATTCACGCGAATGAACGGCTTGTCCTTGCGCGGGCTGGAATAGTGGATGGAACGGGCGATCACTTCCTTGCCGGTACCGCTTTCGCCGCGCAACAAAATGGTCGAGCGGCTCGGCGCGGCCTGCATCACCTCGGAAAACACCTGCTGCATGGCCTTGCTCTGCCCGATCACGTTATCGAGTTTATAGCGGCTCTGCAATTCCTTCTGCAGGCGGAATTTTTCCTGCATCAGCTCATTACGCTCCACCACCACATTGCGATGCAGACGGGCAGTCTGGCCCACCAGATTGGCCACCATGGCAAGAAAATGCACATCGCGCTGAAAACTGATCTCGCCATTGCCAATTTCGCGATCGCAACTGAGCACACCGATCACTTCCCGCCCGGCTTTCACAGGCACGGCGATGAACGCCACCACCGAACCGTCGGACAGGTCACGCGAGCCGGAACGATTGAGAAAGCGCGGCTCCTTGCTGACATCGGGAATCACAATCGGCGAGCCGGAGCGCATGATTTCGCCGCTCACCCCCTCGCCCAGGCGGAAAACGGCGGAGCCCATTTCCTGACTGCTGAGTCCGGTGGCGGCAACGACGCGCAGTACGCCCTCCTCATCTTCCAGACTGAGCATGACGCGGCGCATGTCCAAATGGGTCGCCAGGATGTTCACCACATTGCGCAAGGTCTTTTGCAGGTCGAGCGTCGAACTCAGCACCTTGCTGATCTCATAGATCGTCGTCAGTGCCAGATTGTCTTTTTTTGTCATATCGTCTGCCTGCAAATATCCGGTTTCTATTGCAACCACCCTGGGTGCGTGCCAGGCCCAAAATTGTCAAAGCAATTACCGTGCCTCAATTCGGACATATGTATCTGATAGACATGCCTTCAGGCCCGAATGGCCCTATTTGCAGCCCTGATTGACCAATATCCATTCATTTGACAGCCATGGCGCAAATTCGCTCCATCAAATCATACGACTTCACTCCCTAATAAGGTGCGTTTTGCTCACCGCTCCATTGTCGGTTTTGTACAGAATGCGACAAATTGGAGCACACTCGAAAAATCATAATAATATATTGATTTTAAATATATTTATCACAACAAACAGGAACTGGCACAGCTGTTGCTCAAGGGGCTATGACGCCTCTTGAACGAGTACACGAACATGTCAAAAAAACCGATATATCTGGATTACTCCGCCACCACCCCGGTCGACCCCCGCGTGGTGGAGAAAATGGTTCCCTGGCTGGGCGACAACTTTGGCAACCCCGCCTCCCGCTCTCACGCCTACGGCTGGGAAGCCGAGAAAGCGGTTGAGTATGCCCGTGAGCAAGTGGCCGAACTGGTGAACGCCGATCCCAAGGAAATTGTCTGGACCAGCGGCGCAACCGAATCCAACAATCTGGCCATCAAGGGCGCCGCGCATTTCTACCAGGGCAAGGGCAAGCATCTGATCACCAGCCTGACCGAGCACAAGGCCGTGCTGGATACCATGCGCGAACTGGAACGTCAGGGTTTTGAGGTGACCTACCTGCAACCGCCGGAAAACGGTCTGATCACCCTCGAGCAGTTCAAGGCAGCCCTCCGGCCCGACACCATCCTGGCCTCGATCATGTTCGTCAACAATGAAATCGGCGTGATTCAGGATATCGCCGCATTGGGCGAGATCTGCCGCGAGAAAGGTGTGATTTTCCATGTCGATGCGGCCCAGGCCACCGGCAAGGTGGAAATCGACCTGAATAAGCTGAAAGTCGACCTGATGTCCTTTTCAGCCCACAAGACCTACGGTCCCAAGGGCATCGGCGCGCTGTACGTGCGCCGCAAGCCGCGCATCCGCATCGAAGCCCAGATGCACGGCGGCGGCCATGAGCGCGGCATGCGCTCCGGCACGCTGGCCACGCACCAGATCGTCGGCATGGGCGAGGCCTATGCCATCGCCAAGGCCGAAATGGCCGCCGAAAACGAACGCCTGCGCAGCCTGCGCGACCGCCTGCTGAAAGGTTTCGAGCAAATGGAAGAAACCACGGTAAACGGCGATCTGGAAAAACGCGTGGCCGGCAACCTGAACATCAGCTTCGCCTATGTCGAAGGCGAGTCGCTCATGATGGCAATCAAGGACGTGGCCGTCTCCTCCGGCTCCGCCTGTACCTCGGCCTCGCTTGAGCCCTCCTACGTGCTCAAGGCGCTGGGGCGCAGCGACGAGCTGGCGCACTCATCCATACGCTTCACCATCGGCCGCTTCACGACCGAAGAAGAAATCGATTTCACCATCGACCTGCTGATCAAACAGGTCGCCAAACTGCGCGAAATGTCGCCGCTGTGGGACATGGTGAAAGCGGGTATCGACCTGAATAGCGTGCAGTGGGCCTCCCACTGAGTTTGACAACCAACGAGCGCAATACGCGAAAGAGGGCATCATGTCATACAGTGAAAAAGTTCTGGATCATTATGAAAACCCGCGCAACGTCGGCACGCTTACCGACGAAGACGGCGATATCGGCACCGGCATGGTGGGTGCGCCGGCTTGCGGCGACGTGATGAAGCTGCAGATCAGGGTGAACGAACAGGGCGTCATCGAGGATGCCAAATTCAAGACCTATGGTTGCGGCTCCGCCATTGCCTCCTCTTCCCTGGTGACCGAATGGGTCAAGGGCAAGACGCTGGAGCAGGCGCTGGAAATCAAGAACACCGCCATTGCCGAAGAACTGGCGCTGCCGCCGGTAAAAATCCACTGTTCCATCCTGGCTGAAGACGCCATCAAGGCCGCCGTGGCGGATTACCAGAGCAAAAAGGCGGTAGCGGAAGAATACACTGCCTGCCAACCCACCAGCTAACCCCGTGAAGTGCCCCAGGAGAACATCATGTTAGATAGCGCATCCCCGGTAATTTTCAGCGACACCGCCGCCAGCAAGGTCAAACTCATGATCGAGGAAGAAGGCAATCCCGGTCTGAAACTGCGAATCTACGTCAGCGGCGGCGGCTGTTCCGGCTTCCAGTACGGTTTCACCTTCGACGAAAACGTTGCGGAAGACGACACCGTAGTGAACAAGGACGGCGTCAACCTGCTGATCGATGCCATGAGCCTGCAATATCTGGTAGGCGCGGAAATCGATTACCAGGAAGGTCTGGACGGCGCACGCTTCGTGATCCAGAACCCCAATGCGCAATCCACCTGCGGTTGCGGCAGCTCGTTCTCGATGTAAGGAAAGCGCCATGGCCATTACCCTGACCGAAAAAGCTGCTGATCGCGTCGGCAAGTTTCTGGCCCAACGCGGCAAAGGTGTCGGCCTGCGCCTCGGCGTGAAGACCAGCGGCTGCTCCGGCATGGCTTACGTGCTGGAGTTTGTCGACAGCACCGAGCCGGAAGACCTGACCTTTGAAAGCTTCGGTGTGAAAGTCATCGTCGACCCGAAGAGTCTGACCTTCATCGACGGCACCGAACTGGATTTCGTCCGCGAGGGCTTGAACGAGGGCTTCAAGTTCAACAACCCGAACGTGAAAGACGCCTGCGGCTGCGGCGAGAGCTTCAACGTGTGATGTGATACAGGTGCCCGCATGATCGACTTTAGCGCCACTCATCTGCAACTGTTCGGGCTGCCGCAACAATACGGCATCGACCTGAACGTGCTGGAGTCGCGTTATCGCGAACTGCAGACCAAGGCTCACCCGGACCGATTTGCCGGTGAAGATGAGACGCAGATCCGTCTGGCGGAGCAATGGTCGGGCCGTATCAACGAAGCCTACCGGGTGCTGAAATCGCCCTTCGAGCGCGGCTGCTACCTGCTGACGCTGCAAGGGATTGAGCCGTTTGGACAGAATCAGCCGGCCATGCCGCCCGACTTTCTCATGCAGCAGATGCAATGGCATGAGCAGCTGGCCGAGGCGCGCAGCAAGGCAGACAAACTGATGCAGCTGGAACAGTCCGTCGAGCGGCACAAAAAATCGCTGCTGACCGACTTGTCCGGCACCGTAGACAGCAGCGCCGAACAGGCTGCGCTGATCCTGCGCAAGCTCAAGTTCCTCTTCCGCCTGGAAGAACAGGTGGGCGAAGCGCTGGAAGCACTGGAATAACACTTTAATTCGAACCGGGAGATAAACATGGCATTGCTGCAGATTTCCGAACCGGGTCTGTCGACGGCCCCACACCAGCACCGGCTGGCTGCCGGTATCGATCTGGGTACCACCCACTCGCTGGTTGCCACCGTGCGCAGCGGAGAACCGCAAGTGCTGGAAGACGAACTGGGGCATGCCCTGCTGCCTTCGGCTGTGCGTTATTGCAGCGACGAGGCGCCGCACGTCGGTTACTCCGCGCTCAACATGCAGGACAAGGACCCGACCAATACCATCGTGTCGGTCAAACGCCTGATGGGCCGCGTGCTGGCCGACGTGAACGAAGCGGCCGAACTGCCCTATGCCCTGCTGGATGCGCCTGGCATGGTGCGGCTGGCCACGGTTTCCGGCGACAAAAGTCCGGTCGAAGTGTCCGCCGAGATTCTCAAAGCCCTGCGCGAACGTGCCGAGAAATCGATGGGCGGCGAACTGACCGGCGTGGTCATCACCGTACCGGCCTATTTCGACGACGCACAGCGCCAGGCCACCAAGGATGCGGCCAAACTGGCCGGCCTGCACGTGCTGCGGCTGATCAACGAACCGACCGCCGCCGCCATCGCTTATGGCCTTGATCAGGCCGCCGAAGGCACTTTTGCGGTGTACGACCTGGGCGGCGGCACCTTCGACTTTTCCCTGCTGAAACTGTCGCGCGGCGTATTCGAGGTGCTCGCCACCAGCGGCAACGGACACCTGGGCGGCGATGACTTCGACCAGCGCGTCTACGGCTGGATTCTGCAGCATGCCAACATCGCGGCACCGACCGCCGGCGATATGCGCACCCTGCTGGTCGCCGCCCGCCGCGCCAAGGAGCTGTTGAGCAAGCAGGACAGCGCACCGATTCAGGCAGTTTTGTCCGACGGCACAGCAGTCGACCTGACACTGGAATACAGCACCTTCGACACCCTGACGGCCGACCTGCTGCAAAAAACCCTCATTTCCTGCCGCAAGGCGCTGAAGGATGCCGCTCTGGCCGTGGAAGACCTCAACGGCGTGGTGCTGGTGGGCGGCGCCACCCGCATGCGCACCCTGCGCCGTGAAGTCACCCAGTTCTTCGGCCGCCAGCCGCTCACCAACCTCGACCCGGACAAGGTGGTGGCGCTGGGCGCTTCCATCCAGGCCAACATCCTGGCCGGCAACCGTGGCGCCGACGATCTGCTGCTGCTCGACGTCACCCCGCTGTCGCTCGGCATCGAAACCATGGGCGGCCTGACGGAAAAAATCATCCCGCGCAACACCACCCTGCCGGTGACCCGCGCGCAGGACTTCACCACCTTCAAGGACGGCCAGACGGCCATGAGCATTCACGTGCTGCAAGGCGAACGCGAACTGGTGGGCGACTGCCGCAGCCTGGGCCGCTTCGAACTGCGCGGCATTCCCCCCATGGTGGCCGGCGCCGCGCGCATTCGCATCACCTTCCAGGTGGATGCCGACGGCCTGCTGTCGGTCACCGCCCGGGAACAATCCACTGGCGTGGAAACGCAGATTGTGGTGAAACCCAGCTACGGTCTGGGCGACGATGAAATCGCCCGCATGCTGCAGGAGTCGTATCAACTCGCCGAAGCCGACAAGCATGCGCGCATGCTGCAGGAAGCCATTACCGAAGCCCGCCGTCTGCTCGAATCGGTCAAGGCGGCGATGGACACCGACGCGGATCTGCTGGACGACGCCGAGCAAGTCGAAATCAATGCCTTCATGCAGCACCTGTTCAATGCCATGGCTGCCGGCGGCACGGACGACATCAAAAAACACATGGATGCGCTCAACAACGGCACGCGCGACTTCGCCAGCCGGCGCATGAACCGCTCGATCAGTCAGGCCCTGACCGGCCAGACGGTCGACTCCATCGCCGCATGAGGATACAGCCATGCCGCAAATGATAGTACTGCCCCACCCGGAAACCTGCCCTGACGGCGCGGCGTTCGATGCCATCAGCGGCACGCTGATCTGCGATGCGCTGGAACAGAACGGCATTGATCTGGATCACGCCTGCGAGAAGTCCTGCGCCTGCACCACCTGCCATATCGTCATCCGCGAGGGCTTCGGTTCGCTCGAATCGGCCACCGAGCAGGAAGACGATCTGCTCGATCGCGCCTGGGGCCTGGAACCGACCTCACGGCTGGCCTGCCAGGCCAAAGTGGGCAATGACCCGCTGGTGATCGAGCTGCCGCTGTACTCGATCAATATGGTCAAGGAAGGGCACTGATTCTTACCCCGTCTGGCAGGCAAATAAAAAGGGCGCTTGCTGCGCCCTTTTTATTTGTCCGTCGGCTATTACGGCCTGGGCGGCTGCGGCAACAACACATACGGCCCGGCCAGTTCCTTACCCGGCGGCACGTAAGCCGGCGCGGCGTCATCGGCCGGGCCGAGCAGCAGGGCGAGCGACAAGGTATTCCCAGGCAAGGCAATCGTCGCAATGGCCAGGAATCCTTCCAACCACGCCAAACCGACGGATTTGAAAGCTGGCATCGCAGGCAAGGGGGCACGCTCGCCCGGTTAAGCCCCTGCAGACGCGCAAGAAGCGACAGCGGGGCATCATCGGCATGGGCAAAAACCCGGCTGGCAAAATACGCCTGCACATGGCCCATCACAGCAAGCGCAAGCGCTTCCTTGCTGGGGAAACAATGATAGATGCTGCCTTTGAGCAAGCCGCACGCTTCACCCACATCGGCCATGCTGGCTGCATGGTAGCCCTGCGTCTTGAACAACCGCAAGGCGTGCTGGATGAGGGTGTCGGCATCGACTTTCTGTCTCGGCATAAACAAAGTCAGCGGGTTGCATGACCGACAAGATATAAAACCATCGTTTGGTAAGTCAAACAATAACCGTGCGGCTCATCTGTCTTGTGTATCGACCACAACAAACACCGCCAGCCGGACTGTCACATTCCTGCCATAGGGGCTTTGTCGCATATCCGACAAAGAACTCCTCAATGTCGCTCTTGCATCAAACCAGACAATCCGACAAATACAATAATCTATTGAATTAAATAAATAAAATTAACTGGCACAGTGGTTGCTATTAGCCATACAGACAGAACTTGCGAGGTGCATTATGGACTATCCGGCCAGCGTCACCATCAACGATACCACCCTGCGCGACGGCGAACAGTCGGCGGGAGTTGCCTTTACAGCGGAGGAAAAAATCTCCATCGCTGTCGCCCTGTCCGACATCGGCGTCCAGGAAATGGAAGTCGGCATCCCGGTCATGGGCGCCGAGGAGCAGGAAGTTATCCGCTCGATCTGCAGCCTGGAGCTGCCGAGCCGCTTCATGGTGTGGGGCCGGATGCGCGCGGATGACCTGGAAGCGGTGATCCGCAGCGGTGCAAACCTGGTAAACCTGTCCATTCCGGTGTCGGACATCCAGATCCAGCACAAGCTGGGCCGCGACCGCAACTGGGTGTTGGAGCAGATCGACTATTACGTCAACGCCGCCATCGACGCCGGCCTGACCGTGTGCGTGGGAGGCGAGGACAGTTCGCGCGCCGATCCGGATTTTCTGCGCCGCGTACTGGATGCCGCCGAGAATGCCGGCGCCGTGCGCTTCCGCTTTGCCGACACGGTGGGCTTTCTCGACCCGTTCAGCACCTATCAGCGCATCACCATGCTGCGCATGGTGAGCGATCTGGACATCGAAATGCACGCCCATAACGATCTGGGCCTGGCCACAGCCAACACCCTGGCGGCGGTACTGGCCGGCGCGACGCACATCAACACGACGGTGAACGGTCTGGGCGAACGTGCCGGCAACGCGCCGCTGGAAGAGGCGGCGGTCTCGCTCAAGCAGCTGTACCGCATCGACAGCGGCATCAACTTCACGCTGCTGCCGGCTATTTCCCGGCTGGTTGCCGTGGCATCGAACCGCCCGGTGCCGGTGAACAAGAGCATTGTAGGCGAGGACGTGTTCAAGCATGAGTCCGGCATTCATGTCGACGGCCTGCTGAAGAATCCGAAAACCTACGAAGAACTGGAGCCGGCCGCCGTCGGCCGCGAACGCCAGCTGGTGCTGGGCAAACATTCCGGCACCAGCGCCGTGCGTGACGCCTATGCCCGCTACGGCATCCTGCTGTCGGACAGCGAAGCAGCGACGATCCTGATGCGCATCCGCGACTTTGCCGTTTCGACCAAACTGTCGCCGGGGCAGGAAGAACTGACGCGCTTTTATCTGGAAACGGCGCAAATCGCCGCACAACAAACCTGCCAGTGAAACGGAGCGAGAACGCCATGGACATGAGCAATCCGACCGCCAGCACGATCAAGGCGGCACTGCCGAAAAAACCTGGACTGCTGCGCCTGATGCGCGAAGACATGTCCTGCGTATTCGAGCGCGACCCCGCCGCCCGCAGCCGTTTCGAGGTGCTGACGACCTACCCCGGCGTGCACGCCATCATGTGGCACCGGGTCAGCCATGCCCTGTGGCAGAAGAACTGGCGCTACGCCGCGCGCTTCATCAGCTTTGCCGTGCGCATGTTCACGCAGATCGACATTCACCCAGGCGCAGTCATCGGCCAGCGATTTTTCATCGACCACGGCTGCGGCGTGGTGATCGGCGAAACGGCGGAAGTGGGCAACGATGTCACGCTGTACCACGGCGTCACCTTGGGCGGCACCTCGTGGAATGCGGGCAAACGCCACCCCACCCTGGACGACGGCGTGCTGGTCGGCGCCGGCGCCAAGATCCTGGGACCGATTCACATCGGCAGCCAGGTCCGCATCGGGGCCAACTCGGTGGTCATCGAGAATATCCCGGCCGGCATGACGGTGGTGGGAATTCCGGGGCGGCCGGTGCTGCCGATGAGCAAGCGGCGCATCACCAAGCACGGCATCGACCTGGATCACCATTTGATGCCCGACCCGGTAGGTAAAGCCATCAGTTGCATGCTGACCCGCATCAACGAACTGGAAACGGAATTAAAAATGCTTTCCGGCCAGGATACGTCCGGCCAGGAATGTCTTCAATGTCAGGATGTTTGTGACCAAATGCAGGAATGACCATCATGAGTAACGAATTTGTTAAGAAATTGGCATCACTTTCGGCGGCCGAAGAATTTTTTGGATTCTTTCAGGTTCCATTCGAGCAGCAAATAGTCAACGTGAACCGGCTGCATATTCTCAAGCGCTTCCATCAGTACCTGCGCAACAGCCATATGCCCGTCACCATGCCGGAAGACGAGATGTTCACCTTGTGCAAGGGCCACCTTGAGCACGCCTATCAGGATTTCGTCACGTCCACCCCGGCGCAGGAAAAGGTCTTCAAGGTATTCCAGGATGTCGACGGCACGCAGCACTTTTCCATGGACAAGCTGCGTCAGACCCTGCCTACGCACGGTTAAACGGTTAAGAGGATTCATCATGCATATCGTCGTCTGTATCAAGCAAGTACCGGACTCCGCCCAGATCCGCGTGCACCCGGTGACCAACACCATCATGCGCCAGGGCGTGCCGGCCATCGTCAATCCGTATGACCTGTTCTCGCTGGAAGAAGCCCTGCGGCTGAAGGACAAATACGGCGGACGCGTCACCGTGCTCACCATGGGTCCGCCGATGGCCGAAGCCGCACTGCGCAAATGCCTGGCTTACGGCGCCGATGAAGCGGTGCTGGTAACCGACCGCGCCTTTGCCGGCTCCGACACCCTGGCTACCAGCTTCGCCCTGGCCTCCGCCATCCGGCAGATTCAGAACGACATGGCGGTGGACCTGGTGTTCGCCGGCAAACAGACCATCGACGGCGATACCGCGCAAGTCGGCCCCGGCATCGCCAAACGGCTGGACCTGCAGCTGCTGACCTATGTCTCCAAAATCGAGAGCCTCGATCTGGAAAAACGCGAGATCACCGTGCATCGCCGCGCAGAAGGCGGCGTGCAGGTGCTGAAAACCAAGACCCCGGCGCTCATCACCATGCTGGAAGGCGTGAACGAAATGCGCTTTGCCACCATGCCCAACATGTTCCGCGCCGCCCGCTACCCGCTCAAGGTATGGGACAAGGATGCGGCCGGCATTGAGGATGTCACCAAGATCGGTCTCAAGGGCTCGCCCACCATCGTCAGCAAGGTGTTCGCGCCAACCGCCAAATCACAGAAAGCCAGCATGATCGAAACGGAAAGCGGCGATCCGCGCGATATTGCGATCACGCTGCTGACCAAGCTGTTTACCCAGCATCCCAAACTGGAAAAGGAAATCGGCAAACGGGCCGCATGAGGAAGAAGCCATGAATGCGACAACTGAACAGCCGGCCAAAAAAGGCCGCAAGAAATTTGAACTCGACCCGGCGCTGGCCGCTTACAAGGGTGTCTGGGTCTTCATCGAACACGAACGCGGCGAAGTACACACCGTCTCGTGGGAACTGCTGGGCGAAGGCCGCAAGCTGGCCGACCAGCTGGGCGTGGAACTGGCCGGCGTGGTCATGGGCGCGCCGGGCGAGGAAACCCGCCGTTTCTGCGACGAAGCCTACAAATACGGCGCGGACCTGTGCTACGTGGTGGAAGACCCCGTGCTGGAAAACTACCGCAATGAATCGTTCACCAAGAGCCTGACCGATCTGGTCAACACCTTCCAGCCGGAAATCCTGCTGCTGGGCGCCACCACACTGGGCCGCGATCTGGCCGGTTCGGTCGCCACCACGCTGAAAACCGGCCTCACCGCCGACTGCACGGAACTGGCCATCGACCCGGAAAACCGCAGTCTGGCAGCCACCCGCCCGACCTTCGGCGGCAGCCTGCTGTGTACCATCGTCACGCTCAACTACCGCCCGCAAATGGCCACCGTCCGTCCGCGCGTCATGGCCATGCCGGACAAGGACGACAGCCGCAGCGGCCGCATCATCGAGCACAAGCTCAACATGATCGAAACCGACATCATCACCAAGGTGCTGGAGTTCATTCCCGACAACCGCGCCGACAAACCGCAGCTGCCGTTCGCCGACATCATCGTGGCCGGCGGCCGCGGCATGAAAAACCCGGACAACTTCAAACTGATCTGGGACCTGGCCGCCGTGCTGGGCGCCGAAGTGGGCGCCACCCGCCCGGTGGTACAGTCCGGCTGGGTCGAACTGGAACGCCAGGTGGGGCAGTCGGGCAAAACCGTGCGGCCCAAACTGTATATCGCCGTCGGCATCTCCGGCGCGATCCAGCACCGCGTCGGCATGGAATCCTCCGACGTGATCATCGCCATCAACAACGATCCGCATGCGCCGATTTTCGACTTTGCCACCTACGGCATCGTCGGCAACGCCATGACGATTCTGCCGGCCCTGACGGAAGCGTTCCGCCAGCATCTGGCTACTGTCCGTAAAGCTGTATAGGAGACCACCATGGCAGAACATTTTGACGCAATCGTCATCGGCGCCGGCCCGTCCGGCAATGCCGCCGCTTACACCATGGCCAAGGGCGGCCTGAAGGTGCTGCAACTGGAGCGCGGCGAATACCCCGGTTCCAAGAACGTGCAGGGCGCGATCCTCTATTCCGATGCGCTGGAGCGCATGATCCCCGATTTTCGCGAAGACGCGCCGCTGGAACGTCACATCATCGAGCAGCGCATGTGGATTCTGGACGACAACTCACATATCGCCAGCCACTACCGCTCCGAGGAATTCAACAAGCAGCCCTACAACCGCTACACCATTTTGCGCGCCCAGTTCGACAAGTGGTTCTCGACCAAGGTGCAGGAAGCCGGCGCGCTGGTGATCAACGAAACCACCGTGACCGATCTGCTGATGGACAAGAACCGCGTCATCGGCGTGCGCACCGACCGCGTGGACGGCGAGATCTACGCCGACGTGGTGGTGCTGGCCGACGGCGTGAACTCGCTGCTGGCGAAAAAAGCCGGCTTCCATGCCGAGCTGCAGCCCAAGGATGTGGCGCTGGCGGTGAAGGAGATTCACTTCATGCCGACCGAAACGGTGGAAAGCCGCTTCAACATCAGCGGCGACGAAGGCGTGGTCATCGAGATGGCCGGCAAGATCACCAAAGGCATGATGGGCACCGGTTTTCTCTACACCAACAAGGAATCGCTCACCGTCGGCGTGGGTTGCATGCTGTCCGACTTCAAGGCCAGCAAGGTATCGCCTTACACCCTGCTGGACGAAATGAAGCAGCATCCTTCCATCAAACCGCTGTTGGCCGGCGGCGAGATGAAAGAATACACCGCGCACCTGATTCCCGAAGGCGGTTACGAAGCCATGCCGCAAATCTACGGCGACGGCTGGATGATCGTGGGCGACTCCGGCATGTTCGTCAATGCCGTACACCGTGAAGGCTCCAACCTGGCCATGACCACCGGCCGCATTGCCGCCGAAACGGTGCTGACCCTGAAGGAAGCCAGAAAAGACCTGAGCGCGCGCAATCTGTCGGCTTACCGTGCCGCGCTGGATGAAACCTTCGTCATGAAGGACCTGAAGAAGTACCGTCGCATGCCCGGCGTATTCCACAAGAATCCGCAGTTCTTCACCGATTACCCCGATCTGGTCAGCCAGGCGGCCCGCACCATGCTCACCGTGGACGGGATCGACAAGAAGACCAAGGAAAAGCAGATTCGCAAGGAATTCTCCAGCCGCCGCTCGCTGGTCGGCTTGCTGGGTGACGCGTTCAAAATGTGGAGGGCGTTCGAATGAGCACCGTAAAAGTCGAGGAAAGGCTGTTTCAGAATCGTTACCGTGTCGACAGCGGCCATCCGCACATTCAGATCAAGGACAACGAGATCTGCCATTCGAAGTGTCAGGGCAAGGAATGCACTCACCTGTGCCCGGCCGCCTGCTACACGCAGGAAGGTAACGGCCGCGTGGTGCTGATCACCGACGGCTGCCTGGAATGCGGCACCTGCCGCATCATCTGCAACGAACACCATAACGTCGCCTGGGAATACCCGCGCGGCGGCTACGGCATCCTGTTCAAGTTCGGCTAAGGAAAGAGATTTATCATGCCAAAACCAAAAAAACACGTCTTCGTCTGCGTCCAGAACCGTCCGCCGGGACACCCGCGCGGCTCCTGCATGCAAAGCGGTTCCGCCGCCGTGCTGGAAGCCTTCAGCAAGCAATTCCAAGCGCGTAACCTGTTCGAGCAGTTCGCCCTGTCCAACACCGGCTGCCTGGGCCCCTGCAGCGGCCCGCACGTGCTGGTCTATCCGGAAGGCGTCATGTACGGTCAGGTCAAGGCGGAAGACGTGGAAAGCATCGTTGAAGAACACCTCTTGAACGACCAGCCGGTCGAGCGGCTGATGCTGCCGCCGGAAATCTGGTAGACCCGCATGGTGAACGGCACTCCCGGCGTTGCCAGCGACGACATCCCCGCCGCCATCGGCACGCGGCTGCAGGATGCGGCAACGCATTACCACGACAGCGACACGGCCGAAGCGCACCTGATCGACACCATTGCCGCTGCCCCCGACTACCTGCCCGGCTACTTCGCCCTGTACAAGTTCTACTTCTACAAGAAGCGGCTGGAGCAGGCCGAACAGGCCGCTCTGGCGGGCATGAGCAACGCCGCCCGGCTGGGCGGCTTCGAGCCCGAGTGGCACAAGCTCACGCCCCGCTCGGCCGACTGGCAGGGCGGCACCGGCGCGGCGCATTTCTACCTGTTCACGCTCAAGGCGCTGGCTTTCATCCACTTGCGCACGAACCGCGCAGCCAGTTGCCAGGCCATGCTGGACAAGCTGGCCGAGATCGACCCGGGCGATCAGGTGGGCGCCTGCGTGATCCGCGATTTTGCCGCCGGAGCCCAGTCATGAAACAGGCGGCGGCACGTCTGCGCATGCGCATGAAGGCACGCCAGCTTGCCGCTGCCGCGCGCCGCGCCGCCTACTTCAGCTGCCTCACGCTGGCTTGCCTGCTGGTCCATCCGGTCATCGCGGCGGAGACCGGCATGAGCAGCGATCCCCGCACACGGGTGCCCATGCCTGAAATGTTGCGCGCGCACATGCTGAGCAACATGCGCGAGCATCTGCTGACCCTGGGTGAAATCCAGCAGGCGCTGGCACGGGGGGATTTCGATCATGCGGCCGACCTGGCCGAGCAGAATATCGGCCTGTCGTCCACCGTTGCGCATCACGCCGACCAGCTGGCGCCGTACATGCCGCCGCAAATGCGCCAGATTGGCATGACCATGCACAAGAAAGCCAGTGAATTCGCCCTGATCGCCCAGGAAGCCTCGGCCGACGGCAACCTGAGCAGGGCCCTCAATGCGCTGGGCGACGTGACGGTGCAATGCGCCGCCTGCCACGCCGCCTATCGGGTGCATTAAAGCACCGCGCCCGCCATTACAGCGATTTTTGCTGCAGGTCCGTTTTGCTGGCGGGCAGGAAGCCGTGTTGGCTATAGGCCTGTTGCCCCGCCGGGCTGCCCAGGAAGTGCAGATAGGCTTGCGCCAGCTGTGCATGGGCGCTGTTCGGCACGCTGCCGGCGTAGTAGTTCACATCGTTGATCATGCTATCCTGCGGCGGCAGGGAAATGGCATCCACCTGCGCCCCGTCCTTCAGCGCATTCTGCACTTCGGTGGCCCAGACAATGCCAACGTCGGTTTTGCCCGCCTGCAATGCAGCCGGAATCTCGCGGTGGTGTACCGAAGTGAACCAGACATTGGGCGCCCCCTGGCAGCTTTCGCATTCCTTGCCGGCGGACAGGCTTTGCCACAGATCATGATGCTCCAGCACCTTGCGGGCATATTCGCGCATGATGCCTTCCTTCACCGGGTTGGGCAGCATGACGTGCAAATCGCGGCGGCCCAGGCTGGCGATCCCCGTCACGTGCTTGGGATTGCCCTTGGCCACCATCAGCACCAGCTGGTTGTGCATATACACCAGATAATCCTGCGCCAGGCCGGCCTGCTTCAATTGTTCGGCCGGCTCGAGCGCCACCTGTCCCCAGACATCCGGCACGGCGCGCAGGGTTTTACCGCGGAATTGCCAGCCGCCGTTCAGCATGGCTGAAACCACCTTGCCCGGCGGCAAGGTGATCAGCCCCACCACCGGCTTCTTGCCGGCGGGAAACTGAGCCTGAAACGCATGAATCACGTCGGGCATGGCGAAGAACTGATTGCCGGCGACCCAGACCGCCAGATCAACCCCGGGCATGGCGGCAAATGCGGCCTCGCCCTGGATATCGCTGCCGTCGGGGCGGAACACGCGGATGTCGTGCTCGCGGTCATCGGCAATCTTTTCCAGTTTGCCGCCGGCAGCCGCGGCGGCCGTGCCCGCCTCGGCAGCACCGGCGACAGGTGCAGCCAGCAAAGTCAGTAGAGACACTGCGGAAAATAACGCAACTCGAATGTTCATTGGTGCTTCCCTTCTTGGTGTTTTATGCAAGTGTGTGATGCAGCATGAATACACGTCAGGCAGCAAGACAACCGCACGGTTCTGTCGTCCGCACGGCGTCAGGGCGTGTTGTTAATAGACGGGGTAAAAGCGGGCTTTATTCCAGCGGCAGGAAACTGGCGATGGTGACGGTAAGGCGCAGCGGACGAGCAGGAATCAGCCGGGCTGGTTGCGCAAAAAATCGGCTGTCTTGAAGAAGGCGGCACGCAAGGCCTCCTGCAGTGCCGGTTCGACACCGGTATCCGCCATGGCGCGCTGCATGCAGCCCATCCACTGATCGCGCTCGCTTTCGCCGATGGGGAAAGGCATATGCTTCTGACGCAGAAAAGGGTGACCGAATTTGTCGGTATACAATGGCGGCCCGCCCAGCCAGCCCGACAAAAACCAGTACAGTTTGTTGCGCGACTCGGTCAGGTCGGCCGGATGCAGCTTGCGAATACCGTAGTAGTCCGGGTCTTCGTCCATCAGGTCGTAAAAACGGTCGACCAGCCGGCGCACGGCCTCGTCGCCGCCCAGACTGTCGTAATGCGGATTGGCACCGATCACCGTATGGTTACTCATTGTCGTATAACTCCCCAAAGGCCAGCAGTTTCACTTCCACCAGACCATCCCTGACGCGCAGCGGATAGCGTTTGAGCTGACAGTCGGCGTTGAGGGCATGGCCCTCGACACCGTCGAATGCCCATTGATGCGCCGGACAGGTCAGCACCTTGCCGTTGAAATGGCCCTGCCCCAGCGGCAGCCCCTGATGCGGACAGAAACTGTCAAACGCAACCGGTTCACGGCCTTCCGGCCAGACCACCACAAATTCCCTGCCGCGGATGATGAAGTTGGCCATCTCACCTTCCAGCAATCCGCTTTCGCGGCAGATCGTCACATAGTCCATCATGGGTCCTAATCGATATCATCCGACGGCAGCAGGATCACCTCGTCCGGCATGCCGTCATGATTGAATTCAATGGAAACGCTGCCAACCCGCGAAATCCCGCCGTCGGCGGCAAACAACACGACGGCTTCAGTCGGAAAACGTTCCAGTACACTGAGCAATTCGGCCACTTTCATGGGTATCTCCTGAATGCGTTCATGATTGCCCCCGCCTTGTCGTTTTTGTGACAAACAAGACAGGCCAATACGGCTATACCTTTTATAAAGCAGAAACCATTCCAGCCGAACAGACAAAAACTCTCCTTAAATATCAATCAACTACAATCAGACATCGCATTCCGCCCGTTGTCGCATAACGCCTTGCACGAAATTTGCTCGTAGCTGTTGGCGGATTCAACATCTCGAAAGGAACGATCGTGACTGCGACGCAACTTTGTGCCCCGGCCGAACAATTTCGCCTGGTCGGCGTTCACGCCCACCTGCCATCGCCGGGCGACCTCGACACCGCCTTCCGTCTGGCGGCGGAAGTGTTTGTCGAAAACAAGGCCGACCCTGCCGCCTGTGCCAAGGCAATGGAAAAGCTGCTGAAAGACGAGCTGCTGTCCCGCGAGGAGGCAATGCTCTATCTGATATGGGAAAAGGCCGAGGAAGTGGCTTTTCGTGAAGTGACGCGCGGCTGGCTCAGCCGCGACGTGGATATCCGGCTGGCGCTGGCCGAATAAGGCCTGGCTGGCAGGGTTTAGCCCACCAGCGCGACCGCCTTGACCTGCGCCCAGACGGCCTGACCGGGGTGCAGGTGCAGTGCGGCGGCCGAGCGTTTGGTCAGGCGCGCAAGAATGGGTATGCTGCCGGCCTGCAGGCGCACCAGCGCCAATGCCGGGTGGTTGTCTGCCACCAGCTCGACAATGCGGGCCGGAATGGCATTGATGATGCTGCTGCCCGTCTGCGGCTCCAGCGTCACGCTCACATCGCGCGCCAGGATACGCAAGCGCACACGTTGACCGATGACCTGCCCGCCGTCGCGCACCCACACCTGCCCGCCGGGGAAGTCGGCGCGCGCCAGGTGCCACTGACTGTCGCGCTCGGCCACGGTGGCATCCAGCACCACTCCCGCATCGTCGCCCAGCCGGATGGGTGAATCCAGTTGCGCCAGCACGTCCTGGATCGGCCCCTGCGCCGTTACCCGGCCATCCTCCATGGCCACCAGGTGATCGGCCAGCCGGGCGACCTCATCGGGCGCGTGGCTGACATAAATCAGCGGAATATCCAGCTCGTCGTGCAGCCGCTCCAGGTAAGGCAGGATTTCCTGTTTGCGGGCGAAATCCAGCGCCGACAGCGGCTCGTCCATCAGCAGCAGTTGCGGGCTGACAGCCAGTGCCCGGGCAATCGACACACGCTGCTTTTCCCCGCCGGACAAGCGGGCCGGCATACGCTCGAGCAGATGGCCGATACCCAGCAGCTCGATCGCCTGCTCCAGGCTGACCTTGCGCTCCTGCTGCGCCACGCGTTTCTGGCCGTATTGCAGGTTCTGCCGCACACTCAGGTGATCAAACAGACTGGCTTCCTGAAACACATAGGCCAGCGGCCGCTTATGCACCGGCACGAACGTCCGCTCATCCTGCCAGACGGCGTCGCCCAGCTGCAGCACGCCTTCGGCCCGCTCCAACCCGGCAATACAACGCAGCAATGTGGTCTTGCCCGAACCGGAATGACCGAACAGGGCCGTCACCCCCTGACCGGGCAGCACCAGATCGACATCCAGGCCAAACTCCGGCCGGGACAGCTTGAAGCGGGCTGTCAGCGTGCGCTCGCTCATGCTGTTTTTCTCCTGTTGGTCAGCGTGTTCATGCTCAGCAACACCAGGAAGGAGAACACCAGCATGCCGGCGGACAGCCAGTGGGCTTCGGCGTATTCAAGCGCTTCCACATGGTCGTAGATCTGCACCGACACCACCCGGGTCGCCCCCGGTATGTTGCCGCCGATCATCAGCACCACGCCGAATTCGCCCACCGTGTGGGCAAAACCCAGTACCGCTGCGGTGAGATAGCCCGGTTTGGCCAGCGGCAGGATCACGCTGAAAAACGCATCCAGCGTGCTGGCACGCAAGGTAGCGGCCACTTCAAGCGGCCGCTCGCCGATTGCCTCGAAGGCGTTTTGCACCGGCTGGACGACGAATGGCAGCGAATACAGCAGGGAGGCGACCACCAGGCCGGTAAAGGTAAACGGCAGCACACCCAGGCCGAGCGATTGTGTCAGCTGACCAACCGGACCGTTTGGCCCCATCAGCACCAGCAGATAGAAGCCGATGACACTCGGCGGCAGCACCAGCGGCATGGCCACCACTGCCCCGACCACGCCTTTCAGGCGTGAGCGCGTGCGTGCCAGCCACCAGGCAATGGGGGTGCCGAGCAGAAGCAGCAACACGGTGGTCAGGGTGGCCAGCTTCAGCGTCAGATAGACCGCGCTCCAGTCTGCGTCACTCATGCGGAGCCCGTTGTATGTTGTCGTTAGATGCCGTAGCCATAGGCCTTAATGATAGCGCGAGCCTTGTCGCTCTTGAGGTATTTCATCAACGCTTCCGCGGCTGCGTTGCCCTTGCTGTTGCTTAACTGCACCGCATCCTGCCGGATCGGCGTATGCATGTCTGCCGGCACCAGCCAGGCCGAGCCGGCTTTAAGCTTGCCGTCTTCCATCACCTGCGACAACGCGACAAAACCCAGTTCTGCATTGCCGGTCGCAATAAATTGCCAGGTCTGGGCGATATTCTCGCCCTGCACCAGTTTCGGCTGCACGCTGGCCGTCAGTCCCAGCTTGGTCATTGTTTCCACGGCGGCTTGTCCATAAGGCGCCAAAGCCGGGTTGGCAATCGCCAGATGTGCGAATCGGCCTTTCTGCAACACTTCGCCCTTGCTGTCCACATAGCCGTCTTTGGCCGACCACAACGCCAATTGCCCGATGGCGTAGGTGAAACGGGTTCCCGGCACCGTCATGCCTTCCTGTTCCAGTTTGGCGGGCTTGTCGTCGTCAGCCGAAAGAAAGATCTGAAACGGCGCACCGTTTTTGATCTGGGTGTAGAACTTGCCGGACGAACCGAAAGACAGCGAAGCCGTGTGGCCGGTATCCTTTTTGAACGCTTCGGCGATCTTCTGCATCGGCGCGGTAAAATTGGCGGCTACAGCCACCTGTACATCGTCTGCCCGAGCAGTAGTCAGACACAACAGCGTCAGCGGGAATGCCATTGCATACTTGAGTTTCATGCTTCGTCCTTTCATGCTGGCACAGCCAGGATAATGTGAGAGGCTTTGATCAGCGCACAGGCTTGCACCCCCTCCCTCAGCCCGAGATTCTTGATACTTTCGTTGGTGATGATGGCGGCAACACTTTTTCCGCTGGCAAGCTCGATCACGACCTCGCCGTTTACCGCCCCTTCCTGGCAGCGTGTCACCACACCGCACAGATTGTTGCGTGCACTCGTTTTCATGGTCGGCTGTGCCGAAGTCACGATCACCCACGGCGCCTTGATCAGCGCATAGGCTTCCTTGCCGACCACCAGTTCGAGGTTGCTTACGCTTTCATTGGTGATGATGGACACCAGTTCCTGACCGCCGCCGATGTCCAGCACCACCTCGGAGTTCACCGCCCCGCTCTTGATCTGTTTCACCCGTCCGAGAAATTCGTTACGTGCACTGGTCTTCATGCCCAATCCCCTGATCAGCTGATAAAAATCGCCAAATTCCGTGTTGCTCTTCAAAGCCGTCAGAAACTTGCCGTATTCCTCCTCGAACCGGCGAAAAGCGGCCAGCACCTGGATGCCGCGCGGCGTCAGCACAGTTCCGCCGCCATGCTTGCCGCCCGAGACGCGCTCTACCAGCAGGGTGTCGGACAGATTGTTCATGGCATCCACCGCCTCCCAGGCCGACTTGTAGGACAGGCCCAACACCTTGGCGGCCGCCGAAATCGAACCGAGTTCGGCAATCTTTTCCAGCAGCTCGATACGCCCGCGTCCACGCTTGCCGCTGCCCGCCTCGTCAACGAAGCGCAGCACCAGCCCCTGAACGATTTTGTCGCCCGCCATGCCTGTCCCCTGCTTGCTATCCCTGTTTCATTGTAACCGTTATAACCAAAAACCACATAACGGTTTTCAAAAATAACCGGCCAATAGTTCCGCCTTGTTGCCTACGCGATACTGCCCGCCGCTGCGGCGGTCCTGACAGGTATTTTCCGGACCGCTGCAGTGCTCAAACCGCAGCCAGCGTCCGTCGTCCAGGCGCCAGGCGCAAACCCACTCGGAGTAGACGACTTCCTCGTAAAACACTTCTTCGTCGTCCAGCAGCACGCGCGTCAGCATATAGCGGTGCATGTAGTAGCAGCAGGCGCCCTGCGGGTCGTAACCCATTTCCCGTTCGGCGCCCAGGGACGGTTCGGCGAAACGGGCCAGATTCACCGGCTGGATGACCAGCGGCACGTATTCCTCCGGCAGCTTGCACTCGGTATTCACAGCCAGATTGTTCATCTTCACCCCCCCCGCTATTCCATAATCCACATAACGACAGCCGAAAAAACGCCACTCAGCCCATCAGGCGCAATTCCCGCGACACCATGTGCGGCAGGTCCGCCAGATTGTATTTGCCGGAGCGCACATCTTCCGCCAGATCGACCAGCGTCTGCTCCTGCAGAAACGCGATCACCTTTTCCTTTACCGGCTGCCATTCGCTGTGCAGCGGACAGGCATGCTGGTCGCTGCAGGCCTTGAAACCCAGCAGGCAATCCATGACCGGATGCTCGCCTTCGCACAGCGTCAGCACCTCGAACAGATTGGTGTGACGCGCCCGCTTGTCCAGCACGAAGCCGCCCTTGCAGCCGCGGGCCGAGTACAACAGCTCGGCGCGCCGCATGCCGCCGAGTATCTTGGACAGATAAGCGGCGGGAATATTCAGCTTGCGGGCTATTTCCTTCACCAGCACCGGATTGTCGTCCTCGTGCGTGGCCAGAAATACAAGGGCCTGGATGGCATACTGGCTGGTACGGGAAAAAATCATCTTGCGCCCTGCATCAGGCATCCGTCGCAACGGGTGCTCTCCCGGAAATTTGCGACAGCACGGCCAGCCCCGTTTCATCTTCCGGCCCGAAACAGGCGGTATAGTGATCGCACTGCTGGCAGGTCGGGGCAGCACACGCTTTCACTTCCGCCCGATCGCACAGCTGCTTGTAGAGGAATTTCTTCCACTTCATGCGGGCGCCTTCGTTCTTGGCGAACAAAGCCGGGAAATAAGTGCTCAGCAGGCGCGACACCGGTTCGCGATTGGGCAGGCCCATGTCGTGATACAGGTGGTCGCCGCCCATGCAGCCGCTGGCAATGGCATAGGCCACCCATTCGGTCTGTTCCTTGTCGTCCACCCGATGTTCCAGCAGCAAGTCCACCAGATCGGCGAACTCTTCGGTACGAATGGCCGTGCAGCAGACTTCGTCCGATTGCGCGTCGAGTTTTTCGCGCGCCAGCTCCAGAGCCAGGCTGGCGCCGGGGAAATAACGGTCGAGCAAGGTGTTGTAGGCGGCCAGGCTCAGGCCCATGTTCAGATTGGGCGGCTGGATGGCCTGCCGGGCGGCCGAATCAATGACCGAGGCGAAGGCAACCGCTGTGCCGTCTTCCCGGTCCACAGCAAAGGAAAGCAACCATTCCTTGTTGGGCACAATGTTCATCGTCATCTCCTTCAAGCTGTCGCGCGCAAGGGTTGAGGGCGTGTTAACACTCATTTCACGCCCTAGCCTCCCTGCATGGCGCCATGGGTGTAACACTGCTTGGGGCAGATCTTGGAGCAGGCCTCGCAGCCGACGCAGTTGGCGTCGTTGGCGATAGTCATGACCTTCTTCTCGTATTCGCCGCCGTCGTCGTCATCGTCGTCCGGGTCGATTTCGACGTATTCACCGTCAGCCGTCACACCTTTCAGTTCGAGCACTTCGCGGCCGCATACGCGGAAACACCTGCCGCAGCCGATACATTTTTCCTCGTTGATGGACTCAACGAACTTGGGCGTCCAGACTTTCCCGTTCGGCAATGTGATGGTGATGTCGCTCATCGTTCACCTCACTTGGCGGCAGCATTGAGCTGCTTGCGCGCCGCATCCAGCGCCTGGAACGCATCCACGGTCTGTTGCGCCACGTCCATCACGCGCTCGAGGCCGGCCGGCAGTTCTTCCGACAAATCATGCAAGGCCATGCGTACTTCCATTGCACGTGCGTTGAGTTTCTTGACCTGCGCTTTCAGCGCATCTACATCTTCCATGCTCGGGCTTCCTTTCGCCGCGGGGTGGAGAACTCGCTCAAGCGCCTCTTCTTCGGCAATCGATACCCAGTGGGGTACGTCGACTTCATTCGCCATTTCAAATTCCAGTACTGCAGCCATGATTGAGCCCTCCAAAAAATTACCGCATCAATGACACTCCGTCTGAGTCATCACACTCAGCTGTAGTTGGCCGCATCGGGGTATTTCTCGATCATTTCCACCCCTGCCGCGACCATTTTCTCGCCTTCCTCGGCAAGCTTTTGCATCGTTTCGAAGCCAAAGCGGTGAACGTCGCGCAGCTGCTTGTTCACCACCACCAGGCGGCCGGCCAGCAGAACCTGACGGCCAAAGCCTTCGTGACTCATTTTCATCATGGGCGATACCATGATGCCCTTGGACCGCTCGATGGCCAGGCCGATTGCGTTGTAAAACAGTTCAACGCGCCACAGCACTTCAGGATCGGGATCGCCGATGATGGGCATTTCCTTGCGCATCTCTTTGGTCACGATGTACGGTTCCAGCAATTTTTCATCGCTTTTACCTTCCCAGGCGCCATGCGTATCCTGCGCACGCCATTGCTTGATCAGTTCCTTGATGAACAGGGAGTCCATCACGGATGCGGCTTCTGCTACTGCTGCTTCTGCTGACATGATTATTCCTCGTCAAAGTCGTAAGTACGTTCCTGGCCCTTGTTCATCACCTTGCGCAGCCACGGCGGCGGGGTGCCTTTGAGCACGCCCTGCAGTTTCACCAGAATTTCGTCGATCACTTCCGGCTCGTTCACCTTGATCGGGTGGATGTTTTGCGCCACCACGCGGGCCGCGCCGGAGCCGCCGATAGCAGCCACGTACAGAATGGCGCAGTCCTTGATGGCTTCCAGCTTCGGCGCCAGCTTGTCTTCGTCGCCGTCTTCCTTCAGATCGCCGTCGAACTGGATGGCTTCGACAAACGCGCTGGATTCAGGCGAAAGTTCGTAGATGGCGATATTCTTTGCCCAGCCGAAATGCGCATCGACACGTTTCAAATCCTGCGTAGCAAATGCAACCTTCATGATCGTGCTCCTGTAAAAACCTGTTTCAATGCGTTGCCGACGAGCCGCAGCTACCGCACGAGCCGTGCGAGGCTGCTGCAGCGGGTTCGGTCCAGTCGGTCGGTGTCGGTTCATGTATCTGCGACATGAAAATATTCGCCACCTGGAACACCAGATCGCGCGTACCGCGATAACCCACGGTCACCTGGTGTGCCGCGCCCAAGCGGTCGAACATCGGGATACCCATGCGCAGGAAGGGAATATCCAGCCGCTCGGCCATCTGGCGGCCGTGCGAATGCGTTACCAGCAGGTCGCAATCGGCCGAGCGGTCTTCCATGTCTTCCAGGTCGCCAATCAGCACTTCTTCCGTGGGTACTTTTTCCAGCATGGGCGAGTGTGTCGTGGTCATGGCCACGCTGATTTCCGCACCCAGGCTGTGGAACAGTTTGCTCATGCCGTACAGCAGGTCAGGCTCGGCGCCGATGGAGATTTTCTTGCCGCCGAAGTGGAAATGCGCATCGAGCATGGCGTCCATCAGCTGGCTGCGTTGACGGCGGTATTTCGCCGGCGCCGGGCGCTGTGCCAGCCGCGACAGCGCAGCGATGAACCGGTCGCAGCCATCCACACCGGTAAGGCTTTCGATCACCTCGAATTCCACCCCGGCTTTTTCCTTCAGCGCTATGGCAGCCGGACGCATCTGTTCGCCAATAGCGATGGTGTAGGTGGAACCGCCCATGGAGCGGATCTGTTCCACCGTCGTGCCGCCCAGCGTGGTCGGGCTGAAGTTGTCGGGAATATGGCCGTCCATCGAACCGGACAGGTCCGGCAGAATGATCGGGTTAAGACCAAACGCTTCGATGGTGTCGCGCAGTTCTTCAATATCGCCCGGAGTCAGATGGCTGCCGGCCAGGATATTGATCTGCCCCGGCACAGTCTCAGACGGACCCACCATTTCCTTCACCAGCTTTTCCACCGCCTTGGTCCAGCCGTCCTGGAAGGCGCCGATGTAATCGGGGGTGGAAACGTACACAATCGCCAGCTCATCCAGCTCAGGATGCTTCTTGCGGATCAGGGAGATATACCCGTCCACGTCATCACCCTTGGTTTCCGTCAGACCGGTTGAAGCGATGCCGATAAAAGCGGGTTTGGCGCGCTTGTAGATATTCAGGATGGCCTGCTCGACGTTGTCCAGCCCGCCCATGATGGTGGTGGCTTCGTTCATGGCGGTGGTCTGCATCGGAATCGCTTCCTTGAAATGCCGTACAAACAGCACCAGACCGAACGCGGTACACCCTTGCGAACCATGCAGCGTGGGCATGCTGTTGTTGATGCCCATGAAGGCCAGCGCTGCGCCGATCGGCTGACTCATTTTCAGCGGATTGACGGCACAGGATTTCTTGACTGTACTGACCTTGGCCATGTCGTTCTCCCTTAAGCGGCTGCACTCATTGACGGGGTGGACACTGCACCCACCACCGGTTCGCTCTCATCCAGCGTAGCGGCGGTCTGTTCCGGGATATCCCACGGTGCCGGGGCGCGCACCGCATCCCACACCGGGTTGTTGATCGATTTCTCGATTTCCTGCACCAGCTTGATCATGCCCACATAACCGGCATAGGCATGGTGACGTTCCTGGTTGATGTCCAGCCAGGGCACCTTGGCCTTCAAGGCAATGAACTGGGAGCGGCCGCCGGACAGCATGATGTCGGCTTCGGCGTCCTTGAGCATTTTGTAAGATCGG
>JAJZQI010000020.1 GCA_021851875.1 Pseudomonadota bacterium | reverse complement strand
GCCTCATTCACACCCAGTTGTTCAGCAACGATCTTCATCACGCGCTGTTCAATGTTTTCCATCTAACGTTCCTTTGTGGTCAAAAAACTTTTCGTATTCTACCAAATTTGGCCGCACATAAAAACGTTCGGCCGAATTTACTTAAATATCGATAATAATCAATAAGAAGCGAATGAATAATTCGCTCAAATCATGTACATACCGCCATTTACATGCAGTGTTTCGCCGGTGATGTAGGCAGCCGCATCGGAGGCCAGGAAGCCCACCATGCTGGCAATGTCATCAGCCGAACCCAGACGCCCCAGCGGAATGTGCGTCAGCAAGGCTTCACGCTGCGCTTCCGGCAAAGCGCGGGTCATGTCGGTATCGATAAAGCCCGGCGCCACGCAGTTGACGGTAATGTTGCGGCTGCCCACCTCGCGCGCCAGCGACTTGGTAAAGCCCATGATGCCGGCCTTGGCAGCGGAATAGTTGGTCTGCCCGGCATTGCCCATGGCGCCCACAACCGAGGCGATGGAAATAATGCGACCGGCGCGGGCCTTCATCATGCCGCGCAGCACGGCGCGGGACAGGCGGAACACGGAAGTCAGATTGGTTTGCATGATGGCATCCCACTCTTCATCCTTCATGCGCATCAGCAGGTTGTCGCGCGTGATACCGGCGTTGTTGACCAGAATGGCAATCTCGCCAAACTGCTTCTGGATGGCATCAATCACTGCATCCACCTGTTCCGGTTGCGACACGTCAAGCGCCATGCCCTGACCTTTGGCACCGGCAGCAGCCAGGTAATCGGAAATGGCCTTGGCCCCCGATTCGGACGTTGCCGTACCGATCACGGTGGCCCCCTGCTTAGCCAGATTCAGCGCAATAGCCTGACCGATCCCGCGGGAAGCTCCGGTCACCAGAGCGATTTTGCCTTCCATAGCCCCCCCTCAAATTCTAAACTAAAATATTAAATTTATTCTTTAACCAACTGTTCAACAGAGGTAATATCCGCCATAGCGACAGCCTGAACGGCGCCATCAATGCGCTTATTCAGACCGGCCAGCACCTTGCCCGGACCACATTCGACCACCTGCACCAGACCATTGGCAACAAATGCCTGAACGGTTTCGACCCAGCGCACCGGGCTGTACAGCTGGCGCACCAGCGCATCTTTGATGGCCGCCACATCGTTGTGAGCCGCCACATCGGCATTGTGCCAAACCGGGATAGACGGGACACTTACGCTGACATTCTTCAGATAATCGGCCAACGCCTCACCGGCCGGCTGCATCAATGCGCAATGGGACGGCACCGACACCGGCAGCAGCAACGCACGTTTGGCGCCCTTGGCTTTGGCAACTTCAGCACCCCGCTCCACGGCGGCTTTGTTACCGGCAATCACCACCTGACCGGGCGAATTGAAATTGACCGCTTGCAGCACTTCTCCCTGTGCCGCCTCGGCACACACGGCACGCACCGTCTCGTCATCCAGCCCCAGCACGGCCGCCATGGCGCCCACACCTTCCGGCACGGCATTTTGCATCGCTTCGGCGCGAAAACGCACCAGTGGTATGGCATCGGCAAAGGAAATCGCGCCCGCGGCCACCAGCGCGGTGTACTCGCCCAAGCTGTGACCAGCCATGGCAGCCGGCTGCTGGCCGCCCAGACTGTTCCACAGACGCCACACGGCCACACCGGCTGTCAGCATCACCGGCTGGGTATTCACCGTCTGGTTGATTTCTTCTGCCGGACCATCCGTTACCAGCTTCCACAGATCCTGCTTGAGAATATCCGACGCTTCGGCAAAGGTGTCGCGCACAACTTGCGCATCGCCATAGGCCTGCATCATGCCGACCGACTGGGAGCCCTGACCGGGAAATACAAATGCAAAACTCATGCTATCCTCCAGACAACAGACCGCCTTCTCCGGGCGGCCTGGTAGCGCGCCAGCGCGCTGAATTCATTGTATCGATTAGAAGCGGGCCAGCACGGAGCCCCAGGTAAAGCCGCCGCCGAAGGCTTCCATCAGCAGCATGTCGCCGCGTTGGATGCGACCATCGCGCACAGCCGTGTCCAGTGCAAGCGGTATTGAAGCGGCCGACGTGTTGCCGTGACGATCCACGGTGACAACCACGTTGTCCATGCTCATTCCCAGCTTCTTCGCAGTCGCCTGGATAATGCGGATGTTAGCCTGGTGCGGCACCAGCCATTTGACATCCGACTTCTGCAGGCCATTGGCTTCCAGCGTCTCGTCAACGATCGCATCCAGCGTGTTGACGGCCATCTTGAATACGGCATTGCCTTCCATGCGCATGCAGGCCTTGCCCTCGATGCCGGCCGAAATGCCACCATCGACGCGCAGCAGCTCCTTGTAGCTGCCGTCAGCGTGGATATGGGTCGAAACGATGCCCCGCTCTTCACTGGCTTCCAGTACCACGGCCCCGGCGCCGTCGCCCCACAAAATGCAGTTGCCGCGATCGTTCCAGTCGGTAATGCGAGACAGCGTTTCGGCACCGATCACCAATGCTCGTTTAACCGTGCCCCCGCGAATGAACTGATCAGCCACCGACAGGGCATAGACGAAACCGCTGCAGACCGCCTGGATATCGAATGCCGGTGAGCGGTTGCCGATGCCGAGTTTGGCTTGCACGATGCAGGCCGTACTGGGGAAAACCAAATCCGGTGTGGTGGTGGCCACAATCAGCAGATCAATCGACTGCGCATCCACACCAGCGGCTTCCAGCGCATTGCGGGCAGCAGCAGCTGCCAGATCGCTGGTCAGCTCACCATCACCAGCCATGCGGCGCTCGCGAATACCGGTACGCTCCACAATCCATTGATCGGTGGTTTCAATGATCGCTTCGAGGTCTTTATTGGTCAGAATTTTTTCAGGCAGGTAACTACCCGTACCGGCAATGCGGGAATACATCAGGACTTCGCTCCAGCGGAAGTAGAGGAATGCAGCAGATTCATTTGTTCTGTTATTCGGTGCAACACACCGTTACGCACCGCCTCGACTGAACGGGCGATGGCATTTTCATAGGCATACACGTCGGCCGAGCCGTGGCTTTTTACGACCACGCCGCGCAAACCCAGCAAGCTGGCACCGTTATAGCCGCGGTGATCGACCCGGCGCTTGAATGCTTTCAGCACCGGCATGGCTGCCAGCGCTGCCATCTTGGTAAAGACATTGCGGCCGAATTCCTGTTGCAGGAAGGTGCGGATCATCTGCGCCAGCCCTTCCGAGGTTTTCAGCGCCACATTGCCGACAAAGCCGTCGCACACCACCACATCGGTGGTGCCCTTGTATATGTCGTCGCCCTCGACGTTGCCGTAGAAGTTCAAGTTGCTTGCGCGCAACAGCTCGGCGGCCTGCTTGACCACTTCGTTGCCCTTGATATCTTCCTCGCCGATATTGAGCAGACCGACGGTCGGGCTGGGATTGTGCTCAACGGCCGCCACCAGCATGGCACCCATGATGGCAAACTGCAGCAGGTGCTCGGCGGTGCAATCGACGTTGGCGCCCAGATCGAGCACGTGCACATGGCCTTTTACCGTCGGCAGGATGGTCGCAATCGCCGGACGATCGATACCGGGCAGCGTCTTGAGCACAAAGCGGGCTGTCGCCATCAGCGCGCCGGTATTACCTGCCGAAACGCAGGCATTGGCTTCGCCGCTTTTCACCAGATCGATGGCGACGCGCATGGACGAATCCTTCTTGCTGCGCAGAGCCAGCGCAGGCGGATCATCCATGGTCACCACCTCGCTAGCGTGGTGGATACGCAGACGTGACGAAACGGAGGCCTTGTGAGCGCTTAGCTCAGCCTCTATCACATCGGTCAGACCGACAAGAACGATGTCGACGCTGTCCGACTTGCGCAGGTAATTCAGCGCAGCCGGAACGGTGACGTGCGGGCCATGGTCGCCGCCCATGGCGTCAATTGCGACAGTCAGTTCCATTGGTTAGCGCCAATTTCGCTGAACGTCATGACCCGCTGCAGCCAGTCTTACTCGTCGCCCTTGGTTTGCACCACTTTACGGCCACGGTAGAAACCGTTCGGGCTGATGTGGTGACGCAGGTGAACTTCACCGGTGGTGGGTTCAACAGCGGTTGCCGGGTTGGTCAGGAAGTCGTGCGCACGGCGCATGCCACGCTTGGACGGGGACTTCTTGTTTTGTTGTACAGCCATTTTACTTCACTCCAGTTATTGGGGCTTTTTCAGCGCAGCCAATGCTGCAAAAGGGTTTTTAGCCCCGGTTCCAGCCATCTCCGCTTTCGGCGCGCAATTTTCATGGCGCGGTGCATACGGCAAAGAAAGCAAAATCTCGTCTTCGACTAGCGTCAGCACGTCCTGAGCCTTATTGACTACCAGCCATTCGGAATCGCCTTCGGACTCTTCCTCAAGCTCTCCCGAATCGCTCTCCGGTTCCTTGTCTACCAGCACGAATTCAACACCTGCTGATCGGACCGGGAAAACCATCGGCTCGAGACAACGCTGACAGGTCAACACCAGATCAGCGGACACGTCCAGCCACAAGGCCAGCTTGCCCATCTGATTGGTTCCGCCGCGCAGAGCATAGTGCACGACCCCGTCGTTCCGCAGCAAATTTTCCTGCAAACGAGCCAGTCGCGCGAGCGGGGCTTCGCCCTGCATCGCTTGTCCGCCTTGCGCAAAAGCCAGGCTATCGATGACGACCTGTTCAGACATAAGGCGCGCATGATATAATTTTTAGCTTTGGCTGTCAAAATTCCCGGCAAATTCACCTGGCTGCAGCAGGATGTCGGGGCAAGAACTGACTGGATTGGGGCGCGGCGTCGCGCGCGTTCGGCGCACGGTCAAAACACGTACGTCCGCCACATGACTTACAAGGCGTTTTAAGGCATATAATTTGCCGTGAATTTTAGCATGCTTTGCCGGATCCATGCCTTGTACATCAGGGCATTACGGACCAGGCATAACAGGCGTTATTGAAGCTGCAGGGTAAATCGCTTCAACAAGCTATTTTAAGGATCGCTGCGTGATCAAAAAAATCCTAATCGCCAACCGCGGTGAAATTGCCGTGCGCATCGTACGCGCCTGCAAGGAAATGGGCATCAAATCGGTCGCCATCTACACCGACGCAGACCGCCATGCCCTACACGTAAAGAAAGCGGACGAAGCGTATCACATCGGCTCCGACCCTGTTGCCGGCTATCTTAACGCCCACAATATCGTCAATCTGGCGGTTGCTTCAGGTTGCGATGCCCTGCATCCTGGCTACGGCTTCCTGTCGGAAAACCCGACCCTGGCGGAAATCTGCGCTCGCCGCGGCATCAAGTTCATCGGCCCGTCCGCCCACGTCATTCGCCAGATGGGCGACAAAATTCAGGCCCGCACGGCCATGATCAAGGCCGGCATCCCTGTCGTGCCCGGCAGCGAGGGCAACCTTGAAAACGTCGAAATTGCACGCGAACTGGGTCAGAAAATCGGCTACCCTGTCATGCTCAAGGCCACCAACGGCGGCGGCGGCCGCGGTATTCGCCGCTGCAACAGCGAAGACGAACTGCTGAAAAACTATGACCGCGTCGTCTCCGAAGCCGGCAAGGCCTTCGGCAAGCCGGAAGTCTTCATGGAACGCTGCGTGGTGAACCCGCGCCACATTGAAGTTCAGGTCATCGGCGATAATTTCGGCAACGTCATCCACCTGTTCGAGCGCGACTGTTCCATTCAGCGGCGCAACCAGAAACTGATTGAAATTGCGCCCTCGCCGCAATTGACCGAAGCCCAGCGCGACTATATCGGCAAGCTGGCAGTACAGGCGGCCAAGTCGGTCGGTTACGTCAACGCCGGCACCGTGGAGTTCCTGCTCGACTCGGACAATCAGTTCTACTTCATGGAAATGAACACCCGCCTGCAGGTGGAGCACACCGTCACCGAAAGCATTACCGGTATCGATATCGTGCAGGAACAAATCCGCATCGCCAGCGGCCTGCCGCTGCAATATCAGCAAGCGGAGGTCAACTACCGCGGCTTCGCCATGGAATTCCGCATCAACGCGGAAGACCCCAAGAACGATTTCCTGCCCAGCTTCGGCCGGGTGACCCGCTACTACGCGCCGGGCGGCCCCGGCGTGCGCACCGACGCGGCCATGTACACCGGTTACGTGATTCCGCCCTATTTCGACTCGATGGTCGCCAAACTGACAGTGTGGAACCTGACCTGGGAAGGCGTCATCGAGCGTGGCCTGCGCGCCCTGTCGGACATGACGGCTTATGGCGTCAAGACTACCATCCCCTACTATCAGGAAATTCTGCGCAACGCGGACTTCCGTAGCGGGAAGTTCAACACCAGTTTTGTTGAGTCCCACCCCGAGCTGATAAAATACACCGTTCAGCAACCTCCCGAACTGCTTGCTGCCGCCATTGCGGCAGCGCTTGCCGCCCACGAGGGCATGTGATCACACGTCGTATAGATAAAGCGGAATAACGAGCATGGCAAAAGTACTGATTACGGATCTGACACTGCGTGACGGCCACCAGTCGCTGGTTGCGACCCGTATGCGCACCGACGACATGCTGCCTATTTGCGGCAAGCTGGACGAAATCGGATTCTGGTCGCTGGAATCCTGGGGCGGCGCCACTTTCGATGCCTGCGTGCGCTTTCTCAAGGAAGACCCGTGGGAACGCCTGCGCAAACTGCGCAAGGCGCTGCCCAACACGCGCCTGCAAATGCTGCTGCGCGGCCAGAACCTGCTCGGTTATCGCCATTACTCCGACGACGTGGTGCGCGCTTTCGTGCAAAAAGCGGCCGACAACGGCATGGATGTGTTCCGCATTTTCGATGCCATGAACGACATGCGCAATCTGCGCGTCGCCATCGAAGCCACCAAGAAGGCCGGCAAGCATGCCGAAGGCACCATTTCCTACACCACCAGCCCGGTGCATGACATTCCGCACTTCGTCGGCCTGGCGCAAGAACTCGAAGCCATGGGCTGCGATACCATCTGTATCAAGGACATGGCCGGCCTGCTGACACCCGGCACCGCCGGCGACCTGGTCAAGGCACTGAAGGGCGCCGTTTCCATTCCCCTGCATCTGCACAGCCACGCCACATCCGGCCTGGCCAGCATGGCCTTTCTCAAGGCCATCGAGAACGGTGCCTACATGGTCGACACGGCCCTTTCCGCCTTCTCCGAGGGTGCCAGCCATCCGACCACCGAGAGCATCGTGGCAGCCCTGCAGGGCACCGAGTTTGACACCGGCCTTGATCTGGTCAAGTTGCAGGAAATTTCCGCCTATTTTAAAGATGTGCGCAAGAAATACTGGCAGTTCGAAAGCGCCTTTACCGGCGTGGATACCCGCGTGCTGGTCAACCAGGTTCCGGGCGGCATGATCTCCAACCTGTCCAACCAACTGAAGGAACAGGGTGCGCTTAACCGCATGGACGAAGTGCTGGCGGAAATCCCGCGCGTGCGTGAAGACATGGGCTTCCCCCCGCTGGTGACCCCGACCTCACAGATTGTCGGCACTCAGGCCGTGCTGAACGTGCTCACCGGTGAGCGTTACAAGTCCATCACCAATGAGGTCAAGCTGTATCTGCAAGGCATGTACGGCAAGGCACCGGGCAAGGTGAACGAACAGATTCGCAAACTCGCCATCGGTGATGCAGCCGTGCTGACTACGCGTCCGGCTGATGGTCTGAAGGATGAACTGGACAAGCTGCGCGTGGAAATCGAAGGCCTGGCCAAAGGCGAAGAAGACGTGCTCACCTACGCCATGTTTCCCGACCTGGGCCGTACCTTCCTGCAGGAACGCGCCGCCGGCACGCTCAAACCGGAAGCCCTGCTGGACAAAGCTGCGGCTGAAAGCAACTGTGGTCCGCGCATGGCCCCGAACGAGTTCAAGATTACGCTGCACGGCGAAACCTACAATATCAAGCTGACCGGCACCGGTCACCACGGCGAGCCGAACCGTCCCTTCTATGTCGATGTGGACGGTATCGCCGAAGAAGTCGTGGTGGAAGTGCTGAGCGAGATCGAAGTGGCCAGCGGCCAGGCCACCGGCAAAACGCAGAGTAAATCCCACTCGGTGAAGGAAGCCGCCCCCAGCGGCAAACGCCCGCGCCCGAGCCATGCCGGCCACGTCACCGCAGCCATGCCGGGCTCGGTTGTCGATGTGCAGGTGCAGATCGGCCAGAAAGTGAAAGCCGGCGACTCTGTTCTGGTGATCGAAGCCATGAAAATGGAAAACGAAGTGCAGGCAGCCGTTTCCGGTACCGTCATCGGCATTTTCGTTGTCAAAGGCGATGCCGTGACACCGGACGAAGCGCTGATCGAAATCCAGCCGGAATAAGCGGTAAACCGGTATCCGCCATGCGCTTTCCCCGTCTGATACTGGCCAGCACCTCTCCCTACCGGCGCGAGCTGCTGGCACGCCTGCAGCTGCCTTTCGAAGCCGTTGCCCCTGATGTCGACGAAACAGCGCTGCCCGGTGAAACGGCCGAGCAGACCTCCTTACGCCTGGCGATCGCCAAGGCCGAGGCGGTCAGCAAAAACAATCCGGCTGCCCTGACCATCGGCTCCGACCAGGTTGCTCTGCTCAATGGCCAACAGCTGGGCAAGCCGGGCAATTTCGACAACGCCATGCGCCAGCTGCAAATGATGCGCGGCCAGCAAATTGTCTTCCATACCGCCTTGTGCCTGCACAACGGCGCAACCGGTCACAACCAGGCCAAAGTAGTGCCCTACAGCGTCACCATGCGCGACTATTCCGATGCGACGATTCGCGCCTACCTGGAAAAGGAACAGCCGTATAACTGCGCCGGCAGCGCTAAAACCGAAGGTCTGGGAATCGCTCTTATTGCCCGCATGGAGGGCACCGATCCCAATGCCCTGATCGGCCTGCCGCTGATCGAACTGATCGACATGCTCGCCAATGAAGGCGTGAGCATTCTCTGATGCCGGGCACGCTTTACCTGATTCCGGTGCCGCTGGGCGAGCACAGCCCCCCGGCCGGTGTGCTTGCACCGGATACGTTAAATCAGCTGCAGCGCCTGAAAACCTTTGTGGTGGAGCACGAAAAGACCGCCCGGCATTTCCTCAAGGCAGCAAGCCACCCTTTGCCCATACAGCAGATCCGCCTCATGCCGTTGAACGAGCATACGGCGGCAAACGATGTGGCGGCATTATTGCAGCCGCTGCTGGCAGGAGAGGACATCGGCCTGATGTCGGAAGCCGGCTGTCCAGGCGTGGCCGATCCCGGTGCCGCACTGGTGGCGCTGGCGCACGATCGCGGTATTACAGTAAGACCGCTGGTCGGCCCCTCGTCGCTGCTGCTGGCGTTGATGGCATCCGGCCTGAACGGCCAGAGTTTTGCCTTTTCCGGCTATTTGCCGGTAGAAGCGGCGAGCCGGGAACAGAAAATCCGTCAATTGGAACAGCGCTCTGCCAGCGGCAACGAAACCCAGCTGCTGATCGAAACGCCCTACCGCAACGCTCAGCTGTTTGCCGCATTGCTGCAAGCTTGCCGGCCAGACACGCGCATTACCGTGGCCACTGACGTAAGCCTGCCGAGCGAAAGCATTGTCACCCGCTCCGTCGAAAAATGGCGCACCGTCCCCCTGCCCGATTTTGACAAGCGGCCCACCGTATTCCTGCTGCTGGCCGTTGCCGCGCGCAACGGCTCAGGTCAGCACGGCAAAGCGGAGAATCGCGTCAAGCCGAATCACTTCGGCGGCGCCAGCCGGCCCCGCCGTAAACCTTAGCCACTCGGCGCCATCTCTGGTGTAAACATCCTGCGGCAGGGCACGAACCGTTATCAGGCGTTTATCGGGCCCGAGACAAACCAGTTCAAGCGCCTGCCGCTTAAGCACGGCGAACTCCAGTTTTTCGTGCTCAATGCAGGCAATCGGCCGATATTCATCCATTGGGTGCGCTAGCGCAAAAACGGTTGTGCCCACGCTTCCAGAGGGTCCAGCGCCTTACTCATGCCCACGCCGAACTGTTTGGCCAGCCGATCGGACCAGCGCTCGTGCGGCGTATAGTCGACCAGCTTCTCGGCCTTGATCACATTGCGCGCCACTTCGTCGGTGCTGCCGTAGGCATCAGCCAGCCCCATCTGAACGCCGCGTTCGCCGGTCCAGATCAGGCCGCTGAACATATCGGGCGTTTCATGCAGACGCTTGCCGCGTCCATCACGTACCGCCTGGATGAACTGGCCGTGGATTTCCTTCAGCATGCCCAGAGCGTACTCCTTTTGCTGCGGATTCTCCGGCGAGAACGGATCCAGAAAACCCTTGTTGTCGCCCGCCGTCAGCAGGCGGCGTTCGACACCCAGCTTTTTCATCGTATCGGTGAAACCGAAGCCGTCCATCAGCACCCCGATGGAACCGATCAGACTGGCCGGATTGACGTAAATGCGATCAGCCGCGACAGCCACGTAATAACCGCCGGAAGCGCAGATATCCTCGACCACGGCATAAAGCGGAATATTCGGGTGCAGGGCGCGCAAGCGGCGGATTTCGGCATTGATATAGCTGGCCTGCACCGGGCTGCCCCCCGGGCTGTTGATGCGCAGGATCACGCCGGCGGTATTCTTGTCGGCAAAGGCGTTGCGCAAGCCTTCATTGATCAATTCGGCACTGGCCCGTTCATTCGCGGCGATCACGCCTTTCAGATCCACGACTGCCGTATGGCGTCCTGTCGCCGGAACCTCGGAATCCGACCAGTTGGCGGCAAACAGGAACAGCAGCAGGAACAGGTAGCCGAAGCCCAGTAATTTGAAAAAGATCCCCCACTGCCGCGCCCGGCGCTGCTCCTGTATGGCTGCCATAGCCACTTTTTCCAGCACCTTGCGTTCCCAGTTTTCCGGCTCTTGTGTCATGCGTCTTCTTCCAGCAAATAGATATGGTTATTTTCTTCCTGCACCGCCAGCGCCTGCAGTCCCCGCCCATTGCAGCGACCACCGAGACAACGCCCTGTTGCAGGGTCATACAGCGCGCCATGCGTTGAGCATAGCAAGTATTGCCGGGAAAAATCAAAAAACTGCCCGTTATCCCAGTCCATTTCGATCGGCACATGGGCGCACCGGTTCAGGTAGGCAAACACCTGACCATTGGCGCGAACGGCAAAAGCGGGCTGCGTTTCCCCTTGTGCCGTCACGACGGTAAACTTGAGGCCCCGACCGCGCTCCTCAAGTTCCCCGCTGATTCCGATCAACCGTTTTGCCGCAGCCATTGCGCCAGCTCGTCGATACTGTGACAGCACGCAAGCGGGGAGAAATCGAGCAGATGTGCATGCTCGTGTGCGCCGTAGGTCACGGCCAGAGCCGCAACACCCGCATTGATGGCCATTTGCAGGTCATGCGACGTGTCGCCGATCATCAGCGTGCGCGCCTTGTCCACCGCCAGTTCATCCATCAGCTCCAGCAGCATGGCTGGGTGCGGCTTGGAAAAACTTTCATCGGCACAGCGCGTTGCCAGGAAAAGCTCGCCCAGCTGACTGTATTCCAGCGCCCGCTCCAAACCGCGCCGGCTTTTCCCGGTCGCCACCGCCAGATAGCGCCCTTGCGCATGCAGTTGACGCACCAGCTCGGCTGCCCCGTCAAACAAGGGGATCATGTGATCCTGCCCGAGAAAATGCACCCGGTACCGATCGACCAGGCGCGCCAGCGTTGCCGCATCAGCAGCGGGGAAAAGCGCCTGCAAGGCTTCGCTCAAGCCCAGACCGATGATATGGCGTGCGGCAGCATCGTCTGGTATCGGCAACCCGACATCGGCGGCGGCCCGCTGGATCGATTGGGCAATCAGGCCAGCCGAATCCATCAGGGTGCCGTCCCAGTCGAACACGATCAGATCATAATTCTGTTTCATCACTTTTTTGTTTCAGTTTATTCAGGTAATTCTGCAAATTCGGCGGCAAGGGCGCCTGCAGGGTCAATGGTTCACCACTGACAGGATGCGGCAAGGTCAATTTCGCCGCATGCAGGAACATCCGCTTCAAGCCGCTGCGGGACAGCTCGCGGTTCCATTCAAAGTCGCCGTACTTCTCATCGCCGGCGATCGGATGTTGCATATGGGCCAGATGCACACGAATCTGGTGTGTCCGGCCGGTTTTCAATTCAGCCTCCACCAGGCTGCAGTCCGGCCACACCTGTTGCGGGCGGAAAATCGTCAAGGCGGCCTGCCCTTCTTCACGCACATATACGCGCCGATCGCCTTCGGGCGTGACCACTTTATGCAGCGGGAAGCGGGCTTCCCGCCGATTTCCCTGCCAGCGCCCTTGTACGAGGGCAAAGTAGCGTTTGTCCGTCTGATTCTGCTGAAAGGCCCTTTGTACAGCCAGCAAGGCGCTGCGTTTCTTGGCCAGCACCAGAATGCCGGAGGTCTCCTTGTCGAGCCGGTGGGCCAATTCCAGGAAGTGGGCCTGCGGACGCTGCCGGCGCAGTACTTCGATCACCCCGAAACTGACTCCGCTGCCGCCGTGTACCGCCACACCGGCTGGTTTATCGATCACCAGCAGGGCTTCGTCCTCGAACAACACGGGAAACTCGGGCAAGCGCGAGTCCGGTGTCATCGGTTTTGCCGCCGGCTCGGCCATGCGAATCGGCGGCACGCGAATGACATCGCCCAGCTGCAGCTTGTACTCTGCTTTGGCCCGTTTACTGCCAACCCGTACCTCGCCATTGCGCAACAGCTTGTATATATGGCTTTTGGGTACGCCTTTCAACAAACCGAGCAAAAAATTATCGATGCGCTGACCAGCGTGGGACTCATCGATGGTATGCCAGCTGACTGAATTTTTGCTCATTTGATCCATTTTGCTATACTAGCGAAGTTTGGCGGCGTGTATATGTTGCCCGACCCTGTTTCGGAGTTTGCTATCCAGCCAACTCGACCGAAACACAAGATTACGATTTTCGTTTCTGCGCCGCATTTTTTGAAAATTTGAAAAACGCCTGACGCAGAACGGCAAAGCGCTACATTTTAAACCAACTAACTTGTACGCGCGCGACGCATATTGAATTGATTGCGCCTGCTCCTCTGCCAAAGCAACCACGCGTTGCGCCGAACGGCAGACCAGCACGCCCTCAGTCAAAGCGACAGGAATAATGGTTTGAGTTTGCAACCCGATGGATTACATAACTCTGAAAAACCTGGATTACACTACAGTGGACTTGTCAGGCCTTCTGTCTGACCCTTCAGTCACGGTCGTTTAGCACCTGTCGCCCCGCGTTGCACGCGTTGGGGCAAGAATGAAAAGAATGCTTTTTAATGCCACCCAGGCAGAAGAATTGCGGGTGGCCATTGTCGACGGACAAAAACTGATTGACCTCGATATTGAATCTGCCGCAAAGGAACAACGCAAAAGCAACATCTACAAGGGCGTCATCACTCGCGTAGAGCCCAGCCTTGAAGCGGCGTTTGTCGATTACGGCACCGACCGCCACGGCTTCCTCCCCTTCAAAGAAATCGCCCGCGCCTATTTCAGCCCGGATTACACCGGCGAACTGGGCCGCGCCCGCATTCAGGACGTCATCCGCGAAGGCATGGAAGTCATCGTGCAGGTGGACAAGGACGAGCGCGGCAACAAAGGCGCTGCGCTCACCACCTTCATCAGCCTGGCAGGCCGCTATCTGGTGCTGATGCCCAACAATCCGCGTGGCGGCGGCGTATCCCGCCGCATCGAGGGCGAAGAACGCAACGAGCTGCGCGACATCATGGCCCAGCTGGACGTGCCGCAGGGCATGAGCATCATCGCCCGCACCGCCGGTATCGGCCGCGGCCTGGAAGAACTGCAGTGGGACATGAACTACCTGCTGCAACTGTGGCACGCCATCGAAGGCGCATCCACCACTCAGAGCGGCGCTTTCCTCATTTATCAGGAAGGCAGTCTGGTCATTCGCGCCATCCGCGACTACTTCCAGCCCGACATCGGCGAAATCCTGATCGACACCGACTACATCTACGAGCAGGCCATGCAGTTCATGAGCCATGTGATGCCGCAGAACGTCAACAAGATCAAGCTGTACAAGGATGACATCCCGCTGTTCTCGCGCTTCCAGATCGAGCACCAGATCGAAACCGCCTTCGCCCGCGAAGTGCCCCTGCCTTCCGGCGGTGCGATTGTGATCGACCATACCGAAGCGCTGGTTTCCATTGACGTCAACTCGGCCCGCGCCACCCGCGGCAGCGACATCGAGGCGACCGCCTTCAACACCAACCTGGAAGCCGCCGACGAAGTGGCGCGCCAACTGCGCCTGCGCGACCTGGGCGGCCTGATCGTGATCGATTTCATCGACATGGAAAGCCAGAAAAACCAGCGCGAAGTGGAAAACCGTCTGCGTGACGCGCTCAAATTCGATCGCGCACGCGTGCAAACCAGCAAGATTTCCCGCTTCGGTCTGCTGGAACTGTCACGCCAGCGCCTGCAACCGTCGCTGGGTGAAACCAGCCATATCGCCTGCCCGCGCTGCCACGGCATCGGCCATATCCGCAGCACCGACTCCTCCGCCCTGCACATCCTGCGCATCATCCAGGAAGAGGCCATGAAGGAGAATACGGCTGCCGTACATGCCCAGGTTCCGGTTGATGTTGCGACTTACCTGCTGAATGAAAAGCGTTCGGAAATCCACCGCCTTGAAGCGCGCCTCAAGGTTAATGTCATTCTGATTCCCAACATTCACATCGAAACACCCAACTATACGGTTACCCGTCTGCGGCACGATGACCTGAACCAGGCCGACAGCGGCCAGCCCAGCTACATGCTGGTTGAGCAGCCCGCCGAAGGCGAAAAACCGGGCTACCGGCCGGAGCAGCCCGCTCCGCAGCGCCAGGAAGCCGTTGTCAAAGGCATTACTCCGCCTCAGCCGGCGCCTGCACCGACGGCCGCCACCGCGGCAGCAACGCCTGCGCGCCCGACCTTCCTCGGCCGCCTGTTCGGCTGGCTGAAGAACCGTTTGGGTGAAGAATCGGCAGCCGCCGAAGCCGTTGCCGCACCGGCCCCGGCCGCTCAGCCGGCGCGCCAGCCGCAGCAACAAGGACGGCGCCAGGACAACCGCAAACCGCGCCGTGAGGGTGAACGCGGCCGCGATGGCGAGCGCAGCGAACGCCGTGAGGGCGGCGCCAACCGTGAAGCCGGTCGCGAAAACCGTGAGGGCCGTGAACAGCGTAATGCGCAACGCGGCGGCGGTGAAAATCGCCAACAGCGTGACCGTCAGCCGCGTGGCGAGCGCGCCCCGCAGGAACAGGCAGCCAAAGTCACTGCCCCGGCCGCTGAAATGCCAGCAGCAGAACAAGGCGAGCAGCGCAGTGGCGGCAGCCGCCGCGGACGCCGCGGCGGACGTCGCGAGCGCGGCGAACCGCGCGACAGCGAAATGCAAACCAATGTAGCAACGGATCTGCAGGAAGCGGCTCTCGCACCGGTAGCCATTGCCCCCGGCCAAAGCGAGCCGGCAGCCATCGAGCCGACGGAAGCCCCTGCGCCGGTCGCGGTTGAAGTCACCACCGAGGAAGCGGCAGTCAGCCGGCCGGCCCAGCATACCCCGCGTGAACGCCGCCGGGCCATTCCGGCCGATCAGATGGTGCACACCGTCGTCGAGCTGCAGCAGGTAGAAACCCGCGCGGCGCAAGAACCGGTCGCCGCCGGTGTAGAAGCGGTCGAAGAACCGGTTGTGGCGGAGGCATCCGAAGCATCCGAAACAGCGGTGGAGCAAACGCCGGCCGAAGCCGCACCGGAACGCAAGCCGCGTCAGCGCCGCCGGACTCAAGCCAAAACTGAGGCCCCCGTAAAGGTCGAACTGCAGCAGGTTGAAACCCGCGCCGAAGTGACCGGTGAACCCGTCGTTGCGGCAGAAACCGCTGATGCGCTTGTTGAAGCTCCAGCGGAGAAACCGCGTCGTTCGCGCCGTCGTCCGGCCGCAAAAGCTGCCCCGGCCGAAGAGCTGGTGCAGATCGAAACGCAAAAATAAGACTGTGCCGCAGCCCGGCTGACAAATCACCTTTTGCCAGCCAATAAAAAAAGCCGAACTCATGTTCGGCTTTTTTTATTGGGACTCGAGCGGCGAATCAGGACAAGGCTCTACTGCTGCCCATCAATCTCTCAGCAATGAATTGAGCAATCCGTTAGCGGCCTCCTCCACCAGGTCGAGCACATGTTCGAACCCCTGCGGACCGCCGTAATAGGGGTCCGGCACCTCCTGCTCAGCCGATCGGCCATAGTGCAGGAACAACTCAACTTTATGCCGTTGCTCCGGCGGGCATAAGCGTTGCAGATTGGCCAGATTGGCTTGATCCATCGCCAGCACATGATCGAATGCGGCAAAATCATCCACCCCCACCTGCCGGCCACGCAGCATCGACAGATCGTAGCCACGCTGTCTGGCTGCCTGCATGGTCCGCTTATCGGGGCTTTCGCCGATGTGGTAGTCGTGCGTGCCGGCCGAATCGATGACAAAGCGGTCTGCCACACCGCGTGCTTGCACCAGCTGGCGAAACACACCTTCCGCTGTCGGCGAGCGGCAGATATTCCCCATGCAGACGAATAACACCTTAATCGTCATGTTCAATGACTCCAAACAATTTCTCTTTCAGCACCTTCAGCTTGTCGCGCAACTCGGCGGCCTTCTCGAATTCCAGATTACGCGCGCAATCGAGCATTTCCTTCTCCAACCGCTTGACCTCCTTGGTCAGCGTCTTTTCATCCAGATGGCCGTAGGCGGCCTCGCGTTCGGCGACTTTGAGTGCAGCCTTCGCGCTTTCCTCGTTGTAGACGCCGTCGATGATGTCCTTAATCCGCTTGGACACGCCGCGTGGCGTGATGCCGTGCATGCGGTTGAATTCCAGCTGTTTCGCCCGGCGTCGCTCAGTCTCGTCCATCGCCCGTCTCATCGAATCGGTGATCCTGTCGGCGTAGAGAATGGCCGTACCATTCAGATTGCGCGCCGCCCGCCCGATGGTCTGGATCAGCGACCGCTCGGAACGCAGGAAGCCCTCCTTGTCGGCATCCAGAATGGCCACCAGCGAAACTTCGGGAATATCCAGCCCTTCCCGCAGCAGGTTGATCCCCACCAGCACATCGAATTCGCCCAGCCGCAGATCGCGGATGATCTCCACCCGCTCCACCGTATCGATATCCGAATGCAGATAACGTACTTTCACGCCGTGCTCGGAGAAGTAGTCGGTCAGGTCTTCCGCCATACGCTTGGTCAATGTGGTGACCAGAATGCGCTGTTCCTGCTGCACTCGCGCATTCACCTCGGACAACAGGTCGTCCACCTGGGTCGTGGCCGGCCGTACAATAATGACCGGGTCCACCAGCCCGGTCGGGCGCACCACCTGCTCGACCACCTGGCCGGCATGCTCGGCTTCATACGTTGCCGGAGTAGCAGAGACAAAAATGGTCTGCCGCATCACCCGCTCGAATTCGTCAAAACGCAACGGCCTGTTGTCCATGGCACTGGGCAGACGGAAGCCGTAGGTGACGAGATTCTCCTTACGCGCCCGGTCGCCCTTGTACATGGCGCCAATCTGCGGAATGGTCACATGGCTTTCATCGATGAACATGATGGCATCGGGCGGCAGGTAGTCGATCAGCGTCGGCGGCGGTTCGCCCGCCTTGCGGCCGGACAGATGGCGGGAGTAGTTCTCGATCCCCTTGCAAAAGCCCATTTCGTTGAGCATTTCCAGATCAAAACGCGTACGCTGCTCGATTCGTTGCGCCTCCACCAGTTTGTGTTCCTGCTGGAAAAAGGCGATGCGGTCGCGCAGTTCGGTCTTGATGCCCTCGACGGCCCGCAGCACAGTGCTGCGCGGCGTCACATAGTGGCTCGACGGATAAACGGTAAAACGCGACACGCGCTGCTGGATCTTGCCTGTCAGCGGATCGAACAGTGAAATACGTTCGATCTCGTCGTCAAAAAGGCTGATGCGCACGGCGGTCTCGGCATTTTCCGCGGGAAACACGTCAATCACGTCACCCCGTACACGAAAGACCCCGCGGCTGAAATCCAGCTCATTGCGCTCGTACTGCATCTCTGCCAGACGTCGCAGAATATCCCGCTGCGGCAATTTCTCGCCTTCTTTCAGGTGCAGGATCATGCCGTGGTAGTCGCTCGGATCGCCGATACCGTAAATGGCCGACACGGTGGCCACAATCACACTGTCGTTGCGTTCCAGCAAGGCCTTGGTCGCGGACAGTCGCATCTGCTCGATATGCTCGTTGATGCTCGAATCTTTCTCAATAAAAAGATCGCGTGCCGGCACATAGGCTTCCGGCTGATAGTAGTCGTAGTACGAGACGAAATATTCGACGGAATTTTCCGGGAAAAACTCCCGCATCTCCGCGTACAGCTGGGCAGCCAACGTCTTGTTGTGCGCCATGATAATGGCTGGCCGGCCCAGGCGGGCAATCACGTTGGCCATGGTATAGGTCTTGCCCGAGCCCGTCACGCCCAGCAAAGTCTGGAAAGCCAACCCATCGTCGATCCCCTCCACCAACCGGGCGATGGCAGTCGGCTGATCACCGGCCGGCGGAAACGGCTCATGCAGTTTGAAAGGGCTATTGGGAAAAGTAACGATCACGGGTAAAATGAAGTGTTGTGCAATTTGCGAATTTTAGCATGGCGACCGTGTCGCCATGCATTTGATATCCGACCCTTTTCGTTTAAGGACTTTATCTTGGAACTGTCTTCCCGCGTTCAGGCGATCAAACCTTCCCCGACCCTGGTCGTTACCGCCCGTGCCGCAAAACTTAAGGCTGAAGGCCGCGATATCATCGGCCTGGGAGCCGGTGAGCCTGATTTTGATACCCCGCAGCATATCAAAGACGCTGCCATTGATGCGATCAACCGCGGCTTTACCAAGTACACCGCCGTATCCGGCACTCCCAGCCTGAAAAAAGCCATTATCGACAAATTCCAACGCGATAACGGTCTTGCCTATACGGCCAAGCAAATTCTGGTTTCCTGCGGCGGCAAGCAAAGCTTTTTCAATCTGGTGCAGGCCGTCATCAATCCCGGCGACGAAGTCATCATTCCGGCGCCTTACTGGGTATCCTATCCTGATATCGTCATTCTGGCTGATGGCAAGCCCGTGATTATTGAAGCGGGTATCGAACAGGGCTTCAAAATTACACCGGAACAACTCAAGGCCGCCATCACCGCCAGAACCAAGATGGTCGTGCTCAACAGCCCGTCGAACCCGACCGGCGCAGTTTACAGTCAGGCAGAACTGGCCGCCCTCGGCGCGGTCCTGCGCGATTACCCGCAGGTGCTGATCGCTACCGACGACATGTACGAGCACATCCGGCTGACCGACGCGCCCTTCGTCAACATTCTCAATGCCTGTCCGGACCTGTACAGCCGCACCATGGTGCTCAACGGCGTGTCCAAGGCCTATTCCATGACCGGCTGGCGCATCGGCTATGCTGCAGGCCCCGAAGCCATCATCACCGCCATGGAAAACGTGCAGTCGCAAAGCACCTCCAACCCCACCTCCATTTCCCAGGTGGCGGCCGAAGCGGCGCTGAACGGCGATCAGGGCTGCATCACCCCGATGCTGCAGGCCTTCCGTGAGCGGCATGTATTTGTGGTCGATGCGCTCAATGCCATCTCCGGGGTGAAATGCCTGCCGGCCGGCGGGGCCTTTTATGCTTTCGCCGACGTACGCCCTGCCATCGCAAAACTGTCTGCCGCAGGCAAAATTGTCGCCGCCACCGATGTCGCCCTGAGCGAATACCTGCTGGAACAGGGCGGCGTTGCCGTTGTACCGGGCTCAGCCTTCGGCGCCGAAGGCTATATGCGACTCTCCTTCGCCACCTCCATGCAAAACCTGCAGCAAGCGATTGAACGCATCGGGAAAGCCTTAAGTTAGCATTGCACAAGTTTTAAGCTAGGTGGTATCCTCGCAGATACAAGTATAAGTCCGAGGGACTAACTAAAAATCACCCCCGGATGCCTTGAATCAGCATCACATTTAACCAAAGGAGCAAAACAATGCAAAAATCCGTCTTGACCCTCGCTGCAGTTGCTTTCATTTCCCTGGCTGGTTGCCAATCCATGCCGGCTCCCACCCAGAAACAGGCCGAAAGCAAGCCCAGCATCACCCCTGAAGCGACTGCCGCTTTGACTCAGGCAGAAACCGACATCAAGGCAGCCAAATCCAAAGGTGCTCTGTGGACCACGGCTGACGACAACCTGAAGAAAGCGCAAGCGGCTGCCGGCAAGGGTGACAGCGAAGCTACCATCAAGGCTGCCAAGAATGCCAGCGCCATGGCTGCCCTCGGTATCGCCCAGCTGAACTACCCAACCACTGAAATGAAATAAATTTCAGGGCAGGCAGGGGTTAACCCTGCCTGTACTCACATGAAAAGCATTTCCACCCTCGCTTTTGTTGCACTTTTATCCTTTGCATGCTCGGCCCAGGCCGACCTCTACCGTTGGCAAGGCGCAGATGGAAAATGGCATTTGAGCGACACCCCGCCTCCCGCCACGGCCAAAAACGTGAAGTCCCAAGCGGTTGCAAAACCGGCTCCGACAGCTAGCACTATGGCCGGTTCAGCCCCGGCAGCAGGAAAATCATTGGCCGAACAGGATATGGAGTTCCGCAAGCGTCAGCAGGCGCGGGAAGACGCGGAAAAGAAAGCGGCACAGGAAACAGCACAAAAACAGGCCGCGCAGCAAAACTGCACCAATGCACGCAACCGTTTAAACAGCTTGCAGTCCGGCATGCGCATGGTGACGATAAACGCGCAAGGGGAAAGAACGTTCATGGACGACACAATGCGCCAGAATGCAATACAAGACGCACAAAAAGAAGTCTCGCAGTGGTGTAAGTAACATCAAATCAATTGTCAGGCGGCGGACTCAATATCTCCACCGCCTTTCTTCATTACCTTACCGTCTTCTGCGCGCTTGCGGCGCACCTCCTTGGGGTCGGCAATCAAAGGACGATAAAGTTCTATACGATCATGTTCGCGTACGACCGTATCCATCTTGATCAGTTTGCCAAAAATGCCCATTTTGGTTTTGGCCAGCTCGATCTCCGGGAAGCGTTCGAGCACTCCCGATTTTTCCACCGCTTGCTGCGCCGTCGTCCCTTCCTTGACCGACACGGTCAGGATCAACTGCTCTTCCGGCTTGGCGTAGGCCACCTCAACCATGAATTGCTCACTCATATGCCGTATACCTGCTCCGCTCGTTTTACAAATGCATCCACAAATGTACCGGTAATATGATCAAACACCGGACTCAGAACCGACTCAAGCAATTTGCTGGAAAATTCATAATGCAGAAAGAAACTCACCTTGCAGGCTTCATCGTTTAGCGGGACAAACGACCAGTTTCCATCCAACTGTTTGAACGGCCCTTCCTGCAAGCGCATTTCAATGCGCGAGGGAAACTGTTTGCAATTTTCAGTGGTAAAACTCTGCTTGATCCCCATGTAGCTGATATGCACCGTACCGACTGTTGTGGCGTCATCACGCCACCTTACTTCACTGCCGCCGCACCAGGGCAAAAAAACAGGGTAGTTTTCGACTTCATCAACCAGCGCAAACATTTTATCCGCCGGGTACCCAACCAGAACGGATTTTTCGACCTTTGCCATACACTCCGGGCAATCAGAAAAAGCTGATAGAATACGCTATTTAGGCACATCCCGCAGCCCCAATGAGCATCACTGACAACAAGAAAGCCCTGCACGACTACTTTATCGAGGAAAAGTACGAGGCGGGTCTTGTGCTGGAGGGCTGGGAGGTCAAGGCCATCCGTGCCGGGCGCATCAATCTGAAAGAGTCCTACGTCGTCATTCGCAATGCCGCGCTCTATTTGATCGGTTGCCACATCAGTCCGCTGCCAACCGCTTCGACTCACATTCACCCTGATCCTGTACGCACCCGCAAGTTGTTGTTACACGCGGAAGAAATCCGCAAGCTGATCGGCAAGGTGGAACGGGCCGGTTATACCCTCGTGCCGCTCGACCTGCACTATACCCGTGGCCGCATCAAGGCCCAGATCGGCCTGGCCAAGGGTAAAAAACAGCATGACAAGCGCGCAACTGAGAAGGAACGTGAAAGCGACCGCGAAATCCAACGTGCCATCAAGTCCAACCGAAGCTAGCAACTTCAGTGCTTGTGGCGCAGGCTAACTTGAGGAGCAAGTTAAGCCGCGTAGCGGCGGCCGACGCCACAAGCGCGCAACTGGGAAGGAACGTGAACGTAACCGGACAATTCAACGAGCGACCCAATCCAACTGCGCCGAAGTACCTCGCGGAACCGGTTGCCCATTACACTCTCCTGCTCCGCCCACTCCTGCCACACAGCAGCAAAAAATATGACATACAATAAAAAGCAAATGCCTATAAACCAAGGGGAGCTCTAAGCATGACCCAACGTCTAACCGTCACTACCCGCCCCTTTGAAGGACAGAAGCCCGGCACATCGGGCCTGCGGAAGAAAGTAACGGTTTTTCAGCAACCGCACTATCTGGAAAATTTCGTTCAATCCATCTTTGACTCCCTGCCCGGCTATGAGGGTAAAACGCTGGTTGTCGGCGGCGATGGTCGCTTTCATAACAAGCCTGCCATTCAGACTATCCTGCGCATGGCGGCCGCCAACGGCTTCGGGCGCGTTCTGGTCGGCCAGAACGGTTTGCTTTCCACACCGGCGGTTTCCGCGATTATCCGCAAATACCTGGCATTCGGTGGCATTATTCTTTCTGCCAGCCATAATCCTGCCGGCCCGGACGGCGACTTCGGCATCAAATATAACGCTGAAAATGGCGGCCCGGCAGCGGAAAAACTGACCGATGCCATTTACGAGCGCAGCAAAGTCATCACCGCCTACCAGATACTTTCGCAGGGAGAAATCGACCTCTCCATGGCCGGAAAACATCAGCTGGGCGCCATGCAGGTTGAAGTGATTGACCCGGTGGCGGATTACGCCGAGCTGATGGAACGGCTGTTCGATTTCCCGCGCATCCGCGACTTGTTCAAATCCGGCTTCACCCTGCGCTTTGATGCCATGCATGCCGTCACCGGCCCTTATGCGCATGAAATTCTCGAGAACCGCTTGGGCGCCCCCAAGGGAACAGTCATGCACGGTACTCCGCTGGAGGACTTCGGCGGCGGCCATCCGGACCCGAACCTGGTCTATGCCGAGGAACTGGTGAAAATCATGTATGGCAGCAATGCCCCCGATTTTGGTGCGGCCTCCGATGGCGATGGCGACCGCAATATGATTCTGGGCAAAAGCTTTTTTGTCACTCCCAGCGACAGTCTTGCGGTGATGGCAGCCAATGCGCGCAACATTCCGGCTTTCCAAAGCGGGCTGACGGGCGTTGCCCGCTCCATGCCGACCAATGCTGCAGTAGATAAGGTGGCAGAGAAGATCGGCATCCCCTGTTACGAAACCCCGACCGGCTGGAAATTTTTTGGCAATCTGCTGGATGCCGGAAGAATCTCGCTCTGTGGTGAAGAAAGCTTTGGCACCGGCTCGGACCATGTACGTGAAAAAGACGGACTTTGGGCGGTGCTATTCTGGCTCAACCTGCTGGCCGTGCAGAAAAAACCCGTGGCCGACATCGTGCGGGCACACTGGGCCGAATATGGCCGCAATTACTATTCCCGCCATGACTACGAAGAAGTGGACGCCACAGCAGCCGCCGCGTTGATGCAAGGCATACGCGACCGCTTCGGCACACTGAACGGCCAGCAATTCGGCACGCTCATGGTCAAGGCTTGCGACGATTTCAGTTACACCGACCCCGTCGATGGCAGCGTTACCCACAGCCAGGGCATCCGCATCCTCTTCGGCCAAGGCACCCGCATCGTCTTCCGCTTGTCCGGCACCGGCACGGTCGGCGCAACCTTGCGGGTTTATATGGAAGCATTCGAGCAGGATCCGGCGCGGCAGGCGCAGGACACTCAGGTGGCGCTTGCGGAGTTGATCGTCATTGCGGACAAGGTAGCCCAAATCCGCAGCTTGACGGGGCGCAGCGCGCCCACCGTCATCACCTGACCCGCGTACGGGCCGGATTACAGCCAAAGCCACAACCCCGCCAGCAGCCCCAGCATCACCGCAAGGAAAGCCGGCAGGCATTTGCGCGCCAACACCGAGCCCCCCAGGACCAGCATGATGCCGGCCTTGAAAAACAGGTTGGCAATAACAGCCAGAGTGATTGCGATAACGGCAACATGCTCGTCAATTGCCCCCTGATGGAACATACGCAGACTCGACAATGTGATTGCATCTACATCGGTCAAACCCGAAACCAGCGCCACGGCGTACATGCCCATCGGCCCCACATGATCGGCCAGCCAGGCGCTTACCGTCAGCACTATGGCGTAAATCAAGCTAAAACTGATTGCAGTCTTGACCTCGGTCGGGTTCTCGACTGCAGGTACCGGCAGGTTACCCGGGGTTTGCAGATGACGATGCATATACCAGGTAATCAGCCAACCGACTGTCAGTCCGGTCAGCATGACCGGCAGAAACATGCGTAGCACGGCTGGCGCCACAACGGCGGTCAGTACCCCGAGCTTGACCATCACCACCAGATTGGCTGCCAGAATCACCATGATCGATAGGGACAACAATTCGGTATAATTTTTCGCGTGACGGGAATAGATGACGGTAGTTGCCGTGCTGGAAACGAGGCCGCCAAAGAAGCCCAGCAACTGGGCGCCATAGCGCTGACCAAACAGTTTCAGCGCCAGATAACCCGACAGGCTGACGCCCGAGATAAGCACTACCATGAGCCAGATATGATGCGGGTTGAGCGCGTTATACGGACCGAAACCCTGGTTGGGCAAAACCGGCAGCACCATAAAAGACAGGACGGCAAACTGCAGAATGGACAGCACATCATGCCGTGTCAGCCGCTCGGCGAAGCCGCGCAACTCAGCCTTGAAGTGCAGTAGAACGGTGACGGCGATGGCCAACATGATGGCCAATGTGGTGTAGTCGAACCACACCATGGCCCCAAGAGTGTAACAGAAGAGCAGCGCTGCGATTGTTGTGGTGCCGGGGTCGTCAGTACCGGAACCCCGACTGACATACATCGACACGATCATGGCCGCCACAGAGATGAAGCCTGCCACCAGCAGCCAGGGCGAACCTACTTGCTGGCTGAGAAAGGCGGATACGGTGCCCAGCACAGCCACAATGGCAAAAGTGCGCAATCCGGCCAATGCAGCCGGATTGCGCTCCCGATCCAGCCCGAGCAACAGCCCGAGCGCCAAACTGGTGGCAAAACGGTAGGCGTATTCCAGCCCGCCGCCCTGCAACTCGATAACCATTCAACGCCTCCGTGCCCGCTTTTTTTCAGGATAACACGAAAGCGTTGTCAGGTTTTGCCGAAGCTGAAGCCCCCATCCTGGTAGTCGACCTTGATGGTGTCTTTGTCCATGAACTTGCCGGCCAGAATTTCCTTCGCCAGCGCATTCTCAATCCGGGACTGGATCGCACGTTTCAACGGCCGTGCCCCATACACCGGATCGAAACCGGCCAGCGCGATTTCCGCCAGCGCCGCATCGGTCACTTCCAACCCCATGTTCATGGCTGCCAGACGCTTGGACAGATACTCCAGCTGGATCCTGGCAATCGACTGGATGTGCGTATCGCCCAGCGCATGGAACACCACCACTTCGTCGATGCGGTTGATGAATTCCGGCCGGAAATACGTTTTCACGTCTTCCATTACGCGCGCCTTGACGGTTTCATACGGTTCGCCCGCCATGGCCTGGATGTTTTGCGAACCCAGGTTGGAGGTCATCACAATGACGGTGTTCTTGAAGTCCACCGTACGGCCCTGCCCGTCGGTCATACGGCCATCGTCCAGCACCTGCAGCAGCACGTTGAACACGTCCGGGTGCGCTTTCTCCACCTCATCCAGCAGGATCACGCTGTACGGCTTGCGGCGTACGGCCTCGGTCAGATAGCCGCCTTCGTCGTAGCCCACGTAACCCGGCGGCGCACCGATCAGGCGCGACACCGAATGCTTTTCCATGAATTCGGACATGTCGACGCGAATCAGGTGATCTTCCGAGTCGAACATAAAACCAGCCAACGCCTTGCACAGTTCGGTCTTGCCCACACCGGTCGGACCGAGGAACAGGAAAGAGCCGTACGGACGGTTCGGGTCCGCCAGGCCGGAACGCGAACGACGAATCGCGTCAGCCACCAGGCGTACTGCTTCATCCTGCCCCACCACGCGCTGGTGCAGGGCATCTTCCATGTGCAGCAGCTTGTCGCGCTCGCCTTCCATCATCTTGGAAACGGGAATGCCCGTGGCACGCGACACGACTTCGGCGATCTCCTCCGCACCCACCTGGGTACGCAACAGCTGCATGGCCTGCGGCTGGTCCTCATGCGCGGAAGCATGCTTCAGCTGGGCCTCCAGTTGCGGAATGCGGCCATACTGCAGCTCGGACATTTTCTGCCAGTCGCCCTTGCGCTTGGCTTCTTCCATTTCCAGACGCACGTGCTCCAGTTCTTCCTTGATGCTCTGGCTGCCGGCCACCTGGGCTTTTTCCGCTTTCCAGATTTCCTCCAGATCGGAATATTCGCGTTCGAGCCGAGCAATTTCCTGCTCGATCAGTTCAAAGCGCTTTTGCGAGGCTTCGTCCTTTTCCTTCTTCACCGCTTCACGCTCGATCTTGAGCTGAATCAGGCGACGCTCCAGCTTGTCCATGGATTCCGGTTTGGAATCGATTTCCATCTTGATACGGCTGGCCGCTTCGTCGATCAGGTCAATGGCCTTGTCCGGCAGGAAACGGTCGGTAATATAGCGCTGCGACAGTTCAGCCGCAGCCACGATGGCCGGGTCGGTAATTTCCACCCCGTGATGCAGTTCGTACTTTTCCTGCAAACCGCGCAGAATGGCGATGGTCGCTTCCACCGACGGTTCATCCACCAGCACTTTCTGGAAGCGGCGCTCCAGTGCGGCATCCTTCTCGATGTATTTGCGGTATTCGTCCAGCGTGGTCGCACCGATGCAATGCAGTTCGCCGCGCGCCAGCGCCGGTTTCAGCATATTGCCGGCATCCATGGCGCCTTCAGCCTTGCCCGCACCGACCATGGTGTGGATTTCGTCAATAAAAATGATGGTGCTGCCTTCATCCTGCGCCAGTTCCTTCAGCACGGCCTTGAGGCGTTCCTCGAATTCGCCACGATACTTGGCACCGGCCAGCAAACCGGCCATGTCGAGCACCAGCAGTTTCTTGTTTTTCAACGACTCCGGCACTTCGCCGTTGACGATACGCTGCGCCAGACCTTCCACAATCGCGGTCTTGCCCACGCCCGGCTCGCCGATCAGCACCGGGTTGTTTTTGGTGCGGCGCTGCAGCACCTGAATGGCACGGCGGATTTCATCGTCGCGGCCGATCACCGGGTCCAGTTTGCCCATGCGGGCACGCTCGGTCAGATCCAGCGTGTATTTTTTCAGCGCCTCGCGCTGGCCTTCCGCTTCCTGAGATTGCACGTTTTCGCCTCCACGAATGGCGGTGATCGCCTGTTCCAGACTTGCCTTGCTGATACCGGCGCTCTTCAGCGCACGGCCGGTTTCGCCCTTGTCATCCAGCGCTGCCAGAATGAACAGCTCGCTGGCGATGAACTGATCACCCCGCTTTTGCGCTTCCTTGTCGGTCAGATTCAGCAGGTTGTTCAGGTCGCGCGACACGGTCACGTCTCCGCCGTGGCCTTCCACTGTCGGCAACCGGCCGATACCGTCACGCAGTGCCGTTTTCAACGCCTGCACATTGCCGCCGGCACGTGCCAGCAGCGAAACCGCCCCGCTGTCTTCCTGCTCCAGCATGGCCAGCAGCAGATGCTGCGGCTCGATGAACTGGTTGTCGTTGGCCACCGCCATGCTCTGCGCATCGCTGATCGCTTGCTGGAATTTTGTGGTCAATTTATCGAAACGCATGTTTCACCTCATCTGATCTGGTTGACTGGTAAATGGGGGGAGAATCCGGTTTTTCAAGAGTTGATTATCCTTAAACCAGTTACTGTAAAATGTAGCTCATGGACATGACATCTGAAATCCAACATTCCGTACGCCAAGCTCTGGCCGAAGACATCGGCGCCGGCGATGCCACCGCTGCCCTGCTGCCCGCCAAGCTGCGGGCCCGCGCGCGCGTCATTACCCGTGAGCCGGCCATCATCTGCGGCCAGCCCTGGTTTGAAGCCTGTTTCACACAACTGAACCCTGCCTGCCAGGTCATCTGGCATGTGGCCGAGGGGCAACAGGTGGACGCCAATACGCTGCTATGCGAAATCAGCGGCAGCGCTCGCAGCTTGCTCACGGCGGAACGCACGGCGCTCAATTTCCTGCAGACGCTCTCCGCCGTCGCCACGGCAACGCACAGCTATGTTGAAGCCATCAAAGGCACCCGCGCCGTCATCATGGATACGCGCAAGACCCTGCCGGGCCTGCGACTGGCAGAAAAATACGCAGTCAAGACAGGCGGCGGCGAAAACCAGCGTATAGGCCTGTTTGACGGCATTCTCATCAAGGAAAATCACATTGCTGCCGCTGGCGGGATTACGGCCGTATTGAAGCTGGCAGAAGAAAACAATCCGGCCAATTTGCCCATTCAGATCGAGGTGGAAAGCCTGGCCGAGCTGGCAGAAGCCCTGCAGGCCGGTGCCAAGCTGATTCTGCTGGACAACTTTACGCTGGACATGATGCGCGCAGCCGTCAGCCTGGCCTCCAGCCAGGCTCGGCTCGAGGCATCGGGCAATGTCAGTCTGGAAACTGTCCGACAGATAGCCGAAACGGGCGTGGACCGCATATCAATTGGCGGCCTGACCAAACACATTCAGGCCATCGACTTGTCCATGCGACTGGAACTGCTGAAATAAAAAAGGCTGCCAAAGCAGCCTTTTTTATACTTGCCTGAACAGACTCAAAACAGCGGCGCAATCTGGTGCTCGGCCACCATAAAGGTGTACACGAAAGCCGCCAGACCGGCCAGCCACAATCCGATAGCAGCACCCTTGGCCATGCCAGGTTTGAGCGCCACGATACCCAGCACCACATAGGCCACCAGACCGATGATCTTGGTGATCACAAAGCCATTGAAGCCCATACCGGTGGCAAACACCATGCCGATACCGGTAGCCAGCAACAACAGCATGCTCAAGCCTGCGCCTGCCAGCAGCGGCTTTCCGTTAACGGCATCACTGCCTTTCAGCATCAGACCACCGCGCACGGCATAAACCGCCACGGACAGCAACGCGAACAGCTCGTGCAGTGTTGGCAACAATCCTTCCATCTTCTCTCTCCTTTGTTGTAATAAATTAGGTGTTAGTACAGTCCAGGCTTTAGTCGTTGGCGTGGCGCACAATCAGATCCTTGATTGCAGTCACATCCACGGCCAATTCCTCCACGCGCTGCGGCAGGCTCTCCAGATTATCCAGACCGGCCGGACGCTCAGGCTTGCATCCCAACGATTCCTGGATGGCGTCTTCGAACTTGGCCGGCAAGGCTGTTTCCAGACACACCAGCGGCGTACCCGGCGCGCGGTATTCCAGCCCCACCATCAGACCGTCGGCAGTATGCGGGTCAATCATCACACCGTAGCGCTCCCAGGTATCGCGAATCGTTTCCATGCGGTCCGCATGGCTGCTCTTGCCCGACACCACGCCATATTCGGCCACTTTGTCCATCAGGCCGGCGGCCTTGAGATCGAAACTCTGGCCCTTGTCCACCGCGCGCCACAGTTCGGCCACCAGGGCATAATTGCGGCCGGTCACATCGGCGATGAAGCGCTCGAAGTTGGAGGCCTTGCTGATATCCATTGATGGGCTGGAAGTATGATAGGTCTGCGCAGAACCGCGCGGGCGGTACACGCCGGTATGGAAGAATTCGTCCAGCACGTCGTTTTCATTGGTGGCCACGATCAGCTTGTCGATCGGCAAGCCCATCTGCTTGGCGATGTGGCCGGCGCACACGTTGCCGAAATTGCCGGACGGCACCGAGAACGACACCTTATCCTTGTTGCTCTTGGTGACGGCGAAATACGCCTTGAAGTAGTACACCACCTGCGCCGACACCCGCGCCCAGTTAATGGAGTTGACCGCACCGATGCGGTATTTCTCTTTGAACTCCAGGTCATTGGACACGGCCTTGACGATATCCTGACAGTCATCGAACACGCCGCGGATGACCAGATTGTGGATATTGGCATCCTGCAGACTGTACATCTGCGCCTGCTGGAAACGGGTCATACCCTCCTTGGGCGAGAGCATGAACACGCGCACATTTTTCTTGCCGCGCATGGCGTATTCGGCGGCAGAGCCGGTGTCCCCCGAAGTCGCGCCGAGAATGTTGATATCCCGGCCAGCCTTGTTCAGGGCATACTCGAACAGATTGCCCAGCAGCTGCATGGCCATGTCCTTGAACGCCAGCGTCGGACCGTTGGATAGCTCCAGCAGATGCAGCCCCGGCTCCAGTGTGCGAATCGGGGTGATCTGGCTGTAATCGGAGTCGGTCCGGCCGTGACCGTAAACATCAGCGATATAAGTCTTGTTCACCAGCTCGCGCAGATCGTCCGCCGGAATGTCGTCGGCAAAACGGGACAACACGGTAAACGCCAGATCTGCGTAGCCCATGCCGCGCATGGATGCCAGTTCAGCCTCGCTGAAATGCGGGTAAACATCCGGCATGTACAAGCCGCCATCCGGCGCCAGACCACCCAGCAGGATTTGGGAAAAGGTTTGTGCAGGAGCGTTCCCGCGTGTGCTGACATAGTTCATTTCTGGCAGGCTCTCACTCAGTTGCGGTTGAGGGATTCCATACGGATACGGGTCACCTTGCCGACAATGCTGGACAGGGCTTCAATCTTCGCGATGGCTGCGTTGATGTGCTTCTCGACGGTCTCGTGGGTCAGAATAATCACTTCCGCCTGAGCCTTCTCGTCATCCACTTCCTTCTGCATCATGGCATCGATGGAGATGTCCAGATCGGCCAGAATGCGGGTGATGTCAGCCAGCACGCCCGGTTTGTCCTGCGCACTCAGGCGCAAGTAGTAAGCGGTCCGCACCTCGCCAATCGGCAATACCGGCGCGTCGGACAGCGCGTCCGGCTGAAACGCCAGATGCGGCACGCGGTTGCTCGGGTCGGAAGTCGCCATGCGAGTCACGTCCACCAGGTCGGCCACCACGGAGGAGGCTGTCGGCTCGGCGCCGGCGCCCGCACCGTAGGACATGGTCGCGCCCACGGCATCGCCCTTCACCAGCACGGCATTCATGACTCCATCGACATTGGCGATCAAACGACGCGCCGGAATCAGGGTCGGATGCACGCGCAGTTCGATGCCTTTCTCGGTACGCCTGGTGATACCCAGCAACTTGATGCGATAACCCAGCTCTTCGGCATACTGGATATCCTGGCGGGTCAGCTTGCTGATGCCCTCGACATAGGCCTTGTCGAACTGCATGGGGATACCGAAACCGATGGCCGACAGGATGGTCAGTTTGTGCGCCGCATCCACGCCTTCGATGTCGAACGTCGGGTCTGCCTCGGCATAGCCCAGGCGCTGCGCCTCGGCCAGCACATCGGCAAAGTCGGCGCCCTTGTCGCGCATTTCGGTCAGAATGAAATTGCTGGTGCCGTTGATGATGCCGGCAATCCATTCGATGCGGTTGGCCGCCAGGCCTTCGCGAATCGACTTGATGATGGGAATGCCGCCGGCCACAGCCGCTTCAAACGCCACCATGACGCCTTTGGCCTGGGCGGCGGCAAAGATTTCACTGCCGTGAATGGCCAGCAATGCCTTGTTGGCGGTCACCACGTGCTTGCCGTTTTCGATCGCCATCATGACCAGATCCTTGGCCGGCTTCAGGCCGCCGATCATCTCGACCACGATGTCGATTTCCGGATTGTCGACCACATCAAAGGGATTGTTGGTCAGCTTGATGGAACCGTCGGCGTATTTTTGCGCCTTTTCCAGATCGCGTACGGCAGCCATGGTCACCACGATCTCACGCCCAGCGCGACGCGCAATCTCTTCACGATTACGGCGCAACACCGTCAATGTACCGCCCCCTACCGTGCCCAGCCCCAGCAAACCTACCTTGATTGGTTTCATCCAACGTCCTCTAATACTTCAACACACAGATACACACCCTTTTGAGGCGAATATCATTTCAACAAACCGTCCTTTTTGAACATCATCTTTCAGATCACGAATAGCCTGACGAGTATGTTCAAAAGCGTTTTGGCTCCGGCCGCTGCGCTTAACTTTGCTGCGCAAAGTTAGCCTGCACCGAAACGAAGAACGCCTGCTGTTACAGCACCCCATCTTTCTTGAACATCTCCTTCAGGCCACGGATGGCCTGGCGGGTGCGTTCTTCGTTTTCAATCAGCGAAAAGCGGACAAAATCGTCGCCGTACTCGCCGAAACCGATACCGGGCGACACGGCCACTTTGGCATCTGCCAGCACTTTCTTGGAAAACTCCAGCGACTTCATGTGCTTGTACTGTTCCGGGATCGCCGCCCAAACGAACATGGTCGCCTTGGGTACTTCCACATTCCAGCCAATGCTGTGCAGTCCCTTGCACAACACGTCACGCCGTTTTTGGTACATCTGGCGGATCTCTTCCACGCAGTCCTGCGGCCCTTCCAGCGCAAGAATGGAAGCCACCTGAATCGGCGTGAAGGTGCCGTAGTCGTGATAGCTCTTGATACGGGCCAGCGCGGCAACCAGCCTTTCGTTCCCGACCATGAAACCGACACGCCAGCCCGGCATATTGTAACTCTTGGACAAGGTGAAAAACTCCACCGCCACATCCTTGGCACCCGGCACCTGCATAATCGACGGTGCTTTGTAACCGTCGAAAACGATATCGGCGTAAGCGATATCATGTACCACCAGGATGTTGTGCTCCTTGGCAATTGCCACGATTTTCTCGAAAAACCCCAGTTCCACGCATTGCGTGGTCGGGTTGCTCGGAAAATTCAGAATCAGCATCTTCGGCTTCGGCCAATGATTGCGGATGGCGGTTTCCATTTCCTGGAAAAAATCCACGCCCGGCGTCATGGGAATATGGCGGATATCCGCACCGGCGATCACGGGTCCGTAAATATGGATCGGATAGCTGGGGTTTGGCACCAGCACAATGTCTCCCTGATCCAGAGTCGCCAGTGCCAGGTGGGCGATGCCTTCCTTGGAGCCGATGGTGACAATGGCTTCCTTATCCGGGTCCAGGTCCACGTCGTAACGCGTCTTGTACCAGTTGCATATCGCTTTGCGCAAACGCGGAATGCCCTTGGAAACGGAATAGCGGTGCGTGTCGCCGCGGCGCGCCGTCTCGATCATTTTCTCGACGATATGAGGCGGCGTGGGCTGATCGGGGTTACCCATGCCAAAATCGATAATATCTTCACCACGCCGTCGAGCGGACTGTTTCAGCTCACCGGTAATATTGAAAACATAGGGTGGTAGGCGCTTGATACGTGGAAACTCGTCCATCATGAATTCTTTGCTAGCTCGCGGGTTCGACGGTGGTATAAAATCCATAATCTTACCGAACTCCACCCCTACAGGCAACGCGGCAACACGCAAGAATGAAACTGCATTTAAGCAAAGGCGACGGCAAGAATATTGTAACGGCGTATGGCACAGACCATGTAACGATCAACGGTCAACGCCATGAAGCGCCACTGGTCGTTTTACCCAACGCGCTGATCACCGATTGGCCGGTGCGGAACGTGGATGAACTGACCGCGGCACAGTTGGAACGGATTCTGGCATATAAACCGGAAGTGATTCTGCTGGGCACGGGAAAGCAGCTCAAGTTTCCAGCCGGGCCAATCATGGGTTGCGCTGCTCAGGCCGGCGTGGGCCTGGAAGTCATGGATACTTTTGCCGCCTGCCGAACCTACAACATCCTCATGTCGGAAGGCCGGTCCGTCGCGGCCGCACTGATGTTTGGCTGAACACGGCCCAGCGTGAGGGCCGTGTTCAGCAGCATCACAGCAGCACGTCCTTGGACACACCCTTACGGCGCAAGATCTTGCGCAGCATCTGCAAGGCCTCCATCTGGATCTGCCGCACGCGTTCGCGTGTCAGCTCCAGATCATCCGCCAAGTCCTCCAGCGTCGCAATTTCATTGCCATTGAGGCCATAGCGACGCTCGATCACCCAGCGCTGTTTGTCGGAAAGCTGCTGCAGCCAGTCGTGCACATACCCTTCCACCTCGTTGCATTGCAGGATATCTTCCGGCAGCCGGCTTTGCTCATCCGGAATCGCCTCACCGATGGACAGCATCGGATCGATATCCAGCGGCGCATCCAGTGATGCCATGCGCTCATTGAGACTCAGAATGCGCCTCACCTCATCCACCGGCTTATCCACCAGATGGGCGATATCTTCCAGGCTGGGATCTTTTTCCCCGTGGCCTTCCAGGTGATTGAGTGCCCGCAGGCAGCAGTTCAACTCCTTGATCACATGAACCGGCAGGCGGATCGTGCGCGACTGATTCATGATCGCGCGCTCGATGTTCTGGCGAATCCACCAGGTGGCATAGGTGGAAAAACGGAATCCGCGATCCGGATCGAATTTTTCCAAGGCATGGATCAGGCCGAGATTTCCCTCCTCGACCAGATCAAGCAAAGGCATCCCGCGGTTGATATAATGTTTGGCGATATTCACGACCAAGCGCAGATTGTGCTCGATCATTTTCTGCCGGGCGGAAAAATCGCCGGCCTTCATGCTGCGCGTCAGCCGCTGCTCTTCTTCGGCGCTCAGAAGTGCATTCTGGCCGATTTCGCTCAGATACATCTGGGTGACATCACCCTGGAAATCCAGCAGGTAGGAAGGCTGCTCCTCTTCGGACGCCAGATCAGGCGCTTCAGCCAACATACCCGATTCGAGTTCTTCATTTTCTTCATGCATTGCAGCTCCCCCTCCACATTAGTTTTGTTGTCGGAACGAAACTTTCACTGATGAAGATCCTGCCACACAAAATATGACAGTACCATTGCCTTATGGTTATATATTATTTACCCCCGGGCAAGTACTTCGCCGGGTCAACCGGCTTGCCAAACCGGCGGATCTCGAAATGCAGCGCGACCTTATCCGCATCGGAATCCCCCATCTCGGCAATTTTCTGCCCCTGAGCCACCATATCGCCCTCCTTCACCAGCAAGGTCTGATTGTGGGCGTAGGCACTAAGATATGTTTTATTATGCTTGATAATAATCAACTTACCATAGCCACGCAATCCACTACCACTGTATACGACTTTGCCCGCTCCGGCAGCAATAACAGCTTGACCTGATTGGCCTCCAATATCAATACCCTTGGTGCCATTTTTATCATTGAAACTGGAAATGAGCTTGCCTTTTGTCGGCCAAATCCAGTCAACATGATCTTCATCCGCCGCATCATCTGTCGCCTCATCACTTGCCGCAGCGGTGGGCTGGGCGGACTCGACACTCTTCTCGACACTCTTCTCCGGCATCTTGGTCTGAGCCGCTGCAGCCTGTACGACAGGTGATGGTGCAGGTTCGGGCTTCGCCGGTGTCTGCAGGCTTGCCAAGGCCTGATCGCTATAGGCAAGCTTGACCGCCTTGGGCTCTTTCACCACCTGATCAGCCGGGCTTACAGCGGCGACTGGCGCAGCCTTCGCCAAGGGTATGACAACGACACCCGCCTCCTCGGGCTTCAGGCGCAGCACTTGACCAACCTTGATGACAAAAGAATTATCAATTTGGTTCCAGCTGGCCAATTCCCGGTAGTCGAGACCGTATTCCAGCGCAATGCTGTAAAGCGTATCCCCGCGCTTCACGGTATAGGTTGCCGGACGCCAATCGGGGGCGCCTTTTTTATGTTTGACAGTTTTTTGTGCAGGAGTTGCACGTTCGATGACGGGAGCGGCTGGATGAGTTGCACAACCGGCAATAAGGAGCAGCAAAACAAGAACCAGCCAGTTTCGCATCAGGATACTCCAGGTTTGAGCGGGACAAATTTGACGGGCTCCAGCACGGTTTCGGTCATTCCTTCCGGAGTATTCTCAAACAGGGTAAGAAACTGCTCATTCACGCCCAGCGGCAACACCAGCCGACCGCCCGGCGCCAACTGCTGCAGCAGCTCTTGCGGCACATGAGTCGCAGCCGCCGCCATGACGATGCCGTCGAACGGGCCGACTTCAGCCAACCCCATGGTGCCGTCCGCATGTCTGAGACGCGGACCATAAAGACGGAGTTCCCGTAAAGTTTGTTTCGCCTTGTTAAGCAGCGGAGCGATCCGCTCAACGGAATAGACTTCCTTGGCCAGTTTTGCCAAGACGGCGGTCTGGTAACCGCAACCGGTGCCGATTTCCAGAACGCGGCCTAACGGCTGTCCGCCCCGCAACAGCTGCAGCATGCGGGCCACGATATAAGGCTGCGAGATGGTTTGACCGAAGCCGATGGGCAGCGAAATGTCTTCATAAGCACGCGATGCCAGCGCCTCGTCAACGAATACATGCCTCGGCACGGCATCCATCGCGGCCAGCACAACCTCGTCCGTGATGCCCTGTTCGCGCAAGCGTGCAATCATGCGAGCGCGCGTACGCTGGGAAGTCATTCCTATGCCAACATGATGCGTACTCATGAACGCATCCACTCCTGCAGTGATTTCATTTGTTGATAGTGCGTCAAGTCAAGCTGTAGCGGCGTGATCGAGACACGTCCATTGGCGACAGCATAAAAATCCGTTCCCTCACCTGCGTCCTGTGCCTTACCGGCCGGTCCCACCCAGTATATCGCTTGTCCGCGCGGGTTGGTTGACTTGATCACCGGTTCCGCCTTGTGCCGCTTGCCCAGGCGGGTAATCTCGTAGCTGCCGATCGGCCCGCTGGGGACGGCGGGCACGTTCACGTTGAGCAGTACCGGCGCTGGCAAAGGCCGTTGCATGATGCGCTGCACCAGATCCACGGCCGCTGCTGCCGCGTAACCGAAATCCGCGCAGTCATGACTGGCCAGCGATACGGCAATGGCAGGCACACCCAGCAGGTAGCCTTCGGTTGCCGCCGCCACGGTGCCGGAATACACGGTATCGTCGCCCATGTTCGCCCCCTGATTGATGCCGGAGATCACCATGTCCGGCAAGCCTTCGAGCATGCCCGTAACGGCCAGATGGACGCAGTCGGTCGGCGTACCGTTGACGTAATAGAAACCGTTGGATGTTTGACGCAGAGTCAGAGGTCGATCAAGAGTCAGGGAATTGCTGGCGCCGCTGCGGTCGCGCTCGGGCGCCACCACCACGATTTCCGCAATTGTTGCGAGCGCTTCGGCCAGAGCAGCCAGACCGGGCGCAAAATAGCCATCATCATTACTGAGAAGGATGCGCATGATTGGATGCCCGAACAGCACGCGTTTATCCGTGCCGTTTTATCAATTCATTATTTGTTGGTCGGGGCGAGAGGATTTGAACCTCCGACCACTTGCACCCCATGCAAGTACGCTACCAGGCTGCGCTACGCCCAGAAACACCTGCGGCATTATACAGGCGCAGACCGGACAA
>JAJZQI010000019.1 GCA_021851875.1 Pseudomonadota bacterium | reverse complement strand
CCCCCCTCCCCCCTCCCCCTTCCCCCTTCCCCCTTCCCCATCTATAATTTGATTCATGAACACAAATCAAAGCACCCCCAAAAAGCGCGGTGGACAGCGGGCCGGCGCGGGCCGCAAGGCGGGTAGCGGCAGTTTTGGCGAGCCGACCCGGCCGGTCCGCGTACCGGAAAGCCAGCTGGCCTCGGTGCTGGATTTTCTGGCCGCCTATCGCGCCAGCCGGAACAACCCGGCCGTGGCCGGCGAGTTCTATCGGCCGGTGTCCCAGCCGCGCCCGCTGCGCCTGCCCCTGTTCGGCAGCAAGGTGCAGGCCGGTTTTCCCTCGCCGGCGGATGATTATGTGGCCGGGCAACTTGACCTGCATCAGTTGCTGGTCAAACGCGAGGCCGCCACGTTTTACGTGCGCGTGCAGGGCGACAGCATGGTGGGTGCGGGCATTCGCGAAGGCGATATCCTGGTGGTAGACCGTTCGATTACGCCGACAGACGGCAAGATCGTCATTGCCGTGCTCAACGGCGAGCTGACGGTGAAGGAGCTGTCCATCAAGCCACAGGGTGTCCAACTGCTGCCGCGTAACGACGCCTATCCGCCCATCGATGTGCCGCAGGAATCCGACCTCACCGTCTGGGGCGTGGTGACTGGCGTGGTACGGCAGTTATAAGTCCGATTAACTCCGTGTTCGCTCTGGTCGACGGCAACAACTTCTTCGTTTCCTGCGAGCGGGTATTCAACCCGGCGCTGGAAGGCCGCCCCGTTGTTGTACTATCCAATAACGACGGCTGCGTGGTGGCCCGCTCGGCCGAAGTGAAAGCGCTGGGCATCAAGATGGGCGTACCGTTTTTCCAGATACGCGACCTGGTCAAGCGCCACGGTATCGTCGCCTTTTCCTCCAACTACGCGCTGTACGGCGACATGAGCGCACGCATGATGCAGGTGGTCGGCGGTTTCGCGCCGCGGCAGGAGATCTACAGCATCGACGAGACCTTTCTCGATCTCGCCGGCATGTCCGGTGACTACACCGAACTGGGCCAGCGTATCCGCAGGCGGGTAAAGCAGTGGGTAGGCATTCCCACCGGCGTGGGTATCGCGCCGAGCAAAACCCTGGCCAAAATAGCCAATCACCTCGCCAAAACCAACCCGGCCTTTGCCGGGGTATGCGAATTGACGGCCTTGCCGCAGCAGGAACAGGACCGGCTGCTGAATGCCCTGCCGGTGCGGGAAGTCTGGGGTGTTGGCCGCCGCCTGGCACCCCGGCTGGAGAAGATCGGCATTGTCAGCGTGCAACATTTGCGCGACGCAGCGCCGCAACGCATCCGCAAACTGTTCGGCGTGACCCTCGAACGCACGGTCAGGGAGCTCAACGGCCACCATTGCCTGCATCTGGACGAACTGCCCGCGCCGCGCCGGCAGATCGTCTGCTCCCGCTCGTTTGCCACGCGGCTGACCCGGCTGGAAGACCTGGTGCCGGCCATAGCCCATCACGCCAGCCGCGCGGCGGAAAAACTGCGGCAGCAGGGCTGTGTTGCCGGCAGCCTCCAGGTCTTTATCCAGACCGCCCCGCACAGTGGGCATACGCTGCAGCATGCACCCGCCTGCGTGGTGCCGCTGCCGCATCCGAGCGATGACACCCGCCTGTTGATTGACGCCGCCCTGCGCGGTTTGCGGCAGATTTTCCAGCCCGGCTTCCGCTACTACAAGGCCGGCGTCATGCTGCTGGACATCGCGCCGCCGACGGCATTGACCGGCGACCTGTTCAGCGCGCCATCGGCACCGGCCAACTCCGCCCTCATGCAGGTACTGGACCGGGCCAACCACCGTTTTGGCCCACATACCCTGCGCTTTGCCGCCAGCACGTCGCGCACGGAACGATGGCTGATGCGGCAGGAACACAAAAGCCCGGCCTACACCACCTGCTGGCAGGATATTCCCTCGGTGGCTTAGAGCGTGATACATTGCTACAAAGGCATACAACATGAATCGGAACCTATTTCAGTAGGCTCTTAATATCGCGTCGAATGAACCAATCCGGCCCAACAACAGACCAATCATACTTACCGGATCACACTTAAGAACATGCGCACATCCGCTACAATCCGTTTACTGACCGCCGTTTGCACGGCGCTTCTGGGCAGTGTCATGGGCAGTGTCAGCCTGCCGGCGCAGGCCGCCCTCACGGCGGCGCCGACGCCCGGCCCGGCACCTGCCCTGACGCAGCCGGCCCCGGACGACAAAAGCGGCCAGGCTATTTTTGCCGCGGTCAAACCGTCCATCGTGCAAATCCGCACCCTGGTCAAGGGCTCCCAGTCGCAAACCTCCATCGGCTCGGGCTTTTACGTCAGCGCCGACGGCCTCATCATCACCAATTTCCATGTCGTGTCTGATTACGCCCTGGAACCCGACACCTACGAGCTGAAATTCGCCGCCCCAAACGGTGAGGCCGGCGACCTCAAACTGCTGGCCGTCGATGTACTGCACGATCTGGCCCTGGTGCAGCGGCAGGGCAGCAATCTGCCCTGGCTGCGCTTTAACCACGCGCCTATCGGCAAGGGCACGCTCGGTTATGCGCTGGGCAACCCCGGCGACCTGGGCCTGACCATCGTCGGCGGCACCTACAACGGCCTGCGCGACCATTCGCTCTATCCCTTCATCCACTTTACCGGCGCCATCAACGCCGGCATGAGCGGCGGCCCGGTCGTGACCGAGGCGCAGCAGGTGTTCGGCATCAACGAGGCCCGCATGATCGACGATCAGCTGATCGCCTTCCTGGTGCCGTCCCATTTTGCCGAGGAACTGCTCAACCGCTGGCGCGCCCGTCCGGTCGCTCCGGCTTCGTTCGAGAAGGAAGTGACCAGCCAGCTCAATCAGCATTCCGACAATCTGCTGAGCCGCCTGAGCCGCAGCCCGATGCCCACCCAGCAGGTCGGCCATTACCTCATCCCCGACCAGCTTGACCCCTATATGCGCTGCTGGGGCGGAGTCGACCGTGATCCGAAGAAGTTCTACCAGACCGACTCCTATTTCTGCGAGGGCAGTTCATCCGTGTTCGTCGATGACGAAACCGAGGCCGGCAGCGCCGTCTTCGTCAATCAGATCATCCACAGCAGCAAACTCGACCCGCTGCGCTTCAGCCAGCTGCTGGCCGATCAGTTCAGCCCCGCCCAGGGCGACCACGGCGACGCCAAACGCTTCAGCCCCTACGCCTGCCAGGCCAGCACCGTGCAGCTGCGCGGCACGCCGGCCCGCGCGGCCATGTGCCTGCGGCAATACAAGCTGTTCCCCGAGCTGTACGATTTCACCCTCAAGCTCGTCACGCTCAAGGAAGGCCACCGCGCCCTGCTGTCGCAGCTGCGCCTGACCGGCGTCAAGTACAGGCCCGGCCTCGCTTTCATCCGCCAATACATGAATGCCATCCAATGGAAAGACTAGCCTGGATCGAACTGCTCGACCGTGAAGGCGTCGTCAGCCAACGCTTCCCGGTATCACACTGGCCCGTCACCATCGGCCGGGCCTACGCCTGCGACATCATTGTCGACGACCCTTTCGTTGCGCCGCGCCATCTGCAGATCAGCGGCAATGCCGATGACACATTTGCCGTGGAAGACCTGGAAAGCGTCAACGGCATGCACATCAACGGTCGTCGGGTTCTCAACCGGACGGCGAGCCTGACGCCCGACGATATTGTACGTTTCGGCCACAGCCAGCTGCGGGTGCGCCACTCGGCCCATCCTGTGGCCGACGAGACCCCCATCGTGCCGCACACCTGGGATCGGCAGCCGCGAACGCTGCTGTTCACCGCCCTGATACTGCTTTGCCTGACCGGCGCAGCCGGCTTTCTGTCATACAACAGCGAAGACTCCATGATCGAGGTGCTCACCATGATCATGGGCGTGCTCTCCGTCACCGGCATCTGGGTTTCCGGCTGGACGCTGGTTGGCCGGGTCTTTTCCGGACAAACCCATTTTGTTGCCCACGCTGTTATCGGCACAGTCGGCATGAGCGTATTCTGGGTCACCGATGCCCTGCTCAATCTGTCGGAATTCTCCTTCAACACCACGGTATTCAGCGATCGGGCCAGCCTGATCGACTTCATCACCCTCAGCGCCATGCTGTATTTCCACCTGCGCCTTGTCAGCCGCCTGCGCAAGCCGCAACTGGGCATGATCGCCGCCACCGCCTCGCTGCTGCTGTGGGGCGTAGCCACTGTCACCAGCATGGTGGAAAGCGACCAGAATCTCGCCCTGCGGGACTACAGCACCAGCATTGCCCCCGCTGCCATGCTGCTCGACAAGGGGCAGTCGATCGACCAATTCGTCAACGGGGCGGATGATCTGAAACAACAGGTACAGGAATAGCGGCCGGGCCTGCCGGTGAAAAACAGAAAGGCCGGATAACGATCCGGCCTTTTTATTGCCACAACAGCAGCGGAATTACTGTTCCCCGCCGCCCAGCGCCTTGTACAGCGCCAATTGGGAACTGAGGTACTGGCGCCGGGCCGTCTCCATGCCCTGTTCCGCCGCAAAGGCATTGCGGCTGGCATCCAGCACTTCCAGATAGGTCGCCACCCCGGCCTTTTCCCGCGCCTTGACCTTGTTAAACAGGCCTTCCTGCGCTGTCAGATTGGCCTCTTGCGACGTCAGCTGTTCCTTGTAGGCATCACGCGCCGCCAATGCATCGGCCACCTCGCGGAAAGCTTGCTGCACCGCTTTCTCGTAGTTGGCCACGGCCTCGACCTTGCGTGCCTTGGCCAGATCCAGATTAGCGCTGTTACGCCCCGCATCGAACAGCGGAATGCTCAGCACCGGCTGGAACGTCCAGGCCTGGCTGTTGCTGTCGAACAGACCGGACAACTGACTGCTGGCGGTACCGGCCGCAGCCGTCAGGCTGATACGCGGGAAGAACGCAGCGCGCGCCGCGCCGATGTTGGCATTGGCTGCAATCAGACTCTGCTCGGCCGCGCGCACGTCAGGCCGCTTGAGCAGCACGCCGGACGGCAAACCCGGTGCCAGCTCCTCCAACGGCGTCCGGCTGGCGCTCTTGGCCGGCTGCGGCAAGTCCACCGCCATGCCGGTCAGCAGGCGCAAAGCATTTTCCAGCTGGGCGCGCTGCCGCTTCAGCTCGCTTTGCTGCACGCGCACCGACTCGGCAATGCCTTCCGCCGCCAGCACATCCAGATCGCTCGCCAGCCCTGCCTCGCGGCGTTTGCGCACCAAAGAGAGCGTATCCTCGCGGTTTTTCAGGGTATCCACCGCCAGCTGCTCGCGCTCGCTCAATTCGCCCAATTGAAACCAGGTATCGGCCACGCTGCTGATCAGGCTGACGCGGAAACTCTTGGCCGCCTCATCCGTTGCCAGGTACTGCGCCCGGGCCGCTTCGCTCAGCGCTGCCACCCGGCCCCAGAAATCCAGCTCGAAGGCGGTGATGCCCAGGTTCACGTCATAACGGCTGGAAATGCGCGTCTGACCGGTCCCGCTCAGATCCCACGGCGTGCGGGCGCGGTTGCCCGACACCTGGCCGTTGACAGTCGGGAAACGGTCGGCCCGGGCCACCCCGGCCAAGGCACGCGCTTGCTCAACCCGCGCCAGGGCGGCCTGCATGTCGCGGTTGTGCGCCAATGCCGCCTCAATCAGCTTGTGCAGTGCGGGATCGCGGAAATAGTCCTGCCATTGCGGCACGGCCTTGGCCGCGCTCTTATCCGCGCCCGGAAACTGCTCCGGCACGGGTGCGGCCGGCCGCTGATATTCCGGCACCAGCGAACAGCCGCCCAGCACCAGGCCCAGGATAGCCGCCGACGTCCATCCCAGCGGGCTTGGCGGCATGAGTGCGGAAGGGGTGCGCTTAGTCATGTTTTGTTTCCTCCCGGTGACGCTCAGGGAAGAACCTGCGTACCACCACGAAAAAGACCGGAACAAAGAAGATCGCCAGCACGGTGGCGGCGACCATGCCCCCCACCACGCCGGTACCCACCGCATGGCGGCTGGCCGCACCGGCGCCAGTGGAAATCGCCAGCGGCAGCACGCCCAGAATGAAGGCGAAACTGGTCATCAGAATCGGCCGCAAACGCAAGCGACAGGCCTCCAGCGTGGCTTCCATCAGACTCCTGCCCTCTTCATGCAACTGACGGGCGAACTCGATGATCAGAATCGCGTTCTTGGCCGACAAGCCGATGATCGCAATCAGGCCCACCTTGAAGAACACATCGTTCGGCAACCCGCGCAGATAGACCGCCAACACCGCGCCGAGCACGCCCAGCGGCACCACCAGAATCACCGCGAACGGAATCGACCAGCTTTCGTACAGCGCCGCCAAAGCCAGGAACACCACCAGCAGCGACAGGGCGAACAGAATCGGCGCCTGCGAGCCGGCCATGCGCTCCTCGAAGGAGGTGCCGGACCATTCGAAGGCATAACCCGGCGGCAGCTTCTTGCCGATTTCCTCCATCGCCTGCATGGCGTCACCGCTCGAATACCCCGGTGCCGGTCCGCCGGCGATCTTCATCGACGGATTGCCGTTGTAGCGGTCCAGCTTGGGCAGGCCGACAATCCACTTCGGCCGGGCAATTTCACCCAACTGCACGATCTGCCCCTGCCTGTTGCGGATCGGCAGCTTGAGCAGATCTTCCGGCGTCTTGCGCAGGTCGGCATCTGCCTGCATCTGCACCTTCAGAATCCGGCCGGACTTGATGAAGTCGTTGACGTACGACACGCCAATGGCCGAGCTGAGCGTATCGTTCAACTGCGCCATGTCGACCCCCAATGCCTGCGCCTTCTCGCGATCGACGTCCAGATACACCTGCGGCCCCGGCTCCTGGCCTTCCGGCCGCACGCCGGCCAGACGCGGATCCTGCGACGCCATGCCCAGCACCATGTTGCGCACATCAAGCAAGGCCGAGCGCCCCTGTTCGGCACGATCTTCCAGGCGGAAGTCGAAGCCGCCCACGGCACCCAGCTCGGGAATAGACGGCGGATTAATTGCAAACACCATCGCTTCCTTGATGCGCATAAAGTTGCCCATTGCCTTGTGGATCAGCGCCTGGGCCGAGTGCTCCATGCCGTCACGCTGGTCCCAGTCTTTCAGACGGGTGAACACCAGCGCCGCATTTTGCCCGCGGCCGAAGAAGGAGAAGCCCACTACCCCGATGACACGCTCGACCTCGGGCTGCTTCTGGTAGTACTGCTCGACCTGCTCCAGTACCTTCACCGTGCGTTCCTGCGTCGCGCCGGAAGGCAGCTGGATCATGGTGATGAAATAGCCCTGGTCTTCGTCCGGCAGGAAACTGCCCGGCAGCTTGCTGAACAGCCAGCCGGTTGCCGCCACGATCGCCAGGTAAATCACCACCCAGCGGCCGGCACGCGCCAGAATCCGCCCCGTGGTATTGCGATAACGGTTGGAAACGCGGCCGAAGAAACGGTTGAACCAGCGCTTTTCATCCGCCTCCGCATCACCCGGCTTGAGCATGGTGGCGCACATGGCCGGCGTGAGCGACAGCGCCATCAGCACCGAGAAGGCCATGGTGAGAATCAGCGTGGCGGCAAACTGGCGATAGATCGCGCCGACCGAACCGCCGAAGAACAGCATCGGCATGAACACCGCCGTCAGCACCACCGAAATACCCAGAATGGCGCCGATGATCTGGTCCATCGCTTTCACGGTGGCCTGCAGCGGCGGCAACTTCTCTTCGCGCATGATCCGTTCGACGTTTTCCACCACCACGATGGCGTCATCCACCAGCACGCCGATCGCCAGCACCATGGCGAACAACGTCAGCACGTTGATGGAGAAGCCGAAGGCATACAGACCGGCGGTCGCCCCCGCCAACGCCACCGGCACCACCACCGCCGGAATCAGCGTGGTGCGCCAGTGTCCCAGGAACACGTACATCACGATGAACACCAGGATCATCGCCTCGCCCAGCGTTTTCACCACCTCGAAAATCGAGATTTCGATGAAGCGCGAGGTGTCGTACGGCACGGCCCAGTCGACTCCCTGGGGGAAGTAATGGGCCAGCTCCGTCATGCGCGCCTTGACGCCATTCGCCACATCCAGGGCGTTCGCCCCCGGCGCCACGCGAATGGCAATCGCCGCAATCGGCTTGCCGTTCATGCGGGCATAGCGGTCATAGGTATCGCCGCCCAGCTCCACGCGCGCCACATCCTTCACCTTGACGGTCGCGCCGTTGGGCAAGGCGCGCACCACCACATTGCCGAATTCTTCCGGCGTGGTCAGCCGGCCGCGGGTCACAATCACCGCATTCACCTGCGCCCCCTGCGCAGCAGGCGCCTGATTCAGCTCGCCCGTTGCCAGCTGCACGTTCTGCGCCTGCAAGGCCGCTTTCACGTCCGCCGGAGTCAATCCGTACGCATTCAAGGCATCGGGTTTGAGCCAGATACGCATGGAGTATTCGCTGCCGAACAGCACGGCCTCGCCCACGCCCGGCACGCGCAGCAGCGGATCGAGCACATTGGCCGCCGCATAGCTGCCCAGGTCGATGGCATTGCGCTTGCCGTCCTTGGAGTAAATCGCCACGAACATCAGGTAGTTGCGCTGCGGCTTGGTCACCGGCACGCCAAGGCGGCGCACATCTTCCGGCAAGCGCGCTTCCACACGCTTGTAGCGGTTCTGCGCCTCCACCGAGGAAATGTCGATATCGGTGCCCGGCTCGAACGTCAGCGTCAGCGTGCCGGCGCCCAGTTCAGACGACGCTTCCATGTACTGCAGGTGTTCGATACCGTTCATCTGCTCTTCAATGAGCTTGATGACGGTGTTCTCGATCACCTGCGCCGAAGCGCCCGGGTAAGTGACGTTGAAGGCGATCTGCGGCGGCGCCACCTGCGGGTATTGCGCTACCGGCAGCTTTTTCAGCGCGATAACGCCCACCAGCATGATCAGAATGGCGATCACCCAGGCAAAAATGGGGCGATGTATAAAGAAACGTGCCATGTCAGTTATCCTGTTTCATGGGCACCGGCTTCACTGCGGAACCCGGCCGCGCCTTCTGCACGCCATCGACAATGACCGTCTCGCCGCCCTTCAGGCCTTCCTCGATGACGAAATGGGTGCCGGCCATCGGGCCGACCTTAACCGGCTGCGGCATCACCTTGTTTTCCGGCCCCACCAGCAGCACGTACTGGCCCTGCGCGCCCGACTGCACGGCCGCCTGCGGCACGCTAATCACATTGCTCGCCACGCCCTGCGGCAGCCGTACGCGCACAAAGGTGCCCGGCAACAACAGCCGCTCGGGATTGGGGAATTCGGCCTTCAGGCTGATCGCGCCGGTCGCGGGATCCACCGTCATGTCGCTGAAGAACAGCTTGCCCTTGTGCGCATAGGTCTGGCCGTTTTCCAGCATCAGCTCCACCTTGCGGCTCTCAACCGATTTGAGCTTGCCCGATTCCATGGCCGCCTTCAGGCGCAGCACATCGGCATTGGGCTGGGTGAACAGCACATTCACCGGGTCCAGCTGATCCACCGTCGTCATCAGCGTCGCATCGGTACGCCCCACCAGCGCGCCCTCGGTCACCAGCGCACGGCCCACGTGGCCGGTAATCGGCGACGGCACGGTGGTGTTTTCCAGATCCAGCCTGGCCTTGGCCAACTGCGCCTCGGCCAGTTTCAGGTTGGCCCGCGCGGTATCCACTTCCTGTTGGCTGACGGCATGATCCGGCAACAGCGACTCGATCCGCTGCAGGTTCAGTTTTTTCGCTTCCACATCGGCCTCGGCCGCCTGCTCGGCGGTACGGTAGGTGCGGTCATCCAGTTTGAACAGCGGCTGACCGGCCTTCACATCCGTGCCCTCGGCAAACAGACGCTTCTCCACGATGCCTTCCACCCGTGCGCGCACCTGGGCCGTCCGTACCGCCTCCACGCGCCCCGGCAGTTCTTGCGTCAGGGTGGCCGAACCGCTCCGCACCTGCACCACGAACACCTCGGGCGGCGGCATTGCGCCGCCCTTGCCGCCCATTCCCGGCCCTCCCTGGCCATTCTTGTCGCCATGACTGCAGGCAAAGAGCAAAGGCACAACACACAACAGTGCAATACGTTTCATGAACATTTCCCTTTCATACCCCTGCTCCCTGGCAGGATCATGCGTCAGCAAATTGTTAAATCGATTCGTTACTCCGGGGCAAAAGCGCGCAGAAAGGCGTCCACCACCTGCTCCGTTTTTCCCGGCCTTTTCAATTCTGTCTCCAGATTCAACAGGCCGCGCAAACGGTCCAGATCCACCAGCATGGCCGTCAGCATTTCGGCGGCAAAATCGGGATCGGCTTCGCGCAAACGGCCTTCCTGCATGGCGCGCTTGAGGTACTGCGCCAGCCGCTTGCGCGTTTGCGCCGGCCCCTGGCGGAAAAACTGCTGCGCCAGCTTCGGGAAACGCGGCGCCTCCGCCGTCATGGTGCGAAAAATCGCAATGCCTTCGGGGCACAGCAGCTTGTTCCGGTACAGATCGCCAAAAGCCATCAGCGTCGTGCGCACATCGCCATCGCCGTCCAGCACCACAAGAAGCGACGCAATCGACTGCTGCACCACCTCGGCGAACAGCGCTTCCTTGCTGGGGAAATGGTTGTACACCGTCTGCCGCGCCACTTTGGCGCGCGCGGCGATCCGGTCAATACTGACCTGATAACCCTCTTCACGAAATGCTTCGCAGGCAGCTTCCAGCAAGCGCTGATGGGTTTCCGGGCGGAAATCTGCAACAACTGAGGCCATATCACTCTAAACCGAAATTAGACTGGACAGTCTAGTCTCTTCCCTATAACGACACAAGAGTACAAATCAATTATTTCAGACAGAATCTAACTGACAAGACGGGAGCGGCAAGAATTCCCGCCGCCGCCAAATTTATTTATCCGGCGACATAAAAAAAGCCCGCACGCAGCGGGCTTTTCACATACGGACACTGATAATTGCCGGCGTCCGAGACAAACACCATGCATCAGAATGCGTAACCCACACCCACCTTGTAGGTGGTGTATCGGGTCTTGCTGTCCGGCTCCCAGACGTAATAACCGCCCACCGCATTGATTGCGCTCATGCCGTATTTGAACTCGGAATAGTCCACCCCGATGTTGGCGTGGAAATTCTTGCCGATGGCGTAATCAGCCGACAGGCCCAGTTGATACATGGAGGAATTGCCAAGATCGGTATTGAGCCCGACCAGCGGCACGTTGATATGCGAATCGGTTGTGTGGCCAAACAGGGCATTGGCGGACAAGACCCACCGATCGGCCGGAGCGTACTGCCCCAGCACGCCGATGCCGTAATAATTGTGCTCGTAGGTTTCCAGATACTGGCCCGTTACGTTGCGCTCCCATTTGTGCCGGCCGATTTCCAAATAGGGCGTCAGCATCGATTTTTCACTCAGCGCGTAACCAAAGCCATAACGAGCACTGTAATCATCCATGGTGGCGGACGACGTACCTACCACCGAACCATAGCCGCCGCCACTCATCAACTGCCCGACATAATTGGTATTGCCCTGATTGTGACTGTATTGCAAACGCATATAGTCATTCGTCGCCAGCCAATTGCGCATCAAGCTGACGGACAAAGCATAGCCCGGCACATCCCCTTTTTCCGTATCCAGCGTGCCCGTCGGCGAACCCAATGTGCCGTCACCTGTTTCGGTGTAATCCACATGAGTGGAAATGGCCTGAATACCGACTTGATTGTTGGCAGACACAATGCTGCCCGTATCGGCATGCGCCGCAACACTTAGCCATGCCAGGGAGACAGCCAGAGCCGTACTTTTAATCACCATATCAGCAACACCCTAAAATGATATTAATATTAGGCAGAAACACTTAAACATATTTTAAATTCACATACATAAAAAATAAACACAAAAAAAAACAATATTTGCACACATAAAACAAAAACAATTAATACATGTATTTTTTCACAACACCAGCCAGTAGCCCCACTTTGTTCCAGCAGCACAAAGCTCGAAGAGCTGGCAAAAAAATGCATGAATATTTGTCACCCCCACTGAGAAAATCAAGGCATCTATCTATAATGCATAGACCTTGAAGCGCTCTTAACATTTTTGACAACGATAATAATCAATCATGGAGAAGCACAATGCGAGGAGCTCGCGAGGAGCTCGGGGTCAGGCCTTACATTTCAAGCTCGCGAGGAGCTCGGGGTCCGGGAGCTCGGGGTCAGGCCTTACATTTCACATCAAGACCAAGACATGAGATAAAAACTGGAAGCAAAGCTAGAAATGCAAAAAGCCTGCATTTCTGCAGGCTTTTTAATCTGGCGCGCTCGAAGAGATTCGAACTCCTGACCCCTTGGTTCGTAGCCAAGTACTCTATCCAGCTGAGCTACGAGCGCGTAAAGAAGGCGTAATTATAACGATGCAGGGCACAGTATGCAAGCCCTGCGTTGCAATTTGATTAATCCATCTCGTCCAGCCAGGTCATCTGGATGGCTTCGAGGATTTTTTCGTTGGAGTGGTCCGGGCTGTCGGTAAAGCCGTCCAGATCACAGACCCACTGATGCAGATCGGTGAAGCGAACGTATTGCGGATTCACGTCGGGGTGCGCATCGCACAGGGCGATGGCGATTTCGCGGGTATCGGTCCATTTCATGGCGAACACTCCAGTTATTAGTGGTTGGCTTCGCGGGCCAGGTTGATGGTGTATTTGGGGATTTCCACTACCAGGTTTTCGTCGGCAACCACGGCCTGGCAGGAGAGACGGGAAGTCGGCTCCAGGCCCCAGGCCTTATCAAGCATGTCTTCCTCGTTGTCGCTGGCGTCTTCCAGCGACTCAAAACCTTCCCGCAGGATCACATGACAGGTGGTGCAGGCGCAAGATTTTTCGCAGGCATGCTCGATTTCGATGTCGTTCGCGAGCAACACGTCGCAAACGGTTTCGCCCTTTTTGGCCTCGAGCACGGCACCTTCCGGGCACAGCTCTTCGTGGGGCAGCACAATGATTTGAGGCATTTTATTAACCCTTAGATTTCGTCCAGTGTATGGCCCGCCAGGGCCTTCTTGATGCTCTTGTCCATACGGCGCGCAGCAAAGTCGTCGGTAGCACGAGACAGCGCCTCGGTGGCGTTCTTGACTGCCTGCACATCGCCATTTGCCAATTGGCTACGCAGGGCGACCATGGCTTGATCGATCTGGCTGCGCTCTTCGGCTGACAGCAGTTCGGCACCGTCTTCCTGCAAGGCGGCTTCGGTGGCTTCGACCAGGCGCTGGCCATCGATCTGCGCTTCGCGCAGCTTACGCGCATCGACGTCGTCGCGCGCGTGATCGAACGACTCCTGCAGCATGCGGGTGATGTCACCATCAGCTAAACCATAAGACGGTTTGACCATTACGGAAGCTTCCACGCCGGAGGTCTGCTCTTTGGCGGATACAGACAGCAGGCCGTCAGCATCCACCTGGAAGGTGACGCGGATGCGGGCAGCGCCTGCCACCATGGGCGGGATGCCGCGCAGTTCGAAACGCGCCAGCGAGCGGCAGTCGCTCACCAGTTCGCGCTCGCCCTGCACGATGTGAAAGCCCATGGCCGTCTGGCCGTCCTTGAAGGTGGTGAATTCCTGTGCACGGGCAACGGGAATGGTGGAGTTGCGTGTGATGACCTTTTCCACCAGACCGCCCATGGTTTCCATGCCCAGCGACAGGGGGATCACGTCCAGCAGCAGCCAGTCGTCTTCCACCTTGTTGCCGGCCAGCACGTTGGCCTGAATGGCCGCGCCAAGCGCCACCACTTTGTCCGGATCGAGGTTGTTGAGCGGTTCCTGCTGGAAGAATTCACCCACGGCGTGCTGAATTTGCGGCATGCGGGTGGAACCGCCCACCATCACCACGCCCTTGACCTCGTCTACGCTCACGCCAGCGTCGCGCAGGGCTTTTCGTGTAGGAGCCAGGGTCTTGTTGACCAGACTGGCGGTCATTTCCTTGAAGGCTTCGGCGGTCAGCACCGAGTCGACAATTTCGCCGGTGGACAGCACGGCCGTAGCACGCACTTCCGCCTGGTCGGTCAACGCTTCTTTGACTTCCCGCGCCTTGGTGAGCAGCAAACGGCTGTCCTGCGCCGACAAGGGGGACGGCTTGGCCTGTTCAATCATCCAGCAGTAGATGCGGTGATCGAAATCGTCGCCGCCCAGGGCGGAGTCGCCATTGGTGGCCAGCACTTCAAACACGCCCTTGGTAAGGCGCAGAATGGAAATGTCGAAGGTGCCGCCGCCCAGATCATAGACGGCGTAAATGCCTTCGGCGGCGTTATCCAGGCCGTAGGCCACCGCAGCAGCCGTCGGCTCATTGAGCAGGCGCAGCACCGGCAAGCCGGCCAGCTTGGCGGCATCTTTGGTAGCCTGGCGCTGGGCGTCATCGAAATACGCCGGCACGGTGATCACCGCGCCCACGAGTTCGCCGCCCAATGCGGCTTCGGCACGCACTTTCAGAGTCTTGAGAATTTCCGCACTGACTTCCACCGGGCTTTTTACGCCAGCCACGGTATTGAGCTGCGCCATGCCCGGCTCGTCGACGAATTTATACGGCAGGCTGGACAGGTTGGCGATGTCTTTCAGCCCGCGACCCATGAAACGCTTGACCGACACGATGGTGTTCATCGGATCTTCGCTTTGCTTGCTTTGCGCCGCATAGCCGACGTCGGTGTGCCCATCGGGGAAGTAGCGCACCACGGACGGCAGCAGCGCGCGACCGCTTTCGTCGTTGAGCACCACGCTCATGGCATTGCGAACCGTGGCCACGAGTGAATTGGTGGTCCCCAGGTCGATGCCGACCGCCAGACGGTGCTGGTGGGGCGCGGTACTCATTCCGGGTTCAGCAATTTGCAACAGTGCCATAGTCAGTCTTTTTCGTGTGTTTGCTATTACTTATTGGCTTCAGGCATCCAGCGCATCGTAGGCCTGGTTGATTTCCTGCAGCAGTTTTTCGACAAAGCGCAGTTCGCGTACCAGTTCGGCCGCACGCGTGTAGTCTTTCGCTGCGTCGATGGTTTGACCCAGCGCCGCGCTGCGCTCACGCATTTCCTGCTTGAGTTCTTTTTCCAGCTGTTCCAGCGCGCCGATGTCGGACGCCATTTTCGCATCCATGAGGGCTTCGCGCCATTCCATTTGCTGCATCAGGAAAGCCGGCGCCATGGCGGTGTTGGACTCTTCCTGCGTGTCCACGCCCTGCAGGCTCAGCATATAGCGGCCGCGCGCTACGGGTTTCTTGAGCGTTTGATAGGCTTCGTTCACATGTGTGGCCCACTGCATAGAGGCGCGCTTTTCCGCATCGGAGGCATGGGCGAAGCGGTCGGGATGCACCTTGGCCTGCCAGTCCCGGTAGGCGGCTTCCAGGGCATCGGCCGGCACATCGAATGATTGTGGCAGGCCGAACAGGGCAAAATGATTCTGTTTAAAATCAAATTCCATTGTGAAAGACTCGACCTTTTAAAAACACAAAACCCGCCGAGCGGGTTTTGCGTTGTGTGTTTACCGCACGCTCAGACGTTGAAGCTCTCGCCGCAGCCGCATTCATCCTTGACGTTCGGATTGTTGAACTTGAAGCCCTCGTTCAGGCCCTCGCGCACGAAATCGAGTTCCGTGCCGTCGAGAAACTGCAGGCTCTTCGGGTCAACGAAAACGGACACACCGAAACTGTCGAATTGCACATCTTCCGGATTCGGCTCGTCGACGAACTCCAGGGTGTAGGCCATGCCCGAACAACCCGAAGTACGCACGCCAAAACGCAGACCCACGCCTTTGCCGCGCTTGGTGATGTAGTTGCTGACGTGATTGGCAGCTTTTTCAGTCAGGGTAACAGCCATCTCTTAGCCCTCTTACGCGCCGCCGTGCTTTTCTTTGTAGTCGGCTACGGCTGCCTTGATGGCGTCTTCGGCCAGAATCGAACAGTGGATTTTTACCGGCGGCAGAGCCAGTTCTTCGGCAATGGCGGTGTTCTTGATTTCCAGCGCCTGATCCAGCGTCTTACCCTTGACCCACTCGGTTACCAGGGAAGAAGAAGCAATGGCGGAGCCGCATCCATAAGTTTTGAACTTGGCGTCTTCGATCACGCCGTTTGCGCCCACCTTGATCTGCAGCTTCATCACGTCGCCACAGGCCGGTGCGCCGACCATGCCGGTACCCACCGTTTCGTCACCTTTTTCAAAGGCGCCGACGTTGCGCGGGTTTTCGTAGTGATCCAGTACTTTATCGCTGTAAGACATATTCGCCTCCTAAACTCAGTGGGCAGCCCACTGTACAGTATTCAAATCGATGCCGTCCTTGTACATTTCCCACAGGGGCGACATTTCGCGCAGCTTTTCGATCTTGCCTTTCATCAGGCCGACCACAAAATCCACTTCTTCTTCGGTGGTGAAACGACCGATGGAGAAACGGATGGAGCTGTGCGCCAGCTCATCGTTGCGGCCCAGGGCACGCAACACGTAAGACGGTTCCAGACTGGCGGAAGTACAGGCCGAACCGGAGGATACGGCCAGTTCCTTGATCGCCATGATCAGGGATTCGCCTTCAACAAAGTTGAAGGACAGGTTCAGGTTGTGCGGTACACGCTTTTCCATGTCGCCGTTGAGATACGTTTCCTCAATGGTGTTCAGGCCGACGTACAGGCGGTCGCGCAGGGCGCGGATGCGCTGGTTGTCGCTGTCCATTTCCAGCCGGGCCAGACGGTAGGCTTCGCCCATGCCCACACATTGGTGCGGTGCCAGGGTGCCGGAACGCATGCCGCGCTCGTGGCCGCCGCCGTGCATTTGCGCTTCGATACGGATACGCGGCTTGCGGCGAACGTACAGCGCGCCAATGCCTTTCGGGCCGTAGGTTTTGTGGGCCGACAGGGACAGCAGGTCGACTTTGAGATTCTGCAGGTCGATCGCCACTTTGCCGGTTGCCTGGGCTGCGTCAACGTGGAAGATGATGCCCTTGCTGCAGCAGATTTCGCCCAGCGCCGGGATATCCTGAATCACGCCGATTTCGTTGTTGACGAACATGATGGATGCCAGGATGGTGTCCGGACGGATGGCAGCGGTGAATTTTTCCAGGGTAATCAGGCCGTTTTCTTCCGGGTCCAGGTAGGTCACTTCAAAGCCCTGGCGTTCCAATTCGCGACACGGGTCCAGCACAGCTTTGTGCTCGGTTTTCACGGTGATGATGTGTTTGCCCTTGCCCTGATAAAAGTGCGCAGCACCCTTGATGGCCAGGTTGTTGGATTCGGTGGCGCCGGAGGTCCAGACGATTTCCTTCGGGTCCGCATTGATCAGCGCAGCGACTTCTTCGCGCGCATTTTCCACGGCTTTTTCGGCTGTCCAGCCGAATACATGGGAGCGGCTGGCCGGGTTGCCGAAGTGCTCGACCAGGAAAGGAATCATCTTTTCGGCTACGCGCGGATCCACCGGAGTGGTAGCAGCGTAATCGAGGTAAATCGGGGTTTTGACCATGTCCCACTACTCCGTTTGCTTGCTGTTTTTACTGCTTCATCAATTTCAACCGGGCACCACCGCCGCCATCTGCCGCAACCGCTGCAGTACGCCGGCGAGTGCCCGCACAAAATCCGTCACATCTTCGGCCCGGTTATCGCGTCCCAGACTCACCCGCACAGCGCCTTTCGCCAGACCGGGCTCCACCCCCATGGCCAGCAGCACCGCGCTGGGTTCCGTCTTGCCGCTGGAACAGGCCGAGCCGCTGGCAATTGCGAAGCCTTGCCGGTCCAGCTCCATCACCAGCGTTTCGCCCTCGATACCGTCAAAGGCGAAAAACACCGTGTTGGGCACACGCTCCGCTTCAGCGCCGAACACCGTGCCGCCCAGCCGGCTGATTTCCTGCGCCAGACTGTCGCGCCACTGCGTCAGACCGGCATAGCGCGGCAAGTTCTCTACCGCCAGCTGGCAGGCCAGCCCGAAGCCCACGATGGCGGGCACATTTTCCGTTCCTGCCCGCAGCCCTTTTTCGTGACCGCCGCCGGTCAGCAGCGGGGCGAATTCTACCCGCTTATCGAACACCAGCGCACCCGCGCCCTTGGGGCCGTATATCTTGTGGCCCGACAGGCTCAGCGCATGCACGCCGAGGCCGGCAAAATCCAGCGGCAGCTTGCCCAGCGCCTGCACGCCGTCGCTGTGCATCCAGCCTTTGACCGCCCGCACCCGCTCGGCCAGTTTCGCCACCTCCTGCAGCACGCCGGTCTCGTTATTGGCCAGCATCAGCGTGGCCAGCCCGACCCGTTTATCCAGCGCGGCGACCACTTCATCCACATCGACCCGGCCGGCACCATCCACCGGCATGCGTTCGATCTGCCAGCCCAGCGGCTGCAACTCGGCCACCGGCTGCCGCACACTGGGGTGCTCAATGTCGCTCACCAGCACTGTGGCTGCGGGACGCATGGCTGCCAGCCCTTTTATCGCCAGATTGTTGGCTTCGGTGCCGCCGCTGACGAACAGCACCTGGCTGGGATGGGCGCCCACGGCCGCCGCTACCTGCTCCCGCGCCACATCGATCGCGGCCCGCGCCTGCCGGCCCATCTGATGCCGGCTGGACGGATTGGCGTAAATTTCGGTCATATACGGCAGCATCGCTGCCGCCACGCGCTCGTCCACCCGCGTGGCGGCGTTGTTGTCGAGGTAGACGTGCTGCACGCTCCGGACACCCCGACGGCGGTGTCAGATGTAGGCGGCTGATTTGCCAGCCGGTGTTTGTGCCGCTTCACGCTTATCCTGCAGCACAGCGATATTTTTCACATGCTGGCTTTCCACCAGATCACCCAGCGTCACGGATGCCAGGTATTCGTAAATCTTGTCGTTCAGCTTGGTCCACAGATCGTGCGTCATACAGCGGTGATCGTCGTGGCAGTTTTCCCGCCCGCCGCACTGGGTCGCGTCGATCGGTTCGTCCACGGCGCGAATAATGTCGGCGACGGAAACGGTGTGCATGTCCTTGGCCAGGCAGTAGCCGCCGCCGGGACCACGCACGCTTTCAACCAGCGCGTGGCGGCGCAATTTGCCGAACAACTGCTCCAGATAGGACAGGGATATACGTTGCCGCTCGCTGATGCCTGCAAGCGTAACCGGACCGTCGCCGCCTCGCAGCGCCAGATCCACCATCGCGGTAACGGCAAAACGCCCCTTCGTTGTCAGCCTCATGGTCCTTTTCCTCCGGAATACAGTCTTTATTACTGTAGCGTCGGATAATACCCGATTGTTTTAGTCGAGTAAAGATACCACACTATTTTAGTCAACTATTTTGTTCAAATAGTTCGCGTCGAAGGCATCTTTCTGCGGGAAATCGTCCGGCAAATGCACGCCCATCTGCTGCAGCTGGGCGATCACCCACGCCAGTCGCTGATCGGTGGTCACGGAATGATCCAGCAGACCGTGCAGCGCCTTGACCATCGGGTCGTTCATGTCGGCGCTGATGGCATAGGCGGAAAATCCCAGGGTAGCCGCCTGCTCGGCGCGTTTTTTCTGCGAGTCGTCGAGAATGCGCGCCGGAATGCCCACCGCCGTCGCTTCGGCGGGGACGTCTTTTACCACCACGGCATTCGAGCCGATCTTGGCATTGTCACCGATCTGCAGCGGACCGAGAATCTTTGCTCCCGCTCCCACCACCACCCCTACACCCAGGGTGGGATGGCGCTTGCCCTTGTTCCACGAGGTGCCGCCCAGCGTCACGCCGTGATAAAGCGTGCAGTCGTCGCCGATTTCCGCCGTTTCGCCGATCACCACGCCCATGCCGTGATCGATGAATACGCGCCGGCCGATGGTCGCACCCGGGTGAATTTCGATGCCGGTAAACCAGCGGGCAAACCAGGAAATCCAGCGGGCGAACCATTTCAATTTGTGTTGCCAGAACCACGAAGCAAGACGGTGCAGCAAAATGGCATGCACGCCGGGGTAGGTCGTCAGGACCTCCCAGCCGGAACGGGCGGCCGGGTCGCGGTCGAATACCACGTCAATGTCTTCACGCAAGCGGTCGAACACGTGTCTTCCTTTGATTGATCAAGCCGTGTCGAATTGCGACTTGTCGGTCCAGATTAAAATACCCGATAAATTCGGTCAACTTTATTGGCTATTCTACTGCTTTACCGACAGCCGTTTTACCGGCAGCTGCATTCTTGAGCGAACGTTGTGTTTCCGTCAGGATACCGCGCAAGATATTCAGTTCGGTCGGCTCCAGCCGGGCGCGGGCATACAACCTGCGCAGGCGCGGCATCATGCGCCCCGGATTGGCCGGATCAAGAAAGCCGATCTCCACCAGCACCTGTTCCAGATGCCGGAAATACCCTTCCAGCGCATCCTGCGTAGCCAGCTCTGCCGAACTCTCATCGCCCGCAACGCCCGCCAGACTGGCCATGCGCAATTCATAGCACATCACCTGCACGGCCGCCGCGAGATTGAGAGAGCTGTATTCGGGATTGGCCGGTATATGCACCAGCGCCTGACAGTAGCCCAGTTCCTCATTGCTCAGGCCGTAGGTCTCGTTGCCGAACACCAGCGCCACCTTGTGCTGACGCGCCAGAGCGGCCAGTTCTTCCGCGACGACGCGCGGGCCGCGCGCTTCCACTGCAAGATTGCGCGTGCGGGCCGACAGCCCCACCACCAACGAACAGTCCGCCAGGGCATCGGGCAGATTGGCAAACACGCCGGTCTTTTCCAGCACATCGACGGCGCCGCAGGCCATGGTTTCCGCCTGCGGGTCGGGAAACTGCTGCGGCGTGACCAGACGCAGATCGCTCAAACCCATGGTTTTCATGGCTCGCGCGGCAGAACCGATATTGCCGGGATGAAAGGGACGGCACAGCACAATCGCAATATTGTTCAATGCAACTTGCTCGACCACTCGCCCCCCCGTAAAATTACACATTGCTCATTAAAATCTGACGGAATTTCCATGCACCCGATGCTCACCACGGCCATCAAGGCCGCCCGCACTGCCGGCAACATCATCAACCGCGCCACCAACGATCTGGAACGGCTGTCGGTCGGGCAAAAGGGATTCAACGATTTCGTCAGCGATGTAGACCGCGCAGCAGAAAATGCCATTATCGAAACCCTGCTGGGCGCCTACCCAAACCATGCAATTTTAGCAGAAGAGAGCGGCGCGCAGGGCGAGTCGGAGTATGTGTGGATTATCGATCCGCTCGACGGCACCACCAATTTCCTCCACGGCCTGCCGCAATATGCCGTCTCCATTGCCCTGCAGCACAACGGTCAGCTCACCCAGGCCGTCATTTACGACCCGAGCCGCAACGACCTGTTCACCGCCAGCAAAGGCAAAGGCGCCACGCTGAACGAACGCCGCATCCGCGTCTCCAAGCGCGACAAGCTGGCCCAGGCGCTGGTCGGCACCGGTGTGCCATACCGTGATTTCAGCTTCATGGACCGCTATCTCGCCATCGCCCGCGAACTGATGCAGAAAACCTCCGGCCTGCGCCGCCCCGGCTCCGCTTCGCTCGACCTGGCCTACGTGGCCTGCGGCCGTTACGACGCCTTCTTCGAATTCGGCCTGAAACCGTGGGACATCGCTGCCGGCGTGCTGCTGATTCAGGAAGCCGGCGGCCTGGTGACCGACATGGAAGGCCAGGAAGATTACCTGCAGTCGGGCGATATCGTGACAGGCAATCCGAAGATTTTTGCCCAACTGCTGACCGTTATCCAAAGCCACAAGTAAGTCCACTTCTTGACAACTTGACAAGAAAAGCCTACTGTCGTGTCAATGACATGCCGCAAAGGATTGGCACATGAAAACCATGACGGTCGGTGAACTGAAAACGCACTTCTCCGAAGTGCTGGAGCAACTCGTCCGCAACGGCGAGCCCGTCATCATCAGTTATGGCCGCAAAAAAGAGCAGGTTGCCGCCATCGTCCCAATCAGCCAGCTCGCCCCGCAGCAAGACCGCCCGCTGGGCCTGATGCAAGGACAGGCAGAGTGCATCCTGCATGACGATTTCACCATCAGCGATGAGGAACTGCTGGGGGCATGACCTACCTGCTGGATACGCACGCCTTCCTGTGGGCAGCCTTTATGCCCGACAAACTGAGCCCAGCAGCCAGCACAGCGATACGCCAGTCACACAACAGCATTTATCTCAGCAGCATTTCCCTGTGGGAAATTTCGCTGAAATACGCGCTGGGGAAAATTGAGCTGACACAGTGCACCCCCGACGACATGCCAGGCATCGCCAGGCAAATGCATATTGAAATCGTCTCACCGACTGCCGAGGAGACAGCCACCTTTTACCGCCTGCCCAGAGGCAACCATAAAGACCCGTTCGACCGCATGATTATCTGGCAGGCGATTCAGCAAAACATGACTCTGATTACAAAAGACGCCCAAATCCCCGACTACACACACTTCGGCCTGAAAACACTGTGGTAACGATCGCCCCCGAAACCAAACACACGCCCATGATGCAGCAGTACCTGCGTATCAAGGCAGACTACCCCGATATGCTGCTGTTTTACCGCATGGGGGATTTTTACGAGCTGTTTTTCGATGACGCCATCGAAGCCGCGCGTCTGCTCGACATCACGCTGACCACACGGGGTCAGTCGGCCGGCCAGCCGATCAAGATGGCCGGCGTGCCCTACCACTCGGCGGAACAGTATCTGGCCCGCCTGCTGAAAATGGGCAAATCGGTCGCCATCTGCGAACAGGTGGGCGACCCGGCCACCTCCAAGGGGCCGGTGGAACGGCAGGTGGCCCGCATTCTCACTCCCGGCACAGTCACCGATACCAGTTTATTGGACGAACGGCGCGATGCGCGCATCGTGGCGCTGCTCGGCAACGGCAGCACACTGGGCGTCGCCTGGCTCAATCTTGCCAGCGGCACGTTCCGCCTGTTTGAAACTTCGGCAGCACAACTCAATACCGAAGTGGAACGTCTGGCGGCAGCCGAAATTCTGCTGGCCGACCAGAGCGAGCTGTCATTTCCGGCCGGCAATGCGGCCGTTACGCACTTGCCGGACTGGCAATTCGATCTGGACAGCGGCAACGAGACACTCTGCCGCCATTTCGGCGTTGCCAGCCTGGACGGTTTCGGCTGCCAGGGCATGCACACGGCCATTCGCGCTGCCGGCGCCCTGTTCGGCTACATCAAACACACCCAGCGCACTGCGCTGCCGCACATCCGCGAACTGGCCGTCGAACCGGTAGGCGAATACATCGTGCTGGACGCCAGCACGCGCCGCAATCTGGAAATCTCCGAAACGCTGCGCAACGAACCGGCTCCCACGCTGCTGTCGCTGCTCGACACCACCTCCACCGCCATGGGCAGCCGCCTGATGCGCCACTGGCTGCATCACCCGCTACGCCGGCGCGATGTTCTGCATGCCCGCCACGATGCCATCGGCCTGCTGCTGCAAACGCGCCACTTCAACACGCTGCACAGCCTGTTGCGCCACTGCGCCGACGTCGAGCGCATTGCCGCCCGCGTTGCGCTGGCCAGCGCCCGTCCACGCGACCTGTCCAGCCTGCGCGACAGCCTGGCGCTGCTGCCGGAGCTGGCGCAGCTGATGCACAACCTGGCCAGCGGCCGCCTGACGGCGTTGGCGCATACCCTGCTGCCGCAAACCGCGCTGGTCGATCTGCTCACCCGCGCGGTCAAGGCCGAACCGGCCACCGTTCTGCGGGAAGGCGGCGTCATCAACGACGGTTACGACAGCGAACTGGACGAGCTGCGCGGCATTCAGAACAACTGCGGCGATTTCCTGCTGCAACTGGAAACGCGCGAGCGCGAGCGTACAGGTATCGCCACGCTGAAAGTAGAATACAACCGCGTGCACGGTTTCTACATCGAAGTGGGCCACACGCACACCGACAAAATTCCCGACGACTACCGCCGCCGTCAGACGCTGAAAAATGCCGAGCGTTACATCACGCCGGAACTGAAAGCTTTTGAAGACAAGGCGCTGTCCGCCTCCGAGCGCGCCCTGGCACGCGAAAAAGCGCTGTATGACGACCTGCTGGCCCAACTTGCGCCGCACATCGCCATGTTGCAGAGCATCGCCGCCGCCATTGCCGAGTTAGATGTATTGTCCGCCTTTGCCGAGCGCGCCGAAAGCCTCGGCCTCACCGCGCCGCAGTTCACCGAGGAACCCTGCATCCGCATCACCCAGGGCCGCCACCCGGTCGTGGCGCAGCAGATCGCTCAGTTCATCCCCAACGACACACTGCTCGACCGCAGCCGTCAGTTGCTGCTGATCACCGGCCCCAACATGGGCGGTAAATCCACTTACATGCGCCAGACCGCCATCATCACGCTCTTGGCCCATTGCGGCTCGTTCGTGCCGGCGCAGGAACTGGTGATCGGCCCGATCGACCGCATCTTCACCCGCATCGGCGCGTCCGACGATCTGGCCGGCGGGCGTTCGACCTTTATGGTGGAAATGACCGAAACGGCCAATATCCTGCACAACGCCACCGAACACAGCCTGGTGCTGCTGGACGAAATCGGCCGCGGCACCTCCACCTTCGACGGCCTTGCGCTGGCCTGGGCGGTCGCCAAGGCCCTGCTGGAAAAGAATCGCAGTTTCACGCTGTTTGCTACCCACTACTTCGAACTGACCCGCCTGCCGCAGGACAACCCGCAATGCGCCAATGTACACCTGGACGCGGTGGAACACGGCGACAGCATCGTGTTCCTGCACAGCGTTGAAGACGGCCCGGCCAGCCAGAGCTACGGCTTGCAAGTCGCCGCCCTGGCCGGCGTGCCGGCGCCGGTTATAACACGTGCCCGCCGCTATCTGCAGCAGCTGGAGGCGCAGGCCGTGCCGCACACCCATCAGGGCGATCTGTTCAGCGCCGCGCCCGAGCCGCTGGAACCGGAACCGAACCCGGCGCTGGACGCCCTGCTGGCCATCGACCCCGACAGCCTGACGCCGCGCCAGGCGCTCGACGAACTGTATCGCCTGCGCACCCTGTTGAACTCTTAGGAACACACGCATGGAACACATCACCATCGGCCTCGTCTCCATCAGCGACCGCGCCTCCACCGGCGTGTATGAAGACAAGGGCATCCCGGCCCTGCAGGAGTGGCTCGACAGCGTGCTCACCTCGCCGCACGACTATGTCACCCGCCTGATTCCCGACGACCAGCCGGGCATCGAAACCACCCTGAAAGAGCTCGCCGACCAGCAGCATTGCAGCCTTATCCTCACCACCGGCGGCACCGGCCCGGCACCGCGCGACGTGACCCCCGAAGCCACCCTTGCGGTAGGCGACAAGGAACTGCCCGGCTTCGGCGAACAGATGCGCGCCGTCAGCCTGAAATACGTGCCCACCGCGATACTTTCCCGCCAGGTGGCTGTGGTACGCGGTCAATCGCTCATCATCAACCTGCCGGGCCAGCCCAAGGCCATCAAGGAGACGCTGGACGGCGTGTTTGCCGCCGTGCCCTACTGCATCGACCTGATCGGCGGCCCTTACATCGACACCAAGCCCGAACTGATCCAGACCTTCCGCCCCAAATCCGCCATCCGCCCGCAAGCTGCAAGCTGAATGCCCAAGCCGCACAATGATGAGAGCATGAGCAATTGAGCCGCTTGCCCGAATCCTTTATCATGCGGGCATAAGACAATAACAGGGGGTCAGATGTTCGATCTGAAAGGCCTGATTCAGAATTGGTTTACGCGCAAAGGCAAAAACCCTGCCGAAGATTTCCGCTCCGCCACCATCTGGGTGCAGCAGCTGCCGCAAGCGGATCGCCAGGAAGCGCTGGAAGACATCATCCACATGCTGCAGGATACCCAGCAAGGCGAGAACCATATCCGTGAACGCGCCAAGGCTCTGCTTTACATCGACGACAAGGCGCACGGCATCCACGCCCAACTGCGCCGCGAATACCTCAGCACGCTGGATCAGCCCAAGGCGGAAGAAAAACTCTTCCTGCCCACCATCCTGGCCTATCAGGAAGACATGGCCGATGCCTTCCAGAACATCATCAAGGGCTATGTCGAGGAACCCGACAAGAAACTGGCGGAAATGATCCCGCTGATCACGGCCCGTGCCCTGCACTACTATGCCCAGCAGATCCAATGGAGCTACTTGCGCTATCTCCCCGGCGAAACCATGGTGTGGCGCTACCTGCAACGGTTGTATCTGTTTGCCGAACGGGAAGGCTTTGCCCTGAACGCCTTCAAACTGCACCCCGATGCACGCCTGGAAACAACCTGTACCGCCAAGTTCCTGCAACCGCAAATGCTGCACCTGGCCAATCCGGAAAGTCTTAAACCGGACCAGATCGCGCTGGTGGCGGTCTGGCTGGAAAACTGGACGCACAGCATGCTGCTGGAACAGGATTTTCGGCCGCAACGCCAGCTGTTCGTGGTCAATCTGGGCGACGGCAAACCTGCCCGCCCGCTCCGGCGCAACATGATCGGCGAAAAATACCGCTATCTGGCAGTGGGCACCTTGCTGATGAGCATCGACAAAACCCTCGAACAATTACGCCACGGGGAGCTGCCGGCACGACTCAAACTGGGCGAGGAATGCCGTCTGCCCGGCTGTGCCGACCTGATCGAACTGGTTGCCCAGCGCTGGGCCGGCAAAGGCGGCACGCGCAGGCACGAAAGACGCGCAAGCAAACACCCGGTTGAGGCCGCCCTGGGACTGGCGGAAATATTGCGCCACATAGCCAATCACACAGACGGCAAAAAAGCCCCGCCCACCGGTCAAGTGGCACAGTTCAAGATCCAGCCCCTCATGCCGGACTATGCCAGCACGCCCAGCGACACCACGCTATTCGGCGCGCCGGAACTCTTTGAAAGCAATGCCGCGCAATGGATCGTGGAAAATGAAAGCCCGGATGGCTGTTGCGCCAGTTTTGAAGCCAGCGGCGGCAAACTGCCCAAAATCGGCAGCCTGATCGGCCTGCGACAGGAAGATACCAAACAGTACGCCATTGGCGTTGTCAAACGCATCAATCAAAGCGTCAACAGCCGCACGTCGCTCGGCCTGCAAATCATTTCCCAATCGCCGATCCTCATCCAGCTCGACGGCATGTCGGCATCCGGGCGCGGCATCAAAGGCGTTTACCTGCCGGAAGCCGCCGCCAACCAGGCACCCCGCACACTGCTCATCGCCAGCCGTTATTACCAGCAGAATAAAATCGTCGCATTGCGCGCGCAGGGCAAAGCCTATTCGATCCGTCTGCGCCAGCCGCTGGAACACAACAACGATTTCACCCGCAGCACATTCGATGTCCTCGCCAAACTTGCTCCCGGCAATTGAGCTCAACCCGCCATCCGCCCCCCAAGCCAGCGTCATCTGGCTGCATGGGCTGGGAGCCGACGGATATGATTTTGTGCCCATCGTGGCGGAACTTGCGCTGCCGGCAGACGCTCCCGTTCGCTTCGTGTTTCCGCACGCGCCGCAACAGCCCGTCACCCTCAACGGCGGCTACATCATGCCTGCCTGGTACGACATCCGCACGACGGACTTGCAGCAGGACGAGGACGAACCCGGCATACAGCAATCAGCAGCAGCGCTGCAAACCTGGATAGAGCATGAGATGGCTTTGGGCATCACTCCCGAACGGATTCTGCTAGCTGGTTTTTCGCAGGGCGGAGCCATCGCCCTCTACACAGGACTCACTTTCCCGCAAAAACTGGCAGGCATTATGGCTCTGTCGACTTACCTGCCGCTGCCGCAGCGCATTAAGCAACAGCATAACGTTCAGGTGCAAGGCTTGCCGGTATTCGTCGGCCATGGCACCGCAGATACCGTCGTCCCGCTCAGGGCCGGGGAAACCAGCGCCGCCTGGTTGCAGGAGCTTGGCTGCACGGTCAGCCTGCATCGCTACAATATGGCTCACAGCGTCAATCAGGAAGAAATCGGGGATATACGCAGCTGGCTGCTGCAATGTCTGGGCTGACCGAGAGCGGTCAGCCGCGGTTGGTGCCTGTCTGTCCCTGAGCCTTGGCCAACACGGCAAAGGCCACGTGCGCCCAGTCGTCGTTCTTTTCCAGCAGCTCCTTGCATTCGACCAGATAGGAAAACCCGCCCACCTTGATATCGAATACGCGCCCCGGGCGGTATTCCACTGCATCGATCACCAGCGACGCCTGCGCGTTGAGCGTGTCTTTCGGCAAATACAATCCCATGATGGGCAACAACGCGTCCACCGAATCGACGCTTTCCACCACGTAATTGGCCGTCTGGTGTTGCCGCGGCTGCAACTGGATCGCAATCGGCATGCGCCCCAGCACCTCCACCCCGACGGAAAAATGCTGCTCATCCAGCCGCGACAGACGCCGGACGACGCTGATATCCCAGTGCGTCTTTTTCTCCGGCCGCAACGCCAGCAAACGGCCGAGTCTCACCCAGTCGTTGCTGGTGGCATTGATGGTCGCGCCGTAACCGCCCTCGCTCTCATCCTCCATCAACCAGCGCTCCAGCGCGTGAACCTCATTGGCTTCCGGCCGGCCGGGATTGACCGAAGCGTTTTCCAGCGCCAACTGCGTGCGGCGGGTGACAAATCCGTACAGGTGCAAGTCCACCATTTCCTGATAATGCATGGCAGTGTTGTCGGCGGGCGCGCCACCCTCGCGCATTTTCTTGCGCATGGCGGTGAGTTCATTGTCCACCTTGATCTGCTCGTACACCGTTTTCAGGCCATTGACCACGTCGATCTGCATCACCATATGCTTGCGGTCGAATTTTCGCCGGATACGCTGCACGACCGGCGCCCACTGGCGCGCCAGCTCATCCATGTAGTCGAGACAGCCGGCCGAACGACAACTTTCCCCCAAACCCAATTTGGCCGGGGTTTCCCCGTTCATGACGCCGGCCCGCACAGACTCGATGTGCTTGATCAAGGCATGCGTTCCCCAGAAACGGTTCTTATCGGTAAAATCCTTCATGCGGATGCGGCGCGCACCGCTGCCGCTGGACAAGTCTGCGGTAAAGACATGATTGTCCGCGTCGTAATGGCGTGAGACGGGCATCAGGTAAGCCCAGTTTTCCAGCCACTCACTGACCATCTGCAATTGCTTCGGATACATGCTGCCATTGCTCAGCGTACCCAACATCAACGCCTGGACGTACTCACGCTCGCACGTGGTAGCCCTGTTCATGCGTCCCGGGTAAAGCACGATTTCGTCTGCCGCGAAGTCTTCGAATTCGGCAAAGCCGTACAGATTGTGCAGTTTCTTCCAGGATTTTTCGTCTGACGCTTCAAAGCGGAAGTAATGCCACTTGAACATCTCGGCAAAATAGCGGATCGTGCGCGCCGTGATCAACACGATAGCCGACTTGTTGCGGTTGCCTGCCGGCCGGGCCACATAGTCCATGATGAAGGAATGATACGCACGGGCGCATTCCCAGTAGAAGTTGTACACCAGCTTCCACAAACGCGCCTCGATCGCGCGCGACATACGGGGATTAAGCAGATACTGGCTGATCACCATGTCGACGAGGTCCTGCGACCCCTCGTCCAGATGTGAAAGAATATCAAGCCGCTCGCGGGAAAAGGGTTCCTCTCGCCGGTTAAAGTCCGCCAGCGATTTGATGACTTCCGCCAAGGCCTCATAGCTGTCGGCCGAAGCAATGGTTCTAAGCCAGGACGTCGCCGCATCGAGATTGGTGAGCGGATCGTCCGTTTTCTTTTTCTTGCCGAAAGGCAAAAAATCGAACATGCAAACTGCCCCTTCCTAATATCTGGTCAAGCACAGCCAAACATCATTTGCCAAACAGGTCACTTAATCGAATGGCCGCCGCCCTTCATGTTTCGCGGCATGAACGCCGAATTACTCGGGCCAATGACGGATATAACGCTTGAGCAGATGATTTTCGAATTTCGCCTCGGCAAGGCACGCCTTGGCCACATCATGGAAGGAAATGATGCCGACCAGCTGCTCGCCCTCCAATACCGGCAGGTGGCTGATGCGGAACTGGGTCATCACGCCGCGCACATAGTCCACTGTATCCTCGGGATTGCCGATAATCGGCTCGGTGGTCATGTATTCCTGCACGGCCTTGCCGGCATAAGCCGGGCCATGATCATTGACCGCCCGCAGCAAATCCCGCTCAGTCAGCAAGCCAACCATGCTGTGGTTATGCTGTACCACCAGGGAACCCACGTCATTCTCGACCATTTGTCGGGTTGCATCAGCCAAGGCGGCATCGGGTGCTATATGAAACACCACCCCGTTTTTCACGGTGAGAATATCGCGGATAATCATGACGGCTCCTTCGGAATTATTGTTTGGCACAGATGCCGCAGAAACGCTTGACCTGAGGGCTGCGCCTGCTTTACTGAAGTGTATTTGTAAAGGCGCACAGTGTCAAAGTCGGAAGCGTACGGCTTCCGGCGCTCGCTGGAAGCCGCCACGCAAGCCGTCAGGAGTGGCTGGAGAAAAGAACCTTAAATGGGGGTCTTGCCGCTTGCCAGCATGCCGTCGATTTCGCGTTCAGCCTCGTACCAGTCATGCCAGGCATCGATGCCGGAAAAACCGCGTTTTTCGGCGCGAAAATACGCCGCTTCGGCAATCATCATGTAACGCTGCTCGGGGGACACGGACTTGGCTTTGGCACGGCGAACAGTCGTCGTTTTGGCCGCTGCGGGTTTCGCCGTCTTGCTTGCCGCCGGTTTGGCCGCCGCCTTGATGGCTGGTTTCACTGCGGCAGGTTTCGCTGCTGCGGGTTTGGCGCTTGCCGTCGTCTTGCTTGCGGCGGTTTTGGTTGTCTTGCTTGCTGCCGGGGTCTTGCTGTCTGCCATTTCAATAGCCTCCACTGTCTATCCAGATCGGTTGTGCCGAACCCATTTGCCGGAAATTATGTGGCCAACCCACTCAAGCAGAGCCATAAAACAAACCCAGGCCGCCCACAGCAGTCACACGGCCGCAACACCACCGCTGGACCGGCTTTGCCACACAGTTTCAGTATTAGATTATAAACAGGAAAATGACAAGAACAGTGACAACTGTATTACGGTTGCAGGCAACCGTAATGGCGTTATTACAACAGATGCGACCGGGCAGGGGGACTTCAGGCCTGCCCCGTGCCGCCCACCGTCAGACCATCAATGCGCAAGGTGGGTTGACCGACCCCTACCGGAACGCTCTGACCTTCCTTGCCGCAGGTGCCGACCCCAGGATCGAGGGCCATGTCATTGCCGATCATGCTGACACGCGTCAGCACATCCGGTCCGTTGCCGATTAATGTGGCGCCCTTGACCGGATAGGTGATTTTCCCATCCTCGATCATGTAGGCCTCGGCGGCGGAGAAGACAAACTTGCCGCTGGTAATGTCCACCTGACCACCGCCGAAGTTGACGGCGTAAAGACCGTGTTTGACCGAGGCGATGATTTCCTGCGGATCCTTGTCGCCGTTGAGCATATAGGTGTTGGTCATGCGCGGCATGGGAATGTGGGCAAACGATTCACGGCGCGCATTGCCGGTCACCGGCACACCCATCAGACGGGCATTCAGCGTATCCTGCATATAGCCTTTGAGAATGCCGTTTTCGATCAGTACGGTGCTCTCGGTCGGGTTGCCTTCGTCGTCGACATTGAGCGAACCACGGCGGCGCGCCAGCGTACCGTCATCCACCACCGTCACGCCGGCGGCAGCCACGCGCTCGCCCACGCGACCGGAAAAGGCCGAACTGCCTTTACGGTTGAAGTCGCCTTCCAGCCCATGACCAATGGCCTCATGCAGCAGGATGCCGGGCCAGCCGGAGCCGAGCACGACCGTCATGCTGCCGGCGGGGGCGGGACGCGCTTCCAGATTGACCGATGCCTGATGCACGGCCTGGCTGGCGTAGTTGTGCAGCATTTCGTCGGTGAAGTAATGATAGTCGAAACGGCCGCCGCCACCGGCACTGCCCTGCTCACGTCGGCCATTCGCTTCCATGATGACTTGCAGCGACAGGCGCACCAAGGGACGCACGTCCGCGGCCAGTCGCCCATCGGAGCGGGCAACCAGCACCACTTCGTATTCGCCCGCCAGATGCGCCATCACCTGCGTCACGCGCTGATCGAGGCCGCGGGCGATTTTCTCCAGCCGTTCCAGCAGCGCCACCTTGTCGCTGTCTTTCAGACTGGCCAGCGGGTCATGCGGGGTATAAAGCTGGTGCCCGGCAATGCGGTGCGCCGCCAAGGCCTTGTGTTCGCGCCCGGCCCGCGCAATGGCACGGGTTGCCTCGGCCGCCTGCGACAAGGCCGGCAAACTGATTTCGTCGGAATAGGCGAAGGCGGTTTTTTCACCTGCCACGGCGCGCACCCCCACCCCCTGGTCGATATTGAAACTGCCGGACTTGACCTGTCCTTCTTCCAGACTCCAGCTCTCGGAGCGGGTGTACTGGAAGTACAGATCAGCAAAGTCCACATGGTGCGTCATCAAACGCCCCAGCACGCTGTCCAGATCGTGCGTGTTCATGCCGTACGGCGCCAGCAGGCAGCCGTGCGCAGTTTCAAACAGACTTTCGTTGGCGGGCATAAATACGCCGCTGTCGGTAGTTGCCATTATTTCTTCTCGGATTCCAGGTTTATTTCAACAACGTTTGCATTGCACTCGCTGATCGTACGATGGGTCAGCGCCGGCAGGCTGGCTCGCAGGCTCGCCTGGTAACTTGGATTGATATTGGCGATCACCACGCCGGAGCCGCGCGGCAGCTGATCCAGCACCACGCCCCAGGGATCGACGATCATGCTGTGGCCATGCGTTTCGCGGCCGGACAAATGATACCCCCCCTGCGCCGGCGCAATGACGTAGGCCAGATTTTCGATCGCGCGCGAACGCACCAACGGCTCCCAGTGAGCTTTGCCGGTCGTTGCCGTAAAGGCGGAAGGCAGCACGATGAGATCGACTTGACCCATGGCGCGGAACAGCTCGGGGAAACGCAGATCGTAACAAATCGCCAGGCCGATGCGGCCAAACGGGGTTTTCACCACCACCACCTGATCGCCCGGTTCGATGGTTTCCTGCTCGCGATACTGCTCGGCCCCCAGATTCAGTCCGAACAGGTGAATCTTGTCGTAGCGGGCAACCAGCTTGCCCTTGTCGTCGTATACCAGGCAACTGTTGCGCACCTTGTTCGGCACGCCGGCTTCCAGCGGAATGGAACCGCCCACCAGCCAGATTTTGTGCTTTTTCGCCGTGCTGGACAAGAATTTCTGAATGGGGCCCTTGCCCAGCGCTTCTTTTGCCTCGACCTTATCGGTATTCTTTTGCCCCATGATGGCAAAGTATTCCGGCAGGGCGACCAAACGCGCCCCCTGCTTCACCGCCATTTCGATCAGGCGTTCCGCTTCCGCAAGATTGGCCGCCACATTGGGCGAGGAAGCCATCTGGATGGCCGCGACGCGGCATACGCCTGGCTGCGGTTTGGTCTTGCCAACGGACGGCCGAACTTTCTTGCGCGCAAAACTCGAAGCTGCTGTCATGAATTCCCCTTTTTGTTATCGGTATCCAGTTTAATTGGCTGGTTCGGCGGCAAATCCGCCTGCAGTTGGATGCGTTTACCGTCGAGCGCAAGCGACATCAGCCAGTAACGCAGTTCATCCGCCTGCATCGCCGACTCGTCGCCCGGCGCGTGGTGCAAACGCAACAGACTGCCCGGCTGTTGCAGAAAATCATTTACTGCCGCACGAATGTCCGGCTGCTGCAAAATGATTTGCGCACTGCGCGGGGTAAACCAGAAATCGGCCGGCACGGTCCACTGACCTGCCTGTAACGCAGTGCTCCCGAGCAGCAGCGTGACGGCACCATTCCGCATCATTCCGTTTATTTTCATCCTGCTCGCCTGTCCTTGTCTGCCTCGTTCACGCTCAGTTGCCGTTTATCGGATCGACCGGCGCGCTGTCCACCGCCGTGCGTTTGGCTTTTTCCACCTGCGGATCCGACCACGTACCGCTGACGTGGTATTCATACCCGACAATCTGCTCCAGCGGATTTTTCAGCACCTTCTGCAGCACATAGGAAGCAATGCCCACGGCCGGTCCGCCGATCAGTCCGCCCGCCACCGACACGCCTTCCGACAGGGTTGGCTGCACATGCACGGTCAGATCCTGGGTTTCCTTTGCCAGATCGGTTTTACCCCGCATTTCAATTTTAGCTGCTGGCCCTTCAATACGGAAATCATCTGTCGTCAGAATGCCTTTGTTGATCAGCATGTCGCCCCGAATGGAATCGAATGCCAGGCCTTCGCTGAAGATATCGCGGAAATCGAGGGTGATCCGCCGCGGCAAAGCCTGCAAACTGAGGATGCCCAGCAGTTTGCCGACCCCCGGGTCGATTTTGAGAAACTGCCCGTTAACCGCATTCAACTGCAACTCCCCTGTCAGCGAGGCATAATCCAGCGAGGCCGGCTCATTCATCCAGCTGACCTGCCCGGCCAACTGCGCCTTGCCCCGCTTGACCGTGCCTTCGAAGCCGATGCGGGCCAGGAATGACGAGATGTCTTTTATGTCCATCTGCACCTTGACGCTGGTTCGTCCCGGTCGCGGCTGGCGATCCCACGTGCCGGCCATGGAAAGCTCGTAATCCGGCGCCGACAACAGCAAATTATCAATCGTCCAGCTGGTGCCGACCGGTTTGGCCATTACCGCCAAGCGACCAAGGTGCCGGGGACCCAAATCGAACTGATCGGCGACGATATCCACCACCGGCAAATTGGAGTTTTGCGGCTGAGGCGGTGTCGGGTTGCTGATGGCGGGCGCAGCCGGGGCGGCCTGCGCGGGCGCCGCGGCAGGCACGGCGAAGCGCTTGAAGTGCCCGCTCAATTTGCCTTCAGCGCTGCCCGACCAGACCAGCTGTCCGACCATATCCTGTCCGTTAAGACCGATGTTCCATTGCTGGCTGTCGTCGACGTGCCGGGCTTCGACCGCGAGCGGGCCAAAGCGACGGCCCGCCGCATCGAGCTGTTGAAATTTCAGACTGGCGCCCGCCAGCGGAATGCCGGCGGAGTCCTCGCTCTGCCCCGGCCAGGGAAGCCGCCGCCATGCATCCAGATCAAACGCCGGCAATTCGCCCTGCAACCAGATTCCGCTCCTGTTCAACTGGGTTTCCCCGCCGCCCAACTGGATCACGCCTTGCCCTGGCGTTTTGCCATCGCCGCTCCGCCACAGGCGCAGGGTTGCCCATTTGCCCAGCTGCCCGTCCCAGTTTTCCGTGCCGTCAGCCGCCTGATTCATCGACAGCCTGAAAGGCATGGCCGTCGCAGCCACTTTACTGTATGGCGCGGGCAAACGGATGCCCAGCCCCTGCAGATCGGAGTCCACCTGCAAGCTCGCCAGATCCGTGATATCGAGCTGCGCCTTCCATGCCGCCGTTCCGCTCAGGCTTCCGGCCGGCAGCGCGGCAAGGTAGTTTTGCAAGCCGGCCGCGGTCGCCTTACCCTCGGCTTTCACCTGCACTGCGCCGGCGGCTGTCAACACATTGAGTTTGGCTGCCCCGCCCAGCGTCTGGACCTGCATGTTGTGAGCGGCGATCCCATGCTCATCGAAATCCAACTGTCCCCGCACATGTGCCAATGCCGGGATGGCGGAGGCAAACGTAATCTGGTTGTCGCTGAACTTCACCTGCCCCTTCACCGTCGCGTCGATCATATGCCGCAACGGCATGTCGATATCAAGCACCACCGCGCCGTTGCCGCCGCCATGCATGCCATCGGTGAAATGGCGCGTCATCTCGTGCACCGGACTTTGCTGCACGAAAGTCAACAAAGCCTCCAGGGGCCCTGCGGCTTCGCCGTGCACGAGCAACTGCTCGTTCTCACTCATCAGATCGGGGATGACAACATCGGCCAGTTTGATTTCGTTGCCCAGCACGTCGGCATGATTGACCTTGACCTCCATGCGCGCGCCGGAAAACAGCAAATTGGCCTGGACATTATTGAACTCGGGCCAACCTTCGCCGTAGTGCAATCGCCCGCCCTCAATCGGTACCTTGGCGATGAATTGACCCGATTTCCCGTCCGCGAAAGGAAAATCCTGCAACGGCCCCTTAAGACGCAGGAAAACATCGCTGGACCGGCCGGCCAGGAAGGCATGATCCAGCCAGTCAAGCGCATCCTGGTTGATGATGGTGGGCAGATATTCGTACACCTTGCTGGCCTCGGCCCGGAACAGATTACCGGTCAAATCAATCGTGCCGGGACCATTTGCCTGAGTGCGATAGCTGCCGATCACTTTGCCTGCCAAAGCGGCGTTATCGAACGACACCTGACCGATGTGCACCTCTGTCTGCTGTCCCACCTTCTCCCAGGACAGATTGGCGCGCAGGTGATCAAAAGCCAACCTGCGCCGAAAAACATGCGGCAGGTCGACCGTGCTCGCGCGCGAGTCCAGCGTGAGGGTGCCGCCGCTGTCATTGGCCAGCAGCGTGCCGCTCACGCCACGCGCGCCGGGCAGGACGCCTTGCGCTGCCAAGCCCGCCCGGACGAAACCGGCTTTCAGGCTATAGCGCTGCAGTGACGGCCATTCGCCCTGCCAGCTCGCCTGCACCTCCTCCAGCCGTCCGGTCGGAGCCAGTTCCTTGATACGCTGCCGCAAGGAATCGGGCAGCGGCACATACGATGCCACCGCCAGCAATTCGCCGGCATCCAGCCGATTGGCCTGCAGTGAGCCCTGTTGAATGATGTCTTTGTCTGAACGCCGCAGCTCCAGCGAAAAATCCGTGGGAGACAGATGCACGCCGTTGGCCATCTGCAAGGCAAGCTGGCGTGAGGAAATTTTCAGTCGGCCGGCATCGTCCGACCAGGCAACCTGACCTTTCAGCCAGTTCAGTGCAAATGGGGCAGCGCCGCTCAATTGACCGGACGTCTTCTGTAGCAGCACGTTGGCGGTCACGCCGGTGAGCCGCCCGCCATTCACTGCCAGCCACGACTGCACCCCGCCGGCGCCGCCGCGCACCGGCAAGGCAAACGGCAGGCGCGCCTGCAATGCCGCCACGCCGACCTGATCGATCCGGCTGTACAGGGTGCCGTGCCAGCGGGTCAGATCCTGCAGACTGCGGCCGCGAAAATCACCGCGCAGATCAATATGCGGCGTCACGTCCTGCACCTGACCGACCAGACCGAACCGGTGTCGGTTGCCGTTGTTGTGCAGACGCATGGACACCTGATTGAGCAGCACCGGCGGCAGTTTATTTTTCTGATCCAGCCAACCGATATGGGCATGGTCGATCAAGATCACATGCTGCGCCAGCAGCCAGTCGGACACGCCCCGGTCCGGTCCCGGCGGGTTGAGCCAGATTCCGCCCAGCCAGATCTTGCCCGCCGCGTCGTAGCGCAGGTCAAGCAATGGATTAATCAGCAGGATCGAGTCAAAACGCGGCGACAGGGTTGGGATGGACCACCAGGAAAGCGTGGCCTTGACTGCGGCAAGCGTGAAAATCGGCTGGCCGGCGGCATCGAGAATTCGCAGATTTTTCAGGTACAGACGGGGATGCAAACCGGACCAGTCCGCCTGCATCTGTTCCAATGTGACTTGTTGGCCAATCGCCCGACTCAATGCCCGGGTCAATTCCGGCCGATACTGATCGATGTTCGGCAATATCCAGTAGCGCAAACCGGCTACAACGCCGCTCCCGCTCAGCAGAAGCAGTATGAGCGCGATGGACAGCAGGCGTGAATGCCGCCGCCACAGCCGCAACACCCGGCTGCCGAGCCAGTCGAGCAGGGACAGAAAGGCCTGCCCTCCCCGTGCGGGAAGGGCGCCGAGTTGTTTAACGCGCCCCCAAAAGCCCAATCAGCTTACTGCCTATCTCTATCCATCGTCTCTGCCGATCCAGCGGGCAGCGATGGGTCATTTCACACATATCCAGCTGTAAGCATAACGTATTCGTCCCGTTTTACGTTTACCGGCAGGCACATTTCCAGGGATCTACTTCACCGCTTCCTGCAATTGCTCCAGAATGGCTCTACAGTTTTGGCTCCGGCTCACATTTGCCTGCGGCAAATATGACCCTGCACCGAAACCCCGCCAAACTTTGCTTAACCAAACACATCGGTTACTTCACCGCTTCCT
>JAJZQI010000039.1 GCA_021851875.1 Pseudomonadota bacterium | reverse complement strand
CCAGGGCGGCAGTTCGATTTTTTCCTGCATCGGGCCGAACAGGTGCAGTTGGCGGTCCTGTCCGAATAGCCCCTCGCCCCATTCAAACAGGTCGCCGACCTTGTTTCTGGTCAGCCGCGTGATCGCCAACCAGTGGTGGGCGTCTTCTGGCGGGCGGCGAGTTACCGCGAACCAGGGATCATCGACGCCGAATGTGATGGGACGGATCTCGGCAAGGTCGCCGAACGCCTGCTCCAGCCCTGACCGCATCCAATCGGCGTTGGGCGCAAGGATGGCGCGGCGTTGCCGCAGAACGGCGCGCAATCCCGCCTTCATGCCGGGCAGTCGCAGCAGGCCGAAATCGCTGCCGAGCACGGTGATCAGGGCCGGGGTTCGAGTTCCCCGCAGCGGCAGCGCATTTTGCAGCCAGTTGACGTGTGCTATGTCAGCGGGCTGGCGCCGGTAGGCCCGTCCCAGCCTTGTGAGCAGGCTGGCGACGGTGCCTGCGGCAAGCATTCCGCGACTCCGCAGCAGGTGGGCGATGCCGCCCTGTTGCGACAAATGCCGCAGCCAGAGCGCATCCTCCGGCGCGGCAGCAGCGGTTACGCTAGCCGGCAATTCGCCGGGCGGCGCCCACAGCGAAAGCGCGATTTCCTCACGGCGCGCCAGCGCAGCCGCGAGGTTGGCAATAAATCGGCCGCGCCAGTCCTGAGGGCTTTCAGGGTAAGTTGTGCTGGTCATCAGGACGTTCAAGCTATTTATCCTCGTGACCAGTCGGGTCGATATCCTTGTAATGCAAAGCGGAAATCTGCTCCGACACGATGCCGATGAGAAAGGTGAAGATTGCCGAGATGAACAGCAGCGCGCTCATGTTGGTAAAGCGCCCGGCGGTCAGGTAGGTATAGAGGTAGTAGCACAAGCCGGTCCAGAAGAAAGCCGTGCTGATCGGAATAAACAGTTTCTGGGGAGAATAGAGGGTGCCGATTTTGATAATGATCAGCAGGAACCGCACACCATCGCGGATCGGACGAATATGGCTCTTGCCTGTGGAGCGGCGCGGAGTATTGATTGGTACATAGCCAACATTGAACCCGGCGCGGAAGAAGCTCATGGTGATGGTGGTCGGATAGGAAAAACCGTTGGGCAGCAGGTAAAGAAATTGACGGAATTTTTTCGCTTTGACCACCCGGAAACCGGAAGTCAGGTCTTCCACCGGTTGCTGCACCATCCAGGTGGCAAAGCGGCTGAACAGGTCATTCGCCACCGCCCGGTGAGCTCCGGCATGGGAGCCCGACTGGCGCGCCCCCACTACCATGTCGTAGCCTTCGGCAAATTTTTCCAGCAGGGCGGGGATGTCTTCCGGTTTGTGTTGGCCATCGGCATCCATGAATATCAGCACGTCCCCCTTCGCGGCGCGCGCCCCGGATTTTACCGCCGCCCCATTGCCTTTGGGGTAAGGGTGGCTGATCACCCGCACGGGGAATTTCTCGCACACGGCCAAGGTGTCATCATCTGAGCCGTCATTGACGACAATGACTTCTGTGCCAGGCATCCGTGCCATGATTTCCGGCAACAGGGTACGCAGGCTGGCAGATTCGTTTCTTGCCGGAAGGATAATGCATATTGTGTCTGCCATGATATCTTTCGAATAATGCGTGCAAGGCATTATTTTGATGGTTCCGTTTTGGGTCGAATTTCCGGCGGCAAATTGTCAAATTCGGAGATTATCTGACTTCTGTGGCTACCAGTGAGTAGCGGGTTCGACATCGCGGCACGGTAAAGGCGGTCAATGGTTACCGCATTGACTACAATATAACCGCTGGCAATGTCTCTAACCGCGCCTATGAGGGTATTCTTGTTGGGCGGGCCGAACGGAACCGTCGCAAGGCGCTGTTCCAGTGTTTCGATTAATGTTTCATCCACGGGTAACCTTCTTCCCGCATTCATCGCCAAGATATTGATTAGCCCGGCAATGCTTGACGGCGCATTCTCCGCTGCCTGCTGGAAATGGAATAAGGCCTTGTTATAAAGCTCGATCTCATCCTCACGCGAGGTTGGCGGCAGATTCTTGTAAAGGGTAGCCAAGTCGGTATGCGCTCGCACCGAGCGAGGATGCCGCTCCACTTCCAGCATGCGCATCATGAGCGTATCTCCCCATTGCTGGGCGCGGGTGGCGGTAAGCCCGGCAAACAGGATGACCAGCAGCAAAAATGCCACCCGGCGTATGCGCACACTGGGCAAATGCACCCGGGGGTTTAATACGTAATAGGCCAACGGTAGCAGGATGCCCAACATAGGCAAATAGTTGCGGTGTTCGAAGGCCAGTTCCAGCGGGATGATCGTAGACTCCATGGCGTGGCCGACGAAAAAAAACACAATCCCGAAGGTAATCAGGGGCTGTTCGTTGCGCAACGCGAAGGCGCCCGCCGCGAGCAAGAGTAACCCGGCCATGGCGGGCAACGTTGTCCAGGGTGAAAGCAGGCCCCGCGAAATCAGGAAGTCGTCATGGTGCAATCCCATCTCGCCCATGCTCGGCAACACGATCATGTGCAGGTAAAACCACAGCACGCGCGCTTCGGTCATCAAGCGCTCGGGTAACGTAAAATCGCGCCACACATAGCCGCCCAGAATCAGGTCGGGGGTTTTCAACACATAAAACAGGCCCAACAGTAACGGAGCCACGACCGACAGGCCGACAATCGCCACCAACATGCGGCGGGAAGCCCGGTCGGACGCGCTCCAGCGTAGCAGAGTCGCTTCGGTGACCAGGATCAGCAAGGGTAGCAGGACGCCATTTTCCTTGCACAGAGCAGCGAGCGGCGTGGCTACAAATATGGCTGCACCTATCGCAAAAAAGCCCGACCTGTTGCCGTTCAGCAGGGTTTGTCTGCCATACAGATACAGCGCCAACCCCACCAGCGTGAATAATGCCGCAAGGCTGGTCATGCGCTGCACCACGTAAAGCACGCCGGTCAGGTTGAATGGGTGCAGCAGCCAGATCGCGGCGACTGCAAGCCCAATCCACGATGCAGTATTGTCGTCCGCTTCCCCGCGTATGCGCAGATGCAGCCTGAGCAACAACCTCACCAGCATAAATACTAGCATCCCGTTGATCAGATGGATCGCCAGATTGATCGCCTTGAAGTAATAAGGGTTCATGCCGAAGAAATAATGATTGACGGCAAAGCTCGCCATGCTGATGGGACGGTTTAATGGGCTAACGCCGCCTGAGGATGCGGCCTGCCAGAGGGTATAAAAATTCAGGTTGTCGATTTTCAGAAAAGGATTGATGCGGATGTTGACCCCGTCGTCGGAAATGAAATGACCCGTTAGTCCCGGCAGATAGCAGGCTACGGTAATGGCAATAATGCAAAACAACAGAGCAGGTTTAATGAGGGGTTTAAGCATGGTTGTAAAAAAGGGGGCTTGCGCCCCCTTTTTTTTGTCAGATCAAGTCAAATGAAGATTAAGACTTAGGAATGTATTTAGCTGGCATTGGATTAGCCGCACCACCAGCCGCAGTCCATACTGTGCCATTAGTGGAACAAGTTGGAGTCCACGCAATCGTTTTGCTCTGTGCGTCAGTAGGTAATCCAGTCGCAACTGACGTGGCTGTAACAACACCGGTTCCCGACCCGACTGCAATGCTGGCCGTATACTTAACGCCGGTGGGAAGGGCAGTAGGGATGGCGGCGAGGGAACCACCGGTCAATCCAGTTAACGCGCCAGTTTCACTGCAGAAAACGCCGATAGCCATTAGTGCCGGGCTAGTCAAGCTGGTCATCTCCTGAAGTTTGGCCTTGGTGGTGTAATCCTGATAAGCAGGAATAGCCACCGCTGCCAGAATACCGATAATCGCGACTACGATCATCAGTTCGATCAGGGTAAAACCTTTTTGCATTTGTTTCATGGTATTTCTCCCATTAACGGATAAAAATCAGAACACCGTCGTGTTCGTGCCTTTTGTTATGCAAATGGCGTGCCAGTAGGTGTGATTTCCTCTTTGCCGTGATATACGGGTGTATGCGTCTGTTTTTTGGTGTATCTGCCATGGCCGTTAGTTTAGTGATGCAAGCATTCAAGGGCAGAATGTGACCAATTGCGTCACTTTTAGGGGCTGGGCCTTGGTATTTTCGTTGCACCCACTTCGTCAAACAGTTGGTATTGCAGCGCGGCTTTTTGCCGGTTGAGCAAGTGCCTTTCGGTGAAGTCCCCGTCCTAGCAGCCTTGTCGGACTTAAAGGAAATCGGCTGCAAATCCGCCTGGCCGGTCCATATTTCACCGCTTTCTTGGTCAATAGAATGACTATTGACCTACAAAACCGGCAAAATCTGTCCTCACCCAGCCGAATTTTCGCTTCGATTCTTCAAGTCCAACAGGCTGCTAGGCGCGATAAAGCTTGATCGCTGTCGAATCGGAGTTGGGAGTTTAGATCCTCCGTGCGTAGAATATCGCCTTGAGCAAAAACGCCGGAAGCAAGATCATGAATTTCACTATCGTGCACGAACAAGAAGATGATGGACGTTAGCTAGCGGAGGCTCCAGAGTTGCCTGGTGTTTTGGCTTATGGCGCCAACGCTCAAGAAGCCATGTCCAAGGCTGAGGCGCTCGCACTTCGCGTTATTGCCGAGCGTCTTGAGCATGACGAAAGCCGGGCGATCGCAATTAATATTTCCATCCCTGTTGCTACATGAGCCAGTGGCCCTTGGCCAAAGCAAAGCGAGTTCTCTCTGCCTTGTTCCGGCTCGGCTGGGAAATCAAACGTCAGTCTGGTTCTCCCGGAACGCTTAGCCGTCCCGGATTCCCCGGCTATGTGTTTGCCTTTCACGATGGCGAAGAGATTGGTCCCAAGATGTTGGCTCGCATCGCAAAGCATACGGGGCTATCTCCTCGCGATTTATAGCCCCAGCCCGGCATTCAACCGGTCGCCCAAGAGCGGTGCTCTTGGTCTCCGGTTAATTTGAACGATTCGGCGGTTTTCGCCGCGTGCAGCCGAAAAATGAGTGGTAGCGCCACGCCCAGGGGCGACGGGAATGCTGTGTTTTTTCAGGGCCGGTCTCGGCTTTGCTTCAGGCAAAACACCATTTTGATGTCGCCCAGTTCGATAATGTCATGGTCCACCAGTTGGTGTGGATGTGCATCCAGCATCCGACCATTAACCGCCGGATAGCGATCGCCCTGGACATGGGTGATGAAGTCTCCGTGGGGGCGCCGGGTAATGGCCGCGACCTGGACGCCAGGAGTGCCCAGCGAAGTCAGCGTCTTGGTCAACTCCAGTTCCTTGCCGGCATTCTGGCCATTCAGGATGCGAATGACGGCGCGGGTTTCATTTGTTTCGACCTGAACCTGGTTTGGCTCCGCTGGGCTTTTGGATTGATGCGTCGCTTTCGGCGTAACGAGGGCGAAGGTGCGCGCCATCGGGTCATCGTCAGGCTTCACGCCGGGAGCCGCCGCCTGTTTATGGCCGGGCGGGGGCACTGTTTTTTTGTCAGTGGAGGACTCATTGTTTCCGCCCAGCCCCAGGAGATTGACATACCTCAGCTGGTATTTGCCGATTTCGATCTCGTCGCCGTGCCGCAGCGCGTGTTTTTTGATCGGAATTCCGTTTACCAGGGTGCCGTTGGTGCTCTCCAGGTCTTCCACAAAGGAATCGTTGCCGAGAGTGATGATGGCGGCATGCTCACCGCTTACCGCCAGGTTGTCGATCCGGATGTCATTGTGCGGCTTGCGCCCGATCGTGATGCGTTCCTTGTCGAGCTTGAACTGGTTGATCTGCTGACCTTCCAGGGTCAGAATCAGTTTGGTCATGTGCATGCTCCGCCTATTTCTTCTTTAGCCCCGTCAAAAACCGGGAAAGCAAGCCACGGTCGGTGGGAAAGGCACGCAATATCCGCACCAGTATGACAGATATGTTATCTCGCCCGCCGTTGTCGTTGGCGATTTGCACCAGGCGCTGGGCGGCCAGATCCAGGGTAAGCTCGGGAAGGTTCAAGGTATGCCGGATTTCCTCGTCGTCGACCATGTCGTTGAGGCCATCTGAACAAAACAGATATATGTCACCGGGCATGACTTTGTGCGCCTGTATTTCTGCGGCCACCACGGGTTCGATGCCCAGTGCGCGGGTAACCAGGTTTTTGTTGGGTGAAAGGCGGGCGTCTTCGCGGCTCACCAGGCCGAGGTTGATCTGTTCCTGCAGCAGGGAGTGGTCGTGCGTGATCTGCTCGAGCCGTTCACGCCGGTAGCGATACAACCTCGAGTCGCCGACGTGCGCCACCGTGATGCGGTTGTCATGGAACAGCGCGAACACCAGGGTAGTGCCCATCCCCGAGCATTGAGGCTGGCTCTGCGCCATCCGGTAGATCGCGGCATTTGCTTCCTCAATCGCGGTTTTGATCAGCTTGCTTGAGTCCTGATCGTAAGTCCCCGTGTGCCAAGCCGATTTAAGCTTTTCCGCCAGCACGGTCACGGCGATTCCGCTGGCAACCTCGCCGGCGTTGTAGCCACCCATGCCATCAGCCAGAATGGCGAAGCCGGCCTCGGCATCGCAGGCGATGCTGTCCTCGTTTTGTGAGCGCACCCTGCCGGGGGCGGTCAGGCTGCTGATTTCCAGGGTTAGCCGCATGTCTGTCACATTGTTTCTTGTTATGGAGCGCTAAGGAATCGCCGATTAATTCGTCATCCCCGCGTGGGCGGGGATCCAGTGCCTTGATTTAACCGGATTCACGCCTACGAGGGAACGACAAAACTGAATTAATCGGCGTTTCCCTAAAGGTGTTATTTTCAATTATTCCACGATTCCAAAAAACAGCGGAAGCGTTTTTCATGCCAGCCTCGGATTCGAGGCCGACTTGCAGATAAAAGAGGGGCGGGTTGTCCTTGCGCTTCATTTTGAGGTTCTTAATAATGGCCCGGTGTCTTATACTTTGTAATCGATGATTCATGAATGGGGGGTGAGCGTGGACCTGATTTTATGGCGTCATGCCGAAGCAGAGGACGGGTTTCCCGACCATGAGCGCAAACTGACGGCTAAGGGCGAGAGGCAGGCGGCCAAAATGGCGGGGTGGCTGAAAGCGCATCTGCCGGAGAAGGCGCGCATTTTAGCCAGCCCAAGCACGCGTACGCGGCAGACCGCGGCAGCGCTGTCGCCGGATTATGCTATCGTCAAGGCGCTGCGCACCCCCTCA
>JAJZQI010000038.1 GCA_021851875.1 Pseudomonadota bacterium | reverse complement strand
GGTGCTGGGCATTTTCGTGCCGCTCATCGTGGTGAACTGCAATGTGCTTGGCCGTGCCGAAGCCTTCGCCTCGAAAAATCCACTCTTGCCCTCGGTGGTAGACGGCTTCATGGTCGGCTTCGGCCTCACCCTCACCCTCGGCGCGCTGGGTGCGATGCGCGAGATATTCGGCAAGGGCACGCTGTTCTCCGGCATCGATCTGGCGCTGGGAGAATCGGCCAATGGACTGGTCATCACCGTGTTCCCCGACTACCAGGGCTTTTTGTTCGCCATTCTTCCGCCCGGCGCCTTCCTCGGCCTCGGCCTGTTGATCGCCGGCAAGAACTGGATCGACCAGCGCGCCAGCAGGAAAGCCCCGGTACAGCCCCAGAGCGAAGCGCAGCCCACCGCCGCGACAGCCTGACCCCGGGGAGAAAACAACAAGATGGAATCCTCCGCATCGCTGGAACTGGCCAAGCACATGCTTCTGCAGTTCGGCATCATCCTCGCCGTGGGAACCTTTTCCGGCCTGCTCGCCCGATTGGCGCGCGTGCCCGATGTGGGGGAAAGGCGCGAGGTGGTGTGTCGCGGCGTTCACGTTAACTATCGGGATGCAGGCGCGGAAGTTGGATATGCCAACGTATCGCAGCTAGTCGCACTGCGACTATGCAGGTCATCGAGAACAGAAGGGCCAGGTTGTGGTTGATGCTGAAGTGATCGAGCACGATCAGTAGTATGGAACCCGCCAGCGAGGCAGTGGCGTATATGTCGGTGCGGAAGATCAGCGGGATTTCATTGCACAGGATATCGCGTATCACCCCGCCAAATACCCCCGTGACGACGCCCATCAGGCTGGCGATCAGCCAGGGCGTGTCGAGCTTGAGCGTAATGCTGGTTCCAATAACGGTAAAGAGTGCCAGCCCGATCGCGTCTGGAATCAGAAAGAAATTCTTCGGCTGTTTGAGGTGGCGGCCGAGAAAAAAGGTGAGCGTGCCCGCGATCATGCCGACCGCCACGTAAATCGGATCATGTATCCAGTACACCGGCAAACGGCCGAGCAAAATGTCACGCAATGTTCCGCCGCCAATGCCGGCGATGACGGAGATCACCACCACCCCGAACAAATCCAGTTCACGCCGCCGCGCTTCCAGTGTCGCGGTGATTGCGCATACGGCAACAGCACAAAGGTCCAACAAATAGATCAGCGTCATGGTTCAGGCAAGAAATTCAAAGGTGGCCATATAACTGCCTGCCCGCCTCAAACCAGCACCTGGCGTGTCTCCGCAAAGAAACGCAGAATCTGCCGCTCGATTCGAGGATCGGTCATCACTTCAGGCCGCTTGCCATTCGGACAGGCAAGTCGAGGCGACGTTCCGAACAGGCGGCAGATCAGCGGGCGTTCTGCGTAGGCTTGGCACCCATTGTCAGTCAAGTGGGGACAACTCAAGTCGGCAAGCGCAGCCTCGTGTTCCTCGTCGCTCTTGACGGGTAGCCTTGCCATCTCTTCGCTCGAGGTGGTTATCGGGCCGCAGCAATCGTGACAACCGGGTTCGCAATCAAAAGAGGGAATATGCTTACGGAAAAAACGGATTTTTTGACTATTGCTTGTCATCGCCCATGCGACCTGGCAAACTCCAGCCGCTCCTGATTTAATGATAATGATATTGTCGGCTCAATTCATGCACCGCCGCAACCATGGCGGCGGCATTTTCCGGCTGGGTGAACTGGGAAATGCCGTGCCCCAGATTGAAGACATGGCCACTGCCATGGCCATAGCTGTGCAGGATTTTGCCGACCTCGGCGCGGATGGTTTCGGGGTTGCTGAACAGCACTGCCGGGTCGAGGTTGCCTTGCAGCGCCACCTTGTCGCCGACGCGGCGGCGTGCTTCGCCGATATCCACTGTCCAATCCAGACCGATGGCGTCGCAACCGCTGTCAGCGATGCTTTCCAACCACAGCCCACCGCCTTTGGTAAAGCCGATACACGGCACTCTTGCGCCGTCTTGTTCTCGAATCAGACCGTCAACGATCTGCTTCATGTAGGCCAGCGAAAACTCCTGGAAAGCCGCGTATGATAGCGCTCCGCCCCAGGAGTCGAAGATCATTACCGCCTGGGCACCGGCCTCGATCTGCGCATTGAGGTAGGCGGTGACGGCGCGGGCATTGACGTCAAGAATGTGGTGCAGCAGCTCCGGGCGCTGGTAAAGCATCGTTTTGACCCTGACAAAATCCGGGCTGCTGCCACCCTCCACCATGTAGCAAGCCAGCGTGAACGGGCTGCCGGCAAAACCGATCAGCGGGACTTCATTATTCAGCGCCTTGCGTATCTGGCTGGCGGCGTCCATGACATAGCGCAGATGGACGTTCGGATCGGGTACGACCAGGTTGCGGATTTCCCTTTCATCGTGCAGCGGCCGCTTGAATTTCGGCCCTTCGCCGGTGCTGAAGTAAAGGCCCAGCCCCATCGCGTCCGGGATGGTGAGAATGTCGGAAAACAGGATGGCGGCGTCAAGCGGAAAGCGGGCCAGTGGCTGCAAGGTGGCTTCCGTTGCGAGGTCCGGGTTTTTGCACAGTCCAAGAAAATCATGGGCCCGGATTCGGGTAAGTCTGTATTCCGGCAGGTAGCGTCCGGCCTGGCGCATCATCCACACTGGCGTGTATTCGGTCGGCTGGCGCAGCAGGGCGCGCAGGAAGGTGTCGTTCTTGAGTTTGGTCATGGAAATCCGCCCGGAATTGATAAATAAATGCAAGCGGCCGACTTTGGCCGCTTTCTTTTTCGGCTACTGTGTTGCTCCGACAGTTAGGGCTCGTTAATGAATAAGTTGGTCCAGCTTATTCATTAACGAGCCCTTAGCGAGAAGACTGTCAGATCGGTACGGTGTTCGGCACCAATCGCCCGCCAGAAAGCCAGCCCGGCGTCGTTGTCTGTCTCGACGAATAAATGCGCCTTGGCAATATCTATCCGGTTCAACTCCTTGAGCACAGCCTGCACCAACCGGCGTCCTACACCTTGTCGTCGATGTGTCTGTGCGACAGCCAGGTGGTATAGGTAAGCACGCCGGCTATCGTGACCAACCAGAACCGCCCCGATCAGACGATCCTCCTCCCTCGCGCCAAGGCATAGCCCCGAATTTCTGGCGATAAAGCGGCGAAAAAACGCCTCGGAAGCGTCTTCCTGTCGCAGGCGTATGCCATCACACCCCTGCCAAAGCGCCATCGCCGCCGTGTAATCCTCTGTCCTCAGAGGGTAAATTTCAACCCCGCTTTTCTGCCTGGAGTGTTGCATATTATGTTCAATGTATGTTCATTATATGTTAATTGTATTATAATACTACTGGCGCGCTAACCTTGGAAGAGGGAATTCTCCATCTGGGGCAGCACGGCATTTCCACCATTCCAGGGAGGCGAAAATAAAAGTGCGAGAGAATTTCGACAGGGCGGCTGCAATCGAACTTGAGGAGGGCTTTGACGAGGCGCAGACAGGATTGGAAAGGCAAATGATTCACGTGCAACCGGCGGATTCAAGCGAGTTTGCGGCGCGTTTTTTGAAGACAAGCGAGCATTATTTGCGCGGCGCCGCCAGGGATGACAGCGAGCAAACCTCACTTGGCGTCTTTTGACACCACCGTACCAATCTTGTTTTTAGTAGTGTAATCCATCCCGTGGAGTTCCATGTAATCGCGGATCATCTGCCTTACCACTTGAGAGGGAGTCAGGTCTTGCGCCGCGCACAGTTCCTCGAAAGCTTTCTTTTTTACGGGGTCGATCAGAAGGGTAAGGCGAGCGGTCTTGGTTTCCATAATTGCTTTATTGATGCCGTTAAATGTTAATCAAATTAACATTATATACATCTTGCGGCAAGATGCCCACCCTGCAACACCTTGCATATTCAGCAACTTGGTCGACCCCGAAACTCTTTGATTAACCCAATGATAATAAAACAAGATGAGCGACTTTACCGATTTCTTGGCCGAATACTTGGCTTCACTGCCACAGACTCTGTCAGGCAAGCCTTTCCTGCATGAGGGGGAGCGCGACATAGCGCTGCACTTCGATTTCTCGGCGACGCAAAGCCAGATGTGCAAGGCTGACCCCGATAAGCTGGTTCTGGGTTACACCCGCACCATGATGGGTTTTTTGCTCTTCCAGCCAAAACCGGAGAGGATTGTGATGATCGGTCTGGGCGGAGGTTCGCTGGCCAAGTATTGCCTGCGCCATATACCTGATGTGCACTTCACGGCGGTGGAAATCAACCCCAAGGTGCTCGCCCTGCGCGACAGATTCGGGATTCCGCCGGATGGGCCGAATTTTGAGGTGGTTTGTGCCGACGGTGCCGTTTATGTCCGGAACCGTTCCAAGCCTGTCGATGTGCTGCTCGTCGATGGCTTCGACCGGAATGGCCAACCCGGGCAATTATGCAGCGCGGGGTTCTACGACCATTGCTACGCCAAGCTCCGGGATGGCGGTGTATTGGTGGTCAACATGCTAAGCGGCGATATCAAGTTCGGCACATATACCGCAAGAATCCGGGAGAGCTTTGGCGACCAGGTTGTCGTCGTGGAGGCGGAAGAGTTTGGAAACAAGATTGCCTTCGCGTACAAGGGAAAGGATTTCCCGCCTTTGGCGGCCACGATGAGGGAACGCGCCCGGGATTTGGGACCGAAACACAAGGTCGCTTTGAACACCATTGCCCAGAAGGTGATCCAGCGACTCACGCAACGCACCTCATCGATCCGCCCGGCCTTGTAGATTTGCCGGCCACGAAAACCGTCATGCATAATGATGCCCTATGAATTCCACGATCTGAAAGCGAAAATGACTGCCATCCCCGCCTGCCCCCAATGCACTATGGAAAATATCTACCCGGATGGCGCAAATTATGTTTGCGCCAACTGCGGATACGAATGGTCGATGGTGGACGACACATACGCAGATGACACCGCGGCCGCAGTGATCAAGGATGCCAATGGGAACGTGCTGACCGATGGCGACGAGGTGGTTCTGATCAAGGACTTGAAGGTCAAGGGGTCATCCATCACGCTAAAGATGGGCACCAAGATCAAGGGCATCCGACTTGTTGGCGGCGACCACGAGGTGGATTGCAGGACGAGTGCTGGCAGCTTTATGCTGAAGGCCTGTTTCTTGAGGAAAGTTTAAGCAAGCCCTGAGAAAAGATAACATCGTAGTTCGGTGAAGGCTGGACCCAGAAAAAAACAACATCCTGGATACTGCTGTCACCATGCTTCTATCCGGCCGTACTTCAACGCGACTCCTTCGCGAAGTAGGCCGCCGCTTTTTTAGCAAGTCACGCTCCATCTTGACCCCGGCCAGTTCGCGCTTCACGCGGGCCAGTTCCATCTCCAGATCAGTCAGCGACTTCTGTGTCTTGCCCACCCCGACCAGCTTGCGGACAGTTCATAAGATCAGCGCATTCCCTGCCTTGGGATAGTGCAGTTCAATGACGGCCATCAGCCGTGCCCATGGCATGACCGCATCCATGTCCAGCAGAAATCTCTCCCGGCTCGTCTGCTTGGGCTTCTTGGCAAATTCACTGGCAGCAAAACCGAGTTGTTTTCTCGGTGGAAATTGGGCGATTGATGATGTTCAGGGCTTCCTTAACGTGAACATCGCGAAGCGTTTCCTTGCCCCCCTCGCCCTTTGGGAGAGGGCGGGGGTGAGGGAAACTGGCATGGCGAAGCGATGTTTCATGATTTGGGGCGGCGATTCGCCATGTCGGTTAGGCCCTGGCTCTCGTTTTTGACTTTGCGCCTTGGTGTTCTTTGCGTTTAATTGCTGTTTTTCGTGATATTCTGCCGCCATGAACGCCGCCAAACGCCGCGAAATTTTCACCCGTTTCCGTGCCGCCAACCCCAAGCCCACCACTGAACTGGTCTACCACACCCCATTCGAACTTCTGGTGGCTGTGGTGCTGTCGGCCCAAGCCACGGACAAGAGCGTCAATCTGGCCACCCGCAAGCTGTTCGAGGTTGCCGACACGCCGCAAAAAATGCTCGCCCTCGGCCAGACCGGCCTGGAAGATTACATCAAGACCATCGGCCTGTACAAGAGCAAGGCCAAGCACCTGATAGCAACCTGTCGCCTGCTGCTGGAACAGCACGGCGGCGAAGTGCCGCACAGCCGCGAGGCGCTGGAGAAGCTGCCCGGCGTCGGGCGCAAGACCGCGAATGTAATTTTGAACACCGCTTTCGGCGAGCCCACCATTGCGGTGGATACCCACATCTTCCGCGTCGCCAACCGCACCGGCATTGCGCCGGGCAAGACCGTGCTGGAAGTGGAAAAGAACCTGCTAAAATTCATAGAGACCTCATTTCGCCACGACGCACACCACTGGCTTATCCTGCACGGGCGCTACGTGTGCAAGGCGCGCAAGCCGGAGTGCGCCCGTTGCCTGATCCGAGACCTGTGCGAATATTCAGAGAAAACTGTCTAGCCACGGATTACCAAAAGTAGGCGCCTCTAGGCGACACAGATGAACACGGATAAAATTCTTCTAAATCTGTGTGAATCCGTGGCCAAATTGCCGTTTTTTGGAATCTTATTTTAAATGACCATCGCCACCGGGCTCGCGACCGCCCATGTCGCCGAGCCACAGCTCGCCGCCCAGTCAGTTCGCGCCGCCATGGAGAAAGCCGGGCTGAGCATCGCCAGCAGCGTGTTGCTGTTTCTCACCCCGGAATTTGCCCGTGACCCTCAGCCCGCCCTGCTGGCAGCATCCCGTGCCAGCAGTTGCGCGCGCATCATCGGTTGCTCTGCCGCAGGCATTTTCACCGAGCAGGACTGGGTGCTGGACACGCCGGCCGCCGCCGCCATGGTATTCGGCGGCGACGTCAGCCTGGCCCCGGAAATGAACCCGCAAGCGGACAATCTCCTGCTTTCCCTGGCCGCGCCCAACGCGCTCAACTCTGCATGGATAAGCGAACCCGGCCGACGCTTCGGCGGCATTTCGGGCGACGCCACCGGACAAGGACCTTTCAAGGTCTGGTGCGGTGCCAGGGTGGCTGCAAGCGGCCGTTGCGAAACACGGCTGGCGGGTGCCAGGGGTGTAGTCGGCGTGTCGCAGGGCATCCGGGCCTTGAGTGAGCCGCTCGAAATCACCCAGGCCAGCGGCTATGACCTCATCACCCTGGGACGGCAACCTGCACTCAACGTGCTGGCGCGAGAATTGCCGCTCGATCTCCGCGCACTGGATGATATCCCTCTGCACCTGCTGATGGCCGGGATTATCGATGGCGGCGACCCAGCCACGGCGATCGACCAGGGCCGCTTCCGCCTGGCGCCGATCATTTCCGCCAACGGCGAGGACAGGTCGGTCACCCTGTCCACCCGCCTCACTCCCGGGGAACGCATGTTCTGGGCCATACGCCAGCCGCTCTCGGCCGAGCGCGACATGCGCCTTACCCTCGACAAGCTGGCACAGGAAATAGGCGAAACGCCGGATTTTGGACTGCTCTTCCCCTGCATGGGGCGCGGCCCGTACTTTTATG
>JAJZQI010000008.1 GCA_021851875.1 Pseudomonadota bacterium | reverse complement strand
CACCCACCCGCTCAAACCCGGCAGCGAATAAGGGGGAGTTTAAAAGCAACGGCAACACCCAAACCGTCTGCAAATCGCCTTCGCTGATAAAGTTGGATACGGCAGGCGCTCAGAGGGTTTAGTTTTTCCGGGTTCCCTTTTATTTGTCGCCGAGTGGCTGGATTTCTGGCGGGGGCTGACGGCGAGTACTGTTCGAGTTCCGCAGTGGGGCACGAAGTGTGTGCCCCGCCAGGGCGAGTTTACTCGCCACCCGCCAGAAATTCAGCCGCGAGGGGATGTCGACAAATTCAGGGTCGCCTTTTCTTTGGGTACTTTCTTTTGGCGAAGCAAAAGCAAAGTACCGCGCCGCCGGGCGCCCCCGGCCAGCCAGCCTTAGTCACACCACCAACAACCGCTACCCGCATACCCACAAAAATATTTCCCCTCCCCGCCAACTTTTCCCAAATCCACTGTCTTACTCACACAACCACAATCACTCCAGGGGATCTTTGCTCATGAGCGAAAAACCGAAGCGTCCTGTTCATCACACCATTGGCTACGCTTTGCTTGCCTGCGCCTTCATAGGCATCCTGGCAATGATGTTCCTGCGTCCGGCCTAGAAAGAGCCACCGGGAGGTCGGGCAATCCGGCCTGAATTCCCACTATTCTGTACACCGGACCACCCTTACCCCTTTTCCACTGACTCAACCCCACTTCTCCGTTATAATTAGCCATTTACAGGGCGGAAAACGCCCTTTTCGCTTTTGGGCATTGAGCTTTGGGGGATTCAGCAATGACGCAACCGATCGTCGGCGTCGTAATGGGCAGCAACAGCGACTGGGATGTGATGCAGCATGCCGTGGCGCAACTGAAGAATCTGGGGATTCCCCATGAGGCTAAGGTTGTGTCCGCCCACCGCACGCCTGATTTGCTGTTTTCCTATGCTGAAGAAGCCGCTGGCCGCGGCATCAAGTGCATCATTGCCGGCGCCGGCGGCGCCGCGCACCTGCCGGGCATGCTGGCTGCCAAGACCACCGTGCCGGTGCTGGGTGTGCCGGTGCCGTCGCGCTATCTGAAAGGTATGGATTCGCTGCTGTCGATTGTGCAAATGCCCAAGGGCATTCCCGTGGCGACCTTTGCCATCGGCGAAGCCGGTGCGGCCAATGCCGGGCTGTTTGCCGCCGCCCTGCTGGCCGGCAATGACCCTGCGCTGGCGCAAAAACTGGCCGATTTCCGCAAAATGCAGGAAGAGGCAGTGCATGCCATGACCCTGCCGGAGCTGCCATGATCCTGCCGGGCGCAACCCTGGGTGTGCTCGGTGGCGGCCAGCTGGGCCGCATGTTCACCGTGGCGGCGCTGACCATGGGTTACAAGGTGATGGTGTTGGATCCGGACCCGAACAGCCCGGCCGGCCTGATTGCCAGCGAACACCTGCATGCCGATTACCACGACCCGGCGGCCTTTGAGCGCCTGGCGACGGAATGCGCCGCCATCACCACCGAATTTGAGAATGTGCCCGCCGACGTGATGCGCCAGCTGGCGCAGCGTTGCATTGTACGGCCCTGCGGCGATGCCGTGGCGATTGCGCAGGACCGCGCGGCGGAAAAAACCTTTTTGCGCGAGCACGGTTTGCAGACGGCGCCGTTTGCCGTGGTGAATACCGCGGACGATCTGGCAGCCGCGATTGGCGTGACCGGCCTGCCGGCGCTGCTGAAGATCAGCCGCTTCGGCTACGACGGCAAGGGCCAGGCCAAGGTTAATTCGCTGGCCGAAGCCCAGCAGGCCTTTGCCGACATGGGCAACAATGTGTGCGTGCTGGAAAAACTGCTGCCACTGAAGCAGGAGCTGTCCATCGTGCTGGCGCGTGACGCGCAGGGCAACACGGCCTGCTACCCGGCCAGCGAAAATAGCCACAGCCAGGGTATTCTGGACATCACCATTGTTCCGGCGCGTGTAAGCGAGGCCGTGGCCGAACAGGCCCGCGACATGGCCACCCGTATTGCCAACGAACTGGATTACTGCGGCGTGCTGGCAGTGGAGTTTTTCCTGCTTGAGGACGGCTCGCTGGTGGTGAACGAAATGGCGCCGCGCCCGCACAACAGCGGCCACTATACGCTGGATGCCTGCCATACCGATCAATTCGAGCAGCAGGTGCGCGCCCTGTGCGGCCTGCCGCTGGGCGATACCCGCTTGCTGTCGCCGGTGGTGATGGTGAACCTGCTGGGCGATGTATGGGGCGACAGCCAGCCAAACTGGGAAGCCGTGCTGCGCCATCCACAGATCAAGCTGCACCTGTATGGCAAACTGGCTGCCAAGCCGGGCCGTAAAATGGGCCACTTCAACTGCGTGGCGGCGACACAAAAAGAAGCACTGGCGCTCGCCCTGCAAGCACGCCATGATATCGGTATCAACACCAAACCGCATCTGCTGGACGTTTGAGGAGGACACATGCACCAACCCATACAAGAATTCAATAAACGTGCGCTGGAGTTCGTTGAACACATCGGCCTGCTGGTCATTGTGATTGCCACCATCATGGCCACGGTGGCCGAGGTGCGCACCATGTTCGAAAATGGTGCAGTCAAGCTGGAAGACCTGCTGATGCTGTTCCTGTTTCTGGAAGTGCTGACCATGGTCAGCTTGTATTACCGGTCGGGCAAATTGCCGGTGCGCTTTCCGCTGTATATCGGTATGGTGGCGCTGGCGCGATATCTGGTGCTGGACATGAAAGCGATGGATGAATGGCGCATGCTGGCTGTGACCGGCGCCATTCTGGTGCTGGCGATCGCTGTGCTGGCGATCCGCTACGGCCATGTACGTTACCCCTACAACGAAGAGGAAGGGCATGGCTGAAAAGCCGAGGTAAACCCATGAAAGACCAGAAGACCTACGTCGGGATCTATAACGACGAACAGGGCGGCATGACCCACATTGCCATGATCATCAAGGATGCCTGGCTGTTCGATTTGCTGCCGGAAACGGAAACCTGCGAGGGCTGGTTGCCGACGCAAATCCAGGTGCTGTACGAAAAAGTGTACGCCGCCTGGGAACCGTATGGCCACATGCCCAGCCGCCTGCCGCCGGAATTGCGCGAGAAGCACACGCGCATCCACGAAAAAATGATGCACTATGGCCGCGATCACGGCTGGAATCCGGAGCTGGGCGACGACGACTGAGGCCGGCCCGCTTCGAGTCCGGGCAATAGAACTTAGGCAGGCTGATGGCGGATTTCGAACTTGAGCACCTTGGCCGGTGCCTCGACCTTTTCGCGTGAGGCCACCAGCTGCAGCGCCTTGTGGAATTCGCTCTGCAGCCGGCCGCTTTCCTCGATGCCGCGCGCGGAATAGCAGACCAGCTCGTAAGCCACCGGGTCTTCCAGCGACTCGCGCCGGTTGGGATGAAAGTTCTGCCAGGCGATGTCGATCAGACTTTTGTTCACGCCGTCGATGAAAACGATCTCGCCCGCGTCTAGAATGGCCAGATACTGCATCGAGCGGATGGGCAGGAAGACCACGCCGGTCGGGCTATGGGAAAGCAGGGTCTTGGCCAGGTTGTAAGTGGCAGCAGGAAGATGACGGGGTCCCCGCTGCAATTCGGTATCGCGGTAACAAGTGATTTCCATAATGTACCTCAATCGGGAAGCATAAATATTTTAACGGCTGGCAGGCCGATTCATGTAGCCTGCCCTGCACTTTTAAGACACAGATCAGGTCATTGGAGTTCAGCATGAACCATGCCATGTACGAATCGAGCATCAAAAGCCTCAAGCTCCTGCACAAGGGCAAAGTGCGCGACATTTACGAAGTGGACGCCAATCGTCTGCTCATTGTCACCACCGACCGGCTGTCGGCTTTTGACGTGGTGCTGCCCACCCCGATCCCCGACAAGGGCAAGGTGCTGTCGGGCGTATCCAATTTCTGGTTCGGCAAACTCGGCCATGTGATCCCCAATCACCTGACCGGCGACGCTGCCGAATCGGTCGTGGCTGCCGATGAAAAAGCGCAGGTAGAGGGCCGGGCCGTAGTTGCCAGGCGCCTCAAACCGCTGCCGATCGAAGCGATTGTACGCGGCTATCTGGTGGGCTCGGGCTGGAAGGAATACCAGAAGGAAGGCAGCGTGTGCGGCATCCCCCTGCCGGCCGGCCTGGTCGAGGCGAGCAAGCTGGAGCAGCCGATCTTCACCCCATCGACCAAGGCTGACGTGGGCGACCACGACGAAAACATCAGCTTCGAGAAAGCCGAGCGGCTGATGGGCAAGAAACTGGCCGCGCAGGTGCGCGACGCGGCCTTGCGCCTGTACAGCGAAGCACGTGATTACGCCTCCACCCGCGGCATCATCATTGCCGATACCAAGTTCGAATTCGGCCTGGACGATGCCGGCAAGCTGTACCTGATTGACGAGGCGCTGACGCCGGATTCATCCCGCTTCTGGCCGGCCGACCAGTATCAGCCGGGCAAGAACCCGCCCAGCTTCGACAAGCAGTATGTGCGCGACTGGCTGGAAGCATCCGGCTGGAACAAGAAGAACCCGGGGCCTGTATTGCCGGCCGAGGTGGCCCAGGTGACGGCGGACAAGTACGCCGAAGCGTTCAAACGCCTGACCGGCGCGTAAGCAAGCCCGAGCACTATTCGGGCAGGGTCTCGACGGCGTTGCGAGCCCGGGCCCAGGCAATGAATTCAGCGGCCGGCATGGGTTTGGCATAATAATACCCCTGCCCTTCCATGCAGCCCCATTGCAGCATGGCGTTGAGCTGCGTTTCGGTTTCAATGCCTTCCACCAGCGTCCGCAGCCCCAGCGTATGACCCAGGGCGACCACCACCTCGGCGATGCGTTCGGATTGGACCGACAGGCCGATGCCGCGCACGAAGGATCGGTCCACCTTGATGCAGTCGATCGGCAACTGCTGCAGGTAGGACAGCGAGGAAAAGCCAGTACCGAAGTCGTCCAGCGCGATGCTCACTCCCAGCAGTTTCAGGCGATTCAAGCTCTGCAGCGCGGCATCCATGTCGCCCACCATCAGACTTTCGGTAATTTCCAGCTCCACCGCCTGGGCCGGCAGGCGCGTTTCCACCAAAATCTTGGAAATCCTATCGGCCAGGATCTGGTCGTGCATTTCCACGGCCGACAGATTGAGCGCCACCCGCAGCTCGGGCAACTCCTGCTTGCGCCAGAAATTCACCTGGGCACAGGCGGTGCGCATGACAAACTCGTCGATCGCCCCGATCAAACCCACGCGCTCGGCCAGGGAAATGAATTCCGTCGGCGAGATGAAGCTGCCATCCTGTTTCTGCCAGCGCACCAGGGCTTCCACCGCCAGCAATTTGCCACTGCGCAGGTCCACCTGCGGCTGGTAATACACCTCAAACTGCTCCTGCGCGATGGCTGATTTGAGCTGCGCCACGATATCCAAATGCTTGCGTGCCGCGTCCGACATACCGGACTCGTAATAGACGCAATGACCGGCCCCCAGGTGGCGCGCACGGTTGAGCGCACTCTCGGCATTTTTCATGGTTTCAACGCCGGAGTTCTTGCCCGGCACCACATCCGCCAGACAAGCAGATGCCGTCAATGGCAGCGACAGGTCGTCGATAATGAAGGGGGCCTCGAATTGCTGCAGCAGATCGGATTCGCTGATAAACCCGCGGGCATCGAACACGGCGAAGATATCCGGCCCCACCCGCACCACCGGCGCGTTATAGACACGGAAATTGTTGCGCAAGCGGTTGGCCACCATCTGGATGACCCGGTCGCCGATCGTGGTACCCAATGCCACGTTGATATCGGAGAAATGGCTGATATCGATCAGCCCGACCACCCCGCCGGCAGATCCCTCGAGTTTGTCCAGCCGGTCGATCAAATGCTGGCGGTTGTTAAGGCCTGTCAGCGGATCGACAAAGGCGACACGTTCAAGGTCCTGATTCAGCTGCACCAGCCGCGCAGCCGCCTCTTCCCGATTTTTTTCCATATTCCGCTGCAGCGCAAGCGCCAGCCGGTAGACCAACAGGCCCGCCAGCAAAAACATGGCATACAGCCAGGCAATGCGGTGAATACGCGCCCAAAGCGTGCCATACAGCGCGCTGACCGGCATGGACAGCACACTGGTCAGGTGCAGATCGGGGATACGTTTGGCCACGCCGATCCGGTTGCCTCCCCACATGTCCGCCGCACCGTAGTATTGACCGGCAGCGGCAATCGAGCTAGTGAGAAAACGCATCTGCGCGGCAGTCAGCGGCGTGCCGTAGGTCTTTTCCCATTGCTCGTGCGGCAAGGGGTTGACAAACTGGTAATAACCGTCGTCGCGCACCAGCGCCACATTGGCGTGCTCAGGCAGGCGCATGTCCAGCCAGCCATTGAGCCCGCGCTCCAGAGCAATACCGTTGGTCATGACATATTTGACTGCGCCGTCCGCGTCACGCAAGGCATAACGCAAGGGCACCATCCAACGACCGAAGAGGGAAAACTTATAGGTTCGTCCCATCATCATTTCGTTGCTGGCCAAGGCCTGCCGGAAAGACTCGGCCGAACCGCTGTTATTCAGGAGATTGGGCAGGGGTTTGCCGGGCGGAATACTGGAAACGAGAATCAGCTGGCCATCCGCCCGCGCAAGCCCAAAACCGACCAGCGCCGGGTTCGCCTGGCGCATCACATTGATCAGGCGGCGCGCTTCTTCGCTTTGGTTGAGGTTATTCAGGGTGACCAGCCGCTCGCCCAGCAACAACAGCATGGAACGCTGATACGCCACCATGTTTTGGGTGACCTCCACCATCAGATTGTTCTGGTGGCGCAGCTCGGACAGTTTCTCCTTTTTCACATCCTGCCATGCCTGCATGATGTAGAGGATGAATCCCAGCGTCAGTAATAGCATACCGGCCAGGTAAAGCGACAATAAAGGCATGCGGCCAGTCATGAACCGGCGGCTGAGCCAATTTTTTGCCCGCTCCAGCGGGCTCGGTGCATGCATATAAGGGTATGGAGTATGGGTGCGTCTGACCGCACCTTGTAATCATTATGGTTTGATTACAGCTACTATAGCTCAAACCCGGAAGGTGAGGAACCCTGAAGCCGGAAATGCTTATAAAAATAATTAACTGATTGCCATAATAGATTGGTTCTAAATGATTTACTGCAGCAAAGACCACAGCATACGAACCCCTAGCAGCAACAGCAGCAGGGCAAAGCCCTTTTTCAACAGCCGAACCGGCAGACGATGCGCCATGCGGGCACCGAACGTGGCCGTCACCACGCTGGCCAGAACGATGCCCAGCAGCGCCGGCAGATAGACATAGCCCAGACTGCCCGCCGGCAGGCCAGGCTGCCCCCAGCCATTCCACATGTAGCCGACCATGCCCGATATGGCGATAGGCATGCCGATGGCGGCCGAGGTGCCGATGGCGCGGGGCATTTTCACATTGCACCAGAGCTGGAAGGGAACCGACAGGCTGCCGCCGCCGATGCCCACCAGACTGGACACCCAGCCGATCACGCTGCCGACTGCAACGAGTCCGGACCAACGGGGCAGGGTACGATGCCCCGCCGGCTTGAGCTCAAACCACATTTGCAGAAAAACGATAAACAGAAAAAATACGAAAAACAGCTGCAAGGAGGCGCCAGACATGCCTGCCGCAAACTTCGAACCGACCAGGGTGCCCAGCACGATGCCGGGCGTGACACCGGCGACCGCACGCCAGTCCACGGCCTGATGGGCGTGATGCGAACGCACGCTGGAAAGGGAGGTAAAGACGATGCTGGCGAGCGAGGTACCCAGCGCCATGTGCATGACCAGCGCGCGGTCCATACCGTGGGCTTCCAGCAGCCAAGCCAGCACGGGCACGATGATGAGCCCGCCGCCCACCCCCAGCAAACCCGCCAGCCAGCCGGCGAACGCCCCCAACCCGAGGTAGAGGGGCAGTTCGCCCCAGAACATCAGCCCTGTTCTTTCAGATTCAGCGCTTCTTCGTTATAGGCGCCGTCGATTTCACGCACCATGTCCTCCACCAGACGGAAGCCTTCCACCGGCGCATCGTCTTTCATGTAGAACAGCCGCATGGGACCCATGGAGTTGATGGCAGTGGCGCGGTCCAGATCGGCATCCGGCGAAGCGACGCCGGTTTTGGCGTACAGTTCGCGGATAATGTGGCCGGCCGTCTCGTTCTTGTGGCTGCCGGCCTGTGCCTTGCTCAGGGTTTCGGCGGCGGCGCCGTCCATGATGTCGTATTTGCAGTGGGCGCCCATGTAGGTCAGCAGTTCGTTAAAGGTCATCGCGCTTTCCTTATTGTGAAAACAAATCATCGGGTGAGTTTGACAGCGCAATAGTATAGCAAAATACTCGGGTATTGCGCCATCTGCAGCGCTAGAATACCCGCTATACTGCACGAAAACAGCCCGTTTCCCGGCACGCCAGCGGCAGCCGGGATCACCATAAGGATAAGCCGCGTGGCCGAACGCCAACCCCTGTCCCAAACCCTGCGCTCCCTGCCGGCCGGCATCTGGCTGCTCGGCTTCGTCTCCCTGCTGATGGATGTGTCATCCGAACTCATCCACAGCATCCTGCCGCTGTTCATGGTCACCGTATTGGGCACGTCCATGGTGACGGTGGGATTGATCGAGGGCATTGCCGAAGCCACGGCCGCCATCGTGAAGGTATTTTCCGGCACTTTCAGCGACTATCTGGGCAAGCGCAAATGGATCCTGGTGACCGGTTACGGCCTGTCTGCCCTGACCAAGCCGATTTTTCCGCTGGCCAATACCATCGGCTGGGTGTTTACCGCGCGCTTCCTCGACCGTATCGGCAAAGGTATCCGCGGCGCGCCGCGCGATGCCCTGATAGCGGATATCACCCCGCCCCCCTTGCGCGGCGCCGCTTACGGCTTACGTCAGGGGCTCGACTCGGTCGGCGCCTGCCTCGGCCCCCTGCTGGCCCTGCTGCTCATGACGCTGATGGCGGAAAACCTGCGCACAGTGATGTGGCTGGGCGCAGTACCCGCCATTCTGGCGGTGCTGCTGCTGGCAACCGCCGTGCGCGAACCGGAGCACCGGCAGGCCACAGGCAAAAAAATGACTCTCAGCGCCGCTACCCTGCGCGAACTGCCGCTGCATTTCTGGCTGGTGGCGCTGCTGGGCAGCGTGTTCACCCTGGCGCGTTTCAGCGAAGCCTTTCTGGTGCTGCGCGCGCAGGATAGCGGCATCGGCTTGAGTCACGTGCCGCTGGTGATGGTGATCATGAATGTGGTATATGCCCTGCTGGCCTACCCTGCCGGCCAGATTTCCGACCACCGCAGTCCGTTCGCCTTGCTGCTGGCCGGCCTGGCCGCGCTGATCGCCTCGGACGTGCTGCTGGCACTGGCCCATTCGCCCGCTCCTGTATATGCCGGCGCCGTCCTGTGGGGCCTGCACCTGGCGCTGACACAGGGGCTGCTGTCCAAGCTGGTGGCCGACACCGCGCCGGCTGAAATGCGCGGCACCGCCTTCGGCCTTTTCCATCTGGTCAGCGGCATCGCCCTGCTGCTGGCCAGCCTCATTGCCGGCCTGTTGTGGCAACGCTACGGGGCGTTCGCCACCTTTGCCGCCGGCGCCGTCTTTGCGAGCATCACCGCGGCCGGTCTGCTGCTGTACCGTTTTGCCGTACCGCGGAACACGGCATGACAGTCGCACTGCTCTACACCGCGCTGAGTCTGCTGGCCTTTATTCTGTACGCCATCGACAAAACCGCCGCCCGCGAAAGCCGCCACCGTATCGCCGAACGCACCCTGCATGCCGTCGGCCTGGCAGGCGGCTGGCCGGGAGCGCTGCTGGCTCGGCGACTGTTACGTCATAAAACCCGCAAGCAGCCGTTCAGGACCGTCTTCTGGCTGACTGCAGCCGGCAATCTGGCTTTGCTGGGGCTCATTTATTTGCGGATTACGCCATGAGGCCAAGCCGCCTGCCGCTGATCGTCAAACTCGCCTACAGCCTGTTTCTGGCGGTATTGATCCCCTATTACTGGCGCAGCTACGGCCCGACCAATTTTCTCTATTTTTGCGACGTGGCCCTGTTACTGACGCTACCGGCACTGTGGCGCGAATGGTCCTTGCCCGCTTCTGCCGCTCTGGTCGGCATTTTGCTGCCGCAGCTTTTGTGGATGGTGGATTTCCTGGCCAGCCTGACCGGCCACCCGCTCACCGGCATGACGGCCTATATGTTCAATCCGGCCATTCCGCTGTTCACCCGCAGCCTGTCGTTTTTCCACTTCTGGCTGCCGCTGTTTCTGCTCTGGCTGGTCTACCGGCTGGGGTATGACAAACGCGCATTCGTCAGCTGGACACTGGCCGCCTGGGGCCTGCTGCTGATATGCTATTTTTTCATGCCGGCCCCGCCCGCGCCGGCCGACAACCCGGCCTTGCCGGTCAACATCAACTACGTTTTCGGCCCCAGCGACAGCGCTGCACAGCAGTGGATGCCGCCGCTGCTTTATTTGGCTCTACTGCTGCTGGCACTGCCGCTGCTGGTGTTCTGGCCGACGCACTGGCTGTTGCAACGGTTTTTTCCACCGGCTGTCAAACATTGATACTGAAAGGATTCGGGCATGGCCAAGCGCTTCACCCAGATCGAACCCGCGCAGCAGGATTTTATCGCCCGGCAGAAACTATTCTTCGTCGCCACCGCAGCCGCAGCGGGCCGGGTGAACGTTTCGCCCAAGGGAACGGACAGCTTGCGCGTACTGGGACCAAACCGGGTGATCTGGCTCAACCTGACCGGCAGCGGCAATGAAACCGCCGCTCACCTGCGGCAAAACGACCGCATGACGCTGATGTTCTGCGCTTTTGAAGGCGAGCCGCTGATCCTTCGCCTGTACGGCCAGGCCCGCACCATTCAGCCCGACCAGCCGCAGTGGCACGCCCTGCTGGCGCATTTCCCGGATTTGCCGGGCGCACGGCAAATTTACGATCTGACCGTCGATCTGGTGCAGACGTCGTGCGGCTTCGCGGTGCCCTTTTTCGATTATGTCGGCGAACGGGAGCAACTGAACGACTGGGCGGAAAAGAAAGGGCCGGACGGCGTCCGGCAATACTGGCATGATCGCAACCGCGTCAGCCTGGACGGCTACCCAACCGGCATGCCGGACGATCAACCCGGCCTGACCGAATAAGCGCTGCCGTGGATACCATCAGTCACGCACTCTGGGGCTACGGCCTGTTCGGCTTCCGCCAGCAGAAGCCGCGCCCCCTGCTGGCCCTATTTTTCGGCGCCATGCCCGATCTGATGTCGTTCGGCATCTACCTGCTGCTGCACGTGATCAACGGCAGCTACCACCCCGGCCCGCCGCCGCTGACCGCATTGCCGCCCTGGCTGTTCACCAGCTACAGCATCGGCCACAGCTTTATCATCAGCTTCGCAGTGATCGGGCTGGTGGCACCGATGCGCCGGGATATCGCCTTTGCCATGCTGGCCTGGCCTTTCCACATCCTGCTGGACGCCCCCTTCCACGCCAGAACCTATTTCCCCACTCCCATCCTGTGGCCGCTGTCGAACATTTCCTTCGACGGGATTTCCTGGGCCAATCCCTGGGTGTGGTTCCCCAACGCGGCCGGCGTGCTGTTGCTGTTACTCTACCGCCGCGGACAAAAGCGGCAAAAAGAAAAACCGGCCAGTTGAAGGCCGGTTTGCTGACTATTGATCGCCTAGAAGCTGCGGTTGCAGGGCGTCGACTTGCCGCGCCGGTAATCGCGCCAGGCAAACAGGTAGGTGCCGACAAAAATACCGGCGATCGTCGCCAACACGGCCATTTTGCCTTCACCCAGCATCGCCACCGCCGAGCCCGGACAGGAACCGGTCATGCCCCAGCCGACACCGAAGAGAATCGCCCCCAACCACAAATCGCGCGTCATCGGCTTGCCGACAAAAGTCAGCGCTTCGCCGCTGAACAGGGCGCGTGCACGGGCAAGCCTGAGCAATTGCACGCCGAAACCCGCCACAAGCACCGCAGAAGCAATCACCCACAGCAATTGCAGGTCGCGAAATAAAAACAGGTTGATGTAATTATCGAATGTGGTAGCGCCCGCGCGACTGAGAATAAACCCGAATAGGATGCCGAACAGTATGAAACTGTATTTCATAACTTACCTGCCGAGCAGATAAAACAGCAATTGCACGAAGCCGAGACCGCTGGCGAAAAACAGTATGGCGGCGGCAAAGCTGGGCGGATTCAGCAGTGCGATTCCGCTGATGGCATGGCCGGAAGTGCATCCCCCGGCCATCCGTGCGCCCAGCCCCATGACGACCCCGCCGATGAACAGCACCGGCAATTTGACCCACCAGACGGTCGGCAGCAGATCGTCGTACAGTCCCATGTCGAACGTCGGATGCCATTCAAACCCAGGCGAGGTAAAGGCTGCAATGAATGAGCCAATCGGCAGACCGAGCAAGAACCACAAGCGCCAGCTATTGAAACTGCCATGCTCAGCGTTTTGGAAAAAAGAAAGCCGCGAAAAAGGGCTGATGAAATTGCAATAGCCGCTCGATACACCCAGCATACGCCCGCTCACCCAGTGCTGGATGATGACGTACGTCCCCACAGCCACGCCGCCAAGCCAGCCCGGCCACACCATTACCCCATCCATTTTTAATGCCCCAGAAAATATTTGCGTTATTTGGCTTGGTCTACGCCAAGTCCATTAGCACTCTATTATGCTGCAGGCATTATTGTAGCCGGATGGAATAAAAGCCACTAGCCCCTGATGAGAAAACCGAGCATTAGAATGACGACTGTGAGGAGTAAAAACAACAAGCGGTTCTGCCACTTGAGCTGTTGTGCAATGGCATCGAAGGCGGACGACTGGCTGCCGTCCGGGCTGAGCGCACGATAGGCCAGGCGCGGCAGCTTGGGCAGCAAGGCCCCCCATTGCGGCGCCTCGTCGCGCAGACCCTGCAGGAAACCGCGCCAGCCCACTTGCTCGCTCATCCAGCGTTCCAGAAAGGGTTTGGCGGTTTTCCACAAATCCAGATCCGGGTCCAGCTGACGCCCCAGCCCTTCGATGTTGAGCAGGGTTTTTTGCAGCAACACCAGCTGCGGCTGCACTGCCATATTGAAGCGGCGCGACGTCTGGAACAGGCGCAACAGCACCTTGCCGAAGGAAATCTCTTTTAACGGCTTGTCGAAAATCGGCTCGCACACGGCGCGAATGGCGGCCTCGAATTCGTCCACCCGGGTGTCCGCCGGCGTCCAGCCGGATTCGATATGCGCCACCGCCACCTGGCGGTAATCGCGCTGGAAGAAGGCGAGGAAATTCTGCGCCAGATACTGCTTGTCGATGTCGTTGAGCGTACCCATGATGCCGAAATCGAGCGCAATATAGCGGCCGTCGGGCGCCACCATGATGTTGCCGGGGTGCATATCGGCATGGAAAAAGCCGTCGCGGAACACCTGGGTGAAGAAGATTTCCACCCCCGCCTGCGCCAGCCTGGGGATGTCGATGCCCTGCTCGAGCAGCTTGTCGACCTGGCTGATAGGCGTACCGTGCATGCGCTCCATCACCATCACGTCGTTGCTGCAGAAATCCCAAAACACTTCCGGCACCACCAGCAATGGCGAATTGAGGAAGTTGCGGCGCAGCTGGCTGGCGTTGGCGGCTTCGCGGGTCAGGTCCAACTCGTCATGCAGGTGCTTTTCGAACTCGGCCACCACTTCGCGCGGACGCAGGCGCTTGCCGTCTGACCACAACCGCTCCAGCAGCCAGGCGCCGATTTCCAGCAAGGCGATGTCCTTGCTGATGATATTGCCGATGCCGGGGCGCAGGACTTTAACCGCCGCCTCGCGGCCATCGGGCAGCACGGCAAAGTGCACCTGCGCCACCGAAGCACTGGCGACAGGCTGTTCCTCAAAGTGGACAAACACCTGGCTGGCCGGCTTGCCGTAGGTTTTTTCCAGCGTGGCCAGTACGGCGCTGCTGGCAAACGGCGGCACCTTGTCCTGCAGTTTGGCCAGCTCGTCGGCAATGTCGGGCGGCATGAGGTCGCGCCGGGTGGACAGCATCTGGCCGAATTTGACGAAAATGGGACCCAGCGCTTCCAGCGCCAGGCGCAGGCGCACCGCGCGCGGCTGAGAAATCGGCCGCCAGAACAGCAGGCCGCGCACCAGCATGTGGGCGAAACGGAAGCGGTCATGGCCGAGCAGGAATTCGTCCAACCCGAAGCGCAAACCGACCCAGACAATACGGAACAAACGGAAAAGACGCATTACTTCGCCTTGTTTTGAAGAAGCTGCAGGCGTTTTTCCAGACGGTCAGCAGCCTCGCGCACCTCGTCCACCTCCTTGACGAACTGCTCAATTTGGCGACGCTTGGCAAGGATATGCGCCTCTTCCTCGGCATATTCCACGGCAGCCTGCATGAGTGAACTGGCACCGGCCTTGCGCGCGTCGAGCCACTCGCGCACCGTTTTCACCAGCCGATGAGCGGCCACATCGCCCATGACTTTGGACAAGTCTTCCTCGATATCCCAGCGCACGGTTTCCACCAGATGCGACACCGTCTGGGCCAGCTGCATGTCGCCTTCGACGTGCAATTCGCGCAGCACCTTGTCGTCCTTCATGGCCAGGCGCAGCCACTGCCCGGGCGTCAGATAAATGGTGGTATGCACATCCTTTTCGGCGTCGGCTTCAGCCACTTGCCCCGCCACATCGATCTCCAGCCGAATCACCAAACCGGCCAGATCAAAGACTATGCGCTTGCCCGCCTGTGCAGCCAAACGTAACCGCGCCGAGGGCGCGTCTTTCAACACATGATTGATGAAGGCAACGGCAACCGCTGCGGTAAAGGGGGGCGTCATCAGAACTTGTAGCCTTTATGCAACGCCACGACCCCGGCGGTCATGTTGTGGTATTCCACCCGCTCGAAACCGGCATCCAGCATCATGCCCTTGAGGGTTTCCTGGTCCGGGTGCATGCGAATGGACTCGGCCAGGTAACGGTAACTGTCGGCGTCGTCGGCCACCAGCTTGCCCATGAACGGCAGCAGTTTGAAGGAATAGGCATCGTACACGGGCGCCAGCGGCTTCCACACACGGGAGAATTCCAGCACCAGCAGACGACCGCCGGGGCGCAGTACGCGATGCATTTCCTTCAGCGCCAGATCCTTGTGGGTCATGTTACGCAGACCGAAAGCCACCGTCACGCAATCGAAGAAATTATCCGGAAACGGAATCTTTTCGCCATCCACCTGCACGGCAGGGAAGGTGTAACCGGCATCCAGCATGCGGTCACGGCCGACGGTGAGCATCGAGTTGTTGATGTCGGTCAGCACCACCAGGCCGGATTTACCCACTTTCTTGGCAAACTGCAGCGACAGGTCAGCCGTGCCGCCGGCAATATCCAGCACCCGGCTGCCCTCACGCACACCGCTCTGGGCAATGGTGAAGTGCTTCCACACGCGGTGCAGCCCGGCCGACATGAAATCGTTCATGATGTCGTATTTGCTCGCCACCGAATGAAACACCCCGGCCACTTTCTTGGCTTTCTCGGCTTCCGCCACGGTCTGAAAGCCAAAATGTGTGGTTTTGTCGTCGCTCATAATAAATTCCCAAGTCGCTGCTGTTTGCTGTTCACCACTTACCGCTCACCGTTCACTACTCGCCGATCAGATCAGCGACTCGCGCGATGCGCCGGCTTCCTGCATCTGCTGCAGGTAACGATCCCACAGCATATCCTGCTTGAGGCCGAGTTCGTACAGGTAATCCCAGGAATACAGCCCGCTGTCGTGACCGTCGGAAAAGACCAGCTTGATGGCATACTGCCCCACCGGCTCGATACCGGTGATTTCCACATTCTTTTTGCCTACTTGCAACACTTCCTGGCCGTGGCCATGACCGCGCACTTCGGCTGAGGGGGAATACACCCGTAAAAACTCACACGGCAGCTCAAAGCGGCTGCCATCGTCAAAAGCGATTTCCAGCTTGCGCGAGACCTGATGCAGCTTGATTTCAGTCGGGCGCGGCGTATCTTTGTCCAGACCAGACATGACTGATTCCTTGATCGGTTTCTTTAAACCGCTAATGTTAACCCAGCGGGGGGAAATCGCCAATTTCACCACGGCCATCCTATACCTCCAGCGGGTCCACATCGATGTTCCAGCGCAATTCGCGCGAAGCGATCCGCCACAGCTGCGGCTCCCACTGAAACAGCATTTTCTGCAAGGCCTGACGCGACTCCGACTGAATCAGCAACTGCCAACGATGCCGGTTAGCAACACGCGGCATGAGGCTTTCCACCGGGTCGAACACCAGTACCTCATGCGATATTGGTATCGCCAGTTTAGCGGCCTGTTGCAGGAACTGCTCCAATTGATGTACCTGATGCGCCTCGGCACGCAATACGGCCTGAAATTCGTAGGGCGGGAAACCTGCGCTTTTGCGCTGGGTCAGCAATTCCGCAGCATAACCGTTGTAATCGTGCTGCTGCAGCGCGCGGTACAGCGGATGATCCGGAAACTGCGTCTGAATCCACACTTCGCCCGCCAACTCGGCCCGCCCGGCACGGCCGGCCACCTGCATGAGCAGGGCGAACAACCGCTCGCCGGCGCGAAAATCGGTGCTATACAAGGCGCCATCGGCATTGAGCACCACCACCAGTGACACGCGGGGAAAGTCGTGCCCCTTGGCCAGCATTTGCGTGCCGACCAGAATATCGATCTCCCGCCCGTGTATCTGCTCCAGCATGGCATCGAAGCTGCCCTTGGTGCGAGTGCTGTCGCGATCGACGCGCAGAATGCGCGCCTGCGGCAGCCTGCTTTGCAACACGTCTTCAATACGCTGGGTACCCTCGCCAACGGGACGCAGGTCCATATTGCCGCACTTGGGACAGGCAACGGGCGGGCGCTCTTCATGGCCGCAATGGTGGCAACGCAGGCGCTTGTGGCGGGCATGCCACACCAACGCGGCGGAACAGCGATGGCACTCGGCCTTCCAGCCGCAGCCGCCGCAGTACAGCACCGGAGCGTAGCCGCGCCGATTGAGGAACACCAACGCCTGTTCGCCCCGTGCGACGGCCTTCTTCAGCGCCTCGACAACCGGCTCGGTCAGCCCTTCATTGGCTTCGTTAACACGGGTATCCACCCGTCGGATAGTGGGCAGGGTGGCGCTGTTCACTGCCCGTTCATTCAGTTGCAGCAGACCGTACTTGCCGCTCTGGGCGTTGTACCAGGATTCCAGCGAGGGGGTGGCGGAGCCCAGCAGCAAGGGCACGTTACGCCGCTGTGCGCGTACCGCGGCAATATCACGGGCGGAGTAGCGCAGACCTTCCTGCTGCTTGAAAGAGGCGTCATGTTCCTCGTCGACGATGATGATAGCCAGTCGCGGCAGTGGCGTAAAAATGGACAAGCGCGTGCCCAGTACCACATCGGCCTTGTCGCTGACGGCAGCCTGCCAGTTGCGCAATCGCTCGCCCTCGGCCAGGTTGCTGTGTAGAGTAACCAGCCGATGATTGGGAAAACGGTTGCGGAAACGCCCTTCCAGTTGCGGTGTGAGGTTGATTTCCGGCACCAGCACCAGCGCCTGCCCGCCGCGCTCCAGCACCTCGGCCACAATGTTGAGGTAGACCTCGGTCTTGCCGCTGCCGGTTACGCCATGCAGCAACCAGGGTTTGAATTGCCCCAGGCTGGCCAGAACACTGTGTACGGCGGCAGTTTGCTCGTGGTTCAGCTTGGGAATGGAAGAAGCGGCATAATCGGTCGCAGGCGGCTCTGCCGCAAGCAGCAAGCCATTTTGCAGCCACTCGCGCACCTGTGCCGCCGCGCTGCTGCCCTGCTCGCGCAAAGCATCGTAGGAACAGACAGGTGCATGGCTGAGCATGGCAAACAGCTTCTGCTTAACCACCGCCCGCTTGGGTAAATTGGCCAGCGCCTCGCGTCCTGCATCCGTCAGCGCCAGCCAGCCCAATTTCTGCTCCGGCAAAGACTCAGCATCACGCAGCAAACCTGGCAGCGCCCGCATGACCGTTTCGCCCAGCGGGTAATGATAGTACTGGCTGGCAAACTGCAGCAGCGCCAGCAACTCGTCAGGCAGGGGAGATTCTGCGGAAAATACTTCCTGGATCGGTTTGAGTTTATCTTGCGCGAACGCGCTCTTGTCTGCCAACCCGACAACGATGCCGGCCATGCGCCGACGCCCGAAGGGCACGACCACCCGCTGGCCTAATTGCAGCCCGGCAAAGGCGGGCGGGATGAGGTAGTCGAACGGCCCCGGCAAGGGCACGTCGAGGGCGATATGAGCGATGCGGAGTGAAGTGTGTTCGGTCACGTCAGCGACAAGCAATCGGGTAATGTGGCTATTTTGCCATGGCTTGGCCGGGAACGCCCCCGGCCTACTGAAAGAACAAACCCAATCAGGTGCAATGCCCTACGGTTATTGCACCCTACCCGATCATTTAGCCGTGATTTTCCCGGCTCAATTCATGCACCGCGTCCACCAATGCCGCCACATTCTCCGGCGAGGTGAATTGCGACACGCCGTGCCCCAGGTTGAATACGTGACCGGTGCCCTTGCCGTAGCTTTGCAGCACTTTGGCCGCTTCTGCACGCACGGTTTCCGGGTTGGAGAACAGCACGGCCGGGTCGAGATTGCCCTGCAACGCTACTTTATCGCCTACGCGACGGCGGGCATCGCCGATGTCGACGGTCCAGTCCAGGCCCAGCGCATCGGCGCCGATATCGGCCATGGATTCCAGCCACAGACCGCCGCCCTTGGTGAAGACGATGACCGGAATACGCTGGCCGTCTTTCTCGCGGGTCAGGCCGCTGATGATGCGCTCCAGATACGGCAGGGAGAATTCATGGTAGGCCGCATGCGACAGGGCGCCGCCCCAGGAATCGAAAATCTGCACGGCTTGGGCACCGGCTTCGATCTGGGCATTGAGATAACTGGTCACGGCTTCCGCATTCACTTCCAGAATCCGATGCAACAGGTCCGGGCGGGCGTACATCATGGTCTTGATGTGGCGGAAATCATCGCTGCCGCCGCCTTCGACCATGTAGCAGGCCAGGGTGAACGGGCTGCCGGAGAAACCGATCAGCGGCACGCTGTTATCCAGCGCTTTGCGGATCTGGCTGACGGCATCCAGCACATAACCCAGCTTGTCAGCAGGATCGGGCGCAGCCAGATCGCGGATTTCCCATTCGTCGCGCAGCGGGCGCTCGAACTTGGGACCCTCGCCGGCAGCGAAGTACAGGCCCAGCCCCATGGCATCGGGAATGGTCAGAATATCGGAGAACAGAATCGCCGCATCCAGACCGAAACGGGCCAACGGCTGCAGGGTCACTTCCGTGGCCAGATCCGGACTTTTGCACAGCGACAGAAAATCGCCGGCGCGGGCACGCGTCTGGTTGTATTCCGGCAGGTAACGACCGGCCTGACGCATGATCCAGATGGGAGTGTATTCAGTCGGCTGGCGCAGCAATGCGCGCAAAAAGGTATCGTTCTTCGGTTTCATGGTTGTACCGTGAGAAGGGGAAGAGGGAAGGAAGAAGGGCAAGTCACCTCGCCCCTCGCACCTCACACATTCAGGTATTCGAGAATACCTTCGGCTGCCTGGCGGCCTTCGTACACGGCCGTCACCACCAGGTCTGAGCCGCGCACCATGTCACCGCCGGCAAACACTTTCGGGTTGCTGGTCTGGAAGGCGTGAGTATTGCCCTTGGCGATGACGCGACCGGCCTGGTCCAGGCTGATGCCGTGATCGGCAAACCATGGTTGCGGGCTGGGGCGGAAACCGAAGGCCACGATCACGTGATCGGCCGGCACGATTTCCTCGCTGCCCGGAATCACTTCCGGCGAGCGGCGGCCGCGCGCATCCGGTGCGCCCAGTTGGGTGGTTACCAGTTTCACGCCTTCGACCTTGCCGTTGCCGACGATTTCGACCGGCTGACGGTTCCACAGGAAAGCAACGCCCTCTTCCTTGGCGTTGGACACTTCGCGCTTGGAACCCGGCATGTTTTCTTCGTCACGACGGTAGGCGCAGGTCACCGACGCGGCGCCCTGGCGGATGGACGTGCGGTTGCAGTCCATCGCGGTATCGCCGCCGCCCAGTACCACGACGCGCTTGCCGGCCATATTGAGGAACTCTTCGCCTTCGCCCAGCAGGTCGAGACAGTTCTTCACGTTGGAAATCAGGAACGGCAGCGCTTCCAGCACGCCCGGCAGATCCTCACCGGGGAAACCGCCCTTCATGTAGGTGTAGGTGCCCATGCCGAGGAACACAGCGTCGAATTCGGCCAGCAGGGCGTCGAGCTTCACATCCTTGCCGACTTCGGTATTGAGGCGGAATTCCACTCCCATGCCTTCGAAGATTTCGCGGCGGCGCTGTACGACTGATTTTTCCAGCTTGAATTCGGGAATACCGAAAGTCAGCAGACCGCCGATTTCACTGTGGCGGTCAAATACCACCGGGGTCACGCCGCTGCGCACCAGCACGTCGGCACAGGCGAGACCCGCCGGGCCAGCGCCGATCACGGCGACACGCTTGCCGGTCTTGACCACGGCGCTCATGTCCGGACGCCAGCCCTGCTCGAACGCGGTTTCGGAGATGTAGCGCTCAACCTGGCCAATGGTCACCGCGCCGAAACCGGAGTTCAAGGTACAGGAACCTTCGCACAGACGGTCTTGCGGGCACACACGGCCGCAGATTTCCGGCAGGGAGTTGGTCTTGTGCGACAATTCCGCCGCCTCGATCACGCGCCCTTCGCTGACCAGTTGCAGCCAGTTGGGAATGTAGTTATGTACCGGGCACTTCCACTCGCAATAGGGGTTGCCGCAGGACAAACAGCGACCGGCCTGTTCGGTGGCGTGGTCCTTGTCCATCTGCGCGTAAATTTCGCGGTACTCTTTTTTGCGCACATCCGCCGGCGTTTTTTCGCCGTCACGGCGCTGGATGTTAATAAACTGAAATACGTCAGACATATCGTTCCCCTTAGCCCTGCAGCAGCGTGTCGAGCTTGGCCGCTTTGGGCTTGACCAGCCAGAAGTGGTTAACCGCGTCGCTGAAGTTGTCCAGCAGCCACTGGCCATGTGCGCTGCCGGTGGCGGCGACATGTTGCTGGATTTTCTGCTTCAGGTACTGGCGATACTGCACCATCGGCTCGGTGTTGATGCGGTGGATGTCGATCAGTTCGTTGTTGTAGCGATGCGCGAACTGGTCTTGCACGTCGTAGATGAAGGCGAAGCCGCCCGTCATGCCGGCACCGAAGTTGAGGCCGGTTTCACCCAACACGATCACGGCACCGCCGGTCATGTATTCGCAACCGTGGTCACCCACACCTTCGACAATCGCCAGCGCGCCGGAGTTGCGCACGGCGAAACGCTCGCCCGCCATACCCGCAGCATACAACGCGCCGCCGGTGGCACCGTACAGACAGGTGTTGCCGATGATGATGGACTCGTTGGTCTTGAAGGCGGAGTTCTTCGGCGGATACACCACCACGCTGCCGCCGTTCATGCCCTTGCCGACGTAATCGTTGGCATCGCCTTCCACCACCAGACGCAGGCCCTTGGCGTTCCACACGCCCAGACTCTGGCCAGCGCTGCCGGACATCTTAATAGTCAGGCAGTTGTCCGGCAGGCCGGCGGCGCCGTGTACGCGGGCGATTTCGCCGGACAGACGCGCACCGATGGAGCGGTTGGTGTTGTGTACCGCATAGTTCAGTTCCAGCGGGGTCTTGCTGTCGATGGCGGCCTTGGCGTCTTTCAGCATCTGCTCGGCCAGCTCGCCCTTGTCGAAGGACGGGTTGGACGGTTCGATACAGAAACGCGGTACGCTGTCGGGCACGGTACCCTGGCTCAACAACACGCCCAGTTGCAGCTTCTGCTGCTTGGCGGTGGCGCCCTGGCGCAGCGCCAGCTTGTCCATGCGGCCGATCAGCTCGTCCATGGAACGCACACCGATCTGCGCCATCCATTCGCGGGTTTCCATGGCAACGAACTTGAAGTAGTTCATCACCATTTCCGGCAAACCGATGAAGTGCTGCTTGCGCAGACGGGCATCTTGCGTGGCCACACCGGTGGCACAATTGTTCAGGTGACAAATACGCAGGTATTTACAGCCCAGCGCCACCATCGGACCGGTACCGAAACCGAAGGACTCGGCACCCATGGCCGCGGCTTTCACCACATCCAGACCGGTTTTCAGGCCGCCGTCGGTCTGCACGCGCACGCGGCCGCGCAGGCCGTTGGCGCGCAACACCTGTTGCGCTTCGGTCAGACCCAGCTCCCACGGAGTACCGGCATATTTCACCGAGGTCAGCGGCGATGCGCCGGTACCGCCGTCGTAGCCGGAAATGGTGATCAGGTCGGCGTAAGCCTTGGCCACACCGGCCGCCACGGTACCGACACCGGGTTCGGCCACCAGCTTTACCGACACCAGCGCGCTGGGGTTGACCTGTTTCAGGTCGAAAATCAGCTGCGCCAGATCTTCAATCGAGTAAATGTCGTGGTGCGGCGGCGGGGAAATCAGGCTGATACCCGACTTGGCATGACGCAGCGTGGCGATCATCTCGGACACCTTGTCGCCCGGCAGCTGGCCGCCTTCGCCCGGCTTGGCGCCCTGCGCCACCTTGATCTGCAGCACCTCGGCATTGACCAGGTAATGCGGCGTCACGCCGAAACGGCCGGACGCCACCTGCTTGATCTTGGACATCTTCACGGTGCCGTAACGGTTGGCATCTTCGCCGCCCTCACCGGAGTTGGAGCGACCGCCCAGGCGGTTCATGGCTTCCGCCAGGGCTTCGTGCGCTTCGACGGACAGCGCACCCAGGCTCATACCGGCGGAGTCGAAGCGCTTGAGAATGGCTTCAACCGGTTCAACTTCGTCAACGGCTACCGGCTTGGCGTCGGCAAACTCCATCAGGTCGCGCAGCATGGCCACCGGACGCTCGTTCACCAGCTTGGCGTATTCCTTGTAGGCATCGTAGCTGCCGGTCTGCACGGCTTTTTGCAGCCACTGCACCACATCCGGGTTGTAGGCGTGGTATTCCTCGCCGAACACGAACTTCAGCAGACCGCCCTGGCTGAGTTGCTTGAGCGGGTTGAAGGCGCTACGGGCCAGTTTCTTCTGGTCGGCCTCAAAGTCGTCGAAGCTGGCGCCGGACAGACGGCTCACGGTACCCTTCAGGCACAGGTCGACCACGGTCTCATGGATGCCCACGGCTTCGAACAGCTGGGCACCGCGGTAGCTGGCGATGGTGGAAATACCCATCTTCGACAGCACTTTCAACAGGCCCTTGTTGATCCCCTTGCGGTAGTTGGCCAGCGCCTTTTCCGGGGCGTAAGCCACGTCGCCGCTCTTGATCAGGTCGAGAATGACCTGGTAGGCCAGATAGGGGAACACGGCGGTCGCACCGTAGCCGATCAGACAGGCAAAGTGGTGCGGATCGCGCGCGCTGCCGGTTTCCACCACGATATTGGAATCGCAACGCAGGCCCGCGCCAATCAGCGCATGGTGTACAGCGCCGGTTGCCAGCACGGCCGGGATAGGCAGCGTGGATTTGCTGATGGCGCGGTCGGACAGCAGCAGAATCACCTTGCCGCCCTTGACAGCAGCCACGGCATCGGCCGCCAATTTTTCAACAGCCGCCTTCAGATTGGTCTGGCTCGGGTCGAATTGCAGCGACAGGACAGTAGAACTGTAGCCGGATTGTTTCTCATCCAGCAGCATGGCCATCTTGTCGGCCGACAGCACCGGCGAGCTCACTTCCAGACGGCTGGCGTGGTCGGCGGTTTCCTCAAACAGGTTCTGCTCCGGGCCGAAGCAGGTGTTGAGCGACATCACGATCGCTTCACGGATCGGATCGATCGGCGGGTTGGTCACCTGGGCGAATTGCTGGCGCAGGTAATCGTAAGGCGAACGGGCTTTTTCCGACAGCACGGCCATCGGCGTGTCGTCGCCCATGGAACCCACGGCTTCCTGGCCATCGGCCGCCAGCACGCGGATCACCTGATCGCGCTCTTCAAAGGTCACATTGAACAGCTTCTGATGGGTAGTCAGATCGGCGCTGTTCATGGCCTCGATCTTGGCATCCTCGTCCAGACCCAGTTCGAGATAGCGCGAGTTTTCTTTCAGCCACTGGCGGTACGGATGACGCGCCTTCAGTTCGGCGTTGATGTCGTCCGGCAGCAGCAGGCGCCCCTGTTCCAGGTCCACCGCCACCATTTGACCCGGCTTCACACGGCCTTTTTGCACCACGTCTTCCGGTTTGTAGTTCCATACGCCCACTTCGGAGGCGATGGTGAAGTGACGGTCCTTGGTCACCACGAAACGGGCCGGACGCAGACCGTTACGGTCCAGCAGACACACGCCGTAGCGGCCGTTGGTCAGCACTACGCCGGCCGGGCCGTCCCACGGCTCCATATGCATGGAACTGTATTCGTAGAAGGCGCGCAGGTCCGGGTCCATGCTGTCGACGTTCTGCCAGGCCGGCGGAATCAGCAGGCGCAGGGCGCGGAACAGGTCCACACCGCCCATCAGCAGGCCTTCCAGCATGTTGTCCATGCTGTAGGAGTCGGAGCCGTTGCTGGACACCATCGGACGCACGTCATCCATATTGGGGATGAAGTCGGAGGCGAATTTCTGTTCACGCGCCAGCGCCCAGTTGCGATTGCCCTGCACGGTATTGATTTCGCCGTTGTGCGCCAAGTAGCGGAAGGGCTGCGCCAGGCGCCATTCCGGCCAGGTGTTGGTGGAGAAGCGCTGGTGATACACCGCCAGGCTGGAAGCAAAACGTTCGTCGTGCAGGTCGGGGTAGAACACCGGCAGGTTGTCCGGCGTCACCAGGCCCTTGTAGGACATGACGTGGGCCGACAGGGTCGGCATATAGAAGGTCTTGTCGCTGCCGGACAGGGCTTTTTCCGCCAGACGGCGAGCCGTATAGAGCTTGCGCTCGAACATTGCGGCGCTGACAGCGTCCGGACAATTGACGAACACCTGCTCGAATTGCGGCAGGGTGGCCAGGGCGTACTCCCCACAGGCGTCATTGTTGGTCGGCACCGAGCGGTAACCGGCCACGATCAGACCCTGCTTGGTCAACTCGTCGGTCAGGCGGGCACGGGAAGCGTCGGCAACGGCCTTGTCGCGATTGAGAAACACCAGACCGGCGGCGTAACGTTCATTAAGCTTGAAACCGTTTTCCGCCGCCACGGCGCGCAAGAATGCATCCGGCTTCTTGAACAACAGCCCGCAACCGTCGCCCGATTTGCCGTCTGCCGCCACCGCACCGCGGTGCGTCAGACACGCCAGCGAGCTGATCGCGGTTTGCACCAGCCAATGGCTGGGCTTGTCATCCATATTGGCCATCAGGCCAAAACCACAACTGTCCTGTTCAAAATCAGGACGATACAGCGTGCCGTCCAACCAGCCTTGTCTGTCCATGCCTCTAGACCTAAAAATTCAAGAGAAAAGGCTTGGATTTTAACCGGTTACGGTCATAGATTCAATGCAAGGACATCATTTCATTCTAAAATTGCCATAAATACCCTGCCAGCGACAGCCCCGACGACACCCCGTTACCCGCCCCGCTCAGGCCTCGTCCACCGCAAACAGCCGTTTGTGCTCCGCAATCGCATAGCGATCAGTCATGCCGGCAATATAATCACACACGGCGCGCGCCTTGTCCTCTCTGGCCTTATCCTGATATTGCGGCGGCATCAGGCGCGGCTCGTCCAGAAAAGCGGCAAACAAATCCTCGATGATCCGTTGCGACTTTCTCGTCATGCGCATCACGCGGTAGTGCCGGTACAACGCCTCGCGCAGAAACGACTTCATTTCGTGCTGTTCGGCGGCAACCCCCTCACTGAAACCGATCAGTGCCGGCGCAGAGCGGACTTCATCGACCGAACGGGGGTTGGCCTCGGCGATTCGCCGGCCCGACTCCGTCACCAGATCGGTTACCAGCGTATTGATCATGCGACGGACGGTTTCATAGATCAGCCGGCGCTGCGGCAAGGCGGGATAAAGCGCGGCCACCTCGGCCTCATGCCGTGCATACACCTTGATTTCGCTCAGCTGTTCAAGCGTGATCAAACCGGAGCGCAAGCCGTCATCCACATCGTGGTTGTTGTAGGCGATCTCGTCGGCCAAATTGGCCACCTGGGCCTCCAGGGATGGCCGCTGCTTTTTCAGGAACCGCTCCCCCACCTCGCCCAACTCCCTGGCATTCGCCACGGAACAGTGCTTGAGGATCCCTTCGCGCGTTTCGTAACACAGATTCAAGCCGTCAAACTCGGCGTAGCGCTCTTCCAGCACATCCACCACCCGCAGCGACTGAAGATTATGCTCGAAACCGCCGAAAGGCTTCATGCAGGCGTTAAGCGTATCCTGCCCGGCGTGTCCGAAAGGTGTGTGGCCGAGGTCATGCGCCAGGGCGACCGCCTCCACCAGATCCTGGTTCAACTTCAGGCTGCGGGCAATCGTGCGGCCGATCTGCGCCACTTCCAGGCTATGTGTCAGACGCGTGCGAAACAGATCGCCTTCATGATTGACGAAAACCTGGGTTTTGTATTCGAGACGCCGGAATGCCGACGAATGAATGATCCGGTCCCGGTCACGCTGAAATTCCGTTCGCCCGGTCGGAGCCGCCTCGCCACGGCGCCGTCCCCGCGTTTGGTTAACCGCATAGGGAACGACATGCTCAGTCATCGAGGGCAGCTCGCGCCAAGACCTGTTTCAGCACGTCCGGCGGCACATCCCCGCTGATCACGCCCTTGCCAATGCCCTGCAGCAGAATGAAGCGGATCTTCCCGCCTTCCACTTTCTTGTCCAGCCCCATCATATCCATATAGCTGTCCACTCCCAGATCGGGGGACACGACCGGCAATCCGGCCTGCACAAACAGTGTCCTGATGCGCTGAACATCGGCCGCAGTTAGCCAACCCAAGGCCAGCGATAGCCGGGCAGCCAGCATGGTGCCGGCTGCCACAGCCTCGCCGTGCAGCCAGTTGCCGTAGCCCATCCCCGCTTCGATGGCATGACCGAATGTGTGCCCCAGGTTGAGCAATGCGCGCTGCCCGCTCTCTTTCTCGTCAGCCGCCACAACTTCCGCCTTGTTGCGGCACGACACCGCAATGGCCTCGGCCAGAGCGGCCGGGTCCCGCTCGACCAGGCGCGTCATGTTTTGCTCCAGCCAGGCAAAAAACGCCGCATCGCGGATCAGGCCGTATTTGATGACCTCAGCCAATCCCGCAGACAACTCACGATCCGGTAAAGTATTCAATGTCGCCGTATCCGCCAGCACAACACGCGGCTGATAGAATGCGCCGATCATATTCTTGCCCAGCGGATGGTTGATGCCGGTCTTGCCCCCGACCGATGAATCCACCTGCGCCAGCAAGGTTGTGGGAATCTGGATAAATGGCACTCCCCTGAGGTAGCAGGCGGCGGCAAAACCGGTCAAATCTCCTATCACCCCCCCCCCGAGTGCGATCAGGGTCGTTTTCCTTTCGCAGCGGTGTTGCAGCAGGGCATCGAAAATCAGGTTGAGACTTTCCCAGGTCTTATACACCTCACCGTCCGGCAGCACGACAGGTAGCACTTGCACCCCCGCTTGCTCCAATGCTTGCTGGAGCGTGCTCAGGTACAGCGGTGCAACAGTGGTGTTGGTCACGATCGCAACCCTGGGCTGCTGCAGATGCGGGACCAGCAGACCGGCTTGCCGCAACAGATCGGGTCCGATGTGAATCGGGTAGCTGCGATCGCCCAGGTCGACCGTCAAGGTTTGCATCATGCTTTTGCATCCTTCAATTTCGTTACACCGAAGTGCTCCAGCTTTTCCAGCAGTTGCTGCACCAGGTTTTGTACGCTCTGTCTGCTTGTGTCGACCACGATGTCGGCGACTTCGTGGTAAAGCGGGTCGCGCTGGCCATACAAACTGGCAAGCTTGGCTTTGGGGTCTTCGGTTTGCAGGAGTGGTCTGTTGCGGTCGTGACGGGTGCGTTGCCACAGCTCATCGACCGTGGCACGCAAATAAACAACTGTTCCATGCGCCTTAAGCAGCCGGCGATTTTGCGGCCGCAGCACCGCGCCGCCACCGGTTGCAATCACTTGACCCTCTTCCTCGGCAATCTCCTGCAGCACAGTGGATTCCCTGTTGCGGAACCCTTCTTCGCCCTCAATTTCGAAAATTACGGGAATCGTGACTCCGGTGCGCGCCTCTATTTCATGATCCGAGTCAACAAAACGCAGGTTCAGCTGTCGCGCAAGCTGACGCCCGACGGTGGTTTTGCCGGCCCCCATCAAACCCACGAGAACAATATTTTCTTTCATAGATACCATCAAAAAAAATCCGGCAAGGTATTCCTACCTTGCCGGAGTATCTTACACCAAACTGCCTTAGCGAACGTTCAGATCTTCTTTCAGGATCTTCGGCGTCACGAAAATCAGCAGCTCGGTCTTGTTGTTAGTAGAAGCCTTATTGCGGAACAGATTGCCCACCACCGGAATGTCGCCGAACAACGGCACTTTAGTTACCGTAGTACCCTGATCCTGGGTGTAAATACCACCGATTACCACAGTACCGCCGTTTTCCACCAATGCCTGCGTGTTGATCTGCTTGGTATTGATCGGTACTGCGCCAAACAGCACACGACTGTAGTCCGGCGAGTTCTTGGTTACGTTCAGATCCATGATCACGTTGTCATCCGGCGTAATCTGCGGCTTCACCTTCAGGCTCAGCACCGCTTTCTTGAACGCAACCGATGTAGCGCCCGAACTGCTGGCCTGCTGATAGGGAATCTCAGTACCCTGTTCGATTGTGGCTTCAACGTTGTTGGCGGTCACCACGCGTGGGCTGGAAATCACCTTACCATTGCCATCCGCCTCAAGAGCGGAAATCTCCAGGTTCAGGAAACGTCCCGCGCCGGCACGGAACAAGGTCAATGCCAAGGCGCCCGGATTAAAACCACCCAGACCAGCAGCAGGCATGTTCACGTTCATTGCCTGCGTCAGGAAGTCCGGCGTCGTGGAGGACTGGTTGGTATGGTACCCCGTATCCGCCAGGGACCCGCCCAAAACAACACGGTCGTTGCTGTTGCTGGTAAAGGTCTCGCCACTGGCGTTGGGCTGATGAATACCCAAGCGTGCGCCCAGGTTTTTACTGAAGTTATCGTTCGCTTCAACGATACGGGTTTCGATCATCACCTGACGCTGCGGCACGTCGGTCTTCTCGATCAGTTTGCGAATCTCCTCCAGCTTGGTCGGCGTATCGTTGACAAACAGGCTGTTGGTGCGCGTGTCGTACACGGCGCTGCCGCGCTTGGACAGAATCTTGTTTTTGTCATCGCTAAAGATCGACTTGAACGTTTCAACCTGAGCATACTTCAGCTGGAACATTTCGGTCTGCAGCGGCTCCAGTTCGGAAATCTGCTGACGCGCTTCCAGTTCAAGCTTCTCTTTCGTCAGCAATTCGTCGGTCGGCGCCACATACAGCACGTTGCCAGTCTTGCGGGTCGACAAGCCTTTCTTCTGCAGCACGATATCGAGCGCCTGGTCGACCGGAACGTCCTTGATATTCAGCGAAATCGTGCCGGTTACGCTTTCACTCATGAGGATATTGATACCGAATTCCTCGCCGATGAGCTTGAGGAAGTCCTTGATCGGCAGATCAGAGAAACTCCAGGAAATCTTCTCGCCCGAGTATCCCTTCTTGCCCAATTTGCTGCTGTCATCGGCTGCTTGCTTAACTTCCACAACAAACTGCTTATCGATCTGGTAGGCCGAATGCTCCCACTGCCCTTTCGGCTCAATCACCAGACGGGCATTGTTGCCCTGATTCACTGCGTCTACCGCTTGTACCGGTGTGCCGAAATCGATCACATCCAAGCGACGTTCGAGTGCCGAAGGAATCTTTGAATTCTGGAACTCCACCACCAAGGTCTTGCCTTGACGACGAACGTCCACGGCCGTGTTGTTTTGCGTCATATCGACGATAATGCGGCCCTGGCCATCCTTGCCGCGGCGGAAATCCACATTCTGGATTTCATTACGTGTTAGGCCTGGTCGCGCTGCTTCTGCAAAACGCATACCGCTGGTGCTGGTCACATTCGGCACGTCGCTCGCCTTGAGCGAAATCATCAGATTATTGCCATCCAGCTTGGTCTCATAACTGGCGGCCTTGCTCAAATTCAGCACCAGGCGTGTACGGCTGCCTGCCTGGACCACATTAATGCTGCGCAGCGGCCCCTCTTCCACGGCCACATTATTTTTATTCAGGCCATTCATCGTGTTGGCCAAGTCCAGGGCAATACGCGGCGGAACATTGGTTGCAAAACTGGGCGGCAAAACGGTCAGGGGGCTCTTCATGGTAATCTTGACCACCATCTCCCCCCCCGGCATGCTGCTCGACTGGATTTGCTGCACTTCGTTGCCGCTATCCGGCGCAACATCCGCCCGTGCCATAACCGCCATCATCGCCATCAGGCCCAATAGCAGCGTGGCGAGCCACTTGATCCCGCTTTGCACACCCATCACCGCATCCTTTTGCAATTTGATTGTTGTCATGATCTTTCACTCCCTAGCTTTGCGGCATGGACAGCACGGTTTCTTTTTCCACCCAGTCCCCACCATCGGGCACGATCTCTTTCAGCGTCAGGCTCTCGGGAGTGATCTTGGTGATCAGGCCAAAATTCTGCCCCATATAATTCCCCGCCTTCACATAATGCAGCTTGCCATCGGGGTCCAGTATCAGGGCGTAATTCACCCCTTTTCGCTGCATCATACCCATCAGCTTGAGGTTTTCCAGCGGATAGGCCTCCAACGCTTCCTTCACCCGGTTTTCCTGGTCAGGGCGGACGCTGCCGGCCTCCGATTTCAACTTGCGCGGCTTGAACGGATCCGGCAATTCAAATGCGTTGTAGACAAACTGCTCCGGCAGTTTCACATCGGGCAAAGGCTCCACTTTGCCGCGCATGTCCTTGCCGGACTCCTGCACAAACTGTTGCAGATCTTCCAACCCGCTGCCGCCACAACCGGCCAGAGCAATAACGAGTGACAATATAAGCAGGCGTCTCATTTAATTGCCTCCTTTCCTGTCTTTTTCGCTTTTCTTCTGCGAAGCGATCTCGTCTTCGTCCAGATAGCGATAGGTCTTGGCCGTTGCATCCATGGTCAAGTTGCCATCCTTGTTGGGCGTAAGCCTGATATCGTTCAGCGTCACGATACGGGACAATTGCGACACATCGCTGGCAAACGCAGCCAGATCATGGTAAGCGCCGCTGACTTTAATGGAAATCGGCAACTCGGCGTAAAATTCGCTCATATTCTCATGATCAGCCGGCTTGAACAGATCGAACTCCAGTCCACGCCCAAGACCAGCCTGGTTGATATCCGTGATCAGCGCATCCATTTCGGATTTATTGGGCAGCTGCTTCAGCAAGGCGCCGAACGACTGCTCAATTTCCTTGAGCTGCTGCTTGTAGGTATCGAGATTGATGGCCTGCCGCTTTTTATTGAGGAAGGTTTCTTTTTCCTGCGCCTCCTGCTGCCTTGCAGTCTGCAAGGTATCGATCTGATCGCTCCAGTCAAACCAGTACGCGGCCGCCAACACCACCACGAAAACAACGGCAAGCAGAACAGCTCGGGCAATCAGGGGCCAACTACCGATATTTTTAAAATCGAGCTTATTGATATCGTCTAGTGTCATGACTTGGCACCTTTCGACTGTTTGCCGTCATCCTGCGTCAACTGCGGACGCTTCATGTCGACTGTCATTGCAAATTCATTGAGCCGAGTGTTATTCACGTTGGCCGCCTTGATCTCGATCAGGGATGCATTCTCCAGCCAGGGAGACGCATCCAGATTGCGCATCAATGTGGATACGCGCGCACTCGATTGCGCATACCCTTTCAGGGTGATTTTTGCGCCATGCTGCTCAATCCCGCTCAGGTACATGCCATCGGGCAACTGCCGAACCATCTGGTCAAACAGGCGCACCACTTCGGAACGATTGCTTTCAAGCTGTTCCACCACCTGCTTGCGCGCCAGCATGACGGCTTTCTGTTCTTTGAGCTTGTTGATTTCCTGGATCTGCTTATCCAGCTTGGCGATTTCGTCATTCAGGTAATTGTTGCGGTCGTTCTGCAGATCGATTTTGCTCTGAATGAACACATGCACGATCAGCACAATCACCACGGCAGCGGCAAACACGGCGCCCGCCAGAATATTGAACACTCGCTGGCGCGCGGCGCGCTTGAGCTCGCGGTGCGGTAAAAGGTTGATGCGTATCATTCGTCAAACCTCCGCATGGCAAGTCCACAGGCGACCAACAGAGCCGGCGCATCCATCGCCAGTTGACGCGCCTTCACTTTGGACGAAAGCGCCATGCTTACAAACGGATTGGCGATCATGGTACTGACCTGAGTACGGTTGGAGACGGTCTCGTCCAGCCCGGGAATCATGGCACAGCCCCCGGCCAACAGAATATGGTCGACGCGACTGAACTGTGTGGAGGAAAAGAAGAATTGCAAAGCCCGTGAAACTTCCTGGCCCAGCGCATCCATGAACGGTTGCAGCACTTCACTTTCGTAGGCCTCCGGCAACCCGCCGTTACGCTTGCCGGCTTCAGCCTCTTCCGCCGACAGATTGAAGCGGCGCTGGATATCCTGGGTCAGCTGATTGCCGCCGAAATTCTGTTCGCGGAAATAGATCGATTGATTGTTGAGGAACACGTTGATGCGCATGGCATTGGCACCGATGTCGACGATCGCCACAGCCTGGTCGCGGGCATTATTGGGCAGTTGGTGCGCAATGAGTTCAAAGGCCGTCTGGGTGGCGTTCGATTCGACATCCATGACCTGCGGCTTCAAACCTGCCGCCTCGACCACCGCCACGCGCTCTTCGACCTTCTCTTTACGCGATGCCGCCAACAGCACCTCGACGTCTTCCGTCGAATTGGGCGAGGGTCCGAGCACCTGGAAATCCAGATTTACCTCGTCCAGCGAGAAAGGAATGTACTGGTTGGCTTCCGCCTCAACCTGCTGTTCCATGTCCAGCTCGGTCAAGCCGGCAGGCAAAATGATCTTTTTCTGAATCACGGCCGCATGCGGCAAAGCAAGAGCGATCTGCTTGATGCGTGTGCCGAGTTTCTTCCAGCCGGCCTCGACCACCTCGGCCACAGCCTCGACGTTGGTAATGTTTCCATCGGTCACCATGTCCTTGGGAAGCGGCTCAATAACATAACGCTCGACCCTGTACTGGTTCTTACCGGCCTCGCTCAACTCGACCAGTTTTACCGAGGATGCGCTGATATCCACCCCGATCAGGGGCGGCAATTTGGGCGACAAGAAATCGAACTGCAAGGATTGTTCCCCTTCCTTTAGGCCGATGGTGCCAGGCTCATTTAAGTATAATTTACATTAAATGCTAGCAACAAGCATTTAGCAAGTAAAGATTTTTTTGATTTTGCAAGTGTATCTGCATTCTGTTTCGATTCAATTACGCCTATAATGGCCGAAACTTTAGTGTCCAGATACAGATAATTCCATGTTCAAGCGTTGGTGGCATTACCTTCTCGCCGCGGCAATCAGTGCAGCCGGACTTGTTGCCGCCATTGCGGCCCTGACGGCCATCATGATCTACCCGCAACTGCCGTCGCTGGACAGCCTGACGGACTACCGCCCCAAGATTCCCCTGCGGATTTTCACCGCCGACGGCAAGCTGCTTGGCGAATTCGGTGAAGAGCGCCGCGCCCTGACAAAAATCCAGGATGTCCCCGACGTCATGAAGCAAGCCATTCTGGCTGCCGAGGACGAACGCTTCTACCAGCACGGCGGCGTCGACTACATGGGCATTTTGCGCGCGGCACTGGCCAATCTGAGCAGCGGCGGCGCAAAGGAAGGCGCTTCCACCATTACCATGCAGGTCGCGCGCAACTTCTTCCTGTCGCGCGAAAAAACCATGACCCGCAAGGTCTCGGAGATGCTGCTCTCTCTCAAAATAGAAAAGAATCTCACCAAAGACCAGATTCTTGAGCTGTATATCAACCAAATTTATCTCGGCGAACGCGCCTACGGCTTCGCCGCCGCCGCTCAAACCTACTTCGGCAAACCGCTGCAGAACATCAGCGTTGCCGAGGCGGCCATGCTGGCCGGTCTACCCAAAGCGCCATCCCGCTACAATCCGGTCGCCAACCCGAAGCGGGCGCAGTTACGCCAACACTATGTACTGCGCCGCATGCTGGAAGTCCGCGCCATTACGCCCGAGCAGTATCAGGCCGCCTTGCAGGAACCGCTTAAGGTCATGCACAGCGCAACTCATTATGACGTGAACGCCGACTATGTGGCGGAAATGGTACGCCAATATATGTATGACCGTTATCAGGATGCCGCCTATACCAGCGGCTTCCGGGTCTACACCACCTTGCGCAGCAAGGACCAGAATGCCGCTGTCGCAGCGGTTGACAAGGGCATACTGGATTTCGAGCGACGCCATGCTTATCGCGGCCCGGAAGGTTTCCTGCAACTGCCGGACGACGCCGGCCTGGCGCGCGACAAGATGGACGAAGCGCTGGATAACCTGCCGGAGCTGGGGCATCTGCTTCCGGCCGTTGTGACATCCGCCGGCCCCAGGCAGGTCACCGCTTACATCGGACAGGACAAACAGATCAGCCTGCCGGCCGACAGCATCAAATACATTCAGCGCTTCCTCGACAACAAAACGGCCGAAGACCGGCGTATCCGCCGCGGCAGCCTGATCCGGCTGGCCCAAAACAGCAAACATGAATGGCAGGTTCTGCAATTGCCGGAAGTGGAAGCCGCGTTCCTGTCCGTCAATCCGATGAACGGCGCCATCTACTCGCTGGTAGGCGGCTTCGATTTCAACCGCAACAAGTACAATCACGTAACCCAGGCCTGGCGCCAGCCCGGCTCGAGCTTCAAGCCTTTCATCTATTCCGCGGCGCTGGACAAAGGCTTTACCGCCGCCAGCATCATCAACGATGCGCCGCTGGTGATCGACCCGGCGGAAACCGGCAACAAGCAGTGGGAACCGAAAAACTTTGACGGCAAATTCGACGGCCCGATCCGTATGCGCAAGGCGCTGACCAAATCGAAGAACCTGGTTTCCATCCGCATTCTGCAGGCCATTACACCGGCTTACGCCCAGGAATATGCGGCCCGCTTCGGCTTCGATCCGGCCCGTCAGCCGCCCTACCTGACGATGGCGCTGGGCGCAGGCTCCGTTACGCCGTACCAGATGGCGGCGGCCTACTCGACCTTTGCCAATGGCGGCTACCGCGTGTACCCGTTCTTCATTGACCGGATTACCGATGCGCGAGGCCATATCATTGCCGCCGCGAAACCGCAGACGGCGGGCGCCGGAGCGAAACAAATCATCGACCCGCGCAATGCCTACATCATGACCAGCATGATGCAGGACGTGATCCGGCACGGCACAGCCATGAAAGCATTGTCGCTCGGGCGCGACGACATTGCCGGCAAGACCGGTACCACCAACGACCAATTCGACGCCTGGTTCTGCGGCTTCCAGCCGCGCAAAGTAGTGGGTATAGCCTGGATGGGCTATGACCAGCCGCGTTCTCTCGGCGGCAGCGAAACCGGCGGTCATGCCGCCTTGCCGATCTGGATCGACTACATGGACAAGACCATCAAAAATTCGCCGCCAAGCCAATTGCCCCTGCCGGACGGTGTTGTAACGGTCAATATAGACCCGACCACCGGCACACGCAGCAGTGGCGGCGACGCTGTGCCGGAATATTTCTATCAGGAAGCGCAGCCGCCGGAAACCGGGCAGGCCGCCAGCGCTCCGGCGACCGAGGAAACGGTGCAGGACCAGATTTTCTGACCTCACGAAATTCAACATGTCTCGCAATAGCGGCCCACGTCACCAACAGCAAATGCGCGAGTTGATCGCGCAGACTGCGGCGCGCTTCATGGCGGAGGGCGCCAGCGATTTCGCCACGGCCAAGCGCAAGGCGGCACGCCAGTTGGGGGCGACCGACACGCACTGCCTGCCGACCAACGAACAGATCGAAGCGGCTTTGCGCAGCTATCAGCAGCTGTATCTGGGCGAACAGCAACAAGAACATGTCGCCGAGCTGCGCAGAATTGCAGCTGACGCGATGCGCCGGCTGGAGAAGTATTCTCCCCTGTTAACCGGCTCAGTACTGAGCGGAACAGCCGGTCCCTACGCCAACATCAACCTGCATCTTTTTGCCGAAGACAGCAAAGCGGTGGAGCTTGACCTGCTCAACAAGAACATGACTTTTGAGCACGGCGAGAAACGTTTCCGCAGCGGCGAACGCACCTTGACCATTCCCACCCTGACCCTGCAGTGCGAAAACATTCCAGTCGAATGTGCCCTATTCACCCCACAGCAGCAGCGCCTGGCGTTACGCAGCCCGGTCGACGGAGGCATCATGGAACGCGCAACCCTCAGGCAGCTCGAGCTGTTGCTGAACGACTTGGCTTGAGCGGCACTTTGGGCGAGAATGTGCCGACCCAACCCGCACTGATCCCACATGCCAATTGATCACGCAACAGAACACAGAACTGACGCGGTCAACATCGAGGATTACAGCAAGTTTCTGCTGCATTCGCCGACCGAGATCGTCTATCTTCTGCGCAGCCTGATGACCAAGAAGTGCCTGCTGACGGCCCACTTCAATGGCGGGAAGGACATGCTGCTTACGTCCATCATTGGGGTAGACAATGCGGCGGGCGCGGTTTACCTCGACACCAATGCAAACGAAGCGGTCAATCAGGCGATCTGCGCCAGTCATCACATCATTTTTGCCACGCGGCAAGACAGGATACGCATCCAGTTTGCTGCCAACGCCGCGCAAAAGGTTCCGTATCAGCAGGGGCACGCCCTGCGCATCGCCATGCCGCAAACCTTGCTGAAACTGCAACGCAGGGATTATTACCGAGTGGAGACGCCGCGCGGCAAACCCTTGGCCATCACCCTCAACCATCCGCAACTGGGGCATTTGCAAGGTACTTTGCTGGATATCAGCGTGGGCGGGGCAGGGCTGACCAACTTACCGGCGGAAGTGGAGTTCTCCACCGGACTGATCTTTCACAACTGCCGGCTCGTGCTGCCTGAAATCGGCCCCATTATCAGCGACATGGAGCTGCGCAACATGTTTGACCTGGTATTGCGCAATGGCGCACGCACCAAGCGCTACGGCTTCCAGTTCATCGATCTGCCGGCCAACAGCCAGGCCATGATCCAGCGCTACATCAATAAACTGGAGCGGGAAAGGCGGGCTCTGTTGGTAGAGCACGGGCACTGAACAGCATCACTCGGCCAACCAGCGGGCCGCATCCAGAGCGAAATAAGTCAGTATCCCATCTGCGCCGGCGCGCTTGAAGGACAGCAGGGACTCCAGCACCACGGCCCGCTCATTCAGCCAGCCGTTCTGCGCGGCCGCCTTCAACATGGCATATTCCCCGCTGACTTGGTAGGCATAGGTCGGCGCCTGATAAGCGTCCTTGATGCGGCGAACGATATCCAGATAGGGCATGCCCGGCTTGACCATGACCATGTCGGCCCCTTCCTGCAGATCCAGACCGACTTCCCACAGCGCTTCGTTGCCGTTGGCCGGATCCATCTGATAGGTGTATTTATTGCCGCCGGCCAGATTGCCGGCCGAGCCGACCGCGTCGCGGAAAGGACCGTAAAAGCTTGAGGCGTATTTGGCCGCATAGGCGAGTATGCGGGTATGAATACTGCCTGCCGCATCCAGCGCTTGGCGGATTTCGCCGATACGCCCGTCCATCATGTCGGACGGCGCCACTACGTCCGCGCCCGCCTCCGCATGAGTACAGGCCTGGCGCCGCAATACTGCAATGGTTTCGTCGTTCATGACGTAGCCGCTGGCATCGATCAGCCCATCCTGGCCGTGGATCGTATAAGGATCCAGTGCCACGTCGGTGATGATGCCCAGCTCAGGAAAGCGCGCCTTCAGTTCGCGCACCACGCGCGGCACCAGGCCGTCTGGATTGTAGGCTTCCTCTGCCCCCTCGGTTTTGCCCGCCTCAATAACGGGAAACAGCGCCATGGCGGGAATTTCCAGCTGTACGCACTGCGCCGCCACCGGCAACAGCAGATCCAGGCTGCGGCGGATCACGCCCGGCATGGAAGGCACGGCTTCCTCGCGCCCTTTGCCGTCCAGCACAAATACCGGATAAATCAGGTCATGCGCCGTCAGACTGTTTTCACGCATCAGGTTGCGGGAAAACGTGTCCCGGCGCATTCGACGCATACGGCGGGCTGGGAACGATCCGAACGGCAGCATAGTTTTCCTCGCAGAAGAATTGAAACAGGCCAACAATTTTAGCGCGGAAGATATTCCGCTGGAACTTCAAATTTAATTTGCTATCTTAAGAGTAGGTGGTTGCGAGACTGCCTCCCGCTTCTCCTCCCTGAGCGGGCGCCTTAATCCTTATTAGGGCTTTTTTTAACCCCCGGTTTCTCTCCCCTTTGACCGGGGGTTTTTTCTGCCGGTAGTTCAGGCAGATGCGGCTGCGCCAGATAAGCATGCGTCTGCATTTCCGTCAGCCGGCTCAAGATTCGCTCAAATTCACCGTGCAACAGCCCGGCAGGCGCAAGGCTTGCCAAAGGCGCGGCAGCCGTCAGAACCAGCCGTACCCGGTGGTCATACAGCACATCGACAAGCCACAAAAACCGGCGCGCCTCGGTTTCCAGCCCAGCGTCAAATTGCGGAATGCCGGACAACAAAATGGTATGGAAACGTTTGGCCAGCTCAATGTAATCCGCCTGATTACGGGGTCCACCGCACAATTCCTTGAAATTGAACCAGACCAGACCGTCGGCATGGCCTCGCACAGGGATCGGGCGCCCTGCCACAACAAGTGTCCCGCTTTCTTTCACTTCGCCTCTGGCAAGATCATTAAAAAGCTCGGCCAGAACGCCTTCAGATGCTTCATCGACTGGACTGTGGTAAACGCCTGCCCGGGCAATGTTGCGCATTCTGTAGTCCTCATCCCCATCGAAATGGATGATTGCCATATTTTTTTCCAGCAAATCGATGGTCGGCAGAAACTGACTGCGCTGCAAGCCATTGCGATAGAGCGAAGCAGGGTGCGCGTTCGAGGTCACCACAATGGCTACTCCCTCGTCCAGCAGGCCCTGCAGCAACCCTTTCATCAACATGGCATCGGCAATATCGGTAATATGAAATTCGTCCAGACAAAGCAGACGAACGTGGTCGGCGATTTCACGCGCAATGAGTCGCAGGGGGTTGGGTTTTCCCTTCAACCGCTCCAGCCGGCCATGAATTTCCTGCATGAAGCGGTGAAAATGGGCGCGTTTTTTGTGTGGTGATTCGACGCAGGCAAAAAAGCTGTCCATCAGAAAACTTTTGCCACGCCCCACTCCGCCCCACAGGTACACGCCACGGACGGGCTGGGAGCGCCATAGACGGCGCATGAAGCGGAAATGGCTGGTGAAAGTTGGCTGCTGCAACAGCTCCTGCAGCCTGCGCAGCTCGCCTGCCGCAGTCAATTGGGATTCGCTCAGGGTAATGCCACACTTCTTGGCCCTGGCTGCCAGACAGGGTAAGGAAGATTTTACATTGCTTGAGTGCGGCAACCCCGGCATGCCCGTATGTCCTTGTTACCGACTTGCCAGCATCAGCACGGCCAGTACAGACATGCTCTCACCACCCGCGCGGCGCAACTTCTGCCAAAGCTCCTGGTCTTCCAGGTCGAGCAGCTGACTGAATGCGTGCAACTGTCCATCGGTAAGCTGATCAATGCCTGAGTCAAGAAATTGGGCCAACAGCAGATCGAGTTCGAGCATGCCCCGCCTACACTTCCAGCGCAAACGATTCAGATCGGGCTGCGACACGTTCTTTTCCGCTTGCACAGTCAGACGGTCCTTTTAACCAGGATCTCCTTGATCTTGCCGATTGCGCGTGTCGGACTCAGGCCCTTGGGGCAGACCTCGGCGCAGCTCATGATGCTGTGGCAGCGGAACAGCCGGTAGGGATCCTCCAGGTCGTCCAGCCGTTCATTGCTTGCCTGATCGCGACTGTCGGCAATGAAACGGTAGGCCTGCAGCAAACCGGCGGGGCCGACGAATTTGTCCGGATTCCACCAGAACGACGGGCACGAGGTGGAGCAACAGGCGCACAGAATGCATTCGTACAGGCCGTCGAGCTCGGCCCGTTCCTCCGGCGACTGCAGACGCTCGATTTCCGGCTCGGGATCATTGTTGACCACGTAGGGCTTGATAGAGCGATACTGCTTGTAGAACTGAGTCATATCAACCACCAGATCCCGTATTACAGGTAACCCCGGCAAGGGCCTCAATTCGATCGGCTGCTTGAGGTCCTGTAACGGAGTGACGCAGGCCAAGCCATTGCGCCCGTTGATGTTCATCCCGTCGGAACCGCACACCCCTTCGCGGCAGGAACGCCTCACCGTCAGTGTCTCATCCTGCTCCTTGATCAGCAGGATCGCATCCAGCAGCATTTTGCCCTCGGCTTCGAGATCCAGCTCGTAATCCTGCATATACGGTTTGGCGTCGGTTTCGGGATTAAAGCGGTAAATCGAGAAACGCATGGTCAATTCCTAGTAGGTTCTCGCCTTGGGCTGGAATGCCTCGACTGTCAACGGTTTTAGACGGACCGGTTTGTAATCCAGCCGGTGATTTTCGGCAAAATACAGGGTGTGTTTCATCCAGCTCTTGTCGTCCCGCGCGGTAAAATCGTCGCGAGCATGCGCTCCGCGGCTCTCCTGCCTGGCGGCGGCGGAAGTCATGGTGGCCAACGCCACGCCCATCAGGTTTTCCAGCTCGAGGGCTTCGATCCGACCGGTATTGTAGACCTTGCTGTGATCGCGCAGCACCACATCGGGCAACTTGGCGGCGATTTGCTGCATCTTTTTCACGCCTTCCTGCAACATCTCTTCCTGGCGGAACACGCCGCAATGCAACTGCATGGTTTTGCTCATTTCTTCACGCAGCTCGGGAACGGTAATGCCGTCGCCGGCCCTGTCCCAGCGTGCCAGGCGTGCCGCGATTTTGTCCAGCGAGGGCTCTTGCACCGGGCGCGGAAACGGGTTTTCACGGCAATATTCGATCACATCGTTGCCCGCCGCACGGCCGAACACAATCAGGTCGAGCAGGGAATTGCTGCCCAGCCGGTTGGCCCCGTGCACCGACACGCAGGCGCACTCGCCGATCGCATAAAGACCGGGCACGGCTTCCTCCGGCCCCGTGGCCGTCGGGGTGACGACCTGGCCGCGCAAATTGGTCGGGATGCCACCCATCATGTAATGCACGGTCGGAACAACAGGGATGGGTGCCGTGGACGGGTCGACATGGGCGAATTTGAGGGACAATTCACGTATGCCCGGCAGGCGTTGCTGAATTACATCCGCGCCCAGATGATCAAGTTTTAGCAGGACATGATCGCCATCCTTGCCGCAGCCACGCCCTTCGTAAATCTCGACCGCCATCGCGCGGGCCACCACGTCGCGGCTGGCCAAATCCTTGGCATTGGGCGCGTAACGCTCCATGAAACGCTCGCCGTTCTTGTTGACCAGATAACCGCCCTCGCCGCGCACCCCTTCCGTCACCAGCACGCCGGCGCCGTGAATGCCGGTTGGATGAAACTGCCAGAATTCCATGTCTTCCAGCGGCAAACCGGCTCTGAGCGCCATGCCCAGGCCATCGCCGGTATTGATCAGGGCGTTTGTCGTGACCGAGAAAATCCTCCCGGCGCCACCGGTTGCCAGGATGGTCGCGCGCGCCTCGATGAACAGTGTCTCGCCGGTTTCAATGCTGAGGGCGACCACGCCCTGGGCATAACCCTGATCGTCCATGACCAGATCAACCGCAAAATATTCCTCGAAGAACTGCGTGCGCGCGGCGATGTTGCGCTGATACAGGGTATGCAGCATCGCATGGCCGGTGCGGTCTGCGGCAGCACAGGTACGCACGGCGGGCGCACCGCCGTAGTTCTGCGTCATGCCGCCGAACGGCCGCTGGTAAATTTTGCCGTTTTCCAGCCGGTCGAACGGCATGCCGTAATGCTCCAGCTCAATGACCGCTTCATTCGCGTTGCGGCACATGAACTCGATGGCGTCCTGATCACCCAGATAATCCGAACCCTTGACCGTGTCGTACATATGCCAGTGCCAGTTGTCCTCGCTCACATTGCCCAGACTGGCCGCTATGCCCCCCTGGGCGGAAACGGTGTGGGAGCGGGTCGGAAAAACCTTCGACACCACGGCCACTTTCAGATTCGCTTCCGCCAGTTGCAGGGCGGCCCGCAACCCTGCGCCGCCGCCGCCGATGATGACGGCGTCGAATGTTCGCTTGGGGAAGCTCATCGAATGCTCCATAAAATTTGCGCGGACCAGATCGCGTACATGACCAGCGCCAGGATCACAGCGACATGCAATGCAAGCCGGACCAGGGTGGAATGCACGTAGTCCATGAAAATGTCGCGCATCCCCACCCAGGCATGCAGAAACAGACTCAAGAGGAAAAGCAGGGTGGCCAACCGGACAAACTCGTGACCGAAGATGGCCTTCCAGCCCGCATAATCCGCAACTGGATGAAACAAAATGTAGACGGCCAGCAGCAGGGTGTAAACCACCATCACTGCGGCGGTGATGCGCTGCATGAGCCAATCGCGCAGCCCGTAATGGGCTCCCGTCACAATACGCTTTACCATAAGCGGATACCTATCAGAAACGTGGCAGTCAGGCTTACAGCCAGCACCAGTTTTGCACTAAACCGAGCCTGCGGCAGCGCCACGCCAATATCCATATCCAGCGCCAGATAACGCAGCCCCATGCAAAAGTGATGCAGGTAACCCCATAAGACAGCCAGCAGGCCCAGCTTGACCAGAGGTTGAGCAAACCAGCTCATCAGTTGCTCAAATCCCTGTTCGGACGCTAGCGACTGCTGCAGGGCGTAAATCAGCCAGGGCAAAACCAGAAACAAGGCAAAGCCGCTGACCCGGTGCATGATGGAAACCAGCCCCGGCAACGGCAGCTTGATTTTGAACAGATTGAGATAAACCGGGCGACGGGGCGGCATGACGGTTAATCCGCCTCTTTCTCAACTGCCGCGGCAATAGCAGGCGGAATGCGATCGATCAGTCGCGGATCAAACGGCTTGGGCAGGATATAGTCTTTGCCAAAGGTCATTTCCGTCGCGCCGTAGGCCTTCAACACCTCTTCCGGCACCGGCTCTTTGGCCATTTCCGCCAGCGCCTTTACCGCCGCGATCATCATTTTCCGGGTGATTTTCCTGGCTCTGGCATCCAGCGCGCCGCGGAAGATATAGGGGAATCCCAGCACATTGTTCACCTGATTGGGAAAATCGGAGCGGCCGGTCGCCATGATCAGGTCATCCCGGGCGGCATGCGCATCCTTGGGCAGGATTTCCGGATCGGGATTGGCCATGGCAAACACCACCGGCTTGGGCGCCATCAGCTTGAGCATGTCGCCGGTCACCAGATTCGGGCCGGAAACGCCGATGAACACGTCCGCCCCCGTCATGGCGTCTGCCAGCGTGCGCATGCTGGTTTCCTTGGCGAATTCCTGCTTGTAAACGTTCAGGTCGGTGCGGCCGGCATGAATCACGCCTTTTGAGTCCACCAGGGTCATGTTCTCTTTTTTGGCGCCCATCGCGATCAACAAGCGCATACCGGCCAGACCGGCCGCACCGGCACCCAGACAGACCATCTTTGCATCCGCCAGCGATTTACCCTGCAGTTCCAGCGCATTGATCAACCCGGCGCAAATAATGATGGCGGTGCCGTGCTGATCGTCGTGAAATACCGGAATATCCAGCCGCTCCTTGAGAATGCGCTCGATCTCGAAGCAATGCGGTGCGGCGATATCTTCCAGGTTGATCCCGCCGAAGGTGGGCGAGATGTTGACGACCGTTTCAATGAACGCCTCGACACTGGGCGCGTTTACCTCAATGTCGAACACATCGACATTGGCAAAACGCTTGAACAGCACCGCCTTGCCCTCCATCACCGGCTTCGATGCCAGCGGACCCAGATTGCCCAGCCCCAGAATGGCCGTGCCGTCGGAGATCACCGCCACGAGATTGCCTTTATTCGTGTAACGGTAGGCATTTTCCGGATTGGCGCCGATTTCCCTGACGGGTTCCGCCACGCCCGGGGTATAGGCAAGCGACAATTCGGCGGCAGTGGCACAGGGCTTGGAGGAATCGACCGACAGCTTTCCCGCTTTGGGAAATTCATGATAATCAAGTGCCCGCTGCTTCAAATTGTCCATGTCAGTTCCTAATTCAGTTCATCAAAATAGTAATGGTGCTCGGTACTGACGTAACTCATACGCCATTCAACCGGCTTGTTCTTGTATGTAAACGCCACCCGCTCGATAACCAACAATGGCGTGCCGACCGCCACGTTCAGATAGCCCGCCAACTGCTCATCCGCCAACGCCGCGCGGATACGCTCATGCGCCGAAATGATCCGTATCTGATAATGACTTTCGTACAGGGAGTAAAGCGTACCCTTGAAGGCATTCACGTGCTCCTCCACCAGCGCACTGGAAATTCCCTTCAGTAGCGCCGCCGGCAGCCGGATATCGTCGTACACGACCGGCCGGCCCGACAGCTCCAGCACCCGCTGCATGCAAACCAAGGCGCTGCCGCCGCGAATTTCCAGCCGCCTGGCCACCTGGGCATCCGCCTTGTCACGACGGAAGCCTACAAATGTACTGTGCGGATACTCGTGTTTGTCCTGCAGGTTTTTCAGTCGCAGGAAACGATAGGTCGTGCCGGCATCGGAATGGGTCGCAACGAACGTCCCCTTACCCTGACGGCGAACCAGCATGTTTTCCTTCACCAGCTCATCAATGGCCTTGCGCACCGTCCCCTGACTCACACCGTAGCGGCGCGCCAGCTCCATTTCGCTGGGGATGGCCGCACCCGGCTGCCATTCGCCTTGCGCCAGACTGCGTGTTATCAATTGCTTGATTTGTTCGTACAGCGGCAGGAAATTCGGTTTTGTATTGTCGGCTATCATTGTTTAAGCAGTATATACAATGAACAAATACTCGTCCATGATGTCTTATATAAGACATAAGAATCAAAAAGACGGCGGGCTGCACGAACTCACCAGGGTACAAGGCTCCGAGCCAACGGTACGGAAGCGGTGCGGCTGCCGACTGTTGAAATAATAGGCGTCGCCCGGTCCCAGCACCCGACTGGATTCTCCCACCGTCACCTCCAGTTGCCCCGACAACACCACCCCGCCTTCCTCGCCCTCGTGACGCAGCATGATCATGCCGGTATCCGCCCCGGCGGCATAACGCTCGACCAGTATCTGCAACACATGCCCGGCTCGGGCCGAACCGATTTGTCGATACGAGATGCCGTTGCCGCCGCTGATTTCGGTCAATTCATCGGCCCGGAAGAAAACCCCGCTCTCGGCCGGCGGCAGCTCATCCGAGAAAAATTCCGACAGCGTCATCGGAATGGCCGCCAGAATGCGTTTGAGCGCACTGACGGATGGACTGCTTCTGCCCGACTCGATCAATGAAATCGTGGCATGCGCGACACCCGCCCGCTTTGCCAATGCACGCTGCGAAAGACGGTAACGCAGCCTTACCAACCGCAACCGGAAACCGACCTCTTGATCCATTTACTTACCCCAACTGTTTATAGTGTTAATTATTCAATAACATCACATTAGCACACCCCAATATAATCAGTCACTTAAAATGTACCAGATACAGTCTTGACAGCCCGCCCCGACCACCTCGAAACTCGCCACATTTAAACCTCCTGGAGTCTCACGTGGCCACTCTGCCAAACCTGCAGCATTACTGGCTTCCTTTCACGGCCAACCGGCAGTTCAAGAGCATGCCGCGCCTGTTCAAGGCCGCCAAGGGCAATTACTACACCACCATCGACGACCGGACACTGCTCGACGCGACGGCCGGCCTCTGGTGTGTCGCTGCCGGCCACGGACGGGAAGAGATTGCCAGCGCCGCTGCACACCAACTGCGTACGCTCGACTATGCGCCGGCTTTTCAGTGCAGCCATCCACTGGCCTTTGAAGCCGCAGAAAAACTGGCCGACTACATGCCCAAGGGACTGGACAGAATTTTTTTCACCGGCTCAGGCTCCGAATCCGTCGACACCGCGCTCAAGATTGCCCTGGCTTACCACCGCATCACCGGCAACCCCATGCGCAATAAACTGATTGGCCGCGAACGCGGTTACCATGGGGTGAACTTTGGCGGTGTCTCGGTAGGCGGCATTGCCGGCAACCGTAAAGCCTTCGGTAATGGACTGGCCGGCGTTGACCACCTCCGTCACACGCTTGATATCAGCCGCAACGCCTTTACCCGCGGTGTGCCGCAGGATGGCGGCATCGCCCTGGCGAATGAATTTGAACAACGCATCACGACGCTGCATGACCCGTCCACCATCGCCGCCCTGATTGTTGAGCCGATGCAGGGCTCTGCCGGCGTGGTGCTGCCGCCTGCCGGATACCTGCAACGACTGCGGGAGATTTGCGACAAATACGGCATTCTGCTCATATTCGATGAAGTGATCACCGGTTTCGGCCGCCTGGGTACCAAGTTCGGTGTGGACTACTTCGGCGTCATGCCTGACATCCTCACCTGCGCCAAAGGGCTGACCAACGGGGCGATTCCGATGGGTGCCGTAGCCGTGAAAACGGAAATCCACGACGCGTTCATGGCCAACAGCGCGCCGAACGCGATCGAGTTGCCTCATGGCTACACCTACACGGCGCATCCGGTCGCCTGTGCAGCGGCCGTCGCCATGCTCGATATTTTTAACAGCGAAAAACTGGAAGAGCGTGCAGGTTCGCTCAGTTCGCATTTCGAACAGGCCGCCCATTCCTTAAAGGGCCTGCCGTTCGTTAAGGACATCCGCAATATCGGTCTGGTAGCCGGCATTGAGCTTGAGCCGACACCGGAAAAACCGGGTGCCCGCGCTTTCGCCACCTACCTCAAGTGTTACGAAATGGGTGTGCATGTGCGCTTTACCGGCGACGTCATCGCCATCTCCCCACCGCTCACCATCGAGAAAAATGAAATCGACCGGATTTTCAGCACCATTGCCGAAGCGCTCACCTCGCTTGCCAAGGAAGGTGATGCCGGTCTCGATATCAGCCAATACCTCAAGAATGAACAGCAATGGGCCGCCCATCAACTGGAAATTCAACAACAGGCCAATCTGGAGTAAAAAGCATGACCACCCCGCAACAAGAGCACCGCATCATGTTCAAGTTCAAGGAATTGCTCGAGCGGCACATGGACGACCTGGCCAGAGCCATCACACTGGAACACGGCAAAACCATCAACGATGCTCGCGGCGAAATCATTCGCGGGATCGAGGTCGGCGAGTTTTCCTGCGGCGTGGCCGCCAGACGGCGTTCATGCTAAAGATGCATTGCTCAAATTTGTACTCATGATGTTTTCCTCTCCCGCCCCATTCAGGCGAGACGAATCCAGGTGGTTTTCAGTTCCGTGTATTTTTCCAGTGCGTGCAGTGACTTGTCGCGGCCATTGCCGGATTGCTTGAAACCGCCGAAGGGCACGGTGATATCGTCTTCGTCGTAACTGTTCACATGCACCGTGCCTGCTCGCAGGGCCCGCGCCACCCGATGCGCGCGCGAAATATCGCGTGTCCACACGGCGGCCGCCAAACCGTAATTGGTTGCATTGGCGATGCGGATGGCTTCTTCCTGGGTATCGAAGGTAATGATCGACAGGACCGGACCAAAAATTTCTTCGCTGGCGATGGTCATGTCATTGGTAACCTGATCGAAAATGGTCGGAGACACGTAGTAACCGCCCGTTTCCGTGCGCACCTGCTGCCCGCCGCAGCACAGACGCGCACCTTCTTTCTTGCCGCTTTCGATATAGCCGAGCACGGTCTGCATTTGGGTGGCATCCACCAGCGCGCCCATTTTGGTGTTCGGGTCCAGCGGGTCGCCCGGCATGTATTGCGGCGAGTATTTTTTCAGCTTTTCCACAAACTCGTCGCGGATGGAACGTTCCACCAGCAGGCGTGACGGCGCATTGCAGCTCTCGCCCTGGTTGTAGAAAATCGAGCCGGCGGCCGCCTCGATGGCGCGGTCCAGATCGTGACAATCAGCAAACACGATGTTGGGTGATTTGCCGCCCAGTTCGCACCAGGCCCGCTTGAGATTACTCTGGCCCGCCATGACCCGGATTTTCTTGCCCACACCGGTCGAACCGGTAAAGGCGATGCAATCGACGTCCATATGCAAGGCCAACGGCGAACCGGCTTCCGGCCCGAACCCAGGCACCACATTCAGCACGCCGGGGGGAATACCGGCAGCAAGCGCCAACTCACCCAGGCGCAGGGCAGTCAGCGGCGACTTTTCCGACGGTTTCAAAATCACACTATTACCAGCCGCCAGAGCCGGGGCGATTTTCCAGGAAGCCATCAGCAAGGGATAATTCCACGGCACCACGGCCGCCACCACACCGATGGGTTCGCGCGTGATCAGAGCCAGCGTGTCATCGGCAGTCGGCGCGATTTCGTCGTACACCTTGTCGATCGCTTCGCCGTACCAGCGCAGGGTATTGGCCGTTGCCGGCGCATCGGTGCTCATGCTGGCGCTGATCGGCTTGCCCATGTCGAGGGTTTCCAGCAAGGCCAGTTCTTCGCGGTTTTCCATCACCAGATCGGCAAAGCGGATCAGGATGCGTTTGCGCTCGCGCGGCGCCATGCCGGCCCAGCGACGATCTTCAAAAGCAGCCCGGGCGGATAGTACAGCCCGATCGACATCGGCCGCCTGACAACGCGCCACATCCGCCAGTTTGCGCCCGTCAACCGGCGACACGCTTTCAAACGTCGCTTCGTCCAGAGCCCATACGCGCTGCCCGTCGATCAAGGCGCGCCCGTCGATTTTCAATGCCGCCGCTTTGGCATGCCAGTCAATAGTAGTCATAACCTGTCCTTACAGCTTGTTTGCGCCCGGGCTTACAGACCCGCCATGGCGACATATTTGATTTCCAGATATTCGTCGATGCCGTAATGCGACCCTTCGCGCCCCAGGCCCGACTGTTTCACGCCGCCGAACGGCGCCACCTCGCTGGAAATGATGCCGGTATTCACCCCCACCATGCCGTATTCCAGCGCTTCGGCAACACGCCAGATGCGGCCGACATCCCGACTGAAGAAATAGGAGGCCAGACCGAACTCCGTGCGGTTGGCCAGCTCGATCACCTCATCGTCCGTTTTGAAACGGAACAGCGGCGCCACCGGACCGAACGTTTCCTCGCGGAAGACCATGGAGTCCGGGCTCACGTCAGCCAGCACCGTGGGCTGGTAGAATGTGCCGCCCAGTGCGTGCCGCTGGCCGCCCACCACCAGCTTGGCGCCTTTGGCCACCGCGTCGGCCACATGGCTTTCCACTTTCTGCAGCGCAGCATCGTCGATCAGCGGCCCCTGAGTCACGCCTTCAGAAAATCCGTCACCCACTTGCAATTGCGCCACGCGGTCGGCCAGTTTCTGCGCGAAGGCGTCGAAAATGCCGTCCTGTACGAACAATCTATTAGCGCAGACGCAGGTCTGGCCGGCATTGCGGTATTTACTGGCAATTGCGCCTTCGACGGCGGCATCGAGATCGGCATCGTCGAACACGATGAAAGGCGCGTTGCCACCCAATTCCAGCGACAGTTTCTTGATTGTGTCGGCGCTTTGCCGCATGAGAATGCGGCCGACTTCGGTCGAACCGGTAAACGACAGCTTGGTCACGATCGGGCTGGCGCAAATGGCTGCGCCGATTTCCTTTGCATCGCCGGTAATCACCTGGAACACACCGCCGGGAATGCCCGCCTCTTCCGCCAGCACGGCCAGGGCCAGCGCCGACAACGGCGTCTGTTCCGCCGGCTTGACAATCATCGAGCAACCCGCAGCCAGCGCAGGGGCGGCTTTACGGGTAATCATCGCAGCGGGGAAATTCCACGGTGTAATGGCTGCCGTCACTCCGATGGGTTGTTTCAATACCAGCAGCCGCCGGCCCGTCTGCGATGCCGGAATCACCTCGCCGTAGACGCGCTTTGCCTCCTCGGCGAACCATTCGATAAAACTCGCCCCATAGGCAATTTCGCCACGCGCTTCCGCCAGCGGTTTACCCTGCTCGGCGGTGAGAATGTGCGCCAGATCCTCCTGATGTTCCAGCATCAGGCTGAACCATTTTTTCAATCGGGCCGAACGCTCTTTTGCTGCCAGCGCCCGCCATTGTTTTTGTGCCAGAGCCGCCTCGACAATGGCCCGCTCCGTTTCAACCCGCCCCATGAGCGGCACCTCCGCCAGGATTTCACCTGTCGCAGGGTTACGAACTTTGATGCTTGCGCCCGAATCGGCGCCCACCCATTGTCCGCCCAGCCAGGCCGACGATTTTTTCAACAATGATGGATGGTTCAACTGAATAGACATGAAAACTCCAGGGCAAAACGTATTTGCAAGCGGGCCGAACGGCCCGCTTGTACTGCTGGCGATACTTTTAGAAGCTCAGGACGGTAGAAACACCGAACACCTGATTGTCTTTCTTGTAAGTACCGTCCTTCACGTAGTAGAACATGTCGCGATCGGTATGATCGAAACGATATTCCGCTTTCAACATCAAGTTGGCTGTCAGGGCGTAGTTCAGACCCAGAGCCAACGCACTGCGATTGGCACCGCTGATGGAGTCGATCGCACCGTTGGCGTAGTCGGTTGCATCCCGGGCAGTCGGACCGAAGCCGTTGCGATAATCGCCGGCCGCAATTTGTGCCATCACACGTAACCGGCGCCGATCTGGCCGTTCCAGTTCCAGTCACCACGGGTATGGAAACCGTCCACTTCAAACATGTTCAACTGGTTGTGATCCAGCTGACCGGTTTGACCGGCAAAACCGAAACCGGCAAATTCATTGATGGAGTAATCAGCGCGCACGGTCACGATCGGATTCTTTTCGCCGCTCGGGTGGCTTACCTTGTTCAGGTTGGCCACCAATGCCTTGATTCCCAATCACCGCGTTTGAGCTCGGCGCCGGCACCGGTGTAGAACGACGGCAGGGTGAAGTCGAACAGCAGGTTGTAGCCGGAAGCCGTGCTCTTGTGCGGCGCCAGAATCAATTTCAGCAGGGTGCCGTTCTCGAAGGTCTTGTCAAGTTCCACCATGGCCTGGCCGAAGAAGGAATTATCGTAGGCATAAATTTCATTGCCATCACGCCCGTCGAAATTGCTCAGGAAGTTGAAGCCGGAGCTGTCCTGCGCCTTGTTGTAGATATAGGTCGGGTCGATCATGCCGGTGATCTTGAGATCCTTGAACCCGCTCGCCTCGGCAGCGTCGTCCATGGCGTCGACCTTGACGCTGAGACGGTTGACCTCGGCGGTCTGATCGGCCGTAGCGGCCGTGGCATTCGCCGCTTGATCGGCTTTTGCCATGGCCTTTTCCACCAGTTCCTGCAGCTTCTGCACCTGACTTTCCAGTTGCTCGATGCGCTGCTTCATTTGGTCAGGCGTCTGACCGGCGGCATAAGCCGGAACAGAGGTGCCCAATGCCAGTGCGACTGCCAAAACACCGAGTTTTGGCAAGGTTAACAACTTTCTTTCCCTCGCTTCATGTTTCTCTCCCTTTAAGTTACATCAAACGAAATCAAATCAAGTTGCAGCTTCAGTCGACTAATTGGCCTGCGCGTATGCTTCAGCCATTTCACGCTGGCGTCGTCGTTCCGCCCGCGCTTGGTAAATACTCGATGCGATGACGGCTATGCTGACCACGGTGATAATCGCCGTCGCAATCGCGTTAATGGACGGATTCAGGCCCAAGCGAGCACGCGAGAAAATCACCAGCGGCAGGGTGGTCGATCCGGGTCCCGAAAGGAACGCCGCCAACACCACGTCGTCGAAGGACAGCGTGAACGTCAGCAGGAAGGCTGAAATCAGCGCCGGCGCAATCAACGGCAAGGTCACCAGAGTGAACACCTGCCAGGGTTTGCAGCCCAGATCCATGGCCGCCTCTTCCATCCGGGTGTCGAATTCACGCAGGCGCGACATCACGACCACCGCCGCATACGCCGTACCGGTGAGCGCATGGCCCAGCAGAATCGTGAATATGCCCCGCTCCGGAAAGCCGAACCAGCGCTGAACCGTGACCAGCATGAGCAGCAGCGACAAACCGACAATGACGTCAGGCATCACCAGCGGCGCATTCGCCATCGAAGCCAGGAAGGTGCGGCCGCGGAATTTCCGGTAGCGCACCAGGGCAAAGGCGGTGAATGTGCCGAAAAATACCGACATGAGGCCGCTCATGAGCGCCACTTTCAGCGACAGCACCAGACCGCCGGTCAATTCCGTGTCGTGCGCCAGCGCGGCATACCATTTGAAGGTGAATTCCGACCACACGGTCACCAATGGAGACGCATTGAAGGAATACACCACCAGCGTCACGATGGGGATGTACAGGAAGGTATAAACGGCAATCAGCCAGCTTCTGCCGAAGAGGTTTTTCATGTCTTCTCCCCTTCCTGACCGCCATCGCTGTATTTGTTGAAGATGGCCATCGGCACCAGAATCAGCAGAATCATCACGATCGTCACGGCAGATGCCATCGGCCAATCGTTGTTGCTGAAGAACTCGTCCCACAGCACGCGACCGATCATGATGGTTTCCGGACCGCCCAGCAGTTCGGGTATGACGTATTCGCCTACCGCCGGAATGAATACCAGCAGGGAACCGGCGATGATGCCGCGCTTGGACAACGGCACGGTGATCAGCCAGAATGTTTTCCACGGACTGGCTCCCAGGTCCGCTGCCGCCTCGATCAAACGGGTGTCCATTTTGACCAGGTTGGCATACAGGGGCAGGATCATGAACGGCAGGTAGGCGTACACCATGCCGATGGTCAGCGAGAACGGTGTGTTCAGCATCTGCAAGGGGGCGTCGATAATACCGAGCGCCATCAACGCGTTGTTCACCAGACCATTGCTGATCAGCAGGGTTTTCCAGGCATAAATCCGCAGCAGGAAAGATGTCCAGAAAGGCAGCATGACCAACATCAGCAGCATGGGCCGCAGATGCGCCCGGGCACGCGCCATGAAGTAGGCGAAGGGATAACCGAGCACGAGGCACCAGAGCGTGGTTGTGCCGGCGAACTTCAACGACGACAGATACGTCTTGAAATACAGCGGGTCGTCGCCGAGGAACAGGTAGTTGCCCAAATTCAGCTTGATCGTCAGGGTATTGTCGGCCCACTGCGTCAGGCTGGCGACCGAAGCAATATCCATCTGCGAGAAGCTGAAATCGAGCGCGATCAGCAACGGCGCGGCGGCGAGAGTGAACAGCCAGATCATCGGGATGGAGATGACCAGTCGTTTGCCGCTGATCAGGCCGCGCATGCGCTGGAAGAGGTTTGCAAGCATCTACCGGCTCCGTTAATGCGTCAGCACGACCATGGAGTCTGCACTCCACTCGGCATAGACCTTGTCGCCCCAGGTCGGGTCCTGGACATTGTGGCGCGACAGATTGGCCTGCTGCACCTTGAGGACCATGCCCGTTTTCAGCTTGAGGTGATAAGTGGTATATGCGCCAAAATAGGCGATGTCCTCGATCGTCCCTTCACACCAGTTATGCGGACCTTGCGGCTGCTCGCGCAACAGCTGGATTTTTTCCGGGCGGAGCGCCACTCCGACAGCCATGCCTTGTGTGCCGGTAATGCCGTGACCCACGTAATGCATGCATTCCGGGCAGCTCACCGTCACGTGATCGGCCTCATCTTCCACCACTTGACCATCAAAAATGTTCACATTGCCCACGAAGTCCGCCACCAGACGGCTGTTGGGGGTTTCGTAAATTTCACTCGGCGAGCCTACCTGCTTGAAGCTGCCCTCGCTCATCACGGCGATGCGCGAAGCCATCGTCATGGCCTCTTCCTGGTCATGCGTCACCAGCACGCACGTTACGCCCACTTCTTCGATAATGTTGACCAATTCAAGCTGGGTCGACTCCCGCAGCTTTTTGTCCAATGCCCCCAGCGGTTCGTCCAGCAGCAGCAGTTGCGGGCGCTTGGCCAGACTGCGGGCCAAAGCCACGCGTTGCTGTTGCCCGCCGGACAACTGGTGCGGTTTACGTTTGGCGAACTTGGTGAGTTGCACCAGCTTGAGCATCGATTCAACGCGCTCGGCAACGTCCCCCTTGGGCATGCCGTCGCGCCGCAAGCCGAACGCCACGTTGTCCCACACATTCAGGTGCGGAAACAGGGCATACGACTGAAACATCATATTGATCGGCCGCTGATAAGGCGGCAGATTGGTTATATCCTTACCGGCCAAATAGATCTTTCCGGCGGTGGGCGCTTCAAATCCGGCCAGCATCCGCAACAGGGTGGATTTGCCGCAACCCGAGCTTCCCAGCAAGGCGAAAATTTCGCCTTTTGCCACGCGCAGGGAAACGTCATCAACAGCGCGCACACTCTCATCGAAGACCTTGCTCAGCCCTTCGATACGCAATAAGTCTTCCCGGACTGGAGTGTCCTTGGTTACTGCCATGCAAAATTCTCCTAGTGAAACTTGGCTCCCTGCAGCTGCAGGGAGGAGCCCGCCTTTTACGCGGGCTCCCAACCGTCAGGTATTACAGACCGGTCTTGAAGCGGGTGTATACGCGAGTAGCCAGACGGCGAACATCGTTCGTCTGTACGGCCGGCATCACCAGTTTCTTTTTGTCTTCGTCAGACAGGAACACTGTCTTGTTGTTGGCCACAACCGGGGTCACATACGGCAGGGATGCCTTGTTCGGGTTGGCGTAGAACACGGTATTGGTCAGCGAAGCGTCGACTTTCGGAGTCAGAATGTAGTTGATGAACTTGTGCGCATTTTCCGGGTGTGGCGCGTCCGCCGGAATGGCCATGGTATCGAAGAAAGCCAGGCCGCCGTTTTTCGGGATCAATGCTTCGATGTTCTGACCGGACTTGTTCGCAATTGCACGCTGACGGGCGATGTTGATGTCGCCGGACCAGCCCAGGGCCACACAGATGGAACCATTGGCCATGTCGTTGATGTAGCCGGAAGAGGAGAACAGCGTCACGTACGGACGAATCTTGGCCAGCATGGTGCCAGCTTCATTGTAGTCAGCCTGGTTCTTGCTGTCGATCGGCTTGTTCAGATAGTGCAGGGCGGCCGGTACCACTTCGGAAGGCGCGTCAAGGAAGGAAACGCCGCAGGACTTCACCTTTTTCATGTATTGCGGGTTGAACACCAGCTCCCACACGTTGTCCGGCATCGGCATGCCGCCCAGGGCTTTCTTCACCTTGTCAACGTTGATGCCCACGGTGGTGTAGCCCCACAGCCAGTCAACCAGGTATTGATTGCCCGGGTCCAGGGTGCCCAGTTGGCTCAGGATGGTCGGATCGATGTTTTTCCAGTTGGGCAGCTTGCTCTTGTCGAGTTTCTGCAGCAGTCCGCCACGCAGCTGGATGGTCGCCCAGTTGGACGAGGGGACCACGATGTCATAGCCGGTCTTGCCTGCCACCAGCTTGGCGTGCAGCGTTTCATTACTGTCGAAATTGTCATAGCGCACCTTGATGCCCGTTTCTTTCTCGAAATTGGCAATCGTGTCCGGCGCGATGTAGTCGGACCAATTATAGATATTGAGGACTTTTTCCTCATCTGCCGATGCGACGGCCGATACACCCAGCGTAACCATGACTGCAGCCAGCACACCTGCCAGGCGCTTCTTGAACGGCGATTTCATGCGAAGTTCTCCTTCCAGTTAAGTGACTAAGTGACAAATTTCAAAACCGTGCGCGCTTTGGCCGTCCAACTGCCCGTCCGCTACTCGCAAGTGAGCAATCCTATCATGCCTAGGCCATGCCGGCGGAGGCTTGTACGCTCTCTTCCGCCCCCATCCAGCCGCGCGTTCTAACATCCGCCAAAGTCGCATCCAGACAAATACGAACCCGCTTCATCATTTCATCGATATCGGCTTTGGTGCAGGACAGCGGCGGAGCAATAATCATGCGATCGCCCACCGCCCGCATCACCAGTCCATTGGCGAAACAATGCTCGCGGCAGATCATGCCCACTTCCAAAGCCTCATCAAATGACAAATGCCTGTTTTTATCCTGCATCAGGACCAAACCGCCCACCATGCCGCACGTTTCAGCGCCAGCCACCAGCGGATGATCGGAAAGTGCCGCAAAATGCGCAGCAAGATGCGGGCCAGTTTCTTCCTTCACCCGCTGTACCAACCCTTCTTTTTCAATGATGTCGATGTTGGCCAGGGCAACAGCGCAAGCTACCGGATGACCGGAATAAGTGTAGCCGTGATTGAACTCGCCGCCCTTGTTGATCAGGACGTCGGCCACCCGCTTGCTCACCACCACCCCGCCCAGCGGGATGTAGCCGGAGGTCACCCCCTTGGCGAAGGTCATCAGGTCGGGCTTTGCTCCCATTAATTCAGAACCGAACCAGGTACCGAGACGGCCGAAACCGCAAATCACCTCGTCGCTGATCAGCAAAATCCCGTATTTATCGCAAATACGCTGGATTTCCGGCCAGTAGGTTTTGGGCGGGATAATCACGCCACCCGCGCCCTGCACGGGTTCGCCGATAAAGGCCGCCACTTTTTCCGGCCCGACTGCGAGAATTTTCTCTTCCAGCCAGGAAGCCGCTTCCAGACCGAATGCGTCGCGATCCTTTGCCGGTGCGAGCGCGAAGTGATAGGGCTGTTCGATATGGACGATATCGGGAATCGGCAAGCCGCCCTGCGCGTGCATGCCCGACATGCCGCCCAGCGACGCACCGCACATGGTGGAACCGTGATAGGCATTTTTGCGGCTGATGATCACTTTTCGCTCAGGTTGACCCAAACTTGCCCAATAATGGCGCACCATACGCACATTAGTATCATTTGATTCGGAACCGGATGAGCTGTAAAAGACGTGCGAGAAATTGTCTCCCGCCAGACCGACGATACGGTCAGCCAGCTCCGCGGCTGGCACATTGGTCGTTTTGAAGAAGCTGTTGTAGTACGGCAGCGTCGACATTTGCCGGCTGGCCGCATCCACCAGCTCCTGCCGTCCATAACCGACATTGACGCACCACAGACCGGACATGCCGTCGAAAATCTGCTTGCCTTCGGAATCCCACACATACACGCCGTCCGCCTTGGCAATGACGCGCGCACCCTGCGCTGCAAGGGCTTTATGGTCGGTAAAGGGATGAATGTAGTGCGCCGAATCCAGCGTCTGAATTTCGCGGGTTGTATGCGGCATAATGCTCTCCTGACTGTTTCCTTGATTTGTCGCCCGCTCACACGTGCATCAGCAGATGCTCGCGCTCCCATGGGCTGATGACCCGCATAAATTCGTCATGCTCGGTTTCTTTCACCGCCACATAGACATCGATGAAGTTTTTACCCAACACCTCATGCAGCGGCTTGGCCCCTTCCAGCATCCGCAGCGCCTCGGACAAACCGCGCGGCAGCTGATAGTTGGCATCGTAGGCGCTGCCGGTGGTCGGCTCGCTAGGCTTGAGTTTTTCCACAATGCCCAGGTAACCGCAGGCCAGCGTCACGGCCATGGCCAGATACGGATTCGCATCCGCGCCCACGACACGGTTCTCGACTCGCCGCGCTTCCGGACCGGAAATGGGTACCCGGATCCCCACGGTACGGTTGTCATAGCCCCATTCGATGTTGATCGGCGCAGCGCCGTGGCGCACGATACGGCGATACGAATTCACGTACGGCGCCAGCAAGGCCATCGCCGCAGGCAAATATTTTTGCAGGCCGGCGATATAGTTCAGGAAGAGCGGGGACTCGTTGCCGTCTTCATTGCTGAAAATATTCTGGCCGGTCTTCATATCAACCAGGCTCTGGTGAATATGCATGGCAGAGCCCGGCTCGTTGGTCATCGGCTTGGCCATGAAAGTGGCGTACATGTTGTGACGCAAGGCCGCTTCCCTGAGCGTGCGCTTGAAGAAGAACACCTTGTCGGCCAGGATCATCGGGTCGTCATGCAGGAAATTGATTTCCATCTGCCCGGCACCGAACTCGTGAATCAGCGTGTCCAGCTCGAGTCCCATCAAGTCGCAATAATCGTAAATTTCCTCGAACAGCGGATCGAATTCATTCACGGCATCAATGCTGTACAGCTGGCGGCTGGTCTCCGACCGGCCGCTGCGGCCCACCGGCGGCACCAGCGGCTGGTTCGGGTCCACGTTGCGCGCCAGCAGATAGAATTCCAGCTCCGGCGCGACGATAGGCGCCAAGCCCATTTCCTTGTACAGCCCGGTCACCCGCCGCAACACATTGCGCGGCGCAAAATCCACCGCCGTGCCGTCATGGAAGAAGCAATCCATGATCACCTGCGCCGTCGGATCAACCGCCCAGGGCACCAGCCGCACAGTCGTCGGATCCGGAATCAGCACCATATCCCGGTCGGTAAAACCGAATACATTGTCGTAGCCGGCATGCCCCTCCGGCGACTCGCCGGTCACGGTCACGCCGAGCACCGCCTCCGGCAGGCGCATGGCCCGTTCGGCAGAAAATTTCTCGCGCGGCAGAATCTTGCCGCGCGCAACGCCCGTCAAGTCGGGCACCAGGCATTCGATTTCAGTTACGTGGTTTTCTGTCAACCACCGTTCCATATCCGTATGCGTGTATGCATTACGTTCTGACATTGCGGTTCTCCAAAACCTCTTTGTTATTGTCTTGTCGCTACGCTTAACCAGGCAAGCGTTCGCCTGCATGCGCCCTGCATGCTTCTGCAAAAGCGCGGAATATAGCCAGGTATGCCGGCGTTTCAAGTACTTTCCATTCGGGGTGCCATTGCACAGCCAAAGCGAAATTTTTTGCCTGCTCAACGCTGATGGCTTCAACCAGACCATCGGGCGCGTAGGCCTCCGCCACCAAGCCGGCGCCCAAACGATCAATACCCTGCCCATGCAAGGAATTCACCCTGAACGTAGCGCAGCCGGTGATCCTGGCCAGCAGTCCGCCAGCGACCACATTGACCGGATGGATCTGGCCGTACTGGACATCCAGCGGTTGATCTGCCGGTTCGCGATGATCGGCCATGCCCGCCGTTTCATGCACCGCCTGGTACAGACTGCCGCCGTACGCCACATTGATTTCCTGAAAGCCGCGGCAAATCCCCAGTAGCGGAATGCCGGCCTCCACGGCCGCACGGATCAAGCGCAAAGTCAGGCCGTCTCGCCCAGGATCCAATGGCAGGGCCGGGTTGTGGACCGCTTGATCGAAGTGCGCAGGGTGCACATTGGAAACCGCGCCGGGCAAAAGAATGCCGTCGGCCACCTCCAGCAGGGCGGCAATGTCGCTCTCATCCCCCAAAGACGGGATCAGCAAGGGCAACGCATCCATTGCCGCGACCACCGCATTGACATACTTATGGCCCACCGCATGGAAACGGTGATCCCCGATCATCTTGTTATCCGCCGGAAGCAGTACAACCGGCTTGGCATTACGACTTTGCACTTTCACACCATGCTGGCGACAGAAATTCATCGCATTAAATTTATGACTTTATTTGTGAATTGGCCCCGATACTTCGGCCATCTCCTGACATCAAGCAAATTGGAATTGCCGCCCCGCAAACCGAAACAAAAACTCAATATATTGTTTTATATGAATATATTATTGCGATTCGACTTGCTTTAGGAGTATTCTTCCCTCAAATTGGTATGCATACAAGAGCCATTTAAGTAAATATACTGGTACCACTTTATTTTGGAACGAATTTGGAATCACTGACCATATCCGAGTGGCTGTTAACCGAACTGAAACAGCACCGCTTTCCTGCCGGCATGCCCGCGCATCGCCGCGTGTATGAATTGATCCGTCGCGCCATCGCCAGCCAGCACCTGACCGCGGGAACACGGCTGCCTTCCACCCGCAGTCTGTCCGAAGCGCTCAGCTTGTCCCGCAACACCATCCTCGCCGCCTTTGAGCAGCTGCACGACGAGGGCTATATTGTTTCCCGCACCGGCAGCGGCACCTGTGTCGCGACCACCCCGCCTGAAGGATTTATAGAACTCGACGATGCACAAAGCAATGCCGGCATGGATGCGCTTCACCGTTCACTGGGTCTGTCAAAGAGGGGCATGCTGGCCGCCGGTCTGGCCGACCATCCGAGCCATGAGGTGCAACCCTTCGCACCGGGAGAAGACGATTTCTCCACTTTTCCCACCCAATTATGGCGTCGTCTGTTAAACAAGCAGTGGCGCGCGCCCCAGCCCGCCCATCTGGACTATGGCCACGCCGGCGGACACCTGCCCCTGCGCCGCGCCATTGCCAATTACCTGCGCATGTCACGGGCCGTCAATCTGACCGTTGAGCAAGTCTTGATCACCGCCGGCACGCAGCAGTCCATCGACCTGTGCGCGCGCATGCTGACTGATCACGGCGACCGGGTCTGGGTGGAAAATCCCTGCTATTGGGGCGCCCGCCGCCTTCTGGAGGTCAACGGACTGCAGCTGCATCCCGTGACGGTGGACGATGAAGGAATGGCGCCCAATAACGCCGACTTTCGCCGGCCGCCTCGGCTTATCTACACGACACCCTCGCATCAATACCCCAAAGGCGTCGTGATGAGTTATGGTCGGCGCCGCTTGCTGCTCGATTATGCTGCCAGCCAGGACTCCTGGATTCTGGAAGACGATTACGACAGCGAATTCCGCTTCGAGGGGCGGCCGCTGTCCTCCCTGCAGGGGATGGATCAGAATGGACGGGTGCTCTATCTGGGGACCTTTTCCAAGGTCATGTACCCCGGTATCAAACTCGGTTATCTGGTGGTCCCGCCGGATCTGGCGGAAAGTTTCAAGCGCGGCTTGTATGAGTTGCAACGCCCGGGTCAAGTCGTAATTCAGGCCGCTCTGGCCGAATTTATTGAAGAAGGCCACTTTGCCAGCCATATCCGGCGGCTGCGACAGATTTATGCCGAGCGCCGCCGCCTGCTGCAAAAGGCCCTCGCCCCGGTAACCCGGGTGGGTGCGCGATTGCCGCCGGCTGGCTCAGGGTTGCACCTGGTGGTAGAGCTCCCCCCCCACGCCGACGATGTGCGCGTGGCCGATTTGGCGGCGGAACAGGGATTACGGGTTTATCCGCTATCCAGCTATGGTGTCGGCGACAAAGTCGAAAAGGGCCTGATTGTCGGTTACGCCTACGCCGCCACGGAACGCATCGCGCCTTACGGCCGCATTCTGGCGGACGTTATCCAGGCGGCGCTCAGCTACTAAACCCGTTCAGCCCCAGGCATCGCGCAAGCGGTACCATGCCATGCCCAGAACGAGTGCCGGGGTACGCAACCACTTGCCGCCGGGGAAATTATGGTGGGAAATTTTCGCCAGCAAATCGAAACGGCCCGCCTGTCCGGCAATTGCTTCGGCCGCCAGCCTGCCGGCCATTCCGGTCAAGGCCACGCCATGCCCGGAAAAACCCTGCAGATAGTAGATATTGGGGCTCACACAGCCGAAGTCCGGCGCCCGATTCATGGTGATATCGACGAAGCCGCCCCAGGAGTCAGGAAACCATCGGTAAGATCACACCGGATATCGAATCGTTTGACCCGCTCGCGCACCAGATCCAGCGCTTCAAGCGTGATATCCCAGGCCTGCCGTGCCGCATCCATGCCCAGGGATTTCTCGATCACGGCTTGATCGCAAGCAAGCCCCGCGATAATCTGCCCGCCGTTGCGGCCGCTCGCCCCCCAGCCCACCGTTTCCGCTTCCAGCACAACCACCGCGAAACCCCGTTCGGCCAGCTCAATCGCGGACGACAACCCGGCCAAGCCCGCCCCGACGACACAAACATCGGCGCTGACATCCCCCCAGCGATGAAGCGGGTGCACGCGAATGAGCGCTGGCCGTGTAGTAGGAGTTCTGGCGCAGCTTTTGTTCACAGGCAAGCAAGGGCTCTTTCTTATTTAATGCCGGCGGCCATGCGTCCGCACATCCACGTCCACACCAGAGTTGCCGCCGCGTTGCTGGTCAGTTCGGAGTAATCGAACGGCGGAGCAACCTCGGTGCAATCCATTCCCACCCAGTTCAGATCATGCCAACCCTCCAGCAAGGTCATCGCCTGTGCCGTGGTCAGGCCGCCGGGTTCGGGCGTGCCAGTTCCCGGAGCGTAGGCCGGGTCCAGCGCATCGATATCGAAGGTGAGGTAAACGGGAGGATTGCCGGCCTTGGCCAGGCGCTCTTTCACCTCGCTGATCACGCTCTGCAAGGCGTCGCCGTCACGGCCGCGCAATTCGCGGGCGGTGAAAATGCGCCCGCCCCTGTCATTGACGAACTCGCGCGCCTCACGCACGCCGGATGAGCGGATGCCAACCTGAATAAAGGCTTCCGGCATCACCAGTCCTTCGGTAATCGCTTCATACACCCAGGTGCCATGACCCGATGGCTCGCCAAAATGGTCGGTCCAGGTATCGCAATGTGCGTCGAAGTGAATACAGGCCAGCGGTTTTCCATAATGCGCATGATAGGCACGCAGCAATGGCAGGGTGATGGAATGATCGCCGCCCAGCCACGCCATTTCGTGCTTGCCGAGCAGCGCCTGGGCCTGCGGCATCAATGCGGCGCGCATGGATTCAAGTCCGGTATTGGGCAGCAGCAAGTCGCCCAGATCGACCAACTGATCGAAGGGCGACACGTCGAACAGCGGATGCGTGGCATCGCACAACATCCGGCTGGACTGTCTGATGGCATTGGGTCCGAGGCGCGCCCCCGGCCGGTTCGTTACGCTGCCGTCCCAGTTGATGCCGGCAATGGCGAACGTCTTGGATGAGTCGGACGCCGCTGCGCCGTGGGTGATGGGCAGGCCGAGGAAGCCGCCGGAAGACAGATAAGCAAATGCATGATTCATGAGAGTACCACTCCGTTCAGTTCAGTTGATCCACTATAGGTGATTGCAATTCCAGCCAGACGATCATCGTCGTCGTTCAGGCAAAAGGAAAAACGTTGCGCACGCCGTGGAACAAATCAAATTTGGAGCAGACTGCAAAATCACTTCAGGAAAACTTGCCATTTCAGATATCTCTTCGCTCGGATAACCCAACAAATGACCCACAGAGCCACTTTGAATATTATCTGATGGCGCCATTTTGGCCACAGCCCAGACACGCCATTCCGACGCGCTTACACCCGAAATGGGCGCGCCGTCATCAAAACTGCTGGTGTTCGACAGTTGCTACCACGGCACGATTGATGACGCCCTAGTTGACCTCGAACGTGGCTACACTCTCCGCCGAACCATTTTGCTCGACCAGATGTTCGCCCTGAGACTTTAATACCGTTGCCGTCGATTTCACCGATGTCGCAACAATGGAACACGCACTAGCAACCGAAGTCGCCTACGCATTGCTTGAACTGGCCCTGGCAAATTGCGATATGGATCGTCTCCACCTAACTTTATCGAAAAGCTGCGGCAATTGACGACTAAGTACGGCAGCCTGCTGATTCTTGACGAATACCACACATTGTCCACTGGACATGGCCGCATGTATTTTGAATCTGTTTCATCGGAATTTCCTTCAATTATCGGAATAATGGAAACGGGCACGCTTCACATTGCATAAAATTTCATAGGCGATCGTGCCGGCCAGGCCGGCCACCCGGCTGACAGGCACGGTGTCACCCCACAATTCGACACGGCTGCCCAGCCCGGCTGCGGGCAAATCGGTCAAATCGACGGTCAGCATGTCCATCGACACCCGGCCGATCAAACGCGTCAATTGTCCATCCACTGCAACCGGTGTCCCGGTTGGCGCAATGCGTGGATAACCATCGGCATAACCGCACGCCACCACGCCCACTCGTGTCGGCCGGTCGGCGACGAAAGCTCCGCCGTAGCCGACGGGCTCTCCAGGCGCAATCGAGCGCACGGCAATAACAGCCGACTCGAGCTGCATCACCGGGCGCAAGTCGCCGGTCACCTCTTGACTGGCTTCCAGGCCATCGAAAGGATTCACGCCATAGAGCATGATCCCCGGTCGGCCCCAGTTCACATGCGTCGACGGCCAACCGAGAATGCCCGCCGAATTGGACAGACTGACCGGAGCCTCGATACCCTCGGTCGTTGCACGGAAAATTTCCATTTGCTGCTTGGGGTGCGCCGCATTCGGTTCATCGGCCCGGGCAAAGTGGCTCATCAGGACAATTTGACGCACATTGGGGCTGGCGCTGAGTTGCTCATAAGCCTGTCGAAACATGGCCGGATCAAAGCCGACCCGGTGCATGCCGCTGTCCATCTTGAGCCATACGGTAATGGGCTTATCAAGCTTGCTGGCAAGCAAAGCCTCAAGCTGCCAGGGATGATGCACGACCGTCCACAAATCCTGATCAACAATCTCCGCCAACTCACTCGCTTCAAAAAAACCTTCCAGCAGCAAAATCGGTCCGTTGATGCCGGCAGTTCTGAGGGCCAGCGCCTCTTCGATTGCGGCAACGGCAAAACCATCCGCGACGGTTTCCAGGGCTTTGGCACACTGCACCGCTCCATGACCGTAGGCGTTTGCCTTGACCACGGCCAGCGCCCGTTCGCCATGCAACGCTTTTGCCTGAAGATAATTATGGCGCAGCGCATCCAGGCGGACGCGCGCGGTTGTAGGTCGACTCATACTGCATATGCCTTCTATTCTTAATTATTTTGTCGCGCCAGACATCGCCATCGACGCGGCCGGATTGCAATCGGGCACGCCGGGCTCATAACGACAGGGCCCCAGGTCCCGGGCTTCAATCGCCGGGCGGCGGCGGGCAACGAGATCCGCCAACACGCGAGCGGAACCGCACGACATGGTCCACCCCAGGGTGCCGTGGCCGGTATTCAGCCACAGGTTTTCGTAAGGGGTGCCGCCGATGATCGGCGTGCCATCCGGCGTCATCGGCCGCAGACCGGTCCAGAAGGTGGCCGACGGAATATCCCCGCCCTGCGGGAACAGGTCGCCGGCCACCATTTCCAGCGTTTCCCGCCGTTTCGGATTCAGCTGCAAATCAAAGCCCGCCAGTTCGGCCATGCCGCCCAAACGGATACGGTCGTCAAAACGCGTGATGGCGATCTTGTACGTTTCGTCCATGATGGTCGAAACCGGTGCCGCAGCCGGATTGGTGATCGGAACGGTGAGGGAATAACCTTTGACCGGATAGACTGGGATCTTCATGCCGAGCGATTGCAGCAAATCGCGCGAATAGCTGCCCAGAGACACCACAAACTGATCGGCCTCGATCCGTTCCCCGCCGCCTTCAACGCCCGTCACCTTGCCGTTGGCAGTCAGCAGGCGCTCGATCGGAAAGTTGTAGCGAAATTCGACACCCAGCTTACGCGCCTCTTCTACCAAACGCGTGGTAAAGAGCTGGCAGTCGCCCGTCTCGTCGCCCGGCAGGCGCAAGCCGCCGACCAGTTTTTCTTTTACCAGGCCCAACGCCGGTTCCGCGCTCGCGCAGCCATCGCGGTCCAGCACCTCATAAGGCACTCCGCACTCGGCCAGCACGGCAATGTCTTTTCCAGCCGCATCCAGCTGCTGTTGCGTACGAAAGACCTGCAGCGTTCCCTGCGTACGCTGCTCATATTGAATACCGGTCTCCGCCCGCAGCTCGCGCAAACAGTCGCGGCTGTATTCCGCCAGCCGCACCATGCGCGATTTGTTAACGGCATAGCGGTCCTCCGTGCAGTTGCGCAACATCATTCCCAGCCACTGCCACTGCCACAAGGAGCCGTCCGGTCGGATCGACAGCGGGGCATGGCGCTGGAACAGCCACTTGACCGCCTTCAAGGGAATACCCGGAGCGGCCCAGGGCGCCGAATAGCCGGGCGATACCTGCCCCGCATTGGCAAAACTCGTTTCCATACCCGGCCCGCTTTGGCGATCCAGCACCGTCACGGAAAATCCCGCCTTCGCCAGGTAATACGCACTGGTCACCCCCACCACCCCGCTACCCAGAACAACAACTCGCATCCCACACCCCCAGAAGAAGCCCATCTCGATAAATGGCCTTTTACAGCCCTATTACGGCCAGAGTGTACGCCTCACCCGCCAGGTGAATTTTCTATATTTCCAGATTATCCAGTAAAAAATTGCATATTTTTTGACTGACAATATATATTCATTATGTAATCATAAAAATTCCAGCAATTTTAACTACACAGTAAAATCCTATGAGAATCCGCACCCATGCCGTCCGCGAACTGGACAATATCGACCGTAAAATTCTTTCCATCCTGCAAACAGACGCCCGTATTTCCATCACCGATCTGGCCGAAAAAGTGGGTCTGTCAGTCACGCCCTGCGGGGAGCGGATAAAGCGCCTGGAAAAAGAGGGCGTCATTCTGGGCTACTACGCCCGTATCGACCCCAATGCGCTGGACCTCAACCTGCTGGTGTTTGTCGAGATCAAGCTGTCCGCCAAGTCAGGGACCATTTTCGAGAAGTTCAAACGGGCAATCATCAAACTGCCCAGCGTGCTGGAATGTCATCTGGTTTCGGGTGACTTTGATTACCTGGTCAAGGCGCGCATTCCGCAAATGTCGGATTACCGGACTTTGCTGGGCGACATTCTGCTCACGCTGCCCGGCGCGCAGGAATCAAGAAGCTATATCGTGATGGAAGAAGTGAAGGAAACGCTGACCTTGCCATTGGCAGAACAGAAACGTCATGGTCCGCCGGAGGCGAGATAATCGGGCAGATCAGCTGATCGGCCGAACATCGCTGCGGCTGCTCAGACTGACCGCAACCACACCGACCAATACAAGAAGCGACCCGCCGATTTGCAAGGCAGAAACATGCTCATCAAGGAACACATGCGCCAGGTAAATGGTAAACACCGGGCCGATCGAGCCGATCAGAGAAGCCTCGCCGGAACCGATCCGGCGGATACCGGCCGTTAACAGGAATACCGGCAAAACGGTGGAAAAGATCGCCATCATAAAGGCCAGCTGATACACCGGCGCGGGTTGCACCAGCGCTGTCAGCGGGTGTGTCAGGGCAAACTGACTCACGCTGATGGTGCTGGCGATCAGCATCGCATAAGCCGTGAATCTCACCGTTCCCATGCGTGCAATCGAGTGCCCCGCCCCCACCAGATAGATCGCGTAGAACAGCGTACTGGCAAAAACCAGCGACGCGCCCAGCACAATTCCACTCTCGCTGACCCGCACATCATGCATGAACACCATGGCGATACCGGCGTAACTGAGCAGCATGGCGGCAATCACCTTGGAGGAGATAGCCCGACGATAAAGCAAGGCCGCCAGCACCACCGTCAAAGTCGGGTAGAGAAACTGGATCAGCCGCTCAAGCCCGGCGGAAACATACTGCAGGCCGAGAAAATCCAGATAATTGAACAGGTAATAGCCCAAGCCGAGCGCACCGATCACCAGCCACTTCCGTTTTTGCAACGGCTCCTGCTGGCGGGCCCCAGCCCAGAAGGCGATCATCAGAAAAAACGGCACGGAGAAGACCATCCGCAGGGTCAGCAAGGTGACTGCATCCACCACGTATACATAGGCCAGCTTGACCAGAATGGACTTGATGGAAAAACCAATAGCGGCCAACAGGGAAAAGAGAATTCCCCAGAATGCATCCTGCCGGTGTGTGGCGGTATTAACCAGTGTTGTCATAAACAATATAGCGCTCTAGCTGGCGCATGGTAGCAGATCGCTCCCAGCCCACCTAGAACCACTTCTGCCAGCACTGGCCCCCTCTTTACCTCGGCTGCAACATGGCGGCATTGCCAGTTATTGCGTAAAATAGCGGCTTTGATTCACTCAGCTCACTGCCATGGTCCGCACCCGTTTCGCTCCCAGCCCCACCGGTTATCTGCACTTGGGCGGCGCCCGTACTGCCCTGTTCTCCTGGGCATTCGCTCGCCGGCACAAGGGTACCTTTGTTCTGCGTATTGAAGACACCGATCTGGAACGCTCCACCCCGGAAAACACCCAGGTCATTCTCGATGCCATGAAGTGGCTTGGGCTCGACTACGACGAAGGTCCTTTCTATCAGACCAAGCGCATGGATCGCTACAAGGAAGTGATCGACCAATTGCTGGCCGAAGGCAAAGCCTATTACTGCTACGCCAGCAAGGAAGAGCTCGATGCCATGCGCGAAGAGCAGATGGCCAAAGGCGAGAAACCCCGCTACGACCGTCGTTGGCGCGACTCAACCGCCACGCCCCCGACCGGCGTGTCACCGGTTGTCCGCTTCAAGAACCCGCTCGACGGCGCCGTTGTCATCGACGACCTGGTGAAAGGGCAGATCATTGTGCAGAACAGCGAGCTGGACGACCTGATCATTGCCCGCTCGGACGGTTCACCTACCTACAACTTCTGCGTGGTGGTGGACGACTGGGACATGCAAATCACCCACGTGATTCGCGGCGACGACCACGTCAACAACACACCGCGCCAGATCAACATCCTCAAGGCGCTCGGCGCCCCCTTGCCCAAGTACGGACACGTACCGATGATTCTGGGACACGACGGGGAAAAGCTGTCAAAGCGCCACGGCGCGGTCAGCGTGATGCAGTATGAAGAAGACGGCTACCTGCCCGAGGCACTGCTCAACTACCTGGCACGCCTGGGCTGGGCCAAAGGCGACGAAGAAGTGTTTACCATGGACCAGTTTACCGAATGGTTCAATCTGGAAGGCATCTCCCGCTCTCCGTCCCGCTTCAACCCGGAAAAGCTCAACTGGATCAACCAGCAATACCTGAAGCAGGCCGACAGCAACCGTTTGTCGGAACTGGTCCGCCCCTTTCTGCTGCGCGACGAATGCGACCCGAGCCATGGCCCGGCCCTGCCGCTGGTCATCGACCTGCTGAAAGAACGCGTCAACACCATTGAAGAACTGGCCGATGCGGCCGTGTATTTCTATCGACCGCTGGATGCCGAACCCGCCGTCATCGAACAGCACGTCGGTGCAGACATTCTGCCGGTGATGCAACAAGTGGCCGACCGCTTTGAAGCCATCGACTGGACCCGCGAAGCCATTCACGACGTGATGAAAGCCATCGTCGCGGAACACGGCCTGAAACTGCCCAAGGTGGCCATGCCCCTGCGCGTGCTGGTCACCGGCGAACCGCAAACCCCCTCCATCGATGCCGTTCTGGCACTCATCGGCAAAGATGAAGTGCTGACCCGCCTGCGCCGCCAGCTCAACGCCCTGTCCGCTTCCTAACCTTCGGTTAGGGCACAAAGCAAGCCATCAAGATACCGTTTAATGCGGTATCTCGGCTTTGCGCCATTCCTGTTAGTCCGTTTTATCCCTTCGCGACCAGAACCCTAAGGCCACGGGCTCTGTTTTGTCTTTTGGCACGCTCTTGTTGAAGTGAAAATAAGTGATAAATCCAATCATTTGTCATAATCCAAATGTCCGCATATCATGGCAGGAAGGGCAAGGATGTTTATGTAGAACATGAACTTTCATCCGCATTTTTTTAGGTTGGGTTAAAAGCAAATGCGATTATTAAGTTATTGTTATTTAATGGATATAAATTTAATAAATAGATTTAGGCGGCGTGACACCACTTTTCCAACGCCGCCTAATTTACGTTAGGCGTCCGCATAGTTGGTTTCAATTTCTTCCACCATCGCCTCGAAGTGGCGCACGATCTCGGCAAATTCCTTGATGCCGTCCGCAGCCTTTACCTTCGTTTCTCCGAAATGGAGGAATACACCCTTGTCGGTGCAATCACCATCGCGGTCGTATTCGTTCACGGAAAACATAATGTCTTTCGGTTTCATCTTTCCTCCAATAGCGCCTAACAGGCGCTTCAAGCGGGACGCGCGAAAAGCCGCGCGCCCCTTAAGCTAAACGTTAGATGCCTTCGCCCATCGAGCCTTTTGTCCTGCACTCCGATTCGCAAACTCTCGTGCCTTCTTCGCCGCAATCACTTGCGGGTCTTTGCAGCCCTTTTCAGGTGCGCACCAGATGCTCTGGCCATCGTAGTAGCACTGCACAACACAGTCTTTTGCTGGCCGTTGTTTCCCGCAGCAGTCGGCGTAAATCAGCTTCTCCGGCTCAAACCCGCCACGGAATTCAACCTCACCGCACTGGTCAAGGTAATCCGTTGCCGATTGAAACTTCGCTGTGTAAATGTGCAGCATCTAACCCTCCGTTCGAGCGGACTCCGCGCCTGCGGCGCTCCGCTCGCTCAACTCCACGTTGGGCATTTCTATGACTATGAAAACGCTCCTGAGTGATGACCTGTGGGCTGAGTTGTCTCAGCAATCGGCAAACCACAAACGCATACGCGCCGCCATTTCTTATGTGACAGCGCGACACCTTGATTTCCGCCAAGGCGATTTACTTATCTGTGACGCATCCGATGATGCAATCAAAGGCGGCTTAACATCGGCCTCAGTTCTGCGAGCATTCTTCGATCAAGGAGCCGAACTCTATTCCTTCGATGGATTGCACTCTAAAGTGGCCGTCATCGACAACCACTCGTTAATTGGATCTGCGAATCTTTCAGAAAATGCAGGTGTCGGCACCTGCGAAGCTTCATTATTCACAGACGACTCTCAAATTGCGGGCTTGGTTCAAGGATTCATCGAGAACGTCAAGAGCGAGTCCATCCAAGTTACTGAGGAGTTTCTTCAGCGAATAGAAGCACTGCCAGTTGTCCGCGCCTCCGGCTTTAGCCGCCAAAGCAAGAAGAAAATAACTGTTGGTGAATCGCGCGTGTGGTTTATTTCAACGCGCCAGCTTAGCGAACGAATCACCAGTGCCGAGGAGTCATTCGAGCTACAAGGGCTTGAGGAAGCAGAAAAGCACGTCGAAAAAGATGGCTATGAGGTACGTTCAATTCGTTGGTCTGGCAAGTCCCGCTTCCGATCAGAAGCAAAACCGGGTGACTTGGTTGTCGAGGCATATACTGAGAAACGCGGTACCAGAAAATACGTTCATGTATATCAAGCTGCTCCCATCCTCCACCGCCAAGACCAAGACAAATGGACACGGTTTTACCTTGAAGTCTCTTCTGACGATACCTACTACCTCTGGAAAGATGTGAAGGCTGACCTTGCAAGCCTTGGGGTTTCCAACATCACGCCAAACTCAACAAGGGAGTTAACAGGAAAGGCTCTCGGCATTTTGCAGCTTATGGAGTAGTCGGCTATGCCCAACCCATCATTCAACCCGGACTGGCGCAAAAGCGCGCCAGCCGGTTAATTCAAACGTTGGGCGACAAGAGAGGCGTTCTATGCAAGCAATATTTGAGGGCAGGACACGTAAGGAAAGGTGGTTCGACATGCGGCTATTTTCTGTTGTTCTGGTCGTCGCGCTCACAGGATGCGCCTCAATCGATAAAGGCATGATGGCAGTCAGTGATGGCGTCTCGTCGCGTGACCCTGTAACCGGCCAGCGTCAGATTAATCTCGTCTCTGAGGAGCAAGAAATCCGCCAAGCGGAAGAAGCGCAGCGACAGATATTGTCCCAAGCAAAGCAAAAAGGGATAAAAATTGACGGAGAAACGCCTTACTACGAGAGGGTCAATCGTGTATTCAATCGCCTGAAAACAGTGACGCATAGAAAGCAACTACCCTGGGAAGTCCACGTTTTGGATTCTCCAGAATGGAACGCTTTCACAATTGGGGGAGGAAAAATGTTTGTTTTCTCCGGAATTTTTCAGGGCGAAGTTGGCCTCAGAGATGACAGCGAACTGGCTGCTGTTCTCGCTCATGAAATGGCCCATGTGTCCGCTCGCCACGCTAGCGAGAAGGGAGGCAAGTTGGCGATTGCCAAGCTCGCCGACAAAGGGCTGAGAAAGGAAAAAGGCTTTGACGCCAGCTTTACCACGAACCAAGAAGCCGAAGCGGACAAGTACTCCACCCTTTATTTGGCTTTAGCGGGTTACGACCCCTCAGTGGGTGTCCGGGTATGGAACCGCATGCACCAAGCGATGGGGAGCTATACAGGCGACATGATGTTCGATCACCCGCTCAACGATGATCGCGCCAAGAACATGGTGAAATACGCTTCTGCGGTACAGCAATATCTTGTTCCCGGCGAAATCAACCCGGAGCACGAAAAGCTTCTGACGAACAATGCCCTTTATTCGTACAGCAAACCTTCAACGGCCAAGGCTGGCGAAGGAGGCGGATTTGCGGCCCTGCTCGAAACAGTTGCAAATTCCTATGTAGAGGCAACGGAAGCCAAGACGGAACAGCTTAAGCGCCAAACGAAACAACTGGAACAGCAACGCCTTGCTGCGCAAAGACTCCAATTTTTAAGGTTGCAGGTTGCAAACGCAAGCGGTGGGGGGCGGGGTTTATTCGGTGTTGCGGTCAACACCTCCGGGAAGCAAATCTCGCATGCTATTGTCGCCCTGGAATATCTGAATGGTCAGATGGTCCTGATGAGAGATGAAATTCCATGGTCTCCCATGCAGCCCTACGAACAGAAGGAATTCGGCATTCCGTTGAAGCAAATTCGGTACAGCTCAGTTTCCATTCGCCCGGTCTATGTTCAATTGATTGGTGAATAGAGATGAAAAAACTTCTCGTCGGCGATGCGCTACGAAAAAGAGCTGAGCAATTGGGTGTCATCATGGAAACAGACCAGTCGGTAGTCGTTCCAGGCCGTGGGAACGTGCCGATAATTGCTGATGACTATGAATTACAACGCCGGGTACTGGAAGCTGAACGGCACCTGCGTGAGCACCGTCTTTGGCTGGTGGCCGTATTTTCTGCTGTTGCCTCACTTGTAAGTGCAGTTGCGGCTTGGTTAGCTGTAATCAAATAAGCTGCGTACATGGTGAGTCAATGTCGCCCAACACGGCGCTCCAGAGGGACAGGCCAAAAGCTGCGCTTTTGTCCTGCCCCTGAGCTTTGACGTTGGGCATCTCATTTCTCCAAGGAGGCATTGCAGTGAGCAACAGTTCAAATGATGAAAACGCTTTTGTCGTAATCGCAGTAGTTGTCGTCGGCCTGCTGGCTCTCGGAGTCTGGAAGTTTTCCGGCGCAATCAACGTCAATTTTGAAACCAGCCTCTCTGTTCTCCTTCGAGTTGGAGGAGTACTTGCCGTCTGTATCGCGCTGCTGAAATTTGACGTGTTGTCCCTTGGTCAAGTAATTCCAGCTCTGATAGGTGGTCTAGTCTGGGCTTTCTTCCCTGCACTCGATTACTGGTCCGCTCAAGCAACCGGTGAAATCCAATTCGGGTTTTCGCTTGGCGACGAGCCCATGTGGTATGCGCGTTGGTACTCAAAAGCGGCCTTCGTGTTCGTACCCACTCTTGGTGGCTATGGCCTACGGTATGCCCTCTCTCGGTAGCGCGACGCCCAACCCTGCGGTCAACCCGGACCTGCCGCAAAAAGCGCGGCAGGCCGGTTACCTTGAACGTTGGGCGTCAAAAATTCGCGCAGTTGATCCGCTGAAATTTCCACATCAAGCACAGTGTCTGCCAGTTCTTTTGCCGTCGGCTCCATCCCATTGTGCTTCAGCAGTGTCCATGCAGTTTTTAATTCAGCGCCTGCTCGCCGTAGCGCTTCTTCTGCCAGCTTCAGTTGTTCTTTATTTACCTCAACTTGTTCAAGTTTCATGCTCTCTCTCCGATTGTCTTCACGCCCAACCCTGCGCTCCAGCGCGACGGCGCAAAAGCGCGCCGCGCCTGAGCTTAAACGTTAGCTTTCACATGGCGCGCACTCGCATATTCCAATTACTCGTTTTGGCCTCGCTGGTTTCCTACCTGCTTTGGTTCTTTTTGCCCTATTCGCCACGAGCATTCCCCAAGGAAGTGTCCAACCTCCTGGCGTGGGGCGGGTATGGCTCCCATTCATGGACACAACACCCCTTCTTTTACCTATCCATTGGGCTTGGGAAAGTTGTCTCTTCTATTGGCCTTTTATTGTTCTTGTCTTGGGGGCGTTGGCTGCTACTCGCCATTGTTGTAGTAAGCGTTGCCTCTGTTCCCTTTAGCGGTATGGCCATCACTGTCCCATTAGACAACCTAGTGGGTTCTCTCACAGGTTTAACTGACGGTGCCATTCTTGCACTTGCATTTTTCTCACCAATTTCCGAGGCCATGCGCAAGGATGAGTAAGCTAACAAATCATTCCAGCGGACCGTCAAAAGCTGCGCTTTTGCCGTCCGCTGAATTCAAACGTTCAAGCTGTATAAAAACCCCTTTTTAGATTTTTCGCAGGCCACGTTTTTCCCACTGCGGCGATTCCGCTTCACTCCCAAGATGGTTTTGTGATTCTCACTTCAGGAAATACAGTCGACTGACTGGGTCCGTAGACCGCATCACGGGCGTGATGCCCCTTATTGCCCTCTTGCTACCGCCCATACCCGTGATGGGCCAGCTTCTCAATGTTGTGCAAGCCTGCATGCAGTTCACATTCAAACGGCTCACAACAGCCTTTTTATTACATAATGTCGCTACAAAACATAATGCACGAGGCGATTCGACATTCATGAGATAGTTTGCCGCTATCTTGTTTGCAGCACTGACACTGTCCTTCTCTTTCCCGACGTGTGCCGCCCAAATCACTGTAATGACCTAGCATTTTCTGCGCAGGTCAGGCCGCTAAAGCATAAGCTTCAGCGGGGGTTTTCATGCCCAGAGCCTGGTGTGGGCGCTGGGTGTTGTAGAATAGGATCCAGTCACCGATGATCCGGGTCGCATGTTGCTGGGTTTCGAAGCGATGACGGTGTACACATTGCTCCTTCAGGGTTCGAATCACTCGCTCTACCATGCCGTTTTGCTGTGGGCAGTGCGGCGTAATGAACTCTTGTTGCAGGCCGTAGCTGCGCACTAGACGCGTATAGCTATGGCTCGTGAACACCAGACCATTGTCACACACAATCGCACAATCGCAATCGCACAATCGGGGTCACGCACACACAATCGGGGTCAGGCCTTACATTTTACACCACCCCTGTTTTGTTTGTGTAAAATGTAAGGCCTCGTATATTGACAGCGTTTGCGTGATGGACTGCAATGAAGCCGTTGAGCAAGCCGGGCTGCAAGACATCGATAAGGCTTAAGGCTAACAGCCTGTGGGTCAGATAGGTGCTGCAGCCTGTTTTTCGTTCAATCAAGCCGTACGGTAACTTGGGTGGGGCGTGAGCCTGAACCTGCATACAAGGAAGGTCAGAAGGAAGGTCAGAACGATGAACCAGGCGGTTCACTTTATCGGTATCCCGCGCCAGTGTGAATCGGGTTCATCTGTCGGAGGACGCACCATGATGAGCCGCACGGAGTATCATGCTTTTGCCCCAAATCGTTGGAGCGCAGCAAAATATCTATTTCAGGTTGTCGAATGATCGCTCACTGGCGGCCAAGCTTCAAAACTACCATGTAGATTTAATGCTGGGCATCCCTGTTTTTGGTTTGAAGGAACCCTGGGCGCGGTTTCCTCGCTTCGAACGATAGGGTGCAATTGGCAGCCCAGCTGATATAGCCAATGGACCATCCAATTCAAACAAGCGGCGTTTTGTTTTAAGATAGTCGGCATGGACAAGTTACTCGTTGATCGGTATCGCGATGTGTGGCGCAGGATTGGCATGTCCGATCAACTTGTGGCCGAGCGGAATCTGCCGTTGTTTGCAGAAGCTGAAGAGCTGCAAATGGTGGAAGCGACTGCCAGCGGTCGAGCGTTCTATCTCACTCCGACTGCAGCAGATGCGTGGCACGCAATGAAATCCGCTGCCGATGGAGACGGCATAGAAATCCACATCGTTTCCGCCTATCGCAGCGTTGATCGACAGGTCGAACTTATCCAGCAGAAACTAAATGCCGGCCGGCTTCTCAGCGACATCCTCACGTATCTTGCACCGCCCGGATGCAGCGAGCATCATACCGGCAGGGCGGTTGATATCGCCACAGGCGACAAACAGCCTCTCGAAGCGGATTTCGATCTCACACCGGCCTTTTCCTGGCTCAGTGCCCATGCGCATGAATTCGGCTTTCGGCTGTCGTTTCCCCAAGGAAACAAGTTCGGTTACATCTATGAGCCCTGGCATTGGTGCCTGGGGGAAACGGCTGACCAAGCGATCGTCCCTGCCGCCGCGCGCTTGGCTCGCGACGGCTGAGTCTAAACTCAGGAGGGGACGTTTTGTTTGGGTATTTCCCCAAAGGCGAGGTTGACAGGCTCCCCCCTCTAACCGGCCTCTCAATGGGGATGCGGCAAACGGGCGGTTGACTTGCAAGAAGAGGTCGCAATGCAGGAAAAAAGATGGCTTTCACGCATTGTCTACATCGTGGCGGCAATGATTATCGTATTGGCGATGAGCCTGCACAGTGTTCTTTGGTATCGTACCGGCAGGGTCAATTGGCCGGTATTGTGCAATATGTCCGGCTTGCTCGTCATCATGCTTAGCGGCGGAACCCGCGTCAAAACGGGTTCGGCTGACATTGAATGGAGTGGCTCTTGTGCTTATCATCCCAAGCGCGGTGCTCCTCTGGCTCAAGTGATGTCCAAACGGAAAACCGGGGAACACCATGGAAGACTGCATTTTCTGCCGAATTGTTGCGCGCAGAGCCCCTGCTCATGTCATCTGGGAAGATGAATCCCACATGGCGTTTCTATCCATCTTCCCCAACACAGCGGGATTCAGCGTTGTGATTCCAAAGCAACACCACCCGAGCTACGCATTTGCGCTACCGGATTCGGTACTGGCTGAACTGGTGATCGCCGCGAAGAAAGTCGGTCTTCTGATTGATCGCGCACTCGATGGCGTCGCTCGCACGGCCATGATCTTCGAAGGTTATGGGGTTGACCATGCGCACGCCAAACTTTTTCCCATGCACGGCACCGGCAACACGAGCGATTTCAAAAAAATCAACTCAAGTAACGACAAGTACTTCACTCGCTACGAGGGTTATGTCTCTTCGCACGATTGCCAGAGAGCGAACGATGAAGCACTCGCGATGCTGGCGCAAACCATTCGCGCGGCTGTTTAAACCTGGTTTCAAGGGAATATCAGGTAGTGCTCAGGCGATATGCTCAAGCAGCGCGTTGCGGGCTTCGGTAATGCGAATGAATTGTTCGCTGCTGCCGCCCACGTCGGGATGCACTTTCTGGGCGAGCCGGCGAAAAGCGGCTTTGATCTGGGATGGCTCAAGTTTACCGTCGACCGGCAAGTTCAGGGCTTCTCTATGCGGGAGTTCATCGAAGGGTTTGCGGTCTTCGTAATAGCCGCCGTAGCCGCCGAAGAAGTGTTCGAATTCTTCGTTCATGCGTTCCTGTGCCGCCCGGCGTTTTTCCAAAGTTTCCCGTCGTAATTCGACCTGGTCGTCTTGCCATCGCTGACGCGACATGACGATGCAGGCCTCAAAAATGATGCGTCCCTCGGTCTCCAGTTCATCCAGGCTGAAGGGGCCTACGCTGTCGTAGGGCGCATCAAGCCACGCTGTTTTGCCACCAGCGCCAACCTCGATGCGGCCGATCGCCGCCATGGTGACGATGCCGTATGAGCCATTCCAGATGACCCATTCCTCTTTCTCCGCAGACATGAAAGCGTCATGCATGCACTGTCTCCCCGGATTGACAGTCATGCCTGCCGCAGCGCCTCAACCGGGCTGATGCAGCCAGTGAATGCGCAGTCATTGTCGGATGTATTGAAGTAAACACGACAAGAAACTCGTATAAAAAAGGTTTTGAAAGATCCTTTTAATAGACAAGCAAATTGCGAACCAAAAAGATAGCTAAAACAGATTTATGTGGTCAGCGGGGAATGACAGCAGACGATTCTTCCGTCAGGCGGCTGGCCATATCGGCTTTACGGGCGATCATTTTCTCGGCCAGCGCCGGACTGCCGCCGTTATCAGTGATCACCTGACGAATCTGTTCGTCAGGGATATGCACCACCTTCATGATGGCTTGTTTGACGTCGTCTGATGTCATACCTGCAAAAAGCCTGCCCGCGTGGGGATTATCAACGTCTTTTCGCAGGACATCGATTTCGTCCACGCGAGTGCCAAAGGCCTTGCCCTTGGGATCGCCGTGCGCCCGGAACGCCAGCGCCCCGCCAAGATCCAGAGTCAGGACTTTGCCGTTGACGACACCCTGGTTGTCGCCATCGTACCCGGCAGCGTCCCAATTGGCTGTCCAGGCGTGCACACCGAACCATTGTTGCGCCTGTTTGCGTTCGCTTTCGCTCAGATGCGCAACCCGTTTTTTATCGAGTTCAAGCCACTTTGTAGCAACCTGGTCGGGGGCTTTTGTGTCGACATAGGTCAATGTCGGCGCGCCCGCCAGTTGATAAAGCCGGGCGGCAATCAGCTCGTTGCGTGCAAGTGCGGGGGATTCCAGTGTTTTTACGTAATAGCGCTGGCCGCGGTCGTCCTGGAAAACACCCGCCAGGTTGGTGCCCAATTGTCCGCCGACCCGTTGCAGGGTGGCGGTATCAATCATGGGCCTGTCTGTGCTCATCACCCTGTCCCGCTCAGTCGATGGCTACGGTTCGCCGCACCAGAGCCAGCTGGGCAGACGTTTCGATGGCGCCCTTGCGCGCGTGGCGCACGGAACGGATGGCCGCTTCCGGCTCCATACCCAACTCCACCAGCAGCCGGGCGGCCATCATGCCCGCCCGGCCCAGCCCGCCTTTGCAGTGCACCAGCACATCGTCCCCCTGGCGCAACATCGCGCGGATCTCATGGCCTTGCGTGAGCCACTCTTCTTCAAATACCCGGCTGGGCACGGAATAGTCGGCAATGGGCAGGTGGCGCCACTCGATGCCCCTGCCGCGAATTTCATGCCCCAGCTGCGGCACCTTGAGCGCCAGCAGCTCCGCCGGCTCGATCAGCGTCAGAACAAGCTTCGCGCCCCAGGCAGCAATGACATCCAGATCGATGCCGAGGTCGCGCGCCCAGACGCCCGTGTGGGCAAACGCGTCGTGCTTGCCGGGGCAGAAGGTGATACCGATCCGTCCGTGCGACGGGCTTGCACGCACTTCTGCGATTTGCAGCGGGTGTGTCTGGCTTGTACGCACAACAGTCATGTTGATCCTGCCCCATAGCGAATGACTGAACGAGTGTAGCACGGCAGCGGCTGGCCGAATTCACCGGGCCGTATTCGGACGAATGCCGCCCCGCCAGCAACAAGGCGCACATGGCGCGCCCTGTGCGAATTTTTCCGCTTTGGCCGGATGATTCCCGGTGACAGGCGGCATAAAAATGACAAATAATAGCGGGCGGCCATGCGCGAAGCGCTCATGCATGCCCCTGAGGTCATATGCTTGTACTTTGAATACGCGAAATGAAACGTCTGGAAACAATGATCCCGGCGCCTGTGATTGCCATGGCCGTCGGCAGCTGCATGAAGCTGTACGCTTTATCGGCCGAGCTTGCAATTGACCGGTCCCCGGCCCTTGCCGAAATCGGCATTTATCTCGCGCAGTTCAGCGCATTCGTTGCGCTGCTGGCTTTTGCCAGCTTCAAGCTGGCCCGCACCACGATCAATCCGCTCGATCCGTCACGCGCCTCGGCGCTTGTCACCGGCGGCATTTTCCGCATCACGCGCAACCCGATGTATCTGAGCCTGTTGCTGCTGCTGGCCGCCTACGCGATACGGCTGGGCTCGTGGGCCGAATGGCTCGGTCCCGCCGTTTTTGCGGCGTATGTCACCCGCTTCCAGATCATTCCGGAAGAACGCATTCTGGCATTGAAGTTCGGACCGGATTTTCTGGCGTATAAAAACCGCACACGCCGCTGGATATGAAGTCCGCCCATACGCCGGGCCAAATAAGGAGAAGGGATGACTGCGCTCATACTGATTGAACCGGCCAAGCCGGAAGACGCGCATGAGCTGGCCGTACTGGTCGGCGAACTGCTGGGCGAAATCATGCAGGCAACGGGCCTCGCCGCCTTCAATTTCGACCTTGCCGGCACGACAGCTCGACTCAAGGACTGGCTTGAAGAGGGAAAATATTTTGTCCTGGCCGCCCGTGACGCCCGGGGAAGCAACATTGGCTTTGCCGCGCTCGCCGAAAGCCACGCGCTCTACGCCGAGGGCGCATTCGGCACACTGACCGAGCTGTATGTGAAGCCGTCGTTCCGTTCACAGGGAACCGGCTCCCGCTTGCTGGCCGCAGCCGACGAGCTGGCGCGGGCACGCGGCTGGAAACGGCTGGAAGTCACTACGCCGCCCCTGCCGCAATTCGACAAGACCCTGGCGTTTTACCAGCGCGAGGGCTTCACCATCGCCGGCGGGCGGAAGTTGAAACGAGCGCTGTAATCCCACAGGCCAGCCGCCCCGGCTCTTACACCATAACGGCTCGCTTTCCCGCCGCCGCAGCCGCCCTGACCGGCTGCGGCATTCTTCTTGCTACTTACCCTGACAGACGCACTTTCTTGTCGCATAAGCGACAAAATTCCGACACAAGCGGGCCGGCTTTTGCACTGCCCGACATTACAACGGAGTTCACATGGCCTATACCGATGTATGCAAGCAGAAGCTGCTTTATGAAGGCGAGCTGGTCCCCTGCATGGTGGACGGCAAGGAAATTGTGATCATGTGGCCCGACGGGGGCGAACCCAAAGCCTACGACGCACGCTGCCCGCATGAAAACGTTTCGCTGGCGCGCGGCGATTTCAACGGCCGTATTTTGTACTGCATTGCCCACGGCTGGGTCTTCGACGGCCGATCCGGCAAATGCCTGCAGCCCAAGGGCTGGGAAATGAAGGAATACCCCATGCGCATTGTTGACGGTATGGTCCAGGTAGACCTGGACGCCGGCCAGAAAGCGGGAGCCTGCCATGTTGAGTAATGTGATTATCGGCGGCGGCCTGTCGGGCCTGGTGCTGGCCAACAACCTGCACGCCCAGGGCGTCGACTTTGCCCTTTATGAGGCGCGCGAAAGACTGGGCGGACGCATTCTTACGGCGCCCGGCGATACGCCGGAAGCTTCGCAGGATCTGGGGCCGACCTGGTTCTGGCCCGACTCGCAGCCGCGCATGGTGCAGCTGGTCGAAGCGCTGGGCCTGCGGCATTTCCCGCAGCACGACACCGGCACGGTACTGCGCCAGGTGGACGCCGACAAGAAGGCCGAAGCTTTTGAGTGGAAAAACCTGCACGGCGGCGCCCGCCGGGTAGCGGGCGGCATGGGCGCGGTGGTCGATGCGCTGGCCAGCCGCCTGCCGCCTGAAACGCTCCATCTGAACCAGCAGCTGGTGGCCGTGCGCGACCGGGGCGACCATGTCGAGCTGGTTTTTCACCGCGGCGAACTGACCACATTGGTGCTGGCCCGCCAGGTGGTGCTGGCCATTCCTCCGCGCCTGCTGGACGAACATGTGCAGTTTGAGCCCGAACTGGACAACGCCACCCGCCGCATCCTGCGCGATACCCCCACCTGGATGGCCGCCCAGGCCAAGGCCATCGTGCGCTACCCGCGCCCCTTCTGGCGCGAGTCGGGCGAATCGGGTAACGCCTTTGTGGAACACCCGCAAGCCGTGCTGGGGGAAATTTACGACAGCTGCGATGCATCGGGCGGAAACAGTGCCCTGGGCGGCTTTTTTGCCCTGCCGCCGCAATTCCGCTCGTCGATTGACCCGGCTATCCTGCCGCTGCTATTGCCCAGCCAGATGGCCCAGGTATTCGGCCCCGATGCGGAACTGGGCGAGCCGCTGTGGCAGGACTGGGCCGGCGAGCCATTCACCTGCGCCACGGCCGATCTGGAGCCGCTGACCACCCACCCGCAATACGATGCGCCGGAACTGCGCTTGCCTTTCTGGCAAGGCAAGCTGTTCCTCACCGCTGCGGAAACGGGCAGCTTCAGCGGCGGCTATATGGAAGGCGCGCTGGATGCCGTGGCACGCACCGAGCAGGCGCTGGCACTGGGCCGTTCCTCGTTGAGGCCGACGGAGGCCGCTCCGCCGGCGGCGGGCGACAACGATGCCTGTCTGGCCTGCTTTTCCGCCAGCGTCGCCCGCCTGCGCAGCAGCACGCTGGAGCGCTACCGCCAGCACATACACGGCCTGCTTTCCACCCAGGACAAATCCATGCTGACGCAACGCGCCCTCCTCGGCGCGCTGGAGCAGATTTATGCCGAAGCGCTGCAGCAGCTCGAGGCGCTGCCGTTCGACAGCGGCCGGGCGGGCGCGGACAAGGGGCGCTCCAACCTGATGCCGGGCGTGCTGGAACCGTTTGACGGTTTCATCATGGCTCTGCTGGATGAAGCGGTGGTGTTCAACCGCGGTTCCTGCGCGCTGTCCAACTTCCCCGCCGAGCACAAACCCTCGCGCGAATACGTGGACACCATCGTGCGCGACCTGGCGGCCGCCTGGCGCGATTTCGCCCTGCAGGCCAACACGCTGTTGCTGAACAAGGACAAGCACATGGCCACGCTTTCATAGTTAATAAATGTCATACGAAACGGATTTTCATGACCCAGGAAGAAACCCACGCGCTCTGCCGGCATTTTCTGACCTACAGCGGTGTGCGTCTGCCGCTCAATCTGCTCAACCCGCTGGCTGATTCTGAAATTGCCAACCGCAACACCTATTTCCGCGCCTATTACGACCAGGCCGATCGGCTGGTGAGCTGCCAGAAAGTGGTGTACGGCGAAGTGGAACTGGAACACCGTTATGAATATTACGCCAACGGCGGCCTCAAACGGGCGGAGATCATCGAGGTGGACGATGAAGCGCGGGTGATGGCATTCGACGAGCAGGGCAATCTGGCCGCACAGACTGACCCAAGCTAATACGCCTCAAACAAACGGAGCACAGCGGTGGAACCGATACTCGACTGGTCTGCCTACAGCAGCTACGGCATGGGCGACGCCTACGCCGACATTCCCGCCGATGGAGGCGACTTCGGCAAGGCCGCGGCCGTCTGCATCGGCAACCGGCAATGTCAGCGCAGCGAAAACGGCGTCATGTGCCCCAGTTTTCGCATCACCCAGGAAGACCGTCACTCGACCCGCCACCGCGCCGCCACACTGCGTGCCGCCCTGAACGGCGAACACGGCGAGCAGCCGTTTGTCAGCCGGGCCATGGCCGAAGCCATGGATTTGTGCGTCGGCTGCAAGGGCTGCAAGCGCGAATGTCCCAACGGGGTGGATATGGCGCTCATGCGCACGGAGGCCCTGGCGCAGCAATGGAAAACGCTGGGCAGCGTGCCGCTGCGCACGCGCCTGTTCGCCCATCTGCCGCGCCGCATCGAGCAGCTGCGCACCTGGCGCTGGGCCCTCAAATGGCGCGAACGTGTGCCTTTGCTCGCCCGCCTGGGCGAACAGCTGATGGGCATTGCCGCCCGGCGACGGCTGCCCCAGCCCGCACCCACAAGCTTTTTGTCCAATGCCCCCGCAACGCCACAGAATGCGGCAGAAGGAAAGGAAGTCGTGCTGCTGGTGGACACCTTTTCCAACCACTTTGACCCCGACATCGCCCAGGCCGCGCTTACCGTCCTGCAGGCAGGCGGCTACCGCATACATCTGGCGCAAGCACCCGCCGGCGAAAGACCGCTGTGCTGCGGCCGCACCTACCTGTCCAACGGCATGGTCAACGAAGCGCGAGAAGAGGCTCAACGCATGGTGGAGGCCTTGTGGCCCTTTGTGGAACGCGGCCTGCCGGTCATCGGCCTGGAGCCGTCCTGCCTGCTGATGTTGCGCGACGAGTACTACGCGCTCGGGCTGGGAGACAAGGTCGCCGGCATTGCCAAAGCCGCCGTCCTGCTGGAAGAGTTCCTCGCCCGCGAGGCGGACGGCAAGCAGCTCGCACTGCCGTTGCAAGCCCTGCCGTCCGGGCAGATCATGGTGCACGGCCATTGCCACCAGAAAGCCTTCGGCGCGATGAAAGCCATGCGCAAGGCGCTGGGGCAGATTCCCGCAGCACAGGTGACGTTCATTGAGTCCAGTTGCTGCGGCATGGCCGGTTCGTTTGGCATGGAAGCCGAGCACTACGACGCCTCGATGAAAATGGCCGAACTGTCGCTACTGCCGCAAATCCGCACAGCCGGCCCTGACGCAATAGTGGTGGCCAACGGCACCAGCTGCCGCCAGCAGATACTGGACGGTGCGCAACGGCAAAGCCGGCATCTGGCGCAGGTATTACGCGACGCGCTGGCGCCCCGACACTCGTCCGGTGAGTAAAAAGTAAACCCAGAGCCCGCTCCCGAAGCGGGCAAGATGACTTGGAGGCAGCGCGGATCAGTCCCGCAGAACTACCACTTCTTGTACCCCAGAAACTTGCCGTTCATGGTGACTTTCACCCGATCGCCCTTGGGGTCAGGCACCTTTTCGATATCCATGGTGAAATCAATCGCGCTCATGATGCCGGGACCGAATTTTTCTTCGATCAGCGCCTTCATGGTGGGGCCGTAGACGTAGAGAATTTCCTGGAAACGGTATTGCAGCGGCTCTTTCGGAATGGCAGGGGCGGCCTCGCCCTTGTCGGCATATTCGGTCAGCGCAACGGCCACAGCATCATCCAGTTCCAGCAAAGTGGCCAGCTTGTTGGCCTCGTCGAGCGACAGCGCATTTTCGCCCAGACAGGCTGAGGTGGTGAACACTTCGGACAGGCCGATCACCTGGGCGAGGGTGGTCCAGGTCAACTGTTTTGCCTTCTTGGCAGCGAGGATGGCCTCGGTCATTTCAAACTTGGTCAAGATTTTCTCTCCGGTCGGGATTTGCGAATACGACGCCGTCCGCACCGGCACGGACAAAGGCTGCCGTACCGGTATGCGACAGCAGGCCTAAGCTGCCGGACGCAGCTGTTTCTGGTACAGGAAGGTCATGACTTCGGAACGGAAATGGTGATAACGCGGATCATTTGCCAGCTCCAGCCGGTTGCGCGGACGCGGCAGGTCGACATGCAGAATCTCGCCGATGGTGGCAGCCGGACCGTTGGTCATCATGACAATGCGGTCGGACAGCAGCACGGCCTCGTCCACATCGTGCGTCACCATGATGACGGTGCTCTTGATGTCCCCGGCAATGCGGATCAGCTCGTCCTGCAAATTGGCGCGGGTGAGCGCATCCAGCGCGCCGAACGGCTCGTCCATCAACAGCACTTGCGGTTCCATGGCCAGCGCGCGGGCAATCCCCACACGCTGCTTCATGCCGCCGGAGATCTCCCCCGGATACTTGTGCTCGGCATGCGCCAACCCCACCATGGCCAGCGCCGCCTTGCTGCGCTCCTGCAGCTTGGATTTTTTCTCCTGCTTGGCAAAAACGCGCTCAACCGCCAGATACACGTTGTCGTAACAGGTCAGCCACGGCAGCAGGCTGTGGTTCTGGAACACCACGGCGCGCTCCGGACCCGGTCCCTTGATTTCGCGCCCGGCGCATAACATGACGCCGTTGCTGGGTTTGAGCAGCCCGGCTACCAGATTCAGCAGCGTCGACTTGCCGCAGCCTGAGTGGCCGATGAGCGAAACGAATTCACCCTGGGCGATGTTGAGGTTGATGTCGCGCAAGGCGTGAAAAGCGCCCTTTCTGGTATGAAACACCATGTTGGCGTCTTCGATCTGCACAAATTTATCGGTCTTTTCCATGATGAGTTCCTTACAGTTCGCCGTAGGAGAAGCGCTTGGCGATGAAAATGAGCGCCTGCTCGAGAATCAAACCGACGATGCCCACAATGAAGATAGCGATGATGATGTGTTCGACGTTCAGATTGTTCCACTCGTCCCACACCCAGAAGCCGATGCCCGTGCCGCCGGTCAGCATTTCGGCCGCCACGATCACCAGCCAGGCCACGCCGATTGCCAGACGCACGCCGGTCAGCATGTAGGGCAGCACGGCCGGAAAGAGAATCTTGGTGAAAATTTTCCATTCAGACAGATTCAGCACCCGAGCCACGTTCATGTAGTCTTCGGGCACTTTCGACACACCCACGGCGGTGTTGATGATCATGGGCCAGATGCTGGAGATGAAAATCACCCAGATCGCAGCCGGCTCGGTATTTTTGAACACCAGCAGGCCGATAGGTAGCCAGGCCAGCGGCGAAACGGGACGCAGCAGGCTGATGATGGGCGAAGTCATGCCGAACAGAAACTTGAAGCGGCCAACCATAAAACCCAAGGGAATGCCGATCAGGGCGGCCATGCCAAAGCCCGTGCCGACCCGTTTGAGGGAATACAACACATTCCAGCCGATGCCGACGTCGTTGGGGCCATTGTCATAGAACGGATGGGCAAACAGCGTCTTGGCGGATTCCCAGGTTTTGGCTGGGCCGGGCAGGTCGTGATTGGTACCGGAGATCACGTCCCACAGCCCGATGAACAGGATCAGACCCAGGATGGGGGCGAGCCAGACGGCAATATTGTCCTTCAGCCAGACAGCCAGCCGGCTGCCGGTTTTTACCTGCATGACCAGATTGAGCGGATTGGGCGCCTTGGCCGGGCTCGAATTCTTTTCCATGGCAGGCCAGTCCTTTGAGTGCAATTTCAGTGTATTCATGGTGATGCTCCTTACGGCGGGGGGCACTCCCCCGCCGCATCAGGTGGTTCAGGCGCGAACCTTGAAGCTCGCAGCATAGGCCTTCGGATTCTTGCCGTCCCATACCGCGCCGTCGATCAGCTTGCTGGTACGCATGAGGTCTTTGGGTACCGGCGTTTTGGTTTGCGCCGCAGCCTGTTTGTACAGCTCGATCTGGTTGATCTTCTTGGCCACAGCCAGATAGTCCACGTCGTCCTTCAGCAGGCCCCAGCGCTTGTGCTGGGTGAGGAACCACATGCCGTCCGACAGATAGGGGAAGTTGACCGCGCCGTCGTTGTAGAACTTCATGTAATTGGGGTCCTGCCACACCTTGCCGTTGCCATTGTTGTACTGCCCCAGCATGCGGTCTTCAATGGAGTCGAAGTCGGTGTTGACGTAGGCCTTGTCGGAAATGATCTTGGCCACCTGCGAACGGTTCGCCATGGTGTCGATGTACTTGGACGCATCCAGCAGGGCCATGATCATCGCCCGGGCGGTATTGGGGTATTTCTGCACAAATTCCAGCGTGGTGCCGAGCACTTTTTCCGGGTGATCCTTCCAGATTTCCTGGCTGGTGACGGCGGTAAAACCGATGTTGTCGTGGATGGCGCGCGCGCCCCACGGCTCGCCCACACAATAGCCGTCCATCTTGCCCACACGCATGTTGGCAACCATTTGCGGCGGCGGCACGGTAATGGTTTTGACTTCGCTCAGCGGGTTGATGCCGTAGGTGGCCAGCCAGTAATACAGCCACATGGCATGGGTGCCGGTGGGAAAGGTCTGGGCAAAGGTGTATTCGCGCGGCTCGGTCTTGACCAGGCGCGCCAGGCTTGCGCCATCCACCGCTTTCTTTTCCTTCAGCTGGTTGGACAGCGTAATCGCCTGGCCGTTGTTGTTGATGTTCATCAGTACGGCCATGTCTTTTTTCGGGCCGCCGATGCCCACGTTCAGACCGTAAATCAGCCCGTACAGCACGTGGGAAGCATCCAGTTCGCCATTCACCAGCTTATCGCGCACCGCCGCCCAGGACGCTTCCTTGCTGGGGGTAATCTTGATGCCGTATTTCTTGTCGAAGCCCATGACCGAGGCGATCACCACGGAAGCGCAATCGGTCAGCGGAATAAAGCCGATTTTCACTTCGGTCTTTTCCGGCGCATCCGAGCCGGCTGCATAGGCGTTGCTGCGCACGCCGGCCGGCAGCAAGCCCATCAGCGCCGCGCCGCTCAATGCCATGGAGCCGGTTTTGAGAAAATCGCGACGGCTTTCATTCTTCGGGGTGCTGTTCTGTACTTTCTTTTCGTCCTTCATGCCTACCACTCCTTAATTCAAGCCATAAAATAAAAAACGCCCATGAAACGAATCATTTCGCTTCATGGGCGTCATCACCCTGCTTGGCACCGTCCATGGCGCCTTAATCAAGCTTTCCCGTTTGTCCGCCTTTGGACAAACGGTCTCGCTTTCACAAAAGCAATAGCCGTGCCAACATCATATACAGACGAACGACTGCGGTCCCTTACGCCAGCAAATCGGCCAGCGCGATCACCTGTTCGGCCACCACACCCATGCGCACGTTCTTTTCCATGGCCATTTTGCGCAGCGTGGTATAGGCCGCCTCCTCACTCATGGATTTCTTTTCCATCAGGATGCCCTTCGCCTTTTCAACCACCTTACGCTCCTTCAGGCGGGCATTCGCCTCCGCCAGCTCGCTGCGCAAGGCCTGCACCTCGTCGAAGCGCGCCTTGGCGATGGTCAGCACGGACGGCAAGCGGAACTCCAGCCCGCCGCCCACAATGCAGGCCGACACGCCGATGCGGATAGCCTGCTGGATCGATTGCGAGTCTGCCGCACCGGTAACCAGCACCACCGGCACCAAATTGGTTCGCAATTGCTCTTCCAGCACTCGCAGCAGGGGTTCAGAAAGACTATCCGAGCCCACCATGAACAGCGCCGGGGAATGCTCCTCCCCCAAACCCGCACCAAAATCAGGCATGCCGGTAATTTTGACTGCCACGTTCATGCCCATTTCACCCATTACGCCCTCCAGCAAAGCGGCGCGCTCGACTGAAGTATCGAACAAATACACCTGGTAAAAGGGAAGCTCCGGGTAAATCGATGAGGATTCGGTAGTTTTTGACATAGTACTCATTCAAAAATCAGGATAGCGTTGGGAATGTGCAGAAACCGTGCCAGCCGGTAGGACGGTTGTTCCTGCTCCAGCGATTATGAAATGGCAAACAGATAAAGCAGCAGCATATTGAGCAGCATCGACAGCAGGGCAATCGCCTGCCACAGCACCAGCGGGTTACGCTCCGCCAATGGCGCAGGCCGCGGCGGGCTGACTGGCCGCGCCTCGCCCCGCTCGAGTGCCAGCCGCATTTCGTCCATGGTGGAAAAACGCTGCTCCCGATCTGCGCAAACGGCGCGCAGCAGCAGATTCTCCAGCCAGGCGGGCAGATCGGGCCGATAGCGCGAGGGCGCCGCAGGCTCGCCAAAGCGGGGGCGCTGAAACGGTTCAATTTCCCCATAGGGGTATTTGCGCGTCAGCAAGTGATAGAGCGTCACCCCCAGCGCGTAGACCTCGCTCGCCTCACTGGCGCGCTCTCCGGCGAGCAGTTCCGGCGCCATGAAACTGGGCGTGCCGGGCATGTGCGCGCCGGCCTCTTCGGCTGCCGCAACCGCCACGCCCAAATCCAGGATGTGCAGCTTGCCGTCCCGCCCCTGATGCACATTGGCGGGCTTGATATCGCGATGCAGTACCTGCAGCCGGTGCAGCGCGGCCAGCCCCTTGCACAGCCGGATCCCCATCCAGGCGACATCGGCCGGCGTAAAGTGCGCGCCGTTGTCGAGCTGCTGCTGCAGCGTCGCGCCGTCGTACCAGTTCATGGCGTAATACAGATAGCTGCGCCCGCCGGCATATTCCTGCACCCCCTGCGGGAAATAATGCGATTGCACCCGCCGCGTCAGCCACTCTTCCTGCAGCAGGGCGGCGGCCGCCGCCTTGTCGTGGGCCAGCAGGCCGTTGAGCGTTTTGATGGCGACCTGCTGCCCGCTGTGCCGGTCGCGTGCACGGTAAATGAGCGTGGCGCGGGATTCGTGCACCAGTTCGACAATCTCATAATTATCCAGCCAGGCACCGGACGGCAATTTCTTCGGCACCGGCAGCACGGCCAGCTCTTCCACGCGCGTCAGCCCATCCTCCTGCGGCACGCTGTCGATGCGCGCCGCCACGACCGTGGCGTTATCGCGCCCGCCGCCCGCTATCGCCTGCTCGACCAGTGCATTGGCCAACGCCTGCGGTTCCAGTCCCGCCTGCAGCAACTGCAGCAGGCGCGGCTCGCCCAAGGGCTCCCACACGCCGTCGCAGAGCAGCACGAACAGGTCGCCCGGCAGCAGCTCGCCGTCGCTGTAATCCACATTGATATGCTGATCCAGGCCCATGGCGCGCTTGAGCACGTGGCTCATATCCGGGTTGTCCCACACGTGATCGGTGCTCAGCTGCTGCAGTTGGCCGTTGCGCCACAAATACGCGCGGCTGTCGCCCACATGCGCCAGCCAGTAGCGACGGCGTCGCAACACCAGAGCTGTCAGTGTCGTGGCCATGCCGCCCGGCTCGCGCCGGCTGGCAATCTGGCCGTGCAGCCAACTGTTGATCGCGCCGAGCACCTTGTCCAGGGCATAGGGCACCTCCCAGGTTTCCGGCGTGGCATAGTAATCGGACGACAGATTGCGCACCACCGCCTCGGCCGCTTCCTTGCCGTGACTGCCGCCCGACACGCCGTCGGCCAGCGCCAGCAGCCAGCCGTGCGTCACGCCCGCCTCGCCCTCGGGCGTGACGATGCGGGCGAAATCCTCGTTGCGTTCGCGCGGCCCTTGCAGAGTGGCCAGACCGAATTGTGCCTGTAAGCTCATGGGAAAATGCTTTGCGGTTTTATCAGTGCAACATAACAAAAAACCCCGGCAAAGGGTAACCGGGGTTTTCTGGCGTTACACCGGACACGCCTCAGATACGCGCCCCGGCGACATTGGCCGCACCCCAGGTGGTGCGCCAGCGGGTCTTGACGCTGGTCAAACCCACCAGTGCCAGCACAGCCAATGCGGCAAAAATCGTGAAGCCCATTTGATAGCTGCCGGTGACCTGTTTGGAATAACCCAGACTGGAAGCCAGATAAAAACCGCCCACGCCGCCGGCCATGCCCACCAGGCCGGTCATGACGCCGATTTCCTTGCGGAAACGCTGCGGCACCAGTTGGAACACGGCCCCGTTACCCATGCCGAGACTCAGCATGGCGCCGACGAATACGGCCAGCGCCGTGTAGCGGGTCGACAGGCCGAGGCTGACCAGGAACAGGCACACTGCCGCAGCGGAATACATGCTCATCAGCGTGCGAATACCGCCGATTCGGTCCGCAATGGTGCCGCCAATCGGGCGGACCAGCGAACCGGCAAACACACAGGCCGCGGTGAAGTAACCGGCCGTCACCGGGTCCAGACCGTACTGATCATTGAAATAAATGGTCAGACTGGAGGCCAGGCCGACAAACCCGCCGAACGTCACGCTGTAGAAAAACATGAACCACCAGGCGTCCCTGTCTTTCAGCACCGCCATGTACTCGCCCAGCGATTTGGCCGGCGGGCATTCCGGCGCATCCTTGGCCAGGGCGACATAGACGATGAACGCCAGTCCAAGCGGAATGAGCGCCAGACCGAAGACATTGTTCCAGCCGAACATCACCGCCAGCGTCGGCGCAAACAGCGCGGCCAGCACGGTGCCGGAATTGCCGGCGCCGGCAATTCCCAGGGCCGTGCCCTGATACTGCGGCGGGTACCAGCGCGATGCCAGCGGCAAGGCCACCGCAAATGCCGCGCCGGCGAAACCCAGGGCCGCACCCAGCAGCAGAATCTGCTGGTAGCTGTGAATGCCGAACAGCCAGGCGGCAGTCAGCGCGGCAATCACGATCACCTGCCCGATCAGACCGGCATTTTTCGGTTTCAGATGATCAACCAGCAAGCCCATCACGATACGCAACAAGGCACCGGACAAAACCGGGGTAGCCACCATCAAACCTTTTTGCGCCGGTGTCAGGACAAGTTCCGAGGCAATCTGCACACCCAAAGGCCCCAGCATCACCCACACCATGAAGGCGATATCAAAATAGAAAAACGCGGCGAACAGCGTCGGCGGATGGCCCGCCTTCCAGAAATCCTTGGTCATGCCTTGCACTCCAGACTCAGATAGATCACACCGTGTTCGACTTTCACCGGGAAATGGCGCGTACACCCTTCATCCGGCGCTTCCGCCGCACCGTCGGCCAGCCCGATTTTCCAGCCGTGCAAGGGGCAGGTCACGGTCTTGCCGTGCACAATCCCTTGCGATAACGGGCCGCCCTTGTGCGGGCATTTGTCGAACAGGGCAAACACTTCGTCTTCGGCGTTGCGAAAAACGGCGATATCCCCCTGACTGCTTTTCACCACGCGCGCCCCCAGGCGCGGCACACTGTCCATCGGACACACTTTCAGCCATGTGGTCATGCTTATTCCTAACTTGATCAGTTTTCCGACAGGTGCTCGTACAGCCCTGTCACATCATTCATCACTTCCAGCACGCGTTCGCTGCTGGTGGCCACCGCGGCTTCCAGCTTGCTGTCGTGCGTGCCGCCCGCCTGATAGTCCAGCGCCACTTCATAGAAAGCCCACTGACTGCGCGCCAGCTCCAGATCCTGATTGATGAGCGTGGTGTTTTCCTTGGCCACCCGCAGATCGCTCATGGCCGAAACGAATTCGCGGCGCGACTGCGACAACTGCCCGGCCAGATTGACCACCGGCACATCCCAGGCACGCAACATGTAGAACTTGGCGACCCGCTGGGACAGCATGCGCTGCCGGCCGGCCACGTTCACCAGTTGCCCCACATGGCTGTGCGACAGGCCTTCCAGCTGAATCGTGCCGGCGTGCGCCACGCGCAACACCCGCTCGTTCAGCTCGGCCAGTTTGACGGCCCCGGCATGCGTCGGCTTTTCGATCGCGATACGGCGAAAACCGTCCCACTCGCTGGAAAGCTGAGCATACGTGGCGCGGATCTGCTCGGTCGGCGCATAATCCGCCAGCTCGGCCAGCTGGCTGTCGAACAGACCGATCGACTCGTGCAGAATGTTGAACGACTGGTCGGGCACCACGCCGAGCCCCAGCTGACAGTAGGCTTTGGTGATCCGCTGCGACAGCATGCGCTGGCGGCCGGCCTTGTTGATGGCGGCGGTCAGCGCCATTGCCTTTTGCGCGGCCATCGCCCGCTGACCGAACAAGGTTACACCGCTCAGCGCCGCCATCTGCCAGAGAAATTTCCTTCGATTCGTGCTCATGGCGCGCCTCACACGGTCAGGGTTTCAAACTCATGCTTGGCTACGCCGCCAGTGGCACGCTCTTCCCACGGATCGTTCTCCTGTGCCAGGGCAAACAGCAGGCGCTCGTACAAGGCCTTGCGCCCCGCCCCGTCTTCCAGCACGCGCTTTTTCACGTAGTCCATGCCCACCTTTTCGAGGTAATGCACGGTGCGGTCGAGGTAATGCCCCTCTTCACGGTACAGCTGGATGAAGGCGCCGGAATATTCCAGCACTTCTTCGGGTGTTTTCACCTTGATGAAAAACTGGGCGACTTCGGTCTTGATGCCGCCGTTGCCGGCGATGTAGATTTCCCAGCCGGAATCCACCCCCAGCACGCCCACGTCCTTGATCGCCACTTCGGCGCAATTGCGCGGGCAGCCGGACACGGCGAATTTCACCTTGTGCGGCGCCCACATTTTCCAGAACGCCTTTTCGATCATCACGCCCAGGCCGGTCGAATCCTGCGTGCCGAAACGGCACCATTCCGAACCGACACAGGTTTTCACGGTGCGCAGCGCCTTGCCGTAGGCATGGCCGCAGGGCATGTCGAGATCGGCCCATACGCCCGGCAGATCTTCCTTTTTCACGCCCAGCAGGTCGATACGCTGCCCGCCGGTCACCTTCACGGTCGGGATGTTGTACTTCTCGGCCACAATGGCAATACGCTTCAGCTCGGACGGCGTGGTCAGGCCGCCCCACATGCGCGGAATGACAGAATACGTGCCGTCCTTCTGAATATTGGCATGCGCGCGTTCGTTGATGAAACGCGACTGCGGATCGTCTTCTGCCTCGCCCGGCCAGGAGGAAATCAGGTAATAGTTCAGTGCCGGACGGCAGGATGCGCAGCCGTTGGGCGTGCGCCACTCGAGGAATTGCTGCACCGCCGGAATGGACAGCAGTTTGTTGTCGCGGATGGCCGCGCGCACCTCGTCGTGGGTGTGGTCGGTGCAGCCGCACATGGGCTTGGATTTGGGCGTGGTGGAATAATCGCCGCCCAGCGTGGTGGCCAGAATCTGCTCCACCAGACCGGTACAGGAGCCGCAGGAAGCCGACGCCTTGGTGTGCTTGCGCACCTCGTCCAGGGTGAACAGGCCCTTTTCCTTGATGGCCTTGACGATGGAGCCCTTGCACACGCCGTTGCAGCCGCATACCTCGGCTTCGTCGGACATGGCGGCCGCCTTGTTCTGACCCTGGTGCCCCAGATCGCCGATATGGCTCTGACCGAACATCAAATGGTCGCGAATGTCGCCGATATGGCGGCCTTCACGCAGCAACTGGAAGTAATATGCGCCATCCACCGTATCGCCGTACAACACCGCGCCGACCAGTTTATCGTCCTGGATCACCAGCTTCTTGTACACCCCGCCAACCGGGTCGGACAGCAAAATCTCCTCGGTCTTATCGTCGCCCATGAAATTGCCGGCGGAGAACAGGTCGATGCCGGTCACTTTCAGCTTGGTCGAGGTGAGCGAGCCGGTGTAGCGGCCGATGCCCATTTCCGCCAGATGATTGGCGCACACCTTGGCCATTTCGAACAGCGGCGCCACCAGCCCGTAGGCAATGCCGCGATGGTTGACGCACTCGCCCACGGCGTAGATGCGCGGATCGTAGGTCTGCATGGTGTCGTTCACCACGATACCGCGGTTGCAATGGATACCGGACTGCTCCGCCAGCCAGGTGTTGGGACGGATACCCACAGCCATCACCACCAGATCGGCCGGCACCGTTGTGCCGTCGCTGAATTTCACCGCACACACGCGGCCGGATTCGCCCTGCACCAGCTCGGCGGTGTTTTTCTGCAACAGAAAATTGAGCCCCTTGTCTTCCAGGCTCTTTTGCAGCAATTTGGCCGCCGGCTTGTCCAGCTGACGATCCAGCAACCATTCACCGATGTGCACAACGGACACGTCCATGCCCTGAATCTTCAGCCCGTTGGCCGCTTCCAGTCCCAGCAGACCGCCACCGATCACCACGGCGTGCTTGTAGCTCTTGGCCGCGTCGATCATGCTGTCGACGTCCTTGATGTCACGGAAACCGATCACACCGGGCAGATCCTTGCCGGGGACGGGCAGAATAAAGGGGTTGGAGCCGGTCGCCAGAATCAGCCGGTCATACTCGGCCGTGGTGCCGTCTTCGGCGTAGACCACGCGCTTGACACGATCGATCTTGTTGACGAATTTGTTCAGATGCAGAGTGATGCCATTTTCTTCGTACCAGTCGACATCGTTGAGCATGATGTCTTTGATGGTCTGCTCACCCGCCAGCACCGGCGACAGCAGAATGCGGTTGTAGTTGGCATGCGGCTCGGCGCCAAATACGGTTATTTCATAAAGATCGGGAGAGAGCTTGAGCAATTCTTCCAGCGTGCGCACGCCGGCCATGCCATTGCCAATCATTACCAGCTTCATTTTTTTCATTGCCATTCTCCATTAGGCTGCCTTGGCAACCAGTGCGGTCAATTCTTCAGTTCCGGCAAGTCCAACCACTTTGCCGATCACGACGATCGACGGACTCCCCAGTTCTTCCATTGCTACTTGCTCGACCACATTATCGAGAGTGGCAACCAGATGGCGCTGATAAGGCAAACTGCCGTGCTGAATGACGGCAACTGGCATATCAGCAGGCATACCGGCCTGCCGCAGGCTGCCGACGATGGCAGCCAGATTTTTCATACCCATATACACAACCAGAGTCAGGCCACTTTGCACCAACCCTGCCCATTCGACCGCTCCGCCGGACTGTGTATGCCCGGTCACGAAAGCGACGCCCTGGGAAAAATCACGGTGAGTCAACGGCACCCCGATACCCGAGGCAGCCGCGAAGCCGGACGTGACGCCATTTACGATTTCGCAAGTAATGCCGGCTTGCCGCAACGCCATCATCTCTTCGCCCCCCCGTCCAAACATGAACGGGTCGCCACCTTTCAGCCGCACCACCGTCCAACCCTGGCGGGCAAGACGAATCAGCTGGCGGGTGATGAATCGCTGGGGCGTCGATTTGCAGCCGCCCCGCTTGCCCACTTCCACTACCCGGGCACCGGGGCGAACATGCTCCAGAACGGCACGGTTCACCAAATCATCAAGCAATACAAAATCGGCCTGTTGCAGGCAGCGTACAGCCTTCAGGGTGATTAACTCGGGATCACCCGGGCCGGCTCCAATCAAAAACACTTGACCAGTTTTCATTGTCGCCACCTTTGCCAAATAATACGGCGACATACAAAGCAACTGCCATGCCAACACATATATGCATTAAATACATGTGGTTACAAAAAAACCATGCCAATAGAATGGGCACCATATTGGTGCAAATAAGAAAAAACCGCCTTAAAAAATGGCGAGGAACAGCGGGAATTCAGTTGTCTTTTAGGATATTTTTACTGCAGGAAACCAGATTGATATATCAATGACACACCTTATGCACCACTTTGGCACAAAAGACAGATAAAACATATATAAATCATATTGATAACACAAACCACCAGGAAAGTGGTTGTGGAGGACGCAGCGGCAGGCGCAGCCGGGCCGAACGGCCCGGCGATAATGATCAGGCCGGTTTGGCCCAGGAGTCTTTCAGGCTGACCACACGGTTGAACACATGCTTGCCGTTCGCGTCATGATCCTTGCGATCGGTGACGAAATAACCCAGCCGTTCAAACTGGTAGTGCGTTTCCGGCGCCGCCTGCCGGATGCACGGCTCAGCCCAGCCCTGCACAAGGCGCAGGGATTCGGAATTGAGGAACTCGGTGAAATCGCGCTCCTTGTCCGCATCGGGGCGGGCTTCGGTAAACAACCGGTCGTACAGGCGCACCTCAATCGGCAGCGCATGTTCGGCCGATACCCAGTGAATCACCCCTTTGACCTTGCGGCCGACCGGATTCTTGCCCAGCGTTTCATGATCGATGCTGCATTTGAGTTCGACCACCTTGCCGGCGGCGTCTTTCACCACTTCGTCGCAGCGGATCACGTAGGAGTAGCGCAAACGCACTTCGCCGCCCGGCTTGAAGCGGTGCCAGTCTTCCGGCGGGTTTTCCAGGAAATCGTCGGCCTCGATCCACAAGGTGGAAGCAATCGGCACTTCGCGGCTGCCCAGCTCGGGCCGCTTGGGATGGAACTCGCCCGTGCGGGTGCCGGTCACACCGGCCTCATAGTTGGTCAGCGTCACCTTGAGCGGATTGATCACGGCCATCACGCGCGGCGCGCTCGCCTCCAGGTCGTCGCGAATGCAGCCTTCCAGCACGCTCATATCGACCACGTTGAGGCTCTTGGAAATACCGATGACGCGGGCAAACTCGCGAATGCCCGACGGCGTGTACCCGCGACGGCGCATGCCGGCGATGGTGGGCATGCGCGGATCGTCCCAGCCGGACACGAACTGCTGGGTCACCAGCTGATTCAGCTTGCGCTTGCTGGTAATGGTGTAATGCAGTTCCAGACGGGAGAACTCATACTGGCGCGGGTGGCACGGCACCATTTTTTCCGGCTCCAGCTGATCCAGCACCCAGTCGTACAGCGGGCGATGGTCTTCAAATTCCAGCGTGCAGAGCGAATGAGTGATGCCTTCCAGCGCATCGGAAATGCAGTGGGTGTAATCGTACATCGGGTAGATGCACCACTGATCGCCGGTGCGGATATGGTGAGCGCGGCGGATGCGGTAAATGACCGGATCGCGCATGTTGATGTTGGGGCTTTGCATGTCGATCCTGGCCCGCAGCACGCGCGCGCCGTCGGCAAATTCGCCCGCCCGCATGCGGCGGAACAGATCGAGGTTTTCCTCTATCGAGCGGTCGCGGAAAGGGCTGTTCTTGCCCGGCTCGGTCAGCGTGCCGCGGTATTCGCGCATCTGCTCCTGCGTCAGATCGTCGACATAGGCCTTGCCCAGCTTGATCAGCGTCTCGCCGCACTGGTACAGCGTTTCGAAGTAGTCCGATGCCCAGCGTACTTCACCATTCCAGTGAAAGCCGAGCCAGCGCACGTCGTCCTGGATGGACTGGGCGTACTCTTCGCTCTCTTTTTCCGGGTTGGTATCGTCAAAGCGCAGATTGCAGGCGCCGTTGAAATCTTCCGCCAAACCGAAGTTAAGGCAGATGGACTTGGCGTGACCGACGTGCAGATAGCCGTTCGGTTCGGGCGGGAAACGGGTGACGATGCTGCTGTGCTTGCCGGCGGCAAGGTCGTTTTCGATAATGCTGCGGATAAAATGCGCTACGGGCTCGCGGTCGCTCATGGCCAAAGCTGTTCAGGAATTCACACAAAAGCGCATTCTACCCGAAATCGCCCCGCTTTATGTTGCCCGCCCGTGCGGTTCAGGCAAAACGCACCAGGGCATACACCGTTGCCGCCACAACGGCCAGCAGCAGCACGGCCTGCCACAAGGGCGCAACATGCAGCGGTTCATGCGCATGCGGCACGTCCTTATAGCCCGTCAACATGGGCTTGACCAGATTGTCCGCGCGAAAGCGGGCGTAATAAACGATCGCCGCCAGGTGAATCCCCACCAGGCCCAGCAGCACATCGAAATTCCAGGCATGAAAACCGGTCAGCCACTCGCCGGCATCGTAACTGACCCAACCGGCCAATGGCCCGGCTGTGCCGGACACATCATGGGCAAACAGACCGGTCAGCGCCTGCAGCAGCAAAACGGTCAACAGCAGCAGCACCATCCAGCCCCCCAGGGGATTATGGCCGATGTGCTTCACGGCCGCCTTGCTGCGCAATGCGCGAGCGTACTCCAGCGTATGCGGGACGCCGCGCACAAAATAGGCAAAACGGGCCGTGCGGCTGCCGATCACGCCCCATGCCAGCCGGAACAGCAGCAATGTCAGCATGGCGTAGCCGGACAACTCGTGCAAGGTCATGGCCTGCAGTTCCACGCTGATCCACGACACGCCCAGCAGCAACGGCAAGGCCCAATGGAACAGCCTGAGCGGCAGGTCCCAGACATAAACCCGCCCGTTTGCTTGATGATTCTCCGCCACTACTTACTCTTTTTACTCTTTACTCTTCACCGCCAATTACTCTTCACCGCTGTGGGTGCCGCGGAAAGCCTGGTGGCAGGACTTGCAATTCTGATGCACCTCGTCATAGGCGGAGCGGATCGCCTCGAAATCGCCCGCGCGCGAGGCTTCAAGCAGCTTGTCGGTTGCCGCCATGAACTTCTGTTTGGCGCTCTCGAATTCCAGCGGCTTGTCCCACACGGCGCTGCGGGCATGGGTGGGCGGATAGTTGGTGTCCGGCCCGAAATAGGCCCAGGGCTCCCGGCTCAGCTTCTGCAGTTCAACGGCGCTGGCAAGGAAATCAGCCTTGTTGTAGTCGTTGGTGCCGCGCACCACCAGCCCCATCGGTTCGAACGTGCGCACAATCGCCTTGAAGGCCAGCTTGCGCTTGGTCACCGGCTGCCCCGGATGGTTATCGGGCGGTTCCGAGTGACAGGCGGACAATACCAGAGCGGCAAGCACAACCAGGGAGAATCGCAGCCAGGCAGAACGAGAGCTAGACATAACGCAATGATTCCTTGAGCTAAATGTACAGTATTAAAGCGGGGCAGCAGGCAACCCGCCGACCTAAAATTCGCGCCCGTCTCGGCCAAACGGCAACTGCAACGGACAAGCCAGGCGGGCATTTTCTCAGATTACCGGCACGAACTGAAACAGCTTGTGCAATTTTCAGCCCCCGAACCGACAACAGCCGCCGGCAGCGGCCCAGGTGCAGCGAGACTGGGTAGGACAGCACCCATGCCGCCTTGGTTCCCGGCGGCAAGAATCGCGCAAAATCAGGCATTAGTCAGTGCACGGCCGTCCAATTCTTGCTAAAATCCTGCACAAAATTACACCGCCCAGCGAACCGCATGAAACTTTTGAAACGCTTCGTATCGCCTCTCTTTCTTTGCCTTGCCCTTTGCATCCCCACCTTTGCCGCGCAGGCCGACGATCTGCAGGACGCGCAGCAGCTGGCCAAAGACGGCAAGACCGCCCAGGCGCTCGACAAGCTCAACAGTTACCTGGCCAAGCGGCCGAAGGACCCCCAGGCGCGCTTCATGAAGGGCATGATCTACACCCAGACCGGCCGCAGCCAGGAAGCGATCAAGACCTTTCAGGATCTGACGGCGGATTATCCCGAGCTGCCCGAACCGTATAACAACCTGGCTGTGCTGTATTACGGCCAAGGCCAGTACGACAAAGCGCGCAACGCACTGGAAACGGCCATTCGCACCCATCCCGCCTATGCCACCGCGCATGAGAACCTGGGCGACGTGTACGCCAAACTGGCCAGCCAGGCCTACAACAAGGCGCTGCAGCTCGATCACGCCAATGCCAATGCGCAAAACAAACTGGCGCTGATTACCGAGCTGTTCAACCCGCCCGCCAGCATCGGCAGCAAACCGGCCCCGGTGGCGGTTGCCGCCGCGCCGGCAGTCAAACTGCCGCCCCCGCCCGCTGTCAGCCTTCCGGCTGCGCCCGCCCCGGTTGCCGCGGCCGCGCCCGTCACCCCGGCGCCGGCAGCGGCCAAGCCCGCGCCTGCCACGCCCGCTCCAGCCCCCGTAGCGGCCAAACCGGCAGACAAGCCTGCGATGGCCGCCAAGCCGGCCGAGCCGCCAGCGGCAAAAGCGGCCGACACCACGGCGGACAAAGCCGGCACGAAAGCAACCGACAAAGAGCGCAAGGACACGGACAAACCCAACGCCCAGGACGTTATCAAGGCGGCCAATACCTGGGCCCGCGCCTGGTCGAACCAGAACGTGAGCGGCTACATTGCCGCCTATGACAAGGGCTACAAGCCGGACGGAGAAACCCGCTCAAACTGGGAAAAGACCCGCAAGGAACGCATCACGCGTCCGCATTCGATCAAAGTGCAGCTGCTGTCTCCAGCCGTAACGTTCAAGGACAGCCGCCATGCCAGTATCACCTTCCGGCAGAATTACGCGTCAGACGCGTTGAAGAGTACAACACGAAAGACGCTGACTATGGTTAAATCAGGCGAACGCTGGCTAATCGTGGAAGAGTCGAATCACTGATGAGTATGTTCAGGATTGCAATCCGGCTGCTTGGACTGGGTGCGATTGGCGCCCTGACCCTGACCGCCCCTGCAGCCATTCCGATGGTCGCCCCGAGTTCAGCCCCCCAGGTGGGCCTGAACAATACGGCGGACATGCCCGTGCGACTGAGCAACACGCCCGAGGAAAGAGTGGTCAAAGCCCTGCTGCTGATCAAACAGGGACGCCTTGACCAGGCCGAAGCCATTATCGACGAGACCCTCAGACTCTATCCCAATTTCAAGCTCGCCAACCTGATCAAGGGGGACCTGCTGATGGCTCACACCGAGGCCCTGCCCCACATGGGCGCCTACCGGGAAGCCAGCAGCGAGGCCATTCAGAACTTTGAGGCAGAGGCCCGCGTGCGGCTTGAACGCCATCTGGACGCCCCGCCGGCGGGCAGGGTACCGGCCAGCCTGCTGCAAATGTCGCCGCAGCAGAAATACGCCCTGGTGGTCGATACCGGCCGCTCCCGCCTGTATGTTTTCGAGAACCACGGCGGCACACCGGAATATGTCACCGATTACTACATCACCATCGGCAAGCTGGGCGTCGGCAAACAGCGCGAAGGCGATCAGCGCACCCCGCTGGGGGTATACGAGGTCACCGGCAGCCTGGATCTGAACAAGGTGGGCAGTTTCTACGGCACCGGGGCTTTCCCGCTCAGCTACCCCAATGACTGGGACAAGCTGCAGGGCAAAACCGGCCACGGCATCTGGCTGCACGGCGTGCCGGCGGACACCTACAGCCGCCCGCCCCGCGCCAGCAACGGCTGCGTGGTGCTGACCAACCCCGACCTGCTGCAGCTTGAGCCGCGCCTGCAATTCGGCGTGACGCCGGTCATCATTACCAGTCAGATTGACTGGGTGACCCCGGCACAACGCGAGAAACTCAGCGGCGACCTGCAAGCCGCCGTAAACGGCTGGGAAAAAGACTGGGAAAGCCGCGACACCGGCCGTTACCTGTCGCATTACTCGGCCGCCTTCAGGACCGGCGATACCGACCTCAAGGCCTGGGCGGCCCAGAAGCAGAGCGTGAACCAGGGTAAGAGTTACATTGCCATTCAATTGAACAATGTCGCCATGTTCGCTTATCCGGGACAGCCGGATATGGCCGAGGTGACATTCGAACAGGATTACAAGAGCAACAATCTCGCCAACCGCATGCTGAAACGCCAGTACTGGAAGCGCGAGAACGGCGTCTGGAAAATCATTTACGAAGGCTCTGCCTGACACATTGATGTAGGAGACACACATGCTGAAACAACTGACTCTTGCTGCGGCCTTCTTGCTGGCCAGCGCTACCGCTTTCGCCGCCGCCAATCCGCAGGTCCAGATCGACACCAACCTGGGCTCGATCACCGTCGAACTGTACCCGGACAAAGCGCCCAAAACCGTGGACAACTTCCTGCACTACGTGTCGGAAGGGTTTTATAACGGCACGACCTTTCACCGCGTAATCAGTGATTTCGTCATTCAGGGCGGCGGCTATTCGCCCGCGCTCGAACCCAAGCAGCCCGATAATCCGCCGATTGCCAACGAAGCGGCCAACGGCCTGCTCAATTCCCCAGGAACGATTGCCATGGCGCGCGGCCCCCAGCCCGACTCCGCCACTTCGCAGTTCTTCATCAACCTGGATGACAACCTGCACCTGAACCACTACGGCAACGATGACCGTCACTATGGTTACTGTGTCTTCGGCAAAGTGGTGAAAGGCCTCGATATCGCCAAGAAAATCGGCAGCCTGCCGGCCAAACAGGTGGGCCAGTACGACGATGTGCCGCTGCAGCCGGTGGTTATCCAGAAAGTGGCGCTGCTGACACCGGCGGCCGCTGCCGCCGCGAGCAGCAAAAAACCGGCCAGCAGCAAGAAAAAACGTTCACACAGCAAGCCCCGTAAAGCGGCGAGCACTCCCGTCAAATCCACAAACAATTCCTGAGGTCTCAAATGGTTAAACTGCATACCAGCTTCGGCGTCATCACCCTTGAACTGGACGCCGAAAAAGCCCCGGCAACCGTTGCCAACTTCCTGCAATATGTCAACGACGGTTTTTACAACGGCACCGTTTTCCACCGCGTGATCGACAACTTCATGATCCAGGGCGGCGGTTTTACTCCGGGCATGCAACAGAAACCCACGCGCGACACCATTCAGAACGAAGCCGGCAACGGCCTGAAGAACGACAAATACACCATCGCCATGGCGCGCACGCCGGACCCGCATTCCGCGACCGCCCAGTTCTTCATCAATGTGGCCAACAACGACTTCCTCAACTTCACCGCCGCCAATTCGCAAGGCTGGGGTTACTGTGTTTTCGGTAAAGTGGTGGAAGGCACCGACGTCGTAGACCAGATCAAACGCGTCAAGACCGGCGTGAGCGGCTTTCACCGCGACGTGCCGCAGGAAGACGTCGTCATTGAAAAAGCCGAAGTCGTCTAATCCCTTCGGGCCGGCTTCGCCGGCCCTTTTCCCATGCCCGCCAGCCTGTTCATCTCCGATCTGCACCTGAGCGCCTCGCGCCCCGACATTACGCAGCGGTTTGCGGATTTTCTGCGACAGCATGCCAGTCAAGCCCATGCACTGTACATTCTGGGCGACTTGTTCGAGTTCTGGCCGGGCGACGACATCCTCGACAGCGACCCGTTCAGCCAGCACATCTGCACCACGCTGAAACAGCTTGCCCAGGCCGGCACGCGCATTTTCGTCATGCACGGCAACCGCGACCTGCTGCTGGGCGAACGCTTTTGTACGGCTGCCGCGGCCACGCTGCTGGATGACCCATGCCGCGTCGAGCTGGGCGGCAAATCGATCTGCCTGTCGCATGGCGACGTCCTCTGTACGGATGATGTCGAATACCAGGCGTTTCGCCGGCAGGTTCACTCCCCCGCATTTCAGGCCATGTTTCTGCAAAAACCCCTGGCGGAACGCATCGCCATGATTGAAGGCATGCGCAGGCGAAGCGAGCAGGCCCAGCAAGGGAAATCGCCAGAGATCATGGATGTCAATGCGGCGGCGGTGGAGGCGTTTTTCCGCCAGCACGGTTGCACACTGCTGATCCATGGACACACGCACCGCCCGGCCCAACACGAACTGACCATCGACGGCGCCGTGGTGCAGCGCTGGGTGCTTCCCGACTGGTATACCACCGGCGGCGGACTGGCCTTTGCAGCTGGCCGCTGGCAGCTGTTGAATTACCGCACCGAGCCATAGCCTTATCGGCCTAACTCCCTTAATCGCTGCATGCGCACGGCCAATATGAAGATATATCTATCCTTTTATACCGTTATTGTGTTATCGTGGCGAAGTACAGTTAAAAGGAAAGACCGCCTTGGCACTGCACGTTTCGCAATTTCTCATGCCGCTTGCCACCGTGCTCAGCTTTGTGCTGCTGTTGTTGAGCTGGAAATCACACGCCCTGCGAACCCAGCATTTCAATGCGTTGCGCACCGATCGAGAAAAATACCGCCAACTGTTCGAGAACGCGCACGACGCCATTCTGGTCATCTCCGGCGGACGCTTCCACGATTGCAACAACGCGCTGCTGGCGCTTTTTCACATCCCCTCGCGCGAACAACTGCTGCAACTCGACGGCCTGTCGATCAGCGCCACGCTGCAGCGCGACGGCATGCCGGCATGGGAAGGCATTGCGACGCGCTTTTCCCTGGCGCAAACCGATGCGGTCCAGCGCTTTGAATGGCTGTTCCGCCGTTGGGACGGCGAGGTCTTCCCCGCCGAAGTGACCATGAGCGCCATGCAGCTGAATGACGAATCGGTCATTCACCTGGTCATCCGCGACATTACCGAACAGCGCCAGCATCACCATTTCATGCGTCTGGCGACCAAGGTATTCGAATCCGCCACCGAGGGTATTCTGGTCACCGATGAGCATGCCCGTATCCTGCACGTCAACGATGCCTTCACCAAAATCACCGGTTATAGCGCCGACGAGGTCCTCGGCTCCACCCCCCGTATCCTCTCCTCCGGCCGCCAGAACAAAGCCTTCTATACGCAGCTATGGCAGCACCTGCACACCGAGGGACAGTGGCAGGGTGAAATCTGGAATCGCCGCAAGAACGGCGAAATCTATCCGGAGTGGCTGGCAGTCAGCCGATTGCCTCAGTCCGGCGAGGACAATGAATACTTCGTGGCGGTCTTCAGCGATATCAGCGAACGCAAGAAAACCGAAGAAAGCATTTATTTCCACGCCAATCACGACGCGCTCACCAACCTGCCCAACCGCACGCTTTTTCGCGACCGGCTGGAGCAGGCGCTGGCCTTTGCCAGGCGGCTGGAGCAGAAGAAGGTCGCCTTGCTGTTCATCGACCTGGACCGGTTCAAGCTGATCAACGACACGCTCGGGCACGATGCGGGCGACGTGCTGTTGCGCCAGATTGCCCTGCGTTTGCAGCAGACGGTCAGGGAATCCGACACCGTGGCGCGCCTGGGCGGCGACGAATTCACCATTCTGCTGCCGGATGTGGACAACGAAAATGTGGCCCTGCACATTGCCCAGAAAGTACTGGATCGGCTGCAAGAGCCGGTGCGGCTGGCCGAGCGCGATTATTTCGTTTCCGCCAGCATCGGCATCAGCTTTTATCCCGATGACGGCGAAGATGCGGACACCTTGATGAAACATGCCGACACCGCCATGTACCAGGTCAAGGGCAATGGCCGCTCCGGACTCGCCACCTACACGCCGGATCTGTCGCACCTATCGAGCCGGCGCATGGAAATCGAAAACGGCCTGTACGAAGCGCTGCAGCAAAACCAGTTCAGCCTAGCCTACCAGCCGCAATTGAACTTGAAGACCGGCCACATTCGCGGCGCCGAAGTTTTGCTGCGCTGGCACCATCCCCAGCTCGGCCCCATTTCGCCGGCCGAGTTCATCCCCATCGCGGAAGACACCGGCTTGATTGCCCCGATCAGCAACTGGGTCGTGCAGCAGGTCTGCGCCCAGGCCTCACTCTGGCAAAATCAGGGCTGGAATGACTTCATCGTGTCGATCAACCTGTCGCCCAGGCAGTTTGTCCTGCAGGACATCCCCGGTATGATCGCCAGCATGGCCGACCCCTGCCTGGCATTGCACCTGATTGAAATGGAAATCACCGAAACGATCGCCATGGACGACAGCGCCACGGCCACGACGACGCTGCAACAACTGGCCAGCATGGGCGTGAGACTGGCAATTGACGATTTCGGCACGGGTTATTCGTCGCTGAGCCAATTGAAGCGCGTTCCGGTTGAAACGCTGAAAATCGACCGCAGCTTTATCCAGGATATCGTAGTGAATCCGGATGACCTGGCCATCACCAGCGCCATCATCACCATGGCGCACCAGCTGGGCATGTCCGTAATTGCCGAAGGCGTGGAAACCCAACTGCAGCTGAATCTGCTGACCGAAATGGGCGTCGATATCATTCAGGGCTACCATTACAGCAAACCGCTGGAAACCGCCACCATGCAAAAGTGGCTGGATCTGCAGCGGGCGCCCCTGTCGCACAAGCAAAAAGTCGCCTGAGCGACGTTCAGGCAGGTTAGCCGGCTGCCGTCGTTTCGCCCGCCAGAATGGCCTGCACCTTTTGCAGCAAGGCGGCAGCCGCTTCCGGCGGAGCCTTTTGCAGCGCGCTGTACCAGTTGGGAAACAGATTGGTTTCCTCGCGGAACTCGTGCTTCGCCAGGGTGCCGGACATGATGGCAAAGAACGGCGACACATCGGACACCGCCGGCAATTCATCGTCCTCGAAATACGTCTCGATCAGCGCGGTATTGCCCAGAATCTCCTGGTGCTCGCGCAGCATGGTGGAAGTGGGATCGCCGCCGAACGGGTCGCGCGGCGCATTGAACGAACCGGTCAGCAGATGATCTTCCACGTCGATATGGCGGCGCAGGCCTTCGGCAAATTCCAGCAGCAGCGGTTTTGCCGCGGCCACATCACCCTGATTCACGTTATGCAGCGCACGGGCGAACAAGTCGTCCAGCCGCTTGTGATCGCGCGTCAGCACGTCCACAATATCCTTCGGCTCGACGTCAAAGCGGTGCTTCACGGTAATGCGCCAGCTACCCTCGCCCAGCGTCTGGGTTGACCAGGTCAGGTTATCGCGCAGATGCAGGTTGGCTGTTTTCACCGCCTGTTCCGGGTCGCAGCTGGTGCGGATCACCACCGATTCGCCGCGATGCAGGTCTTTCACCGTTTGGAACAGGGTGTTTTGCAGGTGCGCCGCATTGTCCTGCGACAGATCAACTTCATTGCTCATGCTCGTGTTACCTTGCCTTTTGAATATCAGGAAATGGTAATTAAAATGACCGCCTGATGTCTATCTAAACAAGACCCCTGTATCATTGCGGCTATGCTGAATATCACTTCCCTGACTTACCTGTCCGGCGGCAAGCCGCTCTTTCAGGACGCCAATCTGCAAGTCTTCGCCAACCAGCGCATCGGTCTGGTGGGGGTAAACGGCTGCGGCAAATCCACCCTGTTCCAGCTGATTCGCGGCCTGCTCAAACCGGACGGCGGCGAAATCGGCCTGCAATCCGGCAAAACCCTCGCTTTTGTGGAACAGGAAATCGCCAATTCCGACCAGCCGGCAGTGGAATTCGTGCTCGATGGCGACACCGAACTGCGTCAACTGGAAAAAACCCTGCAACAGGCCAGTCACGACACGGCCTGGCACGACGCGCAACACCGCTTCGAAACCATCGACGGCTACTCCGCCCCCGCCCGCGCCGCGCAGCTGCTTAACGGTCTGGGTTTTGACGCACAGGCCATCACCCGGCCGGTCAACAGTTTTTCCGGCGGCTGGCGCATGCGCCTCAACCTGGCTCGCGCGCTGATGAAACGCGCCGACTTGCTGCTGCTGGACGAGCCGACCAACCATCTTGATCTGGAAGCCATCCTCTGGCTGGAGCAGTATCTGTCCCGCTACCCCGGCAGCCTGCTGATCGTGTCACACGACCGCGAATTTCTCAACGCCTGCGTCAACCGCATCGCCCACATCACCGGCCAGCACATCGACGCCTACACCGGCACCTACGACGACTTTGAACGCGCCCGTGCCGAACGCGCCGCCCAGCAAAACGAAGCCCTGCGCCAGCAGGAAGCCAAAATCGCCCACCTGGAAGACTTTGTCCGCCGCTTCCGCGCCAAGGCCAGCAAAGCCAAGCAGGCGCAGAGCCGCCTGAAAGCGCTGGAACGGCTGGAACGCATCGCCCCGGCCCACATCGAACACGGCCATTTCGAGCTGGAAATCGAAGCACCGGAACGCAGCCCGGATACCCTGCTGCGGGTAGAGAAAATGGGCTTCGGCTACAGCGCAGACAAACCCCAGCTCACCAACGTCAACCTCATTCTGCGCCAGGGCGCTCGCATCGCCCTCTTGGGCCCCAACGGCGCGGGCAAATCCACCCTCATCAAACTGCTGGCCGGCGAACTGCAACCCACCAGCGGCAGCGTCACGCTTACTCCCGATGTACGCATCGGCTACTTCGCCCAGCACCAGCTGGAACACCTGGACAGCCACGCCACCCCGTTGCAGCACATGGAAAAACTGGCCCCCGAAGCCACCACGCAAGACCTGCGCAACTTCCTCGGCCGCTTCGGCTTGGCCGGCGAAGGCGAAGACCGTGCCGTGGGCGGTTTCTCCGGTGGCGAAAAAAGCCGCCTCGCCCTGGCATTACTTGCGTGGCAGAAACCGCACTTCCTGCTGCTGGACGAACCCACCAACCACCTCGACCTGGACATGCGTGATGCCCTCACCGTGGCACTGGACGGCTACGAAGGCGCCATGATCCTGGTGTCCCACGACCGAAGCCTCATCCGCGCCGTCGCCGACGAACTGTGGCTGGTGGCCGATGGTGCCGCCAAACCCTTCGACGGCGATCTGGAGGACTACCACAAATGGGTGGATACCCGCCGCATCGCCAGCGCCCCGCCTAAACCGGCTGCGGCAGAAAAACCCAAACGCGAAAACCTGCCGAAGAAAAAAGCGTTGCAGTCAAAACTGGTCCGGCTTGAGACAGAACTCAATTCAGCCCAGGAGGAGCTGGCTGCTCTGCAGGCCAAACTGGCTGATCCGGCCACGTATGCCAACCCCACTGACCCGGCTATTGCGCAAATGAATAAACGGCGGGAAGAACTGGAACAGAAAGTGGCGAAGCTGGAGGAGGACTGGTTGGAACTGGAGATGGCGTTGGAGGAGGGGAAGTAAGAGAAAGCCTACCTGCTCTAATGAGCAAGCTGAATACTACTAGCCATACGCGAGTAGCTCGACTTAATAGCGCATTGCCTTTAGTTAAATTTTTACCCCGGTGTATTCCTCAACCTGCTTCCTAATAAACCCCTTTGCCAAGTCGAGCAGCAGCCCGCGTAGGGCGCAATCGTTATTGCGCCGCATGTCCGATTCAAAGACGGTGCAATGCCTTTCAGTTATTGCACCCTACCACTATACGGCCCGGTGGCTTCCATACAGACATGTGTATCGGCTGCGGTCGCACCGCGATCCTTCAGCCATCCTTGCAGCCGGTCATACCCTGCCTTTGAATTCTCAACCACCTTGGATTGGGTCTTGCCGTTTAAAGGGTCGAACTTCGGGGTCAGATACCGTCTTGCAAAGCAAGCCCCTTGTTGCTGAAATTCGCATCTAACGCGGAACTTCGGGGTCACGCGGAACTTCGAACTTCGCGAACTTCGGGGTCACGAACTTCGCAATTTACACACCCAATGGAATAATAATACAAATAATCAATGTATTGGGTAATAGTCGCGAACTACAAGACCTAACCCTGAATCCGAGTTGACATTTGAACCAAAAATGGTACATTAAAAATATGGTTCCGATACTCTTTGTTCGCTTTTACTGTTCAGCATCTGGTTCTGAACCAGTTCGTGAATGGCTCGCGAAAATGGGGAAACCCAATAAGACCACCATTGGCCTGGACATTAAAACTGTTCAATTTGGGTGGCCTCTTGGTATGCCTCTGGTAAGGAAGTTGGACTCTGGGCTGTGGGAAGTGCGTAGCGATGTTCCGGAAGGTATCGCCCGCGTGTTATTCACTGTTGATGGTGGAGTGATGGTGCTACTGCATGGTTTCATAAAAAAGTCGCAGAAAACACCAAAAGATGACTTAAAACTTGCGAAGGATCGCAAAAAAGAGGTGCTAAATGGCAAAGCATAATCAGCATGTTGGATCAGACTTCGACGATTTCTTGGCCGATGAAGGCCTGTTAGATGACGTCACGGCAGTTGCGCTCAAGCGTGTTATTGCTTGGCAGCTTGAGGAGGCCCGAAAAGCTAGAGGTCTTGCCAAGAAGGTGATGGCCGAGCGTATGCATACAAGCCGTAGCCAGTTGAATCGCATTCTGGACGAAACGGATACCAGCCTGACCCTCGAATCACTCAGCAAGGCGGCCCAGGCCGTCGGCTACCGGGTCAAGATTGAGTTGGAAGCGGTATAATTAGGCAAATTCAGTTACATCTTGCTGACAAATTGTCAAGTATGGAAAGCCGTCCAGCAACTCGTTGCCAAGCCTAGGAATCAGGTCTCAATCCACACTTGCAAAAGACTTCCCCCGAAAGTGAGACATGCATTTGTTAAAAAGGGATGCCCCACGGAGCATCCCTTTTTTATTTCAGCGAAGCCAGCTTCATCCCAACAAGAATTACCCTCTCACCCAGAACGCTTCGTCCTTCTGCAGGAATTCGTCCCACGGAATGTAGTGGGAACCGTCACAGGAAAAGGTCAGGCCGACAATGCCGTTGAAGATGTTCAGCGTGCCCGAACGCAGGTAGAAGGTATCATCCATCATGCGCAGCGCACGCAGGCTTTCCAGCACCTGCCGGATGGCATTGGCCGGCACCACGGCATCTTCGGGATACTGGCGTTTCGGATACGCCATGCACATATCCGGGTGCATCAGCGAATCGATATCCAGCAAACGGTAGCGATAAGGATCATCCATCGCCCAGACAACCGCCCGGCTGCTGGAGAAGTGCAGCATCACGTGGAAAACGCCGTGATCCAGCATCAGCTCCTCGATCACCCCCAACACCGTATCGATATTCTGATCCATGACGCTTTCCGTACGCGTCTGATGGAATACGGTGCCGCGAATGGAGGGATCGCCCTTGATCTGACGCCATTGGCGGGGTTCTTCGTACAGCGACGCGGTCAGCGGCAGATCGCGCAGGGCAAAATCCGCCCCGACAAACCCCAGGGCTTCGCCGGCATCGTTGCGCACCAACTGGATGGCGGTCAGCGAAGGGCGCTTGGCGCGCATGCTGATATAGGACTCCGACAGCAGGAAGCCGTTGCTCGGCACGGCTTCACGCATATAGGGGCGCTCTGAACGGTCGCGCCCGAACTCGCTGTCTATCAAGCCATCGACACTGATGTTGTCGCTGATCTGGTGTGCATTGATATCAAGGGCATACAGGTATTTGCAGTAGGGAATGGTGCCAAACGCCTGCTGCAGGACAACGTCCATGGCCCGGCGGTCGTTCCACACGCGGCTGCAGTTTTGCGCAACCTGCCGCAGCGGCTGCTGCAACAGGCCGATGAGCATCTTGCGCTGTTGCGCGATGCTTTCTTTTAAATTGGAATTCGTATTTGCTGTAGTGGACATGCATTCCCGATTAAGGTCTGACTGACATCGACATCACGCCGGCCAGGGTCCGGCGCGGCTCAAAACAGCGATACTTTAGCAGATTATTGACCCGCTTGATGACGGCCATTTGACAGAATGATAAAGAAATACCCGCACATGCGTCACGCCAAATGACCATTGATCAAATCGGCCTGCCTGTTGGCCCAATCGAAGATCCAGCTGGCCACCTTTTCTGCCGGCATCGGAACGGCCAGGTAATAGCCCTGAATCTGATCGCAATGCATGTGGGCCAATACCGCTTCAGTGTCGCCATCTTCCACTCCCTCGGCCACGACCTTCAGACCGAGGCTGTGCGCCATGGCAATGGTGGAACGGACGATGATGGCGTTGTGCGGCTCGCCCAGCATGGTCCGCACGAACTGTCTGTCTATCTTCAGCACGTCCGGCGACAGCCGCTGCAGGTATCCGAGGGAAGAATAGCCCGTGCCGTAGTCGTCGATCACGATGCGAATGCCCATATCCGACAGCTGATTCAAGTGTCGTGCCGACGCCACGGGATCGATCATCAGGGCGGTTTCGGTAATTTCGACCTCGACCCGCTCCGGCGGCACGCCGGTCAGCTGCAGCAAGGCGCGAAAATGTTTCACGCACCGGTCGTCAAGCAGATTGCGGGCCGACAGGTTGATCGACACGCTGATATCCAGCCCATGCTGACGCCATTTCTGCTGTTGCTGCAGGGCCTGCTGAATGACCTCGCTCGTGAGCAGATGGATACTCTCCCCCATCTCCGCCAGCGGCAGAAAATGTTCGGGGTAAAGCAGCCCCCGCTCGGGGTGATTCCAGCGGACCAGCGCTTCGACGCCGGCGATCCTGCGCGTTGCCAGATCCAGCTTGGGTTGATAATGCAGACACAGCTGACCGCTGCGAATGGCGTTGCCCAGCTGGCTCATCAGTTCAAGCCGGGCCGGCGTATGCTGATCGGCGGACCGGTTGTATTCGGTCACGCCAATGCCTTTATGTTTGGCCTCGTACATGGCCACATCCGCCGACCGCAGCATTTCATGGCTGTCGCGTCCGTCGCGCGGATAACAGGCCACACCGATGCTGGCGTCGATTTCGACCTTCATGGTGTCGATGGTGAATGGCTGCTGCAGCGCCGTCCGCAGCTCCTGCGCCAGTTTTGCGGCCGCATCGCCGCCCGCCACACCGGCGATCAGCACGGCAAACTCATCCCCGCCAAGGCGGCACACCTCGTGCCGCCGGCCCTGCAATTTTTCCTGCAGACGCGGACCGATCTGTTGCAACAGCATGTCGCCGATGTGGTGACCAAGGGTGTCGTTGATTTCCTTGAAGCGGTCCAGATCCATCAGCATGAGCGCGATATCCTGTTGCGCCGGTCTGGCATTGATCCATTCGTCGAAGCGGCGGTACAGCAAACGGCGATTGGGCAATTGCGTCAGGCTGTCGTGATCCGCGCGATATGCCAGCTCTACGGTATTCTCCGCATTGGCCAGCGCCAGCGACAGGGTCTTGCCAAACGTTTCCAGCGTTTCCAGCCAGCTGACGCTCAATCCTGCCTCGCTCTCGCTCAGCACGGTCACCACACCCAGAGACCGGTCGGCATACAGCAGCGGGATCACCACTCCGCTTTTGAGGCCGCGGTCGCGCAGCAGATTCATCAGCGCCGTCAGGTGGCTGCGGCTTTCGGTCGAGAAGTTATTCAGTACCAGCGTCTTTTTCTGCCGTACCGCCACCCCCGCCAAGCTGCCTTCAAACGGCAGCTCCTGGCCGGCCGTCACAATTTCGTTGCCGAATCCCCAGCTGTCCACCAGTTTGAACACCTGGCTGCGGTTATCCAGCAAATACAACGCCAGCAAAGACAAATCGCTCATGCTGCGCAGGCTGGCCATGGCCTCGCGACCGACTTCCTCCGGCGTATGAATCTCATGCAAGCGGCTCGACAGGTCATTGATCAGGCGCAGATTGCGATTGCGCTCCAGCAGATTCTGCTGCGATTCGAGCAACGCCGCTTCGGCCCGTTTGCGTTCGCTGATATCGCGCACGGTGGCATGCAGGCACGGCTGCCCGTCCAGCGTCACCACGGCCAGGCGGACCTCCGCATCGAACGGGCTGCCGTCATGGCGGATATGCTGCCACTCGAACAATTGCACCTCGCCGCCAAAGGCGGCGTTGATTTTTGCCAGCGCCTTGTCGCGCGACAATAAGCCATCCGGCTGGAATTCGGGTGAAAAACGGTAAGGCGGCTGGCCGATGAACTGCCCGGGGGTGCAACCGAACATCTGCAGGGCGGCCGGATTGCAGTCGATGAAGATATCGTCCCGCATCAGGATCATGCAGTCGCCCGCCCCTTCAAAAAGGGCGCGATAGCGTGCCTCGTTGGAACGCAAAGCGATAGTATCGTCTGGCGGCGTCATTGAATTCACATGGCATCCATGCGGTGTCCTCGTGCGTGCTCGGCAACCGTCTTGCGGCTCCCCTTATTCTCCCCGATCACGACATGGAACTACGTTATCATTTTCGACTATTATGCTTGAATGCCGGACGGCAGTTCAAGTGTCATACTGCAATCAGGCAAATTGCCCGGCGCTCCAGCCGGACGACCAGGCCCACTGGAAGTTGTAGCCGCCCAGCCAGCCGGTCACATCCATGACCTCGCCAATGAAATAGAGCCCCGGCACATCCTTGGCCTCCATGGTCTGCGACGAAAGCGCGCGGGTGTCCACCCCGCCCAGCGTCACCTCGGCCTTGTTGTATCCCAGCGTACCGGACGGCATGATGGGCCAGCGCTGCAGCAATGCCGCCGCACGGGCGATGTCCTGGTTGGACAATTCGGCAAGCGGCCTGTTCCAGCCGTGCAAATTGCACCACTCATGCGCAAAGCGGCGCGGCAAATGCTCCGCCAGCAGATTGGGCAGCAGCGTCTTGCTGCGCCGTTGCGACTCCAGCCAGTCGGCAACCGCCCGATCCGGCAGTAATTCGATTTCCACCGGCTGGCGTTTCGGCACCTGCCCCTTCTTGTCGGGATAATCCTGCATCTGCCAGTAGCTGGAAATTTGCAGAATGGCGGGCCCCGACAGGCCGCGGTGCGTCAGCAGCACATTCTCGCGGAAGGCCGGCGCCTGTTTGCCGCAATGCGTGACGGCGGCCAGCGTATTGCCGGCCAGCGGCTGCAAACCCTGCAGCACCTCCGGGTCCAGCGCCAGCGGCACCAGCGCGGGCTTGGGCGGCACCACAGATATACCGAACTGTTCCGCCAGCTTATAACCAAGTGGAGTGGCGCCGATTTTCGGCGCCGCCAGCCCGCCGGTCGCCACCACCAGCGATGCCGCCTTGAAACGTCCCCGGCTGGTCTCTACGGCAAAGCGCCATTGTCCATCATCCGGCAGCGATTCAACCGCCGTCACACTGCAGGGCGTGCACCATTCCACCCGGCCCCTGTCGCACTCGGCCTGAAGCATCTCGACGATATCCTGCGCTGTGTCGTTGCAAAACAGCTGACCGTGTTCGTGTTCGTGATAGGGAATGCCGTGATATTCCACCAGGGCGATGAAATCATGCTGGCTGTATTGACTGAGGGCCGAACGGACAAAATGCCGGTTCTGCGACAGGTAATTTTCGGCGCCAATCGTGCGATTGGTGAAGTTGCAGCGGCCGCCGCCGGAAATGCGGATGCGCTCGCCCACCTTGGCGACATGATCCAGCAAGAGCACGCTGCGGCCGCGCCGGCCGGCCTGGGAGGCGCACATCATACCGGCCGCGCCGGCGCCGATGATGATGACGTCGAATGCCGTCACGGCAGCGCCCACAGCGGCGGCTCCTGCATGGCGGCCACCTGCTCGCGCATTTCCAGAACGCGATCCTGCCAGTATTTTTGCGTATTGAACCAGGGGAAGGCCGCCGGGAAAGCCGGATCATCCCAGCGCCGCGCCAGCCAGGCGGAGTAATGCAACAGCCGCAGGGTGCGCAGCGCCTCCACCAGCTGCAGCTCGCGCGGATCGAACTCGCAAAAATCCTCATACCCCGCCAGCACATTCGTCAGTTGCACCGCCATGTCTTCGCGGTTGCCCGACAGCAGCATCCACAAGTCCTGCACCGCAGGTCCCTGACGGCAGTCGTCAAAATCGACAAAATGCGGCCCGTCGTCCGTCCACAACACATTGCCCGGATGGCAGTCGCCGTGCAGGCGGATCCGCGCCACCCGGCCCGCCCGGGCAAACGCCCGTTCCACGCCGTCCAGCGCCTGTTCGACGATGCTTTGCCAGGCGGGCAGCAAATCGGCAGGAATCCAGTCCCCCTGCAGCAGAAAGTCGCGCGGCTCATAGCCGAACGTTTCGATGTCGAGCGCCGGTCTTGAGACGAACGCATGCTGCCCGCCCACGGCATGGAGGCGACCGATGAAGCGGCCCATCCATTCCAGCACATCGGACCGGTCGAGCTCCGGCACCCGACCGCCACGGCGCGGATAAACGGCGAAACGAAAGCCGGCATGGTGGTGCAACGTAGCGCCATGCAACACCAGCGGCGCCACCACGGGGATTTCCTGCTGCGCCAGCTCCTGGGTAAAACGGTGCTCTTCGAGAATCTGTTCGTCCAGCCAACGCTGCGGGCGGTAGAATTTCACCACCACCGGGGCAGCCTCTTCCACACCGGCCTGGTAAACGCGATTTTCATAACTGTTGAGCGCCAGCAGGCGCCCGTCGCCGTACAGGCCGACCGACTGCAGCGCATCCAGCACGCAGTCCGGCGTCAGTTCGGCATAAGGGTGTGAGGGAATGTTTTCCATTGCGTCATTGTACCGGTAGCGCGACACAACGCCTATTCAGCCGACTTTCTGTCCGGCGACTGGCCCCCCGGCAATTGCCGCTTCGCACACCATACCGGTTCAAGTATAATGCCGCACTGTGAAGCACACAGAGATGTGCTCCGCAAGCGTACCGGAGGTGTGGCAGAGTGGTCGATTGCACCGGTCTTGAAAACCGGCAACGGGCAACCGTTCGTGAGTTCGAATCTCACCGCCTCCGCCAACGCGATTTCCTTGCTCCTCCTAAATTTTTGTGCCGTTAAGCATAAAGTGTCCGTTTGGACAGCTTATGCTTTATTTCCCGATAGGCCACATTTTGCTTTATCGCATTATTGTGATAAGCAGTGCGCCCTTTAGTTTTCGCTTCAAAATTGCAGAATTGCAGACGTAAAAAAACCGGCCACTTGGACCGGTTCGGAATTTTTAACTTCTGCGTGTGCTAGTTTGGCTTGCTCTTTGTCATTCCCCGCTGCGTTAGACTCAACTGCACTTGTTTGAGCACATCCAATAGATGCTCAACGGGAGAAAGAATTTCTGCTGGGACCCTGGCAGCAATTTCACGGCGCGTCACCGCTTTACCTTCCGCCCAGATTTCCATTGCCGCCTGTTCCAAATAGGGCCAGGCTTTGGCCACAGCGGCTTCCTGACGGCGTTTGAGATAAGCTTTCCAGCGCTCGCCCAACTGCCGAGTCGTGCGATTTGACCGCAAATACAATTGGCGAGCCTCAACATCAAGCTGACGTGCTGCCTCCAAAACGCTGATAGGCGTTGGCAGTTTCAGAAACGCCTGCAGCTGATGCTCAATTGCTTCCCAATCCAGTTCCCTGGCAGCACTTCTTTGCTTAGGTTCCGGTTTGGGGAGCATCAAAACCAATTGTCGCTCTGGCTTGGGCGGATATAGGTGATGTCGGTGACCCATACCCGATTCGGTGTGCTCACAACTGCTGTTGCAAGTGATTGGGCGCGACGATGGCCGCCGCACCTGCACGCGGCCCGGGCCGCCGGCCATAGCCCACTTGGGCGCGAATCCCTGCCTGCTGCATCAGTCGGTACACTCGGTTCTTGCCGCAACGTTCGCCCAGATGGCGCAGGTCATCCCACACCTTGCGGTAACCATAAACCGTTCCACTTTCGAGCCAGGATTGCCGGATTGACCCCAGCAGGCGACGATCCTCAATCTTCCTCGCCGATTCAGGTTGGGTGCACCAGGCGTAATAACCGCTCGGATGTACCGTCATCATCTTGCACAGCCGACGAATCGGGTAATTCGCCTGTTCGCTCCGGATAAATGCGTACCTCACCCGGATGTCTTGGCAAAGTACGCGGCGGCCTTTTTTAGAATATCGCGCTCCTCGGTCACCCGTTTGAGTTCAGCCTTCAAGCGACGAATTTCCGATTGCTGGTCTTGAGCGGCCTGCCGCTGCCCTTCAGGCTGATTATAGCGCATCCACTGATACAGGCTGTGCGTTGATACCCCAAGCCGAGCCGCCACATCCGCCACGGAATGTCCCCGTTCCGTTACCTGCTTCGCTGCCTCAATCCTGAATTCTTCCGTGTATTGCTGACTCATCGTAACACCTCCGTTTAATAGCCAAATTTATAGCCTCAGAAGTGTCTAGTAAACTGGGGGCGATTCAGTCTACTCGGTCACGTTATACTTTATTCTGGACAAGTTACACTTCACATCACACCAACCGCTTCAACCTCTCCCCCGTTTTAATGCAGCGTCGCTCAGACCCAATACTTGGAATAGAGGACCACGGTTTTCTTCAAGAATCCCGACTGATGAGCACAACTCCAATGTGCCCTTTAATGCCAGCATCCCGAGAAAATCAAACAGGCCGGATGTCTTATTTCCTCTCGCAAGCGGCGTTTCAATAATGCGTCGTACTTCTGCCTTATTCACCCGCCTCCAGAGTTCAAAACCATGCTTGCAGGAATCGATTCCGTCACTAGAATAAAGTCAGGGATGGACCCTTATAACGGATAACAATCCAGGCCAGTCATGAAGCAAACCGATCAGACACTGCTTGAGCAACTGCACATCGGCGATGTGGAAATCACGGACCGGAAAAAACTTTTCGGTATCGATGCCAGCACCATTGCTTCGCTGCAGTATTGCAAAACGCTGTTCACCCAGTATATCGACCAGGTGGTGGACGAATTCTACGATGTGCTGACATCCATTGACGACAACACCGTGCTGATCGGCGATGCGGACACGCTGGCCCGCCTGCGTACGGCGCAGCAGCGCTACATCCTGGAGCTGTTTTCCGGCCAGTACGATTCCAACTACGTCAACAACCGCCTGCGCATTGGGCTGGTGCACAAGCGCATTGGCGTAACCCCCAAGCTGTATCTTTCTGCCGTAAAAACGCTGAAAGACACGCTGATCCATATTCTGCGGCGGCATGAAACGGATATTGACCGGGTATTCAACATCATCGAGGCCATCGACCGGATTCTTTATTTCGATACCTCGCTGGTGTTCGACACCTACATTCGCAGCCTAGTGTCAGAGATCGAGATCGAAAAACACCGCACCGAAATATACGCCCGCGGACTGGAAGAAAAAGTCGAGGAACGCACGCGCGAACTCGACATGCTGGCGAAAAAAGACCCCCTCACCGATCTGTTCAATGTGCGCGCCATGAACGAAATTCTGACTCGCGAACTGTCACGGGCGCAGCGCCACGGAGAAAAGCTCACCCTGGTCTATTTTGACGTGGACAATTTCAAGCAGATCAACGACAGTTTCGGCCATGAACGGGGCGACATGGTGCTCATCGGTATTGGCCAGATACTGGCGCGCTGCACACGCGCCAGCGATTACGCCTTTCGCTGCGGCGGCGATGAATTCTGTGTGCTGGTATTGGGCGACAGCCATGGCGCAGAAGAATTCTGCCAGCGCTTGCTGAAAGAGTTTTCCCTGCTGTTCCCGGAATACTCCGTCAGCATCGGCATTACCGAAACCGGGCCGGCCGAATTCATGGATACGATGCAACTGCGCCAGTCTGCCGATGCCAAAATGTACCAGGCCAAAAACCAGCAGGGTTCCTTCATTGTCAAATAGCCGGCCGCATTGACACCCTCGCCCACGGCGGGCACCATTAGGCAGAGCGTGCCTACACACTCTAGTCAGGCACTTCAAGGCGGAAACCATGCACCCCAGCGCAGACAAAAACAGCTTGATCAGACACGCCAGAAACGGCAGGGCCTGCCAGGTCTGCGGCACTACGCGGGCCAATATACTGCGCCCGGCGGGAATGGTGCGGCATGCCGTCGCCGAACTCATTCAGCAGGAAACCGGCAAGTGGGACGAAAACGGCTGGATCTGCCTGGACGATCTGCATCGCTTCCAGCATCAGCACGTGGAGAACGTGCTGAAAGCGGAAAAAGGCGAGCTGACCCAGTTGGAGCAGGAAGTGCTGGACAGCCTGCAGCAGCACGAAACCCTGTCCGCCAACCCGGACGTGGAATTCGACGCCCGGCTCACGCTCGGCCAGCGGCTGGCCGACCACATTGCCGATTTCGGCGGCAGCTGGACTTTCCTGATCCTGTTCGGCCTGGTGATCATGGCCTGGATGACGCTCAACAGCTTTATTCTGGCTACCCGTCCGTTCGACCCCTACCCGTATATCCTGCTCAATCTGGTACTGTCCTGCCTGGCCGCCATACAGGCGCCCATCATCATGATGAGTCAGAACCGGCAGGAAGACCGCGACCGCCTGCGGGCCATCCGCGATTACCAGGTCAACCTGAAGGCCGAACTGGAAATCCGCCACCTGCACCAGAAACTCGATCACCTGCTGTCTCACCAATGGGAACGGCTGGTGGAAATTCAGGAAATCCAGATGGAGCTGATCAATGAAATTCGCGCCCGGCGCTAAATCTGGCGCTAAATCTAAGCCAGCCGGATTCGCTGTTGTTGTTCTGCTGCTGACAGGCTGTCATCACTCCGACCCCATGCTGCACGGCTACATCGAATCCGAACCGGTCCGCGTTGCCTCGCCCATCGGCGGCAAACTGCTGCAACTGAGTGTCGAACGCGGCAGCCAGGTAAAACAGGGACAACCCTTGTTCGTACTGGAACAGACCAGCGAGCAGGCGGCTGTGACGGAAGCCCAGGCGCGGCTGGCACAGGCCGAAGCGACAGCCAGCGCCACACCGTCTACCGCGCCGGCCACCGCGCGCTCGGCCAGCGTGATCGAGGAGCAACTGGTGGCCGCCCGCGCCGCTGCCAGCCTGTCGGCGGCCGATCTGCAGCGGCAAAACGGCCTGGCCCGTTCCGGCTTTGTCTCGCCCGCCGCCTTGCAATCCTTCCGCACCCGCCACGAGGCCGACACGGCCCGCGTGCAGGAACTGGAGGCCCAACTGCGCGCCGCACGGGCCGGTACTCAAGCCGCCGCCGCTCAGGTGACCCAGCGGCAGTGGTCGCTGGAGCAGAAAGCCGTCAGCGCCCCGGTCAGTGCGCAGGTGGAAGACACTTATTACCGCGTCGGCGAGTGGGTTCCGCCCGGCAGTCCGGTGCTCAGCCTGCTGGCCCCCCAGGGCGTTAAAGTGCGTTTCTGGGTGCCGGAAGGCGCGCTGTCCAAGCTGCCGCCCGGCAGCAAGGTGACCGTTCACTGCGACGGCTGCGAGCATGACATTCCGGCGGTGGTGCGCTTTATCGACCGCACGGCGGAATTCACCCCGCCGGTGATCTACAGCAAGGAAAACCGCGCCAAGCTGGTGTTCATGGCCGAGGCCGAGCCCAGCGCGCAGGACAAGGCCAAACTGCGGCCGGGTCAGCCGGTGGACGTGAGCCTGCCTTGAGCGACCTGGTCATCGATGTCAGCGGCCTGACCAAACGCTACGGCGACAAAACCGCCGTGGACCGGCTCGACATGCAGGTCAAACGCGGTGAGATTTACGGTTTTCTCGGCCCCAACGGCTCCGGCAAAACCACCTCCATCCGCATGATGTGCGGCCTGCTCACGCCGGATGCCGGCGAAGGCCACACGCTGGGTTACGACGTGGTGCGCGAATCGGCCGCCATCAAGCGCGAAGTCGGTTACATGACGCAGCGCTTCGGCCTGTACGAAGACCTGAGCATCCGCGAAAACCTCGATTTTATCGGCCGCATGTACGGCATCGACAACCGCCGCCGGCGCGTGACCGATGCGCTAGACCGGCTGGGCCTGGCCGAGCGGCAAAAACAATTGGCCGGCAGCCTGTCGGGCGGCTGGAAGCAGCGCCTGGCGCTGGCTGCCTGCATGCTGCACACGCCCCGTCTGCTGTTGCTGGACGAACCCACCGCCGGTGTCGACCCGAAAGCCCGGCGCGACTTCTGGGACGAAATTCACAAGCTCTCCAGCGAGGGCGTGACCGTACTCGTCTCCACCCACTACATGGACGAGGCGGAACGGTGCCATCGACTGGGCTACATTGCCTACGGCAAACTGCTGGCAACCGGCACACCTGACAGTCTCATCGAACAATCCGCCCTCACCACCTGGACCATCGAGGGCGAACAGGCCAGCCAGCTGGGCGACAAGCTGGAATACCTGCCCGGCGTGGACATGGTGACCCGCTTCGGCAACTCGCTGCACGTGAGCGGCACCGATGCCGACAGACTGGCGGCCACCCTGGCCCCCTGGTACGATCAGCCAGGGCTGCGGTTCAGCCGCGGCAAGCCGGTACTGGAAGACGTGTTCATCCACCTGATGCAGCAATCGGCAGACAGCTATGCGCAGAGCTGAGCTGTTCAGCTGGGGCCGCCTGCTGGCCGTCATGCTCAAGGAGTTTCTGCAGCTGCGGCGGGATAGATTGACCTTCGCCATGATGATCGGCATCCCCATCATCCAGCTCACGCTGTTCGGCTTTGCCATCAACGGCGACCCCAAGGCCCTGCCCACCGTCGTCATTGCTCATGAACAAGGCCCCTTCACCCGCTCGCTGGTGGCTGCGCTCGCCAACACCGGCTACTTCCGCATCGTCTGCAACGACTGCGGCGACGATGAGGCCGACCGCATGCTGGCGCGCGGCGAGGCGCAGTTTGCCGTTACCATCCCGGCCGGCTTCGAACGCGGCGTCATCCGCGGCGAACAGCCAGCGCTGCTGGTCGAAGCGGATGCCACCGATCCGTCCGCCACCGGCAACGCCATTGCCGCCCTGCAGCAGCTGGCAGGCAGCGCCCTGCGGCACGACCTGACCGGCCCCTTATCGCAACATCAGCCTACCCCGCCGCCGTTCGACCTGCGCATCCAGCGGCTGTACAACCCCGAAGGCATCACCCAGTACAACATCGTGCCCGGCCTCACCGGCGTGATTCTCACCATGACCATGATCATGATGACGGCGCTGGGCGTGACCCGCGAAATCGAGCGCGGTACGCTGGAAAACCTGCTGGCCACTCCCGTTCGCCCGCTGGAAGTCATGGTCGGCAAAATCGCGCCCTACATTCTCATCGGCTATGTGCAAGTGTCCGTCATCCTCATCGCTGCGCGCTATTTGTTCACCGTGCCGTTTGTCGGCAGCCTGCCCCTGCTGCTGGCTTGTGTACTGCTTTTCATTGCCGCCAACCTCACCGTGGGCATCACCATTTCCAGCGTGGCGCGCAACCAGACGCAGGCCATGCAGATGACCTTCTTTTTCTTCCTGCCCTCCATGCTGCTGTCCGGCTTCATGTTCCCCTTCCGCGGCATGCCGGAATGGGCTCAGGTGATCGGCAATGTGCTGCCGCTGACGCATTTCCTGCATCTGATCCGCGGCGTCATGCTCAAGGGCAATCACCTGCCGGATTTGTGGCCGCACATCTGGCCTCTGCTGCTGTTCATCCTTGTCGTCATGTCCATCGGCCTGAAGCGCTTCCGCCAGACGCTGGATTGAGCCACACCCATACACAGACTCATTTGCCATGACAGTCTCCGCCGCCAAGTCGCCACTCATCTGCCTGCATGTATCAAGCGAGCATTTCACACTCCAACAGCCGGAAGCAATGAATGAGCAGACTTGGGTCATTGCTTCCCTGCCCCCCATCCTCCAGCTTCTGCAGCACGAACCGGCCAACGCCGTTGAAATAGAGAACGCGATAGCTGAAATCGAAGATGTATTGATGCCGGCATTGAAGCTTCTGCCGGCCCATGCCAGTCTGGTCACCCACGCTCCGGCAGTGCGTAAAATTGCGACCATGGCCGGCTTGCATGGCACGCCCGAAATTCACCTGGATACAGACACCGTCGAGCGACTATTCAACCGGCTGGCCGACATGGCCTACGGCACCCCGCCGGCACAAGCTGGGTTGCCACTGGACCGCAACTTTGCCGCCAGCTTGCTGATCGTGCGCGAATTACTGCATCACGGCGGCTTCCGCGAAATCAGAATTCGTTCGTAATACCGTCAGTCGTTCTGCTGCAACAGCGGCACAGCGCTGTCCGAACGTTACCAGCTTGCGGCGTGAAAACGAAGATGGTCTTCGATAAAACTGGCCACAAAATAGTAGCTGTGGTCGTACCCTGGCTGAATACGCAGAGTCAGCGGCCAGTCGCGCTGTCGGGCAATCTCCTGCAGCACTTCCGGTTGTAGCTGCACAGCCAGAAACTCATCCTTGTCACCCTGGTCGATTAACATTGGGATAGTCGTGCCGGCCTGCTGCATGAGCAGCGAGGTATCATATTCGGCCCATTGGGCTGGATCGTCACCCAGATAATGACTGAAGGCGTTACGCCCCCATGGAACCTGGCTGGGATTAACGATAGGCGAAAATGCCGTGGCGGAGCTGTAGCGCCCGGCTTCGCGCAAGGCAACCATAAGGGCACCATGCCCCCCCATGGAATGACCACTGATTGCCCTCTGCCCGGTCACGGGAAAGTTTGTTTCAATCAGAGCGGGTAATTCGCTTGCCACATAATCATACATGCGGAAGTGAGGCAGCCAGGGCGCCTGAGTTGCGTTGACGTAAAAGCCTGCACCCTGCCCCAGATCATAACCGTCAGCATCGGCCACACCTTCACCGCGCGGGCTTGTATCCGGCATGACCAGCGCGATACCCAGCTCTGCGGCCACTCTTTGTGCCCCTGCCTTGGTAGAAAAATTGTCGTCCGTGCAGGTCAGCCCTGACAACCAGTACACAACGGGTACCCGTATGCCATGAGCCGTCTGCGGTGGCAAATAGATGGCGAAGGTCATCGAGGTGCCGGTAGACTGGGCGCGATGACGGTAACGTTTGTGCCAGCCGCCAAATGAACGGTAGCAGGCGACCATTTCAAGTTGTTCTGCCATGGGATGTCTCCTGAGGGGGCGGCTTGGATGCCGCCCGCACTGTCTTACTTGTCGAAATGGATGACGGAACGGATGGATTCGCCCGAGTGCATCAGGTCAAACGCGGTGTTGATTTCGTCCAGCGCCATTGTGTGGGTGATAAAGGGTTCCAGCTTGAACTCGCCCTTCATGTAACGCTCAACATAATCGGGCAATTCGGAACGACCACGCACGCCACCGAAAGCAGAACCGCGCCACACTCGACCGGTAACCAGCTGGAACGGACGGGTACAAATCTCGGCACCGGCCTCAGCCACGCCGATAATCACAGATTCGCCCCAGCCCTTATGGCAGCACTCGAGCGCTGAGCGCATGACATTGACGTTGCCGATACACTCGAAAGAGAAATCTACGCCACCGTCGGTCAGATCAATAATGACCTGCTGGATGGGTTTGTCGTAATCCTGCGGATTGATTACGTCGGTACAACCCAGCTGTTTAGCAAGGGTGAATTTATCAGGATTAATATCAATACCGATAATGCGACTGGCCTTTACCATACGCGCAGCGATGACTGCAGAAAGGCCGATGCCGCCAAGACCAAAAATGGCCACGGTATCGCCTTCTTTCACTTTGGCGGTGTTGGTGACCGCCCCCATGCCCGTAGTCACGCCGCAACCCAGCAGACACACTTCTTCGAGCGGAGCTTCCTTGTTGATTTTGGCCAGAGCAATCTCAGGCAGAACAGTGTATTCAGAGAAAGTTGAAGTGCCCATGTAGTGATAGATGGGCTTGCCGTCCTTGTAGAAGCGAGTCGTACCGTCCGGCATCAGGCCTTTACCCTGGGTCGCACGGATGGCCTGACACAGATTGGTTTTGCCGGATTTGCAGAATTTGCATTCACCGCATTCAGGGGTATAGAGAGGAATCACATGATCCCCGACCTGTACGCTTGTCACACCCTCACCCACTGCCTCGACCACCCCGGCACCTTCATGCCCCAGAATGGTCGGGAAAATGCCTTCCGGGTCTTTGCCAGACAAGGTGTACGCATCGGTATGGCACACGCCGGAAGCAACGATACGGACCAGCACTTCGCCTTTCTGCGGCGGCATCAGGTCTACTTCTTCAATCGACAGGGGCTGGTTCGGACCCCAGGCAACTGCGGCGCGGGTTTTGATCATGTTCATAGCGAATGTCCTCTTGTTGTGTGTGTGGTATGGCAATGCCGGACATTCTACTTATTGCACACAGAATGATAATATAGCCATCCATCAACTTATTATTTCAAGATAGCAACAATGCTTTGGCAAGGAATTATTGAGTTTCTGGCTGTGGCTGAAACGCAGAGTTTCACTGCCGCAGCAAAGCGGCTGAGCCTGTCGGTATCGCAAGTCAGCCGGGAAGTCTCCGCACTGGAGCAGCGACTGGCGGTTAAACTGCTGTATCGCACTACCCGCCAAGTCAGAATGACCGAACCGGGACAGCTGTTTTACCAGCATTGCCGGCCATTGGTGAACGGATTACAAGAAGCGGAACGGGCACTGTCGCAAACGCAGGACAAGCCGGTCGGACATATTCGTATCACGGCCCCGGTCTATTATGGTGAAACCGTGGTCGCCCCTGCTTTAAACCATTATTTGCTGGATTTCCCCGCTGTTTCCGCCGAGCTGCAGCTTAACAACGAGAAAATCGATCTGGTCGCAGAGGGTTTTGATCTGGGCATCCGGCTGGGGCCAATGGACATGTCCTCCCTGGCAACGCGCAAACTCGCTGTACGCAATCACTATGTATGCGCATCACCCGAATACCTGGGCCGCTATGGCGAACCACACACACTGGCAGAACTGAAACATCATCAATGCATTGTCGGCACGCTCGACAGCTGGCGCTTTGACGAGAATGGCACAATCCGCGAAATCAATGTGAACGGCCGATTGCGCTGCAACAGTGGAACGGCGTTGGTGGATGCTGCCCTAGCAGGCCTGGGCCTGATCCAGTTGCCGGACTATTATCTGGAACCGTATCTGAGTAACGGGAAACTGGTCAGCGTACTGAATGCTTTTCACATGCAGGATGGCATTTGGGCGGTGTATCCACGCAACCGGTTTGTACCACCCAAGGTCAGCCGATTCGTTGACCATCTGGAAGCAGCCCTGTCCAACTGAGTCCCCATGCCCATCCCGCAACAGGGAAACTTGCGGCTCACGCTCCCCCTCACAATTGCGTAACGTCCTGAAACACACTGAAACGGATTCTTAAGGACACCTTAAGTTGCGTTGCGGAGAATGGCTCCTACCAGCAACGTTGCTGGAATTCACTCAGGAGACTTGAAATGCGTAAATCCACTCTGATCGCTGCACTGTTTGCTTCCGCTTCCCTCATCGCTGCCGGCGTAGCCTCGGCCGACGAAGCCAAACCGGCTGCCGAAAAAGCTCCGGTCAAAGCTGAAAAACATGAAGTGAAGGCAGAAAAGAAAGTCGTCAAAACCGAGAAAAAAGAAGTGAAGGCAAGCAAGAAAGTCGAGCACAAAGCTGAAAAGCACGAGAAAAAAGCTGAAAAAACCGAAGCCCCCGCTGCCAAATAAAGCGTACCCAAACACATATCCAAGCCCGGCTAAAGCCGGGCTTTTTTATTAAATCCCCCTTAATCCCCCTTTTGCAAAGGGGGAAG
>JAJZQI010000018.1 GCA_021851875.1 Pseudomonadota bacterium | reverse complement strand
GTTACCTGCTTCGCTGCCTCAATCCTGAATTCTTCCGTGTATTGCTGACTCATCGTAACACCTCCGTTTAATAGCCAAATTTATAGCCTCAGAAGTGTCTAGTAAACTGGGGGCGATTCAACGTTGCCCGTGCTCGAGTAGTGAAATCTCAATATGGCGTGCAGTGAAACCTGCTCGGCATATGGTTTAGCCGGGTTAGATTTGAAGGCGCTATTTTTGCCTTCAAATCTCCCGACAGACTTAATTGTTTCTCGACAGACTTAATTGTTTTCTATCAGGGCTGAATTACCAGCTGGTGTCGTGTTCGGCAGTGGTGGAGATTTTGTGGATCGACAAATCTGCCCCCTCGAATTCGGCTTCGGGGTCGAGGCGAATGCCGACCAGCGCTTTCAATACGCCGTACACCACGAAGCCGCCGATCAGGCCGATGCCGACGCCCAGCGCCGTGCCGGCCAGTTGTGCGCCAAAGGTCACGCCGCCAATGCCGCCAAGCGATTTGAGGCCGAAAATGCCCGCGGCAATGCCGCCCCAGGCGCCGCAGACGCCGTGCAGCGGCCACACGCCCAGTACGTCATCGATTTTCCATTTGTTCTGCGTCAGGGTGAACAGGTAAACGAACAGGGCGCCGGCGATGGCGCCGGTAAGCAGTGCGCCCAGCGGGTGCATCAGGTCGGAGCCGGCGCAGACGGCCACCAGACCGGCCAGCGGACCGTTGTGGACGAAGCCGGGGTCGTTCTTGCCGAAAACCAGCGCGGCCAGAATGCCGCCGACCATCGCCATCAGCGAATTCACGGCCACCAGGCCGGATACGGCATCGATGGTTTGGGCGGACATGACGTTAAAACCGAACCAGCCCACCGTCAGGATCCAGGCGCCCAGTGCCAGGAATGGGATGTTGGAGGGCGGGTGGGCGGAAATCATGCCGTCCTTGCGGTAGCGGCCGCGGCGTGCGCCCAGCATGATCACGGCGCCCAGTGCCAGCCAGCCGCCCATGGCATGAACGACGACGGAGCCGGCGAAGTCATGGAATTTGGCGCCCAGCTGGACGGCCAGCCAGTCTTGTACGCCAAAGTGATTGTTCCAGACAATGCCTTCGTAGAAGGGATAGACGAAGCCGACCAGCACGAAAGTGGCGGCCATTTGCGGGTTGAACTTGGCGCGCTCGGCGATGCCGCCGGAAATGATCGCGGGAATGGCGGCGGCAAAGGTCAGCAGGAAAAAGAATTTGACCAGCTCGTAGCCGTTCTTCTGTGTCAGAACCTCGGCGCCGCTGAAGAAGCTGACGCCATAGGCAATGCTGTAGCCGATGAAGAAATAGGCAATGGTCGAGATGGCGAAATCGGTGAGGATTTTGACCAGCGCATTGACCTGGTTTTTGCGTCGGACCGTGCCCAGCTCGAGAAAGGCGAAACCTGCGTGCATGGCCAGCACCATGATGGCGCCAAGCAGAATGAAAAGAACGTCACTGCCGTATTTTAAATTTTCCATGATGTGACCGGTGTGAAATTAAAAACGCGTTGAAGAAAGCAATATGTGTGCCAATATATATAATATTGATATATATGAAATATTGTTTTTAATCATTTTTATTATGCACTATTACGGTGCAATGAATGCACCAATTAATGATATTGGTGCAATATCCGCCGGCGGATTGAGGTGGCAATCAAGTGCAAAACAAAAAATGGGGTCGTGCGGCGGCGAGGGTGCCGACGGAGTCGCCGGCACCTGCAGGGGATTACTTCTGTTTGTTGCGCTGTGCGCCGGAGAGGATTTCGGCCTTGGCTTCGTCGATATCGGCCCAGCCTTCAACCTTAACCCACTTGCCGGGTTCCAGATCCTTGTAGTGCTCAAAGAAGTGGGAGATCTGCTTCAGCAGAATTTCCGGCAGGTCGTCGATGGTGTTGACCTTGTCGTACATGGCGGTCAGTTTTTTCACCGGTACGGCGACCAGCTTGGCGTCTTCGCCGGATTCGTCGCTCATCTTCAGCATGCCCAGCGCACGGCAGCGGATCACGGTGCCCAGCGCCAGCGGTACCGGGGTGATGACCAGCACGTCGACCGGGTCGCCGTCTTCCGCCAGGGTGTCGGGAATGTAGCCGTAGTTGCACGGGTAGTGCATGGCGGTGCTCATGAAGCGATCCACGAACATGGCGCCGGTGTCCTTGTCCAGTTCGTATTTGACCGGCTCGCCGTTGGCCGGAATTTCAATAATTACGTTAAAGTCGTTGGGCAGGTCGCGGCCGGCCGGTACGCGGTCAAGATTCATGAAAACCTCTTGGGTTGATGAGAATAAACGCCAATTATACCGCCACAGAGCAATGAGCGAAGTTGTTAATGCGTCGGGGGCGGTAGAATTTTGTTCAAAGTGGCGGCCAAATTCTCGATCAGGTGGGTGTCCTTGGCAATGAGGATGCTCGGATCCATTTTGCGTCTGGGGGCCGCTTTCGGCGCTTGGCTGGCGGTCAACAGGATGATCGGCACGTTGCGGTTGATGCTGTCGGACAGCCGCAGCCCGCCGCTAAAGGCGAAACCGTTCAGCAACGGCGTTTCGGCGCTGGTGATGATGAGGCTGAACGGTTCGCTGAGGGCGTGCAGCAGGGCGCGGTAGCCGTCGGTCACGAGCGTGGGGCGAATATGATGTTGCTGCAATACCTGCGCAATGATGTTCTGCGTCAGCCGGCTTGGTTCAATGACCAATGCATTGCCGCGCGCGGGATGAATGCTTTCGCGCAGCAGGTTGAGCTCGTTCCAGGCCTCGCCGAATTCCTGCTGGACGCCCGGTTGCGCCTGTTCGGCCACCTTATGCAGCAGATCGATATGGCGCAGGCAATTGCCGACGAAAGCGGCGGAAAAACTGCTGGCGCTGGATAACTCATTGGTAATGTAATCCTCCAGCTGGTGGCAGATAACGGTGATGATGTGCAGACTGTAGGTTCCGCCGCTGCCTTTCAGACTATGCACTTGCCGCAGCAGTTCGGCCAGTTCGGGGGTGCTGGAGGGTTTGCCGGGCAGGCTGGCGCAAAGGTGCTCCAGCAGGGCGAGCTTTTGCGGCAGCGATTCGATGAATTCGGATTGCAGTTGGTGAAAGAGTGTTTGTGCGTGCAACTGCGTTGTCGGCATGGGCTACCTGGGCTGGCGTGTTTTAACCGGGTTAATGCCATTCTAATATGGGTGCGCAGAATGTAAATACCGGCTTACGTATCATGGGTATTTGTCACGATTGCATCTGCCGATCCGTGCGCCAGCTGGATTTGAATGCTTTCACCGGGGCTGAGCTGGGAGGCGTGTTCAACGACCGCGCCGTTGTTCCGGGAGACGATGCTGTAGCCGCGCTTAAGCACTGCCAGCGGACTCAGGTGTTGCAGATTGCTGGCCAGTCGCTCCAGCCTTAGCCGTCTTTGTTGCAGAATGTGCGGCAGTGCTTGATGCAGGGAGAGCTGCAACCGGTCGACCTGGTGGCTTTGCCGCAGCCATTGCGGCCGCGCATTGGCAAGCTGTTGTCCGGTCAGGCCAAGCCGGTGTCGGTCATTCGCCAATCCATCGTGTAAGGCGCGCTGCAGGCGCGTGGCGGCCAAGGTCAATTGCTGGCGGTTGAGCGCCAGTTTTTCGGCCGGGTGGCGCAGCCGGCGAGCCGTCAGATCGAGCAGCTGCGCGCGGTTGTGCAGCTGGCGTTCCATGGCCCGGCCGGCGCGCTGGTGCAGGCGTTGAATTTGCATGCGCAAATCCTCCTGGTGCGGCACGGCCAGCTCGGCTGCGGCAGTGGGGGTGGCGGCGCGTTTGTCGGCGGCAAAATCGGCTATGGTGGTGTCGGTTTCATGCCCCACGCCGCTGATGACCGGAATGGCGCTGGCGACGATGGCGCGTGCCAGGATTTCCTCGTTGAAGGCCCACAAATCTTCGATGCTGCCGCCGCCCCGGCACAGTATGAGCACGTCGCAGGCGGCGTGCTCGTTGGCCCTCGCCAGAGCGCGAGCCAGCTGCTGTGCGGCGCCTTCGCCCTGCACCTGAGCCGGGTAAAGCACCACGGGTATGCCCGGCATGCGCCGTTTCAGTGTGGTCAATACGTCCTGCAGCGCGGCCGCGGCGGGGGAGGTGACGATACCGATGCGTTGCGGCAGGGTCGGCAAAGCGCGTTTGCGTTCGGCGGCAAACAGGCCCTCGGCGGCCAGCCGCGACTTGAGCTGTTCAAACGCTTCAAACAGCCGGCCTAATCCGGCCTGGCGCATGACTTCGACGTTGAGCTGAAAATCGCCGCGTGCTTCGTAAAGCGTGGCCAGGGCGCGGATTTCGACGTGCATGCCGTTTTCCGGCTGAAAATCGATGTATTGGTTGCGGCCACGAAACATGACGCAGCGTACCTGAGCTCCTGCGTCCTTGAGTGAAAAATACCAATGACCGGACGTGGCCTTGCTCAGGTTGGAGATTTCGCCGCTGACCCACAGCAGGGGAAAAGCCTGCTCCAAGGCTTGACGTGCAAGCTGGGTGAACTGGCTGACGGTCAGGGGGCGCTGATCATGGGCAGGTAATGAAATCATCACGCCATTGTAGCATCAAGTACTTACGCAAAAACGTTCATCCACAGAAGGAAAAGTTGCAGCTATCTCGTAGCATGCTTTTGGGTTGAATGGCATGAAAAAATTAAAATACATAAAAATCAACTGGTTATATATTGACTCATTTTTTTGCGGTTTAGCTAAGAAGCTTGCCGGACAAGCATTTTTTGCAAGTATGGACAGATTACCCACAGAGTTATCCACAGATATTGTGGATGAGTGAGGCAAGTCGGTCTGCAGTAAGGGAAAATTGTCCCGGCAGGGGTGAAGCATTTCCGGCTGTAGATAAAAGTCAAGAAAATTGCCAGCCTGGCCGGCTGGATGAGGCAGGGTATGAACAAAGTGTGAACAAAGATGGTGCCGTTCATTTGTTGGTTGCACCCTGATCAGGCATTTGGGGCTGTCGGGCGTTTCCGGGCATTTATAAATACTTATTATAAATCAGTGTATTGATTGTATTTTGTGGTGTTGGCACGCGTGTTGCTATTGTGTTCTGAGGGGTGAGCGGTTTTGCCTGATTTCGGCGCAAGACTTTCGCGCTTGACTCGCATTTGACAATGGCTACTAGGGTTCCGGTCCGCAAGGATGTCTGGTCCGAGAGCAGCCGGCTCCAGTTGGCTGGAGCTCCACGGAGGGATAAAAGCCCGGGAGAACGAAACCGTCTCCCCGCTATTGTCATTTCCTACCGAGGAGAGTTTGTTATGCGATCTATTGTCCGCAAGTCCGTTCGTACCCTGACCGTCACTGCCGCACTGGCGGCATCCGTATTGTCTGCTCCCGTTCATGCCGCCGCCACGCCGATGAAAATCGGTACCTGTGTGTGGATCGGCTATGGTCCCTTCTATGTCGCCGACGCCATGGGCATGTTCAAAAAGCATGGCCTGGACGTCAAGCTGCAGATGTTCAACGACCCTGCGCTGATTCCGCCTGCCATTGCCGGCGGCGCGGTTGAGGGCGGCATGCTGACCTACGATCAGGTGATCGGCGCAGTCGCCCAGGGCGATGCGCAGCAGGTGGTGATGCCGATCGACTACTCCGCCGGCGGCGATGCCATCGTGGCCACCAGCGACATCAAGGATGTGAAAGAGTTTGCCGGTAAGAAAATCGCCTTCAATCAGCTGTCTCCCTCCGACTTTTTGCTGTCCTACGCGCTGAAGAGCCACGGTTTGACCGATAAGGCCATCCAGCCGGTCAACATGACGCCCGAGGCGATTCCGGCGGCCATGGTGTCAGGCAGCGTCAAAATCGGTGTGACCTACGAGCCGAATGTTTCCCAGATTCTGTCGCAGGGCAAGGGCAAATACCACGTGGTGTATTCCTCCAAGCAGGCGCCGGGTCTGATCACCGACGTGCTGGTGTTCCCGCCCAAATACATCAAGGCGCATCCGGATGCCGTAAAGGCTGCGATCCAGTCTTATCTGGATGGTCTGGAATACATGAAGAAAAACCCGGAAGCCGCCAACAAGATCATCGGCAAGGTGCTGGGCGTGAGTGCGGACGATGTCAAAGCCCAGATGGCCGGCGTGCATAACCTGACCCTGCAGGAAATGCCCACCGTGTTTGCCAAAAGCAAGGACACCACCTCCTTCTACACCAGCGGCAGCCTGATCGGCGAGATCCTCAAGGCCAAGGGCCAGATCAAGCGCATTCCAGCCACCGAAGAAACCTTCGACGGCCAGTTCGTCAAGGCAATGACCGCCAAGTAATGGCGTGAACATGCCCGGTCTGGGCGGGTCTTGGCACCCGCCTGGCCGGATGTTTTGAAAAGGCTGAAAACCATGCTGGCAAACTATTTTCGTTATCCCGACGGCGTGACGCCCAACGTGCTGGTGCTGGCGTATGTGCTGATCGGCTACCCGCTCGGTATCGCCCTGCTGTGCGCGCCTTCGCCCTGGGTGGCGGTATTGCTGGGGGTGCCGCTGGTGGCGCATACGCTCGTCATCAGCGCCTATCTGTTTCACGAATTCGCTCACCAGAGCATATTCAAGACCCGCGAGCTCAATGAACGCTGGGGTGTGCTCACCACCTGGATCACCGGTGCCTGCTATGCCGATTTCCAGCACCTGCGCCGCAAACACATGCGTCATCACGTCGACCGCGCGGACGTGATCACCTTCGATTTCAAAGCCTTCCTCAAGGCCTCCCCCGCCTGGTTCCGCAAGCTGGTGCTGCTGCTGGAATGGGCCTATGTGCCGGCGGTTGAACTGATCATGCACACCTACGTGATGGTGCTGCCGTTCATCAAGGCCGAACGTCACAAGGAGCGCGGCCGCCTGCTGGTCATCCTGGCCGTGCGTATCGCTGCTTTTGCGCTGCTGGCCTGGGTGTCCAAACTGGCGCTGCTGCTGTACGGCGTGAGCTACATGATCATGCTGACCGTGCTGCGTTTTACCGATGCGTACCAGCACACCTACGACGCCTTCGCCATTCTGGAAGGCGGCGCCATCCCCGATGACAAGGTGCGCGACCGCGATTACGAGCAGAGCAACACCTACAGCAATGTGGTGTCGCTGGCGCATCCGCTGCTCAATCTGCTGCTGCTGAATTTCTCCTATCACAATGCCCATCACGAGAAGCCGGCCGCGCCCTGGTATCAGCTGCCCAAGTTGCATGCCGATCTGTTTCCGCCCGAGCACGTGCAGACCATTCCCATGCGCACGCTGCTGGTCAATTTTCATCATTACCGCGTCAGCCGCATCCTGGCCGACGACTACGGCCGAGTGGAAGGCAGCGGACCGGACAAGGCGGCCGGTTTCAAGGGCGCGGTGGGCGTTTCCTTCCTGACGGCGGTGTGACATGGCACGCAAGAATCGCTACGGTCTCGCCGGGCAGCGGGCACTGATCACCGGTGCGGCCCGCGGCATTGGTCTGGGTATTGCCGAGGCCTTTGCCGCCGAAGGCGCCAGCCTGATTCTGCTGGATCGGGATGACGCGGCGCTTGCCGCAGCGGCGGAAAAATTGTCCGCCAGGGCGACAGTGGCAACCCACGCCGTCGACCTGGGCGATGCCGCCGCCGTGGCACAGTTTGCCGCCGAGGTACGGGACGGCGGCGAGCTGCGGGTGCTGGTCAACAATGCCGGTATCGAGTATCCCACTCCCATCGACGCGCCGCCGCGCATTCCCCCCGTTGATGTGGATGCCAGCTGGAGCCGGCTGGTGGACAACAACGTCAGCACCATATTCCGTCTTACCCGGGCCTTGCTGCCCGCGATGGCCGCCGGCTCGGCTGTCATCAACCAGGCCTCCATCTGGGGCAAGATGGGGGTGCCGCACTTTTCCGCCTATGTCGCCAGCAAGCACGCCATCATCGGTCTCACCCGTTCGCTGGCGTGGGAATTGGGGCCGCGCGGCATTCGCGTCAATGCCGTCTGTCCCGGCTGGGTGAAGACCGAAGCGGCGCTGCGTTCGGCCCTGGCGATGGCGGAAACGCACGGCCGCAGTGTGGAAGAGGAGCTGCAGCACATTGTCGCTGCGCAGGCCATGCCGCGCCTGCTGGAACCGGCCGACATTGCCGGCTTGTATCTGTTTTTGGCCTCGGACGATGCCCGTGCCATTACCGGTGAGTCGGTGGTCGCGGCACTGGGCGAGGTCATGAGCTGAATCGTCGGGGAAATTTTTTATGTTGCGCAAAAACAGCAGTCCCTTTTCACTCGCCGGCCGTACGGCGCTGGTTACCGGCGCCACCAGCGGTATCGGCCGCGCCATTGCCCTGACTCTGGCCCATGCAGGCGCCCGCGTTGCGATCAATCATTTGCCGCACCAGGCCGAGGCGGCGATGGAGCTGGTCAATGAGATTGCGGCGGCCGACGGCAAGGCGGCCTTGTTTGCCGCCGACGTCACCCGTTCCGCCGACGTGCGCGGCATGGTGGCGGTGGTGGAGAAAACGCTGGGCCCCATTGATATCCAGGTCAACAACGCCGGGGTGATTCTGGAAAAGCCCTTTCTGGCATTGACGGAATCCGACTGGGATCGGGTACTGGGTGTCGATCTGCGCGCCGTGTTTCTCTGCTGCCATGCTGTGTTGCCCGGCATGGTGGCGCGCCAGTCGGGCAGCATCATCAATATTGCTTCGGATCTGGGTTACCTCGGGCGCGAGCTGTATGCCCCCTATTGCGCGGCCAAGGCCGGCGTGATGGGGCTGACCCGTTCGCTGGCAAAAGAGTTCGCCCCGGCCATCCGCGTCAATGCCATCGCCCCGGGGCCGGTGGAAACAGCCATGCTGTCCACCGAAGCCATGAGCCCGGAGTGGATCGCCAAGGAAAAAGACATTCCCGCCGACCGCTTTGCCGACCCGGCCGAAATCGGCCTGACCGCATTGTTTCTCGCCTCGGATGCCAGCCGTTTTTACTACGGCCAGACGCTGGGGCCGAACGGCGGTTCGGTTATGCCATAAAGGAAAAAACATGAGTGATATTGAAGTGCGTATGGATCGCATGAGCTGGCTGGCTTACGCCGAGCGCATCAAACAGGAAAAGCCGCCGGTGTTTTTGCCTGTCGGCGCGCTGGAGCAGCATGGTCCGCATTTGCCCTTGGGCACCGACACCCTGCTGTCCACCTCGGTGAGCGAAAGCGTGGCCAGCCGGATCAACGGCATTGTCGCCCCGGCGCTGGCTTACGGCTACAAATCGCAGCCCAAGTGCGGCGGCGGCCAGCATTTTTGCGGCACCACCAGCCTGGACGCGCAAAGCATCATCAGCGCGGTGCGCGATACCGTGCGCGAGTTTGCCCGCCACGGGGTGGACAAGCTGGTTGTGGTGGTCGGCCACTACGAAAACCAGTGGTTTGTGACCGAAGGCATCGATTTGGCCCTGCGTGATATCGGCAGCGGCTCGCCCTTGCGTGTGATGCGTACCGAGTACTGGGATTTTCTCACCGAAGCCACTTTGGCGACGGTATTCCCGGACGGCTTTCCGGGTTTCGCGCTGGAGCATGCGGCGGTGATGGAAACCTCGCTGATGTTGCACTACCACCCGTCGCTGGTGCGCCTCGATCTGATTCCGCGCGAGCCGAGCGCCGATTTTCCGCCCTATGACATGTACCCCTCCCGTACCGAATGGGTGCCGCCATCCGGCGTGCTTTCCTCGGCGCTGGGCGCCGACGCGGCCAAAGGCAAGGCCATGGCCGAGCAGGTGGCGGACGACATGGCCGCCGCCATCCGGCGGGAATTCGGTTTGTAAGTTGATGTAATCGTTTTAGGCAACAAATTTCAGGAGTGCAGTAAATGAGCAAGCAGACAGTGCCCTTGTGGGTGAATGGCCAGACGGATGCGGCCACCAGCGGGCGCATGGGCGATGTATATGATCCTTCCAGCGGTGCGGTGATCCGCCAGGTGCAGCTGGCTTCGGCTGGCGATGTGGACCGCGCCGTGGCCGCCGCCAAGGCGGCTTTGCCAGGCTGGAAGGCGACTACGCCGCTGCGTCGCTCGCGTATTCTCACCCGCTTTCGCGAGCTGATGGAACAGCATCGCCACGAGCTGGCCCAGCTGGCCAGTGAAGAACACGGCAAAACTTTCGCCGATGCGCTTGGCTCCGTGCAGCGCGGCATCGAAGTGATCGAATTCGCCTCCGGCGTGCCGCATCTGCTCAAGGGCGAGCATGCCGAGGACGTGGGGCGCGGGGTGGACTGCCATTCCCTGCTGCAGCCGGTGGGCGTGTGCGCCGGCGTCACGCCGTTCAACTTCCCCGTCATGGTGCCGCTGTGGATGTTCCCGGTGGCCATTGCCTGCGGCAACACCTTCGTCCTCAAGCCGTCGGAAAAAGTGCCGTCGTGCAGCCTGCGCATGGCCGAACTGTTCAAGCAAGCGGGTTTGCCGGACGGCGTGTTGAATGTGGTGCCGGGCGACAAGGAAGCTGTCGATATGCTGCTGAATCATCCGGATGTGGGCGCGATCTCCTTCGTTGGTTCCACCCCGGTGGCGAAATACATCTATCAGACCGCCGCCGCCAACGGCAAGCGCGTGCAGGCGCTGGGCGGCGCCAAGAATCACGCAGTGGTGCTGCCGGATGCGGATGTCGATTTCACCGTCGATGCCCTGATCGGCGCGGCTTACGGTTCGGCCGGCGAGCGCTGCATGGCCATTTCCACCGTCGTGGCGGTGGGCGAGGTGGCCGATACGCTGGTGGCCAGGCTGGCCGACAAGGCCAAGGCCATCAAAGTGGGCGCCGGCTCGGCCAGGGAAAGCGACATGGGGCCGGTGATTTCCGCGCCGCACCGTGATCGCATTGTTGCCTTGATCGACAGCGGCGTGGCGCAGGGCGCCAGGCTGGTGATCGACGGCCGTCGCATGAAAGTGGCCGGTCACGAGGGCGGCTACTATGTCGGCCCGACTCTGTTCGATCAGGTCACCACCGAAATGGATATCTACCGCGAGGAAATTTTCGGCCCCGTGCTGATCGTCCTGCGCGTGGATACGCTGGATGAAGCCATGGCCATGATCAACCGCAACCCCTACGGCAACGGCACGGCCATTTTCACCCGCTCCGGCGCTGCCGCCCGTCGTTTCGAGAACGAAATCGAGGTCGGCATGGTCGGCATCAATGCGTCCATTCCCGTGCCCATGGCATTCTTCTCCTTCGGCGGCTGGAAGGCCTCGCTGTTCGGCGATTTGCACATGCACGGTATGGAAGGGGTGTATTTCTATACCCGCACCAAGGCGGTCACCAGCCGCTGGCCGTCCGAGCCGGGGTTGAGCGGCGGCAGTCTGGTGATGCCGACCATGTGACGGGGAAGTGCGGCTTGGGCGCACTTGCTGAAATCGGCCCAAGCCGTTAAAGTGATGCCCATTCCAACAAAGGGTTTTCCATATGCTGTCGATTATCCAGGCCGCCGGCTGGCCCGTTTGGCCGTTGATCATTGCTTCTATTCTTTCGGTTGGGATTATTGTCTTAAAACTGTTTGAGCTGCGCGTGAGTAGAGTTTCGCCAGCCTCCCTGTTGCCGTCTGTTATGCAGGAATACCAGCAAAAGGGTCTGCACGAAGACCTGCTAAAGCGTATGGTCAATGCCAATCCGCTGGGCCGTATCCTGGCAGCGGGCTTGCGCAATGCCCGTTCCACCCGCGAAATCATGAAGGAATCGATCGAGGAAGCCGGGCGTGCCGAAGTGCATGAGCTGGAAACTTGGTTGACTACATTGGGCACCATTGCCTCCATCAGTCCTTTGTTGGGTCTGCTCGGCACCGTGATCGGCATGGTGGAAATCTTTGCCGCGCTGACTCCGGCCAGCGCCGATCCGGCCAAGCTGGCTTCCGGCATTTCCGTGGCCTTGTACAACACCGCCATGGGCTTGATCGTTGCGATTCCTGCTATGATTTTCTATCGCTATTTTCGCGGTAAGGTGGATGAACTGGTGATGGAAATGGAGCAGCAGGCCGTCAAACTGGTCGAGATGGTCCATAGCCAGCGTCAGTGAGCGGGGCGGATGCCATGAATTTTCAGCGCGGCAAAAAGCGGGAAGAGCCGGAAATCAATCTGATTCCGATGATCGACGTGTTGCTCGTCATTCTTATCTTCATGATGACGACCACCACGTTCGACAAATTGTCCGAGTTGCAGATCAATCTGCCGCAGGCCCAGGCCGACAAACCGGAAGAGCAGAAGTCGCAGATCGTCCAGGTGGCGGTGGATAAAGCCGGTCAATATCTGGTGAACAACGCGCCGGTGGCCTATGCTGATGCCGCCGGTTTCGGCGCGGCGTTGCAAAAGGCGGCGCAGGGTAAGCAGGACGCCGTGGTGGTGATCAACGCGGATGCGCTGGCGACCCATCAGTCGGTCGTGAATGTCATGGAAGCAGCGCGTCAAGTCGGTCTGGTCCATATTACTTTTGCTACCCAAGCGCCTGCTGCCAAGTAGGTCCGTTTTCTTCCATGTTGTCTAAAGATTCCTATGGCGCCAACCGGCTGGCCTTGTGGCTGGCCGATTGGCGCGACCGTATGGCGGGCAACCGCGCCCGCATTGCAGCCCGGCGCGGCTGGCTCAAGCCGCCGCAGGTATCCGGCAAGGTCATGTGGCTGGTGGCCGGCGACACGCGCGACAGCGTGCGGCTGGCAGTCGAACTCATGCGCGCCATCCGCGACCGGCGGCTGGATTTTCGCCTGGTGCTGACATTCGAAAAAGACTACCCCAGGCTGCTCAAACCCCTCGACGACATGGCCAAGACCGGTTGGGGTTATGGTCCGGCTGCGCACCCCAAATATCTGGCGCGCGCGGTCGAGCGGCTGCAGCCGTTTGCCGTGCTGTTTGCCGGCGTCACGCCGCGGCCTGCCTGGGGCAGGGCGCTCGCCGAGGTCAAGCATGTGCTGCTGGTCGATACGCCGCATGTGCCGGCCGATTTGCCCATTGAGCGCGCCTACCCCTTCTCGACCGAACAGGGGCAGCGATTTTCCGCCGATCACTGCGCCCCGGTGGTCGATATCACCTGTCAGCTGGCCGATGCCAATGTCGATCCCAATTTCCGCAGTGCCCTGGTCGGCGGCAATGAGGGGCGGTTGTGGTGGGTGCACAGCCGGTCCGAGGCGCGCATCAGGGTGCTGCAGGAGCGCTGGCGCCACGCCTTTCCGCGCGACTATCTGCTGGTAAGCGGCCTGCGCGCCGGCTCGCCCGTGTTGCATGGCGCCCAATCCCTGTCGAGATGGAACCGTGAGCCTTTGCTGCCCGGCAGCGTGGTATTGGTCGATGACGCGCGCTGGTTGCCGGCGGTGGCGGCTTCGAGCGCCGCCATTTGGCTTGAACAGCCGCCGCGGGCTTTTCTGTGGCAGGCCATGGCGGGCGGCAGCGCTGTGTCGTTAAGTCCCGATACGCTCTTGCCGAAGGAGGCATTGCGGCAGGCGCTGCCTTGCCATTCAGCAGAACAGCTGCTTGAGCTTTGGCAGGCCTACGCGGCCAACCCGATCATGGCGCGTCAGGCCGGCGATAAGGTGCGCCGCGCCTACTGGGACGAGCGCCGCCTGGCCGGTGAAGTGACTGCCGAGCTGGTCGAGCGGGTGTTCGAGTGGTAAGGCGGACATGAAAGCGCGTCGCGCCGGTTGGCCGGCATGCTGGATGCGCTGGTGTGTTTGGCACGTATTGCTGCTGCCCTTGTCCTGGTTGTTCGGTTTTCTCGCGTCTTTGCGTCGTCTGCTCTACGGTCTGCGGCTGCTGCCGCAAAAACGCCTGCCGGTGCCCGTGGTCGTGGTCGGCAATATCACCGTCGGCGGCAGCGGCAAAACGCCGCTGACCGTGTGGCTGGTGCAGGAGCTGGTCAAACGCGGTTTTCGGCCGGGCGTTGTCAGCCGGGGTTATGGCGGCCGGGCCGCCGGGGTGACGGAAGTGCACCCCGACAGCGATGCGCACGAGGTCGGCGACGAACCGCTGCTGCTGGCGCAACACACCGCTTGCCCGGTATTCGTCGGCCGCGACCGGGCGGCGGCGGGCAGGGCCCTGCTGCATGCGCACCCTTATTGTGACGTGATCATTTGCGACGATGGTTTGCAGCATTACCGGCTGGCCCGCGATGTCGAAGTAGCCGTGCTGGACGAGCGAGGGGTGGGAAACGGCCTGCTGCTGCCCGCCGGCCCGTTGCGTGAGGGCCGCTGGCGGCTGCGCACGGTGCTGGCGGTGGTGCGCAACGGCTGTGCGGCAACGCACGCGAATGAATTCTGCATGAAGCTGGTGCCGAGCGGGTTTTATTCCCTGCAGGACGCATCCGTGCGGGTGGAGGCCGGCATGTTCAACGGCCGCTGGATTCATGCGGTTGCAGGCATTGGCAATCCCGAGCGCTTTTTCACTCTGTTGCGGCAGCACGATATTGCCCACGAGGCGCATGGATTTGCCGATCATCACGTGTTTTCCGCCGGCGACTTTAATTTTGTCCGTTCCGACGGCTGGGTGCTGATGACCGAGAAAGATGCGGTAAAATGCCGCTATCTGGCAAAAGAAACGCCTGCGTTGCACAATGCCTGGGTCTGTGCCGTGTCTGCCGAGTTGCCCGCCGAGCTGGCCGACCAGGTGGCGGAGCAGCTGAGTTATTACAAAGGAAAGAGTTGAGATGGACGCCAAATTGCTGGAAATTCTTGTCTGCCCGTTGTGCAAGGGGCCGCTGGTCTACCGTAAGGCCGAACAGGAGCTGATTTGCAAGGCCGATCGTCTGGCGTTTCCCATTCGCGACGGTATTCCCGTCATGCTGGAAGACGAGGCTCGCAAGCTGGCCGACGAGGAAGAGGTTTGACCCCGTTTCACGTTGTCATTCCGGCCCGTTACGCTTCTTCCCGCCTGCCCGGCAAGCCGATGCTGGAAATCGCCGGTAAGCCCATGGTGCTGCATGTGGTGGACAAGGCGCTGGCAAGCGGCGCCTTGTCGGTTTGGGTAGCTACCGACGATAGCCGCATTCATGACGCCGTGACGGCGGCCGGCCACAATAGCCTGATGACCTCGTCCGAACATGCTTCCGGTACCGACCGGCTGGCGGAAGTGGCGGTGCAATTGAAACTGGCCGACGATGCCATCGTGGTCAACGTGCAGGGCGATGAGCCGCTCATGCCGCCGGCGCTGATTCGCGAAACCGCCGAGGCGCTGGCCAGACGCAGTCAGGCGCATATTTCCACCGCCTGTCACCGCATTCACGACCGCGCCAGCCACTTCAACCCCAACATCGTCAAAGTGGTGCTCGATCGCGACGGCCTGGCGCAATATTTCAGTCGCGCACCCATTCCCTATGCGCGTGATGCCTACATGGCCGACGGTGCGATGCCGGTCGACCTGCCGGTGTACCGCCACATCGGCATTTATGCCTATCGTGCCAGTTTCCTCAAGGTTTATAGCGACCTGACACCTGCACCGACTGAAACCTTCGAAGCGTTGGAGCAGCTGCGTGCCATGTGGCACGGCTACCGCATCGCCGTTACCATTACTGAAAACGCCCCGGCTGCAGGGGTGGATACATCTGACGATTTGCAACGCGTGCGGCATTTGCTGCACAGCTAAAAGAAAGGACTCTCATGCGTTTGATTCTGTTGGGCGCCCCCGGCGCCGGCAAAGGCACCCAGGCCGGGTTCATCAAGGAACACTACGGCATTCCGCAAATTTCCACCGGCGACATGCTGCGCGCGGCCGTCAAGGCCGGCACCCCGCTGGGCTTGGCAGCCAAGAAGATCATGGACGCGGGCGGTCTGGTGTCCGACGATATCATCATCAATCTGGTGAAAGAACGCATCACCGAAGCCGATTGCGCCAAGGGTTTCCTGTTCGACGGTTTTCCCCGTACCATCCCGCAGGCCGACGCCATGAAAGAAGCCGGCGTGGCCATCGACTATGTGGTGGAAATCGACGTCGACGACGCCAGCATCATCCAGCGCATGAGCGGCCGCCGCGTGCACCTGGCTTCCGGCCGCACCTACCACGTCATCTACAACCCGCCCAAGACGGACGGCAAGGACGATGTGACCGGCGAAGACCTGATCCAGCGCGACGACGACCAGGAAGAAACGGTGAAAAAACGTCTGGACGTCTACCACGCCCAGACCAAGCCGCTGGTTGAGTATTACGCCGGCTGGGCGGCCACCAGCGACGCCAAGGCGCCGAAATACGTGAAGGTGGCCGGCGTGGGTTCGGTGGAAGACATTCGCGACAAGATATTTGCTGCGTTGGGCTGAGTGGGGCAGTTTCCAAGTAAAAAAGCCACGTCAACAGACGTGGCTTTTTTACTCATGTTTTTCGTGGTGGAGCGGGTCAGGATAGCCTCCCGTCGTTCCCTATTCTCCGTTCTTGAGTGTTTTCAACGTCAGCATGCACTGTCCCTCAGGGCTGCCCTGCGCCGCTTTTTCCATGGCTATATCCATGGGAGTCTGGCCGCTCTTGTTTTTGGCTTGCAGGTTGGCGCCATTAAGCAGGAACAGTTTGCTGGAGTAGACCGAAAAGATCGAGGCGGCCAGGTGTAGCGGGGTATCCCCGGCATTGTTTGGCTGGTTGATGTCTGCTCCATGATCGAGCAATGCGTGCGTCAGTGCGGCAAGTTGATTAAGCTCTTGCTGGCGGAAGGCTTCGTCTGTGCCCACAAGGGGAATGAAGGCGCTCTTTGCGAATAGATGCAGAGCGCTGTTCCCTTGTTTGTCCTTGAGCTTCGGGTTGGCGCCATGGTCAAGCAAATACAGCGCATCTTGAAAGTTGGACCAGTAAGGATTAGGCACCTTCAGGAGGGCAAAGTCCAATGCTGTCAGGCCGTTCTTGTCCTGGATATTCGGGTTGGCGCCATTTTGTATGAGAAAAACAACCCGCTTGGCCGCATGGTCCGCCTTCATTTCGGCCATTTGTGTTGCAAACATGAGCGGGGTACTTGCAGCCTCGTTGCAGCTTCGGCAGTTTGGGTCGGCCCCTTGTGCCAAGAGTGTTTGCATCAACTCATAATTTTCGTTCTGCAGAGCCTGCACAAAGAGTGTGGTGGTTTTGCTGGGATGTTCCGCAGCATTGACATTGCCGAATACAAGCGTGATGAGCAGTGTAAATGCTGGAAGTACGATTTTTTGCATGATAGGGTTCGCTTTATTTCTTCCGGATTTCCTGAAGCGCTTCGTTCATTTTGAACAGAACGATCAACAGTTCACACCAGACACGGGCACCGAGCGCGCCGGCGAGCATGGTCGCCAGGCCGGACAGGAAGCCGCTGAAGCTGAAGCCGCCATAGCCGCCAAACATCATGTTCAAGCCCATGGCGATCGCGCCTAACAATAACAACCAGTAAAGCAGTGTAATAAGACGCGGGGTAAGCATTTCATCGAACGAGAGAAAATTCATGTTGTGTTTGCCTTAATCAAGATAGAGAACGACATCGAGCGGTTTTTTGCGTAGGCGCAAGCCAAGCAGACCGGAATTCAGGTATTGGGATTGCACGGTAAAGCTGACACACTCATGCCCCTTGTCGTCAATGATTGCGCTGGCAAATTTCAGCGCCGCCACATGCCCCTTCAGGCAGTCGTGTATCGTGCGCATTTCCGCCGAGGGCGGGGATACCAGAGAGCGGAGGGCGGTGGAGAATGCGGGGAGGTAAAAAATCCTGGGGTTGCGAAACAGCCAGACAAACTGGCCCACTAGTGCCAACCATATCAATATGGCAAACAGCTTGCTCAGGGCGGACGGCAGTGCATCTTGTATTGTCCCGAGCAGCAAGAGCTCAAATATGAAAGCAAAAAAACCGATGAGCAGTATCTGTTTCATTTTGCGCTGCTCTCGAAACGCATAACGCCACTTGCTGCGCTCGATTATTTGATCTGCATCAGGTGAATCAATATTTGGGATGACGAGTGCGGCTATCTTGAGGTCCGCTGCCCACAAGCTGATTTCATCTTGGTGACCGGAAGAGGCGACAAAGCGGTGGTTGCCGGTGGCTTTCTCCCACTCGATGATCAGTTCCTTGGCGCTGAGTTTTCCCGCGACGATCTCTTCCCATCTTTCTGGTGTAGCAAGGCGGGGGGAAGCCAGTTTGTCGAAATGCCGCTCGATTTTTTTGCAGTGCTGGTGAAATGCCTGGGTTTCTGCTTCGCTGGGAGAAAAATCCAGGTTGTGCGCGGCGAGATTTCTCAAATTGACGACGAATGAGAGACTTTCCCGCAGATCGGCATCCAGTTCGGATTCGATGCTGTGAACCAATTGCCCGAGCCCTTTTCCCACTGCATGAGGGTAGTGCTGGCGGATTTGCATTTCATAGAATTGGGCGGGCCGCATGAAGAGGTCGAGGCTCATGAGTTATTCCCTTGGGGTACTGATGGATGAGTTAAAGGCTGGCGCTCCAGCCTTTGTTGGTAAGGCCGAGTACCATTTTTGTGGTTTTGTCGGGGGCATTCAGAGTGCCGGCGATGGATGTCCAAACTTTGTTTACCGCCGTATCGTTGCTCCATGCTGCTACATTGTTGAACTTGTATGTATAACTGACCTCGGTTACCGTTACGCCGCCGGCCCATTGCGACTGGCCGGGTTCCGTGAATTGGTTGATTTTATCGACTTCTCGTGTGGCAAAGCACAGATTGGTCGCGGTCATTTCCTTGGGTGTGGTTTCGGTGCGATTAAGCGTAAAAGTGGTCGCAGGAAAGTCCAATGGGTGGGGGCGACCAAAATAAGGCAAGGCTTCGAAATGGATTGTGCTCGGGGCAGACTTGAATACGCCGGCTTTGGCCAAGGTTTGATAGGCTTTCAGTAAGTCCGGGTTGGCTTCGCTGATGATGATTTGATTGGGGATGTCGCGTTCTTCATATTTTGCATCTGGCGCCTTGTTTCCATAGCTATGTGTTTCTACTCGTATGTCCGAGCAGACAGGTTTGCCGGCGAGTTGCATATTGATTGCCGCAGCAAAATTTGCCTCAGTGGCAGCCTTGGGGTTGTTGCACCCGGTCAAAGTTGGAGCGGCTAATGCAATAAGAATGGATGTTGTGGTGATGTATTTTTTCATTTATTTCTCATTTATATGGGTTGTATATTTTTTCTGTATTCTCTCTCTCTGGTCAAGCGGTTATGGATATCTTTGATGGAGGGCTGATGAAGGTGGATATGGTTAAACTAACTTGATAAATCCAGGTTGATACTCTTCTTTTACATTAAATGTGAGTTTCCTCTTGAAGATAACCGCAAATCGGCTGCGATTATTTTGACGTTGCAGCATCATGATGGAGTGATGTATGCGTACCCGCTTGAGATAGAAAATGATGTACTGGCAGCGGTCGAGGAGTTAGCGCGGCAGCAGAATGTGACGGTGGGTAAGATTATTTCCCAGTTGGTACGTGATGCGCTGACAGGGCGGTCGGATACGGTGCAAAATGGACCGGTTGTGGCGGGTTTTCGCCCCTTTCCGGCGAGCGGCACGATAGTGACGAATGAGATGATGGACGCCTTGCGCGATGAAGAGGGTGTCTGATGCTGGCCTTGCTGGATGCAGGTGTAATTGCCGGGAGCGCGGCCCGAACAACTCGTGATTCTTGGCGGATATTCGAGTTTCTTGCGCCCCTTTTGCGCCTCCGGTATAGTGCGGGGAATTTGCCGAACGTTGTGCGAGAGAAGGTCTGTTGTGTCCTGTTTTGGGCAGACTACCGAAGGCGTAAACAACCCATAATCGCTCAGGTCAAAGGATCGCACGAACAGGCAACTCTGGAGAGCGCCGGCCTTCGCCGGACACCGATGGGGCACGGGTGTTCAGTCAGAACACTTAATCTCTCAGGTATCAGGACAGAGGGGTAAACCGGATAAAACAACCGTGACGACCATTGCCCCGATTCAGTTCGACTATTCCAAATCCCGCTCGGTAGGGCGCATGCCTGCCTGGATTCGCCAGAATCTCGGGCAAGACGCGCATTACCCCAAAACCAGTCAGGCCGTGCACGGTCATGGTCTTGTCACTGTGTGCGAGGAAGCGCGTTGTCCCAATCGCGGCGAATGCTGGAGTCGCGGTACCGCCACTTTCATGCTGCTGGGCGACACCTGCACCCGCGCCTGCGGTTTCTGCGCCGTCAAAACCGGCCGTCCCGGTGTGCTCGATACCACCGAACCCGCCCGCGTGGCCAAAGCCGTCAACGATCTGCAACTCAACTATGTGGTGCTCACCTCGGTCAATCGCGACGAACTCGATGACGGCGGCGTGAGTATTTTCGCCGGCACCGTAACCGCCCTGCGCGAACAGAACCCGCAAATCGGCATTGAGCTGCTGACCCCCGATTTCCGCACCTGTCAGGACAACGCCATCGACGTGACGAACGCTGCGCTGGCCAATCTGCCTGTCGGCACCTGCCGCGACCTGGTGTGGGGTCACAACGTCGAAACCGTGCCGCGCCTGTACAAGATCGCCCGTAAAGGCTCGCAATACCAGCGTTCGCTCGACCTGCTGACAAAAGCCGGGCGGCAGCCGGGTGTGGCGGCCAAATCCGCCCTCATGCTGGGGCTGGGCGAGACTCGTGACGAAGTGCTGGCGGTGCTGCAGGACTTGCGCGCCTGCGGCGTCGAGCGCGTGTCGCTGGGTCAGTACCTGCGTCCCACGCTGCAGCACCTGCCGGTGGTCGAATACATTCATCCTGAAGAATTTGCCGCCTATGAACAGGCGGCGCGCGAGCTGGGTTTCCGCTGGGTCAAGGCCGGCCCGCTGGTACGCAGCTCCTATTTTGCCGAAGAGGAACAATGAGCTTAAAACAGACTCCCCTGAACGCCGTGCACCGCGAAATGGGTGCGCGCATGGTCGATTTTGGCGGCTGGGACATGCCGGTCAACTACGGTTCGCAAATCGAAGAACATAATACCGTGCGCAACAGCGTCGGCATGTTCGACGTCAGTCACATGCGTGTGGTGGATATTCGCGGTGCCGGTACCCGAGCCTTCCTGCGTGGATTGGTGGCCAATAACGTCGACAAGCTGAAGGAAGCGGGCAAGGCGCTCTATTCCTGTATGCTCAATCCCGCCGGCGGCGTAATCGACGATCTGATTATTTATTTCCTTACGGAAGACTATTTCCGCATCGTGGTCAACGCCGGCACGGCTGACAAGGATGTGGCCTGGATGCAACAACAAGCCAAAGAATGCAATGCGGATTGTGTCATCACGCCGAAACCTGAACTGGCCATGATTGCCGTGCAGGGCCCCAAGGCATGGGAAACCGTCTGGCAGGTGCTGCCGCAGGCAAAAGCGGCAACCGAAAAGCTCAAGCCCTTCCAGGCCGCTTTTGTCGGTGAATGGATGCTGGCTCGCACAGGCTATACTGGTGAAGATGGCACCGAGATCATGCTGCCCGCCGCCGAGGCCGAAGGTCTGTGGCGCAAACTGGCGGCTGCCGGTGCGGCGCCGGCCGGTCTGGGCGCACGTGATACCCTGCGGCTGGAAGCGGGCATGAATCTGTATGGCCAGGACATGGACGAAGACACCAGCCCGCTGGAAGCGGGTTTGGCCTGGACGGTGGACCTGACGCCGGGCCGCGCCTTTATCGGCCGTGCCGCGCTGGAACAGAACCCCGTCAAACGCCAGATGGTCGGCCTGCTGCTGCTCGACAAAGGGGTGCTGCGCGGACACCAGCTGGTGCAAACCGCTCATGGCGCGGGCGAGATCACCAGCGGCAGTTTTGCCCCGACGCTCAACCGCTCCATTGCCATGGCGCGTGTGCCGGTGGGTGTCGCGATAGGCGACGAAGTAAAAGTGGAGGTGCGCGACAAACTGCTGTCCGCGCGCGTCGTGAAGTATCCGTTTGCGCGGCAGGGCAAGGCTCTGATCGCGCTCGACTAAAATCAAAATGCGAGGCTGAAAACATGAATATTCCTTCCGATCTGAAATACACCGCCAGTCACGAATGGGTCCGCGTTGAAGGCGACGGCACCGTCACCGTGGGTATTACCGACCATGCGCAGGACCTGCTGGGCGACATGGTGTTCGTGGAAAACCCGGCTGCCGGCCGCAAACTGAAGGCGGGCGAAGAGTGCGCCGTGGTGGAATCGGTAAAAGCCGCTTCCGACGTGTACGCGCCGATCGCCGGCGAAGTGGTGGACGCCAACAGCGACGTGGAAGCCAGCCCGGAACTGATCAACCAGGACGCCTACGGCGCCTGGATGTTCCGTATCAAGCCGGACAACGCCGCCGACGTGGACGCGCTGCTGGATGCGGCGGGCTATAAGGCGCAGGTCGAGAGCGAGGCGCACTGAGTCTATGCCGTTCGTACCTCATACCGAAGACGATATCAGCGCCATGCTGCAAAGCATCGGCGCCAAGTCGATCGAAGACCTGTTTGACGAAATTCCGGTCGCGCTGCAAAGCGAAGGCCTGACCCAGGTGCCGGAAGGCCTGTCGGAAATGGCCGTTACCCGCCTGATGCAGGAGCGCGCCGAGCAGGACGGCCGCTACCTCAACTTTATCGGCGCCGGCGCTTACGAGCACCACATTCCGGCCGCCGTGTGGCAGCTGGTCAGCCGCGGCGAGTTCTACTCCGCCTACACGCCGTACCAGGCGGAAGCGAGCCAGGGCACGCTGCAGGTGATCTACGAATACCAGAGCATGATCACCGCGCTGACCGGCATGGAAGTGTCCAACGCCAGTCTGTACGACGGTGCTACTGCTTTAGGTGAAGCCATCCTCATGGCCGTGCGCGCGCACAAGAAGGCTCGCCGCGTGCTGGTGCCGCGCACCGTGCACCCGATCTACCGCAAGGTGGCGCAGGTGATGGTGCAAAACCAGAACATCGAACTGGTGGAAGTCGATTACGACCGCGCCAGCGGCATCGTCGATGCGGCCAGCCTGCCTGCCGGCGAATACGCTGCCCTGGTGATTCCGCAGCCCAACTTCTTCGGCCGTCTGGAGGAAGTCGATGCCCTCACCGACTGGGCGCATGCCAACGGTGCACTGGCCATTGGCATCGTTAATCCGCTGTCGCTGGCGCTGCTCAAGCCGCCGGGCGAGTGGGGTGCGCAAGGTGCCGACATCGGCGCCGATATCGCCGTCGGCGAAGGCCAGCCGCTCGGCTGCCCACTCTCCAGCGGCGGCCCGTACTACGGCTTCATGACTGCCAAGATGGCGCTGGTGCGGCAGATGCCGGGCCGCATCGTCGGCAAGACTGTCGATCTGGAAGGCAAGCCCGGTTTTGCCCTGACCCTGCAGGCGCGCGAGCAGCACATCCGCCGCTCCAAGGCGACGTCCAACATCTGTACCAACCAGGGTTTGCTGGTGACTGCATCGGTCATGCACATGTCGCTGCTCGGTCCGCAAGGCCTGCAGAACGTCGCAGCCAGCTGCCATGCCAATACCGGCGAGCTGCTCAAAGCGGTTGCATCGGTGGGTGCCAAGCCGGTGTTTGCCGGTCCGGTGTTCCATGAGGCCGTGATCCAGTTGGCCAAACCGGCGGCCGAGGTGCTGGCCGCGCTGCGCCAGCAGAAAATCGTCGGCGGTTACGATCTGGCGCGCGATTATCCGGAGCTGGGCAATGCCCTGCTGGTATGCGCAACCGAAACCCGCACGGCCGAAGATATTGCCCTCTATGCCAAAACGCTGGCAGCGGCAATGTAATCATTAAAACAAGGAGGTGGACCATGGCTACAGTACTGTTTGGCGGCGACCCGATTGAAGTAAAGGGCAATTTTCCGCAAAAGGGCGGCAGCGCCCACAGCTTTATGCTGGTGGATAAAAACCTGAACGACATTTCGCTGTCCAGTTTCAAGGGCAAGCGCAAGGTGCTCAATATCGTGCCGTCCATCGATACGCCGGTCTGCGCCGCGTCCACCCGCAAGTTCAATGAAGTCGCCGCCAGTCTGCCCAATACCGTGGTGCTAGTCATTTCCGCCGATTTGCCGTTTGCCCAGGCGCGCTTTTGCGGCGCGGAAGGGCTGGATAACGTGATTACCCTGTCCACCCTGCGCGGGCGCGATTTCCACAAGGACTACGGCGTCATGATCACCGACTACCCGCTGGCCGGCCTCACGGCCCGCGCCGTGGTGGTGCTGGATGAAGACGATGTGGTGCTGTACTCCCAACTGGTGCCGGAAATCGAGCTGGAGCCGGATTACGAAGCGGCTCTTGCGGCACTGGGTGTACAAGTTTAACGAAAGTATGAAACATGCTGATTGCTGATTTGTCGCGCCCGGGGCGCAATAATGCGTCCCAGGCACCTGCCGCGGTAGCGGTAAACGATTTGCCCGCGCACCTGCTGAGAAAGTCTGCGCCCGATCTGCCGCAGGTGTCTGAAATGGATGCCGTGCGGCATTACACCCGTCTGTCGCAAAAGAACTTCTCCATCGACACGCATTTCTACCCGCTGGGCTCCTGTACCATGAAGTACAACCCGCGTGCCGCCAATGCGCTGGCCATGCTGCCGCAGTTCCTCGGCCGCCATCCGTCGGCCGATGCGGCCACCGGTCAAGGGGTGCTGGCCTGCCTGTACGAACTGCAGGAAATGCTCAAGGACGTCACCGGCATGGCCGGCGTGTCGCTCACCCCCATGGCCGGCGCGCACGGCGAATTCGCCGGCGTGGCGATGATCCGCGCCTATCATGACGCACGAGGTGACGCCGCGCGTACCGAAATCCTGGTGCCGGATGCGGCCCACGGCACCAACCCGGCCACCGCCGTGATGTGCGGCTACAGCGTGCGCGAAATTCCCACCAACCGCGAAGGCGACGTGGACATCGAGGCGCTCAAGGCGGCCGTCGGTCCGCATACCGCCGGCCTCATGCTGACCAACCCGTCCACCCTGGGCGTGTTCGAAAAGCAGATTCAGGCGATCCAGCAAGTCGTGCACGAGGCGGGTGGTCTGACCTATTACGACGGCGCCAACCTCAACGCCATTCTCGGTCGCGTGAAGCCGGGCGACATGGGTTTTGACGTGATCCACATGAATCTGCACAAAACCTTCTCCACGCCGCACGGCGGCGGCGGTCCGGGCGCCGGTCCGGTGGGCGTGTCCGAGCGTCTGCTGCCGTTCATGCCGATTCCGGTGGTGGGCAAGGCGGGCGACAGCTACCGCTGGCTGGATGAAAAAGACATTCCCCAGTCCATCGGCCGTATGTCCGCCCACATGGGCAACCTCGGCGTGCTGCTGCGCGCCTATGTCTACGCCCGCCTGCTGGGGCGCGACGGCATGCATCGCGTGGCCGAGTTCGCCACCCTCAACGCCAATTACCTGATGGCCGAACTGCGCAAAGCCGGTTTCGAGGTGGCTTATCCGACTCGCCGCGCCAGCCACGAATTCATCGTGAGCCTGAAAAAGCTCAGGGACGAAACCGGCATCAGCGCCATGGACGTGGCCAAGCGGCTGCTCGACAAGGGCTTCCATGCGCCGACCACCTACTTCCCGCTACTGGTGCCGGAATGTCTGCTGATCGAGCCGACCGAAACCGAGAGTCGCGAAACGCTGGACCGGTTTGTCGACGCGCTGAAGGAAATCCTGCACGAAGCCCGCACCGATGCCGAACTGGTCAAGGGCGCGCCGTATTCCACCCCGGTGCGCCGCCTGGACGACGTGAAAGCGGCGCGTGAGCTGGATCTGACCTGGAGGATGGTGGGCCGATGACCGCTCCCTTGCACGCTGAAAGCCCCTACAAGGGCAAAACCGGCCTGCGCCGGCTGTGGAACGCCCTGCGTTATTCCATTGCCGGCCTGAAGGCCGCCTGGGCGTGCGAGGACGCCTTCCGCATGGAGGTGTGGACCGCGCTGGTGGCCGTGCCGCTGGCCCTGTTTCTGCCTATTCAGTCGTTCGAAAAAGCCATGCTGATCGGTTCGGTTTTGCTGGTGATGGTGGTGGAGTTGCTCAATTCCGCCGTCGAAGCCACAGTGGACCGGATTAGCCTGGAAAATCACCATCTTGCCAAACGGGCAAAGGATATCGGCAGCGCCTCGGTGTTGATCACGCTGGCGATTACCGCGCTGGTATGGCTGCTGGTTCTGTGGCCCTACATTCCAAAATGGCTTGAATAATCAGGGCCGAACTGGCCGCGCCGCCACCTGCGGCGCGGCGTCTTTAAAGATCATTAAGTTTGGCATGGTTCCTTTTGCCCGGTTTTTTCGGTAAAATGGACAAGTTTGTAGTTTTATATAGTTCCATCCAGCACAGGGATCGTGATATGAGTGACCACCAAGTAGATCGCGGTAAGCGGAGGTTTCTGGTTGCTGCTAGCGTCGCCGTAGGCGGCGTGGGCGCTGCAGCCGTGGCCGTTCCTTTTGTGGGGAGTATGTTCCCCAGTGAGCGTGCCAAGGCGGCCGGTGCGCCGGTTGAGGCCGACCTGGCTAAGGTTGAGCCGGGTATGCTGCTGGCCGTTGAATGGCGCGGCAAGCCGGTGTGGATCGTAAACCGCACCAAGGAAATGCTCGACCTTCTGGGTAAGCACGACGACAAACTGGTCGACCCGAAATCCGAACAGCCGCAACAGCCCGATTACTGCAAGAACGAAACCCGTTCCATCAAGCCGGAGTATCTGATTGCTGTGGGTATCTGTACTCACCTGGGTTGCTCGCCGACCTACCGTCCGGAAATCGGCCCGACCGGCCCGACCCCGGATTGGCCGGGCGGCTGGCTGTGCCCGTGCCACGGTTCCCGCTTCGACCTGTCTGCCCGCGTGTTCAAGGACGTTCCGGCACCGACCAACCTGGTAATCCCCCCGCACAAGTACCTGACCGACACCAAGATCATTATCGGTATCGGCCAAGACGGCAAGGAGGCCTAATAAATGAGCACAATGCAAAAACTGCTCGGCTGGGTGGATGAACGCTTCCCGCTGACCGCAAACTACAAAGCGCATCTGTCCGAGTACTATGCGCCGAAAAACTTCAATTTCTGGTACTTCTTCGGTTCCCTGGCTCTGCTGGTGCTGGTGATCCAGGTTCTGACCGGTATTTTCCTGACCATGAACTACAAGCCGGATGCCGGCATGGCGTTCGCGGCCGTTGAATACATCATGCGCGACGTCAACTACGGCTGGCTGATCCGCTACATGCACTCCACCGGCGCGTCCATGTTCTTCGTGGTGGTGTACCTGCACATGTTCCGCGGTCTGATGTACGGTTCCTACCGCAAACCGCGCGAGCTGATCTGGATCTTCGGCGTGCTGATTTACCTGGTGCTGATGGCCGAAGCCTTCCTGGGTTACCTGCTGCCGTGGGGTCAGATGTCCTTCTGGGGCGCTCAGGTGATTGTGAACCTGTTTGCTGCCGTACCGGTTATCGGTCCGGACCTGGCCGTATGGATTCGTGGCGACTTCGTGGTATCCGACGCAACCCTGAACCGCTTCTTCGCTTTCCACGTGATCGCCATGCCGCTGGTTCTGATCGGCCTGATCGTCGCTCACCTGATCGCGCTGCACGAAGTGGGTTCCAACAACCCGGACGGCATCGAGATCAAGAAGAACAAGGATCCGGTTACCCATATTCCGCTGGATGGCATCCCGTTCCACCCGTACTACACCGTCAAGGACATCCTGGGCGTTGTGGTATTCCTGATGGTGTTCTCCGCGATCGTTTTCTTCGGTCCGGAAGCAGGCGGCTACTTCCTGGAAGCCAACAACTTCATTCCGGCTAACCCGCTGAAGACCCCGCCGCACATTGCGCCGCTGTGGTACTTTACCCCGTTCTACGCCATTCTGCGTGCTGTGCCGCCGATATTCGGCTCACAATTCCCGGGCGTGGCGGCAATGGGTCTGTCCATCGTGGTGCTGTTCTTCCTGCCCTGGCTGGACCGTTCCAAGGTGAAGTCCATCCGTTACCGCGGCTGGATGTACAAAACCTGGCTGGCCCTGTTCGTTGTCAGCTTTGTAACCCTGGGTTACCTGGGTCTGCTGCCTCCGACCGATACCGCTACGCTGATCGCGCGTATTTGCAGCGTGATCTACTTTGCCTTCTTTATCGCGATGCCGTGGTACACGAAGTTCGATAAGACCAAACCAGTACCGGAAAGGGTGACGGGCTAATATGAAAAAATTTCTCATGACATTGTTGCTGGTGCCGGTTCTGGCATTCGCAAACGAAGAAGGGGTCAAGGTCGACAAGGCACCGGTAAATGTGCAGGACTACGCGTCCATCCAGCGCGGCGCCCAGTTGTTCAGCAACTACTGTCTGACTTGCCACAGTGCCAACTACATGCGCTACAACCGCATGCATGACATTGGCCTGACCGACGACGAAATCAAGAACAATCTGATGTTCGCCGCCGAAAAAGTAGGTGAAACCATGCATGTGTCCATGCGTCCGGAAGAAGCGGCAAAATGGTTCGGCGCAGCTCCGCCGGATCTGAGCGTGATCTCCCGTTCCCGCGGCGCAGACTGGCTGTATACCTACCTGCGCAGCTTCTACGTTGATCCGTCCCGCCCGACCGGCTGGAACAACACTGTGTTCAAGAACGTCGGCATGCCTTTCGTTCTGTACGGTCTGCAGGGTGAGCAGGAACTGCAGGTAGAGAAGAAAATGGAACACGGCAAGGAAGTGGAAGAGGAAAAGCTCGTCCTGACCAAGCCGGGCACCATGACCCAGCCGGAATACGACCGTGCGGTTGCCGATCTGGTGAACTACCTGGTGTGGATGGGCGAACCGTCCCAATCCGAACGTAAACACCTCGGTATATACGTGATGGCCTTCCTGGCATTCTTCTTCGTGGTTGCCTACTTCCTGAAGAAGGAATTCTGGAAAGACATCCACTAAAGGCTGTGTGCGGGGGCAACCCCGCAGGGCAAAGCCGGGCAATGCGAGTCGCAAGACTCCGCTTGCCTGGCTTTACTCATTTGTAATATGTTGTAATCAAGTAACTTAAATCGGGGCTAAAACGCATTATGATGACCCTCTACTCCGCGGCCACCTGTCCTTTCAGTCAGCGTTGCCGCATTGTCCTGTTTGAAAAGGGCATGGATTTTCAGATTATCGACGTGGATCTGCACAACAAGCCGGAAGATCTGGCCGTGATGAATCCATACAACCAGGTGCCGGTCCTGGTGGAACGTGAATTGGTGTTGCATGAGTCCAACATCATCAACGAATACATCGATGAACGCTTTCCACACCCGCAGCTGATGCCGCCAGATCCGGTGATGCGCGCGCGCGCTCGCCTGTTCCTGTTCCGCTTCGAGCAGGAGCTGTTCAGCCACGTGCACACGCTGGAAGCGCTAAACTCGAAAGGCGCTGACAAGGCGCGTATCGCCATCCGCGACAGCCTGTCCATGCTGGCGCCGATCTTCGCCAAGCAAAAATTCATGCTGGGCGACGAGTTCTCCATGCTGGACGTGGCGATTGCGCCGCTGCTGTGGCGTCTGGACCATTACGGCATCCAGCTGCCCAAACAGGCGGCTCCGCTGCTGAAGTATGCCGAACGTCTGTTCAGCCGTCCGGCTTACATTGAGGCAATGACTCCTGCTGAAAAGGCCATGCGCAAGTAATGTCCGGCTCAAAATCCACCCGGCCCTATCTGCTGCGCGCCATTTACGAATGGTGCGCGGACAACGGCTATACCCCGTATCTGGCGGTCAATGTGAGCGAAAACTCGCAGGTGCCGATGGAATACGTCAAGGATGGCCAGATCGTGCTCAACATCGGCATGGGCGCCACGCGCAACCTCACGCTGGGTTTCGACTACGTCCAGTTTTCCGCGCGCTTCAACGGCGTGTCGCAGGAAGTGGCCGTCGCCATGCGTGACGTGGCCGGCATCTTCGCGCGTGAGAACGGCCAGGGTATGTTCTTCTCCGAGGCGGACATGGCCGGCGATATCGACCTGGACGCCGAGGCGGCCAAGGACGAGGGACCGGACGACGAGCCGCCGCAGCCGCCGAAGGGGCGACCCAAGCTGCAGGTGGTGAAGTAAGCCGGTAGCCAATAAAAAAGCCGCGTTAAGCGGCTTTTTTATTGTGGGCAGACAACATTAGTAGACCCAGTTGGCAGACTCCAACCCGCTGAGTTTTTGCAGCATGGGTACAAGCTCTTCATGCGGCAGCACGCGCCAGGAATCGCCCAACAGCAGCTGGCAGCTGGCCTGCGGCGAATTGTAGGCCAGCCGGATGGGGCAGCCGCCGCCGTTGCCGTCGCGGAAAGGCAGGAGCAGTTCTTTCAGCTGCACCGGATTCAGGCCTGCTGAACCGATCAGCTGCAGGTGTTTGACAAATTTGGCGCGGGCGCCGGCCAGATCGTACAGCGAGTCGGCAGAAATACGCATGCCGCCGCTGTATTCGTCGTTGCTGACTTTGCCTTCCACGATCAGCAACTGGTCTTCCTTCAGCAGGTTGCGGTGCCGTTCAAACATTTCGTTGTAGACGGCGACTTCCAGCTGCGCCGAGCCGTCGTCCAGCAGCACAAAGGCCATCTTGCCGCGGCGGGTCATGAGCGTGCGGTGGCTGATGATGATACCGCACAGCAACTGGTGGTCGTGCCTGGGCGCGATGTCGCACAGGCGCGTTTTGGCAAAGGCGGCCACCTCGTCCTTATAGGCCTCAAACGGGTGGCCGCTGAAATAGTAGCCCAGCGCCAGCTTTTCCTGCGCCAGCTTTTCGATCAACTGCCATTCGGGCACGTCGACCAGTTCGTGTTGATGTGCAGTGCCGGTGGCTTCGCCGAACAGGCTCACCTGCGAGGCGGCGGCCTGGGCCTGTTCGGCCGTTTCCATGGCGAGGGCAATGGAAGCCATCAGGCTGGCACGGTTATCGGTAATGGTGTCGAAGGCGCCGGCACGGATCAGCGATTCCAGCGTGCGGCGGTTGACGATGCGTTTGTCGACCCGGCAGCAGAAGTCGAACAGGTCCTTGAACGGGCCATCCTTGCGCGCTTCAAGGATGGCGTTGATGGCGTTTTCGCCGGTGCCCTTGATGGCGCCCAGGCCGTAACGGATTTCCGTGTCGGAAACGGGTTCGAAGCGGTAATTGGACTGGTTGATGTCCGGCGGCAGCATGACCAGATTATTGGCCAGGCAGTCCTGGTAGAAGAACTGCACCTTGTCGGTGCTGTCCATTTCAGACGACATGGTGGCCGCCATGAAAGAAGACGGAAAGTGGCACTTGAGATAAGCAGTTTGATAGGCCACCACCGAATAGGCAGCCGCGTGCGACTTGTTGAAGCCGTAGCCGGCGAACTTCTCCATGGTGTCGAAGATTTCGTTGGCCTTGGCTTCGTCGATATTGTTTTCCGCCGCGCCGGTCACAAAGATGGCACGCTGCTGAGCCATTTCCTCGGGCTTTTTCTTACCCATGGCGCGACGCAGCAAGTCCGCCCCGCCCAGTGTGTAGTTGGCCACGAACTGCGCCGCCTGCATCACCTGCTCCTGGTACACCATAATGCCGTAGGTGGTGGAAAGCACCGGCTCCAGCAGCGGGTGCGGCATGATCACCTTTTCGCGCCCATGCTTGCGGTTGATGTAGTCCGGGATAAAGTCCATCGGGCCCGGGCGGTACAACGCATTCAGGGCGATCAGGTCGTCCAGCCGGTCGGGCCGGGCCTTGACCAGCGTGTCTTTCATGCCGCGCGATTCAAACTGGAACACGGCGGTGGTATTGGCGGTGCGGAAGATCTTTTCGTAAGTGTCTTTGTCGTCCAGCGGAATCGCGTCGATGTTGAGGTCGATATCGGGATGCAGGCGCTTGATAAAGCGTACCGCCCAGTCGATGATGGTGAGCGTGCGCAGGCCCAAGAAGTCGAACTTCACCAGACCGGCCTGCTCCACGTCGTCCTTGTCGAACTGGCTCACCACGGACGTGGACCCATCGGCGCAATACAGCGGAGTAAAATCGGTCAGTTTGCCCGGCGCAATCAGTACGCCACCCGCGTGCATGCCGATGTTGCGGGTCATGCCTTCGAGCGATTCGGCCAGCTGCAGTAACTCGGACACTTCTTCTTCCGCCGCCGCGCGCTCGTTGATGAGCGGTTCCATTTCGCGCGCCTTGGCGAGCGAAATACCCAGCTCGTTTGGAATCAGCTTGGACAGCTGGTCGACGAAGTTGTACGGCAAATCCAGCACGCGGCCCACGTCGCGGATCACCGCCTTGGCCGCCATGGTGCCGAAGGTGGCTATTTGCGATACCGCATCGTGGCCGTAGGCGTCTTTTACGTAGTTGATCACCCGTTCGCGGCCGTCCTGACAGAAGTCCACGTCAAAGTCGGGCATGGATACCCGTTCCGGGTTGAGGAAACGCTCGAACAGCAGGGCGTAGCGCAGCGGGTCCAGGTCGGTAATGCCCAGGCAATACGCCACCAGCGAGCCGGCGCCGGAGCCCCGGCCGGGGCCCACCGGCACGCCGTTGTTCTTGGCCCACATGATAAAGTCCGCCACAATCAGGAAGTAGCCGGAGAAACCCATCTGGATGATGGTGTTGATCTCGAATTCCAGCCGCTTTTCGTATTCCGGCCAGCGCTGTTGCCGTTCCGCTTCGTCGGGGTAGAGGAAAGCCATGCGCTTTTTCAGCCCATCGAACGATTGCTGGCGCATATAGTCGTCCAGCGGCATGTTGTCCGGCGTGGGGAAGAGCGGCAGGCGGGGTTTGCCCAGTTCCACTGTGAGGTTGCAGCGCTTGGCGATCTCCACGCTGTTGGCCAGCGCGGCGGGCAGGTCGGCAAAGCGTTCCGCCATTTGCGCGCTGCTGAGGAAATACTGGTCTTCGGTAAATTTACGCGGGCGGCGCTGGTCGCCCAAAATATTGCCCTCGGCAATGCACACCCGCGCTTCGTGCGCCTTGAAGTCCTCTTCCTTGGCAAACTGGATCGGGTGGGTGGCCACCACCGGCAATTTCAGCTGCACGGCCAGCGCACAGGCGGCGCGGGTCTGGCGATCGGACTGCGGGTCCTGCGTGCGGTGCAGTTCCAGGTAATAGCGTTGCGGAAAGCGCTGGGACCATTTTTGCGCGGCCACAGCCGCTTCCTGCTGCTTGCCGGAGAGAAGGAGTTGCCCCACATCGCCATATTGCCCGCCGGACAGCACCATCAGCCCGTCGCACGGCATTTCGTCGAACCAGTCGGGGTGAATCTCGCCACGCCCGCGGTACATATTCTGCCGGTAAGCGCGCGACACCAGTTCGCACAGCTGGCGGTAGCCTTCGCGATGCAGGCACAAAAGCAGCACGCGGTGCGGTTGCTCGCGCTGCTCAGGGTTGGAAAGCCACACATCGCAGCCAATAATGGGTTTGATGCCGCTGCCACGGCAGGCTTTGTAGAACTTGACCATGCCGAACAGGTTATCCAGATCGGTCAACGCCAGCGCCGGCATGCCGTCCGCTTTGGCCATATCCACCGCGTCGTCGATATGCAAAATGCCATCCACAACGGAAAACTCGCTGTGCAGGCGTAAATGGACAAAAGAGGGGGCGGGAGTCTGGGTGGTCACAGTGCTATAATTTCGTTCTGATTTTGATTGGATTTTACCACCATGTTGAGCGCTCCCGAACTGTTACTGCCTGCCGGCAGTCTGGAAAAAATGCGTACCGCCTACCGCTTCGGCGCCGACGCCGTTTACGCCGGCCAGCCGCGCTACAGTCTGCGCGCGCGCAACAACGAGTTTCAATTGGAGCAGCTGGAGCAGGGCATCCGCGAAGCGCACGAACTGGGCAAAAAGTTTTACGTGACCAGCAACCTGTTGCCGCACAACTCCAAAATCAAAACCTACCTGGCCGACATGGCTCCGGTGATCGAAATGAAGCCGGACGCCCTCATTATGGCCGATCCGGGCTTGATCATGATGGTGCGCGAAACCTGGCCGGACGTGCCGGTGCACCTGTCCGTACAGGCCAGCACCACCAACTACGCCGCCGTGAAATTCTGGCAAAAGTTGGGCCTCACCCGCATCATCCTGTCGCGCGAACTGTCGCTGGATGAAATCGCCGAAATCCGCCAGGAATGCCCGGACATGGAGCTGGAAGTGTTCGTCCACGGCGCCCTGTGCATCGCCTATTCCGGCCGCTGCCTGCTGTCCGGCTACTTCAACCACCGCGATCCCAACCAGGGCACCTGCACCAACTCCTGCCGCTGGGATTACAAAATGCACAATGCCGAAGAAAACGGCGCCGGTGATATTCAGCAAGTGGCACTGCAAAAAATCGAATTCAACTTCAACAAGGCCAAGGAAGAAGCCGAATCCCTGTTTGCCGACTGCGGCCAGCAAGAACGCCACCCGCTGGCCGACAACGTCTACCTCATCGAAGAATCCGAACGCCCCGGCGAGCTCTTGCCCATCATGGAAGACGAGCACGGCACGTACATTATGAACAGCAAGGACCTGCGCGCCATCGAGCACGTCGAGGCCCTCGCCAAAATGGGCATCACCAGCCTGAAAGTGGAAGGCCGCACCAAGTCCGCCTACTACATCGCCCGCACCGCCCAGGCCTACCGCAAAGCCATCGACGATGCCGTGGCCGGCCGCCCGTTCGACTACAGCCTGCTCGGCACACTGGAAAACCTGGCCAACCGTGGCTACACCGATGGCTTCTACCAGCGCCACCACACCCACGATTACCAGAACTACCTACGCGGCCATTCCGAGTCGCAACGCAGCCAGTACGTGGGCGACATCACCGGCTACGATGCCGCCACCGGCATGGCCGAAATCGACGTGAAAAACCGCTTTGCCGTGGGCGATACCATCGAGATCGTGCATCCCGCTGGCAATTTCAACGTCACTATCGACGCCATGACCAGCAACAAGGGTACCTCTATCGATGTCGCCCCGGGCAACGGCCACCGTGTACGCATCAAAGTGCCGCAAGATTGCAGCCAGGGCATGGTCGCGCGCTTTCTGGCGTAATTTGGTATAATTCACCTCTTAGTGTGCCGGCATAGCTCAGTTGGTAGAGCAGCTGATTTGTAATCAGAAGGTCGAGGGTTCAATTCCTTTTGCCGGCACCAATTAATTCAATAGGTTGCGTGAATTGTTTTTTTGTTCATGCAACTTGTGTAGACGTCGTATCACAGTCGACTTTAGTAGTCCACATTCCTGGCATATTGACTGCCACCTCTAAGCCTGAGACGATTGGCGTTAGCAATGAATGCTGGCAAGCAATTCTCCACCACAAACAAAAACGAATTACACTGTCGCTCGCAAAAGATCCTCTCATAATGGGCAAGATACTTTTTAGCATAAGAGAACTTACTAAGGCTTGGAAAGAAGCCAGAGTTGCAGCTGGGTCCCCCCCCAAATCCAATGCCCATAGATTGCTATTATTTTACTCTGTGGAGTGTGGGTTAAAGGCGGCACACTTAAAACGAAGTAATAAAACCATTCTGGACGCCGAAACTGCAGATCAAATTGGGCACGACATAAATAAGGCTCTCGACCTATTGCGTGCTGGCGCGGAATTAAAACTGCCATTGACGTTAGACTTAAACTCACTAAGCACCCCTCCTCCCAATCCCAAGGCAATACTTAGGGCCAACAACAGGGTCGACACACTAAATCAAATTTGGCGCTACGGTGGAACGCTCACCGCACCTACCGATGCAGATATCGCACTCAAACTGGTCGCCATCAACAATTGGATAGAACGGGAAATCTAATGGCATTACTGACTTGGCTTGATGTAGAGCGCACTTTCAAAAGAGAAACCGATAATTTCAATACATTCAGAGATGGCATCCTTTCTATTCGTAGCTATTCTGATGGTACCGAAATCGAATACAGCACCAACCTCCCAGCAATAGTTGAATGGTTACGGGAGATATTTGGTCACGTATATCAAGCCCATGAATTATATGGCGAAGTAATGCTGACAATAGGGGATTGTGGCTATCCGATTCAATTTATTGAGTCAACTGTGACAATCCAAGCAAAGCGTCATCGATATCCATTATGGCAAGAGCAGACTTATGCAAATGGACAAATAACAGACTATCCGCGAAATTTTGAAGCCATTCCGACGATTTCAGCGTTTCATTCCTTTAAGGGCGGAGTTGGACGCACCACCTCTCTAATGACTTACGCATCAGCTCTTCTAAGTGTTGAAAACTCAGAGCAAACACGCATTTTGCTGGTTGATGCTGACCTTGAGGCACCCGGAATATCCTTTTGGCTTGATCCGCAGAACAAGCCAACCGTATCGTTTGTACATTTTCTAGAAGCAATGCATTACCCTCCCAAAGATACCGATACCTCTTTGGATTACTTCGCCGCAGAACTTAGAAAATCATCTTTAAATATTGAGGGTGTAAATCGTGAAGTCTTTGTTTTGCCGGCTGCTCTTGATTTGGCAGAAATCATGGACATGCCCGTTCAACCGGAGCATATAGCACGAAGTTTGGATAACCCATGGCTGTTGACAGATTATCTTTATGAGCTTGGGAAGAGGTTGAAGGTTGAGAAAATTCTCATTGATTTGAGAGCAGGGTTAAGTGAGCTATCGAGTCCTTTACTTTTCGATCCCAGAATTGAACATTTTTTTGTCACGACTGTAGCCCCCCAATCAGTAATTGGCATGTCCGAAATTCTAAAAACCATTAACAAGTTTCAACGCAACATTAATTCCACTCAATACAATCAGTCCAAGCCATCTATTATCCTGAATTTTTTGACTCCGCTACTGCGTCAATCACCGGACTATGCTAAAGCGCTTCAGGACCTAAATGCCGCTTTCCCATCCCCTGATTGTGATGAAGATGGTGGGGATGTATTAACACCTGGCATCGAGTTCATAGAAGCAGAATTTGATCCGAGCTTTATGAGTGTAAGGTCAGTGCGACAAGCCCTCGAATTATTGCGTGGTAGCTCTTTATACCCATATGCAGCTGAGTGGGCAAGAGCTGTTAAGGATCAGGAGCGTCCTATCGTAGACACAGTTCTTTCGCAAGAACAAGATGATGCAGTAAAGCTTCAGCAAATCTGTGAGCGATTCCAATTTGCAGAGAATAATTCCTCTGATGAGATGCTTGTCACGGATCCATTGCGCAACTTGGCAAAGTACTTCTCAAGCAGCCTCCCAAACGCAATTTCAATTGGCGCTAAAGGTGCTGGTAAAACGTTTACTTATTTGCAGTTGTGCAGAAAAGCAGATTGGCACAGCTTTCTTGCTCAATTAGGCATTGAAGATCCACAGGTTGATAACGGTACAATTTTTCCGTTGCTTCGCCCATCCAACTTGGATGGTGAGTCCCTCGGGATTGTACAGCGCACAGAAGAGTCGGCCAAATTGAGCATTGGGAGTAACCCCGATACTTCCTCAGGCAACTTAAGGGAATTAATTAATACGGCCTTGCGCGATAGCACTACTGATTGGGAGAGACTCTGGGTGCAAGCGTTATTCTTAAACTTTAATAATGAATGCAGCACGCTGGGAGAATTTAATAACTGGCTTGCAACAAACAACAAGTCTATTGTTTTTGTGATTGATGGCATTGAAGACACATTTGATTCTTTGGATAGTGATGAGAACCAGAAAAACGCCGTGAGAGCTTTGTTGCAGTTACCCAATCAACTTAACGATATCAGCAACCGCAGAATTGGACTTGTAGCATTTGTTCGTGCGGATTACATCAATGCTACCATTCGCCAGAATGTCGGACAATTTATCTCGAGATTTCAAGCATTTCAGCTTGTATGGTCAAGCGAGACATTTCTAAGACTTGCATACTGGATATGTGGTAAAGCCAACATTATTGGAGCCACTCCTGAAGATGCCGACAAATTAAGTAGTGCCCAACTGCTGTCGAAACTTGAACTGCTTTGGGGTAAAAAGATGGGGAACAATTCCTCCAAAGAAGCATTAACGGCTCGCTGGGTGTTTGCGGCATTGTGTGACTTAAATGGTCGACTCCAAGCTCGTGACATTGTTCGCTTTCTGAAATTTGCCTCACAAAATATGAGCTCAACACGTGGCGACACTTGGAAAGACCGAGTACTCGCCCCTGAAGCAATACGGAAGTCATTAGCAGACTGCAGCATTGAAAAGGTTGAAGAAGCAACATCTGAAGTAGCAGCACTAAGGAAGCTGCAAACCCTCCTGGGTACACTGAATAGCGATGTCAAAAAGAGTCCATTCAGTGTCGAGTCCATCCCAATTCCAATCGACTTATTGAGCTCTCTACGAGAGTTGGGTGTTATTTATGAGGATACGGATCAAGGGAATGACGCTGAAAGATTTTATCTTCCAGAAATTTACCGAACCGGGCTAGGCTTTAGGTCTGCAATTGGAGGTAGACCTCGAATACAAGCTTTGTTGAAACGTAACTTGGGTGGCATGCCCTTTTAACCTCTCTAAATGATCGGTTAGCATCAAGTAGCAAGGCTCGTACAGTTATTGACAGAACTCCAAGGGGGTTAAAACCCATCTACTGAGATGCTTCCAGCATTCCCTTATCTAGAGGGGGGCCTCTATGGAGTCCCTCTTGAAGGGTGGTCTCAACGTCATTTTGCCCCCATCTAAAGGCCCCTGCAGTACCCCCTCATTAGGAGTCTCCTTAGTAACCCCCTCCCCATTGGAAAGACAGTTTCCCTGCGTACAGTTTTTTAATTTGATTGACCAGGTGCTAAAACGAGTGGGTAGATAGACGCCCCCACATTGACCCCCCTGAACACTCTTGCCTATCGGTTCGTCATAGCGCAACTCATTCTATAGTATATTGGTCGAAAATCTTATTATTCCTGACGCCGTTAGCCGATGAATACTCAACCGCCCCAGAAACCTGCAGACAGCATCCTCACCCTCGACGACCTCGCCAGGCTGGCAGACTTTTCGCTGATGGACACGCTTAAACCTGACCCGGATGCCAAAGCCAGCGGCGTCGACCACGCGCCACGTCAGGTTTTTTCGGGGCACTATGTTCCCGTGCAGCCTACGCCTATAGACGCGCCCGAGTATGTGGCGCACAGCCGGATTTTTTTCCGGGAGCTGGGCATGGCCGACAGCCTGGCGGTGTCCGAAGATTTTGTGCGGGTGTTCAGTGGAGACCTCTCGCAAGTGCCCGAGCCGATGCGCAGGGTGGGGTGGGCCACTGGCTATGCGTTGTCCATCTTCGGCACTGAATACACTCAACAGTGCCCGTTTAAAACCGGCAACGGCTATGGCGATGGTCGTGCTATCTCGGTGCTGGAGGTCGTGATCCCTGATCAGAACGGGGGCCGTCGTTGGGAGATGCAGCTGAAGGGAGGCGGGCGCACGCCTTATTGTCGTGGCGCGGACGGGCGTGCTGTACTGCGTTCGAGTGTGCGTGAGTTTCTGGCACAGGAGCATATGCACGCGCTGGGTGTGCCGACCTCACGGTCTCTGAGTTTGTATGTATCTAGAACTGAAAAAGTGCGGCGGCCCTGGTATATGGAGGGCTCGCGCTCGTACGACCCAGATATGATGGTGTCGGAGTCCGTGGCTATCTCGACGCGGGTGGCCTCGTCATTCCTGCGGGTCGGGCAGATCGAGCTTTTTGGTCGTCGTGCCCGTAAACAGGAACACCCCGAGGCGATGGCGGAGCTCGAGGCGATCGTGTTGCACTTGATCGACCGCGAGTACGCCGATGTGATCGATCAGACACTGAGCACCGCCGACAAGGTGGTGTTGCTGGCGCGGGCGTTTCGCAGTCGCTTAACTTCATTGGTGGCGAACTGGATGCGTGTCGGGTATTGCCAGGGCAATTTTAATAGTGACAATACGGCCGTCGGCGGCTTTACCCTCGACTATGGCCCCTACGGATTCATGGATGCCTTTAATCCCTATTACCAGCCCTGGACCGGGGGCGGGGAACACTTCTCGTTCTGGAACCAACCGCAGGCCGCAGAGCGCAACTTCGGCATGTTCTGTACCGCCCTGCAACCCCTGCTGATCTCGAATACGGCGGCGCTGCAACAGTTGCAGGAGATACGCGATGGGTTCATGCACGTGATGCAGGCAGAGCTGGAAGTGATGTGGGCCAGCAAACTGGGCCTGAATCGATTTGACGAGGCGCTGTTTAATGACCTGGTGACGCTCATGCTTCACACGCCGGTGGATTACACCCTCTTCTTCCGCGAGCTCTCGACCCTGCCGGATAACATAGAGCCTCTCAAAAGGAGCTTCTACACGGATGCGAGCCACGCCACGGTCTCCAGGTCGCCCACCTATGCCACCCACCCTGAAGAGTTAGAACAGCATTGGTCGGCGTGGTTGGCAAGATGGCGGGCCCAAATCACAGAAGCACAGATCACCGAAACACATGCCGCCCGCCCTCTGGATGAGATCGCGGCGCAGATGCAGCGCGTGAATCCCAAATACACCTTGCGGGAGTGGTTGCTGGTGCCTGTCTATGAACAGGCAAAGCGGGGGAACTATGTACCCCTTCGAGAACTGCAAGAGGTGATGACGCAGCCTTACGCCGAGCAGTCGAAAGCGGTGGAGGAGAAATACTATCGGCTGAAGCCGACAGAGGCCTGTGC
>JAJZQI010000007.1 GCA_021851875.1 Pseudomonadota bacterium | reverse complement strand
GACGCAACAAGCCTGCGGCGTGTTGTCAGCATTTGGCTAAAATTTACGACGCGGCACATCCCCGCGCCAAGAAAAAATAGCCTCCCGGGATTTTGTCTCCGGCCGCTACGCTTAACATTTGCTTCGCAAATGTTAGCCTACGACGCAACAAGCCTGCGGCGTGTTGTCAGCATTTAGCTAAAATTTACGACGCGGCACATCCCCGCGCCAAGAAAAAGGACTGAGGACTGAGGACTGAGGACTGAGGACTGTAAAAATTTCACCGCTCACGCCAAACTCAGTCAAGCGATTCTTCTCTCAATCCCCAGCCCTGTCCTCTCAGTCTCTGCTTATTGCTTGACCGCTTCCACCGGGATCGACAAGGTCACCTCATCCCCCACCGCCGGCACATAGGCCGACATGCCGAATTCGGAGCGCTTGATCACCGCATCCGCCTGGGCGCCGCATTCCGGTTTTTTGTTGATCGGGTTCTGACCGCAGTGGAAGTTGCTCACTTTCAGGGTCACCGGCTTGCTCACACCCAGCAGGGTCAGTTCACCCTCCACGCTGACCAGTTTGTCGCCGTCGAAATTCAGTTTGCTGGATTTGTAGGTCATGGCGGGGAATTTCTCCACGTTGAAGAAATCCTTGGTCTTCAGATGTTCGTCACGCGCTGCCCAGCCGGTGCTGATGGAAGCGGTATCGATGGAAATATCCACGCTGCCGGTTTTGGCGACGGTATCCAGTACAATTTTTCCGCTGGTGGTATCAAACCGGCCATGCTGAATGGAAAAACCCAGGTGATTGATGGTGAACTGCGGCAGCGTGTGCGAACCGTCGATCACATAGGTATCGCTTTGGGCAAAAGCGGGTGCAGCGACAAACAGAACAGCTACGAGTGCATTACGGATTTTCATTTAACTTTCTCCTAAAGAGTTAAGGCTGCCCGGTCAGCAGCATACTGAACTTCACTTCCACCGTATTTGCCAGAGTGGCGGTGTCTTTCCAGTCACCCTCACCCAGCGCAAAATCCAAACGTTTCAGCGGCACACTGCCGTCCAGCCGCCAGCCATCGCTCCCCTCACGCTTTGCCGTAAAGTAGGCGCTTACCGGCCGCGTCCGGCCCTTCACGGTCAAATTGCCCCACAGGGCATAACGGCCCGTGCCGGCCGGCGCCACCCTGGTGGCGACAAACCTCACCTCCGGGTAGCGTTTCGCATCAAACCAGTCTTGCCCGACGGCAATTTCATTGCCTTCATCACTGCTGGTATCGATGCTGGCAGGACTGATCACCAGACTCGCCTGGGCCGCATTCGGCGCAACCGGATCAAAGCGGGCGGTCGCCTGAAATTTGCCGAATACGCCCTCAGCCGGCACATTCATCTGCCGGTAGACAAAGCTGATTTTGCTTTTCTCCGGCACCACCAGCTGTTGTGCCTGCGCCGGCAAAACCGACAATAACAGCAGCCAAAGCAGTTTCTTCATCTTCAACCTTTCCGCCGCAAATGCGGCACCATGCGTGCAAGAACCTCATCCCGATCGATAAAATGATGTTTCAGGGCTGCCGCCACATGCAAGCCAACCAGTGTCAACAGACCGTTCGCCAGCACCGCGTGGACGTTTTCCAACAGGTGCCCCAGAGCCTTGTCCTTCCCCAGCATGTCCGGCAATTGCCAGATACCGAGGTAGACGACCGGAAAGCCTTTGGCCGAGCTCATCAGCCAGCCGCTCAACGGCACCAGGAACATCAATAGATAAAGCACCCAATGCGTCACGTGCGCCACCCGCTGCTCCCACAGCGGCACGCCGGCCGGCAAGGCGGGCGGGCGGTGCGCCAAACGCCACAGCAAGCGCACCAGCACCAGCCCCAGCACAGTCACACCCACCCATTTGTGGTAGCTGTATATCTCCAGCCGCTGTGGCGAAACCGGCAGCTCGGTCATCACCTCACCCAGCGCCAGCGCCAGCAGCACCAGCAACGCCATTGCCCAGTGAAAGCCGCGCGCCACTGCGCCATAGTGCTCATTCATGCTCATCCTCCAATCCGTTGGCCTGACCGAAACTCTCGCGCAACCCATGCAGCAGGCGGCCCAGTGTTTGCAGTTCCTGCGCATTCAAGCGCCCCTCGAATACCGTTGCGAGATACGCCAGATGAGCCGGAAAAACCCGCTCGAACAGGGTCTGCCCCGCAACCGTGAGGCACACGCGCTGACTGCGGCCATCGGACGGATTTTCCCGGCGCACGACCAGACCCTGCTTTTCCAGTCGATCCACCACCCCGGTCAGCGTGCCCTTGGTGATCAGCGTGCGCTCGCCCAGCTGGCGGAACGTCATGCCATCCGTGTTGCCCAGCGTGGCGACAATATCGAACTGCGGCGGGGTCAGGCCGAATTGCCGGATATGCCGGGCAGAGTAATGCTCGAACGACTGATAGCATTCCGCCAGCGCCCGCAAAACAGGCAGAAATCCCGGTTTATTCATATATATACATCCAAAAAGCAGACAATATTTAGTACTAATTAGTACAATATAGCCGCATTACCGCCGTACGGCAAGAAAAAATCGAACGGTATTTTTGTTGCAACATCGATCATTTCACGTAGTGAAACACATCGGGTCGACGGCCATGATTTTTCGTCTACAATGAAAAACGAATAACAATTCAAGGCAAGTCAGAAGGCGTCTGAGTGAGCAATCTAAAATATCTTCTGAATACAGCTTCTATGCTGCTTGCACTTGCCCTGCTGCTTTGCGAAATCCTCGCCACTCCCCCCATTCCTCGTCTCATTCTTGCGGCGCTGCTGCTGGCCACCAGCCTGGCGTCCATCGTGCGCGGCCGACGGGACAGCCGGCGCGGCCAGGCAGAGTCGGCACACAGCCAAAGCAATACGCCCTTGAGCTGCATGCACGCCTACGCGGAAATCGACAAAATCTACATGGAACAGATGGTGGAAGTGTCCGACCGCATCATTCTGGTACAAAATCAGGTGCGCACCTCCACCCAGCAACTGATCGACGACTTTGCCTCAATGGGACAGCTGGTTGAGCAGAACGATCTGATCATCACCAACATGATCGAAGAAATGTCCACCGGCGGCGGCGAAAGCGGCAATGTGCGCCAACTGGCCGAAGACATGGGCAAGCTGATGGAGGAATTCATCGGCATTCTGACCCGCATGCGCATGCAAAGTCGGGATATGTCCACCAGCATGAGCGACATGGTGACGGAAATGGACAGCGTGTTCGCCTTGCTGGAGAACATCCGCTCACTCACCAGCCAGACCAATCTGCTCGCGCTGAACGCCGCCATCGAGGCCGCCCGCGCCGGCGAAGCCGGGCGCGGATTTGCCGTGGTGGCCGACGAAGTGCGCAAACTGTCCACACGAGCGGCGGAATTCAACGAACAGATTTTTCAGCGTGTGCATGGCGCGAAGGATGCGATGGGGCGGGCGCGCGACACGGTACAGGAAATGGCATCGCTCGACCTGTCCATTCTGGATGTCGGCAAAAACCGCTTGCAGCAGCTGATCGAGGCGCGCGAAGCGTTAAACGTCTTCTTCTCGCTCAAAATTGGTGAAATCATGGACATCGGCACAGAAGTCACCGCTTCCCTGAACAATGCCGTACGGGTTCTGCAATTCGAGGACATCGCGCAACAAGCCATGGAAACAGCGCAAAGAGACCTGGTGCAGTTGCGCGGCATGATGTACGACCTGGCCAAACTACGGGATGACAGCACGGCCGACCCGGGCCTGCTGAGCAACCTGCAGCAGGAAATCATAATCATCCGCGACCGCTGGATTCAGCAAGCCTCCACCGAAAGGGCCGCCGATGAGGGAAAAGGCGGAGTCGAGCTGTTCTGACCGGACCCGGCTCAGTCCCCGCTGGCCCACTGGTCGGCGCGGGTAAATGTCCAGGTTCGGGTGATGCCGAGAATATCAACCTTGCTGCGCATGTCGTCCGGAAAGGCCGAATAGGGCGCCGCCAGCCGGACGATGTTGACGGCGGCATCGTCCAGCACCTTATAACCGGAAGACCGGTCTATCGTCACCCCCTCCAGACTCCCGTCGGCGCGAATCGAAACGGTCAGCTTGAGGCTGCCGTACAGCTTCTGATCGCGTGCCGCTTGCGGATAGTTCAGATTACCCACCCGCTCGACCTTGGCCCGCCAATCTTCAACATAACGGGCAAAAGCGTATTCACTCGTTCTGGCACCGACGAACTGCCGTTTTGGGCGCTTCTGATAAGTGTCCCACTCTTTGGCTATCTGCCCTTCCAGCCTGGCCAGCTCCAGACTGCGCCGCACCAGATCCGCCCCATCGGGCACCGTGCCGTCGCGCGACGGGGTCGGGCGCGGCGATTCCACAGGAACGGGCGTGGATGTTTTGATCTGACTCAGCAGCTGCTGCGCCTGCTGGTCAAGCTGACGCACCGCCGCTTTCTTTTGATCAAGCTCACTACCTTGATCCGCTTGCTGCTCATAAGGCAAAGGCGTCTTGGCATGACGCTCCTCATCGGTGTTCCCGCCGCCGTCCAGGTTGGCCTGGGCCAAGGCATCCGCCTTATTCGGCGCGCGGGCGTGCTTGCTGTTAACCAGCACCAGCTCGAGCGCCCCCTTGTCATTAGGCGTTTTCAGCAACTCCGGCGCCTTGAAACCGAGCCCGAGAATCACCGCCGCGTGCAGCAGAGCGGATGCCAGCAACGCCATCAGCAAGCGGGGAGAGCCAATAGATGAAAAGTCGCGTGTCATCAACATGAATGCATTGTATGCCAAATACTAGGCAGCCGGCACGGCGGCAATAAATTGCAGCTCGAGCTCGCGCTCGAGCAGATCCATCGGCCCCACCTTTATCCGCACCCGTGTACCCGGCGCCTGCTCGGGCATGCCGGGAACGCGGGTTACCAACGGCATGCCGTCCACCCGCAGCAGATTTTCCTTCAGCACCACCCCGGTCAGTTCGTCCATGTTTTCCTGCGCGATATAACGCAAGCACCAGTAGCGCTCCATGCCGCGCTGAAACTGATTGTAGGCATCGTACGCCACATCGAAGTCGCGGATGATGGAAAACAGATCGGTGCTGTTGGCCGCATAGGGCAACGGTGTGCCGCCCAGCCAGGCCAGCAGCTGGCGCTGGTTGACCAGGTCGACATAGCGGCGCAAAGGCGACGTGGCCCAGAAATAATGGCTCACGCCCAGTCCCTGATGCTTGCCCGGATTGGTCGACATGCGCACCTTGCCGCCCTGCTGGCTGCGGAAAATCGCCGGCACATCCGCTTCGGCCAGGCCCTTGGCCCATTGCGAGTTGGCCAGAATCATCAGCTCCGACACCACCTTGTCGACCGGGTTGCCGCGCACGCGCGGCACGATGGCGATATGACCATTCGCGTCGAAACGAAAACTGTAATCGACCGCCTGAATGGTGCCCGCGCCCTGCGCCATGCGGCCCGCTTCCAGCCGGCCGGCGAAATGCCACAGTTCGGCCAGTTCCGCGCCAAAAGGCGTGTCGACACTTCTTGCCTGGGCAGTTGCTTCGGTAAAAATCCGGTCTAGGTTTTCATGTCGCAGGTTGGCGGCGATTTCGATTCTTTCCGCCCGCGACTCGGCGGCCGACACCACCCCGCTCGCCGGATCAAAATCGACATAGAGCGACAGCGCCGGGCACACCCTGCCTTCCTGCAGCGTGTAATCCTGAATCAGCGACTCGGGCAACATGGTGATCTTGTTGCCCGGCATGTACACCGTCGAAAGACGCTTTACGCCGATCTTGTCCATCGGGCTTGCGGGCAGGATGCCCAGCGCCGGCACGGCGATATGGATGCCCAAACGCCAGCTGCCGTTGGCCCGCTTGACCAGCGAGAAGGCATCGTCGATTTCGGTAGTTGAAGCGTCGTCGATACTGAATGCCTGCGCATCGGCCAGCGGCAAGTCGCCCGGCGCCTCGTGCGGCAGCTCGGCGGGAAAATCCGTGCCGCCGGGGAAGTGCTCGAACAAGAAGGCATTCAGGTGGTAGTCGTGCGGCGAGGGAATGGCGCCGCATTTTTCCAGCAGCTGCCGCGCCGTCAGGCCGGTCTGCTGGCAGGCTTCTTCCAGCGCCTTCACTTCCAGGGTATTGCGGTCCGGCCGATACAGCAGCATCGACAATTTGCCGGCCAGCGCGTCAGGCAACTGACCGCCGACCAGCTGGCTGACCCAGCCGGCCATCTGCTCGGCCTGCAGGCGTTTTTTCTCCACGCCGGCCTTGGCCGCCGCCAGCGATTCGGCTGGCGCCGGCTTGTAACGGCCCTTGCCTTTTTTGTAAAAGTGCATCGGCGAGGCATGCAGTTTCAGCAGAATACCGGCGGCTTCCGGCGCACTCGGCTCCTGGCCGAAGTAGTCGCGCGCCAGATCGATGAAACCGAATTCTTCCTGACCGGACACTTCCCAGAGGAAATCCGCATCGGCTGCCTCGGCCACTGTCTGCGCCGCAGTCATCAGCTCAGCCGCGCCGGGCGACTTGAAACGCAGCAGGACGGCACTGGACTTGATCTTGGAGCGCTTGCCGTGGGGCGTTTCCACCTGCAGCGAACTGTCCGCGTCGGTCATCACCGTGGCGGCCTTGAAACCGCCGTCTTCTTCATACAATACAAACTGGCTCATAGAGCCCCCGCCAGCAAGCTCAGCAGCTTGGCATGAATGCCGCCGAAACCGCCATTGCTCATCACCAGCAGCTGGTCGCCCGGCTGCGCCGCAGCCGCCACCTGCTGCGCCAGCTGGTCGATGTCATGCGCCACCACGGCCTTACCGGCCAGTGCCGCCAGCGCCCCGGCGGCATCCCAGCCCAGGCTGGGCGCGGCGTAGCAATAAACGGCATCGGCCTCGGCCAGACTGAGCGCCAGCTGATCCTTCATCACGCCCAACCGCATGGTATTGGAACGCGGCTCCAGCACGGCGAGGATGCGGGCGCTACCCGCTTTTGCCCGCAAACCGGCCAGCGTCGTGGCGATGGCGGTGGGATGGTGGGCAAAATCGTCGTACACGGTCACGCCATTGACCGTGCCGCGCACTTCCATGCGGCGCTTCACATTCTCGAACCTGCTCAACGCCTCGCATGCCACAGCGGCGGGCACCCCGGCATGGCGGGCGGCGGCGATGGCGGCGAGCGCGTTGTTGCGATTGTGTTCGCCGAGCAGATCCCACTGCACCCGTCCCTGCTCGACACCCCCAAACAGCACGGCAAAGCCCTCATTGCTCACATTGGCCGCTTGCCAGCCGGCCGTGCCGCCGAAATATTCCACCGGCGTCCATGCACCGCGCGCCAGCACACGCTGCAGGCTGTCCTCGGAACCGTTTGCCACGATCAAGCCATTGCCGGGAATGGTACGCACCAGATGATGGAACTGCGTCTCGATGGCGGAAAGATCGGGGAAAATGTCCGCATGGTCGTATTCAAGATTATTCAGAATCGCGGTGCGGGGATGGTAATGCACGAATTTCGAACGCTTGTCGAAGAAGGCCGTGTCGTATTCGTCCGCCTCCACCACAAAGAACGGCGAATCGCTATGGCGTGCCGACACACCGAAATTCTGCGGCACGCCGCCGACCAGGAACCCGGGGTTGAGGTTAGCGTACTGCAAAATCCAGCTGAGCATGGAGGTCGTGGTGGTTTTGCCGTGCGTGCCCGCCACCGCCAGCACCCATTTGTCGCGCAGAATGTTTTCCGCCAGCCACTGCGGCCCCGACACGTAAGGCAAACCGCGATTGAGGATTTCTTCCATCAGCGGATTGCCGCGCGACACCACATTGCCGATCACGAACAAATCCGGCTGCAGCTTGACCTGCGCCGGATCAAAGCCCTCGGTCAGGCGAATGCCCTGCGCTTCGAGCTGTGTGCTCATGGGAGGATAGACATTGGCGTCGCAACCGGTCACGCTGTGCCCTGCCTGCTGGGCCAGGACTGCGACCCCGCCCATGAAAGTGCCGCAAATTCCGAGAATATGAATATGCATGAATACGTCTGGATTTGGCAAAAGCGCAATTCTAACAGGGATTTCCCTGCAATATTTTCTTGACACAGGGAAATATAAATGCTTCACTTGAAGCGAGACAGTGGAGAAACATCATGGATATTTCGCAATCAAGCGCCGTAAGCAGCGTGGTAAACAGCCAGCAGTTCGACCAGATCAGCGCTCAGGTGCTGAACAAAGCCTTGTACACTCAGGCCGCTACTGCCATGAGCTTGATCAATTCTCTGCCGGAACCGCAGAAGACCGCACCGTTCGGTTCGCTCGGCCACAACATCAGCGTCAAGGCCTGACCCGCCCGACATGCCAAATCAAAGCGCCCCGCAATGCGGGGCGCTTTTTATTGCCTGGCGCGCCTTCGCACGCCTACGACCCTCCTAAGCAACCACTTCCTCGCGGAAGCTCTTGGGCGCGCGATCAACGTTATACAGCACGAAGACCAGCGCAACCGTCGACAGCACCATCAGATGCGGACCGAACAGCCAGAAAACCATCGGCACCAGAAAGTAATAGGTACGCATGCCGATGCTGTAGTACTTGCCGGCGCGATTGAGATGGGTCGCCACATGATGCGGGTCGATCACCTTGTGGTTGAGCTTGAGCGGCACATTGATCATGAAACCCACGTGATTGTAAAGGCGGATCGACATGGAAAAGGCGAAGAAAGACGCAAACAGGTCCAGCAGCATCACCAGCAGCTTGGTCAGGAACAGCTCCATATTGAGCGCGCCGAACAAGTTGAGCGATTTCCAGGACTGGCTGATTTCATCGCCACGACCGGTCAGCGTCAACACCCCGATGATCAGCAGCACCGCGGTCGAAGCCAGGAAAGTGGCGGCCATGGTCGAGTTGCGCAGGGTTTGCACCGCCAGAATGTCCTTGCCTTCCCGCATGATGTTTTCGACCCACAGGGTGCGGGCCATGGCATTGACGGCCTGTACGGTATAGGCCGGATTTTTTCTCACTTTGCGAAACAGATAAATGTGATAAACGGCCAGCAAAAGCAGCGATGCGATCACACTGTATATATCGTTTGCCAAAATATGCCACCAGTCCTGCACCTGCATATAAACCTTTCTTGATATCAACTGGGTCAGTCGGCAGAAATCAGCTGCCGCCACATTAAAGACCGGCCAGGAATGGCGTTCAGCCGCATTCTGAACCACTGAGGATCAACGTTACCGCTTGCCACTGTTTATGGGGAAAGAATACGCGCCCCCAAATTAAAATGACGTTAATATGATACAAAAGTTCACAAATTATTTCTCACAGATCAAAATATTCGCCATCCACCTCGAAACGCACGGCGTTATCGGAAACGGGAATCCCCCGCTCCGGCAGAAACCCCTCGCCGGAGCGGCGCAAATACAAGTGCACGCGGCCCGCATCCATCTCCGGCAGCATCCAGTTGATTTCAGACGGGTGCACGGGACTGCCGTGGCGGGTCAGATGACGCAACTGCAGCTCATCGCCCTGCACACGCAGCAACAGCGGCAAGGGCAGATTCTGTTGCGCCACCCAGCGGTGCGCCAGCCATTCGATCGGCGGCGGCCGACTGCCGGACGACTGGCGCACGTCGAAACGGAATATCCCGCCCCCGCCCGCCTCCTTCAGCAGTTCGCTGACCCAGCCGATGCTGAGCCCCTCGTGCATGATGATCATGCGACCGTCGAAACGCTGCAGGAAACGGTCACGCAGTACTGTGGGCTTGGGCCCAAATAAGGCTATAATGCGACGAATCATGGCTTTATTATATACGATACGCTCAACATGCTCGACGCCGCATCCGTAGGGATTGTCGCCCCCCAGACCGCCCACTTCGACACCCCGCTCACGCTCAAAAGCGGCACGGTCATGCCCGCGCACGACCTGGTCTACGAAACCTACGGCAAGCTGAATGCCGACCGCAGCAATGCCATTCTCATCTGCCATGCCCTGTCGGGCAATCACCATATCGCCGGGCGCTACAGCGAAAACGACAAGCGGGCCGGCTGGTGGGACAACATGGTCGGCCCCGGCAAGCCGATCGACACCAATCGTTTTTTTGTCATCGGCCTCAACAACCTCGGCGGCTGCCATGGCTCGACCGGCCCATCGAGCATCGACCCTGCCAGCGGCAAACCCTATGGCGCCCGTTTTCCGCTGGTGACAGTGGAAGACTGGGTGACCAGCCAGGCCCGTCTGGCCGACACACTCGGCATCCGGCAATTTGCCGCCGTGGTGGGCGGCAGCCTGGGCGGCATGCAGGCATTGCAGTGGACCATCCAATATCCCGAGCGTGTGCGCCATGCGTTGGTGATCGCCGCCGCGCCCAAGCTGACGGCGCAGAACATCGCTTTTAACGACGTCGCGCGGCAAGCCATTCTGACCGATCCGGATTTTTACGGCGGCGACTATTACGCCCACGACACCACCCCGAAACGTGGTCTGCGTCTGGCACGCATGCTGGGGCACATCACCTACCTGTCGGACGATGTGATGGGCAGCAAATTCGGCCGCATTTTGCGTCACGGCGCGTTCAACTACGGCTACGACGTGGAATTCGAGATCGAATCCTACCTGCGCTACCAGGGCGACAAGTTTGCCGAGAGTTTCGACGCCAACACCTACCTGCTGATGACCAAGGCGCTGGATTATTTCGACCCGACCCACCACCACGAGCACGGCGACTTGAGTCTTGCGCTGAAACCGGCACGGGCGGAATTTCTGGTCGTCTCCTTCACCACCGACTGGCGTTTTTCGCCGGAACGCTCGAAGGAAATCGTCAAGGCGCTGCTCGACAACCAGCGTCCCGTCAGCTACGCCGAGGTGACCTCCAGCCACGGGCATGACGCCTTTTTGATGGTCGAACCGTATTATCACGGCCTGGTGCGCGCCTACATGGACAAGGTGACCGTATGAGCCCGAGCATCCGCCCCGAATTCGCCCTTATCGCCGACCGCATCAAATCCAGCAGCCGCGTGCTCGACCTGGGCTGCGGCGACGGCGCCCTGCTCAATCATCTGCAGCAACACCGGCAGATTCGCGGCTACGGCGTGGAAATCAGCGACGACAGCGTGCTGGCCTGTGTGCAGAACGGCGTCAACGTCATCCAGACCGATCTGGAAGCCGGCCTGTCGGCCTTCGAATCCGGTTCATTCGACTACGTGATCCTGTCGCACACGCTGCAAACCATGCGCAACGTCGACAGCATCATGGCCGAAATGCTGCGCGTGGGCCGCGAAGGCATCGTCACCTTCCCCAATTTCGGCTACTGGCGCCACCGCATGCAAGTTATCGCTGGCCGCATGCCGGTTTCCCGCTCGCTGCCGTATCAGTGGTTCGACACGCCCAACGTGCACCTGTGCACGCTCAACGATTTCGAGGAATTCTGCAGCAGCCGCGGTATCCGCATCATCGAACGGGTCGTCATGACGGGCAGACAGACCATCGGTTTCGCCCCCAACCTGCTCGGCAGCCTGGCGGTTTACCGCTTCGAAAAACTCGGCTGATTCAGGTTTTGCATTACCTTCCCGGCGGACTATAGTAGTAATACACAATAACGCCAGAGAAGGAGGGCATCATGAAACGTCTGCTTATTGCCGCTCTGCTGCTCGGCCTGTTGCCGGCTGCCCCGGCGATGGCCGAGCAGTCGCAGAAGTTCGCCGGCTATGAAGTGCACTACAACGCCATGCCGACCAGCGACCTCGCGCCGGAAGTCGCCAAGGTCTACAACATCGAACGCAGCCAGACACGCGGCCTGTTGACCATTTCCGTGCTGAAGAGCAACCCGCTGGGCGGCATGGGCACGCCGGTCAAGGCCAAGCTGAACGCCAGCGCCGTCACCCTGCCGGGCCAGCTGATCTCGATCGACATGAAGGAAATTCAGGAAGGCTCTGCCGTGTACTACATCGGCCAATTCCGCGTAGCGCCGCCGGACACGCTCAGGATCACCGTCGATGCCGTGCCTGAAGGCACGAAGCACACGCTCAAAACCGAGTTCAGCCAACAGTTCTTCAAATAAGATGCGACAGGCCCCACAGGCCGTAGGCGCCCACCAGCAAACCCGCCAGCAGGCGGGTTTGCTTTTGCTGCCGCAGTTTTTGCAAACCGGCCGCCAGCAGGCCCATGGCCATCAGATTGGGCAGCGTACCCAGACCGAACACCAGCATGACGCGTGCGCCGTCCAGCGCATGGCCGCTGGCGAGCGCCGTTACCAGCACGCTGTAAACCAGTCCGCACGGCAGCCAGCCCCATACGGCTCCCACAACGAATGCCCGCGACGCATTGGTCACGGGAAAGAAACCCTTGGCCAGCGGCTGCATATGCCGCCACAAATGGCTGCCCAGACGCTCCAGCCACAACACCCCCTGCCAGATACCGGCCAGATACAAGCCCAGCACTACCAGCATCAGGTTCGCCAGAAGATACAGCATTTTTTGCGCCGGGAAAAAACCCTCCAGCCAGATACTGCTGGCGCCGATCGCCCCGGCCAGCAGTCCGGCGATGGTATAGCTGGTGATACGGCCGGCATTGTAGGCCAACTGCAAGCCCATGCGGCGCTCCGCCGGCATCGAACCGCTAACGGCCGCGACGATGCCGCCGCACATGCCGAGACAGTGCACACCGCCCAGCAGGCCAACGAGAAAGATCGCCAGCAGACTGCCGTCAGTCATCCGACTTCTCCCCGAACCCCCGCCCCGCCAGCCAGACCAGCAGCAGCACCGGCAGTCCGATCAGTGCGGTAAAGGTAAAAAAGTTGGCATAGCCGTAAGCGTCGACGAAATCGCCGGAAAACCCGGCGATGAACTTGGGCAGCAGCAGCATGACCGAACTGAACAGGGCGTACTGGGTGGCCGAATAGGCCCGGTTGGTCAAGCCGGACAAAAAGGCGACAAAAGCGCTGGAGGCAATGCCGGCGGACAGATTATCGGCCGACACGGTAAAAATCAGCGCGTTGACATTGTGTCCGACACCGGCCAGCCAGACAAACAGCAGATTGGTAGCGGCCGACAGCACCGCGCCCCAGAACAAGGTGCGCATCACGCCCCAGCGCGCCGTCAGCACACCGCCGACGGTCGCCCCGACGATGGTCATGATCACGCCGTAGACCTTGGAGACAGTCGCCACCTCGTCCTTGGTAAAACCCATGTCGACATAAAACGGGTTGCTCATCACCCCCATCACCACATCGGAAATGCGGTAAATGGCGATGAGCGCCAGCAACACCAGCGCCTGCCAGCCGTAGCGCCGGAAAAAATCCACAAAGGGGTTGATGATGGCCGTATCGAGCCATGCCATCAGACGCACCCGGCGACCGGTCCCCAACCGATCCGCCAGTGCATGCTCGACCCGGCGTTCTTCCGTCTCCAGCGGTCTGTCCGCCGAAGCGGCCGGCTCACGTATCAACAGGGTGGTCAGCCAACCCACCGCCATCAGCAGGGCCATGACCGTATAGGCCATCTGCCAGGAAGACTGCTGATAACCCTCCACGCTGCCGTCCGCCGCCGCGGCAATCCACAGCGCGCCGGCACCGGCGGTGATCATGGCAATGCGGTAACCCGCCTGGTAAGTGGCTGCCATGGCGCCCTGTTTCTCCACCTCGACCGCTTCGATACGATAGGCATCCATGGCGATATCCTGCGTGGCCGAGGCAAAAGCCACCAGCAGGGCAAACTGCACCAGCTTGTCCAGATCCTGCGCCGGATCGACCTGCGCCAGATTCCACAAGCCGAACACGATCGCCATTTGCGCCAGAAACAGCCAGGACCGCCGCCGCCCCAGCCAGCGGTGCAACAACGGCAACTTCAGACTGTCCACCAGCGGCGCCCACACCCATTTGAAGCCGTAGGCCAAGCCGATCCAGGACAAGTGCCCGATGGTCGAACGGTCGACACCGGCCTCGCGCAGCCAGAACGACAGCGTGCCCAGCACCAACAGCAAGGGTAAGCCGGAGGAAAAGCCGAGGAACAGCATGCCGATCACCCGCGGATGGGTGTAGACCTTGAGCGCATTGAGCCAAGGATAGGTCATCGGTTTCATGAATTTATCATGTTTGGGAATAATCCACGAGCAGCGCGAATGTTAAGCCGCATAGCGGCGGCGGGAGGCAAAAATTCAGCGCATCAAAAGGCATGATCGTAATTCACCAGCAACGGCGCATGATCGGAAAACCGCTCGTCCTTGTATACGCTGGCCGACTGGGCAGTCCCGCCCACGCCCGGCGTGGCAATCTGGTAGTCGATCCGCCACCCCACATTCCTGGCCCAGGCCTGCCCGCGATTGGACCACCAGGTATAGGCTTCCCCTTCGGTTTTCGGATACAGCCTGCGGTACACGTCGACCCAGCCCAGTTCGCCGAACACCTTGGTCAGCCAGGCGCGTTCTTCCGGCAGGAAACCGGAGTTTTTCAGGTTGCCCTTCCAGTTTTTCAGGTCGATTTCGTGGTGTGCGATATTCCAGTCGCCGCAAATGATCACCTCGCGCCCCGCAGCGATCAGTTCGGCCAGGTGCGGATAGAACTCATCCATGAACTCGAACTTGGCCTGTTGCCGCTCGGGCGAACTGGAACCGGACGGCACGTAGACCGACACCACGCTGAGATTGCCGAAATCGGCGCGCACGTAGCGCCCCTCGGCATCGAAACCCGGATGCCCGATGCCTTCGACCACCTTGTCCGGTTCGCGCCGGCAATACAGCCCGACGCCGCTGTAGCCTTTTTTCTCGGCGTAATGGAAGTAGCCTTTATAACCATCCGGCGCCAGCATTTCATCGCTCATATCGGGCTGCTGGGCTTTCAGTTCCTGCACGCAGACCACATCGGCATCCTGCGCCGCCAGCCAGTTGAAAAAGCCCTTTTTGCTGGCCGAGCGGATACCGTTCAGATTCGCCGTTATAATACGCACATTGTTCTTTCCAGGCAGGATTTGCCCATGTCCAATTTTTCGCAGGATTTCATTCGCTTCGCCATCGATCAACACGTGCTGTGTTTTGGCGAATTCAAGACCAAGGCCGGCCGCCTGTCTCCCTATTTCTTCAACGCCGGCCTGTTCAACACCGGCGGCAGCCTGGCGCAACTGGCCCAATTTTACGCCAAAGCCATCCTCGCCGCGAATATTGAGTTCGACGGCCTGTTCGGCCCCGCTTACAAAGGCATCCCGCTGGCCGCCAGCGCGGCCGTGGCGCTGTCAGCCATGGGACGGGATACGCCGTTTTCCTACAACAGGAAAGAGGCGAAAGACCACGGCGAGGGCGGCACCATCGTCGGTGCGCCGCTCAAGGGCCGCATCCTGATCATCGACGATGTTATTTCCGCCGGCACGTCCATCCGCGAATCGGTCGACATCATCCGCGCGCAGGGCGCCACGCCGGCCGCCGTGGTCATCGCGCTGGACCGGCAGGAGCGCGGGCAGGGCGACAAATCGGCGGTGCAGGAAGTGATGGCCGATTACGGCATCCCGGTCATTGCCATTGCCAATCTGGCCGATTTGCTGGAATATTTGAAACAAACGCCGCAATTGGGCGAATACAAGGACAAAGTGGCTGCCTATCGGCAGCAATACGGAATTTGAGCGGAGTTTGAGGAGACAAATTCAATGCGCAAACTGCTTTTCATGGTTGCGGCCCTGGCACTAGCAAATCCTGTGCATGCGACGATTTACAAATGGGTGGACGAAAAAGGCGTGACTCACTTCGGTGATTCGATCCCGCCGCAATATGCCGACCGCCCGCGCTCGGAACTGGACTCCGACGGCCGGGTCATCAAAAAGGTCAACGGTCCGCTCACGCCGGAACAACTGAAGGCCAAGGAAGAAGACGCCGCCAAACAGAAACAGGCCGCACAGGCCGCCGTGGAGCAGAAACGGCACGACCAGGCGCTGCTGAACACCTACTCCAACCCGAAGGAAATCGACCTGACGCGCGACCGCAATCTGCAGCAGGTCGACCTGGCCATCGGCAGCATCCAGACGCGCATGAAGTCGGTGCAGATGCGTCTGGATGACTACAACAAGCAGGCCAGCCGCTTCACCCAGACACACAAGGCTGTGCCCTCCGACCTGCAAAACGACATCAAAGACAGCCAGACTGAAATGAGCAACCTGCAGTCCATGCTGGCGCAAAAAAACAAGGAAAAAACCGACATGCGCGCCCGCTACGACAAGGATAAGCAACGCTACATTGAGTTGACGGGCCAAGCAGCGGTGAACAAGTAATCTGCGATAAACCGCAATAAAAAAGGGAGCCGGCGGCTCCCTTTTTTCGTGGCTCACGTCCCGCTCAGCCCAGTTTGGCTTTCAGCAGATCGTTCACCTGAGTCGGATTGGCCTTCCCGCGCGTGGCTTTCATCACCTGGCCGACCAGCGCATTGAAGGCCTTTTCCTTGCCGGAGCGGAATTCATCAACCGATTTGGCGTTGGCCGCCAGCACCTCGTCGATGATCTTTTCCAACTCGCCGGAATCGGACATCTGCTTGAGGCCCTTGGCCTCGATGATGGCATCGGCTTCACCCTCGCCCGCCCACATGGCGGCGAACACTTCCTTGGCGATCTTGCCGGAGATGGTGCCGTCCTTGATGCGCGCGAGCAAAGCCGCCAGCGATGCGGCGCCCACCCTGCTGTCGGCCAGTTCCAGCGCTTCGCGGTTGAGGGTGGCGGACAGCTCGCCGGTCAACCAGTTGGCACACAGCTTGGCGTCATTCACCTGCGGCAGCATGACTTCGAAGTAATCGGCCATGGCCCGGCTGGCGGACAGCAGGCCGGCATCGTAAGCCGACAGGCCATGCTGATCCATATAACGGGCCTTCTTCACCGCCGGCAGCTCCGGCAGCTCTGTCTTCACCCGCTCAATCCAGTCAGCCGAAATCGCCAGCGGCAGCAGATCCGGATCGGGGAAATAGCGATAGTCATGCGCGTCTTCCTTGGTGCGCATCATGCGGGTTTCGCCGGTATCCGGGTTGAACAGCACAGTCGCCTGCTGGATTTTGTGGCCGTCCTCAATCTGCTCGATCTGCCAGCGCACCTCGTAATCAATCGCCTGCTGCAAAAAACGGAAGGAATTGAGGTTCTTGATTTCGCGGCGGGTGCCGAATTCCTTTTGCCCCACCGGACGCACAGAAACGTTGGCATCGACGCGGAACGAACCTTCCTGCATGTTGCCGTCGCAAATACCCAGATAAGTCACCAGCGCATGCAAGGTCTTCGCGTAGGCCACGGCCTCGGCGGAGGAGCGCATATCCGGCTCCGACACCACCTCCAGCAGCGGCGTGCCGGCGCGGTTCAAATCGATACCGGTCATACCGTGGAAGTCCTCATGCAGCGACTTGCCGGCATCTTCTTCAAGGTGCGCACGGGTCACACGGATGGTTTTTTCCTCATCACCCACCTGAATCGTCAGCGCGCCTTTTTCCACCACCGGCAATTCGAACTGGCTGATCTGATAGCCTTTCGGCAGATCGGGGTAGAAGTAGTTCTTGCGCGCGAAAATCGAGGTCGGATTGATTGTCGCGTTCAACGCCAACCCCAGCTTGATCGCCCGCTCCACCGCACCGCGGTTGAGCACCGGCAGCACGCCCGGCAGGGCGATGTCCACCGCGCTGGCCTGGGTGTTCGGCGCAGCGCCGAAAGCCGTCGAGCTGGCGGAAAAGATTTTCGATGCGGTATTGAGCTGCACGTGCACTTCCAGCCCGATCACGGTTTCCCATTGCATGATTCAAAACCTTGTAGATAAATAAACGGGTGCGCGGCACCCTGATCGCTAATCGAGTGTCTTGTTACGCAATTCTCGCAGCCCATCTGGCATCGACAGCGTGTCCCTGTCCCAGCCTTCCATGCGCAAAACGTCATCCAGGCAGTGTTCCATCTCGACATGCGCACGTTCGGTGGCCTCGGCAATACGCCTATGCACTTGCTCCATCAGCGCTCCCTCACTGAGACAATTCTGCTGATATTCATAAACCTCGCGCAGACGCATCACTTCATGCGCCACGGCGGCAGGACAGGCGCACATGTAAATGGTTGCCGCATCGACGATCCGAACCAGCTGGTCGTCACTGAAGCGCTTGGGCAAATCGTGCAGCATGGCATTCTCCTAGATAGATGGGGCGCGCAAATGCCAGTCGGTGGCCTGCTGTAGCTGGTGAGCCACGTTAAGCATTCTGGCCTCGGCAAAATAATTGCCGATGATCTGCAGGCCCACGGGCCGGCCGTTGTCGCCGAAACCGCAGGGAATGCTCATGCCGGGCAGGCCGGCCAGGTTGGTGGCAATGGTGTAGATGTCGGACAGGTACATGGCCACCGGGTCGTCGCCTTTCTCGCCGAAATTGAAGGCGGTGGACGGGGAAGTCGGCCCCATGATGACGTCGCACTGCTTGAAGGCTTCGACGAAATCCTGCGCGATCAGGCGGCGCAGCTTCTGCGCCTGGATGTAATAGGCGTCGTAATAGCCATGACTCAGAACATAAGTCCCGATCATGATGCGGCGCTTGACCTCATCGCCAAAGCCCTGTGCACGGGTTTTTTCGTACATGTCGTTAAGGTCGCCATACTCCGGCGCACGGTAGCCGTAGCGCACCCCATCGAAGCGCGACAGGTTGGATGACGCCTCGGCCGGAGCCAGCACGTAGTACACCGGGATCGACAGATTGGTATTGGGCAGGGACACTTCCACGGTTTGCGCGCCCAGCTTGCAGTATTCCGCAATGGCCGCTTCCACCGCCTTGGCCACGTCAGCCGACAAGCCCTCGGCAAAATATTCTTTCGGCAGACCGATCCTCAGACCGGCCAAAGGCTTGGCCAGATCGCGGCAGTAATCTTCTGATTTCCGTTCCAGGCTGGTGGAATCGCGCTCGTCGAAACCGGCCATGGCATTGAGCATCAAGCCCAGGTCTTCGGCGCTTTTCGCCATCGGGCCGGCCTGGTCGAGACTGGATGCAAAGGCAATCATGCCGTAGCGGGATACCACGCCGTAGGTGGGCTTCAGACCTGAAATACCGCACAGCGCAGCCGGCTGGCGAATGGAACCGCCGGTGTCGGTACCGGTGGCGGCCGGCGCCATGCGGGCCGCCACGGCCGCGGCGGAACCGCCGGAACTGCCGCCGGGCACGGCCTTCACATCCCAGGGATTTTTCACCTTGCCGTAATAGGACGTTTCGTTGGACGAACCCATGGCGAATTCGTCCATATTGAGCTTGCCCAGACTGACGCTGCCGGCCTTCTTGAACTGGGCGATAACGTGTGCGTCATACGGGGCGATGAAGTTTTCCAGCATTTTCGAGCCGCAGGTGGTACGCCAGCCGTCGGCACAGAAAATATCCTTGTGCGCCAGCGGCACGCCCAGCAGAGGGCCGGATTCGCCGGCAGCCAGACGCGCATCGGCGGCACGCGCCTCGGCCAGCGTCATGCCCTTGTCCAATGTAACAAAGGCGTTGATGGACGGATTCAATTTTTCGATACGGGCGAGAAATTCCTGCGCCATTTCGACACTGGAAAGCTTTTTCTCGCGCAGCAGGGCAGACAATTCTGCCAAGTTGGCATTCAGCATGATGCGGCTTCTTTACTCGATGTTTACTTGATCACTATTCGATCACTTTGGGAACCAGATACAGACCGGCTTCGACGGCCGGCGCGATTTTCTGGAATTTGTCGCGCTGATTGGGCTCGCGCGCCGCATCGTCACGCAAACGTTGCGACAGATCCTGGGCGTGCGCCATCGGCGCGACCCCACTGGTATCGACCGACTGCATCTGTGCGATCAGACCGAAAATATTATTGAGCTGCTCCTGGTAATGGGCCGCTTCGGCCTCGCTGACACCTACCCGGGCAAGACGGGCAATGCGCTTTACATCATCCAGCGACAAAGACATGAAAAAACCCCTGCAACACTTTATCTGATAAAGCGTAATAGGGTATCATAAGTCCTTTAACCGGCGCATCTTTTGCCCTGCACGCACAAAAGCGGTGCACGCCTTTCCGGCCAGATCACTGCCAACCCGGCACGACATCCGGCAACGCCCGGTTAAGCGGCCCTGAAACAGAATGAAACAGATAGAGTGCAGAGACTGTTGCAAAATGTTGCACAATTTTAGATGCAGCCAGCTGTACCTGCTATAAAACCCACATTAATTTGTTGTAACGAAACGAGTCCAAAACATGTTCGGCTTTCTGCGCGGTTACTTCTCTACCGATCTGGCAATTGACCTGGGTACTGCCAATACCCTGATTTACGTACGCGGACGCGGCATTGTGCTGGACGAGCCTTCCGTTGTCGCCATCCGCCAGGAAGGCGGGCCCTCCGCCAAGAAAACCATCCAGGCTGTCGGCCTGGAAGCCAAGCAGATGCTGGGCCGCACGCCGGGCAACATCACCGCCATCCGGCCGATGAAAGACGGCGTGATCGCCGACTTCACCATCACCGAGCAGATGCTCAAGTATTTCATCAAGAAAATTCACGACTCCCGCCTGCTGTCCCCCAGCCCGCGCATCATCATTTGCGTACCCTGCGGCTCGACCCAGGTGGAACGCCGCGCCATCCGCGAATCCGCTGTCGGCGCCGGCGCGCGGCAGGTATTTCTGATTGAAGAACCGATGGCCGCGGCCATCGGCGCCGGCCTGCCGGTTGCCGAAGCGACCGGCTCCATGGTGGTGGATATCGGCGGCGGCACCACCGAAGTGGGCGTGATTTCTCTTGGCGGCATCGTGTATTCCGCTTCCGTGCGCGTGGGCGGCGACAAGTTCGACGAAGCCATCATCAATTACATCCGCCGCAACTACGGCATGCTGATCGGCGAATCCACCGCCGAGCAGATCAAGAAAGAAATCGGCTCCGCCTTCCCAGGCTCCGAAGTAAAGGAAATGGAAGTGAAGGGCCGCAACCTGGCCGAAGGCATTCCGCGCAGCTTCACCATTTCCAGCAACGAAATTCTGGAAGCGCTGACCGACCCGCTGAACAACATCGTTTCAGCCGTCAAATCGGCACTGGAACAGACCCCGCCGGAACTGGGCGCCGACATTGCCGAAAAAGGCATGGTGCTGACCGGCGGCGGCGCGCTGCTGCGCGACCTCGACCGTCTGCTGATGGAGGAAACCGGCCTGCCGGTGATCGTGGCGGAAGATCCGCTGACCTGCGTGGTGCGCGGGTCAGGCCGGGCACTGGAAGAGATGGACAAGCTGGGCACCGTTTTCGCCAACGAATAAATCCGCCCGCCGTGCGACCACCTATCCCGGCCGACCGCACCCTCCGGCCTGCTTGTTTAACCCCCGACAGAAAAGACGCACGAGCATTACCGCATGAACAGGCTGTTACAGGCTGACAGGTAGCATGGAAGCCACTCCATTCTTCAATCGCGGTCCAAGTCCGCTGGCAAAACTGGTCATCTTCAGCCTGCTGTCGATCGCCATGATGCTGACTGACGCCTATTTTTCCTATCTCAACCCTGTTCGCCAAGCCATTTCATTCCTTATGCACCCGCTCGAGGAAGCCGTCACCGAGCCTTTCCGCTTTTATCCCACGATCAGCCATTTCTTCGTGACCCACGGTGAAATCGTGAAGGAAAACCAGGACTTGCGTTCCCGCGAGCTGCTGCAGGCCGCCAAACTGACCCGTATGGCCGCGCTGGAAATGGAAAACCGCCATCTGCGCACCCTGCTGCAGATTCGCGAAACCCTGCACTCGCCCAGCATCGCGGCGGAAATCATCCACACCGGCCAGGACCCCTTCGTGCAGCGCGTACTGATCGACAAAGGCACCGTTCACAACGTTAGCGACGGCGACGCGGTCATGGACAATACCGGCATCATCGGCCAGGTGACCCGGGCCATGCCGCTCGACAGCGAAGTCACGCTCATCACCGACAAGGATCAGACGACCCCGGTCGAATCCCTGCAGTCCGGCATACGGGGCATTGTGGTGGGTCACGGCGGCGACAACGAACTGGAAATTCCCTTCATGCCGGTCAACACTGCCATCAAGGAAGGCGACTGGTTCGTCACCTCGGGTATCGACGGGGTTTATCCGCGCGGCATCCCGGTGGCCATCGTCACCCGCGTCGAGCGCAACGCCGCTTACGCTTTCGCCCGCATCACCTGCCGCCCGGTAGCCGGCCCCAACCGCTACCGCCAGGTGCTGGTGGTCGGACCGGATCAGCCGCAATTGCGTCCCTCCAAGCCGGGGGCAACACTGTCGCACGCCGCCAGACCGGCGCAGCCCTGATATGCCGCAAAGCCCCACCAATCCAGCCCTGCTTCGCCCCGCACGCACCCGCCTGATCGTGCTGAGCCTGCTTATCGCCCTGCTGATCGGCATGCTGCCGAAACCATCCGGCCTGCTCCCGTTAATGCCCGATATCCTGGCGCTGGTGCTGATCCACTGGATCATCTACCAACCGGAACGGGGCGGCATGACCCTCGCCTGGGTGCTCGGCCTGCTGGTGGATGTCAGCCATGGCAGCCTGTTCGGTCAACATGCCATGGTCTATGTCGCGATTGCTTTCCTGACCATCCAGTTGCGCCGCCGCCTGCTCATGTTCAACTTGTGGCAGCAGGCATTTCAGCTTGTTCCCATTTTCCTGGCCGGCGACGGCTTGAACATCCTGCTGCATCTCTTTGCCGGCAACGCTTTTGTCGGCTGGAGCTACTTCCTTGGCAGCTTCACCAGCGCCTTGCTGTGGCCACCGATCTCCAACCTGCTGCAGCTGCCGCAACGCCGCGCAACCATCCCCGATCCTGAATGAGAATCGGCAAGCAGCTTCGCGACCACCAGCGGGAACTGCATCGTTTTCGCTTCCGCCTGGCCGTTGCCGGCAGTTTTGTGCTGGTGCTGTTGCTGGTGCTGGCGAGCCGCTTCATCTACCTGCAAATCCTGCAGCACGACCATTACCTCACTCTGGCGGAAAACAACCGCATCTCGGTCGTGCCGGTCCCTCCCAACCGTGGGGTGCTGTACGACCGCAACGGTATTATTCTGGCGCACAATTATTCTGCTTACACCCTGGAAATCACACCCAGCAAGGTCAGCAATCTTGACCAGACGATCAGCGAATTAAGCAAAATCGTGGAAATCACCGCCAAGGACCGCAAACAGTTTCATAAATCATTGAGCGAAAGCCACGATTTTGAAACACTGCCGATCCGCACGCGGCTGACGGAAGAGGAATTGGCGCGCTTCGCCGCCAATCGCTACCGCTTCCCCGGCGTCGAGGTGCATGCCCGCCTGTTCCGCGATTACCCGCTGAAAAATCTGGCCGCCCACGCCATCGGCTACATTGGCCGGATCAACGATGCCGATATGCAGAACCTGGATAAAGCCGGCGAGCTGACCAATTACCGCGGCACCCTGCATATCGGCAAAATCGGCATCGAGCAAAGCCACGAAGCCGAACTGCACGGCACGACGGGTTACGCCCAGGTGGAAACCGATGCCGGCGGCAAGGCTGTCCGCACACTGTCGCGCATTCCGCCGATTTCCGGCAACAACCTGTTCCTCACGCTGGACAGCAAGCTGCAGAAAATTGCCGAGGATGCCTTCGGCAATTACCGCGGCGCACTGGTGGCCATCAACCCGACCAACGGCGAAATACTCGCCTTCGTCAGCCAGCCCACCTTCGACCCCAACCTGTTTGTCGACGGCATCGACAGCGCCACCTGGAACGAACTGAACACCTCCATCGACAAACCGCTCAATAACCGCGCGTTGCGCGGCGTGTATCCGCCCGGCTCGACCTTCAAGCCATTCATGGCCATTGCCGGACTGGAGCTGAACAAGGTCAACCCGAACCAGGCCATCAGCGATCCGGGCTTTTTCTCGCTGCCGGGCAGCAGCCACCGCTATCGCGACTGGAAGGCAGGCGGCCACGGCATGGTGGATCTGCACAGGTCTCTCGTGGTGTCGTGCGACACTTACTACTACCGTCTGGCCAACGACATGGGGATAGACAACATCCACAATTTCATCGGCCAGTTCGGTTTTGGCAGCAAAACCGGCATCGACATCGACGGCGAGTTGCCGGGTCTGCTGCCCTCGCCCGAATGGAAATGGCGGCGCTACAAGCAGAAATGGTTTGCCGGCGAGACGGTCATCGCCGGCATCGGCCAGGGTTATGTGCTGGCCACCCCGCTGCAATTGGCGTTCGCCACCGCCACCCTGGCCAACCACGGCCAGCCGTTCAAACCGCATCTGGTCAGCGCCATTCAGGACAGCCGCACCCTCAAGATCAAGCAGATTGCGCCGCAGCCGCTGCCCAAGGTCGCCATCAGCGACGCCAACTGGGAATTGGTTCGCAGCGCCATGATCGACGTCAACAAGCCGGGCGGCACGGCCAGTTCGGCCTGGGCCGGCGCGCCGTATGAAGTGGCCGGCAAAACCGGTACGGCGCAGGTGGTCGGCATCAAGCAGGGTGAGAAATACGAAGCCGGCAAGCTACAGGAGCGCCACCGCGACCATGCGCTCTATATCGCTTTTGCTCCGGCTGACAAACCCATCATTGCCGTCGGTATCCTGGTAGAGAACGGCGGCCACGGCGGCTCGACGGCCGCTCCAATCGTGCGCAAGGTGATGGATTACTATCTGCTGGGCAAGGAACCGGACAAAGCCAATCCGCCGCCGGACATCCATTCCGCCGCGGCCGCCAGCGACACGGCCGCCGACTCGGGAGACGAGCATGATTAACCGCTGGCTGCGCCTGGCTTTTTCGCACATCGACACGTTCCTGCTGACCTCGATCAGCCTGCTGATGCTGATCGGTCTGTTTATACTGTTCTCCGCCTCCGGCCAGAAATCTGCCAACGTTATTTCGCAGGCCAGCAATATCGCCGTTGCGCTGACAATCATGTGGGCCGTCGCCAGCGTCAACCCGCAGCGTCTGCTGCAGTTTGCCGTGCCGTTGTATGTCGTGGGAGTGGTGCTGCTGGTCGGCGTCGCCCTGTTCGGCCATATCAGCCACGGCGCGCGCCGCTGGCTGGATATCGGTCCGATGCACATTCAGCCGTCGGAAATCATGCGCACGGCTCTGCCGCTGATGCTGGCCTGGTATTTTGAGCGCCGCGAGGGCGACATCCGGCTGAAGGACTTCATCATTGCAGCGCTGTTGCTGGCTGTGCCGGCCGCTCTGATAGCCAAGCAGCCCGACCTGGGTACCGCGCTGCTGGTCACGGCCTCGGGCTTTTACGTCTTGTTCTTCGCCGGTCTGAGCTGGCGCATCATGGGGGGCCTGGCTGTCGCATTTGCCGCCAGCCTGCCGGTGATCTGGTCGCACCTGCACGACTACCAGCGCCAACGCGTCCTGACCCTGATCGACCCCATGCAGGATCCGCTCGGCACCGGCTATCACACCATTCAGGCAACCATTGCCATCGGCTCGGGCGGGGTCGTCGGCAAAGGCTGGCTGCACGGCACGCAAACCCACCTCGATTTCCTGCCCGAAGCCACCACCGACTTCATTTTTGCGGTGTTCGGCGAGGAATTCGGCCTGATCGGCAATATTCTGCTGCTGACACTGTTTTTGATTATTATCATCCGCGGCCTGGTCATCGCGTCGAACGCCACCAGCCTGGGCGGCCGACTGCTGGCCGGCAGCATTACCATGACCTTCTTCACCTACGCCTTCGTCAACATGGGCATGGTATCCGGCATCCTGCCGGTGGTGGGCGTTCCACTGCCGATGGTGAGTTATGGCGGCACATCGCTGGTGAGTTTGTTGCTCGGTTTTGGTATCCTGATGAGCATTCAGACGCATCGAAAGCTGGTCAAAACATGAGAATCCGTCTGCCGTTGCTGCTCATCCCCGTTACGCTCGCCCTGCTGCTGGCCGGCTGCGGCTCGACGCCGGTCCACACCAGCAGCCCGCCTGCCGGCAACACATCAACCGGCAAACCCATCAAAGGGGGCGGCTACTACCAGGATGACGGCCCGGGCGACGATCCGCCGGAAAATATCGCCGCCATACCGGACGCCGTGCCGAAAGACGAGCCGCTGCAGAAATTCTCCAACCGGCCGTATGAAGTCATGGGTCAGACCTACGTGCCAGACACGATCAGCACCCGCTATCGCGCGCGCGGCATCGCCTCCTGGTATGGCCGCAAGTTCAACGGCAAGCGCACCGCCTCGGGCGAGCCATACAATATGTATGCCATGACCGCCGCCCACCGCACGCTGCCGATCCCCAGCTATGCCCGTGTCACCAACACCGCCACCGGCACATCGGTTATCGTCCGCATCAATGACCGCGGTCCATTCCACCGCAGCCGGCTGATCGACCTGTCCTATACTGCCGCCTATAAACTGGGGCTGGTGAGCAAGGGCAGCGGCGAGGTCATCGTCGAGCGTGTTCAGCCAGACGTCACGGTGGCACCCGACAGCATGGCTGCACAAATCTCGCCCGCCCCCGCTGCGGTGCCGGCTGCCGTCGCGTTGGACAGTCACGATGACAGCTATGCGGCAACCGAGCCGTCCGCTGCCGGCATCATGCTGCAACTGGGCGCTTTCGGCGGCGTCACATCCGCCAACAAGCTGCGCGACAAGGTGCGGAATTCCCTGAGCGAACTTTCCCAGGCTGTCACGGTCATTTCCCAGAACGGCCTGCATAAGGTGCGCATCGGCCCTTACAGCGACCGTCAGAGCGCGGAACAGATGGCCGAACGCATTCGCACGGCGTTGTCCATCTCGCCTGTTATCGTGATCCAGTAACCCACAAGAAAACCCATGAAACGACTATTTGCTGCCGTCACCACCCTATTCCTGCTATTCACCAGCCTGAGCGCTTCGGCCGCCCCGATTGCCCTGCCCCAGCTGCCGCCGCCCCAACTGGCTGCACGCGCCTGGCTGCTGCTGGACTACAACAGCGGCCAGATTCTGGCGCAACAGAATCCCGACGAACACATTCAGCCGGCCTCGCTGACCAAGCTGATGACGGCCTATCTGACGTTTACCGCACTGGTGCAAAAACGGCTGACACCCGACCAGGTCATCCCTGTTTCGGAACACGCCTGGCGTGTCGAGGGTTCGCGCATGTTCATCCAGCCGGGCAAACCGGTGACGGTGGACGAACTGATCCATGGCATGATCGTCCAGTCCGGCAACGATGCCACCATCGCCCTGGCCGAGGCCATTGGCGGCAGCGAGCCGCAGTTCGTGCAAATGATGACTCTGCAGGCGGCCAAACTGGGCATGAGCAATACCCGCTACATGGATGCGACCGGTCTGCCGAACCCGCAGCACTACACTTCCGTGCGCGACCTGTCGAAGCTGGCTGCCGCGCTGGTGCGCGACTTCCCACAGTATTACCCGCTCTACTCCATCAAGGAATACCGCTACAACAATATCAGCCAAGCCAACCGCAACCGTCTGTTGTGGCAGGATCCCTACGTTGACGGCATGAAAACCGGCCACACTGAAGCGGCCGGCTTCTGTCAGGTCACCTCGGCCAAGCGCAATGGTCGCCGTCTCATCGGCGTAGTCGTCGGCGCCGAGTCCGATTCGGCCCGTTCAGTGGAAAGCCACAAGCTGATCAACTACGGCTTCGAGGCCTTCGACACCGGCAAACTGTATGCCGCCGGCCAGGCGGTCACCCAGCTGCCGGTGTGGAAAGGCTCCTCCAGCAAGCTGAAAGCCGGTTTCAGCCAGGATGTCTATGTTTCCGTACCGAAAGGGCAATTAAGCCAGCTGAAGGTCCAGATGATCACCAGGCAGCCGCTGCTGGCCCCGATCAGCAAGAACCAGCCGGTCGGCCAGGTCAATCTGCTGCTGGGCGACAAGGTGATTGCCCAGCGTCCGCTGCTGGCGCTGGAAGACGTCAGCGTAGCCGGCATTTTCGGCCGGGCGATCGATACGATCCGCCTGTGGTTCAAATAACCGGGCAGTCCCTATGATCTATCTCAATGGCGAATACATGCCGCTGGCCGAAGCGCGCATTCCGGTGCTCGACCGCGGATTCATCTTCGGCGATGGCGTGTACGAAGTGATTCCCGTGTATTCACGCCGCGCCTTTCGTCTGGATGAGCATCTGCAGCGCCTGCAACACAGCCTCGACAGCATTCGTCTGCCCAATCCATACACGCCGGCGCAATGGCAAACCATCATCGAACACGTCATCATGCTGAATCCGTGGGAAGACCAGTCGGTGTACCTGCAGGTCACCCGCGGAGTGGCGCCACGCGACCATGCTTTCCCCAAGGATACGCCGCAGACGGTGTTCGTCATGAGCAACCCGCTGACCACACCACCCGCCCGGCAACGCGAAACAGGCGTCAGCGCCGTCACGGCCCTGGACAACCGCTGGCTGCGGTGCGATATCAAGTCCACTGCCTTGTTGGCCAATGTGCTGCTGCGCCAGCTGGCCGTCGACGCCGGCGCTAGCGAAACCCTGCTGCTGCGCGAGGGTTACCTGACGGAAGGCGCGGCCAGCAATATTTTCGTGGTGAGGGATGGCGTGCTGCTGGCCCCGCCGAAAGACCACCGCGTGTTGCCCGGCATCACCTACGACGTGGTGCTGGAACTGGCGCAACAGCATGCTATTCGCCATGAAGTGCGGGAAATTTCGGAGGAAGAAGTACGCAGCGCCGACGAACTCTGGCTAACCTCTTCAACCAAGGAAGTCCTGCCGATCACCCGGCTGGACGGCCAGCCGGTTGCAAACGGCAAACCCGGCCCCATATATGAAGTCATGTACGGCTATTATCAGGATTTCAAGCGCACCGTCATGCGCGGAAAGAATACGTGAGCGAACAGGAAACACTGATTGAATTCCCGGTGGACTTCCCCATCAAGATCATGGGCGAGGCGCGGGACGATTTTGCCCAGGGCATACTGATCGTCATCCGCCAGCACGCCCCCGACTACGACGGCCACAACATGGAAATGCGTCCATCCAGCAAGGGCACCTATCTTTCCCTGACCTGCACCGTGCGCGCCACCTCCAAGGAACAACTGGACAACCTCTACCGCGACCTGTCCAGCCACCCGTGGGTGAAGGTCGTTCTGTGACACCCATGGTTGTAAAACAGCTGGGCCGGGTGGATTACCTGCCCACCTGGCAGGCCATGCAGGATTTCACCGCCAGCCGCACCCCCGACACCCCCGACGAACTGTGGCTGCTTGAGCACCCGCCCACCTATACCGTGGGGTTGAATGGCAAACCGGAACACCTGCCGCTGGCCAGCGACATCCCCATCGTCAACATCGATCGCGGCGGCCAGATCACCTACCACGGCCCCGGCCAGATCGTCGTGTACGTGCTGGTGGACCTGAAACGCCTGGGCATCGGCGTGCGGCAACTGGTCGCCTCCATGGAAGAAGCCATCATCCGCCTGCTGGCGCGTCACGGCGTGACGGCCCAGCGGCGCGACAAGGCGCCGGGCGTGTACGTCGGCGCGGCCAAAATCGCCTCCCTGGGTCTGCGCATCCGGAACGGCCGCAGTTACCACGGCCTGAGTCTCAATGTGGACATGGACCTCACGCCGTTCCAGCAGATCAATCCCTGCGGCTACAAGGGGCTGGCCGTGACGCAAACACGCGATCAGGGTGTCACCACTCCCGTCGATACCCTGGGCGAGCAGCTGCTGGCCGAACTGACTGTCCTGCTATAGCCTCATGCACTCGCTTGCCCGTATTCTGTTCCTGAGCGCCAGCCTGCTGCCCCTGCCCGGCTGGGCTGCCGGCCCCATCGGCACAACCCTGTCGACTCTGCATCTGCAAACCCTTGATGGGAAGGACTTCAGCGCAGCATGGAACGGTGCAAAGACGCAACAAGGGATTCTGCTGGTGAACTTCTGGGCCAGCTGGTGCAGCTATTGCCAGACCGAAATGCCCGTCCTGCAAAGCTATTACAACAAACACCAGCGGGACGGTCTGAGACTGATCGGCATCAGCATTGACGATGTCAGCGACCTGGAAAAGGTGCGCGCCATCATGCAGCACTTCAACTACCCTGCCGCCATGGCGCAAAGCAATGATGCAGTGCGTCAGTTCGGGCGCATCTGGCGCGTGCCCATGACCTATGTGGTAGACAAGCACGGGCGGGTGCTGTGCGACCTCAACGCAGACTACCAGGAACTCAACGAAGCCCTGCTGGAGCAGCAGCTTGCTCCGCTGCTGCAAGGCAAGGCATCAGAATGCCAGGCGGGTACCCACTGACACGATACTGCGCGGCGTCAGCTGCACACCGTTGACATCCTGATACACCGGCAACTGCACAAAACCATACAGCGACACCCGCTTGTTCAACGGCACCACCACGCCCGGGCTCAGATACACCAGCGTGCCGCCCGTGCTCACCGTATCGGCATTGCTGCCGCTGTCATGCCGTGCATAGCGGGTATTGAGCTGCAGTTGCGGCACCACGCTGTCAAAGCCCATGTAACGCAGGCCGGCATGAAGGGAATAGGCATCGCCCGGCTTGTAGTTGTCGCTGGAATTGAGTGCCGTCTGGTAGGTGCCTTGGGCGAAATATTCCCAGTCGCGGTTGATGGCATCGAAGTAATACAGCCCCACGATCGCATCGGTCGTGCCCGTGCCTGGCTGAAGCCCGCGGTCAATCGCTGTCATGGCGCCCACAGAAGCCGGATCGGTCGAAATGCCGGTCTGGGTATGACCGCCGGTGGCCAGCTTCAGCCCCAACAGCAGGCCCAGATTATGCCGCGGCAAAAAGCCCTGGTAGCGCCCCACCACTTTCACATCGCCGATGTTGCGGGTGTGCGAGTCGTAGGCGCCGTCTGCCGGGTTGCTGCCATCGGAATTGGTGCCGAGCGTGGCATGGCTACGGTCGATATAGGGCAACTGGACGTTGACGCCCCAATCCGGGTTAAAACTGTAATCCAGCCCCAGAGTCAGATAGCGGTTGTTGGTATATTTTTCCACTTCCTGCAGATCACCACTTGGTGTAACCACCTGGCTGGCCGCCTGCGGGGAAATCGTGCCGGTTCCGCTACGCAACTGATTCTGGTCAAGGTAATCATAGCGGATATCCATGCGCAGGCCCGAATGGGTACTGAAACCCTGCGATTCCCAGTCGGAACTCAGGGTAGAACCACAGCTGGCACAGGCAAATGCCGATGCGGGCGCTGCCAGAGCAGGCAGGGCAAGCAGAAAAACCAGTGAAGTATGGGAACGGGTAAACATGCAGATCCTCGGCGGCGAAGAGTTTAAAATGGGTGCATTCTAGCAGCCGCACGCGCCTCGCTCCTGCGACATAGTGTCGCAGCCCCAGCCGGGCGGCGACCCTCGAATTCCTTGACGCATGGGTTATACTGTTGAAATTCAACACCATCACCGGGTTTTAGCCACATGGCACTGGAACACAAAGGCCAATCCAAGACCGCGCGCATCCCCATCAAAATCGTGCCGCAGGAGCCGCTGAAAAAGCCCGGCTGGATTCGCGCCAAATCGCCCAACAGCCCGGAAGTGCTGGAGCTCAAAGCCATCCTGCGCGAGCACAAGCTGCACACCGTGTGCGAAGAAGCCTCCTGCCCCAATCTGGGCGAATGCTTCCGCCACGGCACCGCCACCTTCATGATTCTGGGCGATCTGTGCACCCGCCGCTGCCCCTTCTGCGACGTGGGCCACGGCAAGCCGCTGCCGCCGGACGAGAACGAGCCGCGCCAGCTGGCCGACACCATTGCCGCCATGCGGCTGAAATACGTGGTGATCACCAGCGTGGACCGCGATGACCTGCGCGACGGCGGGGCACAGCATTTTGTCGACTGCATCAACGCCACCCGCCAGGCCGCGCCGCAGTGCAAAATTGAAGTGCTGGTACCGGATTTCCGCAGCCGGCTGGACGTGGCACTGGGTATTCTTGCCAACGGCCTGCCCGACGTAATGAACCACAATCTGGAAACCGTGCCGCGCCTGTACAAGGCGGCCCGCCCCGGCGCCGATTACGCCCATTCGCTGCAACTGCTGCAGGAATTCAAGACGCGCCATCCGCATATTCCCACCAAATCCGGCATCATGGTCGGGCTGGGCGAGACCGACGAGGAAGTGCTGCAGGTGATGCGAGACCTGCGCGCACACGATGTGGACATGCTCACCATAGGCCAGTATCTGCAGCCGGGCGAGCATCATTTGCCCGTCACCCGCTATGTCACGCCGGAACAGTTTGCCGCCTTTGAGCAGGCGGCGCTGGCGATGGGTTTCAAACACGCTGCCTGCGGCCCCATGGTGCGCAGCTCCTACCACGCCGATCAGCAAGCCGCCGGAGTCGCCGCATGAAGCTGAACTACCTTAAACCCGAATGGCCCGTGCTGTTCGCCCTGGGCATGATTCCCGCCGGCTTCGCGCTGGAACATGCGGCCGTAGACAGCGGCGGCCTGCTGCTGGGCGGGTTATTCAGCCTGATTCTGCTGGCCGTGTTCGGCCTGGCCTTTCGCATTGCCCACCATGCCGAAGTGCTGGCCATGCGCCTCGGCGAGCCCTATGGCACACTGATTCTCACCGTCGCCGCCGTGTCGGTCGAGGTCGTGATTCTGGTTGTGCTCATGTCCGGCAGCCACAGCCCCACGCTGGCACGCGATACCGTATTTGCCGCCCTGATGATCGACATCAATGGCATTCTCGGTGTTGCCGCCATCATCGGCGGCCTGCAGCATGGCGTGCAGAAATACAACCTCAACTCCGCCAGCGCCTACATCGCCATGCTGCTGGTCGCTGTCGGTGTCGGCATGTTCATTCCGGATTTTGTGCCGGATGCGCAGTGGGTCGTGTATTCCGCCTTTTCCATCGGCATCATGGCCATCCTGTATCTGGCCTTCCTGCGCCTGCAGACGGTTGAGCATCGCACATTCTTCGAATACAGTCACGCCACGGAAGACGAGGCGCACGACGCGCATGGCAGTCCCAACTGGTACCATGTGGCGCTGATGATCGGCGCCGTCATCTGCGTCGGCGTGCTGTCGGAAATCCTCTCCGTACTGCTGGACGCCCTGCTGGCCGGCACCTCTGCCCCCAAAGCCATTCCAGCCGTGCTGGTAGCACTGATCTCGGCCAGCCCGGAAGTGCTTACCGCGCTAAACGCCGCGCGTGAAAACCGCCTGCAAACCACCGTCAACATCGCACTCGGCGCCTCGCTGGCCACCGTGCTGCTGACCCTGCCAGTGATCGAAGCCATTGCCCTGTTTACCGGCGAGCGCATCGTCATGGCCATTACCCCGGCCCAGGCGGGCATGCTGCTGGTCACCCTGCTGGCCGCCATGAACAACCTGCACGACGGCGAAACCAACGCCATTGAGGGCATGAGCCACCTGGCCCTGTTTCTCGCCTTTGTCGCGCTGACCTTACTGGGAATTTTCTGATGCAGCTCGGCAACGGCAAGCAATCAGGCATCTTTTCCTATACAAACCTTACTTGATCTTACCGTGAAATTTAGTAAGATTGGTAATATTGAGTAAGGAGCCTATATCGCATGGAGCGCCTCAAAAATCCATTCTCTCCCGGAGCCGGCACTCAGCCACCAGAGCTAGCCGGACGCGAAACAATTATCGAACATGCCGAAATAGCACTAGCGCGAATAAAAGCAAGACGCCCTGAAAAGAGCATGCTTATGATCGGCTTACGTGGCGTAGGAAAAACAGTCTTACTCAATCGCGTTCAAGAACTGGCCGAACGACAAGGCTACGAAGCGCTCATGATTGAAGCTCGGGAAGATAAGCCGTTACCTTTGCTACTACTCCCCTATTTGCGGCAAGTCCTGATTAGGCTAGACAGAGGCCAAAATGTCAGCACCAAAGTAAAGCGTGGTCTCGCTGTCCTAAAAAGCTTTCTTAACGGTGTAAAAATCAAAATCAGTGATATTGAAATCGGGCTAGACATTGACCCAGAAACAGGCACTGCTGACAGCGGCGATCTCGAAGTTGACTTAGCTGAGATGTTTATCGCCCTTGGAGAAGCTGCACTCGATAGAAACACGGCAATAGCAGTCATTATTGACGAGCTCCAATATCTTGCAGAAAAAGAGCTGAGTTCGTTAATCATGGCCATGCACAAGGTTTCCCAGAAACAGTTGCCCATCATTCTTCTGGGCGCCGGACTACCGCAATTGGTTGCCAACGCAGGTCATTCAAAGTCTTATGCAGAGCGATTATTCGATTATCCAGAAGTAGGGCCACTACCGGAGCAAGCCGCATACAAGGCATTGCAAGAACCCGTCAAAACAGAGGGGATTTACTTTGCAGACGACGCTCTGCATGAAATTGTGAAACTGACAAAAGGGTATCCTTATTTTCTACAGGAATGGGGCTATCAATGCTGGAATCTTGCAGTATCAAGCCCAATATCTCTGGAAATAGTTCACCAAGCCACCCAAGAATCTATCCGGAAGTTAGACCAAAGCTTCTTTCGCGTACGGTTCGACCGCTTGACGCCGCGGGAGAAGGATTACTTAAGAGCACTAGCTGAACTCGGCTCAGACCCACAGCGTTCTGGAGATATTGCCTCTTTACTCGGCGTAAAGTCGGAAAGCGTTGCTCCTCTGCGAAATGGCCTTATTCGAAAAGGGATGATCTATAGCCCTGCTCATGGAGACACCGCTTTTACTGTCCCATTATTTGACCAGTTCATGAAACGCATCATGCCAGAAATGCCCGCTCCCAAATCCAAGCAAAGCAAAATATGAAACTCGGTACCCCGCTCTCACCATCCGCCACCCGCGTCATGCTGCTGGGCAGCGGCGAACTGGGCAAGGAAGTGGTGATCTCTTTGCAACGCCTCGGCGTGGAAGTGATTGCCGTGGATCGCTATGCCAACGCTCCGGCCATGCAGGTGGCGCACCGCAGCCATGTGATCGCCATGAGCGACGGCGTAGCATTACGCGCCCTGATCGAGCAGGAAAAGCCGCACTACATCGTGCCGGAAATCGAGGCCATTGCCACCGAAACCCTGCTGGCAATCGAACAGGAAGGACTGGCCACCGTCATCCCCACCGCCCGCGCCGCCTTTCTCACCATGAACCGCGAGGGCATCCGCCGCCTGGCGGCGGAAGAGCTGCATCTCCCCACCTCGCCCTACGCCTTTGCCACCTCGCTGGCCGAATTGCAGGCAGCGGCCGACAGACTGGGCTACCCCTGCTTCATCAAACCGGTCATGTCCTCTTCCGGCAAGGGCCAGTCGCGCGTTACCCGCGCAGAGGATATCGCCACCGCGTGGGACTATGCCGCCAGCGGCAGCCGGGTGGACCAGGGCAAGGTCATCGTGGAGGGCGCCATCGACTTCGATTACGAAATCACCCAGCTCACCGTGCGCGCTCTGGCTGCAGACGGTCAGCCAATCACCCATTTCTGCGAGCCCATCGGCCACGTGCAGGTCAACGGCGACTACGTGGAAAGCTGGCAGCCGCAGGCCATGTCGCCTGCTGCCCTGCAAACGGCCCGCGACATCGCCGGCAAGATCACGGCCGCACTGGGCGGGCTGGGCATTTTCGGCGTAGAACTGTTTGTACGCGGGGATGCAGTGTGGTTTTCCGAAGTCAGCCCGCGCCCGCACGACACCGGCCTGGTGACGCTGGCGACCCAGTTCCAGAGCGAGTTTGAGCTGCACGCCCGCGCCATTCTCGGCCTGCCGGTGGACACCGGCCTGGCCCGCCCCGGCGCCAGTGCGGTCATTTACGGCGGCGTGGAAGCGGCAGGCGTGCGCTTCGAGGGCGTGGATGCCGCGCTGCGTATCGAGGGCACCGATATTCGCCTGTTCGGCAAACCGGTGGCGTTTGAAAAGCGCCGCATGGGCGTGGCGCTGGCACGCGCAGCAGACACCGAAACAGCGCGGCAGCGCGCCAAACGTGCGGCGGCCGGCATCACGGTCAAGGCCGGCTGATGGGGCAGTATGCCCTGAAAATCCTGCTCTCGGCCGCCACCCTGGTCGCCGTGGCTGAACTCGCCAAGCGCAGCAGTTTCTGGGGCGCCGCACTGGCCTCGCTGCCGCTGACGTCGCTGCTGGCTTTTGTCTGGCTCTACCTTGACACCGGCAATAGCGAAACCGTCGCCAACCTGTCCTACAGCATCTTCTGGCTGGTATTGCCTTCGCTCACCCTGTTCCTGCTGCTGCCGCTATTGCTGCGGCATGGCTTGAATTTCTGGCTTAGCCTGCTGTTGTCCGGCATCGGTACCGCCCTGGCCTATTGGCTGCTGGTGCGCATACTCAAGCTGGTCGGCATTTCGCTGTAAATCCGGAACGCTTCTGCGCTTTTCGCCCGCGCCCTGTCGTCCACTTGGGCTGATAGCGCCCGGACAATACCTCTAACCCCCGCTGTTCCGGTATTTTCTGTTCTGCCCTGATCCGCCCGCATGCCGAATGAATAGTTTGTTTTTTTCCGGCGGACTGGTATGCTAAATCCATGTTATCAGTATGGTTTTAAATTCCGGAGAATAAACCATGGCCCTCTATAAAGGGATCGAGCTGGACAGTGATTTGAACGACCTGATTCGACACATGAATGTGACCGTCGAATACTGGGAAACGCTGCAATACCTGCAAGGCGTGTGGGATAACCTGACCCTGCTGGGACAGCTCTCCGGCACAGGGACGGATATGACCAGCACGCGGCAAGCTTTCCACCGCCTGACAGAAAACTTGCTCAACAGCCTCGGCCATGAAACCCTGAAGAAAACCGTGCAGGAAATGAATGCCAAGGCCCAGGTCGCCGTCGATATCATGGTACGCAATCTGTTTGAACGAACCGCCGACATCGGCTTCCTGGCAACCGACGACGACATCCGCGACTATCTCGAATTTGTACCGGCCAAGCGCCGCGAGTTGGATGAACGCTACAGCGACGACCGCAGCACGCTGAAGGAGCAGGTACACAACCAGCATGAAAACCTGCTGGTGCGCTTTCATGAATATGCCCGCAAATATTCCGTTTACCAGAACATCATTCTGCTGGATACCGAGGGCAACGTGCTGGCGCAACTGGATCAGGACAATCCGGTCAGCCGCACGCATGACCCGCTGCTGCAGGCCTCGCTCAACACGGCCAAATCCTACGTCGAAACATTCCGGCACTCCGACCTGTGCCCCAATGAAGAAAAAAGTCTGATTTACTCTTACCGCGTCACCGCGCGTGACGGTGAAACCGCGCTGGGCGTGCTGTGCCTGTGCTTCCGCTTCCAGAATGAAACGGAAAGCATCTTTGCCAATCTGGTGGATGAGAAATCCTGGTCGGTCGTCACTTTGCTGGATGCGCAGGGAATCGTCATCGCCAGCAGCGAGGCATTCCACATCCCCGTCGGCGCCAAACTGCACACGGTGCTCGAGCATGACTGGCAGATCGTGCGTTTTGCCGGTCGGCAATACATCGCCACCACCCGCCCGACCAAAGGCTATCAGGGCTATCTGGGGCCCGGCTGGTACGGCCACGTCATGATTCCGCTGGAGCACGCCTTCGAAGCGATCGAAACCGGTCAGCTGGCCGACATCCCCCGCGAAGTCCTGCTGGAAGTCACGCACAATCCGGCGCTGTTTTCCGCGACGCTGCGCCACATTCCCAATCAGGCGGAACAAATCCAGCGCGAGCTGAATCGCTCCGTCTGGAACGGCAATGTGCGTCAAAGCAGCGACCGCAAGGTGCTCAACCCGGCGTTTTCCAAGGTGCTGTTGTGGGAAATAAGCAATACCGGCCTCAAAACCAAGGACGTATTCGAACGCTCGATCGGCAACCTGCATCAGACCGTCGTTTCCGCCATCCTGCAGGACAGCCTGTTCCAGGCCTCGCTCGCTATCGACATCATGGACCGCAATCTGTATGAACGGGCCAATGATTGCCGCTGGTGGGCGCTGACTTCGCTCTTCCGGGATTACCTGGCAGCCGATGCCCCCACGCCGGAGCAGACGGCCCGGATGACGGATGTGCTGGCGCAGATCAACAGCCTGTACACGGTGTACAGCAATCTGGTGCTATTTGACCGGCACGGCAGGGTGATTGCCGTCTCCAACCCCGACTTTTCCAGTTTGCGCGGCCGCCAACTGCAGGAAGACTGGAGCCGGCAGGCGCTGGCGCTGCAGCACTCGCAGGACTATGCCGTTTCGCACTTCGTGCCGACGCCGCTCTACCATAACAGGCACACGTACATCTATGCCGCAGCCATCCATGCACCCGACGATGCGGGCAGTGTGGCGGGAGGCATCGGCGTTGTCTTCGATTCCTTGCCGCAATTTCAGGCCATGTTGCAGGATGCGCTGCCGCAGGATGAGCACGGCGAACCGATGCCCGGCTGTTTCGGCGTATTCGCCGACAAAAATCAGCATGTCATTGCCGCCACCCTCGACAGCCTGGGATGTGGCGACAAACTGGACATTCCCGACGACTGCTTCAAACTCAAGCCCGGACAGGGCATTGCCAAAATCATCACCTTTCAGGGGCGGCATTATGCGGTCGGAGCGCGTATGTCCAGCGGTTATCGTGAGTACAAGGGTTCGGCGGATTCCTACCGCAACGACGTGGTCGCCCTGTTCTTCTCCCCCCTCGGCGAAGCCGGCACGCTCAGCCTGCCGGACACGCATACGCCTAAACGCCAGGCCGGCAACCACCATTATACGGCTAACCGACTGGATGGCGACAGCAGTGAAATCGCCACTTTTTATATTGGCGAAAACTGGTTTGGCATCCCGTCCCAACAAGTCATTGAAGCGATTGACGCCACCTCTCTGACAAAAGTGCCGGGCACCACCGAGTATGTGGTGGGTTACCTGATGTTTCGCGGCAGCTTGATGCCCGTTGTCAGCCTGCATCAGATTCTGCAGAAGGACGTCCCCACGGCCCCCATGCACGCGGAGTCGCAAATCGTCGTGATTCGCGCACAGGAGGACAGCGACTATCTCGGTTTGCTGGTTGACGCGCTGGGAGAAATTCCCGAAGTATCACTCAGCCAGATCGAGAAAATCTCCCCCATGCTGGCCGGCGACAACATTCTGGCCGAGAGCATCGTCAAACAATCCGCGGATGAACCCTGTCAGGAAATGCTGGTGGTTCTTTCGCCGGACCGCATTTGCAATCGGGTCATGCATGCCGTCAAAGGTCAGCTGAAATCAGCCGGCAGGCCAGCCGGGGCGGAAACCGCCACGGTGCTGGCGCTTGAACGGCCAGCCGGCTAGCCCGTCCTGCCCGGCATGCCGGGCGGCAGGACTACTTACCGAACAGGCCTTTCAATTCGCCCTTGAGTTTGTCTTCCAGCTTGGTTTTGACTTCCTCGCGCTTTTCCGCCGCCTTGGCTTTGACCGACTCGCTCACCAGCGCATTCATATCCACCGCGTACTTGAGCGCACTGAACGGACCGGAGACGCGCACGGGAACGGTCACCCCCTTGAGCGATGCCAGCTCGGCCCCGCCCTGCCCTTCCAGCGTGCCCACTACCGTGGCTTTGGCCAGGTAATTCATGCTGCTGTCGCCAATATTGATGTCGCCGTTACCGCCCAGTCGCAGCAAAGGCGATTTCATCGACAAGTCCTCATTGTGGGCGACCCCGCCATGCAGCGCGAAACTGGCCGTCAACTCGGAAAAATCGGTTTTTTCGCTGGCGCTGGCAGCCTGTGCCTGCTGTCCCCCGCCCATTTGCGCCTTGGCTTTGCGTAGCATGGCGGCGACGTTCACCCCCTTGATGGCGCCGTCTTTCAATTGCAGCGCAGCATTGCCGGCAAGCGATTTTTTCAGTGCCGTTACGGTATTGCCCTGGGCCTGCACATCCAGGGACACATTGCCCTTGCCCTCCAGCATGTCCTTGTTGATGGCGTCCTTCAGCAAGGGACTGATGTTGATGCCGCGCAGGTTTTCCTTGACGACAAACTGGGGCGTGCCATTGGCGTTGATGTTCACGCCGCCGTCCATCGAACCGTCATAGAGATTGGCCGCCAGCGGGCTGATAGCCAGCCGGCCGCCGGCCGCCTTCACACCCATGCGCACATCGCTGGCACGGATATTCGAGGCTTTGAGGGAGCCCACTTTGAGACTGCCGCTGGCATTGAGTGTTTTCAGCGCAGACAGGTCGAACGGTTTTTCCGGCTGGGCAGCCGCCTGCTGAGTCGGCTGGGTTTTCGTTGCCATATAGCGATCCACGTCCAGCTGATCCACCGCCACGTCGAAGCGGTACTGCGGCGCGGCAAAGTGGCTCATGCCGAGCGCCGCCTTGATATGACTGTCGTCCAGCCGCGTCGCCAGATTGGCCGTCACATCCTCCCGCAGCAGGTCGGCATGCGCATCGCCGCTCAGCGACAGCGCCATTTTTCCTTTGGGCAACTGCGGATTGGTCGCATTCAGATTGGCTTGCAAACGGGCCAGATCAAAACGCCGGGTCTTCAGGTTGCCGGCAAAGGGGCTCGTCAATGTGCCCTTGATGGCGTTGTCGCCCTGCTGGCCGTCAACATCCAGGGTCAAATGGTCGGTCTTGAAGGATTCGCCCGTCCCCTCCAGCCGAGGCACTGTCAGCACGGCCCGGATGGTCCCCTTGCCCTGCTGCACCTGCGCATCGAGGGTCAGCTTGTCGCTGCTGACCTTGTTCTGCGTCAGCTGCAGGTTCGGCGCGTCCAGTTTGACAGTCAGCGGGTTGCCGTTTTGCTTGCCGGCCAGACTGAGGGCCAGACCTTTCATCAGCAGCTCCGTGGCGGCCAAACGCGCATCGACATCGCCCTTGAGCGACAGATCAAGATCGGTCAGCCCGGCAGCCTTACCCTTGACGCCCAGCTCCAGTCCGCTCAAGGCGTAGTGTTTCTGCTCCAGCTCAAACAGCACGCCGCTTTTCATGTGCACGGTGGCATTGATTTGCGGTTTATCCATCTGGGCGGAGAAATCCAGCGCCAGCTCGGTGGGTACGCCGTCCTTCAGACGCCCGCTGTGCATGCTGAATTGACTGATGGATGTTTTGCGGCCCGCCATGCGGTCGTCGAAGGTCACGGCACTGTTGCTGATGTTGATGCCCTGCACATCAAACTTGAGCGGGCCGGATTCTTCTGCCGGCGGCTGCTTCTGCTGCAGCAGGTCGTCATAATTGCTGCTGCCGTCGGCGTAGCGCACCAGGTTGGCCCGCGCGCCGTCGATATTCACCTCATCGACCACCAGCGACTTGTGCAGCAGAGGCAGCCAGGCCACATACAACTTTACCCCGCTGACCGCGGCAAACTCCGCCTTGCCGCCATGCTCGGACAGGGATGTCTGGCCCAGATTCAGCCCCAGCTTGGGAAACAGCGCCAGTTTGATATCGCCGTCCAGCGTCAGGGTGCGCTGGGTCTTCTCCGCCACGGCCTTGACCAGCAGCGGCTTGTAATCGTTGGGATTGACCAGCATCGCGACGGCGGCGAGCGCGGCGGCGAACAACACAAGCAAAGAGGCAGCTGCGACGAGAGCGTATTTGAGGTATTTGTTCACGGCGGATCCAGCGTCATGTTGAGTCGTCACCCTTGCATGATAGCAAAAGCGTGTGACAAATCACGCGGCCCGTGCGCAGGTCACCAGTCGATTCTTGCCCGATTGCTTGGCCGAATACATTCTTTGATCGGCGGCGGCGATCAGCTCCCGCCAGTCCCGGCTGTCGTCATACGTGCGTTCCGCCAGCCCCACGCTGGCCGTAATGGGTTGACCGTCGGGCCGCTCGCCCATGCCCTTTGCGAGCAAACGCTCAAGCACCAGAGCAGCCTCGTTGCAGTATGCGCCGGGCAGAATCACCACAAACTCTTCGCCCCCCCAGCGCACCAGCATATCGCCCGTGCGCAGCGACTGGCTGATGTTGCGGGTGGCTTCCAGCAACACCTTGTCGCCGGCATCGTGACCGTAGTTGTCATTGATGGCCTTGAAATTATCCAGGTCGATAAATGCCAGTGTCAGCGGGCTGTTGCTGCGGGTGGCGATAATGAACTGCATCTCCAGCAATTCCTCACCGCTGGAACGCGTGAAACACTGCGTCAGCGGGTCGCGGATGGCCTGACGCACCAGTGCGATCATGAATCCCAGCTGGCTCATGCCCGATAGCGCCGCCACAATCGCCATCATTGCCGCCAGCCAGACCGAACCGATCAACTCGCTCAAATTAAGCGCATCGATCCCGACGATACCAGATACAAACTCAAGCAAAATGACCGGCATGGCGTAAATCAGGCTTTCACCCGCCGTTAACGGAAACATGCCCAAGCCGGCAATCATGATGAACGGCAAGAATGCGTAGATGCCGGAAATGCTGGAAGTCAGACCGGACAGCCCAACGCCGCTCAGTATCCAGTAGGAATACAGATAAAAGAATGTCGGGATGGCATACAGGCAGGCCAGCGAGAGATACATGTCGTGCTTGCGATTGGCCCGGCCGCAGATCAATGCGACAAAGGCGAATGCCAGACTGGCGACCAGTCGTCCTGCCGCCAGCCATCCCCAGGCGGGCCAGGGGACGGCGAAGAAATCGACCACGATCCAGCCGGCGGTGAGAAAAGCGAACAGCAACGCGACCAGGCGTACCCGGAACAAGATGGTTTCGACCCGCCGCAGCGTCAGCAGGGGCATGTGGCGGGCGGGCCACAGCAGAGACTGAAAACTTTCGTCGACTAGATACTGTTTGATGTTCATTAGGCAGACGAGCGGGCAGGTGTTTGGTGAATTAAAGTGAACTTTACCACCTTGTCATGGCTGTTATCCAGCCCGCTCGCCGACAATGGGCTGCCGCCAGCCGGCTTGATTTTCCTTGTAAAAAAAAGGTTATTTATTTTCAATGGACTATCGAGAGGAAAGAAAAATAAAATATTTTCCCTCCCGGCAGAGGGAAACCGGCCATCAGGTCAGCAAACGTTTACGTGTCAGGTGCAGGGCCACGACAAAGCCCACCAGGCCGTAGGCCAGCAGAGCAAACGCATGCAGCAGAATGTCCTGCGGCATGCTGCCCAGCAGCAGCGGCCGTGCCAGATCGATGGCGTGGGTCAGCGGCAGCCAGGATGAAACCGTCTGCAGCCAGTGCGGCAATTCCGTCACCGGGTAGAACACGCCGCACAGCAGCACCATCGGCGTGATCACCAGCGTAAAGTAATACATGAAGAAATCGTAGTTGGGCGAGATGGAATTCATCACCAGGCCCATGCCGGCAAAGCAGATGCCGATCAGCACCACCACCGGAATCACCCACAACGACAACAGCCAGGATGACTGCAGGCCGAGCAGCCAAATCACCGTCAAAATCGCCAATCCGGACAGCAGGCTCTTCGACGCGGCCCAGGAAAGCTCCCCCAGCACCACATCATCCAGCGTCATGGGTGCGTTGAGAATCGCCTCCCAGCTTTTCTGTACGTGCATGCGCGAAAACGCCGAATACAGCACCTCGAAGGTCGCGCTGTTCATGGTGCTGTAACACACCGTGCCGGCCGCCAGGAAGGACAGGTAGGGTACGCCGTTGACGTCCGGCAGCAAACGGCCCAGACCGTAACCCAGACCGAGCATGTACATCATCGGGTCGGCCAGATTGCCCAGCACGGAGGGCAAGGCCAGCTTTTTCCAGACTTTGAAATTACGCTGCCAGACGGCCAAAAAGCGCCAGCTGAAAGTAGGCAAACAAGACATCATCAATCCCTCAGGTCCCGGCCGGTCAATTTCAGGAACACATCCTCAAGATTCGCCGGACGGTGCGTGATGCGCAGGGCAGCAAGCGGTTTCAACGCCTGCAGTACCGGCTCGGCCTTGGCGCAGTAGCCGAACAGCGTTTCACCCACCCGCTCCAACCGCTCGCAATGCGGCTGCATGATGACTTGCGCGTCATGCAACACATCACCGTAGACCTCCACCACGCTGGGTTCGATGTGACGGGCGATCATCTCGCCGGGCGGCCCGAAAGCGATCAGCTTGCCCGCATCCATAATACCGAGCACATTGCACAGCCGTTCCGCCTCGTCCATATAGTGCGTGGTGAGCAGAATGGTTTTGCCTTCGTTCATCAGCTGGCGCAGGCTGTGCCACAACAGGTGCCGCGCTTGCGGATCGAGGCCGGTGGTCGGTTCGTCGAGAAAGATCAGGTCCGGGTCGTTCACCAGGGCACGCGCCAGTGTCAGGCGCCGTTTCATGCCGCCGGACAGACTGTTGATCAGCGAATCGGCACGCGCCTGCAAACCCGCCAGCTCGAGCAAACGGGGAATGCGTGCCTCGATTTCAGCGTGGGCCAGACCGAAATAGCGCCCGTAGACCAGCAGATTTTCCCGCACGGTGAAGTCCGGATCGAGGTTGTCCATCTGCGGCACAACCCCTACCCGCATGCGCGCTTCACGGGCAGCTTGCGGAATGGCATGACCGAGCAGGTCGATCTGTCCGCCATCGGGCCGGATCAAACCCAACAGCAAGCGCAAGGTTGTCGTTTTACCGGCGCCATTCGGCCCCAGCAAACCAAAACATTGGCCTTTCTCGATCGTAAAACTGATGCCGTCAACCACGCGGCGATCGCCGTAACGTTTGGCCAGATTGTCGACTGTCAGCACCCGCACGATTGCACCAAGGCCTCTTTCAGTTCATTCAGTTTCCGGTTGAAAAAATGGTCCGCACCGGCCACCACCTGTAAACGCAGCCCTTGCCGCTCGGTCCATTGCCGCACCTGCGCCAGGGGAATCAGTTCGTCATCCTCGCCGTGGATGACCACGGTATCGGCCGGCACCGGCGGAAACGCGTACATCCCCACCGCCGGGGCGACCAGGACCAGTTTGTCGGCGCCCAGCTGGCTGGCCACGCGACTTTGCACATACGCACCGAAGGAAAAACCCAACAGAATCAGCGGCAGGTCGGGATAACGCTCATGCACAAAATGGATCACCGCCAGCAGATCCTCCGTCTCCCCCTCGCCCGCATCGTACACGCCATCGCTCCGGCCAACGCCGCGGAAATTCGAACGCACCGATACGAAACCGTGTTCGCACAGGGTCTGCGACAGCATGTGGACCACCTTGTTATCCAGACTGCCGCCATGCAGGGGATGCGGATGCGCGACAACGGCCAGACCGCGACGATCCCCGCCGGGATCGTTCACCACCGTCTCGATCTTGCCGGCCGGCGCGTCGATGCGCAGCTTGAGGCGCTGCGCCGCAGTGGCGAGACTCAACCCGGCACCTTCAGGCGCTCGACCACGCGCCCGTTTTGCAAATGCTCGCGGATGATTTCATCAATGTCTTCCTGGTCCACATAGGTGTACCAGACCGCTTCGGGGTAAACCACCAGCACCGGCCCCTCGGCACAGCGATCCATGCAGCCGGCCGAATTGATACGAATCTTGCCCTGGCCGTTCAGGTCCAGCGCCTTGATTTTTTTCTTGGCGTAGTCGCGCATGCCCTGGGCATCGAAATCCATGCAGCACTTGGCACCATCTTCGCGCTGGTTGGTGCAGAAAAATACGTGGTGCTTAAAGTAGCTGTCTGTCATTGGTGAATTACCTTAAATTGCGGTTTTTGGCAGGACAAGCAGGCAACGCAGGAGGAAAACAACACCCCTCTGCCCTTCGCTGCCTGCTGCTCACTCCTTGCTGTTTTCCCGCATTATACCGGCGGAAAGCGCGTTTCATTCCTTTCCATCTTGGCAAAGGCGGCCTGCAGCACGTCCACATCCAGCGCATCCGCCAGCTGCAGCAGATACAGCAGCACATCCGCCATCTCGTCAGCCAGATGCGCGCGTGTGGCTTCATCCGGTTGGCGGCTTTCCTCCTCGGTCAGCCACTGCATGGGCTCCATCAGCTCGGCCGCCTCGACCGCCAGCGCCATGGCGATATTTTTGGGCGCATGGTATTTGCCCCAGTCACGCCGTTTGGCGAAATCGCGCAACTGCCCGGTGAGTGTTTGCAAGTCCATCGCTTTAACCTATGCTGTGGGCCATGAAAGCTGTCATTCTATTAAGCGGCGGAGTGGAAAGCACCACCCTGCTGCACATGCTGGCGCCGGATCATGCTCTGGCTCCGCTGTTCATCGACTACGGCCAGCGCAACGCACGGCAGGAAAAACGCGCCGCCCAGTGGCAGTGCGATCAGCTCGGCCTGTCGCTCGACATCATGCCGGCATCCCGCATCGGCCATTTCTTTCGCGGCGAGGCCTGCCTCAGCCGGCATGTGCCGATTCCCCATCGCAATCTCATGGCTGCGGCACTGGCGGCTGCCTGGGCCGCGCAGATCCGCGCCGATGCGGTGTATTTGGGCATCAACCGCGAAGATGCCGCGGCCGATGCCGCCTCCACTCCGGAGTTTATCAGGCTGCTGCGCCAGAGTCTGCAAACCCTGCAATTACACCTGCACACGCCGCTGGCCGAACTGAGCAAAGCCGCCATTGTGCAGCTTGGCCTGGCCCGCAATGTCGATTATCGCCGCACCTGGAGCTGCCTGCTGGGGCACGCGCGCCCTTGCAGGCAATGCCCGCAATGCCTCAAGCGGCAGACCGCCTTCGCGGCGGCAGGATTAATCGCGGCCAGTTAGCCCCGGACTGCGCCCCGGCAAGAGCAGAAATACCACACTCAATTCCTGCCGCGACCGGACGGCAGCAGCCAACGCCAGACGATCATGTACAAAGCCGCGGCAAACGGCCAGATATCGGCCAGCCAGTAGGCGAAGCCGGTCATGTTGACCCAGCGGATATGATTATCCTGCCAGGCGAACAGCGGCCCGCCAACGTAATCTTCGCTATTCAGCAGATAGAACAGCTTGGCCGACACCAAAGCGGCCAGCAGGGCCAGCACCAGCTCCGCCTTGCCGCACCGCTCCCGGCGAAGCAGCACGCCCAGCAGCAGCAAACCGGCCAGGATCCCGCCCACCACATCCAGCGACAGCAGGCGCGGCAGGACATGGCTCCGCACCAGCACAGCGGCCGCGGCGAATTTGACCGCCAGCAGCAGCACGAATACCAGCAGCGCCGTGCGCGGGCGCCGGTCGCGGTCGTGCACCAGCTGCAGCACGAAAAAGGTCACGGCGGCCAGTTCCAGCGCATACACCATCATGGCCAGCGGCGACGCCTGCATAAGTGCGGCATCCCAGTGCCAGAAAGGCACCCAGGTTTCCCGCCAATTGCCGGACACCAGCGAAGGCAAACGTAAACTCAACTGCGCCAGGCCCCACAGCGCCAGCAGCGCCACCCCGGCATCGGCATCCCAGCCGGGACGGAAATGCCGCGTTCGCCAACGGCGCAGCCAGCGGCCAGCCGGCGTCCGCTCATGCAGCAGCACAAACGCCAGTGCTCCCAGCGCGCTGCCGCAGGTGTTGACCAGCACATCGAAATTGGAAGCATTGCGCCAGGGCAGGAAATTCTGTCCGAACTCCATGCACAGGCTCAGGCCGGCACCCCAAAACGTGGCCCGCAGCCAGGTCAGCGGCAGGTTGCCGGCACGGCGCAACACCAGTGCCGCCAGCAGGCCGACGGGAAAATACACGAACAGATTGGTGGTCACGTCGGTGCGTGTGATGTAGTGCGGCAGGGGCGCCCACAGGAAAGCCAGCAGATTTTCCTGCGGCCATTGCCAGCCCGACCACGGAAACAGGCTGCCGTAGATGACCAACAGCACATAGGCCAGCAGGGGCAACCACAACAGGCTGCGATGCGTCGAGTCGTTTTGCGCGCGGGATGGCATGGTTAAATATCCGCCGGAAGCGGGCTCTTGGTTGTTTGCGCTATTGTTCAGGGCATCCGGAAACACTAAACTGACAGCGTTCCCCAGTCATTATAATAGACGCGTCCATGACACACTATGACGTCTTCAACGGCGATGCCGACGGCCTATGCGCGCTGCAGCAATACCGTCTTGCCCACCCGGGGCACGGCATGCTGGTCACCGGAGTCAAACGCGATATCGCCCTGCTTGAGCGCACCCCGGCCGGCCGCGACGATCATGTGCTGGCACTCGACATCAGCGTGGCGGCCAATCGAGCGGCGCTCGAACGCCTGCTGGAACGCGGCGCCAAAGTCGAATGGTTCGACCATCATCTGCCCGGCCCCTTGCCGCAGCACCCCTATTTCACCGCGCACATCGACACTTCACCGGCAGTCTGCACCAGCCTGCTGATGAACCACCACTTGCACGGCAGCCACGCAGAATGGGCGGTGGTCGCGGCGTTTGGCGACAACCTCGGCAACAGCGCACGCCAGCTGGCCGACCAGCTGGAATTGCCGCAGGATCATCAGACCGCCCTGCAAACCCTGGGCGAATGCCTCAACTACAATGCCTACGGCGAAAGCGTGGCGGATCTGTGGTTCCACCCGGCCGACCTGTTCAAGCGCCTGCATCCCTATACCCGGCCACTGGATTTCATTTATGCCGACAGCGCCTTTACCACCCTGCAGGCGGGTTTCGCAAACGATCTTGCCATGGCTGAGGCGCTGTCACCGCTGGAGGAAAACGAACATGCGGCAGTCTGGCTGTTGCCCGATAGCGCCTGGAGCCGACGCGCCAACGGCCCGTTCGGCAACCGGCTGGCCAATCGTTTTCCGCAACGGGCTCACGCCATCCTGACGCCGACGGCGGAAGACACCCTGTCCGTCAGCGTGCGCGCCCCGCTCAGTCACCCGTTCGGAGCCGCTCAGCTGTGCCAGCAATTTGTCCATGGCGGCGGACGCGAAGGGGCGGCCGGCATTACCCGGCTGCCGGCCGCGGAGATCGAACGGTTCGTGCGCGCATTCAATGCGCGGTGGCCAGCGTAGCGACCACCCCGTCGCGGGGGCTGGCGCCGCAGGCATCCTCCACCCGCTTGATGTAATACATGATATCGAGCGGCACGGTCACGCCGTCGAGCAGCTGCAACGGAAACAGATCGCAAGCCAGCAGAATGTCGGCCGCCGTCAACTGGCCGCCATAATAGAATTTTTCCTTGCCCAGGTGCCGTCCCAGCTCTTTCAACCGGCTCATGGCCGACAGCTGGCTGAAACCGTCGTAACGGTCGTTGGTCAGCGCTTCCAGGCTCATGCCATACTTGCGTTCGATCTCCGCCTTGCAGGCGGCATGGGCCGTTTCGCTCTCTTCTATATCAAGGAAACCGGGCAGCACGGCCGCATAGAGCCGGCCCAGCACATGTTCGACAGAGTTGCGCCATTGCAACAGCGCCGCCCAGGCTTCCGGCGGCAGCACACCTTGCAGAATCGGCCGGCCGCCCAGCCACTCGTCCAGCGATTGCAGAATCAGCAACGGATCGCTTGCCACCGCACCGCTATCGCGCAGCAACAGGCAGTCGGCATGCGCCACGCCGTAATCGAAAAACACCGCATCGTCATCGTGCGATAAGGCAATCGCCTCATGCGGCACCTGCTTGTAGGCCAGCGCCAGACGCACACGCTGCGCCGGCATGCTGGACCAGAAATGATAGAACTTGGTCACAAATGCTCCGTAATGAATTGCCACTCGAATGGCGTAACAGGCGTAATCGACAGGCGATTGCCGCGCTGCAGCACGCGCATTTCCTCCAGCCCGGCGTAGCCGCGCATTTCCGTCAGCGGCATGAAACGGGTCTTTTTCACCAGCTTGACGTCCACCAGCAGCCAGCGCGGCTCCTCCTGCCTGGCTTTGGCATCGAAATAAGGGCTGGCCGGATCGAACTGGCTGGCATCGGGGTAAGGACCGCTCGCCACCTCGGCCAGACCGGCGATGCCGGGCACCTCGCAACCGGAGTGGTAAAATAATACCCGATCGCCGATTTGCATGGCGTCACGCATGAAATTGCGCGCCTGGTAGTTGCGCACACCGTACCACGGCACCGTCTGACCGGGACGTGCGGCCAGATCGTCGATGCTCACATCGTCAGGCTCGGACTTCATTAACCAGAACTGCATACAGAATCACCCACTGCCCTGAAGCGAGAAATATTACCGATGGAAACGCTCGAAGCCAAACTCATTCGCTGGTTCAATGAACCCGCCGTCCGCGCCAAGAACTGGCTGCCATCGCTGTTTTGGCATCCCGCCAGCGCAACCGATCCGTTCGGCGCGCTGAAAGTGGATGCCTGGGAACTGGAAGTGCTGTTTGCCACCCTCCTGGGCGAATCCGCCACACATTTTGCCGCACTGAATAGCCGCGGCAACGCCGGTTTCACCGGCCTGTCCACCGAACGGGCCGAATTCATCGCCGCCAACGCCCGCCGGCATGAGTTGCCCTTGCTCAGCCGAGCCGTTAGTATTACCAAAAATTGACAAAAAACTTAAGGAAACGCCCATTTACGGGTGTTTCCTTGCCGGGCGAGCGCATCGCCCGGCCGCTCGATGACGCAAGTCATTGAAAGCGTGAGATTGCGCGGACACGATACCGCGCAGCCATCCGGCTGATTTATTCGTAGATCAGCGTTTACTTCAAGGGAGACGCCGCAGTGAGCCTGTTTCGCACCAAACTTCTATCCCCCGACGAGATGGAACATTCCGGCCTGAAGCGGGTACTGTCGGCATTTGACCTGACATTCCTCGGCGTCGGCGCCATCATCGGCACCGGCATTTTCGTGCTCACCGGCATTGCCGCCGCCAATCTGGCCGGCCCGGCGGTGGTCCTGTCGTTCATCATTTCCGGTCTGGCCTGCGCCTTCGCCGCACTGGCCTACGCCGAGCTTGCTTCTGCCGTGGGCGGCAGCGGCAGTGCCTACGGCTACAGTTATGCCGCCTTCGGCGAACTGGTGGCTTGGATCATCGGCTGGGATCTGTTGCTGGAATACGGCGTTTCCGTCGCGGCCGTGGCCAATGGCTGGTCAGGCTACTTCAACAACGCGCTCACCGCCGTCGGACTGGGTCTGCCGGAGGCGCTGACCAAGGCCCCCGCTGCCGGCGGCCTGATCAACCTGCCGGCAGCCGGCATCGTGATCGCCTTGATGGTGATGCTGATCATCGGCGTGAAGCAGAGCACCCGCCTGAATACAGCGATGGTGTTCGTCAAACTGCTGACCATCGCCACCTTTATCGGCGTGGCCCTGTTCCATGTCGACGCAGCCAACTGGAGCCCCTTCATACCGTTCGGCTGGTTCGACCATGCGGCCGACGGCAAGCCGATTGGCGTCCTGGCCGGCGCTTCCATCGTGTTTTTTGCCTACGTCGGTTTCGACGCGGTTTCCACCGCGGCGGAAGAAGCCAAGAACCCGCAGCGCGATCTGCCGGTCGGCATCATCGCTTCGCTGGTTTTCTGTACCCTCATCTACATCGTGGTCTCCGGCCTGCTGACCGGCATCGTGCCCTACTCCATCCTCAACGTATCGTCGCCGGTGGCCTTCGCGCTGGAGAAAATCGGCATTCACTGGGCCTCTGCGCTGGTTTCCACCGGCGTGATCGCCGGTCTGACCACCGTGATGCTGGTGTTGTATTACGGCCTGACCCGCATTTTCTTTTCCATGTCGCGCGACGGGCTGCTGCCGCGCAGCTTTGCCAAAGTGAATGAAAACACCCACACGCCGGTCCGCGCCATCGTATTCTTCGGTATCGTCATCAGCGCCATGTCGGGGCTGGTGCCGCTGGGCGAGCTGGCCGAGCTGGTCAATATCGGCACCCTGGCGGCGTTTGTGCTGGTGTGTTTCGGCGTCATCGTGCTGCGCATCCGCCAGCCGCACATTCACCGCCCGTTCAAGAATCCGCTCAACCCGGTCTTCCCCATCCTGGGCATGCTCTCCTGCGGCGCGCTGATGGCTTTCCTGCCGCTGATGACCTGGCTGCGCTTCGGTCTGTGGCTGGCGCTGGGTCTGCTGGTGTATTTCGCCTACTCCTACCGCCACAGCAATCTGGCCGCCCGCAGCTAGGGTTTTCCCGTCCGCCGGTGGCGCATGGCCTTGCTTGCCCATAGCCAGACATAGTGCCCGCCGGACAACAGAATGCTGCCCAGCAGGAGCAGGTAGGCAGGCAGCAGTTGCCAGTCCGCCGCCAGCGCCTGCCGCAACAGCACGGCGGTCAGCAGGGTGAATTCGAACAGCGTATTGAGTTTGCCCAGACGGGTCGGCGCAATTTCCACCGGCCCGACATGCCAGTGATACATCACCCCGCCGGAAACGATCAGCACGTCGCGCAGAATGATCGCGCCCGCCAGCCATAAGGGAATCAGGCCCAGCCACAACAGCATGGCGCTGGCCGCCAGCAGCATCGCCTTATCGGCCAAGGGATCAAGCAGTGCGCCGATGTCGCTTTGCAGCTGCAGCCGGCGCGCCAGATAGCCATCCAGCCAGTCGCTGGCCCCGGCCAGGATAAACGTCAGCAGCGCAGCGGCCCAGTTCGCCTGCGCCAGAAACCACAGCAACAGCGGCACAAACATGAACCGCAGCAGTGTGATCCAGGTGGGAAGCGTCAGGCGACCTGCCATGGCTTTTACTGATAGGTATTGCCGAGCTGCTGCAATTTTTGCCGTACCGGTTCGGCGGAAGACCCCAGCCGCGCCAGCGCCCTGCCATTGTCCGCCACCACTTTTTTCAAGCCGCTGCTCTCCAGCATGGCTTGTCCCGCAGGTGTTTTGTTGTAACCGAGCAAAGCTGCAAGAATGGCTTTGCGCTGCTGCACCGGCACGTGTTTATTAACCAGAAAATATTGACTGGGAAAGCTCTGTGAACGGAGCAGAATCTGCAAATCAGACCGGCTCGCCCCCGATAGCTGGTAATACGGAATCGTTCCCACCAGCGCAGCCGACGCATCGCCGGCCAGCACCGCCATGGCCGCGCCTTCATGGCCATGTTTGGCAACGATATGGTAGTCCGCAGGCGGCAAGCCGTTGTGGCTCAGCATGTCGGCGCCGACGCGGGTAACCAGCGCATCCGGATCGGGCACGGCGATCGTTCCGCCGCGCAACTTCTGCAGCGTAACCGGGTGGGCCTGTTTGCGCACGACCAGCAGGGTCTGGAAATTTCGCTGGTAAGCCGCAATGGGGATGTATTCTGCGTCCTGCGTCGCCAGATAAGCCAGATGGGGCGCCGTCAGCACCAGGTCATAACTGTTCTTCTGCGTGCGGCTGGCAAAACTGAGGAAATCCGGCGTGCTGTACAGATGCACGGGCATCCCCAGGCTTTTTTCCAGGTGTTGCCGCAATGGTTCGTACAACATGGTCAGGGTGCGCGGCTCAAGGTTGGGAAACAGCCCGAAGCGCAGGACTGCGCCCTCGTTCGCCCATACCGACGACAGCATGGATAGCAGGAAAATCAGATACTTGAATATGCGCAGCATCGGTCCTCCATTACTTATAGTTATGTGGTTTGGTGTTACTTGCAAAGTATGGTAACACCAAAACCCATTACTGCAACGCGGACTCCATGCGGCAAGCCGGCGACTGATCAGGCCAGCCAGTCGCGGCCGGTCAGGAAGGTTTCCGTCAGCGCCGCCTCAGGCGTGCCCGCCTGGGGTTTCCAGTCGTAGCGCCATTTCACGATCGGCGGCATGGACATGAGAATGGATTCCGTGCGCCCGCCCGATTGCAAGCCGAACAAGGTACCGCGATCGAACACCAGATTGAATTCGACATAGCGCCCGCGCCGGTAGGCCTGAAAATCCCGCTCGCGCTCGCCATACGGAATATCCCTGCGCCGCTCGGCGATCGGCACATAGGCCGACAGAAAATGATCGCCGACGCTCTGCATCAGGTTGAAGCTGAAGTCGAAATCGGTGTCATTCAGATCGTCGAAGAAAATGCCGCCGATGCCGCGCGGCTCCTGCCGGTGCTTGAGGTAGAAATACTCGTCGCACCATTGCTTGAAGCGCGGGTAATAGTCCTCGCCAAACGGTGTCAGGGCATTGCGGCAAATGGTGTGGAAGTGCACCGCGTCTTCCTCGAAACCGTAATAGGGCGTCAGATCCATACCGCCGCCGAACCACCAGACCGGCTCTTCGCCCGGCTTGTTGGCGCAGAAGAAGCGCACGTTCATGTGCACGGTCGGCACATAGGGGTTGCGCGGATGGAACACCAGCGACACGCCCATGGCCTCGAAGCTGCGGCCGGCCAGTTCGGCCCGGTGCGCACTGGCGGACGGCGGCAGGCGGTCGCCCATGACATGGGAAAAATTCACCCCGCCGCGTTCCAGCAGATTGCCCTCTTCGATCACCGCACTGATGCCGCCGCCGCCCTCCGGACGCTCCCAACTGTCGCGACGGAATGCCTTGCCGTCGAGGGTTTCCATGCGTTCGATGATCAGCTCCTGCAATTGCAGCAGGAAATCCTTGACAGCCTGGGTATTCATAGACAATGCACCTCTGTTAGCCCCGCAGCACCTTGCCGCTGGCGAAATGGATGATGGTGGAAGGGTTCTTGCTGTTGCCGATGCGGCCGGGCAGCACCATGATCTGCGCGCCGAATTCGCGCCGGCAGGCGCTGGCAGTCTTGAGCGCCTTGAAACCGCTACGGTTGGCGCTGGTGGACACCAGCGGCATGCCCAGCTCGCGGCACAGACGCCGGGCATCGGCATGGGCCGTCACCCGCACAGCCAGACCGTTATGCCGGCCGGTAAGCCAGCGGCCGGCCCGCCGGCGGGCCGGCAGGATGAAGGTAAAGGGGCCGGGCCAATAGCCGGCAGTCTGTTCTGCCGCCGGCAGGTGCACATAAGGTTGCAACTGCCGGCGCCCGGCCGCAATCAGGATCAGCCCTTTATGGCGCGGCCGGCCTTTCAGTTTGAGAATGCGCTCGACCGCCGCCGGATTGTCAGGGTCGCAACCCAGGCCATAGCAGGACTCGGTCGGGTAGGCGATGACGCCCCCGCGGGACAGGTACTGCCTGATTGCGGCAAGTGTTGGCATTACTTGATGGCGCGGAAACCGATGTCCTTGCGGTACTGCATGCCGTCGAAACGGATACCGCCCACCACCTCATAAGCGCGCCGCTGCGCCATCTTGACGCTGTCGCCCAGGGCCGTGACGCACAGCACGCGACCGCCGCTGGTCACCACCTGCCCGCCCTGCATGATAGTACCGGCATGGAACACATGGGCGTCTTCCATTGCACCCGGCAGACCGCTGATGACGTCGCCCTTTTTCGGATTGTCCGGGTAGTTCTGCGCCGCCAGCACCACGCCCAGCGCGGTGCGGCGGTCCCACTTGGCTTCCACCTTGTCGAGCGTGCCGTTGATGGCGTGCTCGACCAGCACGGTCAGATCGCTCTTCAGGCGGAACATGATCGGCTGGGTTTCCGGATCGCCCATGCGGCAGTTGAATTCCAGCACCTTGATATTGCCTGCCGGGGATATCATTACGCCGGCGTAGAGGAAGCCGGTATACAGTTCGCCATCCTTTTTCATGCCGGTCACGGCAGGTTGAATGACCTCGCGCATGATCTTGGCATGCAGCTCAGGCGTCACCACCGGCGCCGGCGAATACGCGCCCATGCCCCCGGTGTTGGGGCCGGCATCGTTGTCCAGCAGGCGTTTGTGGTCCTGGCTGGTGGCCAGCGGCAGCACATGTTCGCCATCCACCATGACAATGAAACTGGCTTCTTCGCCCAGCAGGCACTCTTCCACCACGATACGCGCGCCGGCGTCGCCCATCTTGTTGTCGACCAGCATCATGTCCACCGCGGCATGCGCCTCTTCCAGCGTCTGCGCCACCACCACGCCCTTGCCGGCCGCCAGGCCGTCGGCCTTGATGACGATGGGCGCACCCTTGACGTTGATGTAGGTGTGCGCCTTGTCGGCGTCGGTAAAGGTGATGTATTCCGCCGTGGGAATACCGTGACGCACCATGAAGGCCTTGGCGAAATCCTTCGAGGCTTCCAGCTGGGCGGCCTTGCGCGTGGGGCCGAAGATTTTCAGTCCTGCAGCGCGGAAGGCATCGACGATGCCCTGCGATAGAGGCGCTTCCGGGCCCACCACGGTAAAAGCGATATTTTCGGCTTTGACAAACTCGATCAGTTCGGCAATCGCGCTGATGGCGACGTTTTCCAGATTGGGGTCCAGCGCGGTACCGCCGTTGCCCGGCGCCACGTATACTTTCTGCACCCGCTCACCCTGCGCCAGCTTCCATGCCAGCGCATGTTCACGCCCGCCGTTACCAATAACCAGTAATTTCATGAGAACCTCTTGTAATGGGAAGGGGGAAGAGGGAAGGGAGAAGGGCGCGCAGTGTTACCCTTCCCTCTTCCCCCTTCTCCGCCATTAATGCCTGAAGTGACGGATACCGGTCAGCACCATGGCGATGCCGTGTTCGTCGGCCGCTGCAATGACCTCGGCGTCCTTGATGCTGCCGCCCGGCTGGATGATGGCCGTCACACCCGCTTCGGCTATCACATCCACCCCGTCGCGGAAAGGGAAGAAGGCGTCGGACGCGGCCACGGAACCCTTCAGCTCCAGACCGGCATTCTGCGCCTTGATGCGGGCGATCTTGGTACTGTCGACACGGCTCATTTGCCCGGCCCCCACACCCAGGGTCATGCCGTTGCCGGCGAAAATGATGGCATTGGACTTGACGTATTTGGCTACACGCCAGGCGAACAGCAGGTTTTGCAGTTCTTCCGCGGTCGGGGTGCGTTTGGTCACCACCTTCAGCTCGTCGGCGGCCACATTGCGCACGTCAGGCGTCTGCACCAGGATACCGCCGCCGACCCGTTTGATGTCGAAGGCATTGGCACCGGCTTCCAGCGGTACGGACAGGACACGGACATTCGGCTTGGCTGCCAGCACTTCGGCCGCGTGGGCCGACACGCCGGGAGCGATCACCACTTCGACGAACTGGCCCATGATGGCTTCGGCAGCGGCCTTGTCCAACTCGCGGTTGAAGGCGATGATGCCGCCGAAAGCCGACGTCGGATCGGTGGAGAAGGCACGCTTGTAGGCGTCGGTAAGGCTGGCGCCAACCGCCACGCCACAAGGGTTGGCATGCTTGATGATGACGCAGGCCGGCACATCGAAAGTCTTGACGCATTCCCACGCCGCATCGGCATCGGCGATGTTGTTGAACGACAGCTCCTTGCCCATCAGCTGGGTATAGCTGCTGATGGAACCGGGCACCGGCTGGGCGTCTTTATAGAAAGCGCCGGCCTGATGCGGATTTTCGCCGTAGCGCAGGTCCTGTACCTTGTTGAACTGCATGGACAGCACATTGGAGAAGGACTGCGGCTGGTTTTCCTCGTTCAGCGCCGTCAGGTAGTTGCTGATGGCGCCGTCGTATGCCGCGGTGTGGGAGAAAGCCTTCTTCGCCAGGGCAAAGCGGGTGGCCGCGCCGATGGCGCCGTTGCTGGCGGTCATTTCCGCCGCCACGGCCGCATAGTCGGCCGGATCGGTCACGATGGCCACATGGGCATGGTTCTTGGCCGCTGCGCGCACCATGGCGGGCCCGCCGATATCGATGTTTTCAATGGCGTCTGCCAGCGTGCAACCCGGTTTGGAAATGGTCTGCACAAACGGGTACAGGTTGACCGCCACCAGATCGATGTAGCCGTAAGCCATTTCCTGCATTTTGACTTCATGCTCGGGCAAATCGCGCCGCGCCAGAATGCCGCCGTGCACTTTCGGGTGCAGGGTTTTCACGCGACCGTCGAGCATTTCCGGGAAACCGGTGTAATCGGCCACCTCGATCACCGGAATGCCGGCATCGGCCAGCAATTTGGCCGTACCCCCGGTGGACAGGATTTCCACGCCGAAACCGTTGAGCATCTGGGCAAATTCAACAATGCCCGCCTTGTCCGATACGCTCATCAGCGCACGTTTAATGACCGCCATAATACAAACCACCTCAATGAAGTTAATTCAGTCCGGATCGCTCCCGCATGTAAGGAAGCAATCCTTGGCACGTTAGCTGTCAGCCCAGCCCGTGATCTTTGAGTTTTTTCCGCAGGGTATTGCGGTTGATGCCGAGAATTTCAGCTGCCCGCGTCTGATTGCCGCCCGCATAGCGCAGCACGGCATCCAGCATGGGCTTTTCCACACAGTTCACCACCATTTCGTACACATTGCTGGGCGGCTCGCCGTCCAGGTCGCGAAAGTAGGCTTCCATGCTTTCACGGATGCAGGCGGAAATGCTTTGATTATCTTTTTGGTTCATGCGCACAGTCTTTGTGAAAGGTGGATGCCTTGATAAAAATCAGGCCGCCTCGCGTGACCCGTCATCCTCGTTATAACGAAGATGCGGGGCAATGGCAGCCTGTTCGGCGAAGAATGCATCGACCACCTGCAACTGTTCTTCGGTACTGGTCAACTGGTTCATGCCATGGCGGAAACTGGCCGAACCAACCAGCCCCTTGGTGTACCAGGAAATGTGTTTGCGCGCCATGCGCACGCCGGTGTACTCGCCATAAAACTCATACAGCTCGATCAAATGCGCACGCAGAATGCTGTGAATTTCGGTCACTTGCGGCGGCAGCAGGTGCGTGCCGGTTGCCAGGAAATGCCCGATCTCGCGGAAAATCCATGGCCGCCCCTGCGCGGCGCGGCCGACCATGACCGCGTCGGCACCGGTCACATCGAGCACATACTTGGCTTTTTCCGGCGTGGTGATGTCGCCGTTGGCAATGATGGGAATGTGCGCATTGGCCTTGACCGCCGCGATGGTCTCGTACTCGGCATGTCCGGTATAGCCGCAGGCGCGCGTACGGCCGTGAATGGCCAGCGCCCGGATGCCGGCCTCTTCCGCCAGCTTGAGCACATTCAGCGCATTGCGGTGCTCGCGGTCCCAGCCGGTACGGATTTTCAGCGTCACCGGCACATTTACGGCCTTCACTACGGCGTTGAGAATCTGTTCCACCAGCGGCTCATTCTGCAGCAGCGCCGACCCCGCCATCACATTGCAGATCTTCTTGGCCGGGCAACCCATATTGATGTCGATAATCTGCGCGCCCTGGTCGACATTGTACTTGGCCGCCTCGGCCATCATTTTCGGATCCGCTCCGGCGATCTGCACCGAAATGGGCTCCACTTCGCCATCGTGGTTGGCGCGCCGCTTGGTTTTCTCCGAACCCCACAAGAGAGAGTTGGAGGCGACCATTTCGGATACGGCCATGCCCGCGCCCATTTTCTTGCACAACTGGCGGAATGGGCGATCGGTCACACCCGCCATGGGGGCGACGATCAGGTTGTTTCGCAATTCGTAAGGGCCAATACGCATAGCAGACCGGAACGGGGGCTTAGGGGAAAGTGCGGGATTTTACCGCAAAACCACCCCGGCAAGAAACCTCTGATTAGGGTACCCGGCAGCAAAATCCACTTTTAAAGCAGCAGGTTCGGTTTGCCAATCAGCCCAATTGGCTGGCTGAAACATGGTCCATCCGGTACAGCCGGTCGCTGGAGAGAAGTTTGCCCGCATGTTGTCCCGTTCATCTTGGTATTGGTTTATCTATCCCCTTGATGGGGGAATACAACACTCAGCAAGGGCCGTGCCAGAAATTAATGCGAACGACTTGCCAAACCACACCAAGAAAATGATAATTGTTCTCGTTATTATTTCCCGTGACGAGAGTGATCATGCTGCACCGCACCGCCCCATCTATTCTGGCCGCCGCCATACTTGCTTGCACCGCCCCTCTTGTTCAGGCCGCGCCGGATGAAATCCAGGTATACACGGAGGAAATGGACGACCCCGGCGAATTCGGCCTTGAATTGCACGTCAACTACTCCGTCAAAGGCAACACCGCACCCGCTTATGCCGGCGAGATGCCGCCCAACCACATGCTGCAGGTCACGCCGGAATTCTCCTACGGCATCACCAAGCAACTGGAAGCCGGTCTGTATGTTCCCTTCGCCATGAGTCCCGGCGGCGAAACGTACAACAACGGCCTGCGCCTGCGCCTGAAATACATGGCTCCCCGGCCGGACGATCAGCCTTTCTTCTGGGGCATCAACACCGAACTGGGTTATTACGCCCGCCGCGTTGCCGAGAGCAATTGGGGCATGGAGCTGCGCCCCATTATCGGCTACCGCACATACAACTGGCTGGTCAGCTTCAACCCGATTCTGGATGCCGAACTGAGCAACAACGTCGACCATGATCCGTCCTTCGAGCCGGCGCTGAAAATCAGCCGCCGCGTGAGCGGCACCACCCGCGCCGGTTTTGAATACTACGGCGGCTTCGGCGCCATTGATCACCCGCTGCCGAAGGACCAGCGCAACCATTACCTGTATGCCGCGCTGGATTATGAACAGCAGGGATATGATATCAACTTCGGCATCGGCCGGGGTTATGTCCAGGCGACCGACAAGTGGGTGGTCAAGGCCATCATCGCCTTCCCATTCAAGTGACAAAGCCAGGCACTAAGGCCGTGCAGCAACTTCCGGCACGCACCAGAGTTGTGCAACACCGCGTGCGGCGCATGCCACCCAAACCATGAGGCCGCGCCACAATTCAAATCGGGATGTTGGCATATAGTTTGCTGTATGCTAACGGCGAAGGGGATGAGCGGGCATTTCCGGCTCAACCGCTGCGATAAGGCGGCTAGGGTTCCGGCATGAATACAGCGCATGCGACTGGTCCGAGAGCCGCCGGTCCTGCCATGCCGCTGGACTGCACGGAGGGACAAAAACCCGGGAGAACGCGCGCCATGCCGCTCTCCCGCAATTTGACCCTTACCGAGGAGCCCATTTCATGTCCAAGCCCACTCTGCTGCACAAGCTCTTTCTGACTGCAGGCGCCGTTGCCGCAGCTGCCAGCATCAGCACCGCCCACGCCGCCAGCAACATGAAAATCGGCCTGACCACCTGGATCGGCTATTCGCCCTTTTATGTTGCCGACGCCCTGAAACTGTACGAGAAGCACGGCCTCAACGTCAGCCTGCAAACCTTTGCCGACCCGGCCATGCTGCCTTCCGCCATGGCCGGCGGCGCCGTGGATGGCACGCTGATGACCTACGACCAGGTGATCGGTGCCGCTGGTCAGGGCAAGGTCTACAAAGTGGTCATGCCGATCGACTACTCCTTCGGTGGTGATGCCGTGCTGGCCGCCAAGCCGATCAGCAAAATCACCGACCTGAAAGGCAAGAAGGTCGCCTATGCCCCGTTGTCGCCATCCGACTTTCTGATTTCCTATGCCCTGAAAACCAACGGCATGACGGACAAGGACATCAAGCCGGTCAACATGACCCCGGAGGCTGTTCCGGCTGCCATGGCCTCGGGTGCCACCCCGGCCGGCGTGACCTATGAGCCGAATGTGTCGCAAATCCTCAGCAGCGGCGGTGGCAAATTCCAGGTGATTTATTCTTCCCGCAATGCACCGGGCCTGATTGCCGACGTGCTGGTGTTCGACAGCAAGCACATCGACAAGAACGGCGCGGAAATCAAGGCACTGATCCAGTCTTACCTGGATGGCCTGGAGTACATGAAGAGCAAGCCGGCCGAAGCCGCCAAGCTGATCGGCAAAGCCATGGGCGTATCCGACAAGGAAGCCATGGAGCAGCTCAAGGGGGTGTACAACATTCCCTTCAATGAGATGCTGACGCCTTTCGCGCCGGGCAAGGACACCAAGTCCTACTTTGTCAGCGGCGGCGTCATCAACGACATTCTGGTCAAGAACGGCCAGATCAGGCAAGCGGTAGCGATCCCGGCAACGCTGGATGAGCGTTTTGTAAAAGCCCTGCAAGCAAAATAAGTTAAAACAACCGGCAACCGGGTCGCTGTTTCCCAACAACCACAGCGACCCTTTTTTCTTGCCCGCCGCCATAGATCGCACAGGCCATGCCATATAGCAAGCAACAACAATCCCTTGCCGTCTCCGTTCTACTCGGCGGATCGCTCGTCTGGGGTCTCTTCTGGTGGCCTCTCAAGCAATTGGCCGATCAGGGCTTCCCCAGCGGCCTGATTCAAATGGCTGCCAATGCCAGCGCTGCCTTGGCCATGCTACCGGCCGTGTGGCGCCTGGATAAGGCACCGCTACGGGCCCATGCCGGCATGCTGCTGCTCATCGCCCTGTTCGGCGGCTGGGCCAACGCTTCATTTGCCAGCGCCCTGGCCTACGGCAGCGTGGTCCGGGTCATGCTGCTGTTTTATCTGGCGCCGGTATGGACCATCCTGGCAGCCCGCGTGGCACTGGGCGAACCGATCACCCGCCTGCGTCTGCTGTCGCTGACCGTCGCGCTGACCGGCCTGGCCATGACCCTGGGCGGCCCCGACCTGTTCGCCGCCCCGCTGTCGGGCATCGACCTCCTGGCATTGTCCGCCGGCGTCGCCTTCGCTCTTAACAACGTCACCATCCGGGCGGGTTTCCACCTGCCGGAAAGCGGCCGCATCATGGCGGTATTTATCGGCTGCATCATCTTCTCCGCCTTCATGTTCGGCTGGGAAGGGTCATCCGCCCCGGCGGCTGCGCCGCAATACTGGCTGGCCCTGCCTATCCTTGGACTGATATGGATTCTGCCCGGCACGCTGGCCACCTATTTCGGCGTTTCCCGCCTGCCGGCCGGCAAGGCGAGCATCCTGCTGCTGTCGGAACTGGTGGTTGCGCTGGTTTCAGCCGTCCTGATCAATGACGAATCGCTGACGCTGTCGGAGGGCATCGGTGCCGGCCTGATCCTTGCAGCAGGCATGCTGGAAGCCTTGACCGAACCGCAGGAGGAAAATACGTGATGACGTGCACGGCCCTGCTGGTCATCGACATGCAGCGCGATTTTCTCGACCCGGGCGGCTATGCTGCCGGCGCCGGCCTTGATATCAGCGCATTACGCCAGCCGATTGCGACCATTCAGGCGCTGCTGTCGGCCGCGCGCCGGGCCGGCATGCTCATCGTCCACACCCGCGAAGGTCACCGGCCGGATCTGTCCGACTGCCCGTCGAGCAAACTCGCCCGCAGCCGCGTGGCCGGTGCCGAAATCGGCTCACAGGGGCCGCTTGGCCGCCTGCTCATTCGCGGCGAACACGGCCACGACATCATCGACGAATTACAGCCGCAGGCCGGTGAACCCGTGGTCGACAAGCCGGGCTACAGCGCTTTCGTCAATACCGATCTGCCCGGTCTGCTGACCAACCGCGGCATTCGCCGGCTCATTTTCACCGGTGTCACAACCGAAGTATGCGTTCACTCCACCCTGCGCGACGCCATCGACCGGGGGTATGAATGCCTGCTGGTCGCCGACGGCTGCGCCTCACCCTATCCGGAGCTGCAAACGGCTGCACTGCAAATGGTCGGAGTGGAAGGCGGAATTTTCGGCCGCGTGGTGCACAGCAGCGAATTGCTACAGCAAATTGAATCACAGGAAGTTTCATCATGAGCCAGGTTTTACGTTTGTGGCCGCTGCTGACCGCCACGCACAAATACGACAAGTCGCTCTCCACCCGCAACCGTGGCGCCGGACAAATCATCGAAGCGCCGATTCTGGCTTACCTGATTGAAACGACCCAGGGCCGCATTCTCTACGATGTAGGCTGCGATTACTGCAAAATTGCCGACCCTGCCCTGCGCCAGCGCTATTACGATCCGGAGGTATTTCCTTTCGGCCCGCCGGAAATGCGCGCAGAGGACCGTTTGCCAAACCACCTCGCACGACTGGGACTCAAACCGGACGATGTCGACGTGGTGTTCATCGGCCATTTGCACTTCGACCACGCCGGTGGGCTGGGCGAAGTCGGCGGGGCGGAAATCCATGTGCAGAAGGATGAGTTAGCAGCGGCGCAAAGCGGCCAGGACATTGCCTACTTTGCCGACGATTTCGCCGGCGACTACCGCTGGAAGGTGCTGCAAGGCGAATACGATCTCGTGCACGGCGTGCGCGCCGTGTCCACCCCAGGCCACACGGCCGGTCACATGTCGCTGTGGATCGAACTGCCCAAAGGCCCGTCCATCGTGCTGTGCGGCGATGCCGCCGACTTACGCGAAAACATTGAACAAGAAGTCGCGCCCGGTCTATGCTGGCAGGAGCGCGAGGACCAGGCGCTCGACAGCATCCGCAAGCTCAAGCAACTGGCAAAACAGGAACAGGCAGAACTGTGGCCCAACCACGACATCGCCTTCTGGCGTACCCTCAAACAATTCCCGGAATTCCATGAGTAAACATCCTGCCGTTCCATCACACTATCCCGGCGTTTGGCAACGTACACTGCTGCGCATACCGGCCAGTGCCCGTAGCGCCCGCCAGGCCACGACCAACGACACCAAAACACGCGTTTACTGGCTGCAGGCAGCGCATTGTCATGCCGATTTACGCATCCCGGCCGGTCGCCCCGATTTTAGCGGTGTCACTCAACTGGCCGACTGCACGGACGAACAGCTTGAATGGCTTGCCTGCCAAAAAGGCTTTGCCGGTATCACTCAGGTGCAGAAGGACCAATGTATCTGGCACCGCAAGGTCGATTTCCAACCAGCCAGTGGCAAACGGGATATCGGCCATATGCAGTTCAGCCGCGACGAGCTGATCGAAACAGGCGTAGAGGCCGATTACATGGAACACTGGCAACGCCTGCCGGAAAGTATCGGGCCCAATTGGGTGCTGCAACTGGCGGAAGAAGATGGCCAGCCACCCGCAAGACCTGCCTGGGTACTGGTTTGCGGCGCTTATTTCATGTATGTGCGCCCGCGCCTGGGGCAACTACCGCCGGCCCAGAATCTGGCCTCGCTGATCCAGGCCGTCCAGCCCAACAGTGAACGCCTGCTGAGCTGGCTCGATTTCGAAATCAGTTTTGGCCGACGTCAGGGAGAAACACCTTGGAAAATCGAACACTCCACCCTGCCCTTCCGTGAAGGACAAATAGCCTTCCAGACAGGCATGCTGGTGCCGGCCTGGAACAAACTGGTGGTGGAACACGGCAGCGGCCGCGTGTGGCGGCAGATGGAAGGGGAAATGCTGTAGCGTTCGCCCCGAAATAACTGACCGGTTTAACTTGAAATGAATAACCCATCAACGGGTTCAGTCGCGCACTCAAGCAACCGCAGGCGCTGAGTCAGCCATTGGAAACCGATGTATTCCTGCTCCAGCCGCAATCCAGTGCGAATGCGGTTGTTGCACAAGTCATCATAGAGGGCTCTCTCCTCAGTTGTCAGCCGGTGCAAGTCCGCACGTAGAGGATTGTCCTCATGTCCCCAAATAGCTGCATGCGCATCAAGCGTTGCCCGGTCCATCAAAAACGAAACCACATGATCAAAGTGGCCGCGAAGCTGATCCAGAATGCCAAAACCATGAGTGTCAATATCACCCCAATAATAGATTGAGCAGTTACCTAGCCAACGGCCGCGGGCCAGCGCATCCCAACCGTAACCCGCGCCAAAAATCACCATCGCATTGGCTACCTGAGGAAAGGCCAGAAAATTGGTCTCGTTTTCTGTAATGAATACACGCTGCACGCCGAGCCTCAGGCGACTGAAACTATCGGCATCCAGAGTCACGTCAGGAGATGTCGTACCAGGCACGATCTGAATGGCGGGGTCAAGCACACGGAAGCGAATACGCGTCGGCTTTTCCAGAAAACCATAGCGGGCAGAAAACTGGCTGATACCGGTTTTGCTGGTGTCCACAGCATCAGCAGGCAATGCCAGATCAAGTAACTCGGCCAGTACACTGCGATGGGCTTCGATGAATTTACTGTGTATGCCGGGCAAATCCACCTGCCGCACGTAAATGCCGGGATGCGGATGCTCGACAAGCCATGTCACTACAGCCAGCAAACGGGGCCATTCGCTGGATAGCTCCAGAGCCAGCAGTGGACGCTTTTCCAGCCAGGGCAGCAAAGCGGGATGCGTTTGCCGGGTGACGGAAACTTGCGCGGCGAAGCGATCCCATTCGTTGCGCTTGCCCAACCAGGTTAACGCATCTTCCAGCGTCTCAACCCGCACACAAGCCGGCAACCTCTGCGCGCCCTGGACACGGTGGCGGATCTCCCGCCACTCCACGCAAACCGAGTTCGCAGAAGCCAATTCGGCGGCCCACGCGCGGACTTCGTCAAAACGATCGGTAATATCCGCTGAACCCGGAGATTTGAGGGACAGGCGTAAAGGAAAACGCTCATTGCCCGTCACCGCATCCCGCAACAGTTCGCCGCGCTCCCAAAGGCGCGCCAACTGAGCTTTCAATTCTTTCGGGCCAGTCCAGCTCACTGTTCAGGCTCCTGCACAGCCTGGATTGGCGTCAAGGCCTTCTGCGCCCGGTATTCCTCAATGGAAAGATTACGCAGCTTCGATGCCCGCCCACCTTCGTTATGGACGAAACCGACACTGGCAACGTAAGGTTCGATGATGTGGATTTTCTGCAGCGGCGTCACGATCAGCAGTTGCAGGTTGAGTTGCCGGAACAATTTCAGACCGTATTGGGCAGACTCATCCGAACCACGCCCGAACGCCTCATCAATAACCACGAAGCGGAAAGAGCGGGAACGCACCGCGCCCCATTCCAGACCGAACTGGTACGCCAGACTGGCGGCCAGAATGGTATAGGCCAGTTTTTCCTTCTGTCCGCCCGACTTGCCGCCGGAGTCTGAGTAGTGTTCGTGCTCGCTGTTGTCCTCACGCCAGCGTTCACTGGCGGCAAAAAGAAACCAGTTGCGCACATCGGTAACCTTGGCCGTCCAGCGGCGATCTTGCTCAGACAACCCTTCGCGCCCACGAAAGCGGTCGATGATAGCCTTGACCTGCAAGAATTTTGCCTCTGAATACTGGGCATCGTCCGAGCCGGTGACAGCACCCTCGGTACAAGCACGCAATTCCTGCTGGAAGTCACGGATTTCAGCATCGGGACTGGCTTGCCATTCCAGCACAATGTAGCGGCCGGGATTGTAGTCAATCTCGCCAAGTGATTTGTTGATATGGGCGATGCGCTCCTTGATGGTTTCGCGCTCGCGAGCCAGCTGGGCATTGAAGTTGGCGATCTCGTTGATGGTGTTGACATTGAGCAGTTCCTTGAATCGCGCCACAAAGCGCGGCAGGTCGTCGCGATTCAACTGCATCAGCAGATTTTCATACTCAAAAACCGCTTCAAGGCTGGCATCCATCTCGGCCGTCTCCAGCTTGAACGCCTCCTTGAAAGAAGCCATGGCTTTGATGATCTTCTCTGCCAGACGTTTGAGTTTCAAATCTTCGGCGTCAATTCGTGTCTGCAGCCAGGCGCGGACATCCTGCTCACGGTTATCGCAGGATTCAACCGTGAGCTGATGCTCGCCCAGCGCTTCGGTGCGCATAGCTTCGAGCCTGGCTGCCAAATCATCGTCGATGGCAAAACCGTCAAGCCGTTCCGCTGTTTGCTGCCGCAGGTCTTGCGCATCCGCGCGCCGCTGCTCCACCTTGGCGCGCTTCTCACGCGCAGCTTGCAGTGCTTCTGCGGTTTCCTTCTGCGCCTGCTGCAAGGTGCGCAGGCTGTCATTCAACTGCTTTAGCACATCCGAGGCCGACTCCAGCCGACTACGCTCATCAGTCAGTTGTGCAATCTCGGTGGCGACACTGGCCCAATCCAGCTCATCGTATGTCGTGAACTCTTCAAGTCGGGTCAGCGCATCAAGACGGCTGGAAAGCCCAGCGCGTTCTTTCTGGATGATGCCAATTTCGCTGCCCACCTCACCGAGCCTTGTTTCAAGTTGGCGACGCTTGGCCTCCAGTGCAGCAATCTTGGCGCTATTGCTCCAGCCCAGCACATAGCGGCTGCGATCGTCGATGTGATGGCGGTCGTCCTTTTCGTGCCGGCCGCTCGGGTCTTTAATCTGGCCCGCGCGGGTGATGGCCCGCGCCTCGCGGCGGAACTGCTCTTGCGTGGCGCAACAGGCCACATCAAACCGATGGGCAAGCTCGCGTTCCAGCCAATCGTAGTACGGCGAGTCAGGCTTGATGGCCAGCTTGCGTACCAGAGAATCACGGTGCAGTTCAGGCAGTTCAGCAGCCTTGCGTGATCGCACATGGAAATACACCAGGCGACCGCGCAAATGGGCGCTATCCACCCATTCGGCCACGGCCTTGTAGTGCGTATCGGGCACCAGCAGAGCCAGACCGAAGCCGCGCAGCAAGCGCTCGGCAGCGCCTTCCCAATCGCGCTCATCGTCACGCACCTGTATCAGTTCTCCGGCAAACGGCATGTCATCGGCGCTCAGCCCCAGTGCCGCACACAGTGCGGCACGCATCTGAATCTGCTGGTCGTCAATATTGCTACGCCGCCGCTTGAGACTTTCGATTTCCGCGCTCTGTTGCTCATGTTCCTGCCTGCCCTGGCGCAAGGTCACGCTGTGCTCGGTGAGCACGTTCTGCAGGTCGGCATCGCGGTTGCGTGCCTCCTCGCGCCAGTCTTGATACTTGCCGCGTTGCGCGGCGAAGGCGGCGGCATCTGTTACCGGCGGCTCGCCCAGCACAGCAGCCAACTCACTGTAGCGGTCAGCCTTGGTTTTACGCGTATCCCGCAACTGCTCTTTCTTGCGTATCTCGACGGCAAGCCGTTCCAGCCGGTCACCGCCGTTGTCGTTGATAGCCTGCTTCAGTTCATCAACTTGCTGGCCTTGCGCCTCATGGGCAGCGTCCAGCTTCTGTACCAGAGCCCCCATCCGCTCCCACTCTTCAGCCAGAGAACTCAGCCGTTTGTCGATCAGCTCCCGTTTCAGGCCCGCAAAGTAGGGCCGCAAGCTGTCCCGGCATCTGCGCAAACTGTCGACCTCAGCTACCAACGCACTGTGGCGGCCGCAGTCCGCAATCAAAGGTGTGAGCAATTCAACCTGCTGCTGGGCTTTCAGCACAGCCTGATGGGCGCGATTAAGATCATCGAAATGGCCGATCAAGGCTTGCAGGCGCGGGCCAACCTCGAAAGGTTCAAGCATATGGCTGCGCACGAAGTCCGTCAGGTTACCGACCGATTTCATCGACACCGTTTGGTGGAACAACTCCAGCGCCTGATCGTTTTCAATGCCGAAGCGCCGCCGGAACCAGGCGGCATAGGGCGGGAAACTGTCTTGCAACTCAGCACCCAGACCGCGCAGCTTCTTGCGCAGCTGAGCAATGTCCGAGCCGAAATGGGCAAAGTCGCTTGCAATGGAAAGCGCCCGTTCTGCCCCCAGAAAGAACCGCGCCGGCTGCCCCTGCGCCTCTTTCATCCAGAATACCTGCGCCAGGGTCACTGTCTGGTCGTAGCCTGCGTTCTGGAACACCCCCAGAATGACCGAATAGTTATTCTGGTCACGCAGGCTCACCGGCTTCGCTGCGCCCGTCACTTCATTGCGCTCGGATTTGTAATGTCCCAGCACATAGGAGCGCAGCGTTCTTTCCTTGCTGTCCGCACCGGCCGCTTTGTTGTATGCAATACGATTGGCAGGCACCAGCAGGGTGGTAATGGCATCTACCAGCGTGGATTTACCCGAGCCGATATCGCCCGTAAGCAGCCCATTCTTGCCGTCCAGTTGCAGCGTCCACACCCGGCTGTCAAAGGTACCCCAGTTGAACACCTCCAGCCGAGTCAGCCGAAAGCCGGACAAGGTATCATTCGCGCAGAAGTCAAGGCCCAATGACTGCGGCTCATTCATGGCCCGCCTCCTCCCTGACATGCATCACACCGCCCAGCTGCGACTGATAGGCGGCCAGGCGCGCATCAAATTCAGCCAGCCACTGAGCATCAACAAAGGCCTTCAGAATTCGCCTCACCTCGTAAGTGGCTTGCTCGGCTGCGGCGCCACCGGCAGGTTTGAGTTTCTGCAGAAAACCCAGCTCGGCCACCTTGTTGATCGTGGTCTCGATCTGGTCGATCAGCTTGGCCTCATTCGGACCATCTGGCAGAAACACCCGCACCAGCTCCACAATGTCGTCGCGGGACAGCACCAGTCGCGTATCACCGCCGCCTGCATCGAACTCGGCCAGCTTCTTGCGCAGCAAGGCCAGCAGCAAACTCACGGCAAAGGAAAGCGGCCGGCGCGCCACCAGCCGCGGCAAACGTGGTGAAGGATCGTCATCGGCCGGTTCGGGGCGGCTTTTCAGAAATGCATAACCCTCGGCCTCGTCCAGCACCAATTCAAGATTCAGCACTGCCACATAATCCCGTACTCGCGCTTGCAGGCTGAGCAGTGCCGCCCACTGGCGCTCGTCGCCATCACGGTAGAGCACGCTCTTGAGCAAGCCGATCAGCAACACCGACAAATCCGCGTTTGGCGCCACAGTCGGAGTCGGTACCGATGGGCTGTGCGAGAATTCTTCTTCCATGTCCTGTATCACAGAGCGTCTCTGCTTGTGTTCCTGTTCAGCGTATAAAAATCACGCGGGGCAGCTTTGCGCTGCGGTTGATGATTTGACCATCCGAAGTCACTGTCTGCCAGCCGATGGGCTCGGAAATATCCTCATCCATCACCGTATTGAAGTCTTCACAGCCCAATTGCAGATAAGCCACCAACTCGGCCAGCCCCTGCTGCAAGGGCTGGCTCGTCACCAGCTCGATCAAGGTAGTCTGAGCCCGGTCCTGCAAGGCATGACGGATATGGCGGGTGAGCCGCGCCTTATCGACAACCACCTGATCGAACAGTGCCTGAGCGTCAATGTCTTCATCACCCGCCTGCAGGGCCAGGTCGGCAATCACCGGCCTATTCACCGGCGCAAACAATGGGCGCTCCATCGCCAGCTCAATATCCGCGCCGATTTCAGCCATTTCCATGACATTACCTGACGGAGGCGCATCGCGCAGGGCGAGCGCTTTGCTCTCAATGCCATGCAGTATGTCCATGATGCGCCGGTTTTCCAGCCAGGCCTGATCATCCAGAAAACGGCGCAACTGCTGCGACAAGGAGGCGATGGTCCGCTGGGTATGCTCACCCGCTTCCATCCAGTCGTAATGCACGCGGCGGGTGCGGGTATCGGGATTCAGGTCCTTCACGGCAGGCAGCGCCAGCACGCGATCCAGCAGCCCGGTCAACTCCTCCTGCCGACGGCTGGATAGCAAAAAATCCCAAAAGGCGCGAAAGCTCTTGCCCTGATCGGAATCGGCAATGGCATCGCGCTCGCCCATGATATCTTCCAGCAGCGCGCCACGCCCCTGATTTGGGCCGCCTTCCCACAGGGCGATGCGCTCGCGCACGCGCCGGTCCAGTTGACGAAAGTTGTGCTCCACCTCGCGAAAGTCAGTCAGCAACTCGCGCGCGCCCTGCATGAACTGCTGGAAGCGATCCTTCACCGCCGTGTCATCCAGCAGCGGCACATCGCCCGCCAGCACCCGGGCAATCTCGGCATCGATCTCTTCACGCTTCTTGTGCAGTTCGGCGATACGCTTGGCCGGGTCGGCCTCGCTGCCTTCGCTCATCTGCTTGAGCAGGTCAAACAGCGTGAGCAAACGCGACTCGGTACCCACAAATTGCCGCTCGGAAAGCTGCGCCAGCCAGGCAATGGCCTTTTCGGTGGCCGGCGTTAAATCGAATTGCGCCTCGTCCGTGCCGGGGCGGTAGAACTTGCGCAGCCAGCCCTTGTCTGTCGCGGCCCAATCGTTCAGGTACTCCAGCGCGGGCTTGGGAAAAGCAGTTTCACCCCAATGCAAGCGCAAGGCATACAACTCGTCCTCCAGCGCCTCCGCCAAATCCGCTACCGCCATCACCCGCACATTGGGCGCCACGAATACCCGTTGCAGAAAGCTCGCCACCAGCGGCGCATGGTCCGAACGCAAAAGCCGCCACGCAGGGTGGTGGGTACGCAGGGCGTCGAGGGTGGCGTAGTCGAGGGTCATATCAACAGCGGCTCAATCGAATCCCAACGCTTGTCCCTGACCATCACAAACCGGCAACGACCTTCCGACAGGTTGGCCCATAGGCTACCGATCAGGCGGTCATCTTCAGCCGCATTCCATCGATCCGCGCCCTTGTATTCCACCGCAAGAACCGGCCCCGGCTGACCTGCCGGACCCGGTAACTGGCAGAGGAAGTCCGGGTAAAATCGCCCGTCGGCCTTCTGCAGAAAAAACGAACTGCCTTCACGCCGCACGAGGTTGCGCACCCAAAACTGAATGCGGCCCTGTTGCGCCCACATATCCAACTGGCAGGCGCATTCGAACTCTTCCTTGCTGTCGAAGTCGCCCATACGGCCATAGAAATGCTTGCGGAAGTCGAAGTGCCCGAAACGACCGTCATAGTCACGGCTGGGTGCGTAAGCCTGCGCGTGAAACTCGAAGGCGTATTGATCGGTCACCGCCACGCGGTTAGCCGCATCGTCACCGAATAGCGCCTGCTGGAAAGCCTTACCCACGGCCTGCTTGCGCAGTTCACGAATGCGCGCCTCGATCAGGTTGCGGATCAGGAACTTCTGCAGGTTGGCGCGGGCCAGCGTGAAGCCATCCCGGCGTAACAAATCGGTGAGCCACGCAGCGACAAACGCCTGCTTGCTGGCATGGGTCAGTGACGGCTCGGGCAGGTTGCGGCACAGCCAGGTGGCGAGGCGGACTTCATCCCAGTTTTCCGGCTGGTACACCAGGCCCAGATCGCGCTGTAATTCCGGTAAAAAGCGCGACACCATGTGGCCACTTGCATCGATATCGATCTCGCCACCTTCCGACACTTTCAGCGCCGCGCCCATTGCCGTCAGGTCGCCTGCTGTCGGCGCGGCATCGTAAGGCGAAAGATCCCATGGGTACTCCAGTACCTCCGGGTCATCAAACAGCGCCAATTCACCCTGCACGCGTAAGGCCAAAACGGGCACACGGAAACGTTCGCCCAGTTCGGCAGGCGTCTGAAAGAACTCGATCGCCGTGGTGCGGCTGACTTCGGCGGCTTCGACAATTGCCGCAGCAGCGGTTCCCGACGTGACCGAGGCCTTGAGCGCTTCGGTTTCATCTTCCGTGAGAGGCGTACTGATGGTTAGAGTATTGAGCTTGCTGTCCCAGCTTACCTTGTCGCGCACCGTCTTGGGCACGCTCTTCAGGTCGGGCTTTTCTGATAGAGCAATCGCCACGGGCCGGACAACTACGCGCCCAGCGTGGCCCTCCAGATCAAACCGCCCCTGTTCGGCTCTGGCAGCGGTGACAAACTCATTCACATCGCGCCGATCAAATCCGGCCCCCATTACCAGACGGTCTCTCAAAGCCGATGCCGTTTCGGCAAAATTGCGCGACACCACGAAGGCATAGGACTGGTTCAAGGCCTTTGCCTGCCAATGGCTGGCATTCGGCTGGCGCAATACACGCCCGAGCAACTGTTCCACCGCCGTGGCAGAATGCAGCGATGCCATGCTCACCAGAATGTAGGCAAACGGGCAGTCCCAACCTTCCGCCAGCGCCTTCTGAGTAATGACGAACTTTACCGGGCAGGCCGGATCAAGAATGCCCTGCTTGTAATCGGCATCAAGCTGCTCCAACCCTTTTTCTTCACCGGTGGCCACCACAATCTCGCTGGCGGGAATGCCCTGATTCGTCATCAGCTCGTGCCGTACTTTCTCGACATCCAGCGTCTCAATACCGGCACGACGCGGCTCCGCCTGAATCAGTATAATCGGGCGCAGATAAGGCGCACCGGCCCGTTTCTCCTCATCCGCGAGCTTGTGCAGGGCATCGCGCCGGCCAATGGCGTCGGCCAGGCACTGCTGCCAGTTCGGCTCGGTTTCCAGCACTACCGGCAGCTTGATCATTTCTTCCGCCTTCAACTCGGCGGCGGACACGCTGTGCAGCACATTGCTGGGCGTGCGCTCCAAATCGGGCGTGGCGGTCAGCTCCATCACCCCGCTGGGGCGGAAGCGCGCCAGCATTTCAAAAGCCAATTCGGTGCGGCTGTTGTGTGCCTCGTCCACCACCACGAATGGCCGGCGCAGGCGCAGCACATTGGCCAGCGAATATGGCGTGGTGCGCTCGCTGCCCTCCCCATCGGTCAGCAACTCATCGCGCTGCGTCGGCGACAGGTTGTCAAAATGATGCATCAGCGCGCCGCTGGACTGATATACCTTACGGTACTCTTCTTCCTCCACCTGAAATGCCTGGCGCGTGGCAACAATGATAGTAGTAGACGTATCCAGCGTGGCGCGAGTGACGCTCTTAGCTTCTTCCAGATCCAGCACTGTGATCGGACCCGCCTCGCGCAGTGCGGCGTGATACGGGTGGCTGCGATCCTTCAGCGCCTTGATGGTCTGCTCTCGAATCGGCTTGCTGGGCACCAGCCACAGAATCACGCTGTGCTCGCAACGCAGTAGATGGGTGTTGACGAGCTGCACGCTTTTCGCCGCCAGCCAGGTCTTGCCGCCCCCGGTGGGCACGCGCAGGCAGAAGTACGGCATGTCGCCCGGAAAGCCCGACAACGGGTTGTACGACAAACCCCGTCCCCACAGGCGCTCGGTGGTGGCAGTAAAGGCAATCGAAGACGACGGCAGTTCGTGGCAGGCTTTGAAATAAGCCTCCACGCTATCGAGTACCTGCTGCTGGTAAGTTTTGGGCGCAAAGGCACTCATGCCACTACTCCTTCCACCGGCTCTCCGCGCAGATACAAGGTATCAGGCGACAGGTCGATCTCGTCCGTCCATGCCACCGTACCGTGCAGCACATGAGCGCGCTGAAACAGCGCCGGGTCTTGCAAGGGTGCAAATGCCGGGTATTGCAGCAAACCGCGCATATCGAAACTGCGCCATTCACCGGTAGCGAACTGCGCCAACAAGGTGTAGTCAGGTAAAGGCCGAACCAGAATCACATCGGGCGTCATCGCTGTCCTCCTTCAACGCAAGGGGTCAATCTTGAACGGCGTCTGCCCGGTGCTGGCCAGATGCCAGTCAGCCATCAGCTCATCGCGGTGAATCTCCAGCCAGGCTTGCAGCAATTTCATTTGCCGCCCCGGCAATTCGCCATCCAGCAACTCCCCGTCGGGAATCTGAATAACGGCCTTGAATTCGTTGTAGCGCACGTGAATGTGCGGATGGTGATGACGGTCAGTATCGAGCACATACATTGCGACCAGAATACCGTAGAACATGCTGATTGTCGGCATGGCTAAACCTCCAGCGCATAAGGTGTTTGTTTAAACGTAATACCTTCCCGTGCCGTGCGCGCACCCAGGCGGTTGGCGGCGGCGTAGATCACTTTCTGGCCGCCGAACTTGGGCAGCACATCGAACACCGGGCCGGTGAGCACGTTGCCGCCGGCGACGGTACGGTCCTTGAGAATGCCGTTGTAAAGCAGGTAAATCGCGCGGCCCTCGTGGATGCCCAGCAGCGGCGAAATCCCCCTCACTCCCCCTTTTTCAAAGGGGGAAGCCTGATCCGCCTCGCCATTCGCTCCCCCCTTTGTCAAAGGGGGGCTGGGGGGAATTTGATAGCCCGTGCCGGTTTCGGCAAACCAGACAAATTCGGCCAGTTGCGCAAATTTCACATCGCGGCGGATTTGACCGTCGGCGTCGAACAACGGTTCTTTGGATAAACGACAGAACTGGAAGCCGCCGCCGAGACCTTCGACAACCTGACCTTTGGCGTTGGTGTAGCCTTCCGCCACACGTTTGACCCGCTCACGGGTGACGTTTTGAGCGATGTTTTCGTCCATTTCGACAAGGATAAAGCGGCGGTTGCCGCCGTCTTCGGCGTTCTGTTTCAGCACGGCATGGCCGGTGGTGCCGGAACCCGCGAAGCTGTCTAGGATCAACTCGCCTGGCTTGGTCACAATCTGAATGACTCGTTGGATCAGGCGTGTCGGCTTGGGTGTATCGAATGCTGTTTGCGTTCCGAACAGACTCTGTATTTCCTTTCGTGCCTCGTCCGTGTGGCCAACTTCTTCGTGAGGCCACCATGTCCATGGAACGAAACCTTCCACTTCCGAGAGGTAGCGAATGACGCTTGGCTGGGAGTCGCCATTCTTGCCAAAATAGATTCGACCTTCTGCCCGGAGCTTGAGGTATTCGCTCTCAATTGTGGACCAACAGCGTCCCTCTGGGGGCTTCACTTTTTTGCCGCTAGGTGTCTCGATCTCATACATCTGGTTCGGTCGAAAGCCCTGCGCTGTCATGGGAATGCCACGCCATCGACCTTTAGGATCGTCGTTCGGGTTTCTGTAAACCGCCGCTTGCTTTTCATCGATCGGTACGCGATTGCGAACCTCCTGAAACAAGGCTGGATTCTTGGCATAGACCACAAGATATTCGTGCACATCGCCAATGGCACCACGGTTTTCGCGCGAATAACGCTTCTGCCAGACGTTGCTGGCAACGAAATTGGAAGCCCCGAAAACCTCATCCATCAACAACCGCAGCGTCGCCACCTCGTTGTCGTCGATGGACACGAAAATCGCCCCATCCTCGCGCAGAAACTGCTTCAGCAACACCAGACGCGGGTACATCATGCACAGCCAGCGGTCGTGCCGGTCCAGCGTCTCGCCTTCCTTGCCGACCACCTCGCCCAGCCAGCGGCGAATCTCCGGGCTGTTGACATTGTCGTTGTACACCCAGCCTTCGTTGCCGGTGTTGTACGGCGGGTCGATGTAGATACACTTCACCTGGCCGGCGTAGCGAGGCAGCAGCGCCTTGAGCGCGTGCAGGTTGTCGCCCTGCACGATGAGGTTGCCGGAGTCTTTACCCTGAACAGCGCCACAGGACAGCTCCGGCACAGGTTCCAGCAGGCGGAAGGGCACATCCTTGTGGTGTTTGACTACAGCTTCTTTACCGATCCAGTTGAGTGTGGGCATAACGGGCGATCATTCTTTTTTCTGAGAATCATTCTACAGGCAGTGCCTGGCTTTGTGCAGCATAGTTCGGCAGTGGCTCATGGGGTGAGCCGGACCGTGATTAACCCATGTCCTCTGCCATATCGATTTCTGATGCGCCCATCCAGTAGCACAGCAGGGCTGCCGGTATACGCATGATTTGCGCGGGCACATCGCTTTGCTGCGGCACGCCGGGCAAGAGACCAAAATCGTTCAATTCCTTGGTGATGACATAACCGCGCGACAGGCGCTTTTGCTCCAGCAGTTCGATCAGGCCTTTCAGTTCACGTGCGCCTGTGTGCTGGGTGCGGTATTTCACTTCAAACGGTATGGTCTGGCTGCCGACTTCGGCCACCAGATCCACTTCACGGTCTTTTTTGCCGCGCCAGTAGCTAAAGCGCACGTTCTGGGCGTAATAACGGGCGAATAAATGCTTGAATACCGCTGTTTCCGTCGCCACACCCAGCGCCGCAGGGTCTTCCAGCAGCGATTTGCCCTTGAGCATGACGGCTGGCGCAATGGCTGCGTCAGCCAGATAGATTTTAAAGCGGGCGCGCAGAATGTCCTTGCCATAGCCGTAGGGAGGCAGGCGATAGATCAGATGAGTGGCTTCCAGCAGCTCGATGAAGTGCTGCGCAGTTGGTCGCTTTACTTCCAGATTGGCGCACAAGTCAGTCATATCGAGCAATCCGCCGTCATGCATGCATAAATAGAGAAACGTATGCTCCAGTTCAAGCACGCGACGGACGCCAAAGAGCGCTGTCATGTCGCGCTTGAGCACTTTGTCGATAATGTCTTCGCGCAGCAGGCGCTGGGCCTGGGTAATGCTTTCAACCTGAGCGGTCTGAGGAAAACCACCCCGAATCAGATATTCATGAAAGTGACCGATATAAGGCGAGGCGATTTCGGCGGTACGATAGAACTCTGCCTGTGACCAGTCGAACAGGTCACGCAGCGACTTCATGCGCGGCAAAGCGGGTAACGTAAGCTGTTTGATTTGCAGGTATTCATAGAATGAGAGGGTAGTGAGGCGGATGGTATGCCAACGCCCGACGCCGGACTCCTGCCCTTCTTCGAGCAAAGGCATGGCCGAACCGGTAAAGGCAATGCGGCGGTTTTTCTGGAAATCGGTCTGGTGCTTGACCCAGGTTCCCCAGTCACGGATGAATTGCGCTTCGTCCAGAAACAGAAACTCCTGCCCTGGGGCTTGCGGCTCTCGCTCCCGCCAGGCGGCCAGTACTGCATCGATACCCGCCATTTTGAGAATGGGGTGATCGAACGTAGCGTAAAGAATATTGGCAGGGGGCACACCCGCCTTCAGCAGCGCATCCGCCGCCTGCAGCATCAGTGTCGTTTTGCCAATTTGCCGCGCCCCGGAGAGCAGAACTGCCCGTGGTGCGGGGGGCGCCGTCATCCAGCTATGCAGCTCGCGGAAAGCCGCCCGCCGCCAACCTGGCAAATCGGCGATGGCTTCCCCTCGCCACCAGGGGTTGAATTGTGCCAGAACGGCAATCAATTCTTCTTTGGATATTTGCATAACAGTCGTTTCTTTTACACTATCCCCCTAGGAATATACCTAAATTTTGCATTTAGTGAAAGTATAGTTTTATTAATTGTTAGTTTTAGTTATAAATCTCGTGCAGCCAGGCGCGCCAGCCGCCGAATTCGCTGATGTCACGCGCGCCTTCGACACCAATCGGCTCGCAGATAAAGCCGCTGACGCGACTGCCATCGGCCAGCTCCACCTGACCGATGCCCAGCGGTGCAGGAATACCCGCCACAAAGCTGCCGAATTCGCTGGCCGGCAACTCCCACACTTCGCAGTCGACCGACACGCCATCTTGTGCAACACGGATCAAACCCGGACGTTTACCGTCCGACAGGACATAGAAGCGATAGATGGGTGCCGTTTTGGTCGCCGAAACCAGACGCCCGTTGCGGCTGGTAAGCTGGCCGTTAAGCGGCAAACCGGACAAGTGGGCGCCCACTACCGCCACCCGGAGCTGTCCGGAAGGCAGCAGGTTTTGCGCCGGCTGCTGCGGCAGGGGAATATCGGTCGCGCCGACCTTGCCACCCAGCACCTGCTGCATGCGGGCGGAAAGGTGCAGCAGCGGCGCATCCTGATGCGCCTGTGCCACCAGCGTCACGCCAAACGGCAAGCCGTTGCTCATGTAGCCGGTCGGCACCGCGGTGGCGGACAAGTCCAGCAGGTTCATGAAATTGGTGTAGTAGCCCAGGTTGCTGTTGAGCCGGATCGGGTCGGCCTGCATTTCGGCTACGGTATAAATCGTTCCGGCCGTCGGCGTGACGAAGAAATCCACTTCCTGCCAGATCTTGCTGCAAACCTGCCCAAGTTCCTTCAAGCGGTACTGGCCGGCAAAGGCATCGGCGGCAAGGGGCAATTTGCCCTTGGCAGTGATCTCGCGTGTGGGCGGAAACACCACGTCCGCATGGGCATCGAAAAATTCACGGATGGCCTGGTAGCGCTCGGCTACCCAGGGTCCGTCGTACAGCAGACGGGCGGTTTCCAGAAAGGGTTGCAGATCAAATTCCACCGGCGTGCCGCCCAGTGCCTGCAAGCGCTCGACAGCCTGACGGAACAGCGCCGGGGTGTCCGGATTATCAAAGAATGCCAGATCCTGTTCGCGCGGCACGCCGAAACGGAATGATGTGGCCCGGCCGAAATCGAAACCGTGCGGCGCCAACGGACGGGCATACGGGTCGGCTTCGTCGTAATCGGCTGCTACCGAGAGCACGGTTTCGACATCGTTGGTGGTGAGCGCGAAAATCGACACCTGGTCGAGCGAGCGGCAAGCCGGCACCACGCCACGAGTGGACAACGCCCCGCAGGTCGGTTTGTGGCCGACCAGATTATTGAACGAGGCCGGCACGCGGCCGGAACCGGCAGTGTCCGTGCCCAGGCTGAAACTGGCCAGCCCCAGTGCCACGGACACGGAAGAGCCGGAACTGGAACCGCCGGAGATATAGTCCGGATTGAAGCTGTTGCGGCAGGCACCGTAAGGCGAGCGGGTGCCATTGAGACCGGTAGCGAACTGATCCAGATTGGTCTTGCCCAGCGGAATGGCACCGGCTTCGATCAGCTTTTGTACCACGTGGGCCGATTCGGCGGGAGTATAGGCAAACTCGGGGCAGGCGGCCGTGGTGGGCACCCCGGCCAGATCGATATTGTCCTTGATGGCGAAGGGAATGCCGTACAGCGGCAATTCTTCCGGTTTTTTACCCTCCAGCGCCTTGGCATAGGCGCGCAAGGCATCCGCATCCAGCCGGTGAATCCAGATGCGGTGGCTGTCTTCTGCTTGCAGACGCGGCAGCAGTTGTTCGATCAGGCCCAGCGGGGTCAATTCGCCGGCGAGATAACGCTGGCGCAAGCCGGCTATGGTCATATCCAGCATATCAGTCTCCTTCCTCCACCAGCACCAGCAGATCCTGCCCGGCACTCACCTGCCCGCCCTCGCGACAGAACAATTTATAAACAACACCGTCGCAAGGCGCGGTAACGGGAATTTCCATTTTCATCGACTCGACGATGATCAGGGGATCGCCGGCTTTGACCTGGGCGCCCTCTTCCACCTCGATCTTCCATACGTTACCGGCCACATGGGTGGCCAACGCCCGTCCGTTGGGCGGCAGATCCAGCTCGCTGTCCGGCCCGGCGGCCGCCACACCGGCGTCGCTGGCGTAATCCGCCTGGCCACTGGCGATCCAGCGCTCGCGCTCGGCATCGAACGAAGCCTGCTGGGTGGTCTTGAATGCGCCGATGGATTCGGCGTTGTCGCGCAGGAAGGAGTTGTAGTCCTTCAAGCTGAACATCGCTTCTTCGACTTTCAACTTAAAGCGCCCGAGCGGGAAGTCCTCGCGGATTTTCAGCAGTTCGGCCTCAGACACCGGGTAAAAGCGGATCTGGTCGAAGAAGCGCAGCAGCCATGGCTTACCATCAACAAAGTCGGCCGTCTGGCGCCAACGGTTCCACATTTGCAGGGTACGACCGACAAACTGGTAGCCGCCAGGGCCTTCCATGCCGTACACGCACATGTAGGCGCCGCCGATGCCCACGGCGTTTTCCGGCGTCCAGGTGCGGGCCGGGTTGTATTTGGTGGTGACCAATCTATGTCTCGGATCAACCGGGGTGGCCACCGGCGCGCCCAGGTACACGTCGCCCAGACCCATCACCAGATAGCTGGCATCGAAAACGATCTTCTTCACCGCCTCGATGTCGTCCAGCCCGTTGATGCGGCGGATGAACTCGATATTGCTCGGGCACCACGGCGCGTCCTTGCGCACCGATTGCATGTACTTTTCGATCGCCAGACGGGTGGCGGCATCGTCCCACGACAGCGGCAGATGCACGATACGGGTGGGCACCTGCATGTCTTCGATGGCGGGCAGCTCGCTTTCCCCTTGCTGCAGCAGCGCCAGCAGGGTATCCAAAGGTAATTGCTGGGAGTCGTAATGCACCTGCAGGGAGCGGATGCCCGGTGTCAGATCAAAAATGCCGGTCGTATTTTGCTGCTGCAGCCAGGTCATCAGGGCATGCACGCGGAAACGCAGGTTCAGATCCAGCACCAATGGGCCGTATTCCACCAGCAGGTATTTGTCGCCGGCACGACGGTACACCACCGCCACCTTGTCGCCCTCGCCCGGCTGGCTCAGCAACACGGGCTCGGCCAGATCAGTAACGGTCTGCGGCAAAGCGGGCGAAACGGCGGCAGCCAGACTTGTCACGGCGCTGTTCTGCGCCTGCTCCATCTTCACCGCATCATTTTGACTCAGCCGCTTGAAGCGCACGGTGTCGCCGGGGCGCAGCTGGCCCATTTTCCACAGTTCGGCCTGCACGATGGTGGCCGGGCAGACGAAACCGCCCAGGCTGGGACCGTCCGGCCCCAGAATCACCGGCATGTCGCCGGTGAAGTCCACTGCGCCGATGGCATAAGCGTTGTCATGGATGTTGGACGGGTGCAGACCGGCCTCCCCGCCGTCAGTACGCGCCCACTCCGGTTTCGGGCCGATCAGGCGCACCCCGGTGCGGCTGGAGTTGTAGTGCACTTCCCAGTCGGTGGAGAAGAACATGTCGATGTCGGCCGGAGTGAAGAAATCCGGCGCGCCGTGCGGGCCGTACAGCACGCCGATTTCCCAGTTGCGGCGGTAGACCGGCATATTGGCTGCCGCCAGCTGAGCCATACGGCCGGTATCGCTGTGTTCGCTGATATGCAGCACGTCGCCGGTGCGCAGGGTGCGGCCGGCATGACCGCCGAACTGACCGAGGGTAAAGGTGGATTTACTGCCCAGGTAATCGGGCACGGCAAAACCGCCCTGCACCGCCAGATAAGCCCGGCAGCCGGCGCCCTTGATGGCGCCCATACGCAGCATGGCGCCCGCTTTGACCACATGCGCCGTCCAGTTGGCCAACGGCACGCCGTCCAGTTCCGCCCCCATGTCGGCGCCTGCCAGCGCGATCACCGAGTCGACGTTAAAGCGCAAACTCGGCCCGGCCACGGTCAGCTCCAGCCCGGCCACGCCTTCGGCATTACCCGCCAGCTTGTTGGCGGTACGGAAAGCCAGGTGATCCATCGGGCCGGACGGCGGCACGCCGACGTCCCAGAAGCCCGTGCGGCCCGGCCAGTCCTGCACGCTGCTTTGCACGCCCGGCTCCAGCACCTCGATGGTGGCGGGGTGAAAGTGGAAGCTATTCAGATATCGAGTGGTCTGACGGCCTTCGCGGAATACGCTGTCGGCAATCACCTGGCGCAGGTAATCGAGGTTGGTTTCGATGCCGGCCACGCGGGTATTGTCCAGTGTCGCCAGCATGTTTTTCAGTGCCTCAGAACGATCCTTGCCGTAAACAATCAGCTTGGCCACCAGCGGGTCGTAATACGGCGGGATGTCGCTGCCGCGTTCCACCCAGGTTTCCACCCGGCAGGCCGGGTTGAACTGCACTTCGGTCAGCGTACCGGCAGAGGGCTGGAAATTCTTGCCGGGGTCTTCCGCGTACAGGCGCACCTGGATGGACGCGCCTTTCGGTTCAGCCTGCCAGCCGGACAAATCCAGTTCGCCGGCGGCTTCCCTGAACATCCACTCCACCAGATCGACACCGGTCACCTCCTCGGTCACACCGTGTTCCACCTGCAAGCGGGTATTCACTTCCAGAAAGTAGAATTCGCCGGTCCGGGTATCGTAAACGAACTCGACCGTACCGGCATTGCGATAGCCGACCGCCTGCCCCAGTTTGACTGCAGTTGCCAGCAGACGCTCGCGCTGCTCGTCGGTCAGACCGGGGGCCGGGGTTTCCTCGATTACCTTCTGGTTGCGGCGCTGTACCGAGCAGTCGCGCTCGCCCAGCGCCACTACGTGGCCCCTGGAATCGCCGAAAATCTGCACCTCAATGTGGCGGGCATGCTCGACGTATTTTTCCAGGAAGATGCCGGCATCCTTGAAGTTGGCGCGCGCCAGCCGTTCCACCGACTGGAAGGCCTCCTGCAGTTCGTCGCTGCTCCAGCACAAACGCATGCCGATGCCGCCGCCACCGGCAGTGCTTTTCAGCATCACCGGAAAGCCGATGCGGGCAGCCTCGGCCTGGGCATGGCCGACATCGCTCAGCAGGCCGGAGCCGGGCAGCAACGGCACGGCATTCTGCTCCGCCAGTTCGCGGGCGGTATGTTTGAGGCCGAAAGCGCGCATCTGATCCGGCTGCGGGCCGACAAATGCTATACCGTTGGCGGCGCACTGCTCGGCAAAACCGGCGTTTTCCGACAGAAAGCCGTAACCCGGATGAATGGCCTGCACGCCGTGCTTTAACGCCACCTCCAGAATCACCTCGGCCTTGAGGTAGGACTCGGCCGCCGGCGCCGGCCCGATGCAGCAGGCTTCGTCCGCCAGCGCCACATGCCGCGAATGCACATCGGCTTCGGAATACACGGCAACGGTCTTGATGCCGAGTTTGCGTGCGGTTTTGATCACCCGGCAGGCAATCGCGCCGCGGTTTGCAATCAGAATTTTCTCAAACATAGTGTGTGTCCCGCGGGTCGTCCCGCCTGTCTGTACTGCCGGGGCCGTCCCGCAGCAGGTGTTCGTTATGGTTTTCTCAGTTGCTGTTCCACACCGACAAGCGTACCGGCGTCGGGTTGTAGGCATTGCAAGGGTTGTTGAGCTGCGGGCAATTGGAAATCAACACGGTGACATCCATTTCCGCTTTCATTTCCACATATTTGCCCGGCGCGGAAATCCCGTCGGCAAAAGTCAGTTCACCGTTTGGGGTCACCGGCACGTTCATGAAGAAGTTAACGTTGTGGGTGATGTCGCGCTTGGTCATGTCGCAGCCGCAGTGGCCGAGCGCATGCAAAAAGCTGTCACGGCAGCTGTGCATGTGGCGCTTGTTCAATGCGTAGCGCACGGTATTGCTCTCCGCCGCGCAGGCACCGCCCAGGGTGTCGTGGCGACCGCAGGTATCGGCCACGATGGTCACCAGCACATTGCCTTCAGTCGACAGCAGTTTGGTGCCGGCGGTGAGATAGATATTGCCCTGCGCGCGGATGGTGTCTACCGCGCTGTAGCGTTCTTCCGGATCCTGCGTGCTGTAGAACAGGGTGTCGACCGCCTGGTTTCCTTCCAGATCGAGAATGCGGAAGATTTGGCCCTTTTTCACTTCATGCAACCAGGCTTCGCCGGCCGGCAACACATAGTCATACACGGCATTTTGCGGATTGAGTTTGCTTTCGACGATCATTTTTTACTCCTGGGGCGTGTTAACACTTATTTCGCGTCTGCGACGGGGGTCAATTGGGATACCGCCCGCGAAGCAAGACGCGCTGCATTGCAGGCCACTGCAAGCGGCTTGCGACAAAGGGGGGTGCCCAATTCACCCCCGTCCCGTAGGGTTGCATCAAAGAGGCGCAGCTGCCGCGTTGCCTGGCTGGTGCAGGGAATAACCCTTCCCTGCGCCCGATATATTCAGTACGCCTTGCATCTGTCGCCTCTTTGATGCAACGCAGGCGTGAAGTAAGTGTTAACACGCCCTGCATCCTAGCGAAACAGACGTTCGGTATTGGCAAAGCCGCGCTGGTTTTCGGCGCAGGCATTGCGGCACTGGTCGTCGGGACCGGCGGTGCCGGAATGCCAGGCGATCAGTTTGAGCGGCTTCGGGGTGTATTGCGGATTGGCATCAAGCGGATGCGGGTTGCTCGACAGCGCCACCAGCACGTTCATGTCGCAACGCAGGTCGATGTAGTCGCCGGCCTTGGAGTTGCCCGCCACATAACGCATGCTGCCGTCGTCTTCCACCATCACCTTGCTGAAGAAATTAGCATTGGCCATCAGATCGCGCTTGCCCAGGCCGTATTTACCCACCTCGATCAGCAGACTGTCCCTGGCGTTGCGGTACATGGCGTTGTGCTGGGCCTGGTACGGGGCATCGCCGTATTTCGCGCGAATCTGCGCTGCATCGGTCATGCCGCTGAGGGTGTCGTGCCAGCCGCAAGTATCGGCCGTCACGGAACACAACACCCGCCCCATGTCGGAATAAAGCACCCGGCCGACGGTCAGGTAGGCGATGTGCTGGGCCTTCAGGGTATCCGGCATGTTGTAGCGTTCCAGCTTTTCATCGGCGTTGTAGAACACCGTGGAAATGTTGGCCCCGCCGTCCAGGTCGATCAGACGCAGGGTGGTACCGCGGCGGATGATGCCACTCCAGTGCGTGCCTGCCGGCACGTCCTCTTCCCACAAAACCAGGTGGGGGTCGATATTGAAAGGGCTTTCGCTCATGATTTAACTCTCCGTCTTCTTGTCAGGCTCAGGCCTGTTCCATATTCAGTTGTTCCAGCATGCTCTGGTCGGTGCGCATGCCGGATGTATCGCGAATGCGTGCCAGGATTTCCTTTTTCAGCGCCAGGAATTCCGGCGAATGCTTCATGTCCTGATCGCGCTGGGCCGGCAACGGTACATCGTAAATGGTGTCGATACGCCCGGGGCGCGGCGCCATCAACACCACGCGCTGACCGAGGTAAATGGCTTCTTCCACATCGTGGGTTACAAACACGATGGTGGCTTTTTCCAGCTTGTGCACGTGCAGAATCAGGTCGTGCATCACTTCACGGGTTTGCGCATCCAATGCGCCGAACGGCTCGTCCATCAGCAGAATCTCCGGCCGCCCCATCAGCGCACGGGCAATCGCCACACGCTGCTGCATGCCGCCCGACAGCTGATTGGGATAGGCATTGGCCGCTGCCTGCAAGCCCATCAGCGCCAGCAGCGCATCAGCCCGGCCGGATGCCTTCTCCACCTCGCTGGAGGTGAGTTCCTCCCTGCCATGTTTCAGCTGCCGGCTGAATTTGATGTTTTCCATCACTTTCAGCCAGGGATACAAGCTGTAGTGCTGGAACACCATGGCACGATCGGCACCCGGACCATACACCGGCTCGCCGGAAGCCAGCACTTCACCCGCCGTGTGGTATTCCAAGCCGCCGATAATGCGCAGCAGAGTGGATTTACCGCAGCCGGAGGCGCCGACGAAGGTGACAAATTCGTTGTCGGCTATGGTCAGATTGATGTCCTTGAGCGCCTCGACAGCTTGCTTGCCTTCGCCGAATACCTTGCCGACCTGTTTGATTTCGATTTTTGTGGTCATGATCACTTCCTCAGGTAAAGCCAGGGAAAGGCTTTGCGGTGGGCGAAACGGAACAGCTGATCCATCACCAGCCCGATCAGGCCGATGAGGATGATGCCGACGAAAATCTTGTCGGTTTGCAGGAAACGCTGGGCTTTCAGAATGGAGTAACCCAGCCCGGAATTAGCCGCCACCAACTCGGCCACCACCAGATAGGTCCAGGCCCAACCCATGGTGACGCGCAGGGTATCCAGCAGCGCCGGCTTGGCCGACTGGAAAATCACCCGCTGGATGATCTCGCTACGGGTCGCACCCATGGTCTGAGCCGCCTCGATCTGCGCCAACGGCACACGACGCACGTCTTCGGCCATCATCAGCACCATCTGAAAAAAGGTGCCGATCCAGATGATGGCGATCTTGGACGACTCGTCGATGCCTATCCACAGCATCACCAGCGGAATGAAAGCCACGGCCGGCATGTAGCGGATGAAATCGGTCAGCGGCTCCAGCATGGCCTGCACCGGACGGAAGGTGCCGATCAGCAAGCCCAGCGGCAGCGCGATCAGTGCCGACAACAAGAAACCCGCTGTCACACGGTAAATACTGATCCACATATCGGCCAGCAGATCGTCTTCCTGATACCACTGGATCAGCCGGCGAAACACATCCAGCGGGCTGGGCATGAACACACTGTCATCGGTTCCCATATGAGACAGCAGCCACCAGCCGAGCAGCGGCAGCAGCAAACCGACCAGGGCAAAACCCCAATACTGGCGCCGGCTCATCGGCCCGCGGATTGACCATATGCCTGGCCGGGCAGAGCGTTGGGGACTTTTTCGTCGCATGGTTTGTCATCCTGATCTGTTGAATCATCCAGTTTCTATCTGGCTTCCGAACAGGCAGGCGAACATGCAGGCAATAGGATATGCAGCAAGGCTACCGTCCGGAAACGAGAGAGGCCGTTCAGCAATCTCCCGGGCTTTTGTCCCTCCGTGGAGCCCCGCCTGCATCAGCGGAACCGGCCAGCTCTCGGACCAGTCGTTTCTGTGCGAAACCGGAACCCTAGCCGACCTAAGGCACCCATCGGCGCCTCTCTGAATAAGCTTAAAGCATTGTTTATGCCAAACACACAACAATATGATTATCAATAATTATGTAGCACAGCGGCATTACAGTGCGTTAAGAAAAACCCTATTTTCGCACCAATGAAGTGCGTATTTTCATTCTTGATCAGTCAAAAAAAGGGGCGACCGAAGTCGCCCGAAAACACACACTGAGGAGGTTCAATGCAAAACTGCCTTGTCTGGAATGTACAGAAACGTCGCACTGACAAATTCAAGACATTGCAAATTTCAAATTGGTATAAAGCATGGTCCGTGCCATGATTGCTGCGCTGCACGCGCAAACCGAATGGGAACATGCAAGCATAAAATAATTAGTCATTATAAATCAATAATTTAAAAGCATAATTAAATGACCATGGCGCAGCAGTATCAGCCTACTATAGCCAAACGATATTATTGAAGGTGGATTGCAGTTTGATGTCGGAGGGCCAATTGTGTGCGCAAGCACACACTGCCGCACCAATATGAGCGAAGGGTGATATTACCGCGCCAACTCGGTGCGGTTAGCGGAGGTCGAACAATTCGATCCAGTGGCGTACGGGAATGCCGGATCCGCTGGCCAGGTGCATCTGGCAGCCGACATTGGCGGTGACAATCTGTTCGGGCTGGCCGCTGTTAAGCGCCGCCAGTTTGTTATGCAGCAGTTGTTGCGACAGCTCCGGCTGCAGAATCGAATAGGTGCCGGCCGAACCGCAACAAAGATGGGCATCCGGCACGCCGGTAAGCGTAAACCCGGTGCGTTGTAATAATGCCTCCACCGCATTGGGCAACTTCTGGCCGTGCTGCAGTGTACAAGGAGCATGCACGGCAATGGGGCCGGCCTTGGCCGGCTGCAGGCGCGACAGATCCTCCTGCAGCAGGATTTCCACCAGATCGCGGCTCAGCGCCGATACCCGCGCGGCCTTTGCCGCATAGGCAGCATCTTCGTGCAACAAGTGGCCGTAGTCTTTTACCGTCACGCCGCAGCCGCTGGCCGTCACCACAATGGCTTCCGCCCCCGCCTTGATATGCGGCCACCAGGCGTCGATATTGCGGCGGGCGAAATGTTTCGCTTCCTCTGCCGCACTCATGTGCTGACTTAGCGCACCGCAGCAGCCCGTTTCGCCGATTTCCAGCAGGGTAATGCCGAGCCTGTCCAGCACGCGCGCCGCGGCGGCATTGGTCAGCGGTGTGGCGGACGGCTGCACGCAACCCTGCAGCGCCAGCATGGTGCGGACATGACGTGTAACAGGCCAGGCGCCGGCCTGCTGCGGCTGCGGTAGTTTGGCGCGCAACGCGGCAGGCAACAGGGGTGCAGCGAGGCGCCCCAGCTTGAGCAAAGACGCAAAGCGGTTACGATAAGGAATGACGGTGCGCAAGGCGCGACGTAGTAGGTTTTCTTTAAATGAACGGCCAACCTGCTGTTCCACCACGGCACGGCCGATGTCGACCAGGTGGCCGTACTGCACGCCCGACGGGCAGGTCGATTCGCACGAACGGCAGGTGAGGCAGCGATCCAGATGGGTCTGGGTTTTTTCCGTCGCCGGCTGCCCTTCCAGCACCTGCTTGATCAGATAAATGCGTCCGCGCGGGCTGTCCAGCTCGTCGCCCTTGATCTGATAGGTCGGACAGGTGGCGGTACAGAAACCGCAATGCACGCAGGAACGCAGAATGGCATCGGCTTCCTGACCGGCAGCGGTGTTCTTGAATGCATCGCTCAGGGACGTTTGCATCTTATAAGCCTTCGTACATGCGGCCGGGGTTGAGAATACCGGCCGGATCGAAGGCCTGCTTCAGCCGTTGGTGCGCCTGCCAGAGGCCGGCGGGCAAAGGCTGGAAAGCATCCGAGCCGCTACCACCATGCAGCAGGGTAGCGTGACCACCGAGTGCGGCCACGGCGGCACGTACCTGCTCGATCGACGCAGCGGTTTTCAGCCAGCGTTGCGCCCCGCCCCACTCCAGCAGCCAGTCGCCCGGCAGTTTCGGCTGATCGGCCGTTTGCGGCAGGGCGATGCGCCACAAAGAAGCGGCTTCGGCGAAGAAAGGCAGCTGCAGTTCGCGCAGGCTGCGCCAGAACGTGGCCGCGTCCACCAGCACATCGCCCGCCACGCGCTGTTTGACGGCCGCTACAGCGCTCTTTGCACCGGCAAAGCGCAGATACAGGTAACCGTCCACCCAGGCGGAAGCCGACAGCGGTACCGGTTGGCCAGCCAGTTTATTCATCTGTTCCAGTGCAGCAGGCAAGGTGGCCGGCTGCACCAGGGTGAGCTTGTCCTGCGGCACGGGCAGCACTTTCAGGCTGACGTCCAGCAGCACACCCAGGGTGCCCAGTGCGCCCGCCATGAGGCGGGCGGCATCATAACCGGCCACGTTTTTCATCACTTCGCCGCCAAAATGCAGCAGCTCACCCTTGCCGTTGATCACATGGCAGCCCAGCACGAAATCGCGCGCCGAACCGGCATACGGGCGACGCGGGCCGGACAGATTGCAGGCGATGGTACCGCCCAGTGTGGCATTCGGTCCCCAGTGGGGCGGCTCGAACGGCAGCAGCTGGCCTTTTTCCGCCAGCGCCGCTTCAATTTCTGCCAGCGGCGTACCGGCCCGTGCCGTCAACACCAGTTCGGTCGGTTCGTAGCTGTTAATGCCGCTGTGGCCGGACACATCCAGCACAGTTAACTCAGCGCCTGTGGTTTGCCGGCCGTAAAACGCCTTGCTGTTGCCGCCGACGATTTTCAGCGGGGTTTTGCCGGCATAAGCCGCCTGTACCTGTTGTTGCAGGGAAGCAGTGAGATCGTTTGCCGGCATCAGAACCGCTCCAGCTCGGGAAACGGCAGCTTGCCGTCGTGCACATGCATGGCGCCGAATTCGGCGCAGCGGTGCAAGGTCGGCACGGCCTTGCCCGGATTGAGCAGGCCCTGCGGGTCGAAGGCATGCTTGATGGCGTGAAACTGGGTCAGCTCGGCACTGTCGTACTGCACACACATCTGATTGATCTTTTCCATACCCACACCGTGCTCGCCGGTGATGCTGCCGCCCACCTCGACGCACAGCTCGAGAATCTTGCTGCCGAATTCTTCGGCATTCGCCAGCTCGCCCGGTTTGTTTGCATCGTACAGAATCAACGGGTGCAAATTGCCATCGCCGGCGTGGAACACGTTGGCCACCGCCAGACCGTATTGCTGCGACAATTCGCCGATGCGGCGCAAGACAAAAGGAAGGTGACGGCGCGGTATCGTCCCGTCCATGCAATAGTAGTCGGGCGACAGGCGACCCACGGCGGGGAAGGCCGACTTGCGCCCTTTCCACAACAACGCCCGTTCCTGCTCGTCGCGCGCCAGCCGCACTTCGGTGGCACCGATGTCTTTAAGAATGGCCTGCACCTGCTCCACCTGCTCGGCCACTTCTTCGCACGTTCCATCCAGCTCGCACAGCAAAATGGCTTCGGCGTCGCGCGGGTAGCCGGCATGGGCGAAATCTTCCGCCGCGCCGATGGACAGCTTGTCCATCATTTCCAGCCCGCCCGGGATGACACCGGCCGCGATGATCGCCCCCACCGCGGCACCGGCTTTTTCCACGTCGTCGAACGCCGCCAGCATGACCTTGGCTTTTTCCGGCACCGGCAGAAGCCGCACGGTCACTTCCACAATCACGCCCAGCATGCCTTCCGAACCGGTCATCAGCGCCAGCAGATCGTAGCCGGCGCTGTCCAGTGCTTCGCTGCCGACCACCAGCAGGTCGCCCTCGATGGTCACCAGCTTGATCTGCAGGATGTTGTGCACCGTCAGGCCGTATTTCAGGCAATGCACGCCGCCGGAGTTTTCCGCCACATTGCCGCCGATGGTGCAGGCGATTTGCGACGAGGGATCGGGCGCGTAATACAAACCATATTGAGACGCCGCCTGGGAAATAGCCAGGTTGCGCACGCCCGGCTGCACCCGTGCGGTGCGTGCCAGCGTGTCGATAGCCAGAATGGATTTCAGTTTTGCGAGGCTCAGCAGCACGCCATTGGGATGCGGCAGCGCGCCGCCGGACAGGCCGGTACCGGCACCGCGCGCCACCACTGGCAGCCGGTGCTGATGACACAGCCGCATGACGGCCTGCACCTGCCCCACCGACTGCGGCAGCACAGTCACCCAGGGCAGTTGCCGGTAGGCGGACAAGCCGTCGCATTCGTATGGACGCAGGTCTTCCTCTTCAAACAGCACGCAGTCAGCCGGCAACAGCTGCAGCAACTGTGCCACCAACTCGGCTTTGCCGATAACAGGAACGTGATCGTGCTCGCAGCCGTGTTGCGACATCAGCCGGCGTTCCCGCGCAGTCGGTTGTATACGGTGGCCAGCGCGTGCTCGTCACCCACGTTGCCGGGGAAGATCACCACCGGCAGGTCGGGATAGCGCGGGTGGTAATCCGGACAGCGCACCACCGAGCACCCGGCAAGGATCTGCCCCACCACACGCGAAGTGCGCAGTGCCAGACCGTCGCTCAGCACGTCGTTGGAGGTAATGCCGCCCTTGCTGATAAGAAAACCGATGCTCACCGGCAGGTTGCTCACCACGTCCATCAGAAATGCCGACACCTGTTCGCCGAAGGCCAGGCGAGTGGCCTGGTCGGCAAAGGTTTTCTCCACCCGGGTGGTATACACCGCCGGCGTCTCGTTGCGTGCATGAACCGCCTCGGCCGCCAGACGGACTTCCTCCAGCAGGGCGTCGCGAGCGGGGCCGATGCGTTCGACATCGACTTCCAGCCCAACTACGCCCGGCTGTTTAAGCAACTCCGCCAACTGCGCAGTGGTTTTCTTCACGTGCGAACCGACAATAACCGCGCCGGCACGCCCGCCGCGCACGTAGGCAGCCATCTGCTCCGGCGCCACCGGCTGCGGACCGAGTTGCGCCAGCGAAGTCAGCAAGCTGGCCGCGCTGCGGAACAGAAAACGCTTGCCGGTGGCGGCCGCGGTCTGAATCTGCGCGGCAAAACGGTCCAGGTCGGACTGCTGCTCGGCATCCACCACGCCGCACACATTGTCTTTCAGCGCCAGCAGACGGGCGGAAATATCGCCGCGCACGTCTGTCAGGGTGAAGCGTTCCACCTGTTCGGCGGCAATGCGGCCGCGGGTTTTTTCCGCCACGTAGTCGGGCAGATGGCTGTGACGGTAGCCGAACACCGAATCGCGGGCGAATTCGGTTTCATGCACCGGCACCGGCTCGCCGTTGACCATCAGATAATGGATGCTGCCGCGCGTTACCCGGCCGCCCTCAAAAAATGCCGGCACCAGAAAATGCGCGTCGAACGGCCCGAGTTCCTCGGCGATCACATCGGTTTCCACCGGATAGTGACCGCGCAGGGTGGAATCCGAACGGCTCACCAGAATCGGATTGATCGAGCGGCCAGCGGCTTTCTCCAGATCCAGTGCCACACGCACGTTGGCGCACACCTCGCGGGTGACCGCCTCGGCACGCGCGGCCGACATGCCGCGGGTATTGGTCAGCACGAAAAACAGCGGCGACGCGTCCTGCAGGGCACCGACCAGGGTCGGCACATCCCAGCGGGTCAGCAGCAGGCAGCCGTGTACCGTCTGCGACCCGGTCGGGTCGTCGTCCAACACAATAATCTTGGTTTGCTGGCTCATGGCCTTTTCCGTTTCTTGCCTATAACCCGATCAGGAGGCCACCTGCGGGCAGGCAGCCCCCGAGCGGAAATTTACTTCAGCAGCGCTTTGGCACGTGCGGTCATGGCATCGGCGGTGATACCGTTGAATTCCATGATCTCGTCGGCCGAAGCGGTGGTTTCGCCGCGTTTCCAGCAGAAAGTATCACGTTTCGGCGCGCGGGTGCGCAACAGAACCGGCTCCAGCGAAGCGCTCGGACCGCCGCTCACCGCGATCAGCGCATCGCCGTCGAACAGCGCATTGAAATGGTCGTCGTCCATGAACGCATTGTCCGGCTGCGATACGGTATCCCAGGCCACGTCGGTCGGGCGATACAACGCACGCGGGTTCACTACGGCAACGATGCGTACCGAATAGCCCTCAGCTTCCAGCTTGTCCTTGGCGGCAAATACCGGCAGCAGCACCATGTCGCCGGTGGCGGCGAACACCACCGTGCCTTTATCACCGCCGGCGCTCTGGTAAATCGTCGCCGCCCCCCTCTCAACCGCCTGCTTCGATTCAGCCAGGCTCATGTATACCGGCAACGGGCTCTTGGAGGCGATGATGACCATGCCCTTGTTCACGCTGCTGGTGGCGTACTCATACACGGTCTGGATCGAGTTCGCATCGCATGGGAACAACGGGAACACGTTGCCGTTACGCATCATGGCGGCAAAGAAGTTCTCGATTTCCGGGCGCTGGTGGGTCCAGCCGTTACGGCCCTGCTCCAGCGCCCCGGCCGTGAACATGCACACGATGGACGGTGTCTTGCGGCGCAGTTCGGCCATGGCCTGGGTCACCGTCTGGATGATCGGCCAGCCGTTGATGGCGAACGATTCGTACGACAGCCACAGCGAACGGGAGCCGAACAGCGCCAGACCCGCCGCCAGACCCGCACAGGCGTCTTCGTTCAGCGGCTCGTATACCTGACCGTTGGGTTCCTGGTTGTACAGCGGATCCACGGTTGGGTGACGGATTTTCAGCGCATCGTTGATGTTCTTCATGGCCGAAGCTTCATTACCGTCAGCATTGGTCACCACGAAACGCGCATCGGCCTTGCCCATCTGCGCAACCAGCGCACCCATGGCGGTGGCCGGTACCGCCTTGTCGGTCGGCTTGAACTCTTCCATCGCCAGTTTCGGCATGGCCACAATATCCAGTTCGGTCTCGGTTACCGCGGTCTTCACAGCGGGGCCGCCACCGGCGCGCGAGAAGTTGTCGCGAACGATCTGCCAGGCTTCGGGCGGCAGGGCGCGGCGCTTCAGGCCTTCGATGATGTGCGGCTGGTCGAGCGTGTCCTTCGGGTACAGGTTGTGCGACTTAGCGCCCACGGTGTGTACGCCGGAACCCTTCAGCTGCTTGATGATGAATGCCGTCAGCGTGCCGCCCAGTGCGGAACGCGCCGCCTTGTCCACACCCTGCAGTACGGCCTTGGCAAACGCCAGGCGCTGGCCGTGCGAGAAGTGGGTACTGTCGACATAAGCACCGCTCTGCTTGCTGTCGTCGAATTCCTTGGCGTCTACCAGCACCACTTCCTTGAAGCCGTGGCCTTTCCAGTAGGCGATCATCTCGTCATTGCTCATGCGCGACACCATGGAGTGGTGTTCCTGCGAGTAACCGTTCCATACCAGTACCGGCAGGAAGTTGGTGATGCTCGGGTAGGCGGTATTGAAGTGCATCATGCTGTTCAGCACGTACGGCTCGCCCATGCCGCCGTCGCCGATGGTTACCGGGAACAGTTTGCCCGGATGCAGCAGCGCGCCGGCCATGGCGAAGTGCTGGCCCTGACCCAGCGGACCGGCCGGAGCCAGCAGACCGGGAATGGCGCCGGACAGGTGACCCAGCAGACCGTGCTTCTCACGGAAACGCTTCATCATGTCGTCCATGGTGTTGATGCCCATTTCTTCCAGCGAGGAATCGAGGAACATGGAAGAGTAGAAGCCCGGCGCATGGTGGCCCACCTCGGTCACGATATTGGTGTGGCCCAGCATGATCAGGGAGGCGTGCGCCTCGGCGCTGGAGGCAAAACCGCCCGGGTGGCCGGAGCCTTTGGAGCCGGTCACCTGCAGCGTCAGGTAACGCAGTGCGTCCGCACCCAGCAGGGTCTGGTAGGCGGCTTCGTCGCTGACTTCGGCGATGGCGCTCTGGCCTTCGGCGATAAGCGCCTTGGCTGCCTTGGTGTCGAAATCCGGCCACTTCTCGCCGTAATGCTGAATGCCCTGACAGAATGCGGGTGCGTTCATGATGCTGCTCCTGAATAGTGTGAGTGTGTTGCGCCTAAATTTAGCGCGATGGAAATACCTTACCAAATTACTTGGTATTTCGCAATACAGAATTGATTTCACAATACGAAATGATGTAGCATGGTAGTCAGGACATTCAGCAAACGTAGCGACTGAACCAGGGGTTTGTCTTTTGGGTCCCCTTTTATTTGTCGCCGAGCGGCTGGATTTCTGGCGGGGGCTTGCGGCGAGTACTGTTCGTGCCCCGCCAGGGCGAGTTTACTCGCCACCCGCCAGAAATTCAGCCACGAGGGGAAGTCGACAAATTCAGGGTCGCCTTTTCTTTGGGTACTTTCTTTTGGCGAAGCAAAAGAAAGTACCGCGCTGCCGGGCGCCCCCGGCCAAGAAACGCTGAACAACGAGACAAATTCAGACCCAGGCTATGACAGAGCGACGTTAATACCATGAGCACAGAAACCTCCATCCAAGTTATCGACCGCATGGTCACCCTGCTGGAAAGCCTGGCGCAGCACGGCCATGCCAGCCTGAAAGTGCTGGCGGCCGATACCGGGCTGCACAGTTCCACCGCGTTTCGCATTCTCGCCTCGCTGCAGCAGCACGGCTGGGTGGCACGCGACGCCAACGGCGCCTATCAGCTCGGCAGCGGTCTGTTGCGCTACGCGGCGCAGGCGGGACAGGAAATCGACCTGCGCCAGGAAGCCCTGCCTATCATGGCCGCCCTGCGCGACGCCACCGGCGAAACGGTCAATCTCACCGTGCGCGAAAACGACGAGGTGATCTACGTCGAACGCGTCACCTCCAACCGCCTCATGCGGGTGGAGCAGGTCATCGGCAGCCGCGCCCCGCTGCACGTCACCGCCGTGGGCAAACTGATGCTGGGCGAAGATACGGCCGAGGCCTGCCTCGACTACGCCCGCCGCACCCACCTGCCGGCCTATACCGCCAACACCATCACCGAACCGCTGGCCCTGTTCAACGCGGCGCAACAGGCGAAGAAGCAGGGCTTCGCCTATGACGACGAAGAAGCCGAATTGGGCGTGGGCTGCATTGGCGTACTGGTGCGTGATGGCAGCGGCAAAGCCGTCGCCGGCCTGTCCATTTCGGCCCCGCGCGAACGGCGCAAGGATGAGTGGGTGGAATGGATGCAGAAAGCGGCTAAAGAGCTGTCGCAAAAGCTGGGATTTTTCGGCTAGCGCCCGCCAAACCCGGCCTGCGTTTTCGCATTTACAATTTGTCGACGGCAGTCCAGAATTAATTCGTTTTAATTCCGTATAACTATCCCAAGGATACCGGACCATGCTGCGCAAACACACCGCCTTTTCCCTTATCTCCGCTTTGCTGGCCTTGGCACCGGCCGCCCATGCCGCCGACACCATCAGCAACACCAATATCGGCATGGAACTGGCGCGCGACCTGGCCAACGCCGCCGTGCTGGCCTGCCGCGCCGACGGCTACCAGGTGAGCGCCGTGGTGGTGGATCGCAATGCCATCGTGCGGGCCGAACTGCGCGACGATCTGGCGCCGCGTTTTACCCTGGAAATCGCCGAGCGCAAAGCCAATCTCAGTATCATGGGCGGCGCGGATTCCGGCAGCGTGGTGAAAAACCGCGCCGATCTGCGCATGGAACTGGACAACATCGGCGGGCTGATCATGATGCAAGGCGGCGTGCTGGTTGAAGCCAACGGTCAGCGAATTGGCGCCATCGGCATCAGCGGCGCACCGGGCGGCGACAAGGATGAGGTCTGCGCCAGGAAAGCTGTTCAGTCCTTGCAGGAACGCATCGAATTCGGCGCCTGAGCCCCGTTCCGCCGCCCCGCTATCTTCCCTGTGACATGTTGTTGCCGTCTCGCTACTGCGACAATATGTCACATTCCGCCGGCATTTCCCTGGCGGTAAGATGCGACGCTAATTCGTTAGCGAGCGTCTTACATGAACAGCAAAAACCGCCTGCCTCTCACACTGCTTGCCACACTTGCCCCGCTGTCACTGGCTCACGCCGCGCCAGCCGATGACATCATCGAACTGGCGCCCATCAACGTGCAGGCCGAAAGTCTGCCGAGCGAGCCGGTCAACCAATCCGTCACCAGCGAAAGCGTCACCGCCGAACAGATCAGCACCAGCGTAAACGCCGTTACCTCGGCGGAAACAGTGAAATACCTGCCGAGTATCGTGGTACGCGAACGCTATATCGGCGATCGCAACGGCATTCTCTCCACCCGCACGACCGGCACGCTTTCCAGTGCCGGCTCGCTGGTCTACGCCGACGGCGTGCAGCTGTCCAACCTGCTGGGCAACAGCTACGCCTACCCGCCGCGCTGGGGCATGGTGTCGCCCGAGTCCGTTGAACAGGCGGACATGCTGTACGGCCCTTTCTCGGCGCTGTACCCGGGCAACTCGGAAGGCGGCGTGCTGCTGCTGACGACCCGGCTGCCGGACAAATTCGAAGCGCATGCCGGTGTGCAGCTGATCCGGCAGCCCTTCTCGCTCTATGGCACGCAGCAAAACTACGGCGGCAGCCACACCAGCGCCTCCATCGGCAGCCGTAGCGGCCCCTGGTCCTACTGGCTCGGTGCCGACCATCTGGATACGGTGGGCCAGCCGATGAGCTTCTCCACTGCCGCGCAAAGCGGCACAGCCGGCGGCGGCAACCCCGTGGTCAGCGGCGCCTATTACGACACCGACCAGAACGGCAACCGCCGCGTCGTTTTCGGTGGCTACAGCATCGACCACAGCGTGCAGGACAACGCCCGCCTGAAACTGGCTTACGACATCACCCCCGTCCTGCGTGCAACGTACACTTTCGGCTTGTGGCAGGTCACCTCCGATACCCGTGTAGACAGCTACCTGCGCGATACGGCCGGCAACACCTATTACAACGGCACCGTATCGCTTGACGGCAACAAGTACACCGTCGCCGGCCTGAGCCCCGGACACGCTGAAAGCGAACACCTGATGCAGGGACTCAGCCTGCGCTCGGATACGCGCGGCAGCTGGGACTGGGAAGCGGTATTCAGCCGTTACGACTACAATCGCGATATTTCGCGCACAGCATACAACAGCGGCACGAATTCCGGCCTTGACGGCACGCCCACATCCGGCCAGCTGACCGACATGCAGGGCACCGGCTGGAACACGCTGGATCTGCGCGGCATCTGGCGGCCGGACGGCACGCGCCGCCACCGGGTCAGCCTGGGCTACCATCGCGACCAGTACCACCTGAGCAGCACCGCCTATGCAACGACCGACTGGCTGGCCGGCAGCCCAGTATCTGTAACCGGCGCCTCCAACGGCACCACCCGCACCCAGGCGCTGTACCTGGAAGACGCCTGGAAACTGGCGCCGCAGTGGAAACTGGTGTACGGTGGCCGCAGCGAATACTGGCAGGCGCTGGACGGCTCCAACAGCAGCGCCACGGCCACCCAAAGCTATGCCGACCGCAGCCGCACAACCTTCTCGCCCAAATTGTCGCTGTCCTGGCAGAACACGCCCACCAGCCTCGTGCGCGCCTCTCTCGGCAAAGCCTATCGTTTCCCCACCGTGACCGAGCTGTTCCAGTCCATCCGCGGCACCTCCAACAACCTGCAGAACAACCCCAATCTGAAGCCGCAGCAAGTCGTCTCCGCCGAGCTGAGCTATGAGCGTGCCGTCGACCATGGCATGTGGCGGGTTTCCCTGTTCCAGGAAAACAAGCGCGATGCGCTGTATTCGCAGACCGATACAACGGTCACGCCGACGCTCACCAGCATCCAGAACATCGACCGGATCCGCACACACGGTGTCGAAACCGCCTTCGAGCTGCAAAATGTCGGCCTCAACGGCCTTGATCTACGCGGCAGCCTCACCTACACCCGCTCGATCATCCTGGCCGATACGCAAAATCCGGCCTACGTGGGCACCTGGCAACCCCGTCTGCCGGACTGGCGCGCCACCTTGCTGACCACCTGGCGCGCCTCTGGTGATTTATCCTATTCGCTGGGCCTCCGCTACAGCGGCCGGCAGCATGTTGTGCTCGGCAACGCCGACATCAACCCGGACACCTACGGCGGCGCCAGTAATTATCTGCTCGCCGACGCCAAGATCGTCTACCGGCTGGACAGGCAATGGCGCCTCTCGGGCGGCATCGACAACATCGGCAACCAGAAAGCCTATGTCTACCACCCCTGGCCGCAGCGCACCTATTTCGTCAGCCTGAACTATGACTACTGAGATACGCTCAAGCGGGCTTGCCAGCTACCGGATGCTATGGCGCTGGCATTTCTATGCCGGTCTGTTCGCCATTCCCTTTGTGCTGCTGCTGTCCATCACCGGCGCCGTCTATCTGTTCAAACCGCAAATCGAGGCCTGGCAGGAGCGCTCGTTCGACCATTTGCAGCTCACCGGAGCGCGCACCCAGCCCAGCCAGCAGGTGGCGGCGGCGCTGGCCGCCGTACCCGGCAGCGTGCTCAACGCCTACCAGCTGCCAGCCACGCCCCAATCGGCCGTGCGCGTGCTGGTCGGCCAGAGCGACAGACTCTATCGCGTCTATGTCCGACCGGACAATTTGCAGGTACTTGCTACGGTGGCCGAAGACAGCCGGCTGATGCGGGTGCTGTTCCACCTGCATGGCGAACTGCTGCTGGGCGACCGCGGTTCCATGCTGGTCGAACTGGCCGCCTCGTGGACCATTGTGCTGCTGCTGACCGGTCTGTATCTGTGGTGGCCGCGCCAGCGGCGTCTGGCCGGTATCCTCTACCCGCGCCTGCAGGGAGGCGAACGGCTGTTCTGGCGCGACCTGCATGCCGTGACCGGCTTCTGGATTTCCTTCTTTGCCCTGTTTCTGCTGCTGTCCGGTCTGCCCTGGGCCAAATCCTGGGGCGGCATGCTCAAGGCTGTAAGACAGATCAACCTATCCGCCCCGCTGCAACAAGACTGGACCACTGGCCGCTCGTCCGAACTGGCCGAACGGCGTACTGCCAACACACCCGCCATGCATGATCACGGGCAGAGTCGGCCATCCGCCCTTGCCGATTACAGCCCGCTCGACCGCCTGGCGCCGCGTGTTGCGCCGCTCAATCTGGCGGAGCCGGTATTGCTCGCCCCGCCGTCGCACCGTTCGCCGCAATGGACCGCCCGCTCCGACGCGCAAAACCGCCCGCTGCGCACCACCTTGCAGCTCGATCCGGCCAACGGCGACGTGCTCAAACGTACCGACTTCTCCCAGCGTCCCCTGCTCGACCGCATCATCGGTATCGGCGTGGCCGCACACGAGGGCCAGTTGTTCGGCTGGCTCAATCAGTTGCTCGGCGTGCTCACGGCGGCCGGTCTGGTGCTGGTCTCTGTCGGCGCCGCAGTCATGTGGTGGCGTCGGCGACGCCCCGGCACGCTGGGCGCGCCGGCCGCCACCCCACCGCAGCTGGCAGGCGCCATGGTGCTGCTCATCGTATCGCTGGGTATCTTATTGCCGCTGCTCGGACTGTCGCTGATTGCCATGCTGCTGCTTGAACGCGCAGTTTTGCGACGGTTGCCCGCAGCCAGCCGGTTTCTCGGCCTGGCATCGCCAGAAATAGGGAAAAATTAAAGCTACTTAACGGGGCATTCATTCTGCAGCAACCTGGCGGGCCGACAATTGCGCTTTGCCTTTGGAGCTGCTGAATGAAAACACGCCTGTCCTCCCTGCTCGTGAGCCTGCTGTTTGCCGGCCTGGCCACGCCGACTTTGGCCGCCGCTGCGCCGCACAACGTCATTCTGTTCGTGGCCGATGGGCTGCGCGCCATGGCTGTGAACAGCGAAACGGCGCCGACCATGCTGCAGGTGAGCAAATCCGGCGTGTGGTTCCAGAACAGTCATTCGCTCTACCCCACTCTGACCATGCCCAACAGCTCGGCCATTGCCACAGGTCATTATCTGGGCGACACCGGCGTTTTCGCCAACACCGTCTATACCGGCTTTCCGGTACCCTCGGCCAATAACTCGGTGACGCCGTTTCTGGAAAACGACAGCGTATTGGGCGATATCGACGAGCACTTCGGCGGCAACTTTCTCGATGAAGAAGCCCTGATCGCCGCTGCCGCAAAAGCCGGCTACAACACGGCTGCAATCGGCAAACTGGGGCCGATCGGCATCCAGTCAGTGACCCAGCGCAATACCCAGCACACCATTGTGATCGACGATCATACCGGCCACAAAGGCGGCATCCCGCTGCAAAGCGAAATTCAGGACGCGCTGCAACAGGCCGGCCTGCCGACCGAAACCCCCAGCCGCGGCGAAAATGGTAAATCCGGCAATGCCACCACACCCGGCACGTTGGAAGCCAACGTCGGGCAGCAACAATATTTCAGCGACGCCACCACCAAGGTGGTCCTGCCGCGCCTGAAAGAAGAAGGCAAACCGTTCGTGTTGGTATTCTGGTCGCGTGACCCGGACGGTACCCAGCATAACCAGGGCGACAGCCTGAACAAACTGGTGCCCGGCATCAACGGCCCGACCTCCCGTGCTGCCATCAAAAACGCCGACAACAACCTGGCCGCCATCCGTAGCGCGCTGAAACAACTCGGCCTGGCAGACAGCACCAACATTTTCATCACCGCTGACCACGGTTTCTCCACCATATCCAAGCAGAGCAAGGCCAGCATTGCCGCCAAGCAAAGCTACCAGGATGTTCCTGCCGGCGAACTGCCACCGGGTTTTCTCGCCATCGACCTGGCACATGGCTTGAACAAACCGCTGTTTGACCCGGACTCGCACAACGAACCGGTGTTCTACCTGACCGGCAAGCACAGCAAGCAAGGCAGTGGGCTGCTCGGCACCAATCCGGAAAAACCGGACGTGGTGGTGGCGGCCAGCGGTGGCTCGGATCTGATTTACCTGCAGCAGGACAACGCCCGCGAACTGGCGCCGAAAGTGGTCAAAACCCTGCTGGCGCAGGACTACGTCAGCGGCGTGTTCGTCAATGACGACCTGGGCAGCATCCCCGGTACCCTGCCGATGAGCAGCATCAATCTGAAAGGCTCGGCCATTACCCCCAAACCGGCCATGGTGGTGAATTTCAAATCCGTCTCCATCGGCTGCAAGACCGAAACGCTGTGCGCGGCTGAAATCGCCGATACCGGCTTGCAGCAGGGTCAGGGCATGCACGGCAGCTTCAGCCGGGCCGACACCTACAACTTCATGGCGGCCATCGGACCGGATTTCAAAAGCGGTTTTGTCGACACCGCGCCTTCGAGCAATGCTGACGTGGGCAAAACCCTGGCGCATATCCTGCAACTGGATATCCCGGCCAAGGGCGAATTGCAGGGTCGTGTGCTGAACGAGGCATTCACCGGCGGCAAGCTGCCGAAGGTGGTACACAAATTGCTGCGCTCCAAACCGGCCGCCAACCACCTGCAAACCGTGCTGAACTACCAGCTGGTGGGCAGCACCCGCTACTTCGACGCAGCGGGCTTTGCCGGCCGCACGGTTGGTCTTAAGGCGGGCAACAAATAACAGAAAAAAGATTGTCCCATCCGACAGACGGGAAACAAAATACAAACAACACCTGGGGGCCGGCAACGGCCCCATTTTTATTGGTAACGCAAGGCTTCTATCGGGTCCAGACGGGCTGCTTTACGGGCTGGATAATAGCCGAAGAAGATACCAATACCGCCGGCCACTGCAAAAGCCACCAGCACGGAGCTGCCGGAAATGATCACCGTCATGCCGGTGATCACATTGACCAGCACTGCGCCGCCCACACCCAACAACAAACCGATCAGACAACCGAGGATGGAGATCATCAGGGCTTCCAGCAGAAACTGCAGCAGAATATTCCCCTGACGGGCGCCAATGGCGAGGCGGATGCCGATTTCGCGCGTGCGCTCGGTCACCGACACCAGCATGATGTTCATGATGCCGATGCCGCCCACCACCAGCGACACGGACGCAATGGCGCCAAGCAGCAAGGACATGATGCGGGTCATCTCGGCTGCAGAGTCCGCCAGTGCCGTCAGGTTGCGCAGGGTGAAATCGTCGTCGGCACCTTCGCGAATATGGTGACGCTGACGCAGCAGCTCGTTGATGGAGCGCTCCACTCTGGGCATCACATCCTGACTGGCGGCCTGGATCATCACCAATCTCACAGCACCCTGGAATTGCGTGCCGAACACCTTGCGCTGAGCAGTGGTGAGCGGAATCATGATGGTGTCGTCCTGGTCGCGGCCATCCAGGCTCTGGCCCTTAACCGCAAGGATGCCGACGACGGTGAAGGGGCTCTGCTTGATGCGGATGGTCTTGCCGACCGGGTCTTCGTCACCGAACAGATTCTTCGCCACCGTCTGACCGAGCAGAGCCACCCGGGTAGCGGAACGCACGTCTGAATCGCTGAAGGCATAGCCCTTGGCCACGGGCCAGGAACGCACTTCCAGATAGTCCGGCGTGGTGCCGTATACCTGGGTACTCCAGTTGTTCGGACCGTACACCACCTGTGCGCCGCCCGGATGCAACGGCGCCACGGCCTGCACGCCCGGCAGCTCGGCAATGGCGTTGGCATCGGCCACGGTCAGGGTGTTCACGCCGCCGCTGCCGGTACGCAAACCGCCCGCAGTGGTCGAGCCGGACAGCAGAATAAACAGATTGCTGCCCATCGACGTGATGCTCTGGTTCACCCGGTACTGAGCCCCCTGGCCGACCGCCATCATCAGCACCACCGCACCGACACCGATCACCATGCCAAGCATGGTCAGGAAAGTGCGCATGCGGTTGGCGCCCATCGCGCGCCAGGCTTCCTGCAACATCGCCCAGGTCATGCCGCCACCTCCGTCGGACCGTCGTGGACGATCTGGCCATCGAGGAAACGCACCTGCCGCTTGGCATGTTGAGCGATATCCTGTTCGTGCGTCACCAGCACGATGGTAATGCCCTCGCTGTTCAGCTCGTCGAACAGCGCCATGATTTCGTGGCTGGTGTGGCTGTCGAGATTGCCGGTCGGTTCGTCGGCCAGGATCAGCGCCGGCTTGTTGACCAGCGCCCGGGCAATGGCCACACGCTGCTGCTGGCCGCCGGAAATGCGGTTGGGCAAGGATTCGGCATATTTACCCAGGCCCACCCGGTCCAGCAGCTCGCGCGCACGCCGGCGCCGTTCGTCCAGCTCCACCCCGGCATACACCAGCGGCAAGGCGACATTGTCCTGCAGGCTCATACGCGGCAGCAGATTGAAACCCTGGAACACGAAACCGATGGTACGGTTGCGCAAGGCCGCCAGCTCGTCGGGCGAGCGCTCCTCGACGCTGCGGCCGGCCAGCAGGTAATGTCCCTCGCTGGCCCGGTCGAGGCAACCGAGTATGTTCATGAAGGTGGATTTGCCGGAACCGGACGGCCCCATGACGGCAACGAACTCGCCCGCCGCCACCGTCAGGTTGACGTCCTTCAGCACCGGGAAAGGGCCCACGGGCGTCACATAGGCCTTGTACAGGTGCTCGACCCGGATGACCTGGCCGGCCTGCGCCATCAGAACATCCTCATGCGCACGCCGCTGGACGACTGATCGCCCGGCTGATTCTCGCCCACCACTACCTGGTCGCCCACCTTCAGGTCGCCGCCCACCACTTCGGTGTTGCGGTTGTCGGTGATGCCCAGCTTCACGCTGACCGGCTGCAGCTTGTCACCCTGCAATACATACACCGTGCCGCTATAAAGGTCGCGCTTCTTGCGTTTGCCGGCCACCGTGCCGTTGCCGCCGCCATTCTTGCCGCCGCTTGCACCGGCCGGTTTTTCAGCGGCGCCATTCTGTTGCAGCGCGGCCTCGCTCGGGTGATAACGCAAAGCCGCATTGGGCACCAGCAAGGCATCCTCGCGCCTGGCTACGACGATATTGACGTAGGCGGTCATGCCGGGCAGCAATATCTGCTCGGGGTTATCGACCGACACCACCACGTCGTAGGTCACCACGTTCTGCGTGGTGGTCGGGTTCAGCCGGATCTGTTTGACCGCACCGCGGAAATTGCGGTCGGGGAAGGCATCGACCGTGAATTTCACCGGCTGGCCGACACGGATATTGCCGATATCCGCCTCGGCAAAAGCCGAGTCGATCTGCATCTTCGACAGGTCCTGGGCAATCTTGAACAGGGTGGGTGTCTGGAAGCTCGCTGCCACGGTCTGGCCCACATCAACCGAACGGTCCACCACCACGCCGGCAACCGGCGAGCGGATCACAGAGTAGGCCAAATTAGCCCGGTCGCGCTGCATCTGCGCCTGGTAGAGCGCCTGCTGGGCTTCCGCCGACTTGCGCGCCTGCACAGCACTGTCCAGATCCTGTTTCGACACGTACTCCTGTTTGTACAAGCCCTGCATGCGCGCCTCGTTGGCGCGCGCCAGATCCAGCGAAGCCTGGGCGCTGCGGGCATTGGCCGCACTCTGCTGCACCTGCGCCTGCAGCAGCGAATCGTCCAGTTCGGCCAGAATCTGGCCCTTCTCGACCTTGTCGTTAAAATCGACATGCAGTTTCTTCACCGTACCGGACACCTGCGTACCGACACTCACCAAGGTTACCGGATTCAACGTGCCGTTGGCCGACACGCTCTGGCTCAGCCCGCCGCGCTCAATCGCCTGCAACTGGTAACGCTGCGCCGCCGGCTGGGCGGAATGGCGTTTCCAGAAATACACGCCACCGCCGATAACGGCTGCTGCCAGCAAAACATAAAGGGCCTTCTTCAGGGGAGATTTCATGGCTGGACTTTCGTCTCGGCAAGTTGCAATAGATCAGCCTGACCCATGGCCTGGGCCAGCGAAGCACGTGATATGTTCCAGTTGTACACCGCCTGCACCTTCTGCTGGCGGGCGCTGGCCAGGGCGCTTTGCGCATTCAGCACATCCAGGATGGTGCCCACCCCTGCTTTGTAGCGCCCCAGCGCCACCTGGTCGGCCTGCTGGGCGCTGGCGTACAAATCATCTGTCGCGGTCAGCGACTGGGTGGCGGTGGTCAGGTTCTGCCAGGCATTCCACACATCCAGCCCCACCTGCAAACGCAAGGCGTCCAACTGGGCGGACTTGGCGTCCGCCTGCGCTTCGGCGGCGCGCATGCGGTAATTGGTGGAAAAACCGGAAAACAGCGGGATGGTCAGATTGACACCGACCGTGTTGCCGCGGGTGAACGGGCTGCCCTGCGTATCGACGCCATTGCTGTTGGCCGTCATAGACAACGAGGGCCGGCCGGCCGCCCTGGCCACCGTCACATTGGCCTGGGCGGCCTTGAACTGGGCCTCGGCCGCGCGCAAGTCGGGGCGCTCCCGCCGCGCCTGGTCAATCAGCGCCGTCATATCGCTCGCCATCCGTTGCCGCGGCACGCTCGTCGCCGCCGGCTCGACCCGTACCGGCTTGTTGGCATCCAGCCCGAGCACATTGGCCAGCGTGCCTTCGGCCGTATGCAAGGCGCCCTCGGCACTGATCCGGTTGAGCATGGCCTGTGACCAGGCTGTCTTGGCCTGCAGACTGTCAGCCGGCGTGGCCACGCCAGTCTGATAACGTGCCTGGGCAGCCAGATAGCTCTTTTCGGCCGCCGCCTCGGAATCCTTCGCCGCGTCCAGCGCCGCCTGCTTGGCCTGTACGCCATAGAAAGCCTGCACGGCAGCCAGCCACACCGTCTGCACTGTGCTGTCCTGCGTTGCGTTGGCCGCATCCAGCAGCGCCTTGGCGCTATCCAGGCCGGCGGCACGACCGCCGAAATCGTACAGCAGCCAGCTCAGGCCGAGCGAAGCACTGCGTTGATCGGTGGACACGCTGCTGCCGGACATCTCGGTACGACTGCGACTGGCCGCCAGTGTGCCGGTCAGACTGGGCAGGTAGGCCGACTTGGCCACACCCACCTGCGCCGCCTGGTAGCGGGCATTGGCCCACACTTCGCGGGTTTTCGGATTGTTGCACAGGGCTCCGTCGACCACCTGCGGCAGATTGAGCACCTCGCCCGGTAAAAATGCCGCACAACCTGCAGGCGTATGGAGTGAAGCATCGGTGTTGAAAGGATCGAGCGTATCCGCCGCCCCGGAAGATTGCATTCCCAGACACAACAACGCAGCAGTCGACAGGACACGCGTCAGGTAAGACATCGATCACTTTGCTCCGAATGGTAGCTGTAGGAGTGTGGCACTGTAACGCAAGTTCAACCGCGCCAGATGATCTTTACTTAAGTTTACTTTCATTCAGCCAGGCGGCATGAATCTGTTCCAGCGCCTGCCGCACCACGGCCCTTGGCGTACCGATATTGAGCCGCATAAAACCGCTGCCGCCTTCACCGAATACCGTGCCTGGATTCATGCCTACCTGCGCCTGCTCGACGAAGAACCGCTGCAGTGCCGCGTCATCGAGCCCCAAGCCGCGGCAATCGAGCCACAGCAGATAAGTGCCCTCAGGCCAGATCAGCCGGATCTGCGGCAAATGTTCCGCCAGGTAAGCGGCCACAAAGCTGCGCGTCTCGTCCAGATAAGCCATCAGCGCATCCAGCCAAGTCTCACCCCCATTATAGGCGGCCGCAAAAGCCGCCACGCTGAAGGGATTGGACGCGCTCACATGCAGGCTGTTGAACACACCCGCCAACGCCGCCCGCTGCTCCGCCGCCGGCACGATCAGGGCCGACAGACCCAAACCGGGAATGTTGAAGGTCTTGCTCGGCGCCACGGCGGTGATCACATGCGGATCATTCCCGGCCAGCTGCGCCAGCGGAATATGGCGGCTGTCCGGATACACCAGATCGGCATGTATCTCATCCGCCAGCACCAGCACGTCATTGCGTCGGGCAATCTCCAGCACCTGCTGCAATTCATCCTGCGTCCACACCCGCCCCACCGGATTGTGCGGTGTGCACAGCAGCATCAGCTTGGCCGTTCCAGCCTGCTGTTCCAGCTGTTCGAAATTAATGTGGTAGCGATCCTGCCGCAATGCAAGCGGATTCTGCACCAGACGCCGCTCGTTCTGCGTCACGGCGGAGAAGAAGGGGAAATACACCGGCGGTTGCACGATCACCGGCTCGCCCGGTTGGGTAAAGGCTCGCACGCAGGCAAACAGCGACGGCACCACCCCCGGCGACCACACGATCCATTCGCGCTTCACCTGCCAGCCGAAACGCCGCTGCAGCCAGCCGATCAGCGCATCGTACAGTTCGTCGGGGTACAGCGTGTAACCGTATACCGGATGCGCAGCACGTTCCTGCAATGCCCGTGTCACGACCTCGGGCGCGGCAAAATCCATGTCGGCCACCCACATGGGCAGCACATCGGTTGTGCCGAAATAGCCCTGACGGCCGTCGAATTTGACGCTGGCGCTATGGCTACGATCGATGATCTGATCGAAGTTGAAGGTCATGGGATTTTGCATATAGTTACCGTTAACGGAATTTTACTTATTGTAGGCCGGGGCGCCCGGCTTATCCCTGCCCATTACACAGTAAACAGCAGCTATTACACAAACCTGGCTACGCCGGTAAAAAGAACCGCCCGCTCAATTCCTCCAATCCCAACATTTCCAACATCTCCTGCAAACGCTTCGCCGAGCGGCGATTGGGCTGGTTGGTGCGGCTGGCGATGATCAGTTCGTTTTTCATGGAGTGTTCCCAGCCCACCAGCTCGGTTACATTGAGCTGGTAGCCGTGGGCTTCCAGTTGCAGGCAGCGCAGTACGTTGGTGACCATGCTGCCGAATTCACGGGTGTGGATGGGATGGCGCCACAGCTCCACCAGCGGGGTCTGGCTCAGCATGCGGTTTTTGTTCCTTTTCAGCACGGCGGCCACTTCGGCCTGGCAGCAGGGTACCAGCACGATGTGCTGCGCCTGCTTTTCCAGGGCAAAGTGAATGGCGTCGTCGGTGGCGGTGTTGCAGGCGTGCAGGGCGGTCACCATGTCGACCTTGGCCGGCAGGCTGGGCGAACTGATGGATTCGGCGACGGACAGGTTGAGGAAGGACATGCCCTTGAAATCCAGCCGTGCGGCCAAATCCTGCGAGTGCTTGACCAGTTCTTCGCGCGTTTCAATGCCGTAAATGTGCGGCTGGCCTTCCTGACTTTTGAAAAACAGGTCGTACAGGATGAAGCCAAGGTAGGATTTGCCCGCGCCGTGGTCGACCAGACTGATGTCGGGGTGGGTCTGCTGGATGTCCTTTAACAGCGGTTCGATGAACTGGAACAGGTGGAACACCTGCTTGAGTTTGCGCCGGCTGTCCTGGTTCATTTTGCCGTCGCGGGTGAGGATGTGCAGCTCTTTCAGCAGCTCGACCGACTGGCCGGGGCGGACTTCATACATCGGTGGGCACCTCGAAGATCGCAGGCATGTTGAGGAAAATTTCTCCACCCTGCAATACGCGGCAAGTGACGCCGCCGCGCCAGTCCTTGGCCAGGGCGTCGAACAGGCCGGGGTGAACGGCTTGCATGCGCTCGCACGGATCGCATTCGCCGGTGACTTCCAGCACCGCTTCGCCCAGCGCAATGCGGCTGCCGGGGATTTTAGGAACGTCAGCCAGCAGCAGGTTGGCGCGCCGGTCGGTCCAGGGGCGTTCGATACCCAGTTCGGCACAGGCGGTCTGCCAGTCGGTCAGGGCTAATACCGTGATCTGCCGTTTGCCCGGCTTGCCGCGCCAGTCGCCCAAGAGGCCCGTTTCCGTGTTCAGTTGGCCCTGTTCTTCTGCCCGCATGGGCGCGAATTTGGCCGATTTGACGGCGATGCCCAGCAGGGTGCTCATTCAGACTCATCCGGGTTGAGAGACTGGCACTGTTCCAGCAGGGCACGCATGTGCTCGGTGCCGAGTTTTTCCATCAGCTTGACGTTCCGCTCGGGGATCTTGTCGGGCCGGACATAGGTGGACAGGGCGTGTTCCAGACTGTCCTCGCGCAGCAGGTGCAGAATCGGGTAGGGCGAGCGGTTGGTGTAGTTTTCCGCATCGGCCGCGCGAGTGCCGGCAAAGCGGTAGTTGGGGTGCATGCTGGCGATCTGGAACTCGCCGGCGTAACCGCCTTGTTCCAGCAGAGCGTCGACCACATCGAGAAAGTCGTTGTAGTCGAGGAAATTGTTGAGCGCGTTGGGGTGGATCAGCAGAGTGGTGTCGATTTCGTCCGCCGGGGTGTCGCGCAGGCGCTCCAGCTCGTCCTGCAGGTCTTGCAGCAGCGCCTCGCGGGTGGCGGCTTCGCTGACAAAGAAGCGCACCAGGCCGGCATCGTAGGGCATACGGGCGAAGGGGCACAGGTTCAATGCGATGACCACCTTTTCCACCCAGCAGCGGGTGCGGGCAATGACACTATCGACATCAGCTGGCGTGGTCATTATTTCAGTCTTTCCATGCGGGTATGCAGGGTGTGATTGTCGTCGGCCAGCATGATTTCGCCGTCCTGGATGGTGCAGGACAGCTGCATGGTGCGCTGGGCCATCTGCGCCAGCAGCTGGCTGGCTTCCTGCGGCACGACATAGACGGTCAGGTTGTCGAGTTTCAGCAGTTCTTTTTTGCTGCGCTCCCACCAGATGTCCACCGTGCGTCCGCCGTAGCAGTACAACAGCACCTGTTCCGCCCGGCCGCTGGCCTTGCGCAGCAATTTCTCTTCCGGCAGGCCGACGTCGATCCATTTTTCGATTGCCCCGGTCAGGTCCTTTTGCCACAGATCCGGTTCGTCATCGGCCGACAGGCCGGCGCCGAAAGCCAGTTGTTCATCGGCATTGAGGGCGAAGGCCAGCAGCCGCACCATCATGCGTTCGTCGGTTTCCGACGGGTGCTGTGCCAGCGTCAGATTGTGGCTCTGGTAGTAGTGCCGGTCCATGTCGGAGACCTGTAACTCGGCCTTATAGACTGTCGATTTGATTGCCATCGTTTTTCTTTGATTAAACTGCCCAGACGTCATCAAGCGGCACATCCCACGGTTCCAGCGGCAGGCAGTCTACCTGCTGGAAGCGATAGGCGGCGCCGATCAGTTTGGGTTGCCGCCACTTGCCGCGCAGGCGCAGGAAGCTGAAGGTGGTATCGTAAAAGCCGCCGCCCATGCCGAGACGTCCGCCGGCGGGGTCGAAGGCGACCAGCGGCAGGATCACGGCATCAAGACGGCGAAGGGGAAACTTTTTCAGACTGTGAAATTCGCTGATGCCAAAGCGGTTGAGCTGCCAGCTGCCGCGGCTGCCCACCCGTGAAAAGCACATTTTGCGCCGCTGCAGCGACTTGGGCAGGTTGGGCAGGTAGCAGTGGCGTTTTAGCCACAGCAGACGGTTAAGCAGGGGCAGCACGTCTAGCTCACCGCCGACCGGCATGTACAGGGCAATGTGTTGATGGCGCAATATGCCTTTTCGCAGTGCCAGGCGCATGAAGCGCTCGCCGGCCTGGCGCTGTGCCCGGATGGGCAGAGCCAACCGCTGGCGGCGCATGGTCCGCCGGATTTCTGCTTTGTTTATTTGCATGGAATGGGGCGCCCCCGCAACTGCCGATGGGTTACTATCCTGAACCGGAGGTTCAGGGGGTCGCAGCGGGACTACTTCGGGTACATCCGGGGAGGACGCGCACACCAGTAATCGTATGAGCCACAACCGAGTCGAGTAGACATTGGTTCAAGGAACTCGTAACCGTCACGAACAGCGCAGGGACAAAGAAACAGTATAACTCAGAACAACTCGTCCTGCCCGTCGAGGGCTTCATCCAGACGCGCTTTCATGGTGTCGATTTTACGCTTAAATTCACTGATGTCAAAACTGCTTCCACCCTTGGAGGAAAGCAGCTCATGGGTGATGTTGAGCGCCGCCATGATGGCGATGCGTTCAATGCCGATGATCTTGCCGGCATCGCGAATCTCGCGCATTTTGCGGTCAAGGTAGTCCACCGACATCAGCAGCGAGGCCTCTTCGTCGGCCGGGCAGGCCACGCGGAATTCGCGGCCCATGATGTTTACGTCGAGATTCTTGGGCGTGCTCATGCGTCGGCGGGGAGAGTGTTCAGGATGTTTTCCAGGCGTTCGACCGCAACGGCAACCTTTTCCTGCAGGTGGCGATTGTCATCGTTGCTGCTGGCAAGCTGCTGGCGCAGACGCACGTTCTCGGCGCGCAGGCGCTGGCACAAATCGGTGATTTGCGTGATACGTTCTTCAAGTTGTGCCAATTCCTGTTCCATGGTGATCACTATAGCTGGAAACCGCTTAAAGTCAACCAGTAAGCGCACCTTTTGAAAGTGTTTTGCTAGTTGGTCGTCATAACTTGAGAAAATGCATGCCAGGGCCTGCGCATCCTCGTCTTATCCCGATAGTGGTATGATTACATCCCTTTGATTTATGGCTTGCCGGACTTTTCCGGCGAAAGCGAACCATGAGCGACTTTTCCGAATTTATTGACCCCAGTGCCGATTTTGACGAACTGAACCCCGTGCGGGACGATGCGGTGCGCGTGACGGGCAAGACCAAACGCGGCAAGGAGTGTGTGCTGCTGGACAATACCGGCAAGCAGCTGCCGCTGGAGGAATTGCAGGATATCCTCAACGGCTTGATCGAGAACGATATCTTTGGCTTCCGTAGCCTATCTCCGGCCGGCGGCGGCACCATCGACATCGATCGGCGCGAGTCGACTCATGTGCAGATCGGCGACGACATCTACCGTTTGATTGTCCTGCGCTATGAAGCGCGCATCGAGAATTTCTAATGTCGCTGTTTGACTGGCTGGGCCTGCGTTTCAAACCCAAAGGCGCGGTGGTCGAGATCGGCGTGCCCATGCAGGAGCGGACCGAGCAGGTGCCGCTGACTCAGGAGCTGGTGTCCCGTCATCTCGCTGCCATTGCCGGCTTGCCGGCCACACTGGTGGAGCCGGTTTACCAGCTGCTCTCAAACCCGCTCAGCATGCAGTACAGCGGCTCGGAGCTGGTCAAACAGCTGCCGGTTGAAATACTTGAAGGCGTGGACAGGGTGGCGTTGGGCAGCCTGATCAATGTGCTCATCAATGAAATCACCCGGCGCATGTATATCGAGTCGGCCGGGTTGCGCCCTGGCGTGATCGGTATTCGTTTGCTGGCGGAGCAGGAACCCCCGCCGGCGGAGATCGCCGCCATTACCGAAGTGGATGTGCACGGCCTGGGTAAGGGGGTCTACCCGCTCGATGCAGTGCCCGATAACCCGACGCCCGGCAGGCGCTGCGGGTTTTATGTGCGGGTGGTGCAGAAGGTCTAGCGGCGGGGCAGTAGGCAATAGGTAGTGGGGGGGCCGCGGTTACCGACTTCCCACTACCTACCCACAACTCCCAACTCTTCCTTAGTGATTCAGCACGCTGCAGTACTTTTCGATGGATTTCTTCAGGGCGGCAATCTGTTCTTTGCTCAGCGGTTCTGGCTGTCCCTCGTTTTCCGCCTTGCCCCAGATAGCGTTGGGAAAGCTCTTGTCGCCGATGCGGCGGGGAATAACGTGCCAGTGCAAGTGAGGCACCATGTTGCCCAGGCTGGCCAAATTGATCTTGTCCGGCTTCAGCACCTCGCGCAGCGCCTGCTCCACACCGAAGACGGCAGCCATCAGGAAGGCGCGGCGCGGGGGCGGCAGGTCGGTCATTTCCTTGATGTGCTCGGTCCAGATAACGCGGCAAAAGCCGGGGTAGTTGGGGTCATCCACCAAGACCACGCGCACCAGTTCGTGTTTCCACAGCAACGTGCCGGCCGGGCCGGCGCACAGTTCGCACTTGTCGGACACCTTCATCCTCCTCGCTCCATTTGTTTGCGGGTCTTTGCCCGCTTGTTTGTGTTTGTTGCGCGTGTTGCAGGTTACAGCAATACGCGTTCAACACCGCCGTTGTTGGCTTCGTCGATATAGTTCTGCATCCAGTCTTCGCCCAGCAGGTTCCTGGCCAGTTCCACCACGATGTAATCGGCTTCCACGCCGGTGTCGTTTTCATAGCGCGACAGGCCCTGCAGGCAGGACGGGCAGGCGGTCAGCAGTTTCACCGGCGCTTCGGGCGCGGCCGTGTGGATTTTGTCGGCCACTTTCTGGATTTCTTCCTGCTTGCGGAAGCGCACCTGGGTGGAAATGTCCGGCCGGCTGGCGGCCAGCGTGCCGGATTCGCCGCAGCAGCGGTCGGACAGTTGCACCTGTCCGTCCAGCAGCTTGTTGGCTACCGCGAGCGGGTTCTGCGTCTTGATCGGCGTGTGACACGGGTCGTGGTACATGTAGCGCACGCCGGTCTGGCTTTCCAGCTTGATGCCTTTTTCCAGCAGGTATTCGTGGATGTCGAGCAGGCGGCAGCCGGGGAAGATCTTGTCGAATTCATACTGCAGCAACTGATCCATGCACGTGCCGCAGGATACGACCACCGTCTTGATGTCGAGGTAGTTGAGCGTGTTGGCGACGCGGTGGAACAGCACGCGGTTGCCGGCGGTAATGGCGTCACCCTTGTCCTTGAAGCCGGATGCCGTCTGCGGGTAGCCGCAGCACAGGTAGCCCGGCGGCAGCACAGTCTGCGCGCCCACATGGTAGAGCATGGCCTGCGTGGCCAGGCCGACCTGCGAAAACAGCCGCTCGGAGCCGCAGCCGGGGAAGTAGAACACGGCATCGGAATCGTCGCTCACCTTGGCCGGGTTGCGGATAATCGGCACGATGGTGTCGTCTTCCAGCCCCAGCAGGGCGCGCGAGGTCTTGCTCGGCACCTTCTTCGGCATCGGTTTGTTGAAGAAGTGGATGACCTTCTGCTCGATTTTCGGCTGGCCCACGGTAGCCGGCGGGCGGGCGGTCTGTTTCTGCACCACGCTTTGCAGCAGCTTGTTGCCCAGTCGCTGCGCCTTGTAACCCCATTCGATCATGCCCGTGCGCACGGTCTTGATGACTTTCGGGTCGGTGGCGTTGAGGAACAGCATGGCTGCGGCCGTGCCCGGGTTGAATTTCTTCTTGCCGCGCTCGCGCAGGAAATTGCGCATGGCGATCGACACGTCGCCGAAATCGATGTCCACCGGGCACGGGTTGTAGCACTTGTGGCACACGGTACAGTGGTCGGCCACGTCGGAGAATTCGTCGAAATGCTGCAGCGACACGCCGCGTCGGGTCTGTTCCTCGTACAGGAAGGCCTCGATCAGCAGGCTGGTGCCGAGAATCTTGTTGCGCGGCGAATACAGCAGATTGGCGCGCGGGATGTGGGTGTTGCACACCGGCTTGCACTTGCCGCAGCGCAGGCAATCCTTGATGGAGTCGGCAATCTCGCCGATGGAGCTTTGCTCCATGATGATGCTTTCCGCTTCCAGCAGGTTGAAGCTGGGGGTGTAGGCATGCCGCAGGTCGCCGCCGGGCATGAGTTTGCCGCGGTTGAAGCGGCCTTGCGGATCCACCTTGGCCTTGTAGGCATGGAACGGCGCGATTTCGTGTTCGGCCAGGAATTCCAGCTTGGTGATGCCGATGCCGTGTTCGCCGGAGATCACCCCGCCCAGGTCGCGCGCCAGCTGCATGATGCGGGCCACGGCGCCGTTGGCTTCCTGCAGCATGGGGTAGTCGTCGGAGTTGACCGGAATGTTGGTGTGCACGTTGCCGTCGCCGGCGTGCATGTGCAGCGCCACGAATACGCGGCTCTTGAGAATCTTTTTGTGCAGCTCGTCGCAGGCGGCCAGAATCGGCTCGAATTCGCGGCCGGTGAAAATCTGCCGCAGGGGCGAGCGCAGTTCCTGTTTCCACGACACGCGCAGGGCATGGCTTTGCAGGGCACGGAACACGCTTGTATCCGCCGGCGGCAGGTTGAGGCCGAACTGCTTGTAATACGCAGCCAGAGGCGCATCCAGGTTGTCCAGCAGCCACTGCCAGCGGTCGCTGGTCTGTTGCAGCAAGGCGCGCGTGGTGTTGACGCGCTCGCCCAGCACTTCAGCGGCCGGCAAAATCTCGTCGTCCTGATCGAGCGGCAGATCGCCGCTGAAATACTGCTTCAGCGCCGCTACCAATTTGAGTTTGTTGCGGATCGACAGCTCGATGTTGATGCGTTCCACGCCGTCGGAATAGTCGCCCAGACGCGGCAGCGGAATCACCACGTCTTCGTTGATCTTGAAGGCGTTGGTGTGCGAGGCGATGGCGGCCGTGCGGGCGCGGTCCAGCCAGAAACGCTTGCGCGCATCGGCCGACACGGCGATAAAGCCCTCGCCGCCGCGGGCGTTGGCCAGCTTGACGATGTGAGAGGCGGCCTCGCCCACGGCCGCTTCGTCATCGCTCACCACGTCGGCGATCAGCACCATATTGGGCCGGCCGGGGCGGTTGGCCTTGGTGGCGTAGCCCACCGCCTTGATATAACGCGAATCCAGGTGCTCCAGACCAGCCAGCTCGGCCAGCGGATGGGCGTCCAGATAGTCTTTGATTTCAATAATGGCCGGCACGGCCTCGGCCACGCTGCCGAAGAACTCCAGGCACACCGTGCGGATATGGTCCTGCATGCGGTGCAGGATGAAACGCGCCGAGGTGATGATGCCGTCGCAGCCTTCCTTCTGGATGCCCGGCAGCCCGGCGAGGAATTTGTCGGTCACATCCTTGCCCAGGCCGGTTTTGCGGAAGCGCGAGCCGGGGATTTCCAGGATTTCCGGCTGGCCGATGGCCGTTTTGCCGTCCGGCTCGTAGCGGGTCAGGCGGAAGCGCGCCAGGGCAATGTCGTGAATCTTGCCCAGATTGTGATCCAGCCGCTCCACTTCCAGCCAGTTGGCGTCCGGCGTCACCATGCGCCAGGACACCAGATTGTCCAGCGCGGTGCCCCACAGCACGGCCTTCTTGCCGCCGGCGTTCATGGCCACGTTGCCGCCGATGCAGGAGGCGTCGGCTGAAGTCGGGTCGACGGCAAACACCAGCCCGTTGGATTCGGCCGCTTCCATCACCCGGCGGGTCACTACACCGGCGCCGCAGTGAATGGTGGCAACGTTTTTGTCCACGCCCGGCAGCGTGCGGCGTTCCACTTCCGACAGCTGATCCAGTTTTTCCGTGTTGATCACGGCGGAGAACTTGTCCAGCGGCACCGCGCCGCCGGTGTAACCGGTGCCGCCGCCGCGGGGGATGATAGTCAGGCCCAGCTCGATACAGGCAGCCACCAAATGGGCGATTTCCGCTTCGGTGTCCGGCGCCAGCACCACAAAGGGGTATTCCACACGCCAGTCGGTTGCGTCGGTCACGTGCGACACGCGCGCCAGCCCGTCGAACTGGATATTGTCCTTGCGGGTAATGCCGCCCATGCGGCGGCGGATTTGCTGGCGCAGCTCGTACATGCGCACGAATTCGGCGGCAAACTGGTCCACCGCCTGGTTGGCGCGTTGCAGCAGGGTTGCCACTTTGCCGTTGTCCTGCTTGCGCGCCTCGATGGCATTCAGGCGATGGCGCAGGGCATCGATCAGCGCGGCGCGGCGTTTCGGCGTGGCGAGTAAGTCGTCTTGCAGGTAGGGGTTGCGGGTGACTACCCAGATATCGCCCAGCACCTCGAACAGCATGCGGGCGGAACGGCCCGTTTTGCGCTCCCCGCGCAACTCGTTGAGGGTATCCCAAGCCTCTTCACCCAACAGGCGAATGACGATTTCGCGGTCGGAGAAGGAGGTGTAGTTATAGGGAATTTCTCGGAGTCGGGCGGTCATGCGGTGGCAGTAAAAGCGGTTACGCAAAGGCGAATCATATCATACCCGGGGACTTGCAGGCTTTGTGTGGAAAACCAACGACTTGCCTGGGGTTATTGCCGTTGTTTAAACGCCATACCACCAGGGCAGGGCGATGACCGCGTAGCGCAAGGCTTTTCCCAGGGCCATGTAAATAGCCGCCGGCCATGCCGGCAGGCGCACCGCGCCCGCCAGAACGCACAGGGCGTCGCCGATGACGGGCGCCCAGGCCAACAGCAGGGCGGGGCTGCCAAACCGGTTCAGCCAGGCGTGGGCGCGCGGTGTCAGGTGGGTTGCACGTTCGGGAATCAGGCGGCCGAGCAGGTAGGAGCTGAGCCCGCCCAGTGTATTTCCAACGGTTGCCAGTATCAGGGCAACTGATACGTGCTGCGGATATTCATGCAGATAGGCCAGCAGTGCAATTTCCGAGCCGCCGGGCAGCAAAGTGGCGGCGAGAAAGCTGCTGAGAAACAGGCCCCATTCAGCCATGACCGTACATCAGCTTAGCCGCATGAAGACGTGCCGCACTGATTCTTGTCCAGCGAGGCACGGCGTTTGAGGGTGCGGGCAAATTCCGCTGCCAGTCGGACGGAGCCGTCTTCGTTGGCGCTGAGCAGTGGCGGGTCGACCACCAGCGGTTCGGTCAGGGCGGCCAGGCCGGCGCCATTTTCCTGCAGCAGCAGGCGCAGCGGTTCGCTGCCCGGCCGGGCCAGGCGGCGGCCGGCAAACAGCCAGTTGCCTTCGTGCCTGGCGGGCAACAGCCCGGCCATGCCGGCGCCGATGGCGCCGATCAGCCCGTTCTGGGCGTTCATACGCTTGAGGATGTTGCCCAGGGCGGCGGATTCCATCAAATCCTGCGGCAGACTGTCGGGGCTGCCGATCAGCAGCACGCTGTCGAGGTTGATGCTGACCAGGCTCAGTCGTTCCAGCGACTTGGGGCTCCCCAGGTCGTCCAGGTGTTCCAGTTGTTCCTGCAGGTTCATGCGGCGGGCAATGTCGTCGCCGATCCTGGCGGGCGAAAAGCTGCCTGCGTCCGGTGCGGCCGGACGGCCTTTGGGCGTGGCAACCGTGACGCCGCGGCCTTGTTCCACCAGGGTGAACCAGCAATTGACCAGGGTGCTGGCATCGAAGCCGGATTGAACGCTGAGAACGATTAAAGTGTCAGACATAACATTGCGTGGGTGACAGACACCCGAAAAATCAACAAAATAAGAGGATTGCGATTTTATGGGGCAAAGCAAGGTGCGTAAAGGATTAATCGTTGGGCTGGTGGCTGTGTTGATTGCCGTGGCCGGCTGGATGCTGTTGCGGTCCGACCCGGCGCCGCAGGCGACCGTGACGGCATTGGACGGCAAGCCGCTGTCGCTGGCCAGCATGAAGGGCAAGGTGGTACTGGTGAATTTCTGGGCCACCAGCTGCCCCGGCTGTGTGGAGGAAATGCCCGATCTGGTGAAGCTGTACCAGGCCAATCATGCCGCCGGCTTTGAGATTCTCGCGGTGGCCATGCAATACGATCCGCCCGATTATGTGCGCAACTTCACCAGCCAGCGTCAGTTGCCCTTTACCGTGGCGCTCGACAGCAACGGCAGCGCTTCGCAGGCATTTGGCGGCATCAAGCTGACGCCCACTTCCGTGCTGATCGACCGTCATGGCAACATCATACAACAGGTCATAGGTACCCCGGATTTTGTTACACTGGACAAGACGGTCAAAAATCTTCTGAATTAAAGTGGTAAAACTAACAGGGGGCATGCATGATCAGTTGGAAGAAGTATTTCACTTACCAGGCCGACTATCAGCACTGGGCCAACGAAATTCTGTTCAAGTCGCTCGACATGCTGACGGAAGACGCACGCCGCAGCGATCAGGGGCTGTTCTTCAAGGACATTCACTACACCGCCGACCACATGCTGGTGGTGCTGATCAACTGGATGGCCCGCCTGAAGGGCGAAACCCCGCCGCACGGCTACAACAAGGTAGTATTTGAAGACTGGCGCGAGCTGAAGCAGGCCATGCGGCGTGAAGTGCGTGCTTTCCAGCGTTTTCTCGACGACCAGCCGGATCATTGGTTCGAGGGTAGTATCAGCTACACCAGCGGCGGTCAGCCGCGCACCCCATGGGTGACCGACGCGCTGACGCACATCAACACCCATTTCGTGCACCACCGTGGTCAATTGTCCGCGATTGCCACGCGCCTGGGCGCGCCGGTGCCGGAGATGGACTTCGTCTACTACAAGCGCGAAATGCAGGATCATCTGACCCGGATTCGTGAAGACGACAAACAGTAAGTCGCATAGCGTCGCAAAGATAAAAATGCCGGGCATGCCCCGGCATTTTTATTTCAACAGTTAAACGGCTCAATGCCGCCGTCTAGCAGCCGCAATTCCAGTTCAATGGGTTTGAGCGTGTAATCGTGGCCGTTGATGCGCAGGGACGGCAACTGAACAAAATAATGCGGCGCCATCTTGCTCCCTAGCGAGGTGTCGATATAAAGCGTGGTTCGCGCACTGGCGCTGTTACCCACCCCTCTGACCGGCGTGGTCAATGGCACCGTATAGTCGAACCACAGGGGCATCTGCGTTATTTTGTAGTCGTGCTGCTCACCGCTGTTCAGGTCTTTTAGCCGGATAACAGGGTCACTGATGCGCCATGATGCGGTGGAATGAAATGTCAGTTCTATTGAAGCGGCAAATGGCGAGTGATCGGCTGTGTTAAATACGTAGAAGCGGCCATTCAGGGTGAAATTCCCGCTTCTATGCTGCAGGCTGTCGCTGTTCAGTTCAACGATATACTGGCAGTTCTTCGCCGGCGTGTTTTTCAGACAGGCATCGCGCCGGTCTTCCAGTGCTTTGCGGTATTCGTCCGTCTGATACACGTAGCCGTGGTTACCGTAATTTTCCGTGTGCAGTGTTTGCGCGGGAAATACCTGCACACCCGTATCCAGTTGCAGAGGGGGAAATTGCAGCTGAAAGCGGCGGGGTACGAAATTCCGGATATCGGGCAGGTAAATATGCATTTTGCCGAGCATTTTCCCTGCTTTTGCTTCAGGTGAAGTCGCTGCAGCCAGCGTGCTGGTGGGAGCCAGTTTGTCAAAGTCGAACGCCGTGTCGGTAGCGAATGTCGTCGCCGCATTCACTTCCATATCCGGCCGCATGAGCATGCCGGGGTCGCCGGCTTTGTCACTGATGCCGATGCCATCAGTCAGAAACTGGAATTGTGTACCGGCAGGTACATTGATGCTGATGCGCAAGGGACGGTCGGCGCGCTTGTCATCCAGCATGTATTTCCTCGCCGCCGAAACTGAAAAACGCACCTCTTCCGGGCCGGTAAAAGTGAGTATGGCAGGCGGACCAGCCTGGCCCTGGCAGTATTCCTTTATCAGCGCGGCAGAGCTGTCGGGATAAGAGGGTTTGTAATACGGTCCATATGGCGCCGGAATACAGCCTTGCAGCTGCAATAGCAGCAGGCCTGCCAGAAAAAAACGCATTGCAATACTCCTCCTGCTTATACCTTGAGTCTATTTCAAGTTTAGTCTTGCCGTGGGGGGCTGTCGAACAGCCCATGCTCAATGACGTATAATGGGCCTGACAAACCATCCTGCCAGGGTGGTCTTTATGGAAAAGAGGTTTTATGTCTGCTGTACCCGCCTGCCCGCAATGCGGCCTGGAAAACACTTACCCCGATGGCGATAATTATGTCTGTGCCGATTGCGGTTATGAATGGCCCATCAATTCGTCTGAAAGTGTCGCAGAAAGCGATACGCGCATTGTGCGCGATGCCAACGGTACCGTGTTGCAGGACGGCGATGCGGTGGTGTTGATCAAGGACCTGAAGGTCAAAGGCACTTCAACCACGCTGAAAATGGGTACCAAGGTGAAAAGCATTCGCCTGGCGGGTGACGGCGATCATGAAGTGGACTGCAAAATGGATGCAGGTAACTTCATGCTCAAGGCCTGCTTCCTGAAAAAAGTCTAGCAGTCGTCACGAAAAAGCTGCGCTCCACATTTTGCCCGCCGGCAGTGCTCAGAATCCTCACGTATTACGTATACATTCCGGTTCTTGCGCGCTGGCGGTGAAGAAACTGTCATCGCTCGCTGTATTTTTGTGATGACTTGCTTGGGGCGTGCTAGATACTTATTTCGCGCCCTACATTATTTCTGTTCCAGCAGCGGTTCCACCAACTCCTTGATGCGGCCGTAATACACCTGCCCCGATACTTTGTGGCGAATCACGCCGTGCTTGTCGATGATGAAGGAAGTGGGAATCTGCTTTACCTCGCCGAACAGCGTGCTGGAGCCTTCGCTCATGGCAATCGGGAAGGTGTAGTGGCGGTCTTTCAGGTAATTGCGCACATCCTGCTCCGAGTTGTCTGTACTCAGTGCCAGCACGGTAAAGTCCTTGCCCTGGTAGTCGTGGTAAAAGGCCTCGATGGCCGGCATTTCCTTCAGGCAGTAGGGGCACCACGTAGCCCAGAAATTCACCAGCACCACTTTGCCGCGCAGTGATTCCAGACTGACCTGCTTGCCGTCCATGGTCTGAAACACCACCTCGGGAGCCGGTTTGGCCAGGTCGCTGACAAAGGCGGGCGGGCGGAACCAGATATAGGCGATCGCCAGCAGGAGAATGAGGGTAAACGGGCTTGGCGTCAGCCGTTTGCGCAGTTTTTGCCAGTCCATGAGCGTTTTTCAAATGCACTAAAGGCGGGTATAGTACCGGCACTATGCTCTGGATCAAAGCCTTTCACATTATCTTCATGGTCACCTGGTTCGCCGGCTTGTTCTACCTGCCGCGCCTGTTCGTCTATCACGCCATGAGCGAAGACCAGGCCAGCCGCGAGCGCTTCAAGATCATGGAGCGCAAGCTCTACTACGGCATCATGACGCCCGGCGGCGTCATCACCGTGGCGCTGGGCCTGTGGATGTGGTTCGGCTACGGCTTTACCGGCGGCTGGCTGCATGCCAAGGTGGCGCTGGTAGCCCTGCTGATTGCTTATCATATCTGGTGCGGCAAGCTGGTAAAAGCCTTCAAGGCAGACCGCAACACTCATTCGCACGTCTGGTACCGCTGGTTCAACGAATTCCCGGTGCTGATCCTGATCGCCGTGATCATTCTTGTGGTGGTGAAGCCGTTTTGATCGCCGACAACTTTTTTGCCACCTGCCCGCGCGGGCTTGAAGCCCTGCTGGGCGAGGAAATTGCCGAACTCGGCGGCCAACAGGTCGAAGTGCAACACGGTGGTATTGCTTTCCAGGGCGATTTGTTGCTGGCCTACCGCATCAACCTGCACAGCCGCATTGCCAGTCGTGTGTTGTGGCAAGTGGCGCGCGGCACTTACCGCAACGAAGAAGACATCTACAAGGGCGTGGTCAAGCTGCCCTGGACCCGGTGGGTACGGCCCGAACTCTCCATGCTGGTGAAAGTCACCGCCATCAAGAGCCCGCTCAAGAGCCTGAACTTCATCACCCTCAAGATCAAGGACGCCGTGTGCGACCGCCTGCGCGAAGATACAGGCAATAGACCGAGCATCGACACCGTGAGCCCGGATTTTCGCGTGCACGTGTTCCTGGAGGGCAACAAGTACGTCGTGTATCTCGATACCTCGGGCGACTCGCTGTACAAACGCAGCTTCCGGCAGGAAACCGTAATCGCCCCGCTGCGCGAAAACCTCGCCGCCGGCATCATCAAATTGTCCGGCTGGCAGCCCGGCACACCCTTCCTCGACCCCATGTGCGGCAGTGGCACGTTTCTGATCGAGGCCGCCATGATGGCCCTCAACATCGCGCCGGGTTTGCAACGTAACTTCGCTTTCGAGAAATTCGGCAATTTCAACGCGGCTGGCTGGCAGGCCCTGCGCAAGGAAGCGCAGGAACAAGTCAAAGAAACCACCACTCAGCCCATCTGGGGTAGCGACAAAGACATCCGTGCCGTGCGCATCGCGCAGAAAAACCTCGCCGCCGCCGGGCTGGATGCGGTCGTCACCGTGCAGCCGGCCGATGTGCTGGAGATCACCCCGCCCGCCGAGTCCGGTGTGGTCATCGCCAACCCACCCTACGGTGTGCGCATCGGCGAAGAGACCGTGCTGCAGGATTTCTACCCCCAGCTCGCCACCGCCATGAAGCAGAAATTCGCCGGCTGGAAAGTCTGCCTGTTCAGCGGCGATCCTTCCCTGCCCAAACTCATCCGCCTCAAGCCCAGCCGCAAGACACCGCTGTTCAACGGCGCGCTGGAATGCCGTCTGTTTGAATACCAGATGGTGGCGGGGAGTAACCGGGATAAGCCTGCTGCCAATTAAGGTTTGGCAGGGTGCAATAACCACAGGGCATTGCACCAGATTTTGTCCAGGCAAACTCTCTCATACGGCGCAATATCGATTGCGCCCTACGCCAGCTGAAGCGCCTTCCATTGGCACCGTTCTTGCACCATATCCCCAAAGGGCAACAAAACGTGGATTTTTGTCGTAAGTGCGACAAAAGGCGTAGCCGTGCCCAGAGACCAGGGAGAATACGATGACCGATATGTCGGAACTTGTTCGGCGCAAAAAGCCGCTGAACCTTGCCATCGTCCACGTTGATCCGGACGCCTTTCTGCAAAATCACCTGAGCTGGCTGGAAATCACCGCCTTCATCAAGGCCCAGCGCCTGGGCGAGGCGGCCACCCCGGCCGATGGGCTTACGCCGACGCTATCCGATGCCCAGTTGCGCACCGGCGGCGTACACGATGTGGGCAACGATGCCATGTTCGCTTTCTGCATGACTGCCGCCCTCAAGGGGGACAAGGCGGCCGTGGACAAGGTGGATGCGGTTTTGGTTGAGCGCATGGGCAAGGAGTACCCCGGCTTCCATGGCCTGTCGTATTTCCGCATGAACAACGAAGCCCCGATCACATTGGAGGACTTCGTCGGCCAGTTGGGCAAGAAGATGCTGGAAGGTTATCTCCCGCCGCCACCCATGCGCGCCAAGGAGAACTGGCTGGCCAGCCTGCGCTTTTTCGAAAAAGCCCGCAACTCCAACTTCAAGCAGGAGATCATGTACCCGCTGGCCAAGTGGACCCGCGAGAAATGGGAGGAAACAGCCGACAAGGGTGTCGCCTTCCTGGCCCATATCGAGGACAACCTGCCCATTCTGCGTGAAACGCTGGCAGATCCCAGAAACGACGAGGCCTTCATCGCCAATCTGCTGTTAAAGATGGCGCCCGGTGTCGACACGGAACTGACGGAAGATTACCAGGGTATGTTGCGCTCTCTGGCCAGACGGGAAGGTTGAATCGGGCGATTTTCATTGTCACCACTGCGTAGGGTGCAATAACCGTAGGGCATTGCACCAAACATGGGTCACTCGCAAGCAATCATTCGGCGCAATAATGATTGCGCCCTACGCGAGCTCAACGGAACGGAACTCGGGGCTAGCCCTAGTTGAAACGACAAACACAGGCTCGTCTCCGGAGCCAGCATCACTTGCGCTGACCTTCTTATAGGCTTCTTGTATCCAAGGAATGCACGCCTCTGGCGTGCACGAGTCCTTAATCGACGCAATGAAGGAATTTATTTCTTCCAACCCAACCGCCTTCTCGAAATGATCACTTCCGGAGCCGACATGAAACAACCGAGCACCATCTATCGTGCGCGCATAGAGGCGGGTGTAGCTGTGAACCGGACTGAACAGAAATATGTTTGAGAAGTATGTGCCCGTGTCCCCATCAAAGAACGATGCAATGCCTTGATTCTCCATGAAGGAGGTCAATGTAATCAGGTTGGCACGATCATGGACGCGCAGAAACGTTTCCATGTGTTCTCGAATTGCCTTGAGTCCTTCATCAATGGTGGCGCTCTGCTCGATAGCCTGTGCGTAAGGGTGATCCTGCGTGTTGCCTGCGATGCCTAGTGCGAGGTTCTTGCTCTGATTCAGGGTTAGCTTCTTGTAACCGTGAATCGTGGCACCAGCTTCTACGTGAATTGTTATGCCGGGCATCGTTATTGTGGTTGGCCCTTCTGCCGTTGCTTTTCGGTCCGCGGCTAGAAGTGACATGTCTTTGTGTAGGACGTTAAGTATGAAGGTCACTTTGTCTCTTTAGCGGCTAACCAGGCTGTATAAAAACCCCATTCTGCGCTGAACGTTTTTCTTCGGCAAGGTCGAACGAAGAAGCAAGACGACGGGAGAGGCGAAGGCATGGCGCGTTACAAGATTGTTGATCGCAGTCCTCGATTTCTGCCGGTGGTGCTGGATGCGCAACTGATGAGTGGCAGCTTCGAATACGCCCTGGACTATCTGATCGACCACCAGCTCGACCTTGGCAATCTGGATCGCCGCTATCGCAACGACACCACCGGCAGCACCGCCTACGACCCGCGCGTGCTTCTCAAGATCGTCCTGCTCGCCTACAGCCGCGGGATGATCAGCAGCCGTGCAATTGAACGCGCCTGCCGCGAGAACGTTCTCTTCATGGCCATCTCTGGCGACACCGCCCCGCAATTCACGACACTCGCCAAATTCGTGCGCGAACTGCGTAGCGAGATCGCCGAGATATTTACCCAAGTCCTCATGACCTGCGACGCCCAGGGCCTGATCGGGCGCCAGATGTTCGCCATCGACGGCGTCAAGCTCCCCAGCAATGCCGCCAAGAAGAAGAGCGGCACCCACACCGAGCTGGCGCGCCAGGCCGAACGCATGGAAGCCGCCGTCGCCGCCATGCTCGCGGCGCACCAAAGCCGCGACGACACGAACGGCTTTGAAGAGACCGAACCGGATGCCCGGCGCATCGCCCGATTGGCACGCGATGCGGTACGCATCCGCGATTTTCTGGCCACCCGCAAGGAACGCCGCTCTGCCAAGGGCGCGATCCGAAAGAGCAATCTGACGGACAACGACAGCGCCAAGATGGCCACCTCCAAAGGCGTGCTGCAAGGCTACACCGGTATCGCCGCTGTCGACGCCAAGCACCAGATCATCGTGTGCGCTGATGCCCACGGCTCGGGCAGCGAGCAAGAAGCCTTGCTGCCGATGGTGGAACGCACCGCCTCCTATCGCACGCCCCACACCCTGATCACGGCGGACGCGGGCTATCATTCCGAAGCCAACCTCAAGCAGCTGCACGAGCAATCCATCCCCGCCCTGATCGCCGACGCATCTGCCCGGCGGGCAAAACGCTTTACTCCAACGGCAATCACTGCACCGCGAATGGCCGCACGCATCACAAATTCCAGGGAAGCCAAAGCGCTTGCGGCCCATGCGAGTTGCGCCAGCGGTGTCTACGCCATCCCGACCGAACGCCGACGCGGCAAGTGGCGTTCTTCGAGAAAGGGCAAGTTTCGCCGCTGCCCTACACCGAGCGCATGAAACAAGCGATCGACAGCCCCGAGGGGCGCCGCCGCTATGGGCAGAGAATGGCCACGGTGGAACCGGTGTTCGGCAACTTGCGCCACAACAAGCGGCTTGATCGCTTCACGCTGCGCGGACAGGCCAAGGTGAACACGCAATGGCATCTCTTCTGTTTGGTGCACAACATTGAGAAGCTGGCCCATCACGGATATGGGCGGTAGCAAGAGGGCAATAAGGGGCATCACGCCCGTGATGCGGTCTACGGACCCAGTCAGTCGACTGTATTTCCTGAAGTGAGAATCACAAAACCATCTTGGGAGTGAAGCGGAATCGCCGCAGTGGGAAAAACGTGGCCTGCGGAAAATCTAAAAAGGGGTTTTTATACAGCTTGAACGGGCAAGGTCAGGGGCCGCCGGAGCAGCGAAGCTGCGGAGGGAACCCAACTGACCTGCCCCCATTAGTAGTGCCACTTGTATCTGAGTAAAGTCTCGAACAATTTACCCGATTTCCTGCTCTTTAGGGTTGGCAGGATTCACCCTGTAACTCGCTGCAAATTCTGCTGGAGTTCGGTATTCCAGCGAGCTATGCGGCCGACATTCGTTGTAGTCGCGCCGCCAAGCGGCAATCAGTATGCGCGCCTGGGCCAAACTGGTGAACCAGTGCTCATTCAAACACTCATCCCGAAACTTCCCATGGAAGCTTTCGATGTAAGCATTCTGGGTAGGCTTGCCCGGCTGAATCAGCTTGAGCTGCACACCATTCAGATAGGCCCACTGGTCCAGTGCCCGACCCGTAAACTCGGGCCCCTGGTCCGTCCGAATAGCCTTGGGCACACCCCGGAACCGGATAGCCTGGTCAAGGACGCGTGTCACATAGTGGCCCGATATACCATGGTCCACCGCAATGTCGACGGCTTCTTTGGTGAAGTCATCAACAAGGGTCAGCGCTTTGATACGCCATCCATTGGACAGGGCATCCGAGACGAAGTCCATTGACCAGACATCATTCGGGCATGCAGGTAGCTCCAGCCTCTCCCGTTCCAGTGCAACACCATGACGCCGCTTGCGACGCCGCACAGACAACCCTGCCTCCTGATACAACCGGAAGACGCGCTTATGATTGGCCTCAATGCCTTCACGGCGCAACAAGGCATGAATGCGACGATAACCAAACCGGCGTCGCTCCTGCGCCAACTCAACTATCCGGTCCTGCAGGTCTGCATTCACTGGCTGCACTTGCGGCAGGTAATGCAATACGGTTCGTGACAGCCCAACAAGCAGGCACGCGCGCCGTTCCGAGATGGCCGTTTGAATCGCTCCCAGTTTACTAGCCACTTCTGAGGCTATAAATTTGGCTATTAAACGGAGGTGTTACGATGAGTCAGCAATACACGGAAGAATTCAGGATTGAGGCAGCGAAGCAGGTAACGGAACGGGGACATTCCGTGGCGGATGT
>JAJZQI010000006.1 GCA_021851875.1 Pseudomonadota bacterium | reverse complement strand
TGTTCCGCGCGAATCCAACCTGTTCTCGACTTAGGTCTACACCCTTTACATCCGTATATCCAAGTTTTTGTAACGCGACAATGTTTTTACCATATCCGCAACCAATTTCCAAAATGCGGGAAGATCGATTCGGTGGCAAAAAGCCTGCAAAGTTAGCTGTAAAATAAGCCAAATTCCAAGATATAATCTTTTCTGCTTCTACATTCGCCAGCGCGCTGCTGGTCGTGTAGCGGTCATACAGCAGACTCATGCCCTTGCCCGGCTCAGGCTTGTCGGATCGCGTCGAACTGCTTGTTTCTGAACTCATTTTTTTAATATCTGACAGGTGTGGCACAAAGTTCGGATTTTACCGCGTTCCACTTCGGACAAGTGAACTTTCCACACATAAATCACAAATCCGGTTAGCAACAATGCGGCACCGCTGATACGCAGCAGTAACGATATCTGCGCCAGCGCGGCAGCTATTACAGCAAAACCTGCTAGCTCCAGTAAGGGCCGAGCCGCGCCACTAGGTGCCAGAATGGCGTAGCCCATTTCACGCCTGGCCAATACAAACAGCAACAGCATGTCGACAATCGCCCATGTCATCCAGGCAAATGCAGCCCCAATTACGCCGTAGTAATACACCAAAGTCAGCATCAGCGGCAGATAAAACGGCAGTTCCCAAACATGCCGCATGGCCGTCGGCCGGGGATGACCGGTTGCCTGCAGCAGCGTGTACGGAACATGCGCCAGCGCATTGAAAAACACCCCCACCATGAGCAATGTCAGCACGATATGGCTGTGTTCCGCAAAAGCGGGGCCGATCCACCAGCCCAGCGCGTCGCGGCCCAATGCCAGCGTCAGCAGCACAAAGGGGAAAAAGAGTATTCCGATATAGGTCAGACCGCGGCCACAGGTCTCCCGCAGCGTCTCGGCACTCTGGCCTGCGGCAGCAAGATAGGGGAACATGGCCGAGGCGATCGCTCCGGGGATAATCAGCAAGCGCAGGATAATTTCCATGGGCGTGGCGTAATAGGCCAGCTCGGCCACTGTCCTCAGCCAGCCGATGGCGAGCCGGTCGAGATAACCCATCGACATCAACGCCCCAATGCCCGTTGCCGCAAACACCCAGCCGCCATAGTGCATCAGCCGCCGCAGCAACACCCGCTCGGTTCGCCCCCAGCGCCAGGGGGCCGCCCACAATACCGGGCGCACCACCCAGACATGCGCCAACAGCACCAGAAACCGGGAGACCGCGAGCGCCAGAGTGATTTGATCCACCCGATGCGTAAAAGGCAAAAGCAGTAGAGGTACGACAAAAATCGTCAGACTGGCGGGAATCTTGATGGCGTTAAGCAGCCGGAAACGCGACTGTCCCTCCAGCGTTCCGCGCAAACCGGCGGTCAACATGACCAGCGGCAAGGTCGCCCCCATGATCATCAGAGACGCATAAAATTCATCGCGCGACAGACCGGTCGACAAATTGACCGTACGACTGATCAAACCGGCACTGGCCATCAGCAGCAACGCCGCCAGAAAACCGAAAACAAGCAACATCAACAAGGCAACCCGAACCAGCCGGGAAGTGGACAGCAACCGCTGGCGCGACCAATAGTGCGAGACATACTTGGTTGTCGCCCGGCCGATGCCCATGTCGAACAAGCTGAAGTATCCCAGAATGCTCCATACCAGGGTCAGCAGACCAAAACGCTCAGCCCCGAGCGTATGAATCAGCAGGGGAATCGCCACCAGCCCCGCCGCCATGGGCAAGATGCTGCCCAGTAGATTCCAAATTGCATTATGCGAAAGCGTGTTCAAGAGGGATAAACCGCATGGCATGAAGTCGGCTGAAATAGGCTCTTAAGCCCAACGATCGGCATCATAAACCGGCCGCAGCCTTCAAATCTTTAATCAGCAGGTATAAGTGCAGCGGATCGGTCGGGCTCGGCTCGAAATCCCATCGCGCATACCACTGCCGCGCTACGTCATCCTTGGCATGAACCAGTATGGCGCGAATCCCCGCGATGTCTGCAGCCTGCAAGGTGCGCAGCAGCGCATCTTTCAGCAAGGCGCGCCCGAGCCCTCTGCCCCGACACCGCGTATCCACCGCCAGCCGGGCGAGGATCATCACCGGCACCGGATAGCGCGCCAACCCTTTGGCGACCTGCTCCGGCACGTCGCTCATCTCCACGCTGCCCACAACCAGGCTATAAAATCCGGCAACCTCTCCTCCCTGGCAGCATACATACGTTTGCGTGCTATTCGCCCGCTGGTTAAGCAAAGCATAACGCTGCAAGAACTGATTCAGCGAAGGTTCGCCGCAATCAAATGAAGCGACACCATCCTCTGCGGACAGTTTTCGCACCGCCGCATAAACAGGCACACTCAATCAAGCACACCCGGATCAGCCAGTAACCCCCGCAAACGTTCTTTTTTCTGGACCGGTCGATCCAGCGCCTGTTCAAACGCATGCCATTGCTGCTCATCCAGTTCAAAGCGGGTGCGATCCGCCAATGCCTGATTAGCTGCGACAATTCCGGCATCCAGCAGGAATTCGCTGACATTTTTATGGCACGCCCGCGCCGCATTCTGCAGCAACTGTTTAACCTGCGCCGATGTACGCACGTCGATCCGTTCCGATTTGGAAATATTGGTCGCAGCCATGAATTCACTCCAACTCACCTTAATGCCTTACAGTATAGCGTCCGGACATTATCACGACAAGCCGCGATCATCCACGATTCTGATTAGTCACGAGTTTCAGCCAAGGTTACCACTAGATAAAAGGGGTTCCCTTTTATTTGTCGCCGAGCGGGTGGATTTCTGGCGGGGGCTGACGGCGAGTACTGTTCGAGTTCCGCAGTGGGGCACGAAGTGTGTGCCCCGCCAGGGCGAGTTTACTCGCCACCCGCCAGAAATTCAGCCGCGAGGGGAAGTCGACAAATTCAGGGTCGCCTTTGGCTCCGACATCACATCGCTGCGCGATATGAGTCTACGCCGCAACAAGCGTTGTCTTTGCTTCCTTTCTTTGGCGAAGCAAAGACAACCGCGTTTCGGCGAAGCCAAAGGGAGGCGCTGCCGGGCGCCCCCGGCCAGCAAACGCTTAAGAACGTGACAAAGTGAATTTACCTGAAAGTCATGACTAATCAGATCCACGATTAACCCGCCACCCGCCTGTACACATCCATCGTCTTCTCCCCGCAGGCCGCCCAGGTAAACTGCTTTACCCGTTCCCGCCCGCGCGTGCGCATATCAGCCGCGAGGGCATCATTTTCCGCCAGTAGCTGCATTGCCTCGGCAATCGCATCGATCTGCAAGGGATCAACCAGCAAAGCCGCATCCAACGCAACCTCGGGTATGGACGTGGTGTTCGAGCTGATCACCGGCAGCCCGGCAGCAAAACCTTCCAGCACCGGCAAGCCAAAACCTTCATACAGCGAAGGATAAACCAGCGCATGGGCCGATTGCAGCAGTGCATGCAATTCCGTATCGGTCACATTGTTGAGCCACCTGCCGCAACCACGCTCGCGCAAGCCGTTCAGCTCCGGCACCAGCTCATCCGTGCCCCAGCCGTTTCGGCCAACAATCACCAAAGGAAAGGCTTTTTGCATTTCCACCGGCAGAAGGCGATGCGCCGCCAGAATACGGGCAACGTTCTTGCGTGGTTGAATGGTCCCGACAAATATGAAAAAACTAGGGGGCAGACCGTATTTGCCCAGCACAGCCGCTCGCTGCTCTTCACTGACCGGCTGCGCATAAACCGGGTTCACCCCCAGATAGGTCACATCGATGCGTTCCGGGGGAATATCGAAGTAATGCACGATATCCGTCTTGCTGAACTCGGATATCGTCACAATCCGCTCTGCCGTTTGCGCCATGCGCCGAAAGGCAAAATTCTTTACGCGCCGTAAACGCGCCGACGCCCACTCCGGATGAGCCAGCGGAATCGCGTCCATGATCGTGGCGACGACGGGGATGTGTTTCAATCGTGGAATATGGTGATCCGGCGCATGAAACAGATCCAAGCGCTGCTGCAAGGACTGCGACTGGGGAAACGAGCGGCCGGTCAGCAAGGAAAGTGCTGTACCCGCCTGAAATCCGCTGGACAGACATTCGACAGGAACGGAAAAATGCGGGCGAATTTCCGCCAGCTGATCACAGCGGCCAAACTGCACTGCCGTCGGCTCAGCTTGCCGGGAAATTTCCGCCAGCAGATGGCGCGTGTAGATGCCGATTCCGTCAACGTGATCGGTCAGCAAACCACGCACCAGATGCGTGACACCGAATCCGACTCGCATCAGGCGTGGTACATCAGACGAAGCGTTTCTTCCAACGGAGTTTGCGACACTCGACCCAGCAACTGCTGCAACTTAGTATTATCACCGCGTAATACAGGCAACTCATTCGCTCGAACAAAGGCAGGGTTGACGCGAATTTCTATGGCATAACCGGCGATCCGCTCCATCGTTGCGACCACCTCGCGCAGCGCAGTGGCTGCTCCACTGCAGACATTCACAGCCAGCGACCGCTCGGGACACTCTAACAACTCAACATAAGCATTCATGACATCGCGAACATCACTGAAATCGCGGCTCACATCCAGATTACCCAACTCGATGACTTTTTCGCGGCGGCGGAAATGGGCAACGATCTTGGGTACCAAAAACTTTTCGTCCTGCCCTGGGCCGGTATAGTTAAACGGGCGAGCCAGCACGATAGGCAACCGGTCAAACCAGGTTCGCGCCATGTGCTCCATCGCCAGCTTACTCATAGCGTAATGATTCACCGGTGCCGGACAGAGCGACTCGTCCAGCACCTCCAACCCCGGCGTACCGTAAACATTGGCGCTGCTGGCCAGCAATACCTTCTCCGGCGCCTTATCCAGCCCAGCCAATGCCTGCAGCAGATTCTGGGTACCAAACAGGTTTACACGATAAAACCCCATTTCGTCCGCATGCCCGACGAAAGCTAAACCAGCCAGATGCATCACGTAATCGGGCTGCACAGCCTCTACTACCGCTTTAACCGCAGCTGGATCAATCAAATCGCATCCGTACACGTCCAGCCCGGATTCCCCATGATCCAATCCCACCACGCGATAGCCGCGCGCCGCAAGCGCCTTGACGGCGTAATAGCCGGTAAATCCCTTGGACCCCGTTACCAGTACTGTTTTCAATTTAATGCCCGATTTCTCTCGTAAAGCCGTATACCCACCCGTGCAATATGGTCAAGTAAAGCACTATTGTCGATTTGCTGCTGAATGACCAAATCCACTTTCCATGGCAACATCAAATCGTCTAAGGCATTTTCCAGATGAAATTTCTCTGGCAAATCCAAATTAGGCGCATCAAGACACAAATCAATGTCAGATCCGTCTCTGTAATTCCCTTTTGCACGAGAGCCAAAAAGACGCACGCTACGCACTTTCTCATTGCTAGACAGCAATGCCACTAATTTGGATATCGCCTCGTCAGGAAGACCAAACTGCATAGCCGGTCAATCCCGCAAGGATTCCATCCGCTCGGCGAATGCCAAAAAAAGCGGAAAATAATTCACCACAATCCGCTCCGCGATCATATCTGCAACTGACTGGTTATATGTGTGCGACGATTGATTGCGACTTTTAATCATATCCATCCAGCTTTCCCCATCCTGCACCAGACCATTGGCGAATGCCTCTCTTACCGCATCACGCGAGCCGGTTATATTTGCATTACCCTGGCAAGCAAAATAATCCTTCATCACGTTCCAGGCAAGCTCATGGGTAAAATTGAAGACGTGTATCAGCCCTTGCTGTTCAAGTTCCGACAATGGGCGAGTTTTGCTAAGCTGGACAGCCGCTTCCAACCAGACAAAGGCGTGCAAAAAACGCTCAAAGCACCGTTGCCAACAGCTATCCGGCTCACTCAAAGAAATGCTTCTTGCTATGCATGCGCTGAATTGGGGTCAATTCAATACCCGTTCCCCACTCACCACGACCGGCCTTCCCGAGACATGGGAATAAAGCACATCTGGGCATATATCCGCGCCATTCGGCCAAACGATCGTACCCAACTCTTCATTGAGACTTACCTGAGCAAAGTAATTTTGGTCGAGGAGTGGAGCAAAAATACCGCTGTATTGGCTGATAACCTTATCTAGATCAACCGTCCCTTTCAGGCCGTCTGCAAAGGTCAACTCAAGCTGGCGGGCTTGCAGCGGGCGCATACCCGTAATGTCGATCATGAACATAGCTCACTCCTTATTTAGATATTCCTGCTTAAGCAGATGGCTACACCTGCGGGTGCGCAAGTCACTCCGCCTTAACGCCCCCGCAAAAACCCCAAAACCGGCACGCTCAAAAAGACGTTCCTTGCTTTACCCGGCGCAGATCCGCCTCCACCATCATGGCGCACAGTTCTTCCAGCGTGGTCTTCGGCTCCCAGCCCAGTTCCTTCTTGGCACGCGCCGGGTTGCCGATCAGCAGCTCCACCTCAGCAGGACGATAGAATTTGGGGTTCACCTGCACCACAGTCTTACCGGTGGCGGTGTCAACTGCACGTTCCTTTTCTGCCGAGCCTTCGAACGCCACGGTAATGCCGGCGGCCTTGAATGCCATGGTTACAAAATCACGCACGGTTTCAGTCCGGTTGGTCGCCAGCACGTAGGTATCCGGCTTATCCACCTGCAGCATGCGCCACATGCCTTCCACGTATTCCTTGGCAAAACCCCAGTCGCGCTTGGCGTCCATGTTGCCCAGCTCCAGCACGTCCTGTTTGCCCAGCTTGATACGGGCAACAGCATCGGTAATCTTGCGGGTAACGAATTCCTTACCGCGCAGTGGCGACTCGTGGTTGAACAGAATACCGCTGGTGGCAAAAATGTCATACGACTCGCGGTAATTGATGGTCATCCAGTGCGCATACAGCTTGGCCACGCCATAGGGGCTACGGGGGTAGAACGGGGTGTCTTCTGTCTGCGGAATCGCCTGTACCTTGCCGAACATCTCCGACGTGCTGGCCTGATAGTAGCGAATCTTCGGATTCACGATACGAATCGCTTCCAGCAAATTCAACGGCCCCAGGCCGGTGATCTGCGCCGTTGCCATCGGCTGGTCGAATGACACACCGACAAAACTTTGTGCCGCCAGGTTGTACACCTCGGTTGCCTGAGTCTGTTGCAGCAGGCGAATACTCGAACCCAGATCGGTCAGATCATATTCAACCAGGTGCATATTCGGGTGCTTGTCCACACCCAATTCTTCAATGCGCCAGAAATTGACCGAACTGGTGCGGCGGTAGGTCCCATAAACCTTGTAACCTTTTTCCAGCAGTAATTGCGCCAGATAAGCACCGTCTTGTCCTGTAATACCTGTTATAACAGCTACTTTCATTTATTTTACCTTATACAATTTCAATCTCAGGGAATGGAAAAATGAACTTACCGCCGTTGGCCAAATACTCTTTTTCGCGGCGCAAAATACCATCCTTGAAATGCCACGGAAGCACCAGGAAATAGTCAGGCTTCATCGCTTTTGCTTCTGCTTCAGATACAATTGGAATATGAGTTCCTGGTGTCACCCTACCAAACTTCTCCGGATTGACGTCAGCAATAGCCGGCAAATCGTTTGTACTTAAGCCGCAAAATTGCAGTACGACGTTGCCCTTGGTAGAAGCGCCATAGCCCAGAACCTTTTTTCCGTCAGCAGTTAAGGCACGAATTAAACGTGTTAGGTCTTCCCTGTGCCGAAATACCCGTTCTTCAAATTCCCTGTATGGCCGGGGCGTATTTAGGCCCATGCGCTCTTCTTGTTCGAGCAACCAATCGATTACAGCTTGATTTGCTTTTACTGTTTTATTTGACACCTTTGCTGCCGTAACGGCAAAACTTCCCCCGTTGACCGCATTCATCACCACATCGACTAGACGGAGTCCAGCTTTTTCCAAAATAGTCTTCACGACCCCCAAGGAATAATATTCCAGATGTTCATGACAAATTGTATCGTATGAGTTCAATCGCAGCATGGATGGCATATAGCTTTGCTCAAAATGCCAGATTCCGTCTTCGGCCAGTATCGATTCAATCTGTTTGGCAAATTCTATTGGCGCCTCCAAGTCATAGAACATTGCAATAGAGGTAACAATCTTGGCTGGCTTCGTTTCGATCGAGCGGTATGCCTGCGCAGAAAAGAAATCGGGTACCAGACGAACTTCAGCCGGGTAATATTCAGCAAACTTCTTGCCTGTTGGATCAATACCAATTCGCTTAATTCCGCTAGCGGTATAAGCTTTAAGCGTTGTGCAGTCATTGCTTCCAATGTCTACTACAACGTCACCCATATTTAATGGCACCAACCGCTCAAGATAGCGAACTTTTTGCGTCAAATGGTCTACCATCGACTGATTCAAGCCAGATCGATATCCATAATTCTCGCCGTACATTTCCGACGGCTCATATGAATGCTTGAGCTGCAGCAATCCACTGTCTGGGCACCATACCAATTCCAACGGTCCCTCGGTCACCTTATCTGCCGGGCTTTTGGGAAATACCCCTGTAAGCGCTTGTTTACCTAAGTTAAGTACGGAAATCAAATTGCTGCTTTTCCCTACGCGACATTCCTGGATTTCATGGTATGACTTCATTGCTTCTCAACTCCCTATAATTTTGGACTATCTATTTTTTGACTCTGGAAATACGCTATCGGTCGAATATTGTGCAGCCGGATGACCTGCCGCATGAGCCCGGTCATATATTTCCCGCAGTTCAGACCGAATTGCTGTAAATTCATCGAGATGTTTAAACCGCCTGACTAGGCGCGCCGGGGAAAAATAGGCCGCATTGTTCATCGGATCATTCTCAAAGATTTCCCGAAAGTAATGCTGCACACCAGGCAAGGTATGACATCGCCAGCGATCCATTTCGTCTTGCGTTACTCCCCTTACCTCTGCTTGTTCGTAGACCTCGGGTATGCGCTCGAGTATCCACAACGGCGCATACTTAATCCAAGATACGTTCATATTGACTACTAGCTGCGGCTCCCCAATCCAAACACCCTCTTCTTCCATCATGTGATTTAACACATAATATGTTGTCGGAATGCACGTTAACATCGTTGAAAATGGCCTTCCACTGGTATCCTGCGTATAGGCTCGCAGGGCATGATCCCGCCGAAATACAAGCGTATATATCGCAGTAAAGAAGTTTTCGTTTCTAGCGCATATCGCACGTATCGGCCCTGTTTTGTCTGGTTCTGCAGGCACGATGGGGGTCGCATCCCGGAAAAACGCATCAAAATCCTTGACTGTCCTGGCATCCTCGATGCGTGTAAATGCGTAATTCAGGTATACCAACGCAACATCGCGGTGCTCATGCAATGCCTGCAACACCCGCTCCACGGCTCCAGGCATAAGCAAATCATCATCGCCGATGATCCAGATGTATTGTCCACGTGCGTGGTGTGCGGTTTCTCTCAGATTACCCAACATCCCCACATTGCGAGGATTGCTGCGATAAGAAAAATCCTCTCTATTGAGATAAGCTTTGACTACCTCGGCCGTGTGGTCAGTGGACGCATTGTCACACACCAGTAATTCGACTTCTCCCAATGGATGCGGAATAAGACGCGCCCAATTTTTGAGACTCGCAGCCAACCACTCCGCTCGATTGTAGGTGGTGATACATACAGAGAGTAGCGGACGGGGTGTTAAATCCATTGCTTCGATTCTAGGGTCCAGCTCGTGGGAGTCAGGTAAATTAATTTCTGGGGTAGGTTCCTCTATGGCCGCACCAATTCTTCCGGCCACCTCCTGCGCATATTCCGCCCATGTCTTGAAATGTCTTGTGACAGCTTCTCTGGTGAGTTTCTCGCGGAGTGCGACATCTTCTGCCAGCTGTAATATCGCGGCAGCCAGTTCCTCGGTTTGCCTTACATCAACCGTAAGGCACCCGCCGCCTTCCGCTACCTCTTGCATTGCCCCGAAATTTGCGCAAATACACGGTTTTCCATACCAAAGACTTTCCAGGATCGGGAGCCCGAACCCCTCTTCCAAAGAGGGATAAACAGTAAAATCGCACTCGCTTTGCAATGCTTTCAACTTTGCGTCATCTGCATTTTCTTCCCACGTAATGCTAGGGTGATCGTCTATATACTTTCTTAAACGCACTGATACGTCTGTTTCTGTTGAACGACCAACAATTACAAGATGTAATTTGTCGCCCGTATGTTCAATTGCTTTTTCAAATGCAGCCAGAAGCGTTTCGTGATTTTTACGCGGCTCTACCGTACCAACGCACAAAATTGTAATAGGTCCATTTTTTCTTATAGTTACATTCCTGATGCGCTCACTTTCGGCAAACTCCCCTGCCAGTTCAACCGCTTTGACCTTATCGTCTATTCCCTGCGGTCGTGGCAATGCCCCCCCCCAAAATTCAATCAAATCATTTTTGCTAAATTGCGAAATGGGCAACACCAAGTCATAAAGCGCCAACCCCTCCATATAGGCCTTGTGTGCCATGGCAAAATGCTCGGGATAAATCGCCCTCATTTTCCAGGGTATTGCATCATAAAAGACCGCGGCACAGCTCAGCCCACACTCTCGGACATATGCCAGCAAGCCAGTACGTTCAGACTCTGCCAAATTGAGTGGCAGCTCAGGCATCATGAACCAGTCATGTTTTGCTTGGCTGTCTGGCTGAACCCACGGCGCCCATGAGTCTGCCGACGGCCCATTCCAACGCGAGAAATACTCGAGCTCGTCCTTAGTTACCGCGGTAAATCGCTTATGCTCCGGATCCCACTTAACGGCTATCAGCGCCACCCCCGATTCGATGAGCCCTCTGGCTAATTGGCGGGCCACTCTCTGTATGCCGGTGTTTTTGGGAAACTGGAGCGTCGCATCGATCCAGAAGTACATCTTCCCTATTTTTGAGGTAACACTCCCCGCAGCATTTATTTTTTCTTGAATTGCACCCGCATAATCCTGCCATGTTGTGATGGGCCTACTTACTGCCGCACAGCCCAACTCCGCCCGCAATTCAGAAGACTCGATCAGCTGTATCATTGCCTTTTTCAAGGCGACCTCATCTCGCGTATCGACGGTCAGACACCCACCAGACTCTGCTACCTCAGCCATGGCACCAAAATCAGCACATAAACATGGTTTGCCGTACCACAAACTTTCCAAAATAGGCAGCCCAAAACCCTCTTCTACAGAGGGATAAACCGTGAATCCGCATCGTCTATACAGGGAATCCAGTTCCTCATCCGACACATGCCCCAGATGCTTAATCGATTCACCCCATTTTTTTGTTGCACGTTGCACTTCTTTTTCCGCCAATGGATGCAGATTTCCAACTAGCACCAAACTCCAAGTAGCGTTTTGATTCTGCTCGCGGTATGCCTCGAAGGCATGAATTAGTGCAACTTGATTTTTCCTTGGTTCTATCGTTCCAACGGAAAGAATCAAGTCTTCGCCAGGTGTATATAACTGCGCGCGCGCGCAGTGCTCTGATTCACCCGGCAAAAGTATTGGCTGCACGTCAGTCATGGTGTTTTGATGTGCTTCGTTATGCTTTACCCAGTTTGCCAGCAAGTCATCCGCCGACCATTTGGATATCGGCCATACAACGTCAGCCAGCAGCAACTGTTCCATATACTGCGAGTGCTTTTCCTTCATGTTCACAAATTCGGTACGCCGCAAGGGTATTGCGTCGTAAAAGATAAAACCCGTTTTCAACCCTGCCTTTTTTGCCCACAGCAACACATCCAGGGTGATCGGCTGTTGTTGGAAGGTAATGTGAGTCACCTCAGGAACTACCAGCCAATTGTTCTGTGAGTCCAGGCTGTAGCTGACGGGTGTCAGCGGTTCGGTGAGCGGTCGATACACCACTAGTTCATCTTCGCAAATGGCGGGGCCATTCCAAAGGGAGAGGTGCTGTCGCTCTTCTAATGTGATAAATACGCATTGCCCGCTTATCGGCTCCCACTTCACAAAGCGTATGTGCTCACCTCTTCCTATAAGTCCTTTCGCCACTCCCCTAGCCACGCGCTGAACCCCTGTATTTGTACTACACATCACAGTGTGGTCAACAAATACGAAAAGGGTCCGAACACCTAGCGGTAGCGGTAAGCAGTACTTATCTGCTACTCCGTTGCTGGATCGAATTAAAACATCTTCCCGAATGAGTGTTGCTATCGGATGAGGGCCATTGCATGCACTTATCGCAGAGCGCAACCATTGATTCAGTGCTGGAAATCGGTGCAATGTTGAATTTATTGCCCGTTTCAGTTTTGGGTACTGATTTATTACTACAACTGCTTTTTTTAGTGGCTTTCGTGCGTATTCCTTCAGTTTCTCTTTTATATGAGAGAGCATTCTAAATGCTGTTTTTTTGACTTTTTCTATTTCTCTTCGAGCTAACCTAAGTGGTAAAGTTAATCGGAAAGAGCGGCTCTGAATTAATTCATTCAACTGCTGTTCATTGCTCTTTGCTGCTATTTCCGCCTGAATTAGCTTGACTTTCAGTGATCCCAATTCCGTTGCAGCATCTTGTATTTTTTTTTCTAAGTTGGCTTTTTGTTGTGCCGCCTCATTGAGTGTCAATCCAAGTTCTTCTATTCTTTTTTCTCTTTCTGTTAACTGCACGCGGTATTGGGTGGCTTGCGTTTCTGCTTGGATCAGTTGCTTGACTTTTTGTTGTGCCGTCTCTTCAAGCGCTAACTCAAGTTCCTCGATTCTTTTTTCTCGTTCCGTTAACTGCACACGGTATTGGGTGGCTTGCGTTTCTGCTTGGATCAGTTGTCCTGTAATTTTTTCTTTTTCTTGCAGTAGACTTTTATTGTTTTCAATCTCGGCCCGCAGCTGCCCCAAAGTCTCGTCCAACACCTTTTTTCCATCCGCACTTAAAGTCATCATCCTTGCTTCAAGCTTAACTATCGAATAAGGAACATAGTTGTCGAGCACATTTGGCGGAGTCATCAAAAGCGGCATGAGGGCTTTTTGCTCTCGAGCCAAATAATATCGATTAAGTCCATCAAAATATGCAAATAGATAACCATTATTTAGTAAACTACTCTCCCAATCTGCATAATTGCCCTCATGGGAAATAGGGTCTACGCTTTCAATGATTAAAACCCATGGTCGAATTTTTGTAAAATCAATGCCAGCTAATACTTCTGCTTCCGCACCTTCGACATCAATTTTCAGGAAATGAATAGTATCTTGGGGATATTTCTTCAGGACCGTATTTAACGTGTAAACATTTGTTTTTGTTTTTGTTGCTATATTTTCATTAGTATATCGCTCCCCTAATTCTTTATTCGAGGTAGACCACCCTCTAATTGTTGCTTCATAAAAATCTGTTTCTCCGTCAAACGCACCTAGAGCCCATGGCAAATTAATATCTCTAGGACGGTCCTCTTTAAGCCGCTCCCAATAAGTCTTATCCGGCTCAATATTAATTCCGCACCAACCACGATCATAAAATAGTTTGGTCAGGGAGTCCTCTACAGGGTCGTTGGCACCAACATCAATATAAAATCCTGTATCTAGGTTTTTGAAAACCCTAAACAGGACTATATCTTCTTGATTTTGACTATAGGAAATCACGTTGGTCATAATGCTTTTCTTCTTAATTCCGCAAGGAATTTGTAATTTTTTGGATAAATCTTACTTGCTTTGTTATTTTCCAAGAGAGGCTGCTGAGCACAGCAGATCCATCTAGGACGGGCAGAGAAAAAATGCATTTTTAGCTCGGCATGTTCATTTACCAGACAGTATCGATTTGTTTCATCAAAATACACCTGTTCATATGCTGCTGCCAGTATAGCTGACTCACATTCTTCACAATTCAGTTTATGCGTTATTGGATCAAGCACCTCAATTAGCAATATCCAACGTCTAACTTGGGTAAGGTCCAAACCGCTTAATACACTTGCCTCTGCGCCTTCAACATCAATCTTAAGAAAATGAATTTCTTGTCTGCATCATTTGAAATGATGGTATCAAGTCGTGCTGATGCCACATTCATTGGGGAGGCTAATCCCCTTTCCTCATATACCTCTCCAACGGCTAGCGTAGATGTTGAACAGCCTTCTGTTGTTGCCTCAAGAAAACAACCCGCTACCATCACGCTCACTTGTAATGCATTGTAGATTTACGTCTAAAGGCCACTCCCTCTTCAACCTCTCATAATAAGTTTTTGTTGGTTCTATATTTATCCCGTTCAAGCCTTTATCATAAAACAGTTTTGTAACGGAGTCAGAGACAGGATCGTTAGTTCCCAGATCAATAAAAACTCTTGGTCGATATACTTTAAAGCACGCCAAAGAATTACATCCTCATTGTTCTGAGCACATGAAATGATTGTCATTGAGTTGATATATCTATTTGAGGATCCATCCAGGTGCAGCCTTCAAAACGTGGTTTATTTAAATTCACCATCGTGAATACCAAAGCCAAATCCCGCCATTCATAATTGTTTACAAGGTGAGTTTCAGTGCTTACGAGTGCCGTTTGCACTGAATAAGATCCTGCACCCAAATTTGCATGAAACTTAATACAATAGGTTATCGCCTCTCCTTGGCGAAGATTTTCTAATGGCTGTTTTTTTATATCTGTGTTTGTTCCATACATAAATTGTCCGAGCCTATCTTTAATGCTGTATCCCAGTACAAGTCTTTCGATATTTGCTTTTATCTTGACTCTTATTTTTAGTGTTACCAATTGCCCAACATCAACAACTTCTATCGCGTTTCCTTGTTCATCAAGTAAAGCTATTTCAGTTACTGTTGCCTCCCCCGTTCCAGAGACTGTTACCGTTTTACCATCTGGTTGTTCTTCTTGTTGAATTGATTGATTTTGTTTTTCCGCCAACATTGCATTGTAATAATCCATAATTGCTTCTGGATTTCCTATTTTTGCAATCTTTCCTTCATTCAGCAAAAGAGCCCGATCGCAGATCGATTGAATTGCTTGCTTATCATGAGAAACAATCAAAAGAGTGGTACCACGCTCCCTAAACTGCCGAATGCGTTCAAAACTTTTGTGTTGGAAATAGGCATCCCCCACCGATAGCGCCTCATCCACGATCAAAATATCCGGGCGTCTGGCTGTGGCAACACTGAACGCCAATCGCATTTGCATTCCGCTTGAATAGACTCTGACTGGACTGTCTATATAATCGCCAATCTCGGCAAATTCTTCGATTTGCGGCATGAGATCGTTTATTTCTTCGACCGTCATGCCAAGCAATTGACCGGCCATATAAACGTTCTGGCGACCCGTAAATTCCGGGTGAAAACCCATGCCCAATTCCAGCAAGGCCGCCACGCGCCCGGTTGTTTCAACCGAGCCTGTTGTTGGCTGAGTTGTCCCAGTCAGTATTTTCAGCAGGGTGCTTTTGCCAGCGCCATTTACCCCGATAATTCCGACAGCCTCTCCAGGCTGAATGGTGAAGTTAATGCCCTGAAGCACCCACTTCATGGAGTGCCGCGGTTTGGCGAATGGGATAAGCCATTCTTTAAGGCGGGCAAACCGTCCCGGATAAATTTTGTAGGCCTTGCCCAGATTTGTGACGCGTAATGTGCCCATTTTAATGCTCTACCGAGACCAGCAAACCCAACTGTTCTGCCGTGGCACCGAGTCGTTTGTCGCGTGACCAAAGTCGGGTGCCCGGGGTAAGCCGCACGCTTGCGAGAAGGTGCGCATCGATATAGCCGATACCTCGGCCGTACAACTTGTTTTGATTTATAAACATCATGACCTCAGCGTCAGATGCGACCGTAACACGTGGCATGCAGTTGAGCACATCAAGCAGGCTGTCTCGCCGTTGTACGCTGCCAAGAGCCAGTTCGCCTATTACAAAAGGGTGAAGCAGTACTTGACCAGCCATCAGCAGGCTGGCCAATGCGGCATTGCTGCTACGCAGGTGATCGATCCAGATTGATGTATCAACGAGAATCACTGTTGCTCCATTTGCCGCCTGGGTATTGCTCCGATATCCGGCTCGCTGCCACCCAGCAGCGCAAGCCTGTGAGCGCTTTCGCGTTCAATGAGCGCCTTGAGGGCCTCTCTGATCAGCGCGGATTTTTCTTTAAGGCCGGTCATGATTTGCGCTTTGGCGACAAGGTCGTCATCAAGGGCCAAGGTTGTTCTCATGCTAGACTCCGACAAATGCATTTTGTGCATCAATTATATCACCGCATGATGACATATTTTGATGAATCACAGTTCGTCCACGATTTCGCCCGCGCGCTTGCGAAACAGGTGCAGCGCAAACACGGCAAGCAAGACCGACAGGCCGGTGACCACCGCAAGGCTTTTCCATTCCGGCCATTGGTGTACAACGAAAATGTCCTGGTATCCCTTTATCAAGTGATACATGGGGTTGAACTGCATCCATGTCTGAGCCCAATCGGGCAGAATGCTGACCGGATAAACGACAGGCGTGGCCCAGAACCAGAATTGCATAAGCACGCCGGACAGCTGCCCGACATCCCTGAAAAATACGTTGAGGACCCCCAGGGCCACACCCAGCCCAACGGCGAACAACACTTGCACAACAAGCAAAGGAATGATGGCGACAATACTTATGCCTGGCAGATTGCCGCTGATAAGCAGAAACAGCAAAAACAAACCGAAAATGATCGCGAAATTGAGCAAGGCGCTGCTCACCACAATGAGGGGTAATGTTAATCGCGGGAAATTGATTTTTTTCAGCAGATTGGCATTGTCCAGAAACACGGATTGGCCGCGCTGGACAATTTCGGCGAACAATCCCCAGGTAAGCAGTCCGGCGCATAAGTGGATGCTGTAGGCAAACGAACCCTCCACACCGGGCAATTTCGCTTTCATGACCTCGGAGAAGATCACCGTGTAAACAATGATCATGGCCAACGGCTGCAATACTGTCCACGCTATGCCCAGCATGGAGCCGCGGTATTTGAGCTGGAATTCGCGCCGGACGCTGCCCAGCACGAACCCGCGAAAATTCCAGACTGCTTTGAGTGAGGCGCTACTTATCATGGTGTGTATTTTTCAAAGGGGCAAGACTGCCTGGAAGTTGCATGAATTGTTTTACCTGTTCCAGTATGCGGTTATAAACATTGACCGGTTCAGTCGCTTCAACGTTTGCAAGTCCAATTGCTTGGGCAAACTCATCCGGATCGGTCATGTATTCATGTATCAAACTGTTGCGCAGCTGACGCGCTGCGATCCAGCGGTCTGCGCTATTTATAATTTGCATTTATAATTTGCAGCCTTTCAGCGCGATTAAGCGTGTCGATCAGCGTTGTTGTACGCTCGCCTTGGGCGTGCAGCCAATGCGGCAGGAGCTTCTCTCCGATGGTGTCTTGCATTCTGGAATAACGGGATACGAACGCTTCGAGTCTTTCGGCCATTGCCGGGTTGTTTTCCAATTCGACGACCCGGCGCTTGTCTGTTGTTTGACACGCCAGCCCTTGCTGGCTATACAGCAGGCGCACCCCCTCACGCCGCACGGTTTCCAGCGTGGCGCCCAGACGCTGCCGCTCCATGGCCAATGCATTCTGACTCACAATGGAATTCCCGTTTGTTTGGCCTGTGTATAGACGGGCGCGCCTGGCGTGCTCTCGTCCAGCACCAGAATATCTATTTTCTGCTCACCCAATTGTTTCAGAATATAGGCAGCCATTCGGCATTTTTTTTCGACTTTGTTTTCTATTGCCACAGGGCTTTCCACCAACAAATCGATATCACCGCCCTGCTTCGTGTCATCCGTGCGAGAACCGAACAGACGCACGGTCATTTGATCGCCAAAACTATTTTTGGCGGCTTCGAGTATGACTTGCCGTTGCAAGGGGGTGAGGCGCATTATTGTTCCTGGCAAATTCAATCACGAAGCGCAACGCGGTTGAGTGATTGCATAAAAACCTCGTGAGGGGTTTTCCAGTTGAGGCGTTTTCGCGGCCGGCGATTCAGCTGACGCATGATCATGGCAGGCTCCTCGCTGTAGTTCGGTATCGTGCCGGCTGCGGCTCTACTCGTCATGCGGCTGACCCTGTTAAGCCGCGTTGCTCAATCTCGCGCAGCATTGCCTGAGCGCTGATAACAAGCTGCGGCACGTAGTTATGCGCTGATTGCAATGCATTGGCAAGAATAAACAGATCCTCGATGTATTCGTGCACCATTTGATTACGGAGCGATCTGACGGTATACCACTCATCCGCAGAGGTTATCAGTCCCAGGCGCTCCGCCCTGTCGAGGTTGTCGATGTGGCTGCGGGGATTTTCCCCAAGCGCTGCGAGCAAGGCCGGCAGGAGCTTGTCTCCCACGGTGTCCTGCAAACGCCCGAAGCGGCTGACGAAAGCCTCTACCCGTTCGGCCAAATCCGGATCCGACTCAAGTCGCCGGGCGCGTTCCACGGTGAAAGGTTCCGCAAAGAGCCGCGTATCGGTACTCAGCACATGCTGCAGTTCTTTTTTCACAACACGAGACAAAAATGCCAGACGGGGATTGGGCTGGCGCGTCATAGCAACACCCCTTCCCGCCGCGCGACATCATGTATGGGAAGGTGTTGCAGATTCGGCGCAGCAACAATAATGTCGACCTTGCGCCCATGCATCAGCCGGGAAATTTCCGCCGCCAGCCTGGCCGCAAGAAGAGCCGGCTGATCAACCGGCAGCGGCATTTCCAGCAACAAATCCACATCGCCGCCCCGCTTTGTGTCGTCCAGCCGCGAGCCAAATACGCGTACCTTGGCATCACTGCCGGCCAGCTCTGCAGTGGCAGCGCGTATCGCTTGGATTTGTTGCGGCGTCAGTCGCATCAGAGCTGCTTGCTCTCTTTGCCGGACTCCACCCGTCCATAGCGGTCTTCAAAGCGCACGATATCGTCTTCGCCCAGATAATCGCCGCTTTGCACCTCGATCATGACCAGATCGAGCACGCCGGGGTTTTCCAGCCGGTGTCTGTGACCGGCCGGGATGAAAGTCGATTCGTTGGTGTTGACGAACAGCTCTTTGTCGCCATTGACCACTTTGGCCATGCCGCACACCACGATCCAGTGTTCGCTGCGGTGGTGGTGCATTTGCATGGATAGGGAGGCGCCCGGCTTGACGACAATGCGCTTGATCTTGAAGCGGTTGCCCTCTTCCAGCACGGTGTAGGTGCCCCATGGACGATGGGCGGTGCGGTGGATTTTGTAGGCCTCGTGACCGGCCTGTTTGAGCTGGCCGACAATGCTCTTAACATCCTGCACGCGGTCTTTGTCCGCCACCAGCAACGCATCCGGCGTGTCGATGATGATCAGGTCGTTGACGCCTACCGCGCCGACTATCCGCTCGTCGCTCTTGATGTAGCAGTTGTTCACGTCGTGCAGCAGCGCTTCGCCGTCGATGCGGTTTCCCTGCGCATCGGCGGCCGTGAGTTCGCTCATGGCATTCCACGAGCCGATGTCGCTCCAGCCGATATCGCAGGCGACCACGCCCACACGGGTCGACGGCTCCATCACGGCGTAATCGACGGAAATATCCGGCACGTCCTTAAAATGATCCGGGCTGAGCTCGATATGCACAAAACCTCTGCCGGCGCTGTTTTTCGAGTGCCCGAGCGTGTCGCGCATGGCGTCAAGCAAATCGGCCGCATGCTGTTTGAGTTCTGCGATGATGTCTCCGGCGCGGAAGCAGAACATGCCGGAGTTCCACAGGAATTTACCGCTGCCGAGGTATTCCGCGGCTTTTTCCAAATTCGGTTTTTCCACGAACCGCACGACTTTGTGCCCATCCGCCTCGATATAGCCGAAACCCGTCTCCGGCGCATCCGGCCGGATGCCGAAGGTGACCAGCATTCCCTGTTGCGCCAGCGCAACAGCCTGCTCCACGGCCGCCGTAAACGCCGCTTCTTTGCTGATCAGATGGTCGGCGGCGAGCACCAGCAAGGTGGCATCCTCTCCATGCCGCTCGGCGATTTGCAACGCTGCGCTGGCGATGGCGGGCGCGGTATTGCGCCCGAAAGGTTCCAGAATATAGGAAATGGGCAACTTGTCCGCATTGACCGCCTGCAGGTCGTCTTCGGTTTTGAAATACAGTTCGCGGTTGGTTACCACCATGATTTCAGCCACATCCTTTTGCTTGCCCGCCCGGATGAAGGCTTTTTGCAGCAGGCTTTCGCCGTCTGCCAGACGCATGAAAGGCTTCGGGTGCAGTTCGCGGGACACGGGCCAAAGCCGGGTGCCGGCTCCGCCGCAAAGAATGACGGGAATAAGCATAGTTATAAGTGGCTCCTGAATTGCGTTAATGGTACCTTAAAACCCTGCTGACGTGTTTGGCCGTTACATCTGGAAACAATTAAACTGTTTATTGTTTGTTTGTCACGTTCAGCATCGCCATGAGCTGCAAGGCGCGATTTGTATATGTATGATCCCGCATTACCCGCACATGTGCGGCTTCGGCAACCTGCCTTGCCCGCTCAAAGTGTTCCAGATAGTAGCGAATCTGGTTTACACAATTATGTAAATCGGAGAAATCGGCCCACTCCGTCTTCGGCTCGAAGTCTTTGCCGGCGTGCTCGCGCTTGTCCGACAACAAAAATCCCCCGCACGCCGGTACGCCGTAACAACGCTCCGGCAAACCCCAGCTTTTTACTCCGCTCGAATCGCAGGCAGCGCCGTAATTGATATTGATTTTGCTGCTCTGGATCAGGTCGACCTGTTCCGTTACCGTCATGCCTGCGCTGTCGGCGAACAGATAACTGATGCCCTGTTGCTGCAGCATCGGCTCGAGCCTGCGAAAAAAGGCCGCGCGCTCGGTATGCTCCGGGTAACGCTGTGCATTGAGGTTGCCGAGAAAACTGACGTCATAGCGGTAATTTTCCGGCTTTCGCAGGTCGGCGAGGCTTTTGCCGCCAAGCCCGTAATACGGCAGGTTGGCCGCGTTGGGAAAATATTCGACTTGCGCGGCCCACTTTTCGCCCGCCTGAAGGGAATGGCTTGCGTAGATGTCCGCCAGTTTAAGCCAGCCGAACAGCGCCAGACGCCAGCGGCGGACGCCGCGGTGCCATGGCGCATCCCGATCGAGCACAGCCACCCTGACGCCGTTTTTGCTTGCCCAACGCTTGAGCTGCCGTGTGCGCCACAGATTGCGCACCGCTTCATAAAAATCGAGCACAATGGCCCGGGGCTGGTGTTTTTGTAAACAAGTCGGCTGCCAGCAATCCTCGATCAGCTGACAGCCTGCTTCACGCAGACTGTATTTGAGCGCATCAGCGCCCTTACGGCTATTAAATACGATAAGCGGGGCAATTTCCGCTGTCGTTTGATGGTCGTTCGGTCGGTCCACGCGCTCGATCCTGCGCTACTTCTTCGGCCTGATGCGCATCTGCAATTCCCAGGCGGGGTAAATCCATGTCCAGCGGCGTTCATACACTTCCAGCGCGCTGAACCAGCGATTGAGTACGCTGCGTAAAAGCGGTACGAATAAGCGGTCGAGCAGGTTGGTGCGGGCAAATACGATCTTGCGCGACAGGAGCCGGAAACGGGCCTTGGAGTAATAGCTTGGCACTTTCCTGCCCACCTGGTCGTCCTTGTCCATGAAGTAGGCAATGGTGTAAATGCCCCACGGCCGTACGTGTGTGGGATCGGAATAATACAGCGGGTTGGAAAAGTGCGGCACGATGATTTCCAGTTCCGCTTCGGCGGTGCAAACGCGATGCAGCTCTTCCATCAGCCCAAGCAGATTGCTGACATGCTCCAGCACATGGCAGGTATATACACGCTCGACACTGTTGTCCGGCAACAGCGACAAGGGTTCGTTCAGGTTGGCCACGATATCGACCTCGGGCAACTCGACGATGTCGATGTTGAAGTAGCCTTCTTTTTTGGTGCTGCCGCCGCCGATATTCAGTTTTATTTTTTCCCCCGCAGCGAGGGCCCGCGACACGGCCGGGTTGAGTATTTTCATGTTTGATTTTCTCTTGTCACTGCGCTTGGCGCATCCATTGAGCGCCATTCTGCATAAATGCAGCCCAACTGTGAATCCCTGTGGCTACCCCGTCATGCATTTTTCTGCCGGCCGCTCGCCAATGCCTGCATCAGATCGTGTACCCGTTGCCGAAATGCCGTCTGTGAAAACTGCTGTAAATGCTCTTCCGCCCTGCCGTGGTCCAATTGCGCGCCATCCAGCAAGCGGCGGATCAAGCGTTCAAAATCCTCTCCGCGGTCCTCTCGCGGGTCGGTATACAGCCAGCCGGTTACGCCGTGCTTGACCGTTTCGGTAAACGGCGGCGCATTGACCGCGACAACGGCTGTGCCGGCCGCCTGCGCCTCGATCAAGTTCAGTCCCAGCGCCTCCTTCTCCGGCAGCCCGGACATAACGCAGTCAAGCTGCCGGTAGATGGCGGCCACATCGCTTTGATGCCCCCAAAAGCGGACACGGCGTCCCAGCGGCGCCAGCGCCTTTTTCAGATCGGTCACGGAGCGGTAACCGCCATTGCCGAACACCTCCAGATTGACCGCCTCGTGCCGCAGCAGGACCGGCGCCAGGCGGTGAAACATCGCGGGAAACTGTTTGATGGGAGTAAGACGTGAAACGATGCCCAGGGTCAGCCCCGGCCGTGCGATGTATTCTTCAGGAGATCTCATCATGCCGGCCAGCGGCTCAAGCCAGCCGAGCAGACGGTCGCGGAATTTGCGGGTATCCCAGTCGTATTCGGAATGGCGTATGATTTTTCCGCCGGATGTTCCACGTGGAACAAGATCGGCGATGCCGTACATCGGCTCCGGCCAAACCCGCTCAATGCCGGCTGCACGCAAGGTCTGAATAACGTAGCGAGACACCCCCAGCACCCGATCAGGCTTTCGAAACGGTTCCGGATTGCGTCCGGTTAAAGGCATGTGCGCAAAGCTTGCCCAAAAATGCTTAGCCAGGGAGTCGGTTAAAGACCCCAGCGCCGGGGTGTGGGAGATGATGATCGACGACGCCTGCGGCAGCAGCGGAACAACGTCTGCGAAGCTCCTCGCCGGAATGGTTTCAACGCCGTCCTCCTCCAGCCGCCGCCGCAACGGGCCCGCCGGGTGGACGTATACGACAGGCCGCCAGCCCAGCTCATGCAAGGCGCGCGTAAAGAAGCGTGTGTAGACCTCCCCGCCGCCATAGCCCTGCATCAGATTGATCTGGTAGCAGGTATTCACAATACTTGCCCTATGGCCGTTTGCACACTGTCGAGCGTGATCGCCTGCATGCAGCGCGGCTCGCCGCATTCCTGCGTGCTGCGCCCGCAACGCCGCACCCAACTGATCTGACGGCCGAACAGCACGTGCTGATCGCGGCAGGGAAACGGCGTGACCGTCACGGCGCGATACGGCATGTTGCGCCAGTATTCTCCCGCGCCGTGCACGTCTGCCGCACCCGGCCCGAACAATGTCACCGTCGGCGTGCCGGTCAGCTTGCCCAGGTGCGATACGCCTGTATCAGGGCAAACCAGCAGGCGCGCGTTGGCCACCAGATGCCACACCTGCTCCAGGCGCAGGTTGCCGGGATAGGATGGCTGGCCGTCTTCGACCCAATCCGCCAGCATGGCCCCCTCCCCCGGTCCGGTCGACCATACCGGCTGGATACCCTGGCCGGCGAGCCAGCGGGCAAGCTGGCGCCATTGTTCTGCAGGCCAGTGCTTGAGCGGCGTGCTGGCGCCGGTATGCAAGACGGCGTAAGGCTGCTGCGGCAGGGTGAACGGCTCGCAGGGCGGGGACGGCCAGTCGCCGACGGCATAGGGTTGCGGGAGCGTGCCGGCGGCCAATAAACCGTTCATATCGCTCCATGCGGCGGGAGCGGCGGGGTATGCCACGGTTTCGTCGACCGCGGCGGATTTCAGGCTCGGCCGGTCTTCCGCAAAGGCGCGGATCCATCGGCTGCCCAAGGCAGCCGCCAACCAGGCGTAGCGATTGTCGCCGGGTATCAGCGCCATATCATAGCCTGTATCGGCCAGCAGCGCCTCGACGGTTTCCGGCCGGCGCGGATCGTAAGCTAGCGCTCGCACGCCATATGGTCTTTCCTTGAACAGCGCGAGAAAAGCGGGCTTAACCGTCGTGCTGATTTCCGCCTGCGGGTAAGTCTGGCGCAGCTTGGCGAACAGGGGCGCCAGCATCAGGGTGTCGCCCAGCAGCAGATTATGAGCAACAAGAATTCGAGCAGGGTGTATGGGCGCCCGTCGGCTTTTCAGCCAACGGTTGACGATTGCGCGGGGAAACAGTTTCAGGCGCGATCTAGTTCGCCCGCCCATTGCGCGCTTTCCGGAAAATCTGTTCCATTTTGTCGAGCATGGCGGCATAAGCAAAGTTCGCCGCGACAAAAGCCTGACCGGCCGCACCGAAGGTTTTTCTCAGTTCCGGGTTCTGCACCAGCTTGCCCAGAGCCGCCGCCAATGCGGCGCTGTCCTTGGGCGGCACAATAAAGCCGGTCTGCCCGTCTTTAACTGCCTCAGTGATGCTGCCGACCGGCGTGCTGACCACCGGCAGGGCGCAATACATGGCCTGCAGCACGGCCTGCGGCACGCCTTCGTTGGCGTATGACGGCAGGGCGAAGATGTCGAGCGACTGCAGCCATGGCACCACATTGCCCTGGTTGCCGGGCATGATGACTTTATCCTGCAAACCCAGCTCGGCGATTTTCGCCTCGACGTTGCCGCGGTTGGGGCCCTCGCCGACGATCAACAGCCGGGTGTTGGGCTGATTCAAAGCGGCAAACGCCTCCAGCAGGTAAACGTGACCCTTCCAGGTGCGGATGGTCGCCGCGATGCCGATGATCAGATCGTCCTGCGGCAAGCCGCATTGCTGCCGCGCCAGTTTTTTGTCGCCCGGCTTGAACCGCTCGCCGTCGATGCCGGTCGGCACCGAGGTGAGCCGCGCCGGATCGTAGCCGTTGTGTTTGATAAGCGCCTCGCGCAACAGCTCGCCGGTGGTCACGATGTGTGCCGTGGCGGTTTGATACAGCCAGCGCGTGGCGCGGTTGTTGGGCGTGGGGGTCGAGATGTGGCGCGTGCGCACGATGGCCGGCGCATGGCGCAGCGTTGCGCAGGCCAGCGCCGCCAACCAGCTGTCGGTGGAACTGTGGGTGTTGACGACATCAACGTCATTCTGTTTCAGCCAGCGACGCATGGCCAGCATGCCGCGCAGCTTCTTGCGCCCGATCGGCAGCGCCTGCACCGGCACCCCCTGCTTTTGGGCCTCTTCATGGATGCGCGCCTGGGCCGGGCACAACAAGGTCACGCGGTGACCGCGCGCGAGCATGCCGCGCGCTTCCGACAGAATGCGGATTTCCTGCCCGCCCCAGCCCACCGATGCTTCGGTGTGCACAATATGCAGCTGCCGCTCGCTCATTGGGCGGCCCCTTCGGCGAACTGCAGCCGGTACAGGCCGGCATAGACGCCATTGAGCGCCAGCAGCTCGGCATGCGTGCCGGATTCGGCAATCTGGCCGTGTACCAGCACCAGAATCCGGTCGGCGTTCTCCACGGTGGAAAGCCGGTGCGCAATGACCAGCGTGGTGCGGTTTTGCATCAGGTTTTCCAGCGCCGCCTGAACCTGGCGTTCCGACTGGGTATCCAAGGCCGAGGTGGCTTCGTCCAAAATGAGGATGGGCGCATCTTTCAGCAAGGCCCGCGCAATCGCCAGGCGCTGACGCTGGCCGCCGGACAGCAGCACGCCGTTTTCGCCCACCAGGGTGTCGAAGCCCTGCGGCAGTTTCTCGATGAATTCCAGCGCATTGGCGGCCTTCGCCGCAGCACGGATTTGCTCCATGCTCGCTTCATGTTTCTGGCCATAGGCAATGTTGGCGGCCACCGTGTCGTTGAACAGCACCACGTCCTGGCTCACCAGGGCAATCTGGCTGCGCAGGCTTGCCAAGGTCACGTCGGCGATATCATGTCCGTCGATCAGAATAGCGCCCGACGTGGCGTCGTAAAACCGCGGCAACAGGTTGGCCAGGGTGGTTTTGCCGCCGCCGGACGCGCCCACCAGCGCAATGGTCTGCCCCGGCTGGATGGTAAAGCCGACATTGTTGAGCGCCAGCGGGCCGTCGTCGCGATAGCGGAATTGCACCGCGCGGAACTCGATCTGCCCGTTCACCCGGCCAAGCGGGTGCTGGCCGCGGTCGATTTCAACGTCCTCATCCAGCAGATCGAACACCACCTCTGCCGCCGCCAGCCCCCTTTGCATGGATTGGTTGATGCCGGTCAGGCGCTTGAGCGGCGACAGGATCATCAGCATGGCGGTGATAAAGGAGATGAAACCGCCCACCGTAGTTTTGTCCTGCGCCGACTGCAGCGTGGCCATGTAGATGATGACCGCCAGCGAGATGGCCGCCACCAGCTGCACCAGCGGCACATTGGCGGCGGCGGCCACGGTCTGCTTCATGTTGAATTGGCGCAGGGCGTTCGACGCCTCAAAAAAGCGCTGCCGCTCGTATTGCTGCCCGCCGAACACCTTGACCACCTTGTGTCCGTCCAGCGATTCTTCCAATACATGGGTGATATGCCCCATCGTTTGCTGCGAATTGCGGCTGCTCTGACGCAAGCGTTTGCTGAAAAGGCTGACGATCAGAATGATGAGCGGGATGCCCACCAGCGATACCATGGTAAGCTGCCAGTTCAGGTACAGCATCCACGCCAGCAGGCCGATAACCGTCACCGCATCCTTTACCAGCACGGTGATGGCATTGGTACCCGCATCCGCCACCTGGTTGACGGTAAAGGCGATATTGGAAATCAGATTACCGGATGAATGGTTATGGTAATAGCGCGTGGGCAGCAGCAGCAGCCGCCCGAACATGATGTTGCGCATGTCCATCACCAGCTTGTTCGCCACCCATGACATGCAATAGTCGCTGATAAAGCCAAACACCCCGCGGACGAAAAAAATACCGATTACGGCAAGCGGGATCAGCTTCATCAAGGTCGGATCCTTGCTGACAAAACTGCCGTCCAGCAAAGGTTTCAGCAAGGCGGCAAAAGCCGGCTCGGTCAACGCGGTCACCACCATGGCGAAAACGGCCAGCGCGAATACGCGCCAGTAAGGCACGACGTATTTGAGAAGACGCAAATACAGGGTACGGCTGTTCAGCGGAGGTGTGGTCGTTGCCATAGGGTTTTCTTGTCCGAATGCGCCATTTTACAACGAATTGGCGCTCGACGACTGTTTCAGCAAATTTGCATACAGATCCCGCATGGCGGCGGCCATGGCGGCCGGACTGTACGGCAGCACCGCATTGCGCGCCGCCGCCCCCATTGCCTGGGCCGTCTGCGGCGAGCAAAGCCGTTGCATGGCCATGGCCACGCCGGCCGTATCGCTTGCCGGAAAGACGAAACCGCTCTCGCCATGGCGCAGCAATTCCGCCGCCCCGCTCTTTTCGCTGGTAATGACCGGCAGGCCGCACGCCATGGCTTCCAGCGCCACATTGGGAAAGGGATCGTAGAGTGTCGGCAGAACCAGCGCATCCGCCGCGGCGTAATAAGGCTTCACGTCCTGCTGCCCGCCCAGAAACCGCATGCGTTCGCTGATGCCGAGTTGCCCGGCCAGCTTTTGGTAGCGCCGGCTATGTTTGTCCTTGCCGACCACCCACAGATGCGCCTGCGGCACGCTCGCCAATGCCTGCATTGCCACGGCCAGCCCCTTGCGGGCAAAACCGGAGCCGACATAGAGGAATACCGGGGTTTCTTCCACCACACCGAGCTGCAGCCGTATGTCTTGCCGGTATTGCCGGCGCAAACCCGGATGGTATTCGGTGCTGTCGATGCCGCTATAGATGACATGCAGTCGGTCGTCCGGCAAAGCGAAATAGCGCTGGATTTCCTGTTTGACCATGTGCGAATTGCAGATCACCGCTTTGAGTTGCTTGGATGCGAACATGGCGCGCTCTGCCGCCAGCACATAACGGTGGTACGGGTTCAGGCGGGTCAGGACACTCTGCAGCGGGTTTTGAGTTTGCGCCCGCTGGGCCAGCCACTCGCGATGAACGCCGTCGCCGGCACGATAGATATCGCAACAGGACAGCCGCTCATGCGATTGCACCAGATCGAACTTTTCCCGCTGCAGCAGACGGCAGACACAACGGGCAAAGCCCCAATCCCGCCACAAACTGCCAAGATAGAACGGCTTGCATTCGATCGCCTGTTGTTCGCCGCCGCGCCATTTTCGCGTGATGATGCTCACCCGCACACCGGCTCCGACTCTGTTGTTAGCCAGCGCCGCCAGCACACGTTCGACAAAGCGCTCCGCTCCGCCATACGGGTTGTAGCGCTGACGCACAATAGCGATTTTCATCCGCTATCAGCCTAACACGTCCCGGATGGCGGCACGTACGCGCTCGACCGGGATGGTGGTCAAACATTCGCTCACCTTGCCGCCGCCGCAGCCGTCCTGGCCGCACGGGCGACAAGAGTGATCGCTCACCAACAAACGATGTTTCACCATCCAGGGGCCCCATTCGATGTCGCCGCTCGGACCAAACAGAGCGACGACGGGAGTCTGCATCGCCGCAGCGATATGCATGGGGGCAGAATCAACACCGACAAAACAGCGTGCCTGCTCAGTCAGCGCCGCCAGCTCCTTGAGGCTGAGCTGACCGGCCAGGTTGACGACCGGGACGTTGGCCAGCCGCAGGATCTCGGCCAGCATGGCCTGCTCGTCGGCGGACGGCGCCCCCGTCAACACCAGCTTGTGTCCTGCGCTGTGCAGTTGCTGCATCAGCTCGGCCATTTTGCGGGTTTCCCAGCACTTGAACTGCCAGCGCGAAGCCGGGTGCAGATGAATGAATTCGCCTCGCGTCAAGCCGTGCCGGCTTAGCAGCGCCTGCATCTTTTCGCGCGCGGGCTGTCCCGCTTCAAGAATCAGCCGGCGGTCCCGTTGTGCCGGCTGAATGCCGATACGCCGCAGCGCGTCGAGATTGCTTTCCACCGTATGACGCGCATTACCGCGACCGTGGATGGGGTAGAAATGCGTGAACGCCTTGCGCCAGAACCGTCCCGCGCGCGAGCGCGCAACGGCATAACGCGCGCCCAGCAGGCGGGTCAGCCATGCCCCCCGGGGATGCTCGGTCAGATGCACGACCAGATCATAATGGCGCGCGCGCAGCTCGGTCAGCAGCCGCCACTCGGCCGCGGCCTGGCGCAGCACGCCCCGATGCTTCCATTTGCGGTCGATCGCATGCACGCGGCTGATGTGCGGATGCCCGGTCAACATCTCCGCCGTGTCGGCATATACCAGCGCATCAATCTCTATATGCGGAGCATGCTGTTGCAGCACGGTAAAGACGGGAGAAGTCAGCAGGACGTCGCCGTGATGGCGCAGCTTGATGACCAGCACGCGCTGGATGGAAGAGAAGTCGATGGCGTCTTTCAGCATGGCGCCACTATAACAAATGCGTGGGCAGGGGGGAATTGCTGCCGGTGTTTCACGTGAAACATGCTCGGGCCCGGGCACGCATTATCTTCATTCCGCCATATCTTCATTCCGCCATGCCCAAAATACCCAGCAGACGGGCGATGTCCATGTGCTGTTCTACCATCTCCGCCAGCCGGTCGATCTGCGACTCCATCAAGCAATCCATGTCCGGCGTCGACTGCGCAGCGAATCCAGACCAGCCGATCAGGCTTGCAAGCGCATCGGGCTGATCGAACAGTCCATGCACATAAGTCGCCAGAATTTGTCCGTCTTCAGACAGTGCGCCATCCGGCGCGCCACCCAGCATCAGAGCCGGCCGATTCAGCGCAGGACCACAACTCACCCCGGCATGAATCTCATAGCCCCGTATGCGGGCCGGCGTGAAAGTCAATGCCCCCTCAACCGTGCGCAATTGTTTTTCCGCCTTCAGCGTTGTCTCATAATCCAGCAGCCCCAACCCCCCGGAACTGCCCGGCGGCCCCTCAATCCCCTGGGGATCATGAATTGCGCGGCCAAGCATTTGCATGCCGCCGCAAATCCCGATGACCTTTCCGCCATAGCGCAAATGACGCTGCAGATATGTGTCCCACCCCTGCGCCCGCAGCCATGCAAGGTCGTCGCGCACGGATTTACTGCCCGGCAGGATAACCAGATCCGCCGGCCCCGGCGAACGGTCCGGAGCGACAAAACTGAAAGACACATCCGGGTGGAGACGCAAGGGGTCAAAATCGGTGTGGTTGGAAATGCGCGGCAAAACCGGAACAATGACTCGCAGGGTATCCGGCTTGCCGGGGCGCTGTATTTGCGGCAGGGCATCTTCCGCCGCCACATGCAAACCCGGCAGATACGGCAGTACGCCCAACACCGGTTTGCCGGTGCGCTGCTCCAGCCAGTCCAACCCCGGTTTCAGCAAGCTGATATCGCCACGAAAACGATTGATCACAAACCCCTTGATGCGAGCCTGTTCGGAAGCTGACAACAGCGCCAACGTACCGACCAGATGGGCAAACACTCCACCCCGGTCTATATCGGCTATCAGGATAACGGGACAATCCGCCTGTTCGGCAAACCCCATGTTGGCGATATCGCCCTTGCGCAGGTTGATTTCGGCCGGGCTGCCCGCCCCTTCGACGATAACGGTGCCGTACCCGGCAGCAAGACGGCGGTAGGATTCCAGCACCGCAGCACGAGCAATCGGCTTGTAATCGTGATACGCGCCGGCCTCCATATTAAAAAGTGCGCGCCCCTGCACAATGACTTGGGCGCCGCTGTCAGAGTTGGGCTTGAGCAACACCGGGTTCATGTCGGAATGGGGCGCCAGCCGACAGGCCTGCGCCTGCACAGCCTGGGCTCTGCCAATCTCTCCGCCATCGATGGTCACAGCGCTGTTCAGCGCCATATTCTGGGGTTTGAAGGGCGCCACCCGAATTCCGCGCCGAACCAGCCAACGGCACAGGGCCGTAACGAGGGTGCTCTTGCCGGCATCCGATGTCGTGCCCTGCACCATCAGCGTCGGCATTACAGGTCGATCCCCTTCTGGGCTTTTACGCCGGCGCGGAAAGCATGCTTGTTGTCTTCGATCACCGACACGGTATCAGCAAGTTCGATCAGCGCCGGCAAGGCAGCCCGCCCAGTCACTACAACGTGCTGCATCGGCGGACGTTGCGCGAGCCTATCCAGCACCAAGCCGGTATCGAGATAGCCGTAACTCAGCAGATAAGTCAGCTCATCCAGCACAACCAGATTGAACGCAGGATCCTGCAGCATCCGTTCAGCGACATTCCAGCCCCGTTTTGCCGTGACGATATCCTGCCGGCGGTCCTGGGTATCCCAGGTAAACCCGTCACCCAGCACATGCCACTCCACATTGGGCTGGCGACTGAAAAAAGCCTCCTCTCCGGTATCCGTGCGGCTCTTGATAAACTGCGCCACGCCCGCTTTCAGACCGTGACCCAACGCCCGCGCCACCATGCCGAAAGCCGAGGACGACTTGCCTTTGCCATTGCCAGTCAATACCAGCAGCAGGCCTCGCTCGTCTTGAGCGCGGCCAATGGCCGCATCAACCACCGCTTTCTTGCGTGCCATACGCTCTGCATGGCGGACATCGCGCTCATCGGCCATGCAAGTCGGCGCTCCGCCCCGCTGAGAGATTGACTAGCAGAATATGGATGGCTGCCGCCATGACAAGATACAAGGTCATGACTTCGACCGTCGCAGGAAAATACTTGAGAAGCCGCGCGGCAAAGCCAGCTGGCGTAGGCTGGGAAAAATAGCCGGAGAACAGGTAAAAACCGCCGCTGGAGAACAGCTCTGCCGCCAGAGCGCCCCCCATGGCCGCGCCGAAGCCTGTCAAGAGGCTGGCAAGGGTGGGTTGGTAAATTTTACGAAACCCTCTGCCGGCCAGATACAGGCTGCCATAAGCGGGTATCAGAGCCCAATAGGCTGGCGTTACACAAAAGCCATTTACCCCGCCGAATTGGATTGCCAGCAGGTCGACTGCGGCCGCCGCCAGCATAAGCAATGGGGCCGACCAGATCGACGTGCAATAAAAGCCGGCCAGAAAAAAGATTGCCCATGAGGCATCAGGCAGGAAATTCATGCCCCCGACATGATGACTGCGAGTCAGCAGCATCACCAGGGCGAGCACAACAAGAACCGCAAATCGCGGACGTGCATTCAGCTTGAACATTGCATCTCCTATTCCGGGTTTACGGGCGGAGAGTTACCCCACGCCCGTATTTAATGCAAAGATCAGAAATTAACCTTCAGGCCGGCTTTCCAGGTGCGGGTAAAGTTAACCGGATAGATCACATTATCACTGACCCAGACGCCATTTTTCTGGTCAAACAGGTTGTCGATAGCGGCGAACCACTCCATGTTCTTCACACGATAACGATACGCCAGGCTGGTGGACTGATAAGCCGCCTGTTTCTGGCTGAAGCTGTTGCCAAAATCGTTGGCCGCCCATGCCTCACTGCGCCATACATGGCTCAGATTAACCGAGCTGGCAGAGTCGATGGCATAGTTCAGCCCCAGCTTGACGGCATTTCGCGATACACCCGGCAACTCCTTGCCATTGTACGCGCCGCCCGCCATATCCTCGCTATCGATAATTGCCCTGGTATAGGAGTACATTGCTTCGGCACTCAGACGGCTATTCACCCGCCAGGTATCCTGCAACTCCAGCCCGTATTTGTGCGTCTTGTCCAGATTGGTGTTGTAAGACGTAAAGTACGAACCTGTGTTGTAGTAATAAATTTCATTGTTCAGGTTGGCGCGGAATACTGTGGCCTTGAGACGATGCCCGCCGTTCACGTAATTGGCGCCGAAGTTGAGCGTACGGCTCTGGGCGGGCTGAATAAAGCCGTTGAACGTGCCGCCATAATTAAAGAACCGGTCGATATCAGGCGCTTCAAACGCCAAATTGTAGTTGGCGAAGACGCTGGTGGTCGGGCTGTAGCGATAATTGATGCCCACATCGGCAGCAGACAAGCGCTTGGTCGAGTTCAGCGCAGTCCCGCTATTGGGGATATACGCATACTCCACCTCTTCCTCACGGGCGCCTGCAGACAAAGTCACCCGCTCAATCCTGTACTGACCCTGCAGATACCAGCCGGTATTCTTCTTGCTGGTTCTGTTGCTGGAGCTTAAACGGATGCCGTCAAACACCTGCGTACCCAGCACCACATTCAGGTTCCCCGCCTGATAGCGCAATGCGGCATCATCGCTGGTGTAGTCGTAGCGGGAAACAGAGGAATAAGCCACATAATTGGAAAGCTTGTCTTCCTGATTATGTTTCACAGCCAGGCTAAGCGCCTGATTAATCTGGTAATCCAGCCCAAGACCCCATACATCGCTCTCAAAAATCTGGTGCGTATAGGTCTTTCCATTGTTCTGGGCCGGATCGGCATTGTACTGGGCCAAGGTCACATAACCGCCATAGCGCGTATCGATATGCGCGCTCGAGCCGCTCAGATTAACCTTGAGCGCATCCGTCACATTCATCTTCACCTGCGCGCGCTGCTCATTCATGCTGGAGCTATCGCGAAAGCCGGTCGCATCGGGAGCGCGGAAACCATTGGCATCACTCTGTTCGGCGCCGACCGAGAAACTGACCTTTTCGCCACTCATGCCACCCGTGAGGGAGGCCGCATTGAAACCATAGCCGCCCGTCATTATGGATGCGGCCATGCCGGTTTTCGGGCGGGTGTAAATCTGGATGGAGCCGGCCGTAGCGCCATCGCCAAACATTACCGAACCGCTGCCGCGAGTAATTTCAATACGTTCAATATCAGCCAAAGGTATCGAACCCAGCAGGGGGGCCGCCATATCAATGTTGTTCATGCGGCGGCCATCAACGGTCACCGCAATGTTCTGATAACCATTGCCAAGACCGTAGCCGCGCATATCAAGCATCGGCGCAAACGTATTGCCGTAGCTTGGCATTACCGCCAGACCGGTTTCCTGCGACAGGTACTCGTACACAGTAGTGGCGGCGGATGCCTCGATCATTTTGCGGGTATGCACTTCAGAAGTATATGGCGCATCGGTATCCGGCATGGCTACGCGGGTTGCGGTAACAATGATTGGGTCCAGCCGGTAATCAGCCGTATCGGCATACAGGGAAGAAGAAACGGCCAGGCTGAGAATACCCAGCCCAAAGGGAAATGCAGATTTCATGAGGAAACTCCATTTGCCGCCAGCGTCCCCGCAGGCGGTCAGGTCATGGTTTGCAGGGAAAGCGACCCTGCCCGTGTTCTCAGGCCGGTATCCGGGCTGGCAAGTTTTGACGTAGCGCCTTCCCAGGCAAATTGCCCAGTGGCATGGAGTACGCCCGCACTTGCTTACCGTTGCGGGGGCAGCGCTGGCTTTGCACACGCTGTGTGCGCACCAGTTTCCCGTTTAACCGGCAAGCTTGGATGAGCTGCCGGCACCTGAAGAAGCTGCGAATTTTAGAAGAAGTGTAAAAAAAAGACCAGCGAAGCCTGCTTTGACAGACGCTAGGCCGCCGACTCTTCGCGGCACAGTTGCACGCGCCCGGCGGGAAACTCGGCAGCAAAGGTGCTGCCCTTGCCGAGGGTCGACTGAATCTGCAGATGGGACTGATGGCGCGACAGGACGTGTTTGACAATGGCGAGCCCCAGACCGGTCCCCCCGGTTTCGCGCGAACGGCCGCGGTCCACCCGGTAAAAACGCTCGGTCAGCCGGGGAATATGTTCCGGTGCGATCCCTTCGCCGGTATCGCTCACGCTGAACAGCGCGCTTTGATCCTTGCCGCCAATCCAGCGCACCGTAATGACGCCCTCCTCGGGGGTGTAACGCACGGCATTGCTGATCAGGTTGCCGCAGGCGCTCATCAGTTCATGCTGGTTACCCTTCAGGCACAGCGTGTTATCCATTTCCAGCAGGATTTTATGGCGTCCGCGCGACAGGCTTTCCGCCTCCGTAACCAGCCGGCGCATCAGCGCGGGCATATCGACATACTCTTCCAGCAGGGGATTCTGATTGTCTTCCAGGCGGGACAGCGTCAGCAGATCCTCCACCAGCCGCTGCATGCGCTGCGTCTGATCGAGCATCAGCTTAAGGTGGTGCTGGCTTTGCTGCGGATCGTAATTTTCCATCTCGACCATGGTCTCAAGGAACCCGCCCACCACCGTCAATGGCGTGCGCATTTCATGCGACACGTTGGCGACAAAATCGCGCCGCATGGATTCCACCTGCTCAAGCTTGGTGATGTCGCGGCTGATCAGCAGCTTGCGGGTCTGGCCGAACGGCACCAGCTGAATGGACAGGGACATTTCCTTGTTGTGCGGCGCGCGAATGCTCAGCGGCTCGCCGTAATCCTTGGTACGCAGATATTGCGAGAACAGCGGATGGCGCAGCAGGTGCGCCACGCTCTGGCCGTAATCCTGCTCGCGGTGCAAACCCAGGTGCTGCTCGGCGTGGACGTTACACCATTCGATCCGGTCATACTCATCCAGAATGATCACGCCGTCCGGCATGGCGGCTGCGGCCTGCTGCAAACGGTCATTGGCTTCCGTCAGTTCATTGCGCGTTTCCCATTGGCTGCGCATGATCTGGTACAAGGCCGCAAACACCTCTTCCCACGAGGCGCCCCAGCCGTGCGGCATGGTTTGCCATTGCGGCTGCTTGAGCCAGCGGCGCAGCTGCTGCAGATTATGCACATGGTAAGCCAGCACGCCCAGGATGGCGATGGAAAACAGCCCCCAGCCATAGCGGGGTGCGGTAACCAAAGCGATAAACAAGGATGGCAGCGCCAGAAGCAGGATAAGAACCGCTGTACGGCCAAGTAGTGTTTGCATGAAGCCTGCTGAACCTGTCTTTGACTCAGTGGTTCGGTGAAAAGCGGTAACCCGCTCCGCGCACGGTCTGAATCATCCAGTCGTGCGTCGACGGCTCCAGCGCCAGACGCAAGCGACGGATGTGCACGTCGACGGTCCGTTCCTCCACAAAGACATGGTCGCCCCATACCTGATCGAGCAATTGCGAGCGGGTATAGACACGCTCCTGATGCGTCATCAGGAAGTGCAGCAGGCGGAATTCCGTCGGACCCAGATCAAGCGCTTTGTCGTTGCCGCTGACGCGATGGCTGATCGGATCCAGCTTCAGACCGTTTATTTCGACAATGTCCTCGGTCATCTGCGGCGCGCGGCGGCGCAGCACTGCACGAATGCGCGCCACCATTTCCTTGGGCGAGAACGGCTTGGTCATGTAGTCGTCGGCGCCGGTATCGAGCCCGGCAATACGATCCTGTTCTTCGCCGCGGGCGGTCAGCATAATGATCGGGGTGGCCGCCGTACGATGATCGGCGCGAATCTTTTTCGCCAGCTCGATTCCGCTCATGCCCGGCAGCATCCAGTCGAGCAGGATAAGATCGGGTAAGGCATCGCGGATCATGGCGAGGCCCTGCTCCGCGTTCATTGCTGTCAAGACAGTATGCCCGGCCGCCTGGAGATTGAATTTCACCAGTTCCTGAATGCCCGGCTCGTCTTCCACCAGCAGTATCTTGGCAGACATCTGCAACTCCCCTTTATGAAAGAATTTCCGCGCATCATATTGCAGTATTATTACACCTTGGTTACAGCCTTCAATTATATATTAAAGGTGTGGTTTCACCCCGATTCAAGGACTAGCTCTTGCCACAGTCGAGTTTTGTTCATTATTATCTGCTCCACTTCTGACTTGAAATACCGGACCGTACATGGCTGAAAATCTGCTGATCGTCGAATCGCCTTCCAAGGCCAAAACCTTGAAGAAATACCTGGGCCGCGACTTCGATGTGCTCGCCTCCTACGGTCACGTGCGCGACCTGATTCCCAAAAACGGCGCGGTCGACCCGGCGCACGATTTCGCCATGAAATACGAGCTGATCGCCCGCAACAGCCGCCACGTCGACGCTATCGCCCAGGCCGTCAAACAAGCCAAGCATGTTTATCTGGCGCCCGATCCGGACCGCGAAGGTGAAGCCATTGCCTGGCACATCGCCGAGATCCTCAAGCAGAAAAAACTGCTCAAGGACAAGACCATGCAGCGCGTGGTGTTCCACGAAATCACCGAGTCGGCCGTCAATGCCGCCATTGCCGAACCGCGCGACATTTCCATGCCGCTGGTCAATGCCCAGCAGGCGCGCCGCGCGCTGGATTACCTGGTGGGTTTCAACCTCTCGCCGCTGTTGTGGAAGAAAATCGGCAAGGGCCTGTCCGCAGGGCGCGTGCAAAGCCCCGCCCTGCGCATGATCGTGGAGCGCGAAGAGGAAATCGAGGCGTTCAAACCGCAGGAATACTGGACCGTTCATCTGGCCAGCCACAAAGGGCGGCAGAAATTCAGCGCGCGCCTGACCCACCTCGACGGGCAGAAACTCGAACAGTTCAGCCTCGGTCAGGAAGGCGTCACGCACAGCGCCATTGCCCGGCTGAAGGCCGCCGGCGAAACCGCCGATGTGGTGAAAATCGAGAAAAAACGCAAGCAGCGCACCGCAGCACCGCCATTCACCACCTCGACCCTGCAGCAGGAAGCCGTGCGCAAACTGGGTTTTTCTTCCGAGCGCACCATGCGGGTAGCGCAGCAGCTGTATGAGGGTATCGACATCGGCACCGGCACCGTCGGTCTGATCACCTATATGCGTACCGATTCGTTCAACCTGGCAAACGAAGCGCTGGACGATATCCGCAGCTACATCGGCAAGCATTTCAACGCCGATTACCTGCCGGCCAAACCCAACTTTTACCGCAGCAAAGCCAAGAATGCCCAGGAGGCGCACGAAGCGATTCGCCCGACGTCTATTTTCCGCACGCCGGAATCCCTGCGAGGGCACCTCACGATTGACCAGTTCAAGCTCTACGACATGATCTGGAAGCGCGCGCTGGCTTGCCAGATGACGCCCGCCAAGTTCGATACCGTAGCGCTGGATCTCGACGTCGGCAAAGGCAAGGGAACCTTCCGCGCCACCGGTCAGAGCATGGTTTTCCCCGGCTTCATCGCCGTCTATCAGGAAGGCGAGGATGACGTCGATGACGAGGAAGAAACCAAGCTGCCGGTGTTGGAGGAAGGCGATGTCCTGCCGGTGGACGACATTACCGGCGAGCAGCATTTCACTCAGCCGCCGCCGCGCTATTCCGAAGCCAGCCTGGTGAAAGCGCTGGAAGAGCACGGCATCGGCCGCCCGTCCACCTACGTCAGCATCATCACCACCCTGCAGAACCGCAATTACGTGGTGCTGGAGAAGAAGCGCTTCATGCCGACGGAAACGGGCCGCGCCGTCAACAGCTTCCTCACGCGCCATTTCACCCGTTACGTGGATTACGACTTCACCGCCAAGCTGGAAGACCAGCTGGATGCCATTTCCAATGCGCAAAAGGAATGGGTGCCGGTGTTGGCGGACTTCTGGCAGCCGTTCCACAGCCTGCTGGACGAAAAGCAGACGGTAGAGCGCGGCGAGGCGCTCGACGAAGCCTGCCCCAAATGCGGCAAGATGCTGTTCAAGTACCCCAGCAAGCGCGGTTTCTTCGTCGGCTGCAGCGGCTACCCGGAATGCGATTATACCCGCCCGTGGGAAGGCTCTTCGCCGCTGCCCACGGCTCAATCGCTCGGCGACGACCCGGAAACAGGTCTGCCGATCCAGCTGCTCAAGGGGCCTTATGGCCATTACCTGCAATTGGGCGAAAAATCCGACAGCAATCCAAAACCGCGCCGGGCCTCCTGGCCAAAGAACATTCCGCTCGACAAGGCAACGCTGGAAATTGCCCTCAAGCTGCTGTCCCTGCCGCGTCAGCTGGGTCACCATCCGCAGACGGGCAAGGTCATCAATGCCAATCTCGGTCGCTTTGGACCCTATGTGCAGCATGACAAAATCTTCGCATCCATTCCCAAAACCGATAATGTTTACGATATCGGCCTGGAACGGGCGCTGCAGCTGATCAATGACAAGGAATTGCTGGCCGCCAAGAGCGCGCTGGGTATTCACCCGGCGGACCAGGAACCGATCGAAGTCAAGAAAGGCCGCTTCGGGCCTTATATCAAGTACAAAGGCGAAAGCTACCGCTTGCCTGCCGGCGTCGATCCGCTGACGCTGACGCTCGAGCAGGCGATCGACATCATCGGCAAGAAATCGGAAAAGGCGGAGAAAAAGAAAAAGTAGGCGCGTTCAGCATGCGGTTCATGAAAAAGGGTGCCTTGGCACCCTTTTTTGTTTCTGTGGCCAGGGATTAATCCAGTTTTTCCGGGATTACCAGCTGGTATCCCAATGCTTCATAGTAGGCAATGGAAGGGAACGCGCCCGGGTTGACGGCAGCAGGGTTTTTTTCCGTCAGGCCCATCATATCCTCGGGCTTGAGACCCGCGCCTTTGACCGAGTTGCCGCAGTATTCGACTTTGACCCCCATTTCCGCCAGGCTAACCCAGTTGTCGATGGCGCCCTGATGATCGAGGTAATTATCCTTGGCAAATGCCGTAATTGCCGGCCCCTCCACGACGACCACCAGTTTGCTGCCGGGGTGTTCCATGATGCGCCTGGCTACAACGGCGGCGAAATTCAAATTGGCTACATTGCGCGCCTTGATATCCATGACGATTTTCAAGTTCTTGAATTTTTGGGTGTGCCGATCCAATGCGGTGCCGCCAGGATACAATGCGTTGTCATCCGCCCGTACGCCAACGGCTGCGAGCATGCAAGCGGCCAGTAAATAAGCTGTAAGTCTATGTTTCTGTCTCATTTTGTGCTTTCTTATATGAATTTATGAATTGAAAATTGCGTCTGTTTGAGCTTGTGGCCGCAACAAGGTTCCAAAGCATTCCAAAAACTAAGGGGCTCCGCGGAGCCCCTTGTTTTGCAGGCATAAAACAGCCTCCGCAGTCAGACGTCCAGGTTGCGCACGCCCAGGGCATTGGTCTCAATAAACGCGCGACGCGGTTCAACCTGATCGCCCATGAGGGTGACAAAAATCTCGTCCGCTGCAATGGCATCCTCGATCTGCACCTTGAGCAGGCGGCGTACCGACGGATCCATGGTGGTTTCCCACAGCTGTTCCGGGTTCATCTCGCCCAGGCCCTTATAGCGCTGCAGGTTCAGGTTGTCTTTCACTTCGCGCAGCAGCCAGTACAAAGCCTCGCCAAATCCGCTTACCGCGATGTTCTTGTTGCCGCGGGCGACTGTCGCGCCGGCCTGCAGCAGGTTTTCCATCACTTCGCCCTGCTTGACCAGCTCGGCGTAATCGCCGGTCTGCAGGAAATCCGGATAGAGCCAGTGGGTTTGCGGATTGCCATGGTGAATGCGCTCGATCTTGAGTGCCTGAATTTCGTCTTCAGCGATGTATTCAGCAGCAACGGTATAGTCGGTATTGCTCAGCAGGGACTGAAGGTTCTGGGCACTTTGTTGCGCTGCCGCAGCGGAGCTCAAGTCGAGTTTGACGGATTTTTCCATCAGGCTGCGCAGCACTTCCAGCGGCAGCATGCCGGACAGCCGGTCGATGATTGCCTCGCAGGCGAGGTACTCGCGCGCCAGGCTTTCCAGCGTTTCTTTCGCCATCGGCTCGGCGCCTTCGCGGGTGCGCAGTTCGGCATCCTTGAGGGACAGTTGCAGCAGGTAGCGTTTGAGCTCCGCCTCGTCCTTGATGTAGCGCTCTTCCTTGCCGTGTTTAACCTTGTACAAGGGCGGCTGGGCGATATAGATGTGGCCGCGCTCCACCAGCTCGGGCATCTGGCGGTAGAAGAAGGTCAGCAGCAGCGTACGGATGTGCGAGCCGTCCACGTCCGCGTCGGTCATGATGATGATGCGGTGGTAGCGCAGTTTATCGGCATTGTATTCGTCCTTGCCGATACCGGTGCCCAGGGCGGTAATCAGGGTGGCGATTTCCTGCGAGCTGATCAGCTTGTCGAAGCGGGCTTTTTCCACGTTGAGAATCTTGCCCTTGAGCGGCAGAATGGCCTGGAATTTCCGGTCGCGGCCCTGCTTGGCGGAACCGCCGGCGGAATCGCCCTCCACCAGGTACAGCTCCGATTGCGAAGGATCCTTTTCCTGACAGTCGGCCAGTTTGCCCGGCAAGCCCACGCCATCCAGCACACCCTTGCGGCGTGTCATTTCGCGCGCCTTGCGGGCCGCTTCGCGCGCGCGCGCCGCTTCGATAATCTTGTTGACGATGATCTTGGCGTCCGCCGGGCGCTCCAGCAGGAATTCATTGAGCTTTTCGCCGACGACTTCCTCCACCACCGGGCGCACTTCCGACGACACCAGTTTTTCCTTGGTCTGGCTGGAGAATTTCGGGTCCGGCAGTTTGACCGACAATACGGCGGTCAAACCTTCGCGCATGTCGTCGCCGGCGGTATCGACCTTGGCTTTCTTCGCCAGCTCTTCCTTTTCGATGAACTGGTTGAGCGTGCGGGTCATGGCCGTGCGCATGGCCGTCAGGTGCGTACCGCCGTCGCGTTGCGGAATGTTGTTGGTGAAACACAATACCGACTCCTGGTAGGAGTCGTTCCACTGCATGGCGATTTCCACGCTCATGCCGTCCCTCTCGCCGAAGGCATGGAAAATGGTCGGATGCAGTACCGTCTTGGAACGGTTCATGAATTCGACGAAGCCTTTCACGCCGCCGCTGAAGGCGAAGTCTTCCGCTTTTCCGGTACGCTGGTCGATCAGTTCGATCTTCACGCCATTATTGAGGAAAGACAATTCGCGCAGTCGCTTGGCCAGGATATCATAGTGGAACTCGATCACACCAAAGATTTCCTTGCTGGCCATGAAGTGCACTTCCGTGCCCTTGCGTTCGGTGCTGCCGGTCATTTCCAGCGGTGCGACGGCGTCGCCGAGACGGAATTCCATCTGGTGTACCTTGCCTTCGCGGCGGATGGTGAGGCGCAGCCAATCCGACAGCGCATTGACCACCGATACCCCTACGCCGTGCAGGCCGCCGGAAATCTTGTAGGTATTGCTGTCGAATTTACCGCCCGCATGCAGTACCGTCATGATCACTTCCGCAGCCGAACGGCCTTCTTCCGGATGGATGTCGGTAGGAATGCCGCGGCCGTTATCCACCACGCTGATGCTGTTGTCGCTGTGGATGATCACCTTGATTTCATCGCAATGTCCAGCCAGCGCTTCATCAATGGCGTTATCGACTACTTCGAACACCATATGATGCAAGCCGGTACCGTCACTGGTATCACCAATATACATGCCCGGACGTTTGCGAACCGCCTCAAGCCCTTTCAGTACCTTGATACTGCTGGAATCGTAATCACTCATTAATCATGTTCCACGTGAAACAACATTACAAACAAAACACACAAGGCATCGCCCCAGACTGCAGACAAACCACTTCACTGCCTCCCGCAAGACCGGGCGAAGCCCGGCCCACTATGCAAGCAACCGATTTCGCAGTCTGATTTCATATCCCCACCCCTCTTATCCCCGCCCGGTGGGCAGGGAGTGCGGATTGACGGCAAAGTCGTCAATCCGAGGCAATATCAAATACGCATCGGCATCACGACGTATTTGAAATCATCCTGGCCGGGCACCATGATCATGGCACTGCTGGAAGCGTCGCCGAAACTGCAGGCGACCTCGTCCACACTCAAGTTGGCCAGCACGTCGAGCAGGTAGCTGACGTTGAAACCGATGTCCAGCGGACCGCCGCTGTAGGGGATTTCCAATTCTTCATGGGCTTCTTCCTGTTCGTTGTTGTTGCAGATGATGCCCAGCGAATTGGTCGTCAGCACCAGACGCACGCCCTTGAACTTTTCATTGGAAAGAATCGCGGCGCGTTGCAATGCCTGTTGCAGACTGGTGCGGGAAATGTTGAAGAACTTGTCCTGGCGGGCAGGAATAACGCGGTTGTAGTCGGGGAATTTGCCGTCGACGATCTTGCTGCTCAAGACAATATTGCCGAATTCAAAACGCACCTGATTGGCGCCGATATCGACTTTGACATCGCCCTGGTCGCCCAGCAGTTTGGCCAGTTCCTGCACGGTCTTGCGCGGCAGGATCACTTCGGTCTTGTCGTAATTCTGCGCCAGCATGGTACTTGCCAGGCTCAAACGGTGACCGTCTGTTGCCACCAGATTAAGGACATTGCCTTCCAGCGACAACAGCAAGCCGTTCAGATAATAACGGATATCCTGCTGCGCCATGGCGAACTGCACCAGCGAAATGCGTTCCTTCAAAATGGCTTGCGGCAGGCTAAAACTGCACTTGCTTTCGCTGCTTTGCGCCAGTTGCGGGAAATCGGCCGCCGGCAGTGTCTGAAGAGCAAACTTGCTTTTACCGCTCTTCAACGACAGACGGCTGTCGCTGCTTTCCAGCGACAAGGGCACATCCGGCAGCGCACGACAGATATCCAGCAACTTGCGTGCTGCAACGGTGAGCTGGAAATCGTCTAGCGACTGTTCCAGTTCGACTGTTGTATGGATCTGGATTTCCAGATCGGTGGCAATGAAATTCAGCCTGTTGCCCGAACCTTCGATCAATACATTGGCCAATATCGGCAAGGTATGTCGTTTTTCCACGATACCGGTGACGGTCTGCAAAGGTTTAAGCAGTGTGTCTCGTTGTACATTAAATAACATATATATCACCTTGATAAAGGCTAATAATAACGATCAAAAAGCGGGATAACTCTAAAAATATATTTACTTACAATAACTTAAATAAACAAACAGCTTATGTATAAATGCCGGAAAACCTGTGGATGAAATGTGGATGAAATTTCGCTTTTTGGTTTTCCCGCACTTATCCACAAACTATCCCTAGTTTGTCAGCACTTGTATCAACAGCTTGTATTCCTTTTCCATTTCGCTGTCGTTCTCTCTGAGCTCGACAATCTTGCGGCAGGCGTGCAGAACCGTTGTATGGTCGCGCCCGCCGAATGCGTCGCCGATTTCCGGCAGGCTCATGTTGGTCAGTTCCTTTGCCAGCGCCATGGCCATCTGGCGCGGACGGGCAACGGCCCGTGAACGCTTTTTCGAATACATTTCCGCGACTTTCATCTGGTAAAAGTCCGCCACGGTCTTCTGAATGTTTTCGATGCTGATCAGACGGTTTTGCGCGGCCAGCAAATCCTTCAACGCTTCCTTGGCCAGTTCGAGCGTGATGGCATGGCCGGTAAAACGGGAATAAGCGATCACCCGTTTCATGGCGCCTTCCAGTTCGCGAACGTTGGAGCGCACCTGTTTGGCGATGAAGAAGGCGATGTTGACATCCAAGTCGATGCCTTCCGTCATGGCTTTTTTCAGCAGAATGGCGACACGCATTTCCAGTTCGGGCGGTTCGATGGCAACCGTCAGCCCCCAGCCGAAACGGGAAATGAGGCGATCTTCCATGCCTTCGATTTCCTTGGGGAAGGTATCGCAGGTGATGACGATTTGCTTTTTGGCTTCGATCAGCGCATTGAAGGCGTAGAAAAACTCTTCCTGCGTACGGTTCTTGCCGGCAAAAAACTGGATGTCGTCGATCAGCAGCAGATCGAGCGAGTGGTAATAGCGCTTGAAATCGTCGAACGATTTGTGCTGGTAGGCGCGCACGACATCGGAAACATACCGCTCGGCGTGGATGTAGCTGATCCTGGCGCCGGGATTCTTGGTCTTTACGTGGTTGCCGATGGCCTGGATCAGGTGGGTTTTACCCAGGCCTACGCCGCCGTATACGAACAACGGGTTGTAGGCCGTGCCGGGATGATCGGCGATCTGGATGGCGGCGGCGCGAGCGAGCTGATTGGCGCGGCCGGTGACGAAACTGTCGAAGGTAAAGGACGGGTTGAGGCCGTTGATTTCCGCCCGGGCGTTCGGTTGCGGCTGAACCGCCGCGCTAACGGGTTTGCTTTCGGCAGGCGCCGGTTTGGGGGGCGCCTTGTCGAGCGCCAGGGTAATTTCAGTCGGCTGGTCGAAATAAGTGCAGGCGAAATCCTGCAGTGTGGCCAGGAAACGGTCCTTTACCCACTGCAGCACAAAGCGGTTCGGCGCCAGAACGAGCTTGCTGGACGCATCGAAGCGCAAGGGCTTGATCCAGGTGTTGAACTGCTGTGAAGACAGTTCCTGTTCAAACCGGTTAAGGCAGTAGGACCAGAAATTTTCCATCGGATGTTGGCCGCAGCGCATACATGATACGAAGAACGGGTGGAATCGGGCGCGCGGCTTTTTTATCTCATGCTAAAGATGCTATTTTACTGGAGTTATCCACAGCACGAAAGCAAAGAAGCACTAAATCTTCATAGATTTCCCTAAACAATTTTTATTGACAAAACAATATATTTAGCGCTTTAATAGCGGGTTTTATATTTGACAGTTTAGCGAGGCAGCAATGAAACGCACGTATCAACCCTCGGTTACCCGCCGTAAACGTACTCATGGCTTTCTGGTTCGTATGCGCACCAAAGGGGGCCGCGCAGTGATTCGCGCGCGCCGCGCCAAAGGACGTGCACGTCTGAGCGTGTAAGGTTTGAAAGCCGACTTCGGCTTCGGCAAGCAGTATCGAATCACAAAAACGGATGAGTATTCATCCGTTTTTCGTTTGCGCTGTTCCCTTTTCAGTCCGCATTTTCAGCTCTACGGCAAAGCCAACGGACTGGGCCGCCCGCGCGTCGGTCTGGTGGTTGGAAAAAAAGTCGCGCAGCGGGCGGTCAGCCGTAACTACATGAAACGAACGTTGCGGGAATTTTTTCGTCTAACTCGCGCAAATTACACCTCCCTCGACGTCGTCATTCTGGTGCGTAAGCGCTTTGGTCGTGCCGAGCGCCAGGAGGTTTTGCGGGAATTGGCATCAATTATTCATAAATTGCAGGTAAAATGCGCAGACTGATCATTGCTCTCGTGCGGGCCTACCAGTACCTGATCAGCCCCTGGCTGGGTCAGAGTTGCCGTTATACGCCCAGCTGTTCGCAATACATGTGCGAAGCGGTTGCCAAACATGGCAGCATCAAGGGTATTTGGCTGGGCACGCGACGCATACTGCGCTGTCACCCATGGCATCCGGGCGGGCATGATCCCGTTCCCTGAAACAAAACAGACTAAATAGGCTTTTTGATGGATACCCAACGGTTAATCGTTTTTATCGTTTTATCTTTTTCCCTGCTGATGCTGTGGGAAAACTGGCAAAAGGAACATGAGCAAAAACCTGCCGTTGTGGCTTCGCAACAGGCTTCCTCGACAGCCGCTGATTTGCCGGTGGCTTCCAAAGCGGTCCTGCCGGGCGAACTGCCGAAAGCGGCCGATGTGCTGCAAAAAGGCCGGCGCATCGAGGTCAAGACTGATGTATTCAATATCGAGATCGATACTATCGGCGGTGATTTGCGCAAGGTAGAGCTGGTTCAGCACGAAGATATCGAACACACCAAAAAGAACCTGGTTTTGCTGCACGACGGCAAGGAAGAAACGTATATCGCTCAATCCGGCTTCCTCGGCGGCGTTCTGCCGACGCACAAGTCCGTCTTCGCTTCCTCCGCTGCCAGCTATGCCATGCAAGCGGGCGAAAACAAGCTGGAAGTCAAGCTGACCTGGCAAGGCAACGGTGTCAGCGTCGACAAAATCTATACGTTCGCCCGTGGCAGCTATTTGATCGATGAACGCCAGGTTGTACATAATGCGTCGGGCGCTCCACTGAATGCCGAAGCCTACTACCAGCTGGTACGCGACGGCAATGCCCCGGAAATCGAATCATACTTTATGGGCAGCCGCACCTTTACCGGTATCGGTGCTTATACCGATAAAGGCAAATATGAGAAAACCACCTTCCAGGAATTGGCTGAAGGCAAAAAGAAGATCCCCCCCGTCTCAACCGATGGCTGGATTGGTGTGGTGCAGCACTATTTTGTTTCCGCCTGGCTGCCGGAAGGCAACATAAAGCGGGAGTTCTTCGCCAACAAGCTTGGCAACGGTTTGTATTCAGCCGGCTTGATTACCCCGATAGGAACAATTGCTCCAGGCGCGAGCGGATCGCAGGAAATGCGTCTGTATGTCGGCCCGCAGGAACAGAATGTACTGAAAAAACTGGCCCCCGGGCTTGATCTGGTGGTCGACTACGGTTGGCTGAAAATCTTTGCTGAACCGATTTTCTGGGTGCTGTCGCTGATTCATTCCATGGTGGGTAATTGGGGCACGGCCATTATTCTGCTGACGGTCTTGATCAAACTGGCGTTTTATCCCCTGTCAGCTTCCAGTTACCGTTCCATGGCAGGCATGCGTGTTCTTGGCCCGAAAATGCAGAAGCTGAAAGAGCAGTACGGCGACGACAAACAGCGCCTGCACGAAGCCATGATGGAAATGTACAAGACCGAAAAGATCAATCCTCTGGGCGGCTGCCTGCCCATTCTGGTGCAGATTCCGGTCTTCATTGCGCTTTACTACGCCTTGCTGGGCGCAGTGGAACTGCGCAATGCGCCGTTCTTCGGCTGGATTACCGATCTGTCGGTGCCGGACCCTTATTACGTGCTGCCGATCATCATGGGCATCACCATGATTATTCAGACACGCTTGAATCCGACTCCGCCCGACCCGATCCAGGCCAAAGTGATGATGATCATGCCGGTGGCGTTCAGCGTGTTCTTTTTCTTCTTCCCTGCCGGTCTGGTGTTGTACTGGCTGGTAAACAACGTGGTGTCCATCGCCCAGCAGTGGACCATCAACCGGTCCATGGAAAAGGCCAAGCTTGCCAGCGGCAAGTACTGATACCATTGCTGCCATTGCAACCCCGCCAGGCCGAGGCGGGGTCGGCATTGTACGCATCTCCGGCCGTAACCTTCTTCCCTTTATCGACGCCATCCTCGGCCGGCCGCTGCAACCCCGCCAGGCGACACTGTGTGATTTTCAGCAGACAGACGGCGAACTGATTGACCGTGGTTTGGCCATCCACTTTGCGGCACCTCACTCATACACCGGTGAAGAGGTGCTGGAATTGCAGGGCCATGGCGGGCCCGTTGTGCTGCAGCAGTTGCTCAAGCGCTGCCTTGATCTGGGGGCGAGAATTGCGGAGCCGGGTGAATTCACGCTGCGAGCATTTCTGAACGACAAAATGGATCTGGCTCAGGCCGAGAGCGTGGCCGACCTGATCGACGCCAGTTCCGAGCAGGCGGCCCGGGGGGCGCTGCGTTCGCTGCAGGGGGAGTTTTCCCATAAGGTGCGGTCGCTGGTGGACGGCCTGATCGAACTGCGCATGCTGGTGGAAGCGACGCTGGATTTTCCGGAAGAAGAAATCGATTTCCTGCAAAGGGCCGATGCGGCGGGACGTCTGGAGAAAATTCGCCAGCAGCTGCAGGAGGTGTTTGCCAGCGCGACGCAGGGCCGCATTCTGCGTGAGGGCATGCAGATCGTGCTGATCGGCCAGCCCAATGTGGGCAAATCCAGCCTGATGAACTGCCTGGCGGGCGACGAGGTGGCCATTGTGACGGCGGTGGCCGGCACCACGCGCGATACCATTCGCGAGGAAATCCATCTGGAAGGCGTGCCGGTGCACATTGTCGACACCGCCGGCCTGCGTGAAACGGCCGACGAGGTGGAGCAGATCGGTATCCAGCGGACCTGGGCGGCCATCGAAAAAAGCCACGCCGCCTTGCTGCTGCTCGATGCGCAACACGGTGTCGGTCCGCAGGAAGAAGCCATTCTGGCGCGCCTGCCGGAGGACCTGCCGGTGCTGCACATCCACAACAAGATCGACCTCGCCGGACACCCGCCCCGCATCGACGGAACGGGTGGCGCAGTCGACATTTACCTGTCCGCCAAAACCGGCATCGGCATCGAACTGCTGCACGATGAACTGCTGCGGCTGGTCGGCTGGCAGCCTGGACAGGAAAGCGTATTCCTGGCGCGCGAGCGGCATCTGCGCGCGCTCAGCTCGGCCGGAACCCGTCTTGCGACAGCCGATATGGCCTGGACGCAGCTGGAATTGTTCGCCGAAGAGCTGCGTCTGGCGCAGGAAGACCTTAACACCATCACCGGCGAATTCAGCGCGGACGATTTGCTGGGAGAGATTTTCAGCCGCTTCTGTATCGGAAAGTAAGGTTCTCAATGCAGCTCGAAGACCGCCTGATCGAACTGGAAACACGCAGCGCCCTGCAGGAACATGAATTGCAGGAGCTGAACATGCTGGTCTACAAGCAGCAAAAGCAGCTCGACCAGCTGCAGAGCCTGTGTGAGACACTTGCCCGGCATATCCTGGAATTGAAGGAAAACCAGGCGGAAGCGCCCAGCGGCAATGAAAAACCGCCACACTACTGAGCCGGCGGCCTGCCCGTGCGGCAGCGGCAAGCCCTACGCATCCTGTTGCGGCTTGTTGCACCGGGGCGCTGTGGCAGAAACCGCCGAGCAGCTGATGCGCTCGCGTTACACAGCTTATGTGCTGGGGCTGGAAGCGTATTTGCGCAACACCTGGTTTCACCAGACCCGGCCCGCCAGTCTGGATTTGGCCGTTGAGCCGCGTCCGAACTGGCTGGGCCTGAAAGTGGTCCGGCATGAACAGTTGGATCCGGACCACGCGGTGGTGGCGTTTATCGCGCGTTACAAAATCAACGGCAAGGCGTATCGTATGCAGGAAACCAGCCGTTTTGTCCGTGATGAAGGCCGATGGGTTTATGTTAACGGTGATGTGGAAGAATAAGCCTGCTCTGGCTGCCGCCCTGCTCCTGCTGCCACAGCTCGCAGCGGCAGAGCGGCAAGAACAATGCTTGCTGGAAAAAATCCGCAACGCGGCCGACAACACCACCGTCGCGCAGTTGCGCGCAGCATGCCGGTCGGGTTCATTACGGGTGACGTCGACGCCCGCAATGCAAACAAACGCCGAGCACGCAGCGGTAAACACCGCAGAACAAGAGTCGGCTACCGTTGAGAATCGCCTGAGCAGGGAAATGCAGGCCTTCGACAATCCCTACGCCATCACGACGCATCGGCCCAATTATTTCATTTTCGCCTACCAGTTCAACAAGCCGAACGATGCGCCGTACAACCAGGCCTACCCGGCGGACAACATCAGCTTTCGCAATGCCGAAGCCAAGTTTCAGCTGAGCCTGAAGTTCCCGCTGGCGCTCAATCTGTTCGGCGACAATATGGACCTGATGGCCGGCTACACCAACCGCTCGTTCTGGCAGGTGTTCAACCACCACCTGTCGGCGCCTTTCCGCGAAACCAACCACGAGCCGGAAATCTGGCTGCGCTGGCGTACGGACATCGAGCAGGACGGCTGGACCGCACGGGTTTTCAATGTCGGGCTGGAACACCAGTCCAACGGCCAGTCGGGCCTGCTGTCGCGCAGCTGGAACCGCGTCTATGCGGCAGCGGTGGTGGAGCGTGACAACCTGGCGCTGGGCCTGCGCCTGTCCAGGCGGATTCCGGAAAAACCGGCGTCAGACGATAACCCGGACATTGAACAGTATATCGGCGGCATCGAGTTCACCGCCGTGCATCATGCCGGCAACCACGTTTCCAGCATGATGCTGCGCACGGCGCCGGATACCGGCAGAAGCGCGCTGCAGCTGGATTACAGCTACCCGTTCTACAAAAACCTGCGCGGCTACATCCAGTACTACGACGGCTTTGGCGAAAGCCTGATCGACTACAACTATCACAGCCGTTCGCTCGGTTTCGGCATCCAGCTGGGAGGCTGGCTCTGAGCCGCCTGTTTCACGTGAAACAGGCGGCCGATTTTTTGCCACAGTGTCATTCCTCAATATATAATTTCCTGCCTTTTTACACACTTAAACTGGCCGGCAAATGGATTTTCCCAAGCGTTTTGACGTGATTGTGGTGGGCGGCGGGCACGCCGGCACCGAGGCGGCCCTTGCGGCTGCCCGCATGGGTGCAAAAACGCTGCTGCTGACGCACAACATCGAAACGCTCGGCCAGATGTCCTGCAATCCCTCCATCGGCGGCATCGGCAAGGGTCATCTGGTGAAGGAAGTCGACGCCATGGGCGGCGCCATGGCAGCCGCCACCGACGAGGGCGGCATCCAGTTCCGCATCCTCAACTCCAGCAAGGGTCCGGCGGTGCGCGCCACCCGTGCGCAGGCTGACCGGGTGCTGTATAAGCAGGCGATTCGCAGCCGGCTGGAAAACCAGCCGAACCTGTGGCTGTTTCAGCAGGCGGTGGACGATCTGCTGCTGGAGGGCGACCGGGTCAGCGGCGTGGCCACCCAGCTGGGCATCCGTTTTTTTGCCCGTTCGGTGGTGCTGACCACCGGCACCTTTCTGGCCGGCCTGATTCATGTCGGTCAGAGCAACTACCAGGCCGGCCGCGCCGGCGATCCGCCGGCAGTCAGCCTGGCGCACCGTTTGCGCGAGCTGCAGCTGCCGGTCGGCCGGCTTAAAACCGGCACCCCGCCGCGCATTGACGGCCGCACGCTGGATTATTCCGTTATGACCGTCCAGCCCGGTGACGATCCGCCGCCGGTGTTTTCCTTCCTCGGCAACGTGACGCAACACCCCAAGCAACTACCCTGCTGGATGACGCACACCAATCTGGAGACCCACGATATCATTCGCGGCGGGTTGGACCGTTCGCCGCTGTATACCGGTGTGATCGAGGGGGTGGGGCCGCGCTATTGTCCGTCCATCGAAGACAAGATCATGCGTTTTGCCGACAAGGATTCGCACCAGATCTTCATCGAGCCGGAAGGGTTGAGCACGCATGAGATCTACCCCAATGGGATTTCCACCAGCCTGCCGTTTGACGTGCAGTTGCGTCTTGTCCGTTCCATCCGCGGCATGGAAAACGCCCATATCACTCGTCCCGGCTACGCCATCGAGTACGACTACTTCGATCCGCGCAATCTGAAAAGCTCGCTGGAAACCAAAGCCATCAACGGTTTGTTTTTCGCCGGCCAGATCAACGGCACCACTGGTTATGAAGAGGCTGCCGCCCAGGGGCTGCTGGCGGGTATCAATGCCGGCAATTATTCATTGGAGCGCGAGGCCTGGAGCCCGCGCCGCGACGAAGCCTACCTCGGCGTGCTGGTCGACGACCTGATCACCCGCGGCGTGACCGAGCCCTACCGCATGTTTACCAGCCGTGCCGAGTACCGCCTGATGCTGCGCGAGGACAACGCCGACATGCGCCTGACGGAATCCGGCCGCAAGCTGGGCGTGGTGGATGACATTCGCTGGGCCCGCTTCGAGGCCAAGCGCGAGGCGATTGCGCGCGAAACCGAGCGCCTGCGCAGCAGCTGGGTCAACCCGAAAATCCTGCCTGAAGCGGATGCCATACGTGTGCTGGGCAAAAATATCGAGCGCGAGTACAACCTGTATGACCTGTTGCGCCGGCCGGACGTCAGCTATGCCAGCCTGATGACGCTGCCGGGCGCCGGCGAGCCGCTGGGCGACAGCGAAGCCGCCGAACAGGTGGAAATTGCCGCCAAGTACCAGGGCTATATCGAGCGCCAGCGCGACGAAATTGAACGCCATCAGGCGCATGAAACCCTGCCCTTGCCGGCAGACCTGGATTACAACCAGGTGGACGGTCTGTCCATCGAGGCGCGTCAGCGTTTGTCGCAACACAAGCCGGAAACGCTGGGCCAGGCGGCGCGCATTTCCGGCATCACGCCGGCAGCCATTTCCGTGCTGCTGGTGCACCTGAAGCGCCGCGAGGCCGCCGGACAAAGCGCGCTCGGCCGCGCGCAGGTGCGCAAATGACGGCTGCAGCCATTCTGGCCGAAGGCGTGGCATCTCTGGGGCTCGATTTGCCGCCGGAAGCCGGTGAGCGATTGCTCACTTATCTTGATCTGCTGGAAAAATGGAACCGCGTCTATAATCTGACGGCGGTACGCGAGCGCGATAATATGGTTATATATCATCTGCTCGACAGTCTGGCGGTATTGCCTTATGTTAGCGGAAAACGGGTGGCCGATATCGGCACCGGCGCCGGTTTGCCCGGCATGGTGCTGGCCATGGTTGACCCACAGCGGCAATACTATCTGGTGGAAAGCAACAGCAAGCGCACTGCGTTCATGCAGCAGGCGCGCATGCAGCTGCAACTGGACAATGTCGAGGTGGTGGCCAAGCGCGTGGAAGACTGGCAGCCGGAAGAAAAAATGGACTGCATCCTATCGCGCGCCTTTGCCGAACTGGAGCTGTTCATCAGATTGACGCGTCACCTGCTCGCCCCCGGCGGCGTCTGGCTGGCGCTGAAGGGGCAGTACCCGGCGGACGAACTGGCCAGGCTGCCCGGCATCAGGCTGGCGGAAAGCATAAAACTCGCGGTGCCGATGCTGGAGGGAGAACGGCACGTGCTCAAACTGGAACCGACAAGTACATAAACCATGGGCAAAATACTCGCGATCACCAATCAAAAGGGCGGCGTCGGCAAAACCACCACCGCCGTCAATCTGGCGGCCAGCTTGGCGGCCATGAAACGCAAGGTGCTGCTGGTCGACCTGGATCCGCAGGGCAACGCCACTATGGGCAGCGGCATCGACAAGCGCGCCTGCAAGCAGACCGTCTATCACCTGCTGCTGGGGCTGGCCGAGGTGGGCGATGTCATCCTGCAAACGCCGTCCAAACACGACATCCTGCCGGCCAATCGCGAACTGGCGGGTGCCGAGGTGGAGCTGGTGGACGAGGAAAACCGCGAGGTCCGGCTCAAGCGCGCGCTGGCCAAAGTGGCCGAGCGTTACGACTTCATCCTCATCGATTGCCCGCCGGCGCTCAATCTGCTGACTCTGAACGGGCTGGTGGCAGCCGATGCGGTCATGATTCCGATGCAATGCGAATACTATGCGCTGGAAGGGCTGAGCGATCTGGTGCAGACGGTCAAGCGCCTGCGTCAGCATCTTAATCCGAAACTGGAAATCGAAGGCCTGCTGCGCACCATGTACGATCCGCGCAGCACGCTGGCGCTGCAGGTGGCCAATCAACTGCAGCAGCATTTCGGCGACAAGGTCTACCGCACCGTCGTGCCGCGCAACATCCGTCTGGCGGAAGCGCCCAGTTACGGCGTGCCAGCGCTGGAATTCGACAAAACCTCCAAGGGCGCACAGGCCTACCTGCAGCTGGCGGGCGAACTGCTGCGCAATCAGGAAAAACAGGCGGCACAAGCCTGATAAAAACTAAGGCAATACCACTATGGCAAAAATGAAAGGCTTGGGGCGCGGTCTGGACGCGCTGTTGATGGGCTCGGACGAAAAAGAAGCGGCTGAGCCGGTCACCAGCCAATGCCTGCCCGTCACCAGCTTGCGTCCCGGCAAATATCAGCCGCGCACGCGCATGGATGAGCACTCGCTCACCCAGCTGGCCGAGTCGATCAAGGCCCAGGGCATCATCCAGCCGGTGGTGGTGCGTCAGCTGGCGCCGGGCGATTACGAGATCATCGCCGGCGAGCGGCGCTGGCGCGCGGCCCAACTGGCCGGTCTGGCTGAAGTGCCGGTGGCGATCCGCGATATTCCGGATGAGACGGCGCTGGCTTTTGCGCTGATCGAAAACATCCAGCGCGAAGACCTCAATCCGCTGGAGGAAGCCCAGGGCATCAAGCGTCTGATCGAGGAGTTCGGCCTTACCCACGAGCAGGCGGCGCATGCCGTCGGCCGCTCGCGCAGCGCGGTCAGCAACCTGCTGCGCCTGCTCGGCCTGGCGCCGGTGGTGCAGAGCATGATGCTGGAAGGCAAGCTGGACATGGGCCACGCCCGCGCCCTCCTGTCGCTCGCCGGCGGTCAGCAGGTCGAAGCAGCCCAGCAGATCGTGCTGAAAGACCTGTCCGTGCGCCAGGTGGAAAAACTGGTGCAGCATCTGCTCAACCCGCCGAAAAAATCCGCTGCCGCCGAGCCGGATCGTGATGTGATGCGTCTGGCGGAATCGCTGTCGGAACGGCTTGGCACGCATGTCAGCCTGAAACATGGAAAAAAAGGCGCCGGCAAGCTGATCATCGAATACAGCAACCTCGACATGCTGGATGATCTGTTGCGTCATATCAAGCCAGAGTAAGCGCTGACTTATGCGGATGGCTGCCTTGCTGCAGCAGGTTCGGGCCTGTACCGCCTGTGCGGACGAATTGCCGTTGGGGCCGAAGCCGATTGTGCGGGCAGCCGAGACGGCGCACATCATGATCGTCGGGCAGGCGCCGGGCCGCCGCGTACATGAAACCGGCATTCCCTGGAACGACCCGTCCGGCGACCGCTTGCGTAGCTGGCTGGAGCTGGATCGCACGGCGTTCTACGATGAAAGCCGCATTGCCATCATTCCCACCGCCTTCTGTTATCCGGGCACGGGCAAAAACGGTGATTTGCCCCCGCCGCCGCGCTGCGCCCCCCTGTGGCATCCGCGTCTGCGCGAGGCCCTGCCGGAACTGAAGCTGACCCTGCTGATAGGCGGCTACGCGCAAGCCTATTATCTGGCTGAAAAAAGGAAGGCCACGCTGTCGCAGACCGTGCAGTCATGGCAGGAATACCTGCCGCAATTCATCCCCCTGCCCCACCCGAGTCCACGAAATCTCGCCTGGTTCAAAAAGAACGGCTGGTATGAGTCGGAGGTACTGCCGCAGGTAAGGCGGATGGTGCATAAGGCTTTGGAGACAACGTCATAAGCACATTAAAAAGACATAATTGTCATTAAACTGTCATTGACGTGGCGCGCTTTAGCCAATAGAATTTGCGGAATTTTTTGCCGCGTGGATACTTCATGCAAAACTTGCGCACGGCCTTTATGGCGCAAGTCATACTCGTTTCACTCGTAGCCGGGCTGGTCGCCTGGTACCTCGATCTGGGTCAAGCCAAGGCCTTTTTCTACGGTGGCAGTATTGCGCTGGCAAATGTATTGCTGTTGTGGTGGCGGGCGTGGCAGGCCAATCGGCGCGGCCCCCGCTCACCACGCAAGGAATTGGGCACCCTCATCCGCTCCAGCATCGAACGACTGATGGTCGTTGTTGCATTTATGGGACTCGGCATGGCGGTGCTAAAGCTGTCTCCATTGGCGCTGGTTGCCGGTTTTGCCTGGGGGCAGCTGTGCGGAATCTTTTTAACATTAACGGGCGGGAACAAGTAGTTATGTCCAGCGAAATGATCACCTCTTCGGAGTATATCAAGCACCACCTGCAGAACTTGACGTATGGCAAGCTGCCGGCGGGCTACGAGCGTGTAGACCATGAAGGCCACACGGAAGTTCTGACCCAGGATACCTGGACTCTGGCGCACACTGCCGCGGAAGCCAGGGACATGGGTTTCATGGCGGTCAATGTTGACTCCATGGGCTGGTCTCTGTTCCTGGCCTTGTTCCTGTTCTTCTTTTTCCGCAAGGCCGCCAAGATGGCGACCACCGGTGTACCCACCGGTCTGCTGAATTTTGTCGAATGGGTGATTGAATTCATCGACAGCAGCGTGCGCGGTTCCTTCACCGGCAAGAACGACATGGTGGCTCCGATGGCGCTGACCATTTTCGGCTGGATCTTCCTGATGAACTTCATGGACCTGATCCCGATCGACTACTTGCCGTTTGTTGCCCACAGCGCCGGCCTGCCGTTCTTCAAGGTGGTGCCGTCGACCGATCCGAACGTGACTTTCGGTATGTCCATCGCCGTGTTTCTGCTGATTCTGTACTACAGCACCAAGGTAAAAGGCCCGGGCGGTTTCTTTGCCGAACTGGCGTTCCACCCATTCCCGAAATGGATGTTCCCGGTCAACCTGGCGCTGGAGGGCGTGGGTCTGTTGGCCAAGCCGGTTTCTCTGGCGCTGCGTCTGTTCGGCAACATGTACGCCGGTGAAGTGATCTTTATCCTGATCGCGCTGATGCCGTTCTGGATTCAGTGGGTGCTGTCCCTGCCGTGGGCCATCTTCCACATCCTGATTATTACCCTGCAAGCGTTCATCTTCATGACCCTGACCGTGGTGTACATGGACATGGCGCATCAGGAAAGCCACTAAGGCGAACGAATTTAGATTTTTGGTTTAACTTTTTTAATTTTTTGAATTTTTAACAGGAGATTTAAACATGGAAAACGCTCTGATCATTATGGCTGGTGCACTGATGATGGGTCTGGCTGCAATTGGCGCTGCTATCGGCATCGGTATGCTGGGTGGTCGCTTCCTGGAAGGCGCTGCGCGTCAACCTGAGCTGATTCCTGTTCTGCGTACCCAGTTCTTCGTGGTTATGGGTCTGGTTGACGCGGTTCCGATGATTGCCGTGGGTCTGGCAATGTTCCTGCTGTTCGCGAAAGCTGCTTAATCTAGGCGTTCTGGTCTTAAAATCGTTTAGAGAGGAACGCGGATGAACATCAACGTGACCCTTGTAGGTCAGACAATCATGTTCTTCATGTTTGTCTGGTTCTGCATGAAGTTTGTTTGGCCGCCCATCGTTAACGCACTGGCTGCCCGCAAGCAGCTGATCGCTGACGGCCTGGCGGCAGGCGAGCGCGGCAAGCACGAACTGGAGCTGGCTTCCAAACGCTCCGCGGAAGTGTTGCACGACGCTAAAGTAAAAGCATCCGAAATCATTGCTCAAGCAGAAAAGCGTTCTGCGCAAATCGTTGACGAAGCGAAAAACGCAGCCAAGGAAGAAGGCGATCGCATGATTGCTGCCGCCAAGGCTGAAGTGGAACAGGAACTGTTCCGCGTCAAGGAAGCCCTGCGTCAGCAGGTTGCCGACTTGGCTGTTGCAGGTGCTGAAAAGATCCTGCGTCGCGAAGTGGATGCAAAAGCGCACGCTGAACTGCTGACCGCAATCAAGGAACAACTGTAAGGCGAATCATGGCGGAATTGACGACAATAGCCCGGCCCTATGCCGAGGCGGTATTTGACATCGCCAAGGAGCAAAAAGCGCTGGATCAGTGGTCCAAGATGCTGGCTTTTGCCGTAGCTGTAGTAACCGCACCGGAAATGGCGGCCATCATTGCTAACCCCAATGTGGCCCGTCAGAGCGTAGAAACTGCGCTGACCGCCGTGTGCGAAAAAGAACTGAATGCCGAAGGCCTGAATATGCTCAAGACCCTTTTGAGTAATGGCCGACTGGCAATCCTGCCGCAAGTGGCAGAAATGTTCGAAGAGCTGCGGGCAAAAGAAGCCGGTGTCGTGGATGCCGTCATTACCAGTGCTTATCCTCTGGATGGTGCCCAACTGAAAGAGTTGGTGGCATCGCTGGAGAAGCGCTTTGGCCGTAAAGTTGAACCTCAGGTTGCGGTTGACGCCGAATTGATTGGTGGCGTCATTATTCAGGTAGGCGACGAAGTCATCGACGCGTCGGTACGTGGCAGCCTGCAAAACATGGCGTATTCGCTGAAACGCTAGGAGAGATCATGCAGTTAAACCCCACAGAAATCAGTGATCTGATTAAGAGCAAGATTCAGAATCTGGAAACCTCCGCAGAACTGCGTACCCAGGGTACCGTAGTTTCCGTAACCGACGGTATCGTTCGCATTCACGGCTTGTCCGAAGTAATGCAGGGCGAAATGCTGGAATTCCCGGGCAACACCTTCGGCATGGCGCTGAACCTGGAGCGTGACTCCGTTGGTGCCGTAGTTCTGGGTGATTACGAACACATCTCCGAAGGCGACATCGTTAAGTGTACCGGTCGCATTCTGGAAGTTCCGGTTGGTCCGGAACTGGTTGGCCGCGTAGTGAACGCCCTGGGCCAGCCGATCGACGGCAAAGGCCCGATCAACGCCAAGCTGACTTCGCCGGTTGAAAAGATCGCTCCGGGCGTAATTGCTCGCGAATCCGTATCCCAGCCGATGATGACCGGTCTGAAATCCATCGATGCGATGGTGCCGGTAGGCCGTGGTCAGCGTGAGCTGATCATTGGTGACCGTCAAACCGGTAAGACCGCTGTTGCCGTTGATGCCATCATCAACCAAAAAGGCACCGGCGTAATCTGTATTTACGTTGCCGTAGGTCAGAAGGCCTCTTCTATCGCCAACGTGGTACGCAAGCTGGAAGAACACGGCGCAATGGGTCACACCATTATCGTTGCCGCTTCTTCTTCTGATCCGGCCGCCATGCAGTTTATCGCACCGTACGCCGGCTGCGCGATGGGTGAATACTTCCGCGACAGCGGTGAAGACGCGTTGATCGTGTATGACGATCTGACCAAGCAAGCTTGGGCATACCGTCAGATCTCCCTGCTGCTGCGCCGTCCGCCGGGCCGCGAAGCTTACCCGGGTGACGTATTCTATCTGCACTCCCGTCTGCTGGAACGTGCTTCCCGCGTGAATGCTGACTTCGTTGCCAAGAAGACCAATGGCGCCGTGACCGGCAAAACGGGTTCTCTGACCGCTCTGCCGGTGATTGAAACCCAGGCTGGTGACGTTTCCGCGTTCGTACCGACCAACGTGATTTCCATTACCGACGGTCAGATCTTCCTGGAAACCGACCTGTTCAACTCCGGTGTGCGCCCCGCTATCAACGCCGGTCTGTCCGTATCCCGCGTAGGTGGTGCAGCGCAGACCAAGGTGATCAAGAAGCTGGGTGGCGGTACCCGTCTGGCACTGGCTCAGTACCGTGAACTGGCTGCGTTCGCGCAGTTCGCTTCCGACCTGGACGAAGTAACCCGCAAGCAGCTGGAACGCGGTAAGCGTGTAACTGAGCTGATGAAACAAGCTCAATACGCTCCGCTGAAAACCGCTGAAATGGCTGTTTCCCTGTTCGCCGTGAACAAAGGCTACATGGACGATGTGGACGTGAAGAAAATTCTGCCGTTCGAATCTGCCCTGATGTCTTTCCTGAAGGGTCAACATGGTGCGCTGCTCGACGCGATCGAGTCCTCCAAAGACCTGAACGCGGACAACGAAAAAGCCCTGTCGTCTGCCATTGAAGCCTTCAAGGCTAGCGCAGCATTCTGATGTAACGGCGCCGGCGGTACTGCCGCCGGCAAACGAACGCTAGAACTGGAGTATTCAAATGGCCGGCGGTAAGGAAATTCGCGCGAAAATCAAGAGTGTGCAGAACACTCAGAAGATTACTCGTGCCATGGAAATGGTGGCAGCGAGCAAGATGCGTCGCGCACAGGAACGCATGCGTAAAGCACGCCCCTATGCCGACAAAATCCGCACCGTTGCTGCTCACATGAGCCGTGCTCACGCCGAATATCGCCACCCGGCGCTGATCGAGCGAGAGCAGGTAAAACGAGTAGGTGTCATTGTGGTGACCTCGGACAAAGGCCTGTGCGGTGGCTTGAACACCAACCTGCTGCGTCTGTTGGTCGGCAAAATGAAGGAATGGGAAGGCAAGGGTCTGGGTGTGGATGTATGTCCACTGGGCAACAAGGGTGCTGGCTTCATGCAACGCATGGGCGCCAATATCAGCTCCCAGCTGGTTGGCCTGGGCGATACCCCGCACATGGAAACCCTGATCGGCCCGGTAAAGGTAATGATGGATGCCTTCGTCGAAGGCAAGATCGACCGTCTGTATCTGGCATACAACCGCTTCATCAATACCATGAAGCAGGAACCGGTCGTCGAACAGTTGTTGCCACTCACCGGCGAGAAAATTACCAGCAATGCGGCAGACCACTGGGATTACATTTACGAACCCGATCCCAAGGTGGTTATCGATGCACTGATGCAGCGTTACATCGAATCGCTGGTTTACGGCGCCGTTGCCGAAAACATGGCATCCGAGCAAAGTGCACGTATGGTCGCCATGAAGGCCGCGTCTGACAACGCTGGCAGCGTGATTGGCGAGCTGAAACTGGTATACAACAAGTCACGTCAGGCAGCGATTACCAAAGAGCTGGCCGAAATTGTGGCAGGCGCGGCTGCAGTTTAAGCCGGTGGCAACGAATTGTAATTATTGAGTTAAGGACGAATGATGAGCCAGGGAAAAATCGTACAGATCATCGGCCCGGTGGTGGACGTCGAGTTTGCACGCGACAGCCTGCCCAAGGTTTACGATGCTCTCAAGATGGCAGACGTTGATCTGACCCTTGAAGTACAACAGCAGCTGGGCGATGGCGTAGTACGCGCCATTGCTCTGGGTACCACTGATGGTCTGAAGCGCGGTATGGCCGTTAACGGCACCGGCGCGCCGATCTCCGTACCGGTCGGTCTGAAGACACTGGGCCGTATTATGGACGTGCTGGGCAACCCGATCGACGAAAAAGGCGATATCGGTGCTGAAAACAGCTGGAGTATTCACCGCAAGGCTCCGGCATTCGACGAACTGTCCGCTTCTACCGACATTCTGGAAACCGGTATCAAGGTTATTGACCTGGTATGCCCGTTTGCCAAGGGTGGTAAAGTAGGCCTGTTCGGTGGTGCCGGTGTGGGCAAGACCGTAAACATGATGGAACTGATCCGTAACATCGCGGTTGAGCACAGCGGCTACTCCGTATTCGCCGGTGTAGGTGAGCGTACCCGTGAAGGTAACGACTTCTACCACGAAATGTCTGAAGGCGGCGTACTGGACAAGGTGGCTCTGGTTTACGGCCAGATGAACGAACCGCCGGGCAACCGTCTGCGCGTTGCGCTGACCGGTCTGACCATGGCCGAATACTTCCGTGACGAAGGCCGTGACGTACTGTTGTTCATCGACAACATCTACCGTTACACCCTGGCCGGTACCGAAGTATCCGCGCTGCTGGGTCGTATGCCGTCCGCGGTAGGTTACCAGCCGACTCTGGCGGAAGAAATGGGCCGTCTGCAGGAGCGTATTACCTCCACCAAGAAGGGTTCCATTACCTCCATTCAGGCCGTATACGTACCTGCCGATGACTTGACCGATCCGTCTCCGGCCACCACCTTCGCCCACCTGGACGCGACCGTGGTACTGTCCCGTCAGATCGCCGAGCTGGGTATCTACCCCGCTATCGATCCGCTGGACTCCACCAGCCGTCAGCTGGACCCGCAGGTAATTGGTGAAGAGCACTACTCGGTAGCTCGCTCCGTACAGCAGACCCTGCAGCGTTACAAGGAACTGCGCGACATTATCGCGATTCTGGGTATGGACGAACTGTCGCCGGAAGACAAGATCACCGTGGCTCGCGCGCGTAAGATCCAGCGTTTCCTGTCCCAGCCGTTCTTCGTCGCTGAAGTATTTACCGGCGCTCCGGGCAAGTACGTTTCGCTGAAGGATACCATCAAGGGCTTCAAAGGCATCGTCAACGGTGAATACGATCACCTGCCGGAACAGGCTTTCTACATGGTCGGCACCATTGACGAGGCGGTTGAGAAGTCCAAGACCCTGCAGTAATGGCACGCGGGCGGCGTCGGCCGCCCCCCTGTAACGAGATGGCTTTTAAGGTTTGCATATGGCTATGACAGTACATGTAGATGTAGTCAGCGCAGAAGAATCCATTTTTGGCGGCCTGGTCGAATACGCGATCGTGCCGGCGGAAATGGGCGAGGTCGGCGTATTCCCCGGCCATGCGCCGATGATTACACGACTCAAGCCGGGTTCGGTGAGTTTGAAACTGCCGAATCAGGATGAACCTGAGTTGATCTATGTTTCTGGCGGGATGCTGGAAGTTCAGCCTGGGCTGGTGACCATCCTGTCCGACTCCGCTGTTCGCGGTAAGGACCTGGATGAAGCGGCGGCTCAGCAGGCAAAGCGTGAGGCTGAAGAAGCAATGAAAGACCGCTCTGCGGCAATGGACTACGCCAAGGCGCAGGCCGAGCTGGCGGAAGCGATTGCGCAATTGCATGCGATCCAGAAACTGCGTAACAAAGGCCAGCGCGTCTAACTGACGTAATCGGCCTGCAGCAGCACAAAAGGCAGCCTTGAGCTGCCTTTTTTGTTTTATACTTTCGGCAATATGAAAGCCATTCAAATCGCCACCGTTATACTCGCCGCGGGTAAAGGCACCCGCATGCGATCGGCGCTTCCGAAAGTTCTCCACCCGCTGGCGGGAAAGCCCCTGCTGACCTGGGTGCTCGAAGCGGCGCAAGCGCTGGAACCCGTCAAACAGCTCATCGTCTACGGCCACGGCGGCGAGCAGGTGAAGGCGGCGATTGCCGCGGACAAGGTCACATGGGTGGAGCAAGCGCCGCAGCTGGGCACGGGCGACGCGGTAAGGCATGCCCTGCCCCATGTCGGCGAATGCAGCCACATCCTGGTGCTCTACGGCGACGTGCCGCAGATCGGCAGCGGCACGCTGCAGGATCTGTGTGCTGGCGCCGATGACGACTCCATCCGTTTGCTCACCACGGTACTGGACAACCCGACCGGCTACGGCCGCATCATCCGCGATGAGCGCGGCCATGTGACGGCCATTGTGGAGGAAAAGGACGCCAGCGGCGAGCAGCGGGCGATCAAAGAGGTCAACACCGGCATCATGCTGCTGCCGCTCAAACATGCGAAAAACTGGATCGAAGCGCTGACGCCGGCCAATGCGCAGGGCGAGTATTACCTGACCGACGTGATCGGCATGGCGGCCGCGCAGCGGCTTGCCGTCTCGGCCCACAATTGCGCCGCAGCTGAAGTGGCGGGCATCAACGACAAAATGCAGCTGGCAGCCATGGAGCGCGAGGTGCAGCAGCGTCAAGCCAACGCGCTGATGCAGCAGGGCGTGACGCTGGCAGACCCGGCGCGCATCGATGTGCGCGGCAGCCTGCTGTGCGGGGAGGATGTGGCGATCGACGTCAACCTGGTGTGCGAGGGGGAAGTCATTCTGGGGGACCGGGTCAGCATCGGCGCCAACTGTGTGCTGCGCAACTGCCACATCGGCAGCGACACGCTGGTGGAGGCATTCACCCACATCGACGGCGGCCACATCGGCGAGAACAGCCGCGTTGGACCGTATGCGCGGATACGTCCGGGCACGCACACGGCCGAGGAAGCGCATATCGGCAACTTCGTTGAGATCAAGAACAGTCAGATCGACCGCGGCAGCAAGATCAACCACCTGAGTTACGTGGGTGACAGCACGGTGGGAAAACGCGTCAACATCGGCGCCGGGACGATCACCTGCAATTACGACGGCGCCAACAAACACCGCACCATCATTGGTGACGATGCATTCATCGGTTCGGACAGCCAGTTGGTGGCGCCGGTGGAAATTGGCGCCGGCTCGACGGTTGGCGCCGGTTCGACGATTACCAAAGATACGCCGGCGGGCGAGCTGACGCTGTCGCGCTCCAAGCAGATAACCATTAACGGCTGGAAGCGGCCGGTGAAACAGCCGAAAAAGGCATAAGGAAGAAAAATGTGCGGCATTATCGGTGCTGTTGCCCAGCGAAATGTTGCTCCCATCCTGATCGAAGGGCTCAAGCGGCTGGAATATCGCGGCTATGATTCCGCCGGCGTAGCCCTGCTGCAGGATCAGGAGATCAAGCGTATCCGCACGACCGGACGTGTAGCCGCGCTGGAAGAGGCTGTGCGGGAGCAGAATGCGCATGGCCTGACAGGCATTGCCCACACCCGCTGGGCGACCCATGGCGCGCCGACCGAAGGCAATGCGCACCCGCACGTGAGCGGCGGCATTGCCGTGGTGCATAACGGCATCATCGAAAATCACGAAGCGCTGCGAGCCGAACTGAAGCAGGCCGGTTTCAGTTTTACCTCCCAGACCGATACCGAAGTCATCGCCCATCTCATCAACCACTACTTCAAAAGCTGCCGCGACCTGTTCCAGGCAACCCGCGAAGCTGTCGCCCGTCTGCAGGGCGCCTATGCCATCGGTGTCGTGTGCGACAGCATGCCCAACAAGCTGATAGCGGCACGGCAAGGCAGCCCGCTGTTAATCGGCGTCGGTGTGGAGGAGCACTTCATCGCGTCCGATACGTCCGCCCTGCTGCCGGTCACCCAACGCTTCATTTACCTGGAAGACGGCGATGTCGCCGAGCTGGGGCTGACTTCTATCGTGGTCGTCGACAAAAACGGCGCCGCAGTCAGCCGCGCCATTCAGCAGTCCGAATTGCGGGCGGAAATGGTGGAGCTGGGCGAGTACCGCCATTACATGCAAAAGGAGATCTACGAGCAGCCGCGCGCCTTGTCGGATACGCTGCAGGAATTGATCAACGGCGGCGTTCAGCCGATCCTGTTCGGCATGGAGGCGGAAAGCATCCTGTCCACCATTGAGCGGATCACTTTTCTGGCCTGCGGGACGAGCTACCATTCCGCGCTGACCGCCCGCTACTGGATCGAGGCCTTGGCGGGCATTCCCTGCAATGCCGAAATCGCCAGCGAATACCGCTACCGCACCAGTGTGCCGGACCCGAAGGCATTGATCGTAACGATCTCGCAGTCGGGCGAAACGGCAGATACCCTGTCGGCGCTGAAACACGCGCAAAGCCTGGGACACGAATACACCCTGACCATCTGCAACGTGAGCGAAAGCGCACTGGTACGGGAGTCGCGCCTCAACATGATTACCCGGGCGGGTCCGGAAATCGGCGTGGCCTCGACCAAGGCATTCACCACCCAGCTGGCTGCCCTGTTCACGCTTGCACTGGTGTTGGCTAAGCTAAGAGGCAGGCTGAATGCGGTCGAAGAACAAAAACAGATCGCTGCATTGCGTGCCCTGCCCGGTCAAATGCAGCGGGTGCTGGCGTTGGAAAGCCGGGTGCAACGCTGGGCGGAGCGCTTTGCCGAGAAGCAGCACGCCCTGTTCCTGGGACGAGGCATGCATTACCCGATTGCACTGGAAGGCGCGCTGAAGCTGAAGGAAATTTCCTATATCCATGCGGAAGCCTACCCGGCCGGGGAGCTCAAGCACGGGCCGCTGGCACTGGTGGACAAGGACATGCCGGTGATCGCCATCGCCCCGAACGATGCCCTGCTGGAAAAACTCAAATCCAATTTGCAGGAAGTGCGGGCGCGCGGCGGCGAGCTGTACGTCGTGCTGGATGAAGACACGCATATCCAGGACATGGACGAAATACACAAAATCACCCTGCCCTTGCATGCCGGCTGGCTCAGCCCCATCCTGCACGTCGTGCCGCTGCAAATGCTGTCGTATCACGCCGCCCTGCAAAAAGGTACGGATGTGGATAAACCCCGCAATCTGGCGAAATCGGTGACGGTGGAATAAGGGAACGACAATGGCGATTATCGCAGTATTCAATCAGAAGGGTGGCGTGGGGAAAACCACCACGACACTGAATGTAAGCGCCTCGCTGGGCATGCTCGGGCGCAATCCGGTGGCAATCGACCTGGACCCGCAATCGCATTTGACCATCGCCTGCGGCATCGGCCAGGTGCCGGCCGACAAAAGCATCGTCGAATTCTACCGCAACAATAAACCGCTGCAGCAGCTGATCCAGCATTCTCCCCAAAGTCTGCGCGTGATTGGCGCGCATCCGGAACTGGCCAAGGTGGATGCGCTCTACGGCAAGAGCGTCAACGTGACCGGCAAGCTGAAGGAGGGGCTGGAGTCGGGGCTGGCATGGGAAGAGACGCCCGTGCTGATCGATTGCAGTCCCATGCTGGGGGTGTTGTCGCTCAACGCCGTATTTGCCGCCGACCGGGTACTGATTCCCGTCGCCGCCGACTTTCTGTCGATGCAAGGGGTATATCGGTTGGATGCCGCCCTGCGGGTGCTGGAAAAGCCGCTCAAGCGCAAAATCGAAAAGAAGATTGTGCTGACCCGTTTCGACTCGCGCCGAAAACTGGCGTTCGAGGTGTACGACAAGCTGAAGCAGCAATATGGCGACGACGTGTGCGAGACGCGCATACATGAAAACGTGAGCCTGGCGGAGAGTCCCTCGCGCGGCAAAGACATTTTCGAGTTCGCGGCCCACAGCCGCGGCGCGCAGGACTATGGCGCACTGACGATGGAATTGCTGCAAAAAGGCTTTTTTGAATAAAGCCGGGGGTCAGGCGGGTCCTTGACAGCTGCAGCTGATGCAGTTGCGGCCCGATTCCTTGGCTTGATACAGCGCCTTGTCGGCCTCCATCATCAGCTGTTCGAAAGAGCTGCTGCCGGGGGCCAGCGAGGCAATGCCGATACTGACCGTACATTTGATCAGGTCGGGTATGCCGGTGTTGATTTGCAAGCCGGCCACAACGGAGCAGAGCCGCTGCGCCAGCTCCATGGCGGAATCGAAAGCGGTTTGCGGCAGCAGGATGGCGAACTCCTCGCCGCCGATGCGCGCCACCGTGTCCAGATTCGCCCTGACGGCCTGGCTGCAGGTGCGGGCAATGGTGCAGATGACCTGATCGCCGACCGGGTGGCCCCAGGAGTCGTTGACCAACTTGAAATTGTCGATGTCGAGAAAAAGCAGCGACAACGGCTGGCCGAACCGCTGCGCCCGCAAAAACTCGTTGTTGCCCTCTTCCACCAGCTTGCGCCGGTTGGCGACGCCAGTCAACGAATCGGTCGTGGCCAGGGTTTGCAGCAGGGTATTCATGTTCTCCAGCAAGGCATTCTGCTCGGCCAGCTGGCGGTTCATCGACTCGAGCATGTCCTCGCGCCGCTTGCGGTCGTGAATGTTGAAGGTCACCCCGATGAACCGTTTGCCCGGGTGTTGGCTGTCGCGGTCCATGATCCGGCCGTAATTGGCATACCAGATCCACTCGCCGGATTTTGAGCGTAGCCGGAACTCGCTGCGATACTGGTCGCTTTTGCCGCTGAGATGATTGGCAACCGCTTGCTGCACGTGCAGCAGATCGTCGGGATGGATGATGAGGAAGATGTCGTCGACAAAAGCGGCCGATTCGTTAGTATTGTAGCCCAGTTCGGCAAATACCTTGGTCGCCTTGCAAGGCACCTCGCCGGTGACCAGATCGTTCTCCCATAAGTCGAGTCCGGCCGCTTCCAGCGCCAGTTCCAGACGTTCCTTATTGTCGTCGCGTTCGATCATATCCCTTATCCGGATAGGGCAGCGCCCCGGCATAGCCGATATTACGCAACAGCGCGGCGAAAGACGAAAGCACTCCCGCTGCCTGGTAGAACTGCGGCAATGCGGCAATACGCAGGATACTGACGGGCTGACCGGTGCTTTTGCCCGTGCGGCTGTCAAAGTAAACGGCGAGATCGTCCGCGGCATTGGAAAACCCGCGTCCCGTAGCGGAAGAGTAGTAGCAAATGGAGTCGGGCGCAATGATATCCGGCACCTGGGACTGTGCCGAATACATAATCAGATTTTCGTTAAGATTGTATATGTAATGGGTCTGCGTGCTGTTTGCCGGATCAACCGTGTTATCAAGCCGGATCACGCCGGTATCGAGCGACTGGCTGGTGGTCGATTGAGTGATTGCGGTAATGTAAAAGTTGTCGGCGACAACAGATGCGGCCCGGCCGGTAAGCTGCGTGATCTCGCCGGCGACGGCGGTCGCGCTGGGCGGACTTGCCGCATTCAGCAAAAACAGGCCGAGTTGGCGTGCCTGCTCCAGCGTGCCGGCGATGTAGCTGCCGCTTAATGCAAAATTATTGGCCGGGTTGGAGGGCCATAGGGCGATGCCTGAAACGCTGCCGAAAGCGGAGACGATGCCGCCGGCCAGTGTTTCCATTTGCGCCGCGGTCGGAGCGGACAGAAGTGCGGATTGCGCCTGATAGACCTGGCCCGCATTGTCGGCAAGCGCGGCCGGACTGACCGGCATGGCAGCGCTGTAGGTGGTTTGCGGCAGTTCGGGTACTGCGCGTCCGGCGCCGTCGCCGTTCACAACCGACTGTATGCCGGTAAATTCAGACATGACTGCGGCAATAAGCGGTACGATGGAATTGATCGGTCCGATTTCGACCGGGATGACACACTCGAGCGGATAGCCGGTGCCGCCGGCAAATTGGGCGACCGTGTTGGCCACCGAATTGGCAATGTCGCCGAAAGTGAGGCTGTCTGCCGCGTCGGGCGAGCCCATCAGGGCCAGCACGCCGCAATTGCTGCCGCCATCGTAATCTTGCACGGTCACCGTGCCCTGCCACTGTGCCAGATCGGCCAGTACACTCAATGCGTCGGTGTAACTGCCGCCCCCGCCACTGGCAAAAATGGCCGCTCCGGCGGCTACGGCAAGAAAATCAGTGTAGCCGTATTGATAAACCGACATTATTCCCCCCCCCGCCTTCCGCCATTTTGGAATCTGATGGGAACATCAATTATTTTTATTCAAAAAGATTAACTGCAGTATGACATGAATAATAAAAATTAACGAGACAAACAACACGACAAACCAGGACAAATGAATAGGGGGAAACCGGGATACGCTCTCAGCGTTTGTGCGTATTCTCGCGCCACCAGCTGGAATGGGTGTCAAGCAGCCGGATGCTTCCCGGCAAACGTGAAAAAGCCTCGTGTTGGGCAGCACTTGCGGGCTCAAGGGTGCGCCACCAGACAATCAGTTGCTTGATCAGGGCGCGCGCCGGGATGAGTTTGGCAGGCTGTCCGGCAAAGGGGTCCAGGCCGAAGGCCGCGGCGATGCCATGCACGCAGGCATTGATGTAGTCATTGTCGGCAGCGAAGTCGACCGGGTGTTCCGGCGCCTTGGCAATCATGCGCTGTTCGCTGAGCTCCGGAACATAGGTTTTCATGGACGGCACGGACTGCGCTGCGAGCGATTATTCCGCCAGCGCGGCAAAGGCCGACCGGGCCTCTTGCGACAATGGCTCGGCAGACACAAAAGTATCGCCGCCCGGACGCAAAACCAGGCCGTCGAAGCGGGCTGCCAGGACCGCCGCGAGTATCAGCATGCTGGTTTCCTCACGCGGGTCCCCGCCGGCGCGCAGCAGCATGGCAACCGCGTGATCGCCCGCTTGCTCCTGCAGCGCGGGCTGATCGCTCAACTGGGCCCGGCTATCGGCGAACCTGATATCGATACCGGCGTCTTCGCCGTCGAGCGTACAGGGCACATAGCCGGAGCGGTCAAAAGGGGCATAGGCGTCATCTAAAGCAAGCCTGAAACGCAGATCTTTAATGGCATTCTGCAGATCGTTTCGCGCCGGCACCTGCGCCCGGGTCAGAAACACTGTCAGCGATTTGGCCATGGCCGTTCCTTGTCGGAGGTAAACAAAATGCGGCGCGCATGAGTCAGCGGCCGCCCCACCGTTCTGAGCGGAAAGCAACGGCAATGGCCAGCGCCCTCGCCTCCTGCAGGCTGTCCGGGTCGTCGGCCTGGATGCCCTCGCAGGCTTTCAGTGCCGAGCACAGCAACTTTGCCTTGGGATAGTTTTGCGTGATGCGCCCTTCATATGCGCCATAGTCGCATGCGCACAGCGTCATGAACTGCTTGAAGCGGGTCGGCTGGGTGAAGCCCTCCAACCGCTCCAGCATGGCGGCTACCGGCCCGGCGCGCATTTCAGTCACCCGATGCACCCTTTCATATTCCACCAAGGCCAGCAGCGCCAGATCACGGCAGTCGGCCGGCACGCCCAGGCGGTCACAAATAGCATGGATGCGCGGCGCGCCTCTTTCGACATGCCGGTAGTGAACGGGCAGATGTTCCGGCGGCGAGTCGGCCTTGCCCACGTTCATGACCAGCGCGGCAAAGCGCACGGCCAGAGGGGCGTCGCACAGCGCAGTCTCATCCAGCACGCGCAGCAGATGCCGACCGATATCCACCTGCGGCGGATCGTCGGCGATCTGCGGCACGCCAAACAGCGCTGCCACTTCCGGCAGAATGACGGGCAGCGCGCCGCTGGCGTACAGCACGCGAAGCATGCGCGAAGGACGCACGGCCATCAGGCCGCGCTCCAGTTCCTGCCAGATGGCCGTGGGCGCCAGATGTGCCAGTACTCCGGCGCTCACCCGTTCATACATCAGATCGAGGGTGTCATCGTCCAATGCGCCATCCGGATCGGCATACTGGGCGGCCAGCCGCAGCACGCTGAGGGCCGGATCGACTTGCACAAGATCGAGTGTGCGTTGCAAGGGTTTGGCTGTCATGGGTTTGCGGTGATTTTGCCGGTAAATTTGCAGTGCTCAGCCCTGCTCGATTTCAACTTCCGGAACCTCTTCCTCAATGAGGTCGAGTCCGTCCTCTTCTGCCAGGTCGATGCCGGTAATGCAGACGTCGCCGTCGTCGATAATCAGCGTCACCGGCGTCAATTTCCGGCCTTGGCAGGGACCGGAAAAACAGGTGCCGGTATCGCTATCGAATAGCGCGCCATGCACGCCGCAGCGCAGGAAATGCCCTTCTGCGTCGGTAAACTGATTGGGAACGGAGTCGAGGCGGCTGCCGGTATGCGGGCAGGCATTCTCAAAGCCGAAGAAACGGTTGCCCTTGCGGGTAATCACGATCGGCCAGGGTTTGGCCTTGCCGTTTTCACCTTTTACAGCCAGCCAGAAGCCGCGCGGCTGTTCATCATCGATTTCATGTGTACGGCAAATTGCGAATAACTCATTCATGGCCTGCCCCATTTTCAGTTAACAAGGTGCGCCCTGTTTTGTCCGCAGGACGGGATATGTGTATCAGGCTGCCTCAGCAATTCTGATGCCAGATGAAATCTTGTTGAATATCAATGGGAAAACAGGTGGCCCCCTGGCTCTGCTGTCGGTTTTCGTGTGGCAAAGCCGACAAGTCATGTAGGAAACCAGCCCAGTTTTGCACCGGTTAGAAGCGCGACAAACGTTGTGCATTGTTGCTCAGCTCGGCCCGCTACCGGTTGTGCCGGCTCTGGCTCATGCAGGCCGCGGTGGGGGCACGGAGCTTGCTAAACTTGCTGTGTCCCCGAGCGGGGCGATTTGAACAGCATAGGGTAAGGATCAAGGAAAAATGAGTGGATATTTCATGGACTGGGACGGCAACCTGCGCAGCGTGGAGGACCCGGGCGGCGGATACGTGTGTGACGTGGATACCGTAGCACGTTATGTCGCCGTGATGAAGGGCAGCACGCTGGCGCACGAAGCCACTCTGTACAAAACCCTGGCCGATGTCGAGAAGGCTGGTATCAAGGCGAGCGTGGTACCCGGTTCGCACCCCTGGGGCAGCCAGCGCGACGGGTTTTGAGCCTGTCTGCCCGCAGGCTTACGCGGCATTGCGTAGCGACACTACGGACATCAGGCGTTCCGGTAGCCGGAAGCCTCTGTTCAGAAAGAATGGCTCGCTGTCCTGGAACGGCGTGGCATAAACGGGAATGCCATGGCACTGCGCAACGATATACGCCAGCAAGGCAGATCCAATACCGCGGCGCTGATGGCTCGGGCGCACGACCAGCTCCCCGACAAAGGTTGAAAACGCGCCATCCGTGAATGCGCTGATGTATCCGGTCAGCAAGCCGTCGGCATCCCGGCAATAGGCAATAATGGGGTAAGCAGCCAACGACCGTGCAATGACCGAATAGTCGTAATCCGCTTCATTGCCCCAGCCGACGGAGGCCAGCAGGTTTGCAATTTCGGCGGGTTTAACATGCTTGTCGGCGAACACTTGTTGGCTGGACATTTTGGCCCCCTGTTGGATGAGTGGCGTTGAGCTAAAACCAGCCACCATTATGCCGTAGGAATATTGCCTGCCGGTGACAGGCAGTTAAGTCGGGCAAACCATCAAATCGGGCACACCATCTCGCCCAGTTTGGCCGTGAGCTTGAGGTTTTCGCGGTAGTCCACCGGGCAGTCGATGAGGCTGACGGTGTTGTCTTGCAGGGCTTGTTCCAGGGTGGGCAGGAGGTCGCTGGCGCGGTGGATGCGGTAGCCTTTGCCGCCGAAGGATTCGGCGTATTTGACGAAATCGGGGTTGCCGAAGCGGACGTGGGATGTGCGTTTGTAGTGGATCTGCTGTTTCCACTCGATGAGGCCGTAGCCGCCGTCGTTCCAGATGAGAATGACGCAGGGCGTCTGCTCGCGCAGGGCGGTTTCGATTTCCTGCGAGTTCATCAGAAAACCGGCGTCGCCGGTGACGGCGACGACTTTTTTGTCTGGATAGCAGAGCTTGGCGGCCAGGGCGCCCGGCACGGCAATGCCCATGCTGGCGAAGCCGTTGGAAATGATGCAGGTGTTGGGGCGGGTACAGGGGTACATGCGGGCCATCCACATTTTATGGGCGCCCACGTCGCACACGACGATGTCGTCGTCGCCCATGGCTTTGCGCAGGTCGGCGATGATGCGTTGGGGTTTGAGCGGGAAGCCGGGATCGTCGTCGTCCAGGTGCAGTTCGCGGAAGATGGCGTTGCGCAGTGCCGTGTGCGGCGTGTCGTGGTGGGTGCGGGCCAGGCCGGCCAGCTGTTCCAGCGCGACCTTGAAATCCCCCACGACGCTGCAGCTGATGTTGTAGTGCGAGTCGACCTCGGCGGGCTGGGTGTCGATGTGGATGATTTTGCGGTTTTTGTCCTGATGCCACAGGTGCGGGTGGTATTCCACCAGGTCGTAGCCCAGGCAGAGGATGACGTCGGCCCGTTCGAAGCCGCAGGAGATGTAGTCGTGCGCTTGCAGACCCACGGTGCCGAGGGTGAGCGGGTGGCCGGCGGGAATGGCGCCCTTGGCCATGAAGGTGGTGGCAACCGGGATGTTGAGCTTTTCGGCGCATTGCAGCAGCGCATCGCACTGGCCGGCGCGGACGATGCCGTTGCCCGCCAGGATGAGCGGAAAATTGGCCTGGTCGAGAATGCCGGCGGCCAGTTCCAGCTGGGTATGGGACGGATAGGGAATAACCGGTGCGGTGACGGGCAGCGGCTCGCCGTGAATTTCGATGGCCGCCATGTTCTCGGGGAATTCGATGAAGCTGGCGCCGGGCTTTTCTTCCTCGGCGACTTTGAAGGCCTTGCGGATGACCTCCGGCACGATTTCCGGGTTGAGAATCTGGGTGGAGAATTTGCTGATCGGTTGAAACAGGGCAGCCAGGTCCAGCACCTGGTGCGATTCCTTGTGCAGGCGGTTGGTGGCCGCCTGGCCGGCGATGGCGACGAGCGGTGCATGGTCCATGTTGGCATCGGCCACGCCGGTCACCAAATTGGTGGCGCCGGGCCCCAGTGTTGCCATGCACACGCCGGGGCGGCCGGTGAGCCGACCGTATACGTCGGCCATGAAGGCGGCGCCCTGTTCGTGGCGGGTGGTGATGAAACGGATGGGCGAGTCGAGCAGGGCATCCATGACAGCGAGATTTTCCTCGCCCGGGATGCCGAAGATAAAGCGCACGCCTTCGGCTTCAAGGCATTTGACCAGAAGTTCGGCTGCAGTCATGCATCACCTCATTGGCTTGGGTCATTGTCTAGCTGGACGGGTACTGCCCGACATTTTTCCGGCGCATATGCTTTTGGGCCGGCGGCGGCGGGCGAAAAAAAAGCCCCGAAATTCGGGGCTATCAGTGAACAGAAACAAGCATCACACTTGCGGGACGAAATATAACACACGGATTGGTATTTTGCTACCAGTTTATGTGGGTTGATTGTGATGCTGTTGCGTAACTGCGTCACTCTTTTCGTACTAATCCCTGTTTGAGAGCCAGCGTGGCGACCTGCACGCGGTTGGACAAGCCCAGTTTTTCCAGCACGCTGCGCAAGTGGTTGCGCACGGTGTTTTCCGACAGATTGAGCGCATCGCCGATGGCGCGGTTGGACATGCCGCGGGCAACGTAGGTGACAATTTCCAGTTCGCGCGGCGACAGGCGGTCGAATACGCCATGGTGCAGCTCGCCCTTGGCCATTTTCTGCATGATGTGGCCGGGGAACATGCTGGAGCCCTGGTGCACGGCGGTAATGGCCTGCATGATGTGCTCCGCTTCGCTGGTCTTGAGCACGTAACCGTCCACGCCGGTTTCGATCGCGTCGCGGATTTCGTAGTCTTCTTCCGCAATGGTCAGCATGATGATCTTGATGCCATGCGATTTGAGGTCGGGCACCAGCTCAAGACCGTCTTCGTCTTTCAGCGAGCGGTCGAGCAGCGCCACGTCGGCCTTGTTGCCGGCGGCCAGCCAGTCGCGCGTGGCGGCGCTGTCGGCGAATTCGGCCGTTACGCTGATATTCGGTTTGACCGACAGAACGTGGATCAGCCCCTTGCGGAACAGGGGGTGATCGTCGATCAGGATAACGGAGATACGGTCTGCTGCGTTCATGATGATGTCTTTATCAGGTTCCTCGGCTTGTGCGGCGCTTTGGAAAACAGCGCATCGTACCAGACGTTGGGCAACAGTTTCAGGATAGACGAAACGATGGCCATCTGCCACGGAATTGTAACGTAGCTTTTTTGCTTGCGCAGGGCTTTCTTGATGCGCAGGGCAGCGGTTTCGACCGGCAGCCGGAACGGCATGGGAAAACGGTTGACGGCGGTCATGGGGGTGTCGATGTAGCCGGGGGCGACGGTGCAGACGCGCACCCCGCTTTTTCGCAGTTCAAGCCGCAGGCTTTCCAGGTAACGGGTGACGGCCGCTTTCGAGGCTGAATACGCGCCGGAGCCCGGCAGCCCACGGATACCCGCCACACTGCTGATACCGGCCAGCGTGCCGCTGCCGCGTTCCTTCATGGCGTGCACGAAGGGCTGCAGCGTGTGCACCACGCCCATGACGTTGGTGTCGAACACGCGGGCGAAAACGGGGATGTCTGCGCTGATTTCAGTCAGCGTGCCGACGCTGATGCCGGCGTTGGCGATGACCAGATCGGGCGCGCCGAAAGCCTGCATGAAATCGTCCGCTGCCCGGCACATGGCGCCGGCGTCAGCCACATCGGCCACATAGGTTTTGCAGGCAACGTTCAGGCTGGCGGCCAAGGCCTGCAGCCGGGCACTGTCGCGTCCCAGCAGACCCAGCGTGGCGCCTTCGGCGGCGTAGCAGCGCGCAAGCTGCGCACCCAGCCCGCTGGAGGCGCCGGTGATGAATACACGCATGTTATTTTTTGTTCTGCTGCGCCCGCTCTTGCCGCACTTTGGCGATCAGCTTGTCGAGCACGCCAATGACTTGCGGATGACCGCCGGCCAGGGCGCTGGAGGTCAGATAACGGCCGTCAACGATGAGGGTCGGCACGCCGGTGACCTGATAATCGACAACCTGTTGGCGGGCGCGGTTGACTTCGGTCTGCACGGTAAACGAATGGTAGGTGGCGAGAAACTTTTTGCGGTCCACGCCGTGTTGCGCCACCCAGTCGCCCAGTTCCTTGTCGCCGGTCAGATTGAGGCCGTCAACGTGAATGGCGTCAAAGAACGGGCTGTGCAGCTTACCCAGCAGCCCCATGGCCTTGAAGGTGAAAAACACGGCGCCATAGGGCGCCCAGTCGTCGCGGAAAACGGCCGGCAGACGACGGAATTCCACGTCGGCGGGCAGCTTGGCAACCCAGGGGTTCAGAAGGGGTTCCAGTTCGAAGCAGTGGGGGCAGCCGTAGTAGAAGAATTCCAGCACTTCGATTTTTTTACCCGTTTCGGTCGGTATGGCCGGATCGAGCGTGCGGAAGGTGTTGTCGGCAGCTTGCGCGGTCACGCTCATGAAGCCCAGGCAGGCCAGCAATAAACCGATGATTCCCCATTTCTTCATGCTTTTTGCTCCTTTTTCGTGATCCGTGGTCAGGGTTTGGCTTCGCTGACCTTGATAATGCTGGTTTCGATACCCTGCTGTTGCAGATTGGCGCGTACCTGGCTCAGATCGTCGAGCGATTTGTACGGACCGATCCGCACGCGGTGCCAGGTGCCCTTGTCGCCGACCTGGGCCGTCTGGATGATCGCCTCTACACCTAATAACGCGAGTTTGGCTTTTAGGTTGTCAGCCTGACTTTCATCCTGATAGGCGCCGGCCTGCAGGAAGTAGGTGTTTTTGCCGCTGGCAGCCGCCGTCGCACTGGTATCTTTGTTGGCAGAGGCTTTTTCATCCAGCGTTTCTTCGCTACCGGGCAGGATGGTATAGAAGTCGAACTTGGGTTTATCCGCCTGCGGCGCCGATGCCTGAGCGGCAGAAGCCGCCTGCGACGGGTTCTCGTGACGCTTGGACACGTCGATAAAGGGGCTGGGGGCGCCCTTGAGGTAAACCGCCACGCCGACGGAAATGCCCAGGCCGAGAATCAGGCCGATGACAATGCCGGTGAGCATGGGGCGGCCGTTGGAGCTGCCGCCTGATTTGCGGGGTGACGAGGAGTTTTTATAGTCGCGTGCCATGAATCAGTCTCACATTTTTTCCGGCGCCGAAACGCCGAGCAGGGCCAGGCCGTTGCGCAGGGTTTGCCGAATGGCCGCCGCCAGTGTCAGGCGCGCCAGCTTGAGGTGTTCTTGCGGGACCAGGAAATGGGTGGCGTTGTAATAGCTGTGCAGGTCGGCCGACAGGTCGCGCAGATAATAGGCGATCATGTGCGGGGCGTAATCGCGGGCAGCCGCCTGGATGATTTCGGGGAATTCCGCCAGCCGCTGCAGCAGCTGCTGCTCCTGGGCCGATTCGAGCGGGTTCAGATCCGTGCCGCGCAACTCGCCGGCATCGCCGCCCCATTGCGCCAATACGCTGCACAGGCGGGCATGGGCGTACTGGATGTAGTACACCGGGTTGTCGTTGCTCTGGCTCTTGGCCAGATCCAGATCGAAATCCAGGTGCTGTTCGCTCTTGCGCAGCACGTAGAAAAAGCGTGCCGCATCGTTGCCCACTTCCTGGCGCAGTTCGCGCAGGGTGACAAACGAGCCGGCGCGGGTCGACATGGAGACTTTGACTTCGCCGCGGTACAGCACGGCGAACTGCACCAGACTCACTTCCAGCCGGTCCGGATCGAGTTCAAGCGCCTGCACGGCCCCCTTCACGCGGGGAATGTAACCGTGATGGTCGGCGCCCCACACGTCGATGATGCGGTCAAAACCGCGTTCGTATTTGTTCAGGTGGTAGGCGATATCGGATGCAAAATACGTGTAGGCGCCGTTTTCGCGCTGCACCACGCGGTCTTTCTCGTCGCCGAAGGTGGTGGAGCGGAACCACTTGGCGCCGTCCTGCTCGTACAGATGGCCGCGCTTTTCCAGTTCGGCCACGGCACGCTCGACATGGTCGCCGTCGAACAGGGATTTTTCCGAGAACCAGGTGTCGAATTCGACGCCGAATTCCATCAGGTCGTTGCGGCAGTCGCCCAGCTGTTCGGTCAGGGCATGGCCGTGGATATAGGCATAGTCGGCGCCGAGCAGTTGCTTGGCGTTGACGATCAGCGCATCCAGATGGCCCTCCAGATCGGCCTCGGCATCCGGCACGCCTTGCATGACCGTCCACGGCTGGTGCACGTAGCGGTCGCCGTGGGCCAGCAAAATCTGTTGCGCCATGTCGCGCACATAGCCGCCTTGATAGGCGTTGCCGGGGAAGGGAATGTTGATGCCGTTCAGTTCCAGGTAGCGCAGCCAGGTGGACAAGGCGAGGATATCCATTTGCCGGCCGGCGTCGTTGACATAGTATTCGCGCTGAACGCTGTAGCCGGCGGCAGCCAGAATATTGGCCAGGCTGGCGCCGTACGCGGCGCCGCGACCGTGACCGACATGCAGCGGACCGGTGGGGTTGGCGGAAACGAATTCCACCTGGACTTTTTTCTGCTCGCCCCAGTTGCCGCGGCCCCAGCCATTTCCGGCAGCGAGGATGCGCTCGACGACCGCAAGGCGCGTGGCGCTGGAGAGGAAAAAATTGATGAAACCGGCCCCGGCGATCTCGACCTTGCTCACTCGGTCAGAAGCCGGCAGCGCGGCGACCAGTTGGCCGGCGATTTCACGCGGATTGCGGCGCAGGGTTTTGGACAGTTGCAGCGCCAGGTTGCTGGCAAAGTCGCCGTGTTCGGACTGTTTGGGGCGATCCAGCACGATGCTCGGGCAGACTTGGTCGGGGGCAATGGCTGCAAACGCTGTTTGCAGCAGGGTGCTTAGGTGAGTCTGGATGTCCTGTTCGGCGTTCATGCGTCACTACTTAATTTAAGTTCAACAAAATCAGCCATTATACCGCAGCGTACCGCTTGATGGGGCGCCGTCTGAGTCAGCGCCGGCGCTGGTAGCGGCCGCCGCCGAGCGCGCTTACCCAGCCCTCCAGTTCCCAGCTCAACAGCATCCCGCTCAGGCGGGCAGGTTCTTCCCCGCTGATTTGCTGCAAGGCGTCCAGCGTGAACGGATCAAAGCCGCAGCGCTGCAGCAGGCGGGGCGCAGCGTCGCTTTCCGGCGACGGAGTAAAAGGGACCGGGGGCGCGAGATTTAGTTCCTCGAGCACGTCTTGGGCCGATTCGACCAGTTTGGCGCCGTTCTTGATCAGCGCATGACAGCCGCGCGACAAGGGCGAGTGAATGGAGCCGGGAATGGCAAAAACCTCCCGCCCCTGCTCAGCCGCTTCGCGGGCGGTAATGAGGGAGCCGCTTTCCAGCGCCGCCTCCACCACCAGCACGCCTTGCGACAGGCCGCTGATGAGCCGGTTGCGCTTGGGGAACAGGCCGCCGCGGACGGGTGTGCCGAGCGGGTTTTCCGACAAAATCAGCCCGCTCTCGGCCAGCTGGTGTGCCAGTTCCTTGTTGCGTGCCGGGTAGACGCGATCGAGCCCGGTACCCACCACGGCGATGCTGGAGCCCTGGCCGCGCAGGCCGCCGCGGTGCGCCGCGGCATCGATGCCCAGGGCCAGGCCGCTGACGATGGTAAGACCCTCCTGGCTCAGGGCGGCGGCAAAGGCTTCGGCCGTCTCCTCGCCGCCGGCGGTGGCGTTACGGCTGCCGACAATGCCCAGGGCTGGACGGTTGGCCAGTTCCACGCGGCCTTTGGCGTAGAGCAGGAAGGGCGGGTCGTGGATATCCAGCAGGGCTTGCGGGTAATCGAAATCGGCCCAGGTGAGGATATGGTTGTTGTCCTGCTCCAGCCATTGCATGACGGGTTCGGCGGCGGCCTTGTCCACGCCCTGGGCGACGCGCTGGGCCAGGGGGCGGGGCAGAACTTGCTGCAGCTGGGCAAGGCCGGCTGCGTAAATGGAGGGGGGCGAGCCGAAGGTGTTAAGCAGGTGGCGCAGCCGTTCGGGACCCAGGCCCGCTATCAGGGCCAGGTCGATCCAGAACGGCAGATCCGCTTCGGCTGCGTGCATCGGGCCAAGCCGGGTCAGGGATTGTGGAAGCTGTCCCCTACGGACATGGCGCGGGTGGCGTTCAGCACCAGCGCATAGGCAACCTTGTCGAACACGCGGAAGACCATGGCCAGGCCGGAGCGTTCTTCCGGCGTCGTCAGGTTGCCGACTTTTTGGCCCTGACGGTAAATGGCCACCACCGTGCCTTTATCGACGCCCTCATTCTTGCCGCGATTGAGGGCGATGATGTTGTACTGGCCGATATCGACCACGCTGCCGTACACCGAGATGATTTTGCCGCTGAGTTCATTGGCCGGGGCATGCGGTACATAGCCGAAGGTGGACAGGTCATGCACGGCCGGCATGAGGTGGTCGCCTTTGTTGATTTCCTGTTTGACGCTGGTGATTTCGATGCTGGCGGGATTGCCGTAGCGGGTCACGCGGGCGTCGCCCAGGTAGACGGCTTCATAGCCGAGCGACTTGCCCGTGTCCGGGTCGACCAGGTTCTTGCCCTGGCGGTAAACCTGCCATTCGGTCGGATCGCCCTCGGGGATGTTGTCGATGTAAGCCATGTCGCCATTACCCAGCACAACGTGTTTTTCGTCGGTCGCGACGATCATCGGATGTTTGTCCAGGCCGTTTTCTTCGATGACCAGCGGCTGCGACAGGAACGGTTCGATGGCGGAAGGCGGCAGCGTTGGAATGGCCGCGCTGTGCAGGGTGCTGCGAGCACCCGGCTCAAGCTTCACCACCACCTTGCCGGCGGTGTCGAGCTTTTGCGTTTTCAGCAGGCGCAGGCGCGGCTTGGCGCCGGAGCGATCCAGCACGATCACGTCGCCGGGGTAGATCAGATTGGGGTTTTTGATATCGGCGCGGTTGAGATCCCAGATCTCCGGCCAGCGCCAGGGCTTGGTGAGGAACTTGCCGGAAATGTCCCACAGCGTGTCGCCTTTGACGACGACATAGCGATCGGGCGCCTTGTCTTGCAGCTGCAGGGCGTCGGCGCTGGCATGCAGGGCAAATGCCGCAAAGGCGGCAGCAAGAGTGGTCCGGACCAGGGCTTGGGGGGCAAGTGTCTTCCTCATATGGGCCTCGCGAGTGGATTTTATATCGAGCAAACCGTCATAATTACGTGTATGTTTGCCTGAATTGTAGTTTATTTTCACGCAGCTGGAGTCCGCGTGTTAAAATTTGTCTCAAATTCTGCGCCTAATTATTTAAATCTGCAAGCATTTATGGCGATACGATCATGGCTATTCTGAATATATTGCATTATCCCGATCCGCGGCTGCATAAAGTGGCCAAACCCATTGATCAGGTGGACGATGAAATCCGCGCGCTGGCTGCCAACATGGCCGAGACCATGTATGCTGCGCCGGGCATCGGCCTGGCGGCGACCCAGGTCGACGTGCATCGTCGTCTGATCGTGGTTGACGTGTCGGAGAACAAGGACGACCTGCGGGTGTTCATCAATCCGGAAGTGGTGACGGCCTGCGGCGAACGCGAAGGCGAAGAGGGCTGTCTTTCCGTGCCGGGTGTTTACGACAAGGTGACCCGCGCAGAGAGCGTCACCGTCAAGGCGCTGGGGCTTGATGGCAAGCCATTTAAACTGGCTGCCGAAGGGCTGCTGGCGGTATGTATCCAGCATGAAATCGATCACCTCAATGGCATTGTGTTCGTCGACCATCTTTCGCGCCTGAAGCAGAACCGTATCCGGACAAAATTGAAAAAGCATGCGCGGGAGACCATGTAGTGCGGGTGATTTTTGCCGGCACGCCGGAGTTTGCCGCCGTGGCGCTGGAATCCTTGATTGCCGCCGGCCATGCAATCCCCCTGGTGCTGACGCAGCCGGACCGCCCGGCCGGCCGAGGCATGAAGCTGGTGCCCAGCGTGGTCAAGCAGGTGGCGCTGCAGCACAATCTGGCGGTGGCCCAGCCGGTCAACCTCAAATCGGCCGATAGCTGGGAGACGCTGCGTGCCGTGCAGGCGGATGTGATGGTGGTGGCGGCCTACGGTCTGCTGTTGCCGGCCGAGGTGCTGGCCATACCGCGTCTGGGTTGTCTCAATATCCACGCCTCCCTGCTGCCGCGCTGGCGCGGCGCTGCGCCGATTCAGCGGGCGATCCTGGCCGGCGACGAAAAAACCGGCATTACCATCATGCAAATGGATGTGGGGCTCGACACCGGCGCCATGTGTCTGGTGCGCGAGTTGCCGATTGCGCCGGACGATACGGCGCAGAGCCTGCACGACAAGCTGGCGCAACAAGGGGGCGAGGCCATCGTCGCGGCGCTGCGCCAGCTGCACGGCGGCACCCTGCCGCATCAGCCGCAGGATAATGCCTTGGCGACCTACGCCAGTAAACTGACCAAAGCCGAGGGGCAAGTCGACTGGTCGGCCGATGCGCAGGTGATTGAGCGCACCGTGCGCGCCTATCAGCCGTTTCCGGTGGCCTACACCTCGTGGCATGGCGAACCGCTGCGCGTGTTTGGCGCGCAGATACGGCAGGGCCGTGGGGCGCCGGGTGTTGTGCTGGCGGCGGGCAAGGACGGCATCGAAGTGGCGTGCGGCCATGGCAGCCTGCTGTTGACCGAATTGCAGAAAACCGGCGGCAAGCGCATGCCGGTCGCTGCCTTTCTCAGCGGCAACAGTGTGGTGCCGGGGGAAACTTTCGGCGCGGCCGATTGAATTTTTTAGAATTAACACAATCTAAGTTTTCGCTGCATGTGCAGCGAAACCCTAGTAGAGGAAAGCGAATGTTTGGCAACTGGTTGAAGACTTCCATCCTGATGGCGGCGATTGTGGCGCTGTTCGGCAGCGTCGGCATGGCGTTGGGAGGTGCGGGCGGCATGCTGATCGCGCTGCTGCTGGCCGGTGGTATGAACGCATGGGCTTACTGGTACTCCGATAAGGCCGTGCTGAAAATGTACAACGCGCAGGAAGTGGACGAACGTTCCGCGCCGCAGTTCTACAATATGGTGCGCGAGCTGTCGCAGCGCGCCGGGCTGCCCATGCCCAAGGTGTACATCATCGACGAGGCGCAACCCAACGCCTTCGCCACCGGCCGCAATCCGGAGCACGCCGCAGTGGCGGCCACCACCGGTATCATGCGCATCCTGTCCGAGCGCGAGCTGCGCGGCGTGATGGCGCACGAACTGGCGCACGTGCGCAACCGCGACACGCTGATTTCGACCGTTTCCGCCACGGTGGCCGGCGCGATCTCCTCGCTGGCGCAATTCGGTTTTCTGTTTGCCGGCCATAACAGCAACGAAAACCGCAATGTGCATCCGCTGGTGGCGCTGGTCGTCATGATCCTGGCGCCGATCGCCGCCGCCTTGATCCAGATGGCGATTTCGCGCGCGCGTGAATTCGGCGCCGACCGCGGCGGTGCGGAAATCTCCGGCGATCCGCTGGCATTGGCGCAGGCGCTGGACAAGATCGAGCGCTACGCCAAGGGCATGCCGCTGGAAACCGCCGAGCTGCATCCGGAAACGGCGCAGATGATGATCATCAACCCGCTGTCCGGCAGCGACGTGGCCGGCCTGTTCCGTACCCACCCCCATACCGCAGACCGTATCGCCCGTTTGCAGGAACTGGCGCGCCGACTTGCGTGATATTCAACCCCTAGCAGCCGCTCTGGTCGGCGACGTGCTCGCCGGCCAGAGCCTGGCGCAACGCCTGCCGGAAATCTGGCGGCGCCATCCCGATCTTCCCCCTTCTTCCCGCGGCGCATTGCAGGACATGGTGTACGGCACCTTGCGCCATCTCGGGCGCATTGACGCGTTTTTGCGCGAACTGGTCAGCCGTCCGGTGCAGGAACAGGCATTGCAATGCCTGCTGCGGGTGGCGGTGTACCAGCTGCTCTACACTCGCGCTGCGACCCATGCGGTGGTCAACGAAGCGGTGGCGGCCAGCGAGGCGATGGGTTTCGGCTGGGCCAAGGGGTTTGTCAACGGCGTGTTGCGCAACGCCACGCGCAAACAGGCGGAAATCCTGCCCGGGTTGACCGGTGAAGTGGCCGCTTACTCTTTTCCGCGCTGGTGGATCAACAAGCTGAAAAAGGATTACCCGCAGCGCTGGCGGGATATTCTGGAAAACAGCAATACGCATCCGCCCATGACCTTGCGGGTGAATCGCCGGCAGGAAACGGTGGCGGGCTATCTGGAGCGCCTGCAGTCGGCCGGGCTGGCCGCCGAAGCGGTGGGCGAAGATGGCGTCCGGCTGGCGGAGCCGCAGCCGGTGTCGCTGCTGCCCGGCTTTGCCGGCGGCGACGTGTCGGTACAGGATGCCGGCGCGCAAGAGGCGGCCCGCCTGCTCGATGTGCAGCCCGGCATGCGGGTGCTGGATGCCTGCAGCGCGCCCGGCGGCAAGACGGCGCATGTGCTGGAGCGGGTCGATTGCGATTTGACCGCGCTGGACAAGGATGCAGTGCGCCTGCAGCGGGTGCAGGAAAATCTCGACCGATTGGGTCTGCAGGCCCGTCTGCAGGCGGCCGATGCGGCGCGCATCGCCGACTGGTGGGACGGCAGGCCGTATGACCGGATTATCGCCGATGTGCCGTGTACGGCTTCCGGCGTGGTGCGGCGGCACCCCGACAGCAAGTGGCTGAGAATGGCGGAGGATGTGTCCGGTTTTGCCCGCACGCAGGAAGCAATATTGGCGGCGCTGTGGCAAACATTGGCGAGTGGTGGTAAATTGCTCTACATAACCTGCTCGGTATTCCCGGAAGAAAACCGGCAGCAAATCGAGCATTTCCTTGCCCGTCATGGGGATGCCAGGCTGTTGCCCGTGTCGGTGGGCGATGCCGGTCAGTTGCTGCCCAATAAAGACCACGATGGTTTCTTTTATGCGCTGCTGCAAAAATCGGCTGACTGAGCTGCCACGTTTTTTCTTGGCGGCGCTGCTGTTTTTCCTGACGGGCGTCGCGCAAGCGGGGAATATCGCTGTCAAAAATGCCGAACTGCAGCTGGTTGACGATTTTTACCAGTTGCGCGCCGAACTCGCCATTGAATTGTCCCCCAAGGTTGAAGATGCGCTGAACAGGGGCGTGCCGCTGACTTTCCAGATCGGCGTTGAGCTGGTGCGTCCGCGCTGGTACTGGTTCAATGATACGCTGGTATCGCTCAACCAGACCGTGCATCTGAGCTATCATGCGCTGACGCGCCAGTATCGGCTCAATGCCGGCGGCCTGAACAAGAATTTTTCCACCTTGCAGGCCGCCGTGAACGAACTGGAAATGTTGCGCGACTGGCAGGTGATCGACCGCGCGCTGGTGCCCAAAAAATCCGGCAAGCTGCAGCTTGCCGTGCGCATGTATCTCGATCAGACGCAGTTGCCCAAGCCCTTGCAGCTGAACGCCATTTCCTCCAGTGACTGGCAGCTGGATTCCGGCTGGCAGAATTTCGACTTCTCCCCCGCTGAAACTGTCGCCAACGCGCCGCCGGTAACGCATTGAATTTTTTATGGCCAGTCCGCGTACGATTGTGAAATACCTGGTGCTGGCCACGATCGGCCTGGCCGCGGTGCTGCTCTATCTGTTGTCGCGGGCCAGCGCCAACACCGCCCTGTTTGCCCAGAACTACCCTCTTTTGCTGGGGCTCAATGTCGGGCTGGTGATCTGCATGGCGTTGTTGATCGCCTACCAGTTCTGGTCTTTGCGCCGCAAGATGAAGGCGCAGGTATTCGGCATCAAGCTGCGGGTCCGCTTGCTGCTGGTGCTGTCGCTCATGGCCGTGGTCCCCGGCGTGGTGCTGTATACCGTATCGGCGCAATTCCTGTCGCGCAGCATCGATACCTGGTTCGACGTGCGGGTGGACAATGCCCTGAGTTCCGGCCTCAATCTCGGCCGCACCGCACTGGATCACCTGGTGGTCGAGCTGAAGAACAAGGCCGAAACGATGGCGATGACGCTGGCGGATCATCCGCCCAGCGAGCATGTCGACATGCTGGAGCGCCTGCGCGAACAAACCGGGGTGGCGGAAGCGACATTGTTCAGCGCCAGGGGGGGCGTGATCGCCCATGCCAGCGCGGACCATTCCGAGTGGCTGCCGGACTTGCCTGATCCGGCCATTTTGCGTCAAGTGCGGCAGCAAACACCCTATAACGCAATCGAGGAGTTGCCCGGCAAGGGGCTGGTGCAGCGCGCGGTCGTGCCGGTCAACGTGCTGAGCCTGACCGAGGATATCCGCATTCTGCAGGTGATTTCGCCGGTGCCGCAGCAAATGGCCAAGGATGCGGAAGCCGTGCAGTCGGTCTACCGCGATTATCAGGAATTGTCGGTTTCGCGGGTCGGATTGAAGCGATTGTATGGTTTGACACTGACCCTGACGCTGGTCATGGCGCTTTTGTCGGCCATTGCGGGCGCGGTGCTGCTGGCCGAATGGCTTTCGGCGCCGCTGGCGTTGCTGGAGGAGGGTACCCGGGCGGTGGCCAAGGGCGATTTCACCATCATGCAGCCGGTGCGCGGCAAGGACGAGCTGGGCGTGCTGATGCAGTCGTTCAATAGCATGACGCGCCAGCTGGCAGAGGCGCGCAGCGCCGCCGAACAGCACCAGCAGCAGGTGGAAGCGGCAAAGATCTACCTCGAGAGCGTGTTGGCGCACTTGTCGTCCGGCGTGCTGACGTTTGACGAGCGGTTTTACCTGCGGACGATGAACCCGGCCGCCAGCAGCATTCTGCAGCTTCAGTCCAGCGAAGTGCTCGGCCGCAAGGCCTTTGAATGGGGCGGCGCGCATGCGGGCCTGCGGACATTTACGGAAAAGATGATTGAATCTTTCCAGCACAACACCCAAAGCGAATGGCAGGAGCAGCTGGAATACCGCAGCGAAGCGGGCGGCGTACGCACCCTGCTGGTGCGTGGCACGCGCCTGCCCAGCGGCAGTGCGGCCGCCTACGTGGTGGTGTTTGACGACATTACCGGTCTGCTGCAGGTTCAGCGCGATGCGGCATGGGGTGAGGTGGCAAAGCGCCTGGCGCATGAAATCAAGAATCCGCTGACGCCGATCCAGCTGTCGGCGGAACGGCTGGAACACAAGCTGGCGGACAAGCTGCCGCCGACAGAACGCGAAATGTTGCAACGTGCAACACATACAATCGTGGCGCAAGTGGGCGCAATGAAAAATATGGTCGACGCGTTCAAGGAATATGCCCGGACGCCGGCGTTGAAACTGGCGCCGCTTTCTCTGAACCGTTTGGTGGAAGAAGTGCTGGCTTTGTATGAATCCTCACATGCGCGTATCACCCCCCATCTGACGCCGGATTTGCCGGAAATCATGGGCGATACGACGTTATTGCGGCAGGTGGTACATAATTTGCTGCAAAATGCGGAAGACGCGCTGGATGAAAAAACCGGCGGTGTCATCGATTTGTATACCGAACAGGATGGCGAGTGGGTAAAATTGCGCGTTGTCGATAGCGGCACCGGTTTTCCTGAGGCCATGATGACGCGGGCGTTCGAGCCTTACGTCACAACCAAATTGAAAGGGACGGGGCTGGGCCTGGCAATCGTGAAAAAGATTGTGGAAGAACATCACGGCCAGATAAGGCTGGATAATCAAACGCAGGGTGGTGCCTGCGTGTGCATTTCTTTAAAGCGGGTATGACATGGGTGGTACGGTACTGGTCGTAGACGACGAAATCGGCATTCGCGAACTTCTCAGCGAGATTCTGGTAGATGAGGGCTATACGGTGCATCTGGCGGAAAATGCGGCAACCGCGCGCGAATACCGCCAGCGCAAGCGCCCGGATATGGTGCTGCTGGATATCTGGATGCCGGACACGGACGGCATAACCCTGCTGAAGGAATGGGCGGCGCAAGGGCAGCTGACCATGCCGGTGGTGATGATGTCGGGGCATGGGACAATCGACACCGCGGTGGAAGCGACCAAAATCGGCGCGGTGGATTTCCTGGAAAAACCCATTGCCTTGCAAAAACTGCTCAGCACCATCGGGCGCGCCTTGCAAAAAGGCGTGACACGCAGCGCCACCGAATTGAGCCTGGACGGCATGGGCAAGAGCCAGGTTGTCGTGGAGCTGCGGCAACGGCTGCAGCAAATGGCGCGCGTACTCGCGCCGGTCATGCTGTATACCGAAGAAGGCGCGGGCGCGGAATTGTGCGCCCGCGCCCTGCATCAGCTGAATACGCCCTGGCGCGTGCTGAACGATGGCAACAAGCTGGTGGAAGCGCCGCTTGCGTTGCTGGAAGAGGCGCGCGGCGGGGTGCTGTTTATCCCGTATGTGACGCGCCTGACCAAGCTGGAGCAGCGCGGCCTGCAGGTGCTGCTGAGCAAGCTGGACCGCTTTCATGTCCGGCTGGTGTGCGCCAGCTCATTGGAGTCGGCCGAAGTGACCGGCGATCTGCATTTCGATGCGTCCTTGTGGCAGCAGCTCAATGCGCTTAATCTGCGCGTACCCTCCCTGCGCGATCACCGCGAAGATGTGCCGGAACTGGCGCAGCAAATGCTGAGCCGGCTGGCTGAAGCCGGCGAGGCTCCGCCCGCCCGGCGTTTCTCGGTGGCGGCGCTAAATGCGTTGCGCAATCACGATTGGCCGGGTAATCTGACCGAATTGACCAACACCGTGCGGACGCTCGCATTAACCGCCTTGCACGATGAAATCGGCGTCGGCGACGTGGAGCGGGTCCTGCAGCCGGGTATGGCGACAACGTCCGCTGCGGCCGCCACGACTGACATGGCCTTACCGCTGGAGCTGCCATTGCGCGAGGCGCGCGATTGGTTCGAGAAGCTCTACCTCGAACATCATTTGCGCGAAAGCGGCGGCAATATGGTCAGGGTAGCCGAGACAACCGGCTTGGAAAGAACCCACTTGTATCGAAAGATCAAGCAGCTGGGAATTGTTCTGCGTAAATGAAAATCGTTATTCTGGGAGCGGGCCAGGTCGGCTCTTCACTGGCCGAAAACCTGGTGACGGAAGACAACGATATCACCGTGGTCGATGTTGACGATACCCGCCTTGCCTCCCTGCGCGACCGGTTTGACCTGCGCACCGTCGTCGGCCAGGCCTCCTCCCCCGCCGTATTGCAGCAAGCCGGCATAGACGATGCGGACATGCTGGTGGCGGTGACCATGAACGACGAAACCAATATGCTGGCGTGCAAGATTGCCGGCGCCTTGTTCAATGTGCCGACCAAAATTGCCCGCATCCGCTCGGATGATTACATGCGGCATCCGGAAATCTTTGCCAGTGAAAACCTGGCAGTAGACCATATCATCAGTCCCGAGCAAGAGCTGACCAACTATATCCAGAAACTGATCGAAGTGCCCGAAGCGCTGCAGGTGCTGGATTTTGCCGATGGGCTGGTGCGTCTGGTGGCCGTGCGGGCCTACTTCGGCGGCCCGCTGGTGGGCCACCAGCTGCAGGAGCTGCGCCGCCACATGCCCCATATCGACACACGGGTGGCCGCCATTTATCGCCAGAACCGGCCGATTGCGCCGGAAGGCACGACTATTATCGAGCACGGCGATGAGGTGTTCTTCATCGCCGCACGCGAGCATATTCGCGATGTATTGCTGGAGCTGGGCCGCGAAGACAAGCCGGTCGGCAATGTCATGATCGCCGGCGGCGGCAACACCGGGCGGCGTTTGGCCAAGGCGTTGGAAAAGCATTACCGCGTCAAGCTGATCGACCACAACCGCAAAAACAGCACGCGGCTGGCGGCCGAATTGAACCGTACGCTGGTATTGGAGGGCGAGGCAACCGACGAAGACTTGCTGCACGAGGAAAACATCGAGGACATGGATGTGTTCTGCGCCCTTACCAGCAACGATGAAGACAACATCATGGCGGCGCTGATGGCCAAGCGCATGGGCGCACTCAAGGTGATCGCGCTGATCAACCGCAGTTCCTATGTCGATCTGGTGCAAAGCGGCCAGATCGATGTGGCCATTTCGCCGGCGCATGCCACCATCGGCCCCTTGCTGTCCCATGTGCGGCAGGGCGATATTCGCGTTGTGCACTCCTTGCGCCGCGGCGCGGCGGAAGCCATTGAACTGATCGTGCACGGCGACCCGAAAACCTCGAAAGTGGTCGGACGCCGTATCGAACAGCTCAATCTGCCCAAGGGAGCCACCATCGGCGCCATTGTGCGCAACGGTGAAGTATTGATCGCCCACCATGATACGATTATCCAGGCGGAGGATCATGTCATCGTGTTCGTGCTGAACAAGCGCATGATTCCGCAAATCGAAAAACTCTTTCAGGTCGGTTTCGGCTTCTTCTAGCCGACAGACACAGCGATTAATTCATGCACAAAGCGTTTCCGGTCCTGCATGTACTGAGCATGGTCATCGTGCTGTTCGCCGCCACCATGCTGTTGCCCTTGGGCCTGGCACTGGGCGAGCACGATGCGGCGCGCGTCGCCCTCAGCCATGCCATGCTGATCACCCTGGCAGCGGGTTTTCTCCTCTGGTTGCTGACGCGCGGCGCGAGCAAAGACCTCAAGGTACGCGACGGATTTTTGCTGGTGGTCGTGGTCTGGACGGTATTGCCGGCGCTGGGCGGCTTGCCGCTGATGCTTTACCTGCCAGGCCTGAGCTTCACAGACGCCTATTTCGAAGCCATGTCCGGCCTGACGACAACCGGGTCAACGGTGCTGGTCGGCCTCGATCGGTTGCCGCAGTCGCTCAACCTGTGGCGTGGCGAGATGGTCTGGCTGGGCGGTATGGGCATTATCGTGCTGGTGGTGGCCATTCTGCCGCTGCTGGGCATCGGCGGCCGGCAGATCTACAAGGCCGAAACACCGGGACCGATGAAAGACAGTCAGCTGACGCCGCGCATCACCGAGACGGCCAAGGGCCTGTGGCTGGTGTATGCAGGCATTACCATCGCCTGTATTACCAGTTACTGGTGGGCCGGCATGACGCTGTTTGATGCCGTCATGCATGCTTTTTCCACCATGGGCTTGGGCGGGTTTTCCTCGCATGACGCCAGTTTCGGTTATTTCAATTCCCCCAGGATCGAAGCGGTGGGCGTGATCTTCATGCTGATCGCCGGTATCAACTTCGCCACCCATTTCATGGCGGTCAGAAGCCGCGGCGTCAATCCCTATAAGCATGATGTGGAGGCGCGTTATTTTATCGGCGTGACGCTGCTGAGCGTGGTTATGCTCACCCTCTATTTGTGGGGCGAGCATGTCTACCCGGACCTGCCTAGCGCCTTCCGTTATGCCTTGTTCAATGTGGTTTCCATTGCCACCACCACCGGATTTGCTTCTACCGACTACAACATCTGGCCCATGTTCGCGCCCATGTGGATGCTGTTTCTGTGCAGCTTTGCCACCAGCTCGGGTTCGACCGGCGGCGGCATCAAGATGATCCGGGCGCTGATCCTGTACAAGCAGGTGTACAAGGAGTTTCTCCGCATCATTCACCCCAACGCCATCGTACAGGCCAAACTGGACGGCGTGGTGGTGCAGAACAAGATCATTTACGCCGTGCTGGCGTTCTTTTTCATCTACATCGTCAGCATCGTCAGCATGACGCTGATCATGATGGCGTCCGGTCTTGAGCCGTTGACGGCCTTTTCGGCCGTGATCGCCAGCATCAACAATACCGGGCCGGGCTTGAACGAAGTCGGCCCGGCAACGACTTTTGCCGGTCTGAGCGATCTGCAGACCTGGGTGTGCACCTTCGCCATGCTGCTCGGACGGTTGGAGCTGTTTACCCTGCTGGTGGTGCTGACACCGGCTTTCTGGCGGAAATAATGAGCACGAAAATCATCGAGAATTTCGAAGCCATGCTGACGCAGGGCAAGGACAGCCCCATGCTGCGCTTCGGTCTGGGCCAGGGCTATTTGCAGGCCGGCGCGCCGGACAAGGCGATAGAGCATTTGAGCGCGGCAATCGGACAAAAGCGGGATTATTCCGCCGCCTGGAAGCTGCTGGCCAAGGCGTACGAGCAGCAGGGCAAGCTGACCGAGGCATTGCAGACTTACCGCGACGGGATCGAGGTTGCGCAAAACCACGGCGATCTGCAGGCCGCCAAGGAGATGACGGTATTCGCCTGCCGCATCGAAAAACAGCTGGCGGGCTGATTCAGTTCATGACACTTTTTCCGCCCGTCGGCGAAACGGTTTAATTATTTCTTCTGCAGATCTTCCAGCAGGCTGGAAAGATCGTCCGCGTGCTCCTCTTCCATCGCCAGAATGCCTTCCAGCATACGGCGGGTGGTGATGTCCTTGTCGCCGATATAACGGATCATCTCGCCGTAACTGTCGATGGCGATCCGTTCCGCCACCAGGTCTTCCCTGATCATTTCCAGCAGGCTGCCGCCCTCGACATATTCCGCATGACTGCGCGTGGCCAGGCCCTCCGGGCTGAAATTGGGCTCGCCCTTGAGCTGGACGATGCGGGCCGCGATCAAGTCGGCGTGGCCCTGCTCCTCGTTGGCGTGCTGTAGAAACTCTTGTGCCACCGCGTCGGCGTTGATGCCGCTGGCCATGAAGTAATGCCGCTTGTAACGCAGGATGCACACCAGCTCCGTCGCCAGGGCTTCATTCAGCAGCTTGACCACGGTGGCGCGATCGGCCTGGTAGCCCGCCGTCACCGCGCCGTCCTCAATGTGCTTGCGGGCGCGGGCGCGCAGCTCGGTGATGTCGGTCAGGAACGATCCGGCGGTTGCGGGTTTATTTTTCTTGGTCATGTTGTTCTCCTTGGATGACTTACTTAGGGGTTCAGATCTTCCGCCAGGGAAGTCCGCACGGCGGGCGGCACGCTGGTGCCGACCTGATAGGCCGGATGATCGATGCCGGCGCGGATCGGGCTGCCGCCCTTGACGGCGGCGACCATGTCCGGCGTCAGTTCAAAGCGGACGAAATGCACCGAGGCCGTTTTGTCTTCGGTTTCGCGCGGCAAGTCTTCGTTGGCGACGGGATGAACGCGGGGAAACTCGCCCACTTGCAGCCAGATTGCCCGTTCCACGCCGATCAGCCCGGCCAATGCCGCCTTGCGTTCGTCCACGTCGTCGTATTCCAGCATGAAGGTGGCTTTCCAGTTGCGCCCGTCGGGGATGAGCGGGTTGTACACGTCCAGTTCGGCCTGAATGCCTGCCGGTTCGAAAATGCGCTCGATGCGCAGCATTTCCTGCACCTGGTACTGCATGGTGAGGGCGTCTTCGAAATACAGGGCGGCATGTTCGCCCAGCGGCAGCCGGCGGTTCTTCTTGTGCTCGATCACCTTGGCGCGAAATTCCGGGCGCAGGCGGGCATACTGTTCAAGGCTGAAGAGATTTTCGTGTGTGAGCTTGGACATGAGGCCTCCGTCAGATGCCATAGGCGGTGCGCAGCATGGAAATGGGGTGTTCCACGGCGCGCCCGTCGTTCAGGCCGTTTTCGATATGGTGACCCGCCATGGCGCAGTCGCTGCCGTAATGTTGTACCTGTGCCTGCCGCACCCGGTCAACCACCGGCTGGACGATTTTCATGGCGATGGCGTGGCATTCGGTTTTGACGGCATAAGTACCGTCATGGCCCGAACAGCGCTCGATGATGTCGACTTCCGTATCGGGAATCAGCGACAGCAGCTCGCGCGTCTTGGGCCCGATGTTCTGCACCCGCTGGTGGCAGGCCGCATGGTAGGCGACTTTGCCCAGTCCCTGGCGGAAGTCGGTTTTAAGCCTGCCGTCCTTGTGCCGCAGCATCAGGTATTCAAACGGGTCGAAGAAGGCGGCCTTGACCTTTTGCACGTTGGCATCGTCCGGAAACATGAGCGGCAGCTCCTGCTTGAACATCAATACGCAGGACGGTACCAGTGCCGTAAGGTCCCAGCCTTCGTCCACCAGTTTGGCCAGAATGGGAATGTTGACTTCCTTCGCTTCCCGCACGGCTTCCAGATTGCCCAGTTCCAGCTTGGGCATGCCGCAGCAGCGTTCCTTTTCGGTCAGGCGCACCGGGATGCCGTTGTGTTCGAATACTGCCACCATATCTTCCGCCGGCGCCGGTTCGTTGCGGTTCATGTAGCAGGTGGCGAACAGCGCCACTTTGCCGCGTGTGCGGCCGGCCGGCTCGGGCGACAGGGAACTGCTGTGGCCGTCCAGGCGTTTGCGCAGGGTATTGCTGTGGTATTGCGGCAGCTTGGCGTGCTCGTGCACGCCAAGCACGGCTTGCAGCACCTTGCGGACGGGTCCGCTTTGATTGGCCGCATTGACGGCCTGTGCCACCACCGGAATGCCCACCAGCGAACCGACCGTGTCGGTGCTGGTGAGGATGCGGTCGCGCAGCTTCACATCGCCTTGCTTGTATTTGACCGCCTTGGCCCGCAGCATGGTGTGCGGGAAGTCGAGATTCCATTCGTGCGGCGGCACGTAAGGGCATTTGGTCATGTAGCACAGGTCGCACAGGTAACAGTGGTCGACGACCTGCCAGAAATTGTTTTTGTCGACGCTGTCCAGCTCAAAGGTGGGAGCGGCATCAATCAGATCAAAAAGGGTGGGAAAAGCATTGCACAGACTGACGCAGCGGCGGCAGCCGTGGCAGATTTCAAAAACGCGTTCCAGCTCGGTAAAGAGCGAGTCCTGATCGTAAAAATCGGGGCTCTGCCAATCCAGCGGGTGTCGGGTAGGCGCTTGCAGATTGCCTTCGCGCGGCGGTGTCGCCATGCTGTCCTCCAAATCGAATGTGTTAGGCGCGGGCGAGGTTGGGGGCGCGATTCCGCCCCCTTATTATTGCGGCCGGGTCAGGAGCCCATTTCATCCAGCGCGCGCTGGTAGCGGTTGGCGTGTGAGCGCTCGGCCTTGGCCAGCGTTTCGAACCAGTCGGCGATTTCGCCGAAGCCTTCCTCGCGCGCGGTTTTGGCCATGCCCGGGTACATGTCGGTGTACTCGTGGGTTTCACCGGCCACAGCGGTTTTCAGGTTGTTGGTGGTGGAGCCGAACGGCAGACCGGTGGCCGGGTCGCCGCACTGTTCCAGATATTCCAGATGGCCGTGGGCATGGCCGGTTTCGCCTTCTGCGGTGGAGCGGAACAGCGCGGCAACGTCGTTGTAGCCTTCCACGTCGGCTTTGGATGCAAAATAAAGATAGCGGCGGTTGGCCTGCGATTCGCCGGCAAACGCGTCTTTCAGGTTCTGTTCGGTCTTGCTGCCTTTCAATGCCATGATTCGACCTCCGTATAAGAAAATGAAAGGGACGAACATTCATCCCCCTTTTCAATTTAGACAATATCTAAATAATGTAAAGGACAAATTTCAGGCAAAAATCAGCGCCACGGCATCACCGACGAAGTGGGTGACCACCACGACCAGCAGCGCGATGCCGACATGCTCGGCAATGACCGGCCAGCTTCGGACATGCTGGTCGCGCGCCATTTGCCCGCTGAGCAGGCCGATCACCAGCACACCCCAGGCGATGCTGGTCAGGATGGCATGGTTGAGGGGAAGCAGCAAAATGGGCAGGAGAAAGGTGGCGGCCATGAAAAATTTGGCCAGAAAAGTCGCCAGGGTGGCCTGCCAGATCTGTCTTTCCGTCAGGCTGCCTTCGGATTCCTTGGAAATGTGAATGCCCAGCGCATCGGACAGCGCATCGGCGATGGCGATGGTGACGATACCGCCGATCACGGCCAGGCTGGAGTGGGTGCCCGCGTGCAGGCCAACAATCAGCCCCAGCGTGGTGATGACGCCGGAGGTCAGACCGAAATGGATGCCGGCGCGTGCGCCATTGTTATCCATTCAGTCGTGTCCTCCTGTCGTGGGTGGGGAAACCGCCGTGGAAAAGCGGCTCACAGCCGCCGGTGCCGCCGTTCGTGCCGGTATGACCAGTATAGCAGACCCAGACCGGCAAAAATCATCGGCAGCGACAGCCATTGCCCCATGGACAGGTGCAGCGCCAGATAGCCGAGAAAACTGTCCGGCTCGCGGGCGAATTCGACGGTGAAGCGCGCCAGTCCATAGCCGATCAGGAACAGACCGGATGCCGCGCCGGCCGGCCGTGGCCGGCGGGAAAACAGCCACAGCACGGTGAACAGGACGACGCCCTCCAGGCCGAATTCATACAGCTGTGACGGGTGGCGTGGCTGCATGTCCACCTGGGGGAAAATCATGCCGATCGGCAGGTCGGTCGGCCGGCCCCACAGTTCGCCGTTGATGAAGTTGCCCATGCGCCCCGCCGCCAGGCCCAGCGGGACCAGCGGGGCGATGAAATCGGTGATGACCAGCCAGCCGGTGTGTTTTTTGCGGGCAAACAGCGCCATCGCGGTGATCACGCCGAGAAAGCCGCCGTGGAAGGACATGCCGCCTTTCCACACGGCGAGGATTTCGCTGAAATGAGCGGCTGTGAGGTAGTAGTCGGGCATGTAAAACAGCACATAACCCAGCCGCCCGCCCAGTACCACGCCCAGCGCGCCATAGAACAGCAGGTCGTCGAGATCCTTGCCGGTCAGCGCATGCCAGGGCTGGTTGCGGATGCGCCAGTGCCCCAGCAGCAGAAACAGAATAAACCCGACCAGATACATCAGGCCGTACCAGCGAACGGCCAAGGGGCCAATAGCGATTGCAACGGGGTCAAATTGTGGATGTACCCACATGGTTTGGAAGCCTATTTATCAGTTGGCTGCAGAGCAGCGAGAGCCGGTTTTTTGCGGTAAAATCCGACATTATACGAGATTTGCCAGTAACCCTAGAGTCAGGCGTGTACACGCCAAAGGACAGCCATGCCTCAATATCGTTCCCGTACCTCCACCGCCGGCCGCAACATGGCGGGCGCCCGCGCCTTGTGGCGCGCGACCGGCATGAAGGATGCCGACTTTGAAAAGCCCATCATCGCCATCGCCAACTCCTTTACCCAGTTCGTGCCCGGTCACGTACATTTGAAAGACCTGGGCCAGCTGGTGGCGCGCGAAATCGAGGCGGCCGGCGGCGTGGCCAAGGAATTCAATACCATCGCGGTGGACGACGGTATCGCCATGGGGCACGGCGGCATGCTGTATTCCCTGCCCTCGCGCGACCTGATCGCCGACTCGGTGGAGTATATGGTCAATGCCCACTGCGCCGATGCGCTGGTGTGCATTTCCAACTGCGACAAGATTACCCCGGGCATGCTGATGGCCGCCATGCGTCTTAACATTCCCACCGTATTCGTTTCCGGCGGCCCGATGGAGGCCGGCAAGGTGGTGTGGGGCGGCAAGACCCTCAAGCTGGATCTGGTCGATGCCATGGTGCAGGCGGCCGACAGCAAGTGTTCCGACGAAGAGGTCGAGGCGACCGAGCGTTCCGCTTGCCCGACCTGCGGCTCCTGCTCCGGCATGTTTACCGCCAACTCGATGAACTGCCTGACCGAGGCGCTGGGCTTGTCCCTGCCGGGCAACGGCTCGCTGCTGGCGACCCATAGCGACCGCAAGGAGTTGTTTCTGAAGGCCGGCCGTCTGGCAGTGGAGCTGGCCAAGCGCTACTACGAGCAGGACGATGCCGGCGTGCTGCCGCGCTCCATCGCCACCTTCGAGGCGTTTGAAAACGCCATGTGTCTCGATATCGCCATGGGCGGTTCCACCAACACCGTGCTGCACCTCTTGGCGGCGGCGCGCGAAGCCGGCGTGGATTTCTCCATGCGCGACATCGACCGCCTGTCACGTAAGGTGCCGAACCTGTGCAAGGTGGCGCCCTCCACCCAGCAGTATCACATGGAAGACGTGCACCGTGCCGGCGGCGTGGTCGGCATTCTGGCGGAACTCAATCGCGCCGGCCTGATCCATGGCGACTGCAAAACTGTCCATAGCCCGACACTGGGCGAGGCGTTGGATAAGTGGGACGTGACAGCCGCTGCCGACGAGGCGGTGAAGAACTTTTTCCGTGCCGCTCCCGGCGGGGTGCCGACCCAGGTGGCGTTCTCCCAGAGCCAGCGTTACCCGACCCTGGACGACGACCGTACGGGCGGCTGTATCCGCGACCTGCAGCACGCCTACAGCAAGGACGGCGGTCTGGCCGTGCTGTACGGCAACCTGGCGCAGGACGGCTGTATTGTGAAAACTGCCGGCGTGGACGAGTCTATTTTAAAATTCAGCGGCCCGGCGCGCATTTTCGAAAGCCAGGATGCGGCGGTGGAAGCGATTCTGCACGACGCCATCAAGGCCGGCGATGTCGTCATTATCCGCTATGAAGGCCCGCGCGGCGGCCCCGGCATGCAGGAAATGCTTTACCCGACTTCCTACCTCAAGTCCAGGGGTCTGGGCAAAGCCTGCGCGCTGATCACCGACGGCCGCTTCTCCGGCGGCACCTCCGGCCTGAGTATCGGCCACGTTTCGCCGGAAGCGGCCGAGGGCGGCAATATCGGTCTGGTGCAGGAAGGCGACATCATCGAGATCGATATCCCGAACCGCCGCATTCATATGGACATCAGCCCGGAAGAGTTGCAGCGCCGTCGTGACGCCATGGAGCAAAGGGGCCGCGACGCATGGCGGCCGGTCGACCGCCAACGTGCGGTTTCCGCCGCCTTGCGCGCCTATGCGGCAATGACCACTTCGGCCGCATTCGGGGCGGTGCGAGATGTCTCCCAGGTTGAGAGAAAATAATTGCAAATAGCGTCAACCGGGGTGTGTATCGGGCGTTAATTGCTAAACTGCGCTAATTTGCCGCATTGCCAGTGCAGCAGCATATGGCTAATATGGGCGTTGTTGTTCCAAAAACATTGTGGAGATTCGAATATGAAACTGTGGGTTGCTCTTGCTGGTGTGGGTTTGCTGGCCGCTGGTAATGCTAATGCCATGAGCGAGGCCGATGGCCTGGCTCTGGCGCAGAAACACGCGTGCCTGACCTGTCACGCTATCGATCATAAAATCGTCGGTCCGGCTTGGAAAGACGTGGCTGCCAAATATCGCGGTGACAAGGGCGCTGAAGCCCGTCTGATCGCCAAGGTGAAAAACGGCGGCGCCGGCAGCTGGGGTTCTATCCCGATGCCGCCTAACAGCCAGGTATCCGATGCCGATATCAAGGCCCTGGTGAAATTCACCTTGTCGCTCAAATAAGCGACAGACGAAGCCAGTAAAAAAACCCGCGCAAAGCGCGGGTTTTTTTATTTCCGGATTGGACAATTAGTCGGCTATCGGCCTCATCGCGCTTTGCAGATAATTCTGCAGTCCGAGCTTATCGACCAGGTCAAGCTGCGTATCGAGGTAGTCGATGTGCTCCTCCGTGTCGCCCAGGATGTCGGTCAGAATCTCGCGGGAGACGAAATCGTTGGCCGATTCGCAGTAGGCGATGGCTTCCACGTACAGCGTCCGGCCTTTCTGTTCCAGCTTCAGGTCGCAGGACAGGCATTCGGGCACGTTTTCCCCGATCAGCAGTTTATTCAGCTCCTGCAGATTGGGCAGCCCTTCGAGAAAGAGGATACGTTCGATCAGCTTATCGGCATGATGCATTTCCTCGATCGACTCATCGTATTCGTGCTTTGCCAGTGCAGCCAATCCCCAGTTTTTGTACATGCGGGCATGCAGAAAATACTGGTTGATGGCCGTCAACTCGACAGTGAGAGCTTTGTTCAGATATTGAATGACTTTTTTGTCGCCTTGCATCTCAGTTGGTCTCCTTGCTGGGTTGGCGGATTGTCAGGGGGTGCACAGCGGCGCAGTCCATGCCATTGTTTTTCCGTTCAGCTCGGCCAATTCATCCTTGATAACCTGGTGTGCGCAGCGCGCACATTTACCGCACTGCGAAGTGGCGCCTGTCTCGTTACGCAGTTGGCGAACGGTATGAATACCTCTGCTGTGCACCAGACGGCGAATTTCATGATCGGTCACGTTTTTGCACAGACATACGTACATAGTAGATCAGCCGAGACAAAAGGGTAGAAGACAGTTTCATTTTGATATAAATAAGAATGATTGTCAATAACTAAATAAAAACTATTCTTATCTTTGGCGTATTGTCGGCCGATAGCGGGTGGGGCAACGCTGCTGAGGCGGCCAGGGTTCAGTGTTGCAGACACAGCTCGAGAGCATGCTCCCACTGCGGCATGTGCAGGCCGAAGGTCAGCGTGAGTCTGTCGTGTGCCAGGACGGAATTGAGCGGCCGCTTTGCCGGTGTGGGATAGGCCGCGGTGGGAATGGCGTTAAGGCGGCAAGCGCTGCCGGTGCGGCGTGCGATGGCCTGGGCAAAGCCATGCCAGCTGGTCTGCCCGGCGCAGGTCAGATTATAGATGCCGCTGACCTCCCTGATGCGTCCGGCATCCATGCGCAGCTGCGCCAGAATTTGCGAACTGGCCTCGGCGATGCTGCGGCACCAGGTCGGAGCGCCGATCTGGTCGGCCACGATGTTCAGTTCCGCGCGCTCGGCCAGCAGTTTTTGCATGGTCAGCAGAAAATTCTTGCCGCGCATGCCGTAAACCCAGCTGGTGCGGAAAATCAGATGAGCGCAGCCGCTGGCCATGACGGCCTGTTCCCCGGCGAGTTTGCTGCGCCCGTAGCTGTTGATTGGACAGGGCGTATCCGCTTCGTTGTAGGGGCGGTTCTGGCTGCCGTCGAAGACGTAGTCGGTGGAATAATGGATCAGCGCCGCGTTAAGCCGCCTGGCTTCCTCGGCCAGGATACCGGGAGCCGTCCCGTTGATCGCCTGTGCCAGCGCTTCCTCGTTTTCCGCCTTGTCGACGGCGGTGTGGGCCGCCGGATTGACGATCAGTTGCGGCGCGGTCTCGCGCACCACTTGGCGGATCGTGTCCGGCTGGGCCAGATCGAGTTCCTGGCTGGTCGGTGCAATAACGGTTCCGAGCGTGGCCAATGTGCGACGCAGCTCCCAGCCAACCTGGCCGTTAGCGCCCGTCAGTAGAATGCGCATTATCTGTTCCTTCTTCTTGTCCGGCTTGGGCGGCCTCTTTTAACATGGCGCCAATCGCGACTTCTGCCTCCTCTATGCCTTGCTTCTTCAGGCTGGAGAACAGCTGGATGGTGTAGTCGGGCGACCATTCCGCCAGCCTCCTGCGGGCGGCAAACAGGGCCTTGTTGCCCTCGTTGCGGGTCAGCTTGTCCGCCTTGGTGAGCAGCACATGCACGGGTTTGCCGGTCGGCGCAAACCAGTCGAGCATCTGGCAGTCCAGGTCGGTGAACGGCCGGCGGGCATCCATGATCAATACCAGACCCTTCAGGCTGGGCCAGGTTTGCAGGTAGTCGGACAACAGCTTTTGCCAGTGTTGCTGGATGGCCGGCGGAACCTTGGCGTAACCGTAGCCGGGCAGGTCGACCAGAAAGCGGTCCTCCCCTTCCGCGCCGATGCGGAAGTAATTGATGTGCTGGGTGCGCCCCGGCGTTTTGCTGACGAAAGCGAGACGGGTTTGCATGGCCAGCGTGTTGATCGCGCTGGACTTGCCGGCATTGGAGCGGCCGGCAAAGGCAACTTCCCGTCCGGCATGCCGAGGCAGATCGCGATAGGCGTTAACGGTGGTAAAGAATTCAAGTTGCTGAAAGAGTGGCATGACGCAAAATGGAATTTCGGGTAACATACTCCTGAATTATACGGAGTACATCTCAGTCCCTGATTATTCGCCTTTCCGGAAAGTCTGCGGTGGGTAAGGTTTGAATAGCTGACTGGGGCTTACGCAGCTGTAAAAACTTGTATAGAATAGCAGCTTTTTGGATTTTTAGAACTTCCAGTAACGGTCTTAAGGAGCAATCTGATGAAACGATCCATGGCCATGGTAGCGGTAGCCGGTATGATGGTTGCAGCTTCTGTTCAGGCGGATACCGCCAAGGGCGATCCGGCCAAAGCGCAACAAATCGTGACCACTGTTTGTGCGGCTTGTCATGGTGCGGATGGTAACAGCACCAACCCGGCCTACCCTAAACTGGCAGGCCTGCCGGCGGCTTACATTACCAAGCAGCTGACCAACTTCAAAGCTGGTGACCGCAAGGACCCGACCATGAGCGCCATGGCTGCTCCGTTGTCTCCGGACGACATGCTGAACCTGGGCGCCTACTTCGCCGAGAAGACCCCGAAGCAAGGCGCTGCCAAGGATGCGGCTCTGGCCGAAGCTGGCAAGAAACTGTTCAAGGGCGGTAACGAAGCCACCGGCGTACCGGCTTGTGCCGCTTGTCACGGCCCGGCTGGCGCAGGTATCCCGGCCGAGTTCCCGCGTCTGGCTGGTCAGCAAGGCGAATACGTAATTAAGCAGCTGAAATCCTTCCGTACCGGCGAACGTGCCAACGACGGCGGCTCCATGATGCGTATGATCGCTGGCAAGATGAGCGATCAGGAAATCAAGGCAGTGGCGGAATACATCGCCGGTCTGCACTGATTTCGCCAGCAGCTTTTGAAATAAAGCGGAACTTAAAGAGGGTGACGAAAGTCACCCTTTTTTTGCTTTCGCAGCCAATTGTGTAGGTGCCTGTGCAAAACCGTTCATTTATATCCGACTTGCACGAACTGTTCAGTTCGATGCGTTTTGCGATCAGTCTGCTGACCGTGCTGGCCATTGCCTCGGTCATCGGCACCGTATTGAAACAGAATGAGCCCTATCCCAATTACGTGATTGAGTTCGGCCAGTTCTGGTTCGGCGTATTCAAGCCGTTGGGCTTGTTCGACGTCTATCACGCCTGGTGGTTCATCGCCATTCTGTTCTTCCTGGTACTGTCTACCAGCCTGTGTCTATTGCGACACACGCCGCTGATGCTGCGGGAGATGAAGTCTTACCGGGAAAAAGCGACGGAAGAATCGCTGGGCCATTTTGCCCACCATGTGCGCACCCATTCCGATAATCCGGCCTCCCTGCTTGCCGGCATGCAGCAGTATCTGAGCGGGGTCGGCTACCGCTTCAGACAAAAGACCCACGATAACGGCGACACGCTGTTGGCGGCCAAGTCCGGCAGTGTAAATCGCCTGGGTTACGTGCTGACGCACGTGGGTATCGTGGTTATCTGCATCGGCGGCCTGATGGACGGCAACCTGCCGCTGCAGATCCAGCAGCTGTTCGGTCTCAAGCATCCGGAAACCCGCGATATTCCGCAGAGCGAGGTTGCGGCCAGCAGCCGGCTTGCGCCTGCCAACCTGTCCTTCCGCGGCGACATTACCATTCCCGAAGGCGCTACGGCCGATGTCATTTTCATCAATGCCGGTGAAGGTTATTACGTGCAGGATCTGCCGTTCAGCATCCACCTGAAGAAATTCCATATCGAGCACTATCCGACCGGTCAGCCGAAAATGTTCGCTTCCGACGTGGTGGTGACCGACCCGAAAACGGGCGAATCCGTCAGCCAGACGATTACCGTGAACCATCCGCTGATTTTCCGCGGGGTGGCGATCTATCAGGCCAGCTTCGGCGATGGCGGCAGCCACTTGCACATGTCGGCCTGGAATCTGGCGAACCCGCAATTGCCGCCGGTGAAAGTGGACGGCGACGTGAAAAGCGCGCTCAGCTTCACGGAAAATGGCGAGAAGTACAGTCTGGAGTTCAGCGATTTCCGTCCTTTCAATATCGAAAACTTCGACGACGGTCCGGCCAAGGACAGCAAGGTGACGGTACTGGGCGTGCTGGGTGCGGCAACCGGCAAGCATGCCCGCAATCTGCGCAATACGGGCCCCAGCTTTGAATACAAGGTGCGCAACGCCGAAGGGGTGGCGCGCGAGTATAATAACTACATGCTGCCGGTGCAGATTGAAAAGCGCTGGTACATGGTATCCGGCATGCGTACCAGCCCCGGCGAGCCCTATCGTTATCTGCACCTGCCGCTGGATGCGGAAAATCATCTGGATGGCTTTATGAACCTGCGGGCGCTGGTGGACAACGCCGATGCGCGCAAGGCCATTGTCCAGCAGTTTGTTTCCGGCGCGCTGCCGGGCGATGCGGCGGGTGACGTGCTGCGCGCCAAGCTGGCGGAAAGCGCCGAGGGCGTGCTGCGCATCTTCGCCGATGGCGGCTTTGATGCGGTGGCCGCCTTCCTGGAAAAGAATGTGCCGGAAAAGGACCGCGAAGAGGCCGCCACCATCTACCTCAAGATCCTTGAACAGAACGTCATGATTGCGTACCAGATGGCGCGCCAGCAGCATGGCCAGCCGCCGGTCCAACCGAGTGCGGACACGATTCAGTTTGTGCGCGACAGTTTGAATGCCATGAGCGATCTGCATTATTATGGAGCGCCGCTTTATCTGCAGCTGGACAATTTCGACCAGGTGCAGGCCAGCGGCTTCCAGCTGACCCGTTCGCCCGGAAAGAATTTCGTTTATGGCGGATCGGCTTTGCTGGTGCTCGGTATATTTGCCATGTTCTATATCAGGGAACGTCGGCTGTGGTTGCTGGTCAAACAGGACGGCACTGCCTTGCTTGCCATGTCGTGTAACAGAAAAACACTCGATTTTGAACAGGAATTTGAACGTCACAAGCAAGAGCTTGAGGCGCGACTGAGAGGATAGTCATGCAACAAGCATCCGCACTGAATCTGTCTGCCCGAACCCCATTCGACTGGGTATTCGCCCTGCTGGCCCTGGTCGGCGCGAGCCTGACCTGGTGGGGCTACGGCGGTGCCATGGACATTTATGAAAAGGCCATTCTGGTCGGCTCGTCCGCCGCGCTGATCCTGTTCGGCTGGCACTGGAAGCCGGTGCGCATCCTCAGCCTGGTCGTGGCCTGCGGCAGCCTGCTGGCAATCAAGCTGTACCATGGTCAGCTGCCGAATTCGGAACAGGTATTCTGGCTGAAGTTCGTGCTGTCGAGCCAATCCGCCGTGATGTGGATGAGCGTGCTGTTCGTGATGGCCACGCTGACTTACTGGCTGGCATTGGCAAGCCGCGCCGACTTCGCCGCCAGGGTCGGCAGTGCGCTGACCTGGAGTGCGGCCGCCATGGGCCTGGTGGGTTTGATGGTGCGCTGGTATGAGTCCTATCTGATCAGCCCGGATGTCGGCCATATTCCCATCAGTAACCTGTACGAAGTCTTTATCCTGTTCAGCATCATCACCGCCCTGCTCTACCTGTTCTACGAAGAGCGCTATGAAAATCGCCAGATGGGCGCTTTCGTATTGCCGATCATCAGCGCGGCGGTCGGTTTCCTGTTGTGGTACACCTTCGATCGGCAGGCCAACGAAATCCAGCCGCTGGTTCCGGCGTTGCAGTCCTACTGGATGAAAATCCACGTGCCGGCCAACTTCATCGGTTACGGCGCTTTCTCGCTGGCGGCCATGGTGGCTTTGGCCTACCTGCTGGTGCAAAAGGGCTGGCTGGCAACCCGCCTGCCCAGGCTGGAAGTGCTGGATGACCTGATGTACAAGGCCATTGCCGTCGGCTTCGGCTTCTTTACCCTGGCGACCATCCTCGGCGCCATGTGGGCGGCCGAAGCCTGGGGCGGTTACTGGTCATGGGATCCGAAGGAGACCTGGGCGCTGATCGTCTGGCTGAACTACGCTGCCTGGTTGCACATGCGCCTGGTCAAGGGCCTGCGCGGCGCCGTGCTGGCGTGGTGGGCGCTGGTGGGGCTGTTCGTGACCCTGTTCGCCTTCCTCGGCGTGAACATGTTCCTGTCCGGCCTGCATTCCTACGGCACATTGTAAGTCCAGCCGGTTGGACAAATAAAAAACGCAGCACTCAGGCTGCGTTTTTTATTTCCGTAAGACGGCGGAGCCTTATTAGAGGCGGGCAAAGACCTTGTCTGCGGCGGCGACTGTCGCGGCGATATCCGCATCGGTGTGGGCGGCAGATACAAAGCCGGCCTCGAATGCCGAGGGAGCCAGGTAAACACCTTCTTCCAGCATGGCGTGGAAAAAGGCATTGAAACGGTCGCGGTCGCTGGCCATCACTTCGGCATGGCTGGTCGGAACGGCAGAGGAAAAATACAGGCCGAACATGCCGCCGACCGCCTGGGCGCAGAACGGTAAGCCATGTTTGTGGGCGGCGAGGGTGAGTCCTTCCGCCAGTGTCGCCGTAAGCTGGCTCAGTCTCGCGTAGAAACCCGGCTGCTGCACAAGTTTCAGTGTTGCCAAGCCGGCGGCGACTGAAACGGGGTTGCCCGACAGGGTGCCCGCCTGGTATACCGGGCCGTTGGGCGCCAGTTTGTCCATAATGTCGCGCCGACCGCCGAAAGCGCCTACCGGCATGCCGCCGCCGATCACTTTGCCGAAGGTGGACAGGTCGGGCTTGATGCCGAACAGGCCTTGCGCGCTGCCAAGATCGACCCGGAAACCGGTCATGACCTCATCGAAAATAAGTACCGCGCCGTGCTTGCGCGTCAGGTTGCGCATGGCGTTGATGAACTCGATGCGCGGCAGAATAAGATTCATGTTGCCTGCAACCGGTTCAACGATGACGGCGGCGATTTCATCGCCGATGGAAGCAAATGTGTCTTCCAGCTGTTTAGTGTTGTTGTAGTCGAGCACCACGGTGTGTGCGGCAATCTCCGCCGGCACGCCGCTGGAGCTGGGCTGGCCGAAAGTCAGCGCGCCGGAACCGGCCTTGACCAGCAGTGAGTCGGCGTGGCCGTGATAGCAGCCTTCGAACTTGATGATCTTGGCGCGGCCGGTAAAGCCGCGGGCCAGACGGATGGCGCTCATGGTCGCTTCGGTGCCCGAGCTGACGAGGCGCACTTGCTCCAGGCTGGGCACCAATTTGCAGAGAAGCTCCGCCATCGTCAGTTCGGCCTCGGTCGGCGCGCCAAAACTGAGACCCTTGGCAGCGGCCTGCTGCACAGCCTGGACAACTTCAGGATGGGCGTGCCCGGCAATCAGCGGACCCCAGGAGCCGACGTAATCCAGGTAGGCCTTGCCGTCGGCATCCCACACTCGCGAGCCTTCGCCATGGGTGAAGAATTTCGGCGTGCCGCCCACCGAGCGGAAGGCGCGCACCGGCGAATTGACGCCGCCCGGAATGAGGGCTTGGGAGCGTTGAAAAAGGGTCTCGTTACGGGAAGTCATGGCAATTCCTCAGGCAAAAAGTCGGACATATGCACGCGCCCGCTGATCGACGGACGGCGCATCAAACAGATCGGAAATGACGGCAATCGCATGGGCTCCGGCTTGCGCGACCGATCCGGCATTTTCAGCCGTGATGCCGCCGATGGCGACGATCGGGCACTTGAGCTCGCGGCGGGCATGGGTCAACAGCTCAAGTGAAGCGGCACAGGCTTCGGGCTTGGTGACGGAGGGAAACATGCTGCCGAAGGCGACGTAATCGGCTCCCTGAGCGCATGCGGAACGGGCCAGTTCAAGCCGGTTATAGCAGGAGACGCCGATTATCTTGTCCGGGCCCAGTGCGGCCCGGGCTTCCGACAACAGGGCGTCGTCCTTGCCGATATGGACGCCAGCGGCATCGATGTTTTGGGCCAGCGCGATGTCGTCGTTCACGATCAGGGGGCGCGCATGGGTTCGGCATAGCCGCACCAGCGCGAGCGCCTGCTCCTGCCGGCGGGCGGCGGGAAGCAGTTTGTTGCGATATTGCACAACTGCCGCGCCGCCGTTGAGCGCCGCTTCGGTCAGGGCGAGCAGGCGTCCGGTATCGCTGCACTCGGGGGTGATGGCGTACAGCCCGCGAATGGAGTCAGTCGGCTTCACCCGTTTCCTCTTGCTGGCGGGCCCAAAACAGGCGATCCGGCAAATGCTGGCCCATGCCGGGACGGAAGCCGGCATTGAGCGCCTGCCAGGTGAACTCCTGCGCCTCTTTCACGGCATCGGGTATATCCAGTCCATGGGCCAGGGCCGCCGCCAGGGCGGAGGCCAGAGTGCAGCCGGAACCGTGATAGCTGCCCGGCAGGCGAGGCCAGGACAAGCTGCTGATGACGCCCTCGTCGCTGTATAGCGTGTTGATCACTTGCGGGGTGTGTTCGTGGGTGCCGGTAATCAGGACAAATTCGGAACCCATGCCGAGCAGGCGCAACGCGCACTCCTCCAGGTCCGGGTCATCGCTTTCGTCGCCGTCTTCGTCGATCGACAGGCGGCGGGCTTCCAGGCTGTTGGGCGTCAGCACTGTGGTCTGCGGGATCAGCAGTTCGCGCATGGCGGAAATGATGTCTTCGGACGACAAGTCGTCACCCCTGCCGGATGCCAGTACCGGATCGAGCACGACGGGAATGTCGGGGTAGTCGGCGATGACTTCGGCGATGGCGGCCATGACTTCGACGCTGCCGATCAGGCCGATCTTGAAGGCGTGAACCGGCACGTCCTCCAGGATGGTGCGCGCTTGCTCGGCAACCAGGTCGGGATCGAGCGGCTGCACCAGTTCGACGCCGATAGTGTCCTGCACGGTGATGGCGGTCACCACCGAAAGCGGGTGGCAACCCATGCTGGCGATGGTCAGGACATCGGCTTGCAGTCCTGCTCCGGAGCTCGGGTCGGTGGCGGCAAACGTGAGGACGAAAGGCGGTTGGGCGGGTTGGTCTGGCATGTACGCTACGCGTGACGAATATCACGCAAGTTGCTTAAAATAGAGCATTCATTCTACCTGAAAAGATTCGAAATGAGCGAAAACACAAGTTACAAATGCTGGCTATGCCTGATCTGCGGTCTGATCTACGACGAGGAGAAGGGCTGGCCGGAAGACGGTATTGCGCCGGGTACGCGTTGGGAAGACGTGCCGGTTAACTGGACCTGCCCGGATTGCGGTGCCCGCAAGGACGATTTCGAGATGATCGAGATTTGAACGAGTTATTGCGTAAAAAGGGCCAGGTATTCCTGGCCCTTTTTACTGGTGGAGCGATTTATTCCAGCTTGCCAAACTGCCGGCTGATCAGGTCGGCCGGCAGCGGGACATAGCCGGCAGCGGATACGGCTGCCTGTCCCGGCTGCGACAGGCCGGTTTTGAGCAGTTCCAGTATGTTGCTGTTGATGCCGCCGCTCTTGGGTTTGTTGATATACAGATACAAGTAGTGCTGCAGCTTGTAGCTGCGATCCTGCACCGTCTGAACGGTCAGCGGCACATACTGGGTGCCGCCTTTCTTGATGGGGAGGATTTTCAGGTTGCTGTTCGGGTCGAAGCGGCTGAAGCCGAGGCCGAATTTATCCTTGGCGAGCGCACTGATCAGCTGACCGTGGTTCATTTCCTTCATGTCTGCATTGATGTTGTCGCGGCACAGCAGCGTCTTGTTGAAAAAGTCGCGCACGGGGGACTTGTTGTCGTGACCGTAGAGGCTGATGCGGGCGTTTTTCCATTCATTTTCAAGGCCCAGCTGACCCCAGGTATGGATCCGGTCCTGCCAGTTGCAGCCGTGATTGGCGGCGAAAGCATCTTCAATCTGGTCAAAATCAAGACCCGGCAGCGGGTTGGCCGGGTTGACGTAGAGTGCAACCGGTTCGATGGCAACGATGATGGCGGTGGGGTAATAGCCGAACTGGCGGATGAACATTTCCAGCTCGTCGTTGGACATTTCCCGGTTCATTGCGGCGATATCGGCACGCCCCTGAACCAGCGCCTTGGGCCCCACGCTGGTGCCCGGCGTGGCGATGTTGACATCCACCTTGCCGGCGACCGCGGCCGCCCATTGCTTCATGAAGGGTTCGAGCGTGTTGGAGCCGACGATGTTGACCGTTCCGGCAACGGCGGACAGACTGGACAGCAGCAATGCCGCGGAAGCAAAGAAATTAAAGATCCGGCGCGACAGCCGGCAGCGGTTGTTCATATACACGCCCCCTCCTCCAGGGTTGTAGTCGTTGACATTGCAACCGTGATTCTGTTTTGTTCAGGTATTGTTTCTGATATTAGGTATTTACGTGTCACGTTTTTATTATAAAATGACACGGCGGAATTCTGCACGCGAAAACGGAACAATAATATCCAGGAGGAGCGGTGGCTGAAACAAATCTGCAAACAGGCACCAGGGTCATGGTGATTGACGACAGCAATACCATTCGCCGCAGCGCCGAGATATTCCTGCTCAAGGCGGGATGTCAGGTGGTGCTGGCGGAGGATGGTTTCGATGCGCTGGCGAAAATTGCCGACCACCAGCCGGATATCATCTTCGTGGACATCATGATGCCGCGGCTGGACGGTTACCAGACCTGCGCCTTGATCAAAAAGAACTGCAAATTCAAGGATACCCCGGTCGTCATGCTTTCCTCCAAGGACGGTCTGTTTGATCGCGCTCGCGGCCGCATGGTCGGTTCGGACGAGTATCTGACCAAGCCGTTTACCAAGGACAGCCTGCTTGAAGCTGTGGGCAAGCATGCCCGGCAATCGGCCTGAATACGCGGGAACACAATAATTACATAGTTAAGGAGTTGGGTATGGCAATCAATAAGATTCTGGTAGTGGACGACTCGCCGACAGAACGTCATGTCATGCAACAGTTTCTGGTCAAGAACGGTTATGAAGTGATGATGGCTGAAACGGGTGAGGAAGGCATGGAAAAGGCCAAGCAGGAAAAACCCGATCTGATCATCATGGACGTGGTGATGCCGGGCCTGAACGGCTTCCAGGCAACGCGCGCCATCAGCAGGGAAGAGGCGACGAAAGACATCCCGGTTATCCTGTGCACCACCAAAAACCAGGAAACCGACAAAGTGTGGGGAATGCGGCAGGGAGCGCGTGATTACGTCGTCAAACCTGTCGACCAGGAAGCTTTGCTGAAAAAAATCCGTTCCTTCGGGTGAGGCATGCATTACCGGCGGCGCTGAGGAGGGCTGCCGGTACTTCCTGATAAAATCAGAACAGAATTCAGATAGGCGACCAGATGGCCAAACGTATCAGCCTGCGCGAATTTCAACAACACGTAACGGCGCGCCTGCAGGACCTGGCAGCGACCCAGGCAGCCGCTTCGCGGCTCGGCTTGCGGGTCGGGGCGGACAACTGGCTGGTGACGCTGACGGATATCAGCGAGGTCATGCCGGTGCCGTTACTGGCGCAAACCCCCATGACCCACAGCTGGTTCCGCGGTGTGGCGAATGTGCGGGGAACGCTGATTGCCGTATCCGACCTGTCCGGCTTCGCCGGCGGGGAACTGGCGCCGGTCAACATGGATACCCGTATCGTGCTGGTGCATTCCAAATACGGGATCAACGCAGGGTTGATGGTCAGCCGTATGCTGGGTTTGCGCAATCCTGAAAATTTTACCCGCCTGCCGGACTGCGAATGCCGGTTTCCCTGGGAGTCAGCCGTTTACCTGGATGAGCAGGGTACGCGCTGGCGGGAGCTGAATATTCCGGTATTGGTGGCACAGGAAGCGTTTTTGAACATCGGCCGATAGCCGGTATAGGGAGCCATGCCCGCAGCCTAAGGGGCATAACTGAATCAAGGAATAGCAAGAATGGCTTTTAAGTTAAAAATGCCGAGTCTGAGCTTCGGCAACACGAAAAAAATGCAGGACCGCAGCACGGTGTTGCATACCACCATGATTCTTGAAGGGCTGCGCAGAATTTCCGGCAAGGAGCCGATCAAGCTGCCGATTATCGGCAATATGCCGCCGGAAAAGCAGCAGGTTACCCTGCTCGGCGCGATGCTGGTGTTTATCGCGCTGGCTGCCGGCACGCTGATCTACAACACGATTCAGGTGGGGCACAAAACCGAATACCTGACGACTTCGACCGAAATGCAGATGCTCTCGCAGCGCATTGCGAAGGGTTCGCAGCAGGCGGTATTGGGTAACTCGGTGGCCTTTCAGCAGCTGAGCGAAAGCGAGTCCCGATTTGAGAAAAACCTCAAGCGCCTGAAAGACGGCGGCGACGGCTTGCCGGCATCGCCGCGCAGCATTCAGCCGATGCTGCAGGATCTGGATACCCAGTGGGCGCCGTCGGAAAAGGGCGTGTACCAGATTCTCGCCAATGAGAAAAAACTGGTGGAACTGAACCGCGGCGTGGCGGCGATCAACGCCAACAACATTCCCCTGCTCGAGTTGACCGAACAGATGCTGGCCCTGCTGACCCAGTCCGGCGCGCCGGTGCGGGAAGTGTCGCTGGCTTCCCAGCTGGTGATGCTGACCCAGCGGATGGCGAAAAACGCCAACGCCCTGGTTTCGAGTGACGTGATTGATCCGGAATCGGCATTCTTGCTCGGTAAGGATACCAACACCTTCCGCGACGTGGTGAACGGCCTGATGAACGGCAGCGACGAGCTGCGCCTGGGCGCGATCAAGGATCCGGATACGCGCGATAAGCTGCAGGAACTCGACGACCTGTTCAAGGACTTTGAAAGCAACGTCAACAATACCCTGCAAAATATGCAGGAGCTGGTGAACTCCAAGCAGGCGGCGCGAACCATTTTCGTCGGGTCGGACGGCATTCTGGCCGCCGCGCAGAAACTCACGACGGCTTATGAGAATAGCGGCAAACTGGTCGGCGGCTGGCTGGCGCTGTTGTTCGGCCTGCTGGCGCTGACCTCGCTGGTGTTCCTGGGTATGGTGAACGTGAACGAGGTGAAGCGCCGGGCGTTCCTGAGTGAGCAGGAAAACAAGCGAAACCAGGAAGCCATTCTGCGTCTGCTGAACGAAATGGGCGACTTGGCCGAAGGTGACCTGACGGTGAAGGCCAGTGTGACGGAAGACATTACCGGTGCGATCGCCGACTCCATCAACTACACCATTGACGAGCTGCGCGCCCTGGTAAACGGTATTAACCGCGCGACGGAGCAGGTGACCCGCGCTTCCGAACAGGCGCAACGGATTTCCGGCGAGCTGCTGCAGGCGGCGCAAAAGCAGTCGGAAGAAATTCAGGAAACCAGTGAGGCGGTCGAGCGCATGGCTCAGTCGATTACCGAGGTATCGCAAAACGCCGACGAGTCCGCCCGCGTGGCGCAGCAGTCGCTGGATGCGGCGGAAAAAGGCACCCAGGCGGTACAAAACTCCATTGCCGGTATGAACGAAATTCGCGAGCAGATTCAGGAAACCGCGAAACGGATCAAGCGTCTGGGTGAATCGTCGCAGGAGATCGGCGAGATCGTGGAACTGATTTCCGACATTACCGAACAGACCAACGTGCTGGCATTGAACGCGGCGATTCAGGCGGCCTCAGCCGGTGAAGCGGGGCGCGGCTTTACCGTGGTTGCGGAAGAGGTGCAGCGGCTGGCGGAACGTTCCGGCGAGGCGACCAAACAGATCGGCGCGATTGTGAAGACCATTCAGACCGATACCCAGGATGCCGTGGCGGCGATGGAACGCAGCACCCAGGGTGTGGTGGAAGGGACCAAGCTGTCCGACGCGGCCGGTCAGGCGCTGGCGGAGATTGGCCAGGTATCGGTCAACCTTGCCGGACTGATTGAAACCATTTCCCAGGCTTCCCGTGCGCAGACCGAAGCGGCGACGCGTGTGGTGTCGAACATGCAGGAAATTCAGAACATTACGACTCAGACAACAGAAGGGACCAAACAAACCGCCAGTTCCGTAGGTCAATTGACCGAGTTGGCAGCTGAACTGAAGGGTTCGGTAGCAGGTTTCAAACTGTCCTGATTGGTAGCAGATTATGAGTTCAGCCACAGAGTTTGACGTTGGCCCCTTGACTTGGGTCAAGGGCGAAATAGACCAGGCATTGCAGCAGGCCCGCGAGAATTTGCAGCATTACGCGGCAAATCCGGTGGACGATACCGCCCTCAAGCACGCCGCGACTCACCTGCACCAGGTGACCGGCGCCATTCAGATGGTTGGGCTGGAAGGGGTGGGCAAATTCTGTGAGGAGCTGGAAGGTCTGCTGTCCGCGGTCGACAGCCAGAAAATAGCGCCTGCCGCCGAAGTATTTGCTGCCGCTGAACAAGCCATGGAGGCGTTGGGCGCTTACCTCGACGAACTGATGGACGGTAAACCGGATCAACCCCTGCGTTTACTTTCCGCCTATGAAAATCTTCTGCGCCGGCGAGGTATCGAGCGGGTGAGCGGCAGCGACCTGTTCTATCCCGATCTGTCCCTGCGCGCGCCCAAAAACCCGGATGCCAAACCCGTGCCGGAAGCTGCCCAGCGGGAGTTTGTGCGCTCGCAACGCGGCCGTTTCCAGCGCGGCCTGCTGTTCTGGCTGCGTGGCGAAAGTGCCGGCATGAAGCTGATGCGCCAGGCGGTTGAGGCCATCGACCAGGCCCAGGCCCTGCCGGCCCAGCGGACGTTCTGGTGGGCTGCCGGCGCGTTGCTGGACGCGCTGGAGTCGGCCGGCAACAATGCCTCGGTCGAGTGCAAACAATTGTGCGCTCGCATCGATTTGCAGATGCGCCGCTTGTCGGAGGGTGCGTCGAAAGTGGCCGAGCGGCTGCTGCGCGACGTGCTGTATCAGATTGCCCTGACCCCCAGCGCAACGGCGAGCGTACAGAAAGTGCGCGAGCTGTTTGAGCTGCAGGACTACCTGCCGCAGGCTGAGGCCAAAATGGCGCCGGACGCGCAGGAGCGCCTGGCACCGCTGCTGCGCGAACTGCGCGATCAGTTGCTGGCCGCCAAAGACATCTGGCTCAAGTACTCGGCCGGCAATCGCGATCTGCTGAAGCAATTCCAACAGCTGCTGGGCAAATTGCTGCTACGGTCGCAAGGCATCGGTACTCATCCACTGACCGAATTGCTGGGTTTGCTGGGCGATGAATCGGCCAAACTGGGCAATATCGGTGCCGACCGGCAAGATGGCGTGGCGCTCGAGATGGCCACTGCATTGCTGTTGCTGGAAAACGGTTTCGAGCATTACTTCCGGCTGTCGCCGGAATTTCCTGCCCAGGCCCAGGCCCAGGGACAGCGCGTCCAGGCCAGCATTAGCGGTGATCTGAATAGTGCGCCGCAAGTTGACCTGCTCGATGAAATGGGCCGCAAGGCGCAGGAAAAGATCGTCATGGCGCAGGTGGTGAGCGAGATTCAGGTCAACCTGCGGCACGCCGAGAGCGTGCTCGACACCTATTTCCGCGACGCGGCGCAAACCTCGGAAATCCCGGCACTTGCCCCCATGCTGCGACAGGTCGAAGGGGCGCTGCTGATCCTGGAACAGCCCGATGCGGCAACGCTGCTGCATGAAGCGGGGCAGCTGATCGGTTCTTTCGCCGCTGGCACGGAGATCAGCCAGGACGACAAGGAGAAGGTGGCCGATGCCCTGTCCAGTCTGGGTTTCTTTGTCGAAACGGTGCAGCACGGTCATGCCGACAATGAACGGGTGATTGCGCCGGTGCTGCGCCGCTTGCGCGGCGAGGCCGAGCCTGAACGCGAAGCGCTGGAAGAGGAAGAGCTGGAAATCCCCGCTATCGAATCGTTCGAGGTGACGGAGCAGTCCGCCGGCGGGCTGGAAACGGCACCCCCCGTGCCGCTGGCGACCGCCCTGGAGCAGTGGAATGAAGATCGCAGCAATGCGCGGTTAAAGGATCAGCTGCACGCCAGCCTTACCGCCTGGCGGCAGGATGCCGAGCTGGCGGGCGAAAGCGACAAATCGAGTGAAGCCGCTAAAGCGGCCCAGGCACTTAAGGCCGAGCAGTACGACGAAGCCGGCGAAATGCTGCAGGCGCTTTTTGCGCCGCGCGCTGAAGCGCTGCCGTCCGATCAGGCGGTACGTCTGCTGGACGCCGACGAAGAGGCGGTCGACGCGGAATTGTTGGAAACCTACCTGGAAGAGGCCAACGAAGTACTTGAGCGGGTGCAGTCCAACCTGACCACGCTGCAATCCGACCGCCACGATCGCGAAGCCCTGACCACCATCAGGCGCGGCTTCCATACCCTCAAGGGCAGCGGGCGCATGGTCGGTCTTACCACGCTGGGCGAAGTGGCATGGCGTATCGAGCAGGTGCTGAACAAGTGGCTGGAAGAAGAAAAAACCCCGACGCCCGAACTGCTTTCGCTGATCGGTATGGCTTATGAGGGTTTTGTTGGCTGGGTGGCCGAGTTGACCGAGAAAGGTCAGGCCGATGTTCAGTCGGGGGAGATCGAAGCGCTGGCGGATCAGTTGCTGAACGGTTCGGCTGCGCTTGGGTTTGCCGCAGGCCCCAGCGTTGAACCGGCAGCCGAGCCGACAGAGCCTGCGCTGGGCATGCTGCTGGAACAGGCGGAGGAAATTCCGCTCGCAGCAGTGCCGCCGGCAGCAGACGAGTGGATCGATAGCGAGTTCGGTGCGGTTGAGCCTCAGCCTGAAGCAGACGTGCGCGAGACGTCTCCGGCCGCAGAGGCAGCCGCGAGCGAAGCCGTTATCGGGCTGGAAGAGCCGGTTACGCTGATTGAAGGCGAAGAGCCGGAAGAAACGTCCGGGCTGGCCGAAGCGGTCTCGACGCCGCTGGAAGAAGTGACCCTGATCGAGCTGCCTGATGAGGAAGAACCAACCGAGGCCATTGCGGCGGTGGACGAAATGGCTCCGCTGCAAGTGCCCGAGGCAATGGAAGAACTGGATTTCGACACGCTTATCGGTGACGCTCTGTCGGCGGCTCCCGCTATGGCTCACGAAGACCTGTATATCCGCGATGCAGCCAATGAAGCGGTGGCCGAAGAAGTCGAGCCCGCCATGCCGCCGGCAGATGCCGCGGAGCAAACGCTTGCGTTGCAAGCCGAGCCGGTAAGCGAGCTGGAAGACACGGCCATCATGCTGGAGAGCGCAGTCGAGGAACTGCCCGCTGTTGAAAATACGGTAACGGAGACGGAGCCTAACGAACCGATACCTTTTGCCGTCTTGCCGGAAGAAGAGATTGTTATCGGTGACCTGAGCCTGTCGCCGACCCTGTTCGATATCTTCAACAATGAAGCGGCCGGCTGTATCCGAACGCTGGAGCAGGCCCTGGCGGATTTGCGCCGGGATCCGACGCATCCGCAAACCGAACCGTTTGTGCGCGGTTCGCATACGCTGGCCGGTATCGCCGCTACCACCGGATTCAAGCCGCTGGCGGAACTGGGTCATGCGCTGGAACACTGGCTGGAACTGCGCTGCAGCAAGCCCGTGGTATTTGCCGGGGAAGAAGTCAACCTGATTGACGATGTGCTGATCGCACTGAAAACCATGGCGACACTGATCGCCGCGCGGCAGATGCCGCATGCGGAAGTCGAGCTGGTGGACCGGTTGGTGGCGTCGCTGGATCAGGCAAAGACGATGACGGCGCCGGCCGCAGTGGCGGAAGACCTGCCTGAGCAGGAGCCGGTAACCGAAATCGAGCCGCTGCCGGAAGTCGATAGCGAAGTGCAGGCGGTGTTGCGACAGCAGGGCGAGGACGATGCCCTGCGAGCGATTCAGGACGATCTGGACGAACAGCTGCTGCCGATTTTCCTGGAAGAAGCGCAGGAGCTGATGCCGCAGCTGAGCGACGCGCTACGGCAAAGCCGCGGCAACAGGGGTGACAAGGAAGCCGTCAAAGCGCTGCAGCGCGTGCTGCATACGCTCAAGGGCAGCGCCCGCATGGCCGGGGCCATGCGGGTGGGCGAGTTGACCCACCAGGTCGAATCGAAAGTGATCGAAGCCGACGAAAAGGGCGATTTCCCCGAGTCGCTGCTGGATGAACTGGAGCATGCCAACGATCGTGTGCTGCTGATGCTTGAACGGATGCAGCGCGGCGAACCGAGCCTGCCGGATGTCAAGCCGGAAGAGAACGCCGCGGCGGAGCTGGGCGAGATTCCGGCGGCCGAGGCGGTAAAAGTCGGTGTGGCTCCGGCCGCAGCGGTGGCCACCGATGCGGGCCAGAAAGCGGTGCTGCGCGTACCGGCCAACGTGGTAGACCGGCTGGTGAACGAGGCGGGTGAAGTGTCGATCGCCCGCTCCCGTATTGAGGGCGAAATGCTGGCGTTCAAACAGTCGCTGCTCGATCTGACGGAAAACGTGATTCGTTTGCGTGGGCAATTGCGCGAAATCGAAATTCAGGCGGAAAGCCAGATGCAGTCGCGCATGGAAATGGCGCAGGAAGTGCATGCCGAATTCGATCCGCTCGAATTCGACCGGTTTACCCGCTTCCAGGAGCTGACCCGCATGATGGCCGAGTCGGTGAACGACGTGGCCACGGTACAGCAAAACCTGCTGAAACATCTGGACGAAACCGAAGCGGCGCTGCTGGCGCAGGGACGCATGACGCGCGAACTGCAGCAGGAATTGCTGCGGGTGCGCATGGTGCCGTTGGACAGCATTGCCGAGCGGCTGTACCGCGTGGTCCGCCAGACGGCGAAGGAGCTGGGCAAGAAGGCCAACCTGGATATTCGCGGCGCCAAAACGGAAATCGACCGCGGCGTGCTGGAAAAGATGACCGCGCCGATCGAGCACCTGCTGCGCAACGCCATTGCCCACGGCCTGGAAATGCCAGAGGAACGACAGGACAGCGGCAAGCTGGCCATTGGCGAAATCAAGTTCGAAGCCAGCCAGCAGGCGAACGAAATCGTGCTGTCGATCCGCGACGATGGCAAGGGCCTCAATTACGCGGCTATTCGCAACAAGGGCCTGCAGCTGGGCCTGCTGACCGAGAATGAAGCGGTCAGCGATGAACGCCTGGCGGAACTGATTTTCACTCCCGGTTTTTCCACCGCCGTCTCGGTCAACCAGATTGCCGGCCGGGGTATCGGTATGGACGTGGTGAAGAGCGAAGTCACCAATCTCGGCGGCCGGATTGAAATCAGCTCGACCCCGGGCAACGGTACCCAGTTCACCATTTACCTGCCGCTGACGCTGGCGGTGACTCAGGCCGTGCTGGTTTCGGCCGCAGGCCAGACCTTTGCCCTGCCGTCGGCCATGGTTGAACAGGTGCAGGAATACAAACCGGCCAAACTGACGGAAATTTATACCGCCGGTTCGGTCGAGTGGCTGGGCAATGTCTATCCGCTGTTTTACCTGCCGCGCCTGCTGGGTGATGAGGAGCACGCGGCCGCCAGCAAGCCGTACAACTCTATTTTGCTGTTGCGCAGCGGTAACAGCCGCGTGGCGATCCACGTTGACGAGCTGTTGGGCAACCGCGAATTCGTGGTGAAGAACATCGGACCGCAGCTGGCTCGCGTGAGCGGCATTGCCGGCGCAACGGTAATGGGTTCGGGTCAGGTATTGCTGATTCTCAACCCGGTACACCTGGCCGCTGTGGCGCAGCAGCAGGCCGAGGCGATGGCGACCATGCCGGGAACGGTGGTGACGACGCCGCCGCTGCCGGAGCAGGAACTGGAGCAGGCCGGCCCGCCGGTCATCATGGTGGTGGACGATTCGCTCACGGTACGCAAGATCACTTCCCGCCTGCTGTCGCGCGAAGGGTATCAGGTGGTCACCGCGAAAGACGGCGTCGATGCGCTGCAGCAATTGCAGGAGCTGGTGCCCGCGGTCATGCTGGTGGACATCGAGATGCCGCGTATGGACGGTTTCGAACTGACCAAGAACGTGCGCGGCGACAGCCGTCTGCATGCGGTGCCGATCATCATGATCACCTCGCGCACGGCGGAAAAACACCGTAACTATGCCATGGAGCTGGGCGCCAACATCTATCTGGGCAAGCCCTACCAGGAAGAGGAATTGCTGCAGCACATCAAGACATTTGTTCAGCAGCAAAAGGAACACTGAACAAGCTTGCAGTTCAGGCAACCAAAAAGCCTGCTGTTCTTGGCAGGCTTTTTTTATTTTGCGCTGATCAGTTCCAGTTGACCCAGCCGAACTGGGCGCTGGCGAGAACGGCCAGACCAAAAACGATGCGGTACCAGGCAAACACGGAGAACGTGTGGTTGGCCACGTAATGCAGCAGGCCGCGCACAACCAGCAGCGCCGTCACAAACGCGGCGACGGAGCCTACGGCAAACAGCGGCAGATCGGCTGCATGCAGCAAATGCCGATTCTTGAACACATCGTAGGCTGTGGCCGCGAACATGGTGGGAATGGCCAAAAAGAACGAGAACTGGGTGGCCGTCAGGCGGGAAAGACCGAAAACCAGGCCGCCCATGATGGTGGCACCGGAACGCGACACGCCGGGAAACATCGCCAGGCATTGGGCGAAACCGACCTTGAGGGCGTCCTTCCAGGTCATCTGCTCGACCGAGGCAATGTGGTGATGGTCGCGGTAGGTGCGCTCGATCCACAAAATCAGCAGGCCGCCCACGATCAAGGCGCCGGCAACGGTAAACGGATTGAACAGATAGGTATTGATGATTTTGTGCAGCAGCAGCCCCAGCACGACAGCCGGCATGAAGGCGATCAGCAGATTGAGGGTGAAACGCTGGCTGGCGGGGTCCGTTTTGATGCCGCGCAACACGGAGAGGATCTTTTCCCGATATTCCCAGCAGACGGCAAGGATGGCGCCCAGCTGGATGGCGATTTCGAATACTTTGCCGCGTTCGTCGTTGAAGTTGAGCAGGTCGCCGACGATGATCAGATGGCCGGTACTGGAAACCGGCAGAAATTCGGTCAGACCTTCGACGATGCCCAGAATGAGGGCCTTAACCAGCAGCAAAATATCCATGAACAGTCACTTTGAAATTATAAGGCGTAATGTAGAACGTCATTATGACAAAAAAAGAAAGACCCGGTTCGACCGGGTCTTTACTATTAGGCAGTTCCAGCGCTGTCAGGCATCGCGATAGATCTGGCTGCCGGTTTTGACGAACTCGATCGCCTTGGCTTCCATGCCGGATTGCAGGGCGTTGTTTTCGTCCACACCCTGGCTGGCGGCGTAGTCGCGCACGTCCTGGGTGATTTTCATGGAACAGAAGTGCGGGCCGCACATGGAGCAGAAGTGGGCGACCTTGTGCGCTTCCTTCGGCATGGTGGCGTCATGGAATTCGCGTGCGCGGTCCGGGTCCAGGCCCAGGTTGAACTGGTCTTCCCAGCGGAATTCGAAGCGTGCCTTGGACAGCGCGTTGTCGCGCACCTGCGCGCCCGGATGGCCCTTGGCCAGGTCGGCGGCGTGGGCGGCGATCTTGTAGGTGATGATGCCTTCCTTCACATCGGCCTTGTTGGGCAGGCCCAGGTGCTCTTTCGGCGTCACGTAGCACAGCATGGCGCAGCCGAACCAGCCGATCATGGCGGCGCCGATGCCGGAGGTGATGTGGTCGTAACCCGGTGCGATGTCGGTGGTGAGCGGGCCCAAGGTGTAGAACGGCGCTTCATGGCAGTGCTTGAGCTGCAGATCCATGTTTTCCTTGATCATGTGCATGGGCACGTGGCCGGGGCCTTCGATCATGGTTTGCACGTCATGCTTCCAGGCGATCTGGGTCAGTTCGCCCAGTGTCATCAGCTCGCCCAGCTGCGCGTCGTCGTTGGCGTCGTAGACTGAGCCGGGGCGCAGGCCGTCACCCAGGGAGAAGGACACGTCGTAGGCCTGCATGATTTCGCAGATTTCCTCGAAGTGGGTGTAGAGGAAATTCTCCTTGTGATGCGCCAGACACCACTTGGCCATGATCGAGCCGCCGCGGGAGACGATGCCGGTCATGCGCTTGGCCGTCCACGGCACGTAGCGCAGCAGCACGCCGGCGTGGATGGTGAAGTAGTCCACACCTTGCTCGGCCTGCTCGATCAGGGTGTCGCGGAAGATGTCCCAGGTCAGCTCTTCGGCCTTGCCGTCGACCTTTTCCAGCGCCTGGTAGATGGGCACGGTGCCGATCGGTACCGGCGAGTTGCGCAGGATCCATTCGCGGGTTTCGTGGATGTGCTTGCCGGTGGACAGGTCCATGATGGTGTCGGCGCCCCAGCGGATGCCCCAGGTCATCTTTTCCACTTCCTCGCCGATGGAGGAGGATACCGCGGAATTGCCGATGTTGCCATTGATCTTCACCAGAAAATTGCGGCCGATGATCATCGGTTCCAGTTCCGGATGGTTGATGTTGGCAGGGATGATGGCACGCCCGCGAGCGATCTCGTCACGCACGAATTCGGGGGTAATGATTTTCGGAATGGCCGCGCCCATGGAGTCGCCGGGATGCTGGCGGGTGATCAGCTCGGACAGACCTTCGATGCGCTGGTTTTCGCGCAGCGCCACGTATTCCATTTCCGGCGTGATGATGCCTTGGCGGGCATAGTGCATCTGGGTGACGTTCAAGCCGGATTTGGCGCGACGCGGCAGGCGTTGCAGGTTAAAGCGCAGTTCCGCCAGTTTCGCATCGTTCAGGCGCTCGCGGCCGTAAGCCGAGGTCGGGCCTGCCAGTTCTTCGGTGTCGTTGCGTTCGGCAATCCAGTTGCCGCGCACGGAAGAAAGACCGCTGCGGATGTCGATTCGGGCCTGCGGGTCGGTGTAGGGGCCGGAGGTGTCATAGACGAAAATCGGCGGATTTTTTTCGGTGCCGCTTTGCAGCGGGGTGTCGTGCTGGCTGATTTCGCGCATGGGCACGCGGATGTCCGGGCGGGAGCCTTCGACGTAAATCTTGCGTGACATGGGCAAGGGCTTGACGGCGGCCTCGTCGACGCGGGCGCTCTGGCCGATAAACTGGGGATTGGCATTCATGCTGTACTCCTTCAAATACAAAGCGCAAGGAGCATTGAGTAACGCTTCCCTACGACGGTGTTAACCGTATCAGGTTCCAAGGGTATCTCTCACCTTGCCGGTTGCGCCGGCAGGACCCCTAGCGATTGAGTGTGTCAAAGTACTGGATTTATGGAATAATTGCAAGTTGACCTTAGAGTATTCAGGCTTCTGGAGTGAACATGGATTTCGAACAAGCGCGCTTTAATATGGTGGAACAGCAGATCCGTCCGTGGGATGTGCTGGATCAGGATGTGCTGAACCTGTTGTTCAAGGTACGCCGCGAAGATTTCGTGCCGGCCGGTTATGAAAAACTGGCTTTTGTGGATATGGAAATTCCGCTGGGCCAGGGCGAAAGCATGATGGCGCCCAAGATGGAAGCGCGCATTCTGCAGGAAGTGGATATCCAACCGAGCGACAAGGTGCTGGAAGTCGGCACCGGCAGCGGCTACCTGACCGCCTTGCTGGCGCACGAGGCCGGCCATGTCCACACGGTGGAGATCGTGCCCGAATTCAAGCTGCAGGCGGAAAAGAAAATCCGTGCGCACGGCTTGCGCAACGTGTCGTTCGAAGTGGGTGATGCGGCCAAAGGCTGGTCTCGCCATGCGCCGTACGACGTCATTGTGCTGAGCGGTTCCGTACCGGTTCTGCCGGAATCCTTCAAGGAATCGCTGGCTCCTGGAGGCCGTCTGTTTGCCATCGTCGGTGAGGCGCCAGCCATGCAGGCACGTTTGATTACCTGTATCGGCGAAGGCGCCTATAATGAAGTGGTATTGTTCGAAACGGTGGTAAACCCGTTGCGCAACGCACAACAGCCGAATCGCTTCACATTCTGACTTCCCGATCTCCCGACAGGAGGAGTGGCATGCAGGTAAAAAACGTGCTGCTGGCCAGTGTTTTGCTGGCCGGCACGCCCGCAGCGCAGGCGGAGGATCTGCTGCAAATCTATCAGGCCGCCGTCCAGCAGGACCCGGTATATGCCGCAGCGGCGGCAGCGCACCGCGCGTCACAGGAGAAGGTGACGGAAGGCCGCGCGGGCCTGTTGCCGAGCGTCAACCTATCGGCCAACACCACCTGGAACGAGATCGACACCCAATACCGCTCACCGACCACGCTGCCTTCCGGTCTGCGCAAATACAACAGCAACGGCTACACGGTTGTGCTGGATCAGCCGATTCTGCGCATGCAGAATTTCGCCCAATATGCTCAGGCCAAGCAGCAGGCATCCGCCGGCGACGCCCAATTGACCGATGCACAGCAAAGTCTGGTGCTGCGCGTAGCGCAAGCCTACTTCGATTACTTGCTGGCGCAAGACGGCGTGAATCTGGCCGAGGCGCAGAAAAAAGCCACGGCCGAGCAGCTGGAGATCGCCAAAAAGAGTTTCGAGGTTGGGACGTCCACCATCACCGATACCAATGAGGCGCAAGCGCGTTTCGACCTCATCAGCGCGCAGGAAATCGCCGCCCAGCAGGATCTGGCGGTCAAGCGTCAGCAACTGGTCAGCCTGACTGGCACCTTGCCGGGGGAGCTGACGCCGCTGTCCGGCAAATTTGCCGCCAAGGCCGAGGAACCGGCCGTGGTGGATGCCTGGTTGCAGGAAGCGCTGGCCAACAACCCGCAGTTGCGGGCGCAACAGGCCAACGTCGAGATTGCCCATCAGGAAGTGAAAAAAAGTCAGGCGGGGCATCTGCCGACGCTGGATCTTGTTGCCACCTACAGCGATACCGGAGCGGGTAACAGCACGTTCGGCATCGGCAACGATACCACCGCGAAAACGGTTGGCCTGCAGCTGAACATTCCATTGTATGCCGGCGGCGGCATCAGCGCCCGCGCACGGGAGGCCGTGGCCGGGGAGGATCAGGCAAGGGCCAATCTGGAAAGCACACGCCGCCAGGTGGAGCTCAATGTCAGACAGTCGTTCCTCGATACGCAGAGCACGCTGCTGCGGGTGAAGGCGCTGGAACAGGCGCTGGTGTCGGCCCAGAGCGCATTGGATTCGAACAAGCTGGGATTCGAGGTGGGTGTGCGCACCAGTGCCGACGTATTGAATGCCCAGCAGCAGTACTATTCGGCCCGCCATGACCTGCAGGCGGCCCGCTACCAGTGGATTCTGGCGGACCTGAGGCTGCGCGCCTCGGCCGGCAAGCTGACCCAGGCCGATCTCGCGCGGGTCAACGCCTACCTGGGCAAAGCCTGATCCGGCTGCGGTTCAGCCGACGCTTAATAGCCGCATGATATGCGCCATGGTGCGTTCCGTCGCACCGCGATGCCGGGCGGCGAATGCTTGCCCGGCTTGTCCCATTGCCTGACGTCGGGCAGCATCGGTCAGCAATTCCACCACGATTTTCGGCCAGTCTTCCCTTTGCTGGACACGTAGCGCCGCACCCGCTTCGATTGCCTGGCGCGCCACATCGGCAAAGTTTTCCGTGTGCTCGCCCAACAGCACCGGCGTGCCGACGGCGCAGGCCTCTATCAGGTTCTGCCCGCCGAACGGCCGGATGGAGCCGCCAATCACCGCCAGATCGCTGGCGGCATAATAGGCATACATTTCCCCCATCGAGTCGCCTAACCAAATCTGCGTAGCGGGCTCGACCACCGTTGTCTGGCTGCGTCGCTGGACCTTCAGGCCACGGGACTCGGCCAGTTTGGCGACCTCTTCAAAACGTTGCGGATGACGAGGGACGAGAATGAGCAGGGCTTTGTCGTCGGCCAGCTTTTCCAACATGTCGAAAATCAATTCTTCTTCGCCGTCGCGGGTGCTGGCAGCCAACCAGACAGCGCGGTCGCCAAAGGCCTTGCGCCAAGCGCGTCCACGTTCTACCAACTCCTCCGGTGGGGCGATATCGAATTTCAGGTTGCCGGTGACGATCCCGGCTGGGGCGCCCAATTGCTCCAGCCGGCGGGCATCCTCGCCTGTCTGTGCCGCCAGGCCGGACAGGGACGCAAGGGCGGGCCGGATCAGTGCGCGAATGCGCTGGTAACGGCGGGCCGAACGCTCCGATAGCCGGGCGTTGACCAGCAGCAGGGGGGTATTCTGCCGTTTGCAGACATGGGCGAGATTGGGCCACAGCTCGGTTTCCAGCAGCAGGCCGGCCGTGGGCCGGAAATGGCGCAGGAAGCGCCTGATGGCGCAGGGGTAATCGTAGGGCAGGTAGGCCTGCATGACGCTGTCGCCGAACAGCTGACGGCCGGTTTCCCGTCCGGTCGGCGTCATGTGGGTCAGCAGGATGGTGTGCGTGGGAAAACGCTGCCTGAGTGCCTGTACCAGCGGTGCGGCGGCGCGCGTTTCGCCGACCGACACGGCATGCAGCCAGATGACCGGCTGTTTGACGGCAGTGCGGTAGATGCCCAGACGTTCCAGCACATTGTGCCGATAGCCGGGCAGTTTGCGGCCGCGCCAGAACAGCCGCAGCAGCATCAGCGGCAGCAGCAGCCACAACAGCAGCGTATAAAGTCGGCGAGCCATTAGCGCAGCAGGCTTTCTGCCGTGTGAATCACTTCTGCGGCTGCAGGCGGATGGCCTTCGGCGCCGAGGTTGAAGGCCGGCGAGCTGGCATACAGGCCGTTGCGCCCTGGCGAGCTGGCAACATAGATGGCGACGGTTGGGGTGTGCATGGCGGTGGCCAGATGGACCAGGCCGGTGTCTACGCCGACAACCAGTTGGGCTTGCGCCAACAGGCGGGCCGCTTCCGTCAGGCTGAGTCGCGGTGTGACCAGCGCATTGTCGAGCTGGCTGGCCAGGTCGCGGCAGCGCTGTTCTTCTGCGGCGTTGCCCCAGGGTAGGATACAGGCATAGCCAAGCGCATTCAGGTGACGGCCAAGGGCAACCCAGTCAGCCAGCGGCCAGAGCTTTTCATCGCGACTGGTGGCGGTGAGCAGAACGACGTAGCGGGTGTTTGTCTGCCAAGGCAATTCGATAGCAGGCGGTTGAAGGCCGTAGTCGATCAAACTGTCCGGGGTGTAGGAAAAGGCTTGGGCGGCCAGGGCGCGATAGCGATCGGCGGCATGGCTTTGCGGGTCCACTGTGAAAGTCTGGTTGTAGAAGCGGCTGGCCAGCGGTTCGCGGGCGCAGGCGGCGCTGTAACCGAATTTTTGTCCGTGGGCCATACGGGTGATCAGGGCGCTTTTGACCAGGCCCTGGGTATCCAGCACAAAGTCGTAATCGGTTTGCTGCACAGCTTGTCGGAAACGGCCGATTTCCTGCCAGGTAGTGCGGCACAGCAAGTGTTTGCGCCAACGGCGGATGGCGACCGGGATGACCTTGCGGATGGCCGGATGCAAAGTGGGAATTTCGGCAAAGTTCTCTTCACATACCCAGTCGATTTCAGCCTGCGGGAAATGGCGGGTCAAATCATGCACCAGCGGCAGGTTGTGAATGATGTCCCCCATCGAGGAGGTTTTGACCAGGAGGATACGCGTCATCGGCCGGTTATTTTTCTGGCAGTGAAGAAACAGTTAGGATACCATTTTCGCATGTCGCGCCTACCTTTGTCCGCAGTTCTCATCACTCTCAATGCTGCCCGGGAATTGCCGGCCTGTCTGGCGGCTCTGTCTTTCGTGGATGAAATTGTTGTGGTCGATTCCGGTAGTACCGATGGCACGCTCGATTTGGCTGCCAAAGCAGGCGCGCGTGTCATTCAGCAAAGCTGGCTGGGCTTCGGCCCGCAGAAACAGTTTGCCGTCAGCCAGGCAAAACATGACTGGGTGCTGTGCATCGACGCAGACGAGATTGTCAGCGAGCGTTTGAAGAACAGTATCGAAACGGTCATGCAAAAGCCGGATCATCTGGTTTACCGCATGGCGCGGGCCAATCGTTTTCTCGGTCGCTATCTCTATCATGGCGAAGGTTACCCAGACTGGAGCTTGCGCTTGTTCGACCGGCGCCAGGTGCGTTGGAGCGACGACAGCGTGCATGAGAAAGTGCTGACAGGTGGTCATCCGGTCGCCACGCTGGCGGGCGATTTGCTGCATCATTCGGCCGAGCAGCTCGATGTTTACCTCACCAAACAGAACCGCTATACCACTTTGCAGGCGGAAGCACTGCACAAGCGCGGCAAGCGGGTCGGCTGGCGCCATATCGTGCTGAGCCCGCTGCTGCGTTTTTTCAAGTTCTACATCGTGCGGCGCGGCTTTATGGATGGATTGCCCGGTCTGGTGCATGTGAGCATCGGCTGCTTCAACAGTTTTATAAAATATTCCAAGGCCTATGCCTTGCAACAGGAACAGAAAGAATGAAAGTACTGATTACCGGAGCGGCCGGCTTTAGTTCCGGCGTAACGCTTGCTACGCAGGCATTAGCCTGCACTGAAACCAGCCGACATGCAGCAGAGAGTGTATGCCAAGGAGACGTGGCATGAAGGTGTTGATTACTGGAGCAGCTGGTTTTATCGGCATGCATGTGGCCGAGATATTGCTGGCACGCGGCGATGAAGTGGTCGGGGTCGACAATCTGAACGATTATTATCCGGTGAGCCTCAAGCATGACCGCCTGAACCGCTTGCGTGACCAGAAGGGCTTCCGCTTCATCGAAATGGATATCAGCGACACCCCGGCAATGACCGCGCTGTTTGCCAAGGAGGGCTTCCAGCGGGTGGTCAACCTGGCGGCGCAGGCGGGTGTGCGCTATTCACTGCAAAATCCCCTGGCCTATGTGCAGAGCAATCTGGTCGGGTTTGCCAACGTGCTGGAAGGCTGCCGCCACAACAAGGTGGAGCACTTGGCCTACGCCAGCAGCTCCAGCGTGTATGGCGCCAATACGGCACAACCGTTTTCCGTGCACCACAACGTCGATCATCCCGTCAGCCTGTACGCTGCCAGCAAGAAGGCCAACGAACTGATGGCGCACACCTACAGCCATCTGTATGGCCTGCCGACGACCGGTTTGCGCTATTTCACCGTCTACGGCCCATGGGGTCGCCCGGACATGTCGCCGTCACTGTTTACCGGCGCCATTCTGCGCGGTGAGCCGATCAAGGTGTTCAACCAGGGCGCCATGCAGCGGGATTTCACCTACATCGACGATATCGCCGAGGGCACGGTGCGGGTGCTGGATCATGTCGCCACGCCGAATCCGCAGTTCGACACGGACAAGCCCGATCCGGGCAGCAGCTACGCGCCTTACCGCGTGTACAACATTGGCAACCATACGCCGGTGGCGCTGATGACGTTTATCGAAACCATCGAGCAGGCGCTCGGTCAGGTGGCGCAGAAGGAGTTTTTGCCCATGCAGGCCGGCGACGTGGTATCCACCTGTGCCGACGTGAGCGATTTGCAGCGCGATGTCGGTTTTGAGCCGGCCACGCCGCTGGCCGTGGGGATCGGCAAGTTTGTCGAATGGTATCGCAGCTACCACCAGATCTAAATATAGAGCGGCCATAAGAGCTAGCCTGAATAAACCCAAGGAGGAGAGTGTATGAATGAATCGGCTGATTTGCAGGCAAACAAAACCGTTACCACGGTGATTTACGGACTTTACGCCCTGTCATTGCTGATCGGCGTGACCAGCCTGTTTGCCTCGTGATGAACTATGTCAAACGGGGTGACGTGGCCGGCACCTATCTCGAAAGCCACTTCCGCGGGCAGATGCGCACCTTCTGATTTGGTCTGTTGTGGGCATTCATCGGTGCAGTCACATTCATTCTGGTTATCGGCTGGTTTGTGCTGATCGCCGACCTGATCTGGTTTATCTACCGTATTGTGAAGGGCTGGATGAATCTGAATGAGGGCAAGCCCATGTATGCGCCGATCGTGTAAAGCGGCCGGTATGTTCATGGGGGGCGCGCCTTTATCACTGCGCTGGACATTGGCTCATCGATGATGTACAGTAATGCGTACATATAAGGAGCCCCAGCATGGATGCGATTACCTACACCACCGCTCGCGCAAACTTGGCAAGCACCATGGATCGGGTGTGCAATGACCACGAGGCGCTGATAATTACCCGCAACGGTGAACAGTCCGTTGTGATGCTTTCACTGGAAGATTTCAAAGCGCTTGAAGAAACGGCCTACCTTCTGCGCACGCCCGCGAACGCCAAGCGCCTGCTCTCGGCGATTTCTCAGTTGAACGCTGAGAAAGGTGTGGAGCGGAAGCTGGTCGAGTGAAGCTGATCTTTTCTGACGAGGCATGGGAAGACTACCTGTACTGGCAGAAGCAAGACAGGCGCATGGTGGAACGAATCAACAAGCTGATTCGGGAAACGGAGCGCGAACCATTTGCCGGCGTAGGCAAGCCGGAGCCATTGAAGCACGCGCTATCCGGATTTTGGTCTCGGCGGATTACAGATGAACATCGCATGGTGTATCGCGTTGTGGATAGCTCGCTCGAAATCGTTCAACTCCGTTTCCACTACTGACCCAAGACGTCCAGCGCCTGAACCTGGGGGCGTTGCGTGTCTTTATCGCGCAGCGCCCCCAGGAATGGTGGGTTGGGCATGGTGTAAGATGGGACTGTGGCTTGGTGGGGATGTAAAATGTAAGGCCTGACCCCGATCTGTGCGATCTGTGTTAAAGCCATGTCTTTCATAGAATGCTCTTGCCACATCATTGATCTTGAAGACCTCCAATCCGATGTTCATGGATTGCTCGCCAGCCGATGTGATAACAGACTCAAGCAATTTTTTCCCGATGCCTTTTTGCTGGTGATGTGGATGAACAACGATCATTCGTATGAATAATTGGCTGCCTCGATTTTCGACGTGGGAATAGCCAGCCAGTTGGTCCTCTTGGGATGCGAGCGTAACGCAACGAGGATTAAAGTGTGTAGAAAAGTCGGCTCGTTGCCACCGCTCATCCCAGCCCCAGATGTCCGAAATGAAGCCACGCATTACCAAGCGATACAGTTGATAGATCGCTTCTCTATCTGATTCTTCTGCTTTTCGGTAGGCGTAAGTCACGGCGATGGGCTGAATGCATAACGTCGAAGGTAACGGGCGCCCAAATAGGCGGCGAAGCCGGCTGTTTGGGCGTCCCTGTTGACCGAAGTGTTATACATGGAACCCCTGCGGGTTTTGTCGGTACCAATTGACTGCTTTATTCACTTCACTGACCCAAAACTCTGTAATTGCATCTTCTGAAAGGTTAGGGAGCGCTCCAAGCGACTGCATCCATTCAAAGAAGATTTCGCTCGGCCTGTTTTCAACCAGGCCTGCGACTAGAGCGCTAGCCATGAAGTCGTAATCTCGATACGACAGGTACGATAGGTAGCCCAATAGATCACCAATAATTCGCCTATGGAGGCCATGCCAATTATGTGTATCTATCTCGAAGGGCTCGCCATTGTTGACATTTGGGAACTGGAACCGAACACCTGCCACAAGATTTGAGTATGAAATAAGTGATCTGTTTAGCCGTCCCGTTCTGGCTATGCGTTGTGCAAGCTCCTGCAAGGCATGCGATTGATCATTTAGTGCATAGGCCCATTGAGTGTGCTCAAGAGCTGCTAGAACTTGGTTTCTGTTCATGACGTCCGAGACCTGGATGTATAACGTGAAGGTCACCGGCGCTGCGCGGCTTTATCGCGCAGCGTCCGGTTGAGCGCAGGGTTAGAGAACGGCCTGCTTCTTAACAAAGTCGACAACCTCAGTGATGGCAGACGGCGAACGCATGTCAATAAACCGGAAGTCTTGAAGCAGCGGTGGAAGCTCATCAACGGACAGGTCGATATTAAGAACAATGAAATTCTTCTTCCCGTCTCGCATCAGCTTTTGGAAGAAGTAATTGGCCTCCTTAGTCGGCCAGCCAGAGCGTGGATCTAAAAAGTTCTTCGAGAAGAACAGTAGCCCCAACTTGCTGTTGGCAAGCCCCTCGTTGATTTTGTCGGTAATGCTGTCACCAGGCTCAATCTCGTAGCGGTCATACCAAGCGCGCACATCTCGCTTGTGAAGCTCATTGAATACGGCATCTACAAGTGGCTTATCTCGGCTGGAGTGGGATAGAAAAACTGAGAACGATGAACTTGCGGTAGCACGCCCCCAAATCGAGGAAATTATCTTTCGGTCTGGGAAGAGAAAGAGTCCGTTAGCCTCGGATGGCATAGCAAATGAAAGCATGTCGCTATCTAGCAAACCACAGACGCTGTAGCCCTTTCGACTGATGGCGGTGGTGATGTCCTCAAACAAGAGACGATATTCCCGCTTCTTGGCTGGGTAGTTGTTTCTTAACCACGACTCAAACTTATCGCCATCCTTCTCAAAATTTAGAGATAGGAGAAGCTCAAGGCCGTATGGGTCATTGTTAATGAATAGATTTGCACCACACAGCGTGTCTTTGTCGAAAGTGTCAAGTACATCGGCGACAAACTTTCGTTCATCAGCGCGATTTCCGTAGTCCAAGTGAATAATGAATGTTTGCTCAACAATGGTCATGACGGTCCTTGTAGTTCTCTAACCAGGCTGTATAAAAACCCCATTCTGCGCTGAACGTTTTTCTTCGGCAAGGTCGAACGAAGAAGCAAGACGACGGGAGAGGCGAAGGCATGGCGCGTTACAAGATTGTTGATCGCAGTCCT
>JAJZQI010000005.1 GCA_021851875.1 Pseudomonadota bacterium | reverse complement strand
AGCAAAAAATTATATAGGTTGTTACCCTTATGGCACAGGATGCAGCGGGCGGGGCCCGTCCAGGCGTACTATCCCTGAGTATCAAGGAAAAAGCCGCGTTGTATGCGGCCTATATGCCGTTTGTAAAGCATGGCGGTTTGTTCATTCCGACTACGCGGCCGTACAAACTGGGCGATGACGTGTATATGCTGATCAGCCTGATGGAAGATCCTGCGCGCATGCCAGTGGCCGGCAAGGTTGTGTGGATTACTCCGGCCGGCGCGCAGGGAAGCAAGACGCAAGGCATCGGCGTCGAGTTCCAGGACAATGAAAACAGCAAGGCACTCAAGAGCAAGATTGAAGCCCTGGTTGCCGGTTATATGAAGAGCAATCGTCCCACGCATACCATGTAACGGGCGGCAGCGGCGCCCGTTCATAAGTTTGATTTTCCCCAAGATGCTTTACTTGGGCGAGTAGGTTTCTGGAGTCATCATGTCCCTTCGTTTTGCCGATTCCCACTGTCACCTGAATTTTCCCGATCTGGTGGAGCAGTTGGATCAAGTTCTGCAACGCATGCAAAGCGCCGGAGTCACACAGGCGTTGTGCGTCGGGACCTCGCTTGAGGAACTGCCATCCGTGATGCAGGTGGCTGAGAGCGTGCCTTACATTTACGCTTCCGTCGGTGTGCATCCGGATTATGAAGAGACGACCGAGCCTACCGTCGAGCAATTGGTCGACTTGGCAAAGCACCCCAAAGTGGTGGCCATCGGCGAGACCGGGCTGGACTATTTTCGTCTCAAAGGGGATCTGGAGTGGCAAAGAGAGCGGTTCCGCACCCACATCCGGGCGGCCAAAATCTGCCACAAACCGTTGATCATTCATACCCGGTCCGCGGCTGAGGATACCCTGCGTCTGATGCGCGAGGAGGGGGCAGACGAGCCGCGCGGCGTGATGCACTGTTTTACCGAGTCGCTCGCGGTCGCCCAGGCCGCGATCGAGCTGGGGTTTTACATTTCGTTCTCGGGTATTGTGACGTTCAAAAATGCCGCTGCCTTGCGCGAAGTCGCCCAGACCATTCCGCTGGAGCGAATGCTGATTGAGACCGATTCGCCTTATCTCGCGCCGGTGCCGTACCGCGGCAAGACCAACGAGCCGGCATATGTGCCGCATGTGGCGGCCTGCATCGCCGAAGTCAGGCGTATTCCAGTCGAGCAGGTGGCCGAGGTAACCATGCAGAATTATCTGTCGCTGTTCCGCATCCCGCAGGGTGTGCAGTAATGGAAATCATCTGTCTCGGCGCGGGTTCGAGCACCGGCACGCCGGTGCTGGGATGCGGCTGTCCAACCTGTACGTCGACCAATCCCTGCAATAAACGCACCCGTTGCTCCACGCTGGTAAAAGCGGACAATGGGGCGCAGTTTCTGATCGATACCGGTCCGGATCTGCGTTTGCAGGCGCTGCGCGAGAATATCCTGCACCTTGATGCTGTGCTCTACACGCACACGCATGCAGACCATATGAACGGTATCGACGACCTGCGCAATTTCTGTTACCTGCAGAAGTCGGCCATTCCGGTCTATGGCAGCCGCTATACGATCGAAAATACCCGGCAACGATTCGGTTACGCTTTTTCACCGCCCACGGGGCACTGGGACAAGCCGGTCCTGTCCGGGCACGTGCTTGAGGCGCCCGAGGAGATCGCCGGTGTCACCGTTACGCCGGTGCCGATCATGCATGGGAAATATCCCATTCTGGCTTACCGTATCGGCGACTTTGCCTATATTACCGATGTATCGGAAATCCCCGAAAGCAGTTTTGAGCTGCTGCGCGGCTTGAGCGTGCTATTTCTCGACTGCCTGCATTACACCTCGCATCCGACGCACATCAATTTCGAGCAGGCGCTCGACTACACGGCGCGCATCGGCGCGAAAACCACATACTTCATTCACATGACCCACCGGGTTGAATACGGCGAAGCCAGTGCCAAACTGCCGGCCAATGTTCATCTGGCTTACGACGGTCTGCGAGTCAACTTGTGAAGCGCTGGCTGCTGGTCTGTCTGGTCTGTCTGCCGTTGCAGGGCCGGGCGGCAACTTACGACGACATGTACCAGGCGATCAGAAATAACGATGCAGCGACGGTGAGCGAGATTTTGCAGCGCGGGTTTGACCCGGACACGAGCGATAAGCTGGGCGATACGCTCATCATGACAGCCATTCGCGACAACGACGAGGCCGTGGCCGAAGTGCTGCTGCCGCTGGCTGACATGAAGCACACCAACAGCCTGCGCGAAACCCCCTTGATGCTGGCCGCTTATTTCGGTAAAACCGCGCTGATTGAAAAAATGCTTGTCCGCGGCGCCGTCATTGATGGCGCGGGCAACTGGTCGCCCTTGAGCTACGCGGCTTTCAATGGTCATCTGGCTATTGCCGAGCTGCTGCTGCGGCATGGTGCGCAGATCGAAACCGCTTCGGAAAACGGTACGACGGCCTTGATGGTGGCCGCCCGCAATGGGCATGTCGAGATGGTGCAATTACTCCTGGAGCATGGCGCCAATCCGCTGGCCGTGAACATGGCGGGGCAGAACGCCGTGAGTTTCGCCTTGCAGAACGGCAATACGGATATTGCCGCAATGCTGCAGGAGGCCATCAAGCAGCGCTCGTCTAGTTCTCGTTCCTGATACCCTGACGTGCCAGCGCATGGGCAATGGCGTGCTTGAGTTCGTCCAGCACCCGCGAGGTGTTGAACGGTTTGACCAGAAAGCCGTCTGCGCCGGCATCGAGCGAGCGCTTCACGTTGTCGCTGGATGCCGGCGCTGCTGATCATCATGACAATCATGTCCGGATGAGCGGCCTTGACGGCAGTCAGCACGTCGGTGCCGTTCATATCTTCCATCATGATGTCGAGCAAGACGATATGCGGTTTGTGCAGCCCTATCAGCTGCATCGCGGTGTGCCCGTCGTGTGCCTCGGCCACGCTTCCATGCTGGACTCGTGCAGTATCCCGCGCAGCAGCTGGCGGATCAGGGCATTATCATCGACAATGAGCAACTTGAGTCTGGAGGGCATGGTCGCATCATGGCAGAATGGACTCAACGGTTTAATCATAGTTGATTTGCAGGATATAAGTGGAATACGCGCAGCACACGGACGAATACTTTATGCGGCTGGCCATGGAACAGGCGCGTTTGGCCTGGCAGGCCGGCGAGGTGCCGGTGGGAGCCATCCTGGTGCGCGAGGGCGCCATCATCGGCGCCGGGTTCAATGCGCCGATCACGCTCAATGACCCGACGGCCCATGCCGAAGTGCAGGCATTGCGGGCGGCCGGCCTGCACGAGCGGAATTATCGTCTGCCGCATACGACCTTGTATGTGACGATTGAACCATGCAGCATGTGCGCGGGCGCCTTGATGCATGCCCGCGTGGCGCGTGTGGTCTATGGCGCGGCCGATCCTAAAACCGGCGTCTGCGGCAGTGTGATCGACCTGTTCGCTGAACCGCGTTTGAATCATCATGCCGCCGTGACATCCGGCGTTCTGGCGGAGGAGTGCGGTCAGTTGATGAGCGACTTTTTTGCCATGCGGCGAGCGGAAAAAGCCCATGCTGATCGTTGATCTCAAGCAGCAGCGGCTTGACCTGCTGGCCGATGGCAAACTGCTGAAGTCTTACCCGGTGTCGACCGCGCTGAAGGGGGCCGGCGAGGAAAAGGGCAGTTATTGCACACCGCGCGGCTTGCATGTCGTGCGGGCTAAAATCGGCGCCGGCCGGCAGGCCAACAGCGTGTTTGTGGGACGTCGGCCAACGGGTGAAATCTATACGCCGGAACTGGGCGAACAGCAGCCGCAGCGCGACTGGATACTGAGTCGTATTCTCTGGCTGTCCGGCTGCGAGCCGGGCATAAACCGTCTGGGCAATGTCGACACCATGCAGCGTTATATCTACATCCACGGCACACCGGACAGCGAGCCGATGGGAGTGCCGCGCTCGCACGGCTGCATCCGCATGCGCAATGCCGATGTGATCGACCTGTTCGAACGGGTTGCCACGGGCGAACAGGTGGAGATCCGCTGCTGATGCAACAGGCGGCTGCCAGCCAGCTGGCTTTGCAATTGCTGCAGCAGCACGGCTTGCTGCAACTGGGCTGGCGTTTTCGCTTCGACCGCGCTCGCACGCGTTTCGGTTGCTGCAATTACCGCGACCGGGTTATCAGCCTCTCGCCAACGTTGACCGTCAGCAGCGACGAATCCGCCGTGCGTGAAACGCTCTTGCATGAAATCGCCCACGCCCTCGTCGGGCCGCGTGTGGGGCATGGCCCGGCGTGGAAGAAAAAAGCGCTGGAGATCGGCTGCAGCGGGGCGCGCTGTCACAGTGCGGAGCTGCCGCCGGGCAAGTGGCAGGCCCGCTGCCAGGGTTGCGGGCGTCTCTATCACCGCCATCGCAAACCCGCTCGCAATTACTCCTGCGGTCAGTGTTCCAGCCGGTTCAGTCCGGCATTTCTGCTGGAATTCAAGCTGGCAGCAGTTTGAAAGCTGCTGTCGAGAGTGTTGGTCGACCCTGACTCCGGTCAATACCCCGCGCGATACCATGCCCCGATATAACGATCAACCGCGCTGAAAGCGGCAGGCCGTCAAATACGGAACTGCGCGATATCCAGCTGGAAGTTCTCGGCCATTTCCTTCAGGATGCGGGAAGACTGGCCGAGGGCGGAAATTTCCCGGGCATTCTGTTCCGCCATGGAGGAAATACGCTCGACGTTGCGGGCGATATCCTGGCTGCTGACATGCTGCTCGGCTGTGGCGCGGGCAATTTCTTCCACGCTCTGGGCCGTGTCGCGCGTACCCCGGCCGATATCGCTGAGCGATTGATCGGCTTGGCGGGTGAGGATCACACCATGTTCCACCCGTTCGCGATTGGCCTCGATGATATTAAGCGCAGTGGCCATTTCGCTCTGGATCGAGCTGGTCATGTCCTGGATTTCCTGCGTGGCCTTGCCGGTGCGCTCGGCCAGTTTGCGCACTTCGTCCGCCACAACTGCAAAACCGCGGCCCTGCTCGCCGGCGCGGGCCGCTTCAATGGCGGCGTTGAGCGCCAGCAAGTTGGTCTGGCCGGCAATATCCTTGATGGTATTGCTGATCTGATCGATATCAACCGAGCGTTGATGCAGCGTGCGAATCAACTGGGCGGTTTCTTCAACCGTGGCGGAAATCTGCCGCATTTCTTCCACGGTACGGCCTACAACGCTGCTCCCGGTCTGGCACAGCTCGCTGCCGTTGAGTGAGCTGTGCAAGGAGATTTGGGCGTTGCTGGATACCTGCGAAATGCTGACGGAAATCTGCTGCACCGCTGCGGCTGTTTCACTCGCCGCATCCGATTGGGTGTGCGAGCTTTGTTCGATCAGGGTGACAGCCTTGGACAGATTGCTGGCTTCCTGCGAGACAACGGACGCGGCAGAATCCATCTTGCTGACCATGTTGCGCAGATTTTTGACCATGCTGTCGAGGTGCTGGGCCATTTCGCCAAACTCGTTCTTGCCGCCGTAAGCGACTTCAGTGGTCAGGTCGCCGTTGGAAATGCGGCCGAACGCCTCTTTCAAATGGCGAATACCCTGATCCATGTTGCGCGTCATCCGGTAGGTGAACAAGGTGGATAGCAATGCAAACAAGCCACCCAGTATCACGCTCGCCAGTACGACCTGTTGCATGGTGTGGTTGGTCTGTTGTGTGGCGTGCAGCTGTGCAATGATGTTTTCCTTTTGCAATGCGATCAATTGGGTGATCGGCTTCAGCACGCCATCTTCAACGCCCGGCCAATCATCATCCAATACGGAACGCGTCATGGTTTTGTCATGATCGTCGTACGACACCGACAGCATTTTGACCACATTGGGCAATTCGATCATGGCCTTGTCAATGCCGGCGATCAGTTTGGTTTCATCTGCTGTCAGGTCACCGTTTTTCAACTGCTTGAATTGCTTCCACTGGCTGGGCAAGTTGGCCATCAGTTGCACAAGTTGATTCTTGGCATCGGTAAACGGCACCTTGTCGAACTGGGTGGCGGCCATATTGAATCGTGCGCGGCTGAGTTGCCGTTCCATGTCGATCAGCAGTGATGAGGGTGCAACCGCACGGTTATACACCGTATCCATGGATTCCTCGCCGCGATGCAGAACATACAGGTTCTCCACGGCCAGAACAGCCAGAACCAGCGCTGTGATGATCGCGCCGATGAACAAGCTTGTTTTAATGCTTAACTGTTTCATATTCATTCGTTATCCGGTTTGGGAATTAAGGCAATGTTCACATCCGATTGTTACAAGAAGATTGCAATACAGATTTATTTGTTACAGCTTGATGTGCCGGTTGTCACGAAACAGTCACGAGATGTTTGTAATATTTAGAAAATTAATGCTAACTAATATTTAACGGAAACAAGGTATGTCCATTCGTCAGCGTATTTTTCTGCTTGTCATGCTCACATTGCTTGGCTTGGGCCTCGTAGGAGGCTATTCGATCTGGCAATCGCAAAAGAACTCGAGTGAGGTTCGAAGTGTGACAGAAGGCGTGGTGCCCAGTGCGCTGGCCTCGTCCGACATGCTTTCCAAACTCAAAGACGTGCTGCTCACGACCCGCGCCATTTTGGCTGCTCCGGATCTGGATGCGGCCCAGAAACTGGCAAATCGACTTGCAGAACAGAAAAATACGTTGCAGCAGAGCCTGGCAGCCCAGTCCAAAGAAGCGGATAGTGAGGCTCAAAAGGGGCTTGTCACCCAGCTGAACGAAACGCTGGCTGACTATTATGCGGCAGTAGACAGCACTGTTCAATTCAAGCTGCAGGGCAAGGATCAGCTGGCAGAAGCCAATTACGCGGCAAATGCCGCAGAATATCAGAGCAACATTGAGCAAATCATCGAAACGCTGCGTATTCAGAAAAATCGCAGTAAAGACGAAGCGATTGCGCAACTGAATGCGAATCTGAAACAGACCGTATCGGCCATTTCCATAGTCAGTCTGATTTCACTGATTGTTTTGGGCGTCATGGGAGTCTTGCTGTATCGGCAGGTGATCCGCCCGATGTCGAGAATGCAGCAAATGATGACCGAGGTTGCCTCTACACAGGATTTTTCCCGTCGTTTGCCGGTGACCAGCGAGGATGAGCTCGGGCGCTCCATGCGGGCGTTCAATCTCATGATCGAAAAAATTCAGGACGGTTCCGAGCGACTCAAGGAGAAAACGGCTGATATCAACAGCATGTTGCAGAATCTCCCTGAAGGCGTCCTTACCATCCAGCAGGATGGAACCATCCATCCGGAGTATTCGGCCTATCTGGAAACAATCTATGAAACGCCGCAGATTGCCGGGGCGAACGCTTTGGACTTCATTTTCTCCGGTTCGACAGAGGGTGCCGATGCTCTGGCGCAAATAGCAGCCGTGTTTGATTCTTCAATCGGCGAAGAGCGTATGAACTTCGATTTCAACGCTCATTTGCTGCCGCAGGAAATTGAAAGAAAGCGCGCCGAGGGAGCGCACCAGTATCTGGCGCTCCACTGGAGCCCCATCTGCGACGAGAATGAGAATATTGAGAAAATCATGCTGAGCATTCGTGATATTACTCATTTGCGGGAAATTGAAGCAGAGGCGGCACATCAGAAGCGCGAACTGGAAATGATTCGCCAGATCATTGCGGTGAGCCAGGAAAAATTCCACGCATTTGTCGAGGGTTCACGCACCTTCCTGCAAGAGAACAGGTACCTTGTTGAGTCGAATGTGTTTGATGCCGATGTGCTGACAGTGCTGTTTCGCAATATGCACACCATCAAGGGCAATGCCCGGACCTATGGACTGCAGTTGCTTACGCACAGTGTGCACGAAGCCGAACAGACATACGACAACCTGCGCAAAGACCCCAGTGCTGTTGCCGATCGGGAACTGCTGCTTACCCAGTTGACCGAAATCGGTACGCTGCTGGATGAATATGAAGATGTAAACGACAACAAGCTGGGCCGCAAAGGTCCGGGACGTCGTGGCAACGCCGAGAAATATCTCATGGTTGAGCGTACCTTCATCAAGGAGCTGTGCGACAACCTGGCTGACATGCCGCCGGTAGAAGAGCGTCAGGACATTTTGCTCGATAAGCTGCGCTCCGTGCGCGAGCAGTTGGGGCGCCTGGGAACCAGCAGTATTCATGATGTGCTGGACCCGATTATCCAATCATTGCCCTCGGTGGCCAGAGAACTGGGCAAGGACGAACCGGTAACCTCCATCAGCGATAATGGCATCCGCTTGCGCAACCAGGTGAGCGACATCCTGCGCAATGCCTTTATGCACCTGTATCGCAACGCCATCGACCATGGCATCGAGCAGCCTGACGAGCGGGCACAAAAGGGCAAACCGACCGCAGGACACATCCGGCTCGACATGTTCCGTGACGAGGGAAAGCTGGTTATTCAGCTAAAAGATGATGGCAAGGGGCTGGCGCTGGAACGTATTCGCGCCAAAGCACTGCAGACCGGCCTGTTTACCGGCGAAAGCGATCACACCGACGAGGATATTGCTGAACAAGTCTTTGCATCCGGGCTGTCAACGGCAGAGCAGGTAAGTGACATCTCCGGCCGCGGCGTGGGCATGGATGCGGTGCGAGCGTTCATTCGTCGTGAAGGGGGCGATATCAAGCTAAAATTCGAAGACGACAACGTTGGGCACGCCTTCCGCAGTTTCTCCACCATTATCACCTTGCCCGAGTCTTATATGGTTATCTGAGCACAACGTCAGTTCATAACCACGCAGGCAATACCATGACAATCCTGATTATTACATTTGCCGTTGCCGCCGTTCTGGGCGGCATTTCGGCCTTTTTTCTCACCCGAAAATATTACGACAAACGGCTGGACTTTGTGCGCAATGAAGCCAATCAGCGCCTTACACAGTCTGACAATGACGTCAAAAAATTACAGCTGGATCGGCAAAACCTGCAGGAAGAGCTGTCCAGCCGAGCTGCCAGTCTGCACGTCGCAGAACAGCAACTGCAGGAGCTGATGCGTCAGCTGCATCAGCTGGAAACACAGTGTGATGAAGCGCAGGCATCACATCAGTCAGTGCTCGGCAAGGTGCAGGACGATTCCAATCGTGCGCAGGGCAAGATACGCAGTGAACTGACCCTGGTTGCACAGGAATTGGCGCGTCTCAAGAATGTCAGTCTCTTGTTTGAACGCTGGCATGAACGTATGTCGCACCTGATGGATCAGAACAAGGGTATGCATTTCAAGAACGAGGAATTTGCCTCCATCGTCAAGCAGGTCGTTATTCTCGCTCTGAATGCTTCCATCGAGGCGGCGCGGGCCGGTGAATCGGGCAGAGGGTTTGCTGTGGTGGCTGACGAAGTCAGGATGTTGGCCAATCGCTCGGAGGTGCTGTCCAAAAACTATGGGGAAAGTCTGGACAAGAATGATCTGACAACTACCTCGACTTTTCAGGACATTCAGGCAGGCGGAAAGATGATCATGGCGGCTCTGGCTTCAATAGAAGCCCAGCTCAACAACCTGGCCAGCCAGATTGAAAGGCGGGCGCAATGATTTCCGCACGTGCACAACACGCGCTGGAAGAGGCATTTGTTCTGTCAGTCAAAAACGGTATCGCCCAAAATGCCGGCGATACCGTCCATGTGAACTCCTTGGGCTGCTTGCCGCAATTGCACGCCAAGCAAAAATTCATGCAGGTACTGACGATCAGCTCCTGTATGTTCCGCACCATGCTTATATTTTACGTTGCCGATAATGCCGCTATGCATGGCTATTTCGGCAAAGGCGGACAACAGATAGAAGAAGTCTTTGCCGAAATCGTCAACCTGTGCGGAGGCGAGTTCAACCGGCACATGGGCAACCAATTCGACTATCTGGGCATGTCTACACCGTATACATTGAAGACCTCCAGTGCGCACTACTTGCAAAGCCTGAATCCCACACTGTTAACGAGTTATGACATCACCGTCAATGGTGGAGTCGGCCTGCAGGCAAGCTTGTGTGTTACGGCCAATACACCACTGGATTTTGCAATTGATCTTTCCTCGGCCGAACAGGTTGCCGGGGGAGAACTCGAATTATTCTGATGTGAACCGGGTATATATCAATGACAGAACAACTCACCAGCAAGATTCTTGTCCTGGAAAATGATTTAAAACAACTGGCGTTTATCAAGCAGTTTGCCGATGAGCACTCCCTGGTGCCTCTCAAGGTGCGTAAAAACCGACTCTTTACCGTGTTGAAATCCAGCCTCGAACTGGGGGCGATCATCCTTTCCTACAGCTACGGCGGCAGTGAAGGCGATACCGTAGAGCTGGCAACCAGAATTCATGCATTCCGCCCTGAATTACCCATTATCCTCCGCGTGGAGGACGAGTTCGACTTGAGTTCATTGCCTGAAACACTGAAAAGAATATGTTGCGCGACCTTCAGCGTCGCTGATTCACAAGGCCTGCAGCAGGCTATTCAGGAATACATTTTCAGCCTTGTGTATCCCAATGCATTGGTCCGCGGTATTTCAGAGATAACCGAAACGGCCCTGGCAAGTCAGTTCAAGAATCTGACCGTCAGCTGGGAGACGCCGTTCATTGTGCGCGACCGCCTGATTTTCGGCGAGGTATACAGCCTGATTCCGCTGGAAAGCTCGTGGTGCCGCGGATACATGACCTTGCAGACAGAAGAGATGCCCGTACTGCATTGGCTGGGGGAGTCGGAAAAAATCCATACCGAGGTGAATTTCCGCAATGTAAACAGCTTGCTCGGTGAGGTGACCAATCTCATATGGGGGGCATTCAAAAATCGCTTTATCGGCGACGAATCCGTTATTCCGGGCGTCAATGTTGAAGTCCCGCTGGTCGTCAATCACAAGCATAAATATATTTCTTTCGGTACTGAAAATCCCCAGTTGTGCTTCTTGTACACGCTGACAAACGAGGAGCGCACATGGAGCATGAAAATTTACCAGCGTTTTGTTTTCAATCTGCGCTGGGCACCTGAAAAGTTTCGCGAGATCGAGCAGGAAGTCGATGGCTTGGTGGATGCGGGCGAATTGGAACTCTTTTAATCAAATCTTATATTTTTAGCAGGAGCAAAATTATGGCAAAGATTCTCGTTGTGGATGACTCGAGCACAGTACGTGATGAGGTTTCCGGTTTTCTGAGCAAAAATGGTCTTGATGTGGTAACAGCCGTGGATGGCAAGGACGGGCTGACAAAATTGCAAGCGAACCCGGGCATCAAGCTGGTGGTGAGCGACGTGAATATGCCCAATATGGATGGCTTGACCATGGTTGAGAAAATCCGCAGCGAGTTGGGTAACAGCAGCGTGAATGTCATCATGCTGACCACGGAAAGCAGTCCGAACATGAAGGAACGCGGCAAGGCGGCAGGCATCAAGGGTTGGATCGTCAAGCCGTTCAAAGGCGAGGCAGTACTGGAAACATTCAAGAAGCTGGCGAGCTGAGTGGCATTTGTGCCAGACGAAACTCCCGATGATGTCTGTTGCAGAAGACATCATCGGGGCTGTGAAGACTCCCTCCCGAAAGATGCCATTACATGTCTATCGGACAGATTCGCCCGGGGGCGCGTTTCCCGGTCAAGCTGGTGACACCGGCACAGAGTTTGAGTGGTCATTTAAAACAGCTCAACCTTTCCAAAATGGTCGTCTCGTGCGATATAAGTCTGCCGCGTGAGACAGACTGCAAGCTGATATTCGCATTTCCGCAGGCCAACAACAGCCCCATAAAGGTGGTGTGTTGCGTTATAGATACGGTTTACAGTTCGAGGCGCTTCGACATCTACCTGAAAGTGATGCATGACTCGGCTGACGAAACTCTGGCCAAACTGCAGCAATATCTGCGATAAACACGCTTTCTCGTGGTCTGTTTGTATGCTTAAGGAAGTCCTGAACAAGTCGGCGGCAACTTGTTCAGGACTTCCTTAATACACACTTCTGCTGTTCCTCTGATAATTGATGTTATTTCCTTAATTTGTAATATTGGCATCTGATAATTTAGGGGTTCTTTAGCCAAATCTTGTCTGGTGTTGATGTGAGTGAAGTCGAATCCCTGCTTGTACAGCTGGAACCTGTAACCCCCAGCCATACCGTTGATGATGTCAGCGAATTGCTGCTTCATGATGACTATGAGCGTTTTCTGTGCCTGCCGGTGGTGGATGCGGGCCGGCCTATCGGCGTGATCAGCCGCAGCGAGATGCAGAAGATCTACATGTCGATGTACGGGCGCGAGCTGTATGGGAAAAAAAGCGTGACGCAGTTCATGAACCGCAAGGCGGTGGTTGTGGACATGAAACAGCCCATGGAGCAGATCAGCCGTTATGTGACCAGCAATATCAAATTCCCCATTACCGAGGATTTCATTCTCACGCGCGACGGGCAGTATTCCGGCATCGGACACGTGGTGGACCTGCTGAAGGTGATGGAGGGCAAGCTCACGCGGCAAAGTGAGGAAATCACCCGTGCCTATCGTGAATTGCAAGCCTCCCAGTCGCAACTGATCCAGTCGGAAAAAATGGCTTCCCTGGGGCAGATGGTCGCTGGCGTGGCGCACGAGATCAATACGCCGCTGGGTTACGTGAAAAACAATGTCAGCCTGGCGCAGGATGTGTTTGCGCAACTGAAGGGGCTGGTCGCCAGTTACGACGAACTGCTGGCTTTGCTGATGGGCGGAGAAGCGGAGGAGACGGCTGTCGTACGCTATCTGGGAGAGATTGACCGTCAGCGCAATGATTTCTGGTCTGTGTATCCGGCGGAGGAAGTCGACAACCTGTTCGGCGATACCCTGTTCGGCGTTGATCAGATCAGCGAAATCGTGCTGAATCTGAAAAACTTCAGCCGGCTGGATCAGGCCGCTGTTGACGAGGTGAGCCTCAACCAGACCATTGAAAGCACGCTGGTCATCGCCAAGAACGTATTGAAGAACAAGGTCCAACTGATCAAGCAATACGGTGAGATTCCCGCCGTTAAATGCTCGCCTTCGCAAATCAACCAGGTTTTTCTCAATCTGTTGACCAATGCCGCACAGGCAATGGATGGCAATGGAAAAATCCTCATCCGCACCTGGGCCGATGAACGTTACGTGTATGCCAGTGTGCAGGACACCGGCAAAGGCATTTCAAAAGAGAATCTGCAAAAAATTTTCGATCCATTCTTTACCACCAAACCGGTCGGAGAAGGTACCGGTCTGGGTTTATCCATTGTCTTCAAGATTATCGAAAGCCATAAGGGATTCATACGGGTTGCCTCCGAAGTGGGAAAAGGCACCCGTTTCATCGTTGCCTTGCCTCATCCGAAGGATAGCCGCCATGCAAACAAGCCCGAGCTCGACACAGCGCAAGCTTAATCCGGTGACAAGCACTGTCGCCGTCAACCGTCCCACCATTCTTTGCGTCGATGATGAAGAACGGATCCTGCGCAGCTTGCGCATGCTGTTCGCGCAAACATACAACGTCAGGGTAACGACTGACGGCAACGAGGCACTGCAGATACTGCAGCAGGAAAAGATTCATGTCCTGATCAGTGATCAGCGGATGCCCGGCATGACAGGGGTGGAGTTACTCCGCCGAGCTAAATACATTGTCCCCAATACCATGCGTCTTCTGCTTACCGGCTACTCCGATCTCGATTCAACGCTGGGCTCCATCAATGAGGGTGAAGTATTCCGCTTCATTAACAAGCCGTGGGATGCTGACGCGATCAAGGCTACCGTAGCCAGTGCTGTCGACATTGCCTTGAGTCTGGGCGATATGACTCTGCCGGCACCATCTGCAAATTCCACTGTGACGGACCATATTCTGGTGATCGATGAAGACCCGCTGTCTGCTGTACAGGTCCGGGAATTGGTGCACGAACACATATCGGCAGGCTTGGTCATCCATCATGCGGCTACAATTGAGGATGTGCTCGAGGCTCTGCGGCAACATGAAATCGCCGTGGTCGTGTCGGAAGTTCGCATTGGCACGGCTGATGTCACCACGCTGATCAAGCTGCTCAAACGCTTCAATCCGCGCACTGTCTCTATTTTGCTGACGACCTTTTACGATGCATCAATGTTGGTCACGCTGATCAATGAAGCGCAGGTATACCGCTGCATTCCCAAACCCATCCGCGCCAAATTGCTTTTGCGTGCAATTGAGGGGGCCTTGGAAAGCTACTGGTCGTTCCAGGTTGCCCCAAGTCTGGTGAAAAAGCACGAAGTGGAAGTGAGCAAAGAAACAACTGAAAATCCGCTGGCCAGCCGGATTGTGGGCTTCTTCAAGTCATTCTCCGCTCAGCGGACTTGAGGCCGAGAGTAAAACAAAAAACCCCGGCCGATTGGCTGGGGTTTTTTATTTGGAGCAACCGTCACAAAACTCAGCCGAACTTGCCGGTGATGTAATCTTCCGTTGCTTTCTGTTTGGGCGTGGTGAAAATAGTGTCGGTATCGCCGAACTCGATCAGTTCGCCCAAATACATGTAAGCCGTGTAATCCGATACGCGCGCGGCTTGCTGCATGTTGTGGGTCACGATCAGAATGGTGAAGTCTTCCTTCAGCTCGAAGATCAGTTCTTCAATGCGCGCGGTCGAAATTGGATCCAGCGCGGAAGTGGGCTCGTCCAGCAGCAGCACTTCGGGCTTGACCGCAATACCGCGCGCGATACACAGGCGCTGCTGCTGACCGCCGGACAGGCTGGTACCGCTCTGGTTGAGCTTGTCCTTGACTTCATCCCACAGAGCGGCTTTGCGCAAGGCCCATTCAACACGGTCGGCCATTTCGCCGCGGCTCAGGCGCTCATACAATTTCACGCCAAACGCCACGTTGTCGTGAATTGACATGGGGAAGGGCGTCGGTTTCTGGAACACCATGCCGATTTTGGCACGCAGCATGTTCACGTCCTGGCTGCGATCCAGAATGTTCTTGCCAGCCATGACAATCTCGCCTTCGGCGCGCTGGCCCGGATAGAGATCGTACATGCGGTTAAAGGTACGCAGCAGAGTGGATTTGCCGCAGCCGGACGGGCCGATAAAGGCGGTAACTTTCTTTTCTTTCAGATCAAGGTTAATGTTTTTCAGGCCGTGAAAGTTGCCATAGTAAAAATTGAGATTTTTTACCTGGATCTTGTTCGGCACACTGTTCGTCTGATTCATGAATGACTTGACCTTATTGAGAGATTTGACTCTGTTTGAACATGGAGCGGGCAATGATATTCAGCCCCAATACGCCAATCGTGATCAGCAGGGCGCCGGCCCAGGCCAGATTTTGCCAGTCCTCGAAGGGGCTCATGGCAAACTGGAAGATCACAACCGGCAGATTCGCCATGGGGGCGTTCATATCGCTGCTCCAGAACTGGTTGTTCAGCGCAGTAAAGAGCAGGGGGGCGGTCTCGCCGCTGATACGGGCGACTGCCAGCAGTACGCCGGTCATCATGCCGGCTTTGGAGGCGCGCCAGGTAATCTGCATGATCACTTTCCACTGCGGTGCCCCCAGGGCGGCAGCCGCTTCGCGCAGGCTGTTCGGCACTAGTCGCAACATGTCTTCCGTAGTACGCACCACTACAGGAATGACCAGCAGTGCCAGAGCAAATGTGCCGCCCCAGCCGGAAAAATGGCCCACCTTGGTGACGTACATTTCATAAATGAATAGGCCGATCACGATGGAAGGGGCTGACAGGAGAATGTCATTGATGAAACGGGTGGTCGGCGCCAGCCAGCCGCGGTGGCCGAATTCGGCCAGATAAGTGCCGGCCAGTATGCCGACAGGAGTACCAATCAATGTTGCCAAGACAGACATGAGAGCACTGCCGAAAATGGCATTCAGCAGACCGCCATCGCTGCCTGGCGGCGGGGTCATTTTGCGAAACAGGTCTAGATCCAAAGAATCGAATCCCTTGACGAACAGGGTCGACAGGATCCAGATCAACCAGAATAGACCAAAAGCCATGGTCAGCATGGAACCTGTCAGATTTAAATAATTCACGAATTGGCGACGGCGGTAGATGCTCAGCATGATTAGGGTTCCGGTCAGGATTCACGTCCTTCGTTCTTGCGAAGTTGCTGCAAGAGGATTTTGGAGAGCGAAAGAACAATAAATGTAATGGCAAACAGCAGCAGACCCAATTCGATCAACGCCGAGGTATACAGTTCGCCGTCAGCCTCGGTGAACTCGTTGGCCAGCGAGGAAGCGATACTGTTGCCGGGCATGAAGAGGGAAGCGGTCAGATTGTGCGCATTGCCGATGACGAAAGTAACAGCCATGGTTTCGCCGAGAGCACGCCCCAGGCCGAGCATAATGCCGCCGACGACGCCGATCTTGGTGTAGGGCAGCACAATATGCCAAACCACTTCCCAGGTGGTGGCGCCCAGGCCGTAAGCCGATTCTTTAAGCAATGCCGGAACGATCTGGAATACGTCGCGCATCACCGAAGCAATAAAGGGGATGACCATAATGGCCAGAATCAGGCCGGCAGTGAGCATACCGATACCCATCGGCGGGCCTTGTACCAATATCCCGACGAAGGGCAGTTCAGACAGGTGATCCTTTAGCCAGGGCTGTACATGTTCGGCAAATGCCGGCGCAAATACGAACAGGCCCCACATGCCGTAAATAATGCTGGGGATGCCGGCCAGGAGCTCGATGGCAATACCCAACGGGCGACGCAGCCAACGTGGAGAGAGTTCGGTCAAAAACAATGCGATGCCAAAGCTGATGGGCACGCCAATCAGCAAAGCGATAAACGAGGTTACCAGCGTGCCGATGATGGGAGTGAGTGCACCGAATTTCTCGGTGACCGGGTTCCAGGTGTCATCGACAATAAAATGGAGACCATAAGCCTTGATCGAGGGCATGCTGCCGATAATCAGAGACAGAATAATGCCTGCAAGCAGGGCGAAAACGAGAAAGGCGAAAAAGCGGGTGGTATGTCGAAACAGCGCATCAATAAGGAGCTGTTTTTTGGCAAATATTGGCGGGGTTTCTTTTGACATGAGCTTTTTCTGTGTTCCGGCGGGCCAAGTGACAATCAGTAATTATAACTGTTATCAGCCTATTGTTACGCGCAAAAGTTAAGCAAATTAAGCATTGCCAATAAAAATGGCCGAGCTTTGAAGGCCAGCCCGGCCACAAGAGTCAAGCAGGACTGATATTAGTAAACAGCCTTGCCGTCCATGGTTTTGATATTGGCTTTCCAGGCAGCTTCGATTTTCTTAACAACGCTTGCCGGCATCGGGATGTAGTCCAGGCTCAGAGCCATGTCGTCGCCGTTGGCATATGCCCAGGCGAAGAATTTCAGAACTTCAGCAGCACGTGCGGCATCGCCCTGTTGCTTGTGCATCAGAATGAAGGTGGCAGCAGCGATCGGCCAGCTGTTTTTGCCCGGCTCGTCGGTCAGAATTTCGTAGAAGCCAGGAGCGTGTTCCCAGTCAGCGCCGGCAGCAGCAGCCTTGAAGGTTTCTTCAGTGGCTTTAACGAAGACGCCGTCATGGTTCATCATCTGGGTCATGGTGATCTTGTTCTGCTTGGCGTAAGCAGCTTCCACATAGCCAATGGAACCTTTGATCTGCTTCACGAAGTTGGCCACACCTTCGTTACCTTTACCGCCGGTACCAACCGGCCATGCAACGGAAGCGTCGCTACCGACTTTGGTTTTCCATTCCGGGCTAACCTTGGACAGGTAGTTGGTGAAGTTGAAGGTGGTACCGGAACCGTCGGCACGGTGTACCACGGTGATGTCGGTGGCCGGCAGTTTAACTCCAGCGTTCATTTTGGCGATGGCGGGGTCGTTCCACTTGGTGATTTTGCCCAGGAAGATGTCAGCCAGAACCGGGCCGCTCAGTTTCAGTTGGCTGTCGGCGATGCCGTCCAGGTTAACCACCGGAACGATAGCGCCCATCACGGTCGGAAACTGGGTCAGGCCGGATTCGGCTTGTTCCTGCGGGTTCAGCGGCTTGTCGGAGGCGCCGAAATCAACGGTTTTAGCTTTGATTTGCTTGATGCCGCCGCCGGAACCGATGGATTGGTAGTTCATGCCAATACCGGTTTTTGCTTTGTAAGCTTCAGCCCATTTGGCGTAAATTGGATACGGGAAGGTTGCACCTGCACCGGTGATGTCACCTGCAAAGGCGGTTGCGCTTGCGCTCAGGATTGCAGCGGCGATTAGGGTGCGTGTAAAGCTCAGTTTCATTCGGATATCTCCATTTGATTGGCGGAAGTTGAAACAGGCCAGATTCTAATGAGGTAATATTACAGAAATATGACCAATGTGAAATTTATATATATTGGGCGCAGCAAATAAATACAAATAGTTTCTTGTTTTGTTTTGCTATGGATGGGGAAAGACAGAGAATATCTAGCCGGGGCTGCGGCGCAGCTTCATCGACTGACCGAGGCGCGCCAGTGTGGCCTGATCAAGGGTCGCTTGTGCGTAGGGGAGAATAAGGCTGTTTTCGGCTTCGATATGTCGCTGATAGGCGGCGGCAAACAGGCGTAACGTGGCGGGGTCGATATTGCCGGATCGCTGCGCCAGAATGGTTTGCAGTTGCGACAGCATGCTTTGCCACAGGGTGTCGAGCTTGATATGGTCCTCTTGCAAAAATGCCAGCGCATCGAGCACGTCTTCGTAATCTTCCGCCTTGGCCGCTGCAGCAAGCAGGGGGAAAAGATCGACTTCCTCGTCCTGATGGTGCAAGGGAGCGGCCTGAACGAAATAGCGGATGACTTTTTCGATGGCTTCTTGCGCCGCGTCATCCACGCCGTGTAGGTCAATGTGCTGGCGAATCCGTTCGAGCAGGGCAGTGTGATCGGCGATTTTGACGTGGCAGGCACGCAATAGCGCAATGGGGTTGTCGGTGCTGGCTGTTGAGGTGTTGCGGCTGAATTGTTCCATGATCTTCTTCCAATCGGTCTATTGCGAAGTCAGTCAGGGAAGTGGGGTATGCAGTGTTGGCGGAGCGGACGGGACTCGAACCCGCGACCCCCGGCGTGACAGGCCGGTATTCTAACCAACTGAACTACCGCTCCGCATACAACTTGTGTAAGCAGCACAAAGCACTGCTTGAAGAAACTTTTGGCTCCCCGACCTGGGCTCGAACCAGGGACCTACGGATTAACAGTCCGGCGCTCTACCGACTGAGCTATCGGGGAACAGCAAAGACCGCCATTTTAGAGATGAGGGCAGGGCCGGTCAAGTGATTTGTTAAGAAAAACCGCGGCTGGACGGCCGGTGCGGTGTTCCGTGTGATGCCGCAGCAGGGGGGGGCTTTGTCATAAGTCATTCAACTGCATGGGTTTATCGTGGGCGGTGATCTGCCGGGCTGGTCAAGGGCCGCCGGAAATTAAGAAGGCATGTTGTTCGATTGACTTGCGGTCGCGGACGAAGGGCGATACAAAATATCTTTCTTGAACTGATATAATCGACGCATACTTATGGTGCTTGTGTAACTAAAGAACTATTACAAGGCGATGATGCCGCGCTCACCCAACAACCCGTCCTCCGCAAATACCGGCAGCGCCAAGCCTGCCCGCCCGTTTTCGCCCAAGCTGTCTCGTTTGCTCAGCGAGGCCTGGTGGCTGGCACTGGTGGTCGTGTCAGTTTATGTGGCGCTCATTCTGCTGAGTTATGATCACGCCGATTCCTCCTGGTCGCACAGCGTCGACAATGCTGTCATTCACAACGTCGGGGGCGTCGTAGGCGCCTGGATCGCGGATGTCCTGCTGTATGTGTTCGGGTTGTCCACCTATCTGATATTGGTGTTCCTGCTGTATGTGATCTGGTGGGGCTACCGGCGGATCGATGCGCCGGATTTGGCCGACCGCCGGTCGCTGTTAATCGCCTCGGCCGGTTTCCTGGTGTTGCTGCTGGCCTCCAGCGCTCTTGAGGCATTGCGCCTGTACAGCCTGACCGTTCCTTTGCCCCTGGCGCCCGGCGGTATAAGCGGTGCGCTTGTCAGCAAATTATTGTTGCAGCTGCTGGGCTTTACCGGCGCTACGCTGCTGCTGATCTTCCTGATTGCAGTCAGCGTGAGCCTGTTTACCGGACTTTCCTGGTTGAATGTATCCGAGCGCGTCGGCATTTGGGTGGAGTCCGCCTATGCCTGGGCCGTCGGGCAGATGCAGAAGCGGCAGGATCTGAAAGCCGGGGAAATCGCCCAGCAGCAGCGCGAGGAAGTCGTTTCGGAAGAGCGCCGTCGCATTGTCGAACACGAGCCGATCAAAATCGAAATGCCCGTGGTGGAGGTTGAGCAGTCCGAGCGCGTGGATAAGGAAAGGCAGGTTCCCTTGTTTGCCGACATGCCTGACTCCCCGTTGCCGCCGCTCAGTTTGCTGGACCCGGCGGACGCCGCCGTTGAACTGGTAAGCGCCGAAACACTGGAATTCAATTCACGCCTGATCGAGCGCAAGCTGCTGGATTTTGGCGTGGAGGTGAAAGTCCTGTCGGCCCATCCGGGGCCGGTGATTACCCGTTACGAAATCGAACCCGCCATCGGTGTGAAGGGCAGCCAGATCGTCAATCTCGTGCGCGATCTGGCGCGGGCCATGTCCGTGGTCAGTATTCGTGTGGTGGAAACCATTCCGGGCAAATCCTGCATGGGCCTGGAAATTCCCAACCCCAAACGCCAGATCGTGCGGCTGACGGAGATTGTCGGGTCGCGCGTGTACAACGACAATGTCTCGCCATTGACCATGGCCATGGGCAAGGACATCAGCGGCAATCCCATTGTGGCCGACCTGGCCAAAATGCCGCATGTGCTGGTCGCCGGCACGACCGGTTCGGGCAAATCGGTGGCCATCAACGCCATGATTCTCAGTCTGCTGTACAAGTCATCGCCGGCAGACGTGCGACTGATCCTGGTCGATCCAAAGATGCTGGAACTTTCTGTTTATGAAGGGATTCCGCATCTGCTCGCCCCCGTGGTGACGGATATGAAGCAGGCTGCCTATGCGCTTTCCTGGTGCGTGGCGGAAATGGAGAAGCGCTACCGCCTGATGGCCGCCCTGGGCGTGCGCAATATCAGCGGTTTCAATCAGAAGCTGAAAGAAGCCGAAAAGGCGGGCGAGCGCCTGAAGAATCCGTTCTCTTTGACACCGGAAAACCCGGAGCCGCTCGAGGAGCTGCCGTTCATCGTGGTCATCATCGACGAACTTGCCGACCTCATGATGGTCGCAGGCAAGAAGGTGGAGGAATTGATCGCCCGTCTGGCACAAAAGGCGCGCGCCTCGGGAATTCATTTGATCCTGGCAACTCAGCGTCCATCGGTCGATGTGATCACCGGTTTGATCAAGGCGAACATACCCACTCGTATCGCTTTCCAGGTGTCCAGCAAAATCGACTCCCGTACCATTCTGGATCAGATGGGGGCGGAAGCTTTGCTGGGGCAGGGTGACATGCTTTATCTGCCGCCCGGCACGGGCTTGCCGCAACGTGTACACGGCGCTTTCGTTTCCGATGACGAGGTGCACCGGGTGGTTGAACACCTTAAGCAAATGGGTCAACCGAATTATGTCGAAGGCATCTTGGATAATCCCGAGGTTTCCTCTGAAGAGGGATTCGGCGGCGGCGACAGCGATGCCGAGGCCGATCCGCTGTATGACGAAGCTGTCAACGTGGTGCTGAAATCGCGCCGCGCATCCATTTCCCTGGTGCAGCGGCAGTTGCGCATCGGTTACAACCGCGCGGCCAGATTGATTGAACAAATGGAAAATGCCGGGCTCGTGTCACCCATGCAAAGCAATGGCAATCGCGAAGTGCTGGTACCGTCACGAGGTGAGGAATAATGCTGAAAAAAATCGTGTTTCTTTGCGTGCTTTTATGGGCCGGGCTGGCCCAGGCGGGCAACGTGGAAGCATTGAAAACATTTTTGAACAGTACCCCGCGTCTGAAAGGCGAATTCAACCAGACGGTATATGACAAGAACGGGCATATCGTGCAGCAAAGCAGCGGGTGGTTTGCCATCTCTCGGCCGGGAAAATTCCGCTGGGTCGTGCAGCAGCCGTTTGACCAGTTGATCGTGGGCGATGGAGAACGGGTATGGCTGTTCGACCCGGATCTCAATCAGGTCACCGTGCGTAAAATGGGTAATGCCCTGGGCAGCTCGCCGGCAGCCTTGCTGGCGGGTGAGGGTACGTTGGAGCAGCAATTCGTGCTGCGCGACAGCGGCGAAAAAGACGGTCTGAGCTGGGTGGCTGCCAGCCCGAAATCACAGGACGCCGGTTTCAGCAAGGTTCAGCTGGGTCTGGAAAAAGGCAAGGTGGTTGCCATGAGACTGTTCGATAATTTCGGTCAGACGACTTATCTGACATTCGGCAAGACGACCATGCCGGCAAAGCAGGACAGCAAATTGTTCAGTTTTACCCCGCCTGCCGGCGCCGATGTGGTGGGTGAATGAGCGGCACCCATGTCCAGTCAGAATTCCCTGTTTGACGATATCCCAGCCGGTCACATCCCCCTGGCGGAGCAGCTGCGTCCGCGAACACTCGGTGAGTTTGTCGGACAGCGGCATCTGCTGGGCGAGGGCATGCCGCTGCACATCGCATTTGCTTCAGGCAAGCTGCATTCGCTGATTCTGTGGGGCCCGCCGGGGGTGGGTAAAACCACGCTGGCCAGACTGATGGCGCAGCATTTCGATGCCGAGTTCATTCCTCTTTCAGCCGTATTCTCCGGTGTAAAAGACATACGCGATGCCGTAGCCCAGGCGCAGATGCATCAATCGCAAGGCCGGCATACCATTCTGTTCGTCGACGAAGTGCACCGTTTCAACAAGGCGCAACAGGATGCCTTCCTGCCCTATGTGGAGCAGGGCTTGGTGACCTTCGTCGGGGCGACCACCGAGAATCCCTCATTCGAGGTCAACAGCGCCTTGCTGTCCCGCGCACAGGTTTATCGTCTGCAGCCGCTGGATGACGCCGATTTGCTGCAGCTGGTCGAGCGGGCTGCAGTGCATTTGTCGCTGCTGATAGACAAGGACGCCGCCGAGCTGCTGGTGTCTTATGCCGATGGAGATGCGCGCCGCCTGTTCAATCTGCTGGAGCAGGTGCACACGGCCGCCACAACCCGGGATGAGCAAAAGGTTTCAGCCGAGTTCGTTTCCGCAGTGCTTGCGCGCCAGTCGCGCCGGTTCGATAAGGGGGGCGACGAGTTTTACGACCAGATTTCCGCTTTGCACAAATCCGTGCGCGGCTCCAATCCCGATGGGGCGCTTTACTGGTTGGTGCGGATGCTCGACGGCGGAGCCGACCCGCTTTACCTTGGCCGCAGGCTGGTGCGCATGGCCAGCGAAGATATCGGGCTGGCCGATCCGCGCGCGCTGACAATGACGCTGGACGCCTGCGCCAGTTATGAACGGCTCGGCAGCCCGGAAGGCGAGCTGGCGTTGGCGCAGGCAGCCGTTTATCTGGCCGTCGCGGCCAAGAGCAATGCCGTGTATGTGGCGTATAATACCGTCCGTGGCTGGATCAAGCAGGACAAGTCGCGCCCTGTGCCCGTACACTTGCGTAATGCGCCGACCAAGCTGATGAAGGAAATGGGCTACGGCAAGGCATACCGTTATGCGCATGACGAACCGGAAGCCTATGCGGCCGGCGAACAGTATCTGCCGGACGGGATGACGGAGCAGATTTTTTACCAGCCGACACCGCGCGGACTGGAAGGAAAAATTGCAGAACGTATGGCATACCTGCGGTCGCTGGATCGCGCGGCCAATAAAAAGTAATGGTGGATTATGTTAGATATTCAGACTCTTAGAAAAGATTTGCAAAGTGTTGCTGCAGCTTTGTTGCAACGTAAGTTCGTGCTTGATACGGGAAAGTTCGAGGCGCTGGAAAACGAACGCAAGACATTGCAAACGCGTACCCAGGACCTGCAGGCGAAACGCAACCAAACCTCCAAGGCAATTGGCGCCGCCAAAGCCAAGGGAGAGGATGTGTCCGCCATTATGGCCGAAGTGGCCGGGCTGGGTGAAGAACTGAAAGCCGCCGAGGAGCGCCTGGCTGTGCTGCAGGAAGAGCTGCAGCAGTTCATGTTGGGCATTCCCAATCTGCCGCACGAGAGTGTTCCGGCAGGCAAGGATGAAACCGCCAATATCGAGCTGCGTAAGGTAGGCACACCGCGCCGCTTCGATTTTGCGGTGAAGGACCATGTGGATGTCGGCGCGCCGCTGGGGCTGGATTTCGAGACCGGCAGCAAATTGTCGGGCGCCCGTTTCTCCGTGCTGAAGGGCGATATGGCCCGCCTGCATCGCGCTTTGGCGCAATTCATGCTGGACGTGCATACGCGCGAACACGGTTACACCGAAGTGTATACGCCGTATCTGGTGAATGCCGCCTCGATGCAAGGTACCGGCCAGCTGCCCAAGTTCGAGGCAGATCTGTTCAGCGTGCCGCACGGCGAGCACGACAAGCTGTATCTGATCCCGACGGCGGAAGTGCCGGTTACCAACATGCTGCGCGACGAAATAGTACGGGCAGACGATTTGCCGCTGCGTTTTGTGGCTCACACCCCGTGTTTCCGCTCGGAAGCCGGTTCCTACGGCCGTGATACGCGCGGCATGATTCGCCAGCACCAGTTTGACAAGGTCGAACTGGTGCAAATGGTGCATCCGGATGACTCCTACACCACGCTGGATGAACTGCTTGGCCATGCCGAGGCCATTTTGCAGAAACTGGAGTTGCCGTACCGCGTGGTGACTTTGTGTACCGGCGATATGGGTTTTTCCGCCGCGAAAACCTACGACATCGAGGTTTGGCTGCCGGCACAGAATACTTACCGGGAAATCTCCTCTTGTTCCAATTTCGAGGCATTCCAGGCCCGCCGCATGATGGCCCGCTTCAAGAACGCCCAGGGCAAGAACGAACTGCTGCACACCCTCAACGGCTCCGGCCTCGCCGTAGGCCGCACCCTGGTCGCCATTCTGGAAAACCATCAGCAGGCAGATGGCAGCGTGATGATTCCGAAAGCCCTGCAAGCGTATATGGGCGGGGTAGAGGCTATCAAGCCCGCCTGCTGACGGTTTCGGCGCAGGCTAACTTGCGCAGCAAGTTAAGCGCAGCGTGCCGGAGCCAAAATCGTCCAAGGCAGGCAGATGGCAGCGTGATGATTCCGCAAGCCCTGCAAGCGTATATGGGTGGGGTAGAGGTTATCAAGCCCGCCTGCTGACGGTTTGGGGCGCAGACGGGTTGAGCTAGCCTGCGTGCGCTGTCTTGTCCGTTCGACCTTGGCCCAGACGGTATTTGTTTTTGTCGCCCAATGGTGTGAACAGCGGCGTGTAGGGTTTCTCGAAGCGCATGAGGATGTCGTAGTAGTTGCGGATGTTTTCTGCAAAGATGACCGACTCTCCGCCACGCGCATAGCCATGCTTAACCTGGCTGGCGTATTGCGGCCGGCTTAGCATGGGTAGGGTCTTCTTGAGATCGGTCCAGGAGTCCGGGTCCATTTTCAGTCGATCCGCCAGCACCCGGGCGTCTTCCAGATGTCCCATGCCGGTATTGTATGAGGCCAGCGCCAGCCAGCTGCGGTCCGGTTCGGCAATATCATTGGGCAGGGCATCGCGCATCATGACGAAATATTTGGCGCCGGCCACGATGCTCTGTTTTGGGTCCAGCCTGTCAGTGACCCCCATGTGGTCCGCCGTATCTTCCGTGAGCATCATCAATCCGCGCACTCCTGTAGGGGAGGTGGCAAAGGGGTCCCAGTGCGATTCCTGGTAGCCGATCGCAGCCAGGAAGCGCCAGTCCACATCGGTGTATTCCTGCGCCTCCTGGAAGTATTTCCTGAACTTCGGCAAATCAAGATTGATGGCGCGCAAAAAAGCCTCCCGATCCTCGCGGGAAAGGCGGGCTATGTGCCCATAGTAACGATCCAGCAAACGTTTTAAGGTGCCATCCTGCTTGATCTGCTTGAAAAAATTATGGGCTTGCATCATCAACTGAGGGTCGGTGTCTTTGGGGAAGGCCCAAGCCAGTTCTTCATCTCCCGCAATGGCAACGCCGGCGGCAATGTTGGGGAAATAGTTTTGCGTGAGTTTGATGATGTGGGAGTCGGCAATCACCACATCCGTCTCGCCGCTGTCCAGGCGGGCCAGCAGGTCTTCGGTTTCCAGCTTGGGTTTTTCGATCCATTGGAGTGCAGGGTATTTCTGTTTTAATGCTTTCAGGTGTTCCACGTAACTGCTGCCCGCCACGACTTCGATGCGCTTGCCGATCAGGTCGGAAATCGTGTGAATGGGTTCCGTGGTGTCCGCGTTATAGGCAGCCTGCTCGGTTACCGTTTGGTAAGCGGGGCCATAGAATATTTGGCTCTGCCGTTGGGGAGTGATGGTCAGACCGGCAGCAGCCAAATGCACCTGATGGTTGACCAGTGCGGGAATGATATCGCTGAAACGATCCGCCACGACGATGCGCAGTTTTGCATGGATATATTCGGCAAAAAGCGAGGCCAGGTCGTATTCGATACCGGATTGTTCACCATTCGCATCCTTACGATAGGAGGTGGGTCCATAGCGCGTGACTACAACCAGTTCCTTGCTCTCGCTGACCGGTGGAATCGGCGGCGGGGACTGATGGCAAGAGGCCATCAATCCCAGCAAGGGGGGCAGTAGCAGGTAGCGAAGTGTTCGGTGCATGTGTGATTGAGTTCTATTAAGCCAAACAAAGCCTGCCGTTGCAAAAATAATGAACAGATGTTAACTGTTTAAGTTTGGACAAGAACGCCACATTTGTCCAATGTAATGAATTGTCCGGTGAACGCAGATTGCACATCAATATTTCAATTATAAGTAGCACATTAACTCACGCAATGGATGATCAAACAGGGTTTGGGATAAACTAGAGAGACCGGGGTGAGGTGTCCGGTCTGCGAGGAAGGAGTAAAAATGAAATCGGCATGCCGTTGGAGAGATGGCATGCCGAAACAGAGTTGTGCGAAAATGGGTTATCGCTGTTAGATGCCGCGCAACAGTTCGTTGATTCCTACCTTGCTGCGCGTCTTGTGGCTCCGGCCGCTGCTATGCAGCTTAACATGGATTTTGTCCATGTTACTTCACCGAAAACCGCGTTCTGAATTTTCGGGTACTGTGCTGGTCAAATTCCCCGCAGCAGCTCGTTAATGCCGACCTTGGAGCGCGTTTTTTCATCGACTTTCTTGACGATGACGGCGCAGTAGAGGCTGTAGCTGCCGTCCTTGGACGGCAGGTTGCCGGACACGACGACGGAGCCGGCAGGCACGCGACCGTACATGATCTCACCCGTTTCGCGGTCATAAATCTTGGTGGATTGGCCGATATAAACGCCCATAGAAATGACGCAGTTGTCTTCCACGATCACGCCTTCAACCACTTCCGAGCGGGCGCCGATGAAACAGTTGTCGCCGATGATGGTCGGATTGGCCTGTACCGGTTCCAGCACGCCGCCGATACCCACACCGCCGGACAGGTGTACGTTTTTGCCGATCTGGGCGCAGGAGCCCACGGTGGCCCAGGTATCAACCATGGTGCCTTCGTCAACGTAAGCGCCGATGTTGACGTAAGAAGGCATCAGCACGACATTTTTGGCGATAAAGGAACCGCGGCGGGCTGCAGCGGGGGGAACAACGCGAAAGCCGCCTTCGCGGAAATCCTTGGAGTTGTAATCGGCGAACTTGGAGGGGACCTTGTCGAAATAATTGGTGAAACCGCCCTTGATGAAGGCATTGTCTTCCAGGCGGAACGACAGCAGCACAGCCTTCTTGACCCATTGGTTGGTGACCCATTGGCCGTCGATTTTTTCCGCAACGCGGATTTCGCCGCGGTCCAGCATGTCAAGCACATGAGCGATGCCATCCTTCAGCTTGGCATCGGCATTACGCGGGTTGATGTCGGCACGACGCTCAAACGCGTCTTCGATCATGGTTTGCAGTTCTTGCATGCTTGTTCCTTCAGTGATTATTTCAAACTCTGCGCACAGGCGACGATGCGCTGTGCCGCTTCAAGGCATTCGTTCAGCTCCGCCACCAGGGCAATGCGGATGAAGCCGGCCCCAGGGTTGACTCCGTGCGCTTCACGGGCCAGGTAGCTGCCGGGCAAAACCGTGACATTATAATCGCGATAGAGCATTTGCGCGAAAACGGTATCGTCGATGGGGGTACGCACCCACAGGTAAAAAGCGGCATCCGGCATTTCGGCCGGCATAGCCTGCGCCAGAATGGGGATGACCGCGGCAAATTTTTCTTTGTACAAGCGGCGATTTTCCTGCACATGTGTTTCATCATTCCAGGCGGCTTCGCTGGCTGCCTGTACCGCCGGGTTCATGGCGCAGCCGTGATAGGTGCGGTAGAGCAGGAATTTTTGCAAAATGGCGGCATTGCCGGCCACGAAACCGGAGCGCATGCCCGGAACATTGGAGCGCTTGGATAAACTGGAGAAAACCACCAGCCGATCATAGTCCGGCAGGCCAAGCTGCTGCGCGGCTTGCAACGCGCCGAGCGGCGCCTGGTCGGCGTCAAAATAAATTTCCGAGTAACATTCGTCGCTGGCGATGACGAAGCCGTAACGGCGGGAATAGTCGAACAGCTCACGCCACTCCGCCAGGCCAAAAACAGCGCCGGTCGGATTGCCCGGTGAGCAGACGTACATCAGCTGGGTGCGTTGCCAGACGGATTCGGGGACGCCTGCCAGGTCGAGACGGAAGCGGTTTTCTGGCAGCGTGTTCAGATAGTAGGGTTCTGCTCCGGCCAGTAATGCGGCGCCCTCATAAATCTGGTAAAAGGGGTTGGGCGAGAGCACAATCGGAGCCGGCCGGGTGGGATCGATCACGGCCTGGGCAAAGGCAAACAGGGCTTCCCGACTGCCGTTTACCGGTATGATCTGTTTTTCGGCATCCAGCGGGGGCAGCGTGTATCGCTGTTGCAGCCACGCTGCAATGGCCTGGCGCAAAGAGGGGTTGCCTTGCGTCACCGGATAACTGGCAAGTCCCTTGAAATTGTCGGCCAATGCCGTGCCGATGAAAGCGGGTGTGGCGTGTTTCGGTTCGCCGATCGAGAGATTGATGTGGCTCAATGCCGGGTTAGGGGTCAGGCCGGCAAACAATTCACGCAGTTTCTGGAACGGGTAGGGGTGCAACAGATCGAGGCGCGGATTCATCAGAGGCGATCGGAAAAATAAAACAGGAATTATAAAGCATCCTCAGGTATGCCAACAAAACTCACCGCCATTTTAGGACTCACCTTCGGCGCCTTTGTCTGGGGCGTTATCTGGTATCCCTATCGTCTGCTCGATGCCGCCGGGATTGGCGGTGTGTTATCTTCGCTTTTGACCTATAGTATCCCGCTTGTGCTGGGAGCAGTCCTTTACCGCAAGCATCTTGACGGCCTGTGCGCCCACCCTGTGCTGGTGCTGGCGATTGCCGTTGTGGCGGGATGGACCAACCTGGGCTACGTTCTGGCCATGCTCGACGGTCAGGTCATGCGCGTTCTGCTGCTATTTTATCTTGCGCCGCTGTGGACAGTGCTTTTTTCCCGACTGCTGTTGCAGGAACAACTGACGGGTAAAGGTTGGCTGATCATTTCGTTGTCTCTGGCTGGGGCGCTTGTGATGTTGTGGCGGCCTGAACTGGGGATGCCATTGCCGTCCGTGAAGGCGGAATGGATCGGTCTTTCTGCCGGCATGATGTTCGCACTCAGCAACGTGCTGTCGCGTTATGCCGCCGCACTGACTATCGCGGCCAAATCGCTGGCCATTTGGCTGGGCGTTGTGCTGCTGTCGGGGGTGCCGCTTCTGTTTGACAGGGATGGCATTCCTTCGCTGTCCACTTTGCCGCTTGCCGGCTGGGGGCTGATCGCGATGATCGGCGCGGTGCTGTTTCTTGTCACGCTGGCTGTGCAGTATGGTCTGTCACGCTTGCCGGCCAATCAGTCGATTATTATTTTGTTGTCTGAGCTGGTGTTTGCCGCCATCACCGCTTTTTTTCTGGCGCATGAGACATTGAGCCTGAGGGAATGGCTGGGGGGGAGTATGATCATTGCCGCCAGCCTTTTTTCCGGTCATCTGGATAGTTGTGATAATGAACATTAAAAATATTTTGCATGTGTCTGTAATATCAACAAATATTGATAGAACAAAAGCGTTCTATGAGGGGGTGTTGGATTTGCCCCTCAGTCCACATCGTCCCGCAATGAGTTTTGCCGGTGTGTGGTATGAGTTGGGCGGAAATCAACAGCTTCACATTCTGTGCCTGCCCAATCCGGAAGCAGGACTGCATCGGCCGGCACACGGCGGGCGTGACCGCCATATTGCGCTTGGCGTGGACAGTCTCGATGCGTTGTGCCGCAAGCTGGACCAGGCCGGTGTGAGCTATACCCTGAGCCGTTCCGGGCGGCCGGCGTTGTTTTGCCGCGACCCGGACGACAATGCTTTGGAGTTTGTTCAGACAGGGGATTGAAATTGAATTTTCATCGAATTCTGAGGCAGATGGAGGGGGCGATTGGGCAGCTTGACGAGTCATCCGACAGCCTCAAAGCGCAAATCAATCGCCTGCAGCAGGAAGCCATCGTGGAGGAAATCGAGGTCATTTTCGCCAAGCCGGCAGACAGCTGGCTGCCAGGTGGCAACGCCACATGAAGGCGCAACAGTGGCATGCGCTGGATACGGCCGCCGGCAAGCAAATATTGCAGTCGGAAGCCGCTGGGCTCAGTGCCGCGGAGGCGGCTGAACGCCTGCTCCGGGTAGGGCCCAACCGTTTGCCAGAAGCGCGGCGGCCAGGCATGGTCAGGCGTTTTCTGCGCCAATTCGCCAGCCCCTTGCTGTATGTGCTGTTGGCCGCCGCCCTGGTGAGCCTGCTGCTCGGCAAATGGGGCGATGCCCTGGTGATTCTGGCGGTTCTGCTGGCCAATGTGGTGCTGGGCTTCATTTACGAGGACCGGGCCGAAGCGGCCCTGGCTTCAATCAAATCCCTGGTGGCACAGCAATGCACCGTCATACGCGATGGCAGCCACAAACTGATAGCGGTTGAGGAGCTGGTGCCCGGTGACAGGGTGGTGCTGCAGGCCGGCGACCGTTTGCCGGCGGATCTGCGTCTTCTGGCCGGGCGCGGCTTGCGAGCCGACGAGTCCGCCCTGACGGGCGAATCAGTGCCAGTCGACAAGTATGACGCGGTGCTGGCACCCGCAACATCGCTGGCGGAACGCCACAACATGCTTTTTGCCGGCACGCTGTTGGTTGCCGGTCAGGGGGAGGGGCTGGTCGTCGAGACTGGCGCAGCGACAGAACTGGGCGGCATTTCCACTCTGGTGGCGGCGACAAAACCGCCAACCACTCCGCTGCTGGCGCAGATGGACCGCTTGGCCAGTACCTTGTCCTGGTTCATCCTCATCCTGTCCGCTTTGTTGATGTTGGCGGCCTGGAGCATTCTGCAGCTGCCCATGACCGATACATTCCAGGCGGCGGTTGCCATGGCGGTGGCGGCCATACCGGAAGGGCTGCCGGCGGTACTGACCATTACGCTGGCTCTGGGTGTGCACCGGATGGCTCGTCACCGCGCCATCATCCGCGAGTTGCCGGCGGTGGAAACGCTGGGGGCCGTTAACGTGATATGCACGGACAAAACCGGCACGCTGACCCAGAATCGTATGACAGTGGTTTGCGCCGCCATAGCGGACGGTTTATTCCGCATTGAAGGGGCGGGGTATGCCCCGGCAGGCAGAATTTACCAACAACACGGCTTGAACCCATTGACGCTGTTCGATGAACTGGAAGAAATTGCTCGCGCCGCCACCTTATGCAATGACGCCAATCTGCTGTTCGATGGCCAGAACTGGCACCTTGAAGGCGATCCGACCGAGGCGGCGCTGCTGGCATTTGCCGGGCGGGCGGGCGTTGATCACACAGTGCTGGATGGTCAGTACCCGCGCAAGGATCTGATTCCTTTTGACTCAAGTTATCCACTCATGGCGACGTTGCATCACGACCACAACGGTCATGAGTTCATTTACATCAAGGGAGCACCGGAGCATGTGCTGTCGAACTGCATGTGGCAGCTGCAAAATGGAGCAGGCGCAACACTTGACCGGCACTATTGGGAAGCGCGGCTGAATGAATTCTCCAGCGCCGGCATGCGAGTGCTCGCCTTGGCATTCAAACCGCTGGAGCGGCAAATCGATGCACTCAGCCTGGCAGATGTGCAAAACGGTCTGACTTTGCTTGGACTGGTCGGGCTAAAAGACCCCTTGAGACCGGAAGCGCAGCAAGCCGTTGCCCGCTGCATCGAGGCCGGCATTCGGGTCAAAATGATGACGGGCGATCATCCGCAAACGGCTCTCGCCATCGCTCGAGAGTTGGGTCTTGCCGCCAATGGCGAGGTCATCACGGGACCCGAGATCGATGCGATAGACGATAAGGTATTGCAACGGCGCGTGCAGGATACCGATGTGTTCGCCCGTATGAGTCCAGAGCACAAGCTGCGGCTGGTCAGCGTATTGCAGCAGGCGGGACTGACCGTGGCCATGACGGGGGACGGAGTGAACGATGCGCCGGCACTCGCCGCCGCCGATATTGGCATCGCAATGGCGCTGCAAGGCACGGCAGCGGCGCGTGAGGCGTCAAAAATGATCTTGGCGGACGACAATTTTGCCACGATTGAGCAAGCCGTCGAGGTGGGCAGAACCATTTATGCCAATTTATCCAAAGCCGTGCATTTTTCCCTGCAGACCAATGCCGGCCAGAGTTTGGTGGTGATTTTCGGTCTGTTTATCGGGCATATCATGCCCGTTACCCCTTTGCAGATTCTGTGGGTGAATCTGGTCATCGCTGTTTGCCTGGGGTTGGCGTTTGCATTTGAACCGCCCGAGACGGATTTGATGCGAAGGATGCCGCGGGGACGCAATGATCCCATGCTCACTCGCCAGGCATTGACGCGCATTGGATTTGCTGCGCTGCTGCTGACGCTCATGACATTTGTCATATTCGAGATCGGCACCGCAATGGAAGTCGATTTGGCCGGAATTCGCGGCGCAACTGTCACGACGCTGGTGTTCGGTCAAATTGCCCTCATGTTCAACATGCGTTTGAGCGGCAGTGGCATGACGCGCAAAGTGCTGGTCGGCAATCCTGCGATCTGGCCTTCAATCGCCGTATTGCTGCTGGCGCAAGGTGCCTTGCTGTACAGTCCGTTGCTGGCGCGGGCATTTGATTTGGCGCCGCCGCCTTTGCTGCTATTGGCAAGCGGCGCACTGATGGGCGGTATGGTGTTTTTGCTGATGGAATTGCAAAAACACTTAACTCGCGGCAAATAATTGGCCGCCGGTGGGATGAAAATTAGCCCGGCTTACCCTGGCGTTGCATTTGAATTTCGCGGCGGTGCAGCCGGAAGACCGTTCGCTCAAGCCATTCCGTGGCGTGTTCATCCAAACCGAACCAGTCGAAATGAATGCGGAAATGGTTTCCCTCGTGAGAATGGCAGCTTGTCACCACCGCCGGCAAAACCAAAGGCTGAGGCAAGCGGTGGTCAAGAAACAGCTCGATGATGCCGTGAGCGCCTTCGTCCAGCTTCAACCCGGTGTTTGTAACCAGGCCCTTGGCGAACAATTGGCAGGATTGCATGTGCGGCCAACTGCCCTGGGTATCGAGCAGCTGGGCAAGCATGCTGACAGCCATGTCGATTTTGGCCTCCAGTCGTTCGATCTGGCGCTGGTGCGGGTCGGCAATGTCTGACTCACGTTCGGCGCTGCTTTCCAGCGTGTTCAATGCCCGCAGAATAACGGCATTGCGCCACATCCAGCGCGGAAACTCGTTGATAGGCCATTCGCCAGCCGGTTTCCAGCGGATGCCGGCCTCGATATTGACACGAATGGTTTGTTGTTCCGCTGTCATGTCTGCCCCCAAATTTTATCTGCAGCCAACAGGGCTGTGCCATAGGCGGCCTCTGTGTGAATGGCCCGTGTAACCGGTACGCCGAGAATGCGTTGGCGAATCCGGCGGTAAACCCGATTGTAGCTGCCGCCGCCGGTTGACACCACATGCTTCAATGTAGGTGCTCCCAGCTTGGCAAACAAGTGATATCCGCTTGCTTCGATGCGCGCAATGCCTTCCAGAAGCCCGTGAAGAAACTCGACCGGCGAGTCCGGAATGGGCGTTATGCGCGGCTCAAGCTGAGGGTCGTTGGTAGGAAAGCGTTCGCCTTTGCGTAACAACGGATAGTAATCGAGTGGGCTGGAAATATCTGGATTGATTCGTTCGCTCAGAGCTTGTAAATCATCGCTGTCGAAATAATGCGCCAGAACGGCGCCGCCGGTATTGGACGCGCCTCCGACCAGCCAGTTATGGCCGTATTTGTGGCTGTAAACGCCGCATTGGCCGTCTTCGATGCGACTGGGGCTGAGCAGTTTCAATGCGAGGGTGGAGCCCAGCGAGGTGACGCCTTCACCTTCTTGCAGCGGTCCGGCAGCCATGGTTGCCGCCAGGCTGTCTGTCGTGCCGGCCCGTACCAAACAGCTGGATGGCAGCCCCAGTTGCCGGCTTGCTGTGTCTGTCACGGGTGCAACGAGGCTGCCCGGTTCGGTCACCGGGGGAAGCAGGGCGGATTCGGGTAAGGCCAACAGCCAATCCGGGTAGGCACTCTGTTCCGGGTCATAAGCCAATTTCAGCGCATTGTGATAATCGGAAACGGCAATGCCGCATAACCGGGCACTCAACCAGTCCGATTGGTGCAGCAGTATGTGAGCGCCTTCGCTGCCCGGCTGTTTGCGTAGCCACAGCAATTTCGCCAAGCTGGAGGTGGCGGATGCCGTGAAGTGTTTGCCGGCCCTGGCGACAATTGCGGCCACTTCGGTCTGCGCGCGGGTATCGTGATACCACAGAGGGGCAAGCACGGGCTCGAGTCGCTTATCGCACAGCAGGACGGTGCTGGATGTGCCATCTATCGCCAAAGCGGCAATTTGGCCACGAACCTCTGCCGGGATGGCCAGAATAAGTTGCTGCAGGGTGGCAAGCCAGCTCTGCGGCAACATGGCGTCGGCAACGGCAGGGTGCCGCACTTGCCGCTCGGATACGACCTGACCGGCGGGATCGATGACACAGGCACGTGCGCCTGAAGTGCCGAAATCGATCCCCAGATAATACAAACGATTTTATCCGCGGAAGTTGGACTGATGCTCGAATTGCATCAGATCAACACGCGCTTGCGGTTGCCAGCCCGGTTTGCGGTAATCGGCCACGACATTGGTGAAAATGCCCCCGCGCACGTAGAATTTTGCAGTCAAGCGCATGTAACGCGGTTGGGTAACGGCAACCAGGTCGTCAAGAATTTTGTTGGTCACCGCTTCATGGAAGCCGCCTTCGTTGCGGAAGGACCAGATATACAGCTTGAGGCTCTTCAGTTCCACGCAGCTCTGATCGGCAATGTAATCCAGGTAGAGTGTGGCAAAATCAGGCTGGCCGGTCTTCGGGCACAGGCAGGTGAACTCCGGGATTTCCATATGGATGTGGTAATCGCGGCCGGGGTTGGGGTTTTCGAAAGTTTCCAGGGCTTTACTGGGTTCGGTGGGCATTCAGTTGTCTCACGAAACACGATAAAATGCCATTTTAACTTAACTGGAGCCTATTTTATTAGGTTTCATACCTAATAAAAGGCTCTTAAACGCGGATCACCGCGCGGACTTCAATTTGCGCCTCACTTCTGTAAAACTGGCTGGCTTCAAGTCGTTTGTCGATCCCGTAACCATCCCGGTGCCGGGCCAGCGTGTCGGCATTGTCGGCCCCAATGGCTGCGGCAAATCCAATGTGATTGACGCCGTGCGCTGGGTGCTGGGGGAGTCCTCCGCCAAACAACTGCGCGGCGAGTCGATGCAGGACGTCATTTTCAGCGGCTCAAGCACACGCAAACCGGTTGCGCGCGCCAGCGTCGAGCTGAATTTCGATAACAGCATGGGCCGGGCACACGGGCAGTGGTCCAGCTACAGCGAAATCCAGGTTCGTCGCGTGTTGCAGCGCAATGGCGATTCCACCTACTACATCAACAACCTTCCCGTCCGACGCAAGGACATTACCGATCTGTTTCTCGGTACCGGTGTGGGCGCGCGCGCCTATGCCATCATCGAGCAGGGCATGATCTCGCGCATCATCGAGGCGCGACCGGAGGATCTGCGGCTTTATCTGGAGGAGGCGGCGGGCATTTCCCGCTACAAGGACCGCCGCAAGGAAACCCAGGGGCGCCTGGAAGATACGCATGAAAACCTGCAACGGGTGGCAGACATCCGCCAGGAGCTGATCAAGCAAGTCGAGCATTTGCGCGCTCAGGCCGAAGTCGCCGCCCAATATAAGCAACTGCAGGCGGAATTGTCGCATAGCCAGTCTCTCCTTTGGCTTGCCCGCAAACGCGATGCCGAACGTGATCGCAAACGGCTGGAAAAGAATCTGCGTGATTTGACCACCGACAATGAAGCAAGACTGGCACAGCTGCGCGAAGTGGAGACTCGTCTATCCAATGCCCGAGTCGCTTTCGACGATGCGAACCAGGGGCTGCATGCCGCCCAGGCGGCAGTCTACGAAAGCAACGCGGCGGTGGCGCGGCTGGAGCAGCAGATGCAGTTCCTGCAGGCTACCCGTCAAAGGCTTGCCAGCCAGATTCAGGAACAAAAACAGTATTGCGAGCAGGAAACGCGCAACCAGCAGCAGGCGCGTACCTTGCTGGCAGAACTGGAACGCGCGCAAACAGAGGTGCAGGAACGCGTTGCCGCTTGCCGTGAACTGGCTGAGAACACTCGCTTGAGCCTGCCGGAAGTCGAGACGACCTGGCGTGGTCAGCGCGAACGGATGCAGGCTTTGCAGAAAAAGTTGTCGCAGACCGAGCAAGGCTGGCAGCTGGAGGAAAGCCACAGCAAACATTCGGCCCGCACCGTCATACAGTTGCAACAGCGCATCGAGCGTTTGAAGGAAGAGGCGGCGCGACTGCAAAGCGTCGATGAAGATGAGCTGGCTTTGCAGCAGGAAGCCTTGGCTGAACTCGAATTGCAGCAGGAACAGCTGCGCGATGAACTGACGCAGCTCGAGGGCAAACTGGCGGAACAGGAAGCGTCTGCACGCGCCGCCCAGGCTGCGGTAGCCGCACGGGTGGGAGAGATGACCCGTTTGGAAGCAAATTGGGCGGCATTGAACAATCTGCAGCAGCGCAGCGCCAGCTCGGCGGACAAGCAAAACCTGTTGCGGCAATTCGGACTGGAGCAATTGCCCCGTCTATGGCAGCAAATCCAGGTGGCCGAAGGCTGGGAAGTGGCATTGGAGGCCTTGCTTGGCAACCGCCTGCAAGCTTTGGCGGTGGATGATCTGGCCCATCTGGCGCAACAGATGGGCAGCGAGGCGGCAGACTTGGCACTTGTTCGGCACGATGGCAGGGCAGAGACGTTTGCTGCCAAGTACGGATTTGTCGCCTTGGGTGAAAAACTCAAGGGCAGCAACGGACCCATGCCTGCCGCTTGCGCAGACTGGCTGACCGGGGTGTATTGCTGCGACAGTCTGGACGCTGCATTGGCAATGCTGTCCGAACTGCAGCAGGGGGATGTGCTGGTTACGCCGCAGGGACATTGCATATCAAGGTATTCGGTAAATTGGTACGCCCCATCGGCCAATGACGGCATGTTGGCGCGGCAGCGTGAAATTGATCAACTCAACGATGCGCTCAACGTCGCCCGAGCGGATTTGCCTGCTTTGGAACAGGCCCAGCAGCAGGCGGCGCGCCAGTTGCAAACGCTGCGTGAAACGATTCAGCAGGTGCGCCAGCAAGGCCAGGAAATACAACGCGAGGCGCACCGCCAGCATGTCGAATGGGTGCGCAACAAGGAACAGGCTGACCGCATCGGTCAGCGGGCCGGGCAAATTGACTCGGAATTGAACGACCTGGCAGGGCAACTGGAAGAAGAACGTTCAGGCCAGCTCGAGTCGGAAGAAAAGGCGCGCGAATATCAGCTGCAGCTGGAACTGCTGCAAGAAGAGTTTGATGCGGCCGAAGCCGATTTGCAGGAAATGGAAGTCGCTTTCCGCAAAGCCCAGGCCGAGGTGACCGAACGGGATCGCCAGGTTCAGCAGGCGGAATTCGATGAGAGATCAATAATAAGTAAAATCATAGATCTGAAGTCGCGTATTAAGAATTTGGATGAGATTCTTCAGTCCGCCCGCGAGCGCCTGGAAATGCTTGAAGAAGAGGCGCTTGGGCAGGACGATGGAGCGCTGGATGATTCATTGCAGGATGCGTTGGGCCGGCGTGAAGAGCGTGAAGGGCTGCTGCGAAAAGCACGCGAAGCGCTGGACAGCGCGACCCTGCTGCTGCAGGAGCTTGAGCGCGAACGCTTGCAGGTGGAGCAGTCGCTGGGGCCTTTGCGCGACAAAATCAGCGAAATGCAGCTCAAGGCGCAGGAAGCGCGGCTGCTGGAACAGCAGTTCGCCGAACACCTGGAGGCTGCGGGCGTTAACGAGGCCGAACTGGAGGCGCCTGCCAACCTCAAGGCGGCAACGCTGCAGAGCGAAATCGCCCGCCTGAACATGGCCATCACCGAACTGGGCGCAGTCAACCTGGCGGCACTGGAGGAATTGAAAGCCGCCGAAGAGCGGGATCATTATCTGCAGGCGCAGGCGGCCGACCTGACCGAGGCGATGCAGACCCTTGAGGATGCCATCCGCCGCATTGACCGCGAGACGCGCGAGCGTTTGATGGAAACCTTCAATACCGTCAACGGCCACCTGTCGCGATTGTTTCCCGAATTGTTCGGTGGCGGCGAGGCCAAACTGATCTTGACGGGCGAGGAGATTCTCGATTCCGGCGTGCAGATCATGGCTCAGCCGCCAGGCAAGAAAAACAGCAGTATTCACCTGTTGTCCGGCGGCGAGAAGGCATTGACAGCCCTGTCGCTGGTGTTTGCCATGTTCCAGCTCAATCCAGCCCCGTTTTGCCTGCTGGACGAGGTGGATGCGCCGCTGGACGACAGCAATACCGAGCGCTACGCCAATTTGGTGAGCAAGATGTCGGAACATACCCAGTTTCTTTTCATCACCCATAACAAGATTGCCATGTACATGGCCGAGCATCTGGTGGGGGTGACGATGCAGGAATCCGGCTGCTCGCGTGTTGTTGCGGTGGATGTGGCCGAAGCGGTCAGACTTGCGGAAGCATCCGCCTGATAGTGCTAGAATGGCACTTAACAAGAACTTCAATTTATCTTTAGAATCGTCATGAGCGAACTTCAACTTGGCCTTATTGCTATCGGCGCCCTTGTCCTGATTGCCATTTTCGGCTTTAACCGCTGGCAGGAAAGGAATTTTCGACGCCAGGCGGAACAGGGTTTCCGGCGCGATACGCCGGATGTTCTGATGGCTGAGTCGAAAACGGATCAGCTTGAAGAGCCCATCGCCGGCCTGCGCGTCGAGCATCCGGCGGTTGAACCGGTTACCCATGAACGGGTGGAGCCGGTCGTGCGTTTCGATGCGCAGGATGAGGCGAGCGATGCGGCGGTATTCGCCGAGCCGGAAGCACTGCCGGACGAAAGCCTGGCACAGCTTGCGGCTGAGCCATCCCGCGCCGCGGCTCAGTTATCCTATCCCGGCGAGCTGACCGAGCAGGTCTATTATCGCGCCAGCATGATTGCGGCAGACGGCATTCCGGCCAAGGCCTTGCTGTCTGCGCGCGAAGAAACCAAAAACATGGGTAAACCGGTTTACTGGTATGGCTGGCTGAAAACGGAACACAATTGGGAGCTCATTACCTCCGCCACCAATGGCATGTACGAAAAGATCGCGCTGGGTATCCAGCTGGCCGATCGTGGCGGACAGATCACCCATACCCAGCTCAATCTCTTCTATGCCATGGTGGAAGATCTTGCTGCGCGCCTCAGTGCCGTGTTCGATTGCGACGACCGGCTGCAGGTGCTGGAGCGGGCCAAGATGCTGGACACGTTTTGCGTGGACGTGGATGTGCTGCTGGGCATCAACCTTGTCGCAGCCACGGAAAAGCCTTTTCCCGGTACCAAAATCCGCGCCCTGGCTGAGTCCGCCGGCATGCAGCTGGCCGTAGACGGGAGTTACCACTACCGTGACGACGAGGGTATTCACCACTTTTCCCTGCAAAACCTGGACGAGGCCGCCCCGTTCACGGCCGATTCCATGAAAGCCATGAGCTGCTACGGGCTGACATTGCTGTTCGATGTGCCGCGAGTTCCCAAAGGACTGCGTCGTTTTGAACAGATGATCGCCCTGGCGCAGCAAATGGCCGAAGCGTTGCATGCCCGTATTGTCGACGATAACCGCCGGCCGCTTACACCGGTGGAGCTGGACAAGATCCGCGCCCAGCTGCGCGAAATTTATGCCCGGATGGATGAACAAGGTATCCCGTCTGGCAGTTTGACTGCTTTACGGCTGTTCGGCTGAACCTGGCCGATGTTTGCTTCACCCGACGATTTCAGCCGCGCCGAAACGCTGCACAAAGAGCTCAATCGGCACAACCATCTCTACTACGTGCTGGATGCGCCGGAGATACCCGACGCCGAGTATGATCGCCTGTTTGCCGAGCTGGTCGAACTGGAACGGAAATATCCCGAACTACAGTCAGTGGATTCGCCGACCCAGCGTATCGGCGCGCCGCCGCTGCCGGAATTTAGCGAATTTGCCCATCGCGCGCCCATGTTGTCGTTGAATAATGCCTTCAGCGACGAAGAAATCGAGGCATTCGACCGCCGCATCCGCGAAACGCTCGATACGCACGCCATCGAGTACAACATGGAACCCAAATTCGACGGGCTGGCCATCAACCTGGTATACGAACAGGGCGTTCTGGTTGCCGGCGCAACCCGGGGAGATGGTTCGACCGGCGAGAATGTCACGGCGAATCTGCGCACCGTCAATGCCATTCCGTTGCGCCTCAATGCGCCACATCCCCCCGAGTTTCTCGAAGTGCGCGGCGAAGTACTGATGCTGCGCAAGGATTTCGAGTTGCTGAACGCCAGTCAGCGGGAAAAGGGGGAAAAAACGTTTGCCAATCCGCGCAATGCGGCTGCCGGCTCCTTGCGCCAACTCGATTCGCGCGTGACGGCTCAGCGGCGCCTGTCATTTTTTGCCTACGGCTGGGGTACTGCAGCAGGGGTGACGTTGCCGTTGACGCATTCGGCCATGATGGAGCAACTGGCTGCCTGGGGGTTCCCGCTGACCCAACTGCGTGCCACGGGCATCGGTGTCGAGGGCTTGCTGCGGTATTACCGTCAGATTGGCGAGCAGCGTGACAGCCTGCCGTTTGACATCGATGGCGTGGTGTACAAGGTCAACAGTCTGGCACAGCAAACCACGCTGGGATTTGTCAGCCGTGCGCCGCGTTTTGCGATTGCGCATAAATTCCCTGCCCAGGAAGCGATGACCGAAGTGCTCGATATCGACGTCCAGGTGGGACGCACGGGCGCCATCACGCCGGTTGCACGCCTCAACCCGGTCTTTGTCGGCGGGGTCACGGTGACCAATGCCACCTTGCACAATGAAGACGAAGTCCGGCGCAAGGATGTGTACATTGGCGATACGGTTGTGGTCAGGCGCGCCGGCGATGTCATTCCCGAGGTCGTTTCAGTGGTGCCGGACAAGCGGCCAGCCACTGCCCGCGCATTTGTCATGCCAACGATATGTCCCGTTTGCGGTTCGCATATTGTTAAGTCGCCGGAGGAAGCCGTCGCGCGCTGCTCCGGCGGGCTGTATTGTTCGGCGCAGCGCAAACAGGCTTTGCTGCATTTTGCCAGCCGGCGGGCGATGGACATCGAGGGCCTGGGTGAAAAACTGGTCGACCAGCTGGTCGAACGCGAATTGCTGCATACGCCTGCCGACATCTACCGGCTGACTATGGAGCAACTGGCCAGTCTCGACCGCATGGGGGAAAAGTCGGCGCTGAATCTGCTCGCTGCAATCGAGGCAAGCAAGAATGCGACCTTGCCCAGCTTCATCTATGCCCTGGGGATTCGGAATGTCGGAGAAGCAACGGCAAAGGATTTATCATACCATTTTGGTACACTGGAAAATTTGCTGCAGGCCGGTGCCGAGGATCTGACCGCCGTTTCTGAAGTGGGTGAAGTGATCGCCCAAAGTATTCTGCAATTTCTTGCCGAGCCGCATAATCGGGAAGTGATCCGACAACTGCTGGCAGCCGGCATACACTGGCCGGTGGTGGAGAAATTGTCGTCAACCCAGGCGAATTTGAGCGGCAAAACATTTGTGCTGACCGGCACCTTGCCTGGCATGAGCCGGGATGAAGCGAAGTCTCTGATAGAGGGGCAGGGGGGCAAGGTCAGCGGCAGCGTGTCGCGAAAAACCGATTATGTGGTCGCCGGAGCCGAGGCCGGCAGCAAATTGGAAAAGGCACTGGAACTGGGCATTACCGTGATTGATCAGGATCAGCTGATAGCATTGATCGAACAAAGCAAACAACAGGATTAACATGAAGAAAATTACTAAAGCGGTCTTTCCCGTCGCCGGCATGGGCACGCGTTTTTTGCCGGCCACCAAAGCCAGTCCGAAAGAAATGCTGACCGTGGTGGACAAACCGCTGATTCAATATGCCGTGGAAGAGGCTGTCGAAGCCGGCATTACCGAACTGATTTTCATCACCGGCCGCCATAAACGCGCCATTGAAGATCATTTTGACACGGCGTACGAACTGGAACGCGAGCTGGAATCCAAGGCAAAAACCAAAATGCTTGAAGTGGTGCGGGAAATCATTCCTCCCAACGTGTCCTGCATCTACATTCGCCAGCCGCAGGCTCTCGGCTTGGGGCATGCGGTTTTGTGCGCCAAACCGGTCATCGGCGGTGAACCGTTCGCAGTCCTGCTGGCCGATGATCTGATTACCGGCGAGCCCCCCATTCTCAAACAAATGACGGCCGCCTACGAGTATTACGGCTGCTCGATTCTGGGGGTGCAAAACGTTGAGCGGGAGCACACTTCGCAATACGGCATCGTCAGCGCTCAACACATGGCTGAGCGGATTTCGCGGGCTCATGCGATCGTGGAAAAGCCCAAACCGGAGGAAGCCCCTTCGACGCTCGGGGTGGTCGGTCGCTATATTCTGACCCCGCGTATTTTTGATCATCTGGAGAAAATTGGCGCCGGTGCCGGCGGTGAAATTCAGTTGACCGATGGTATTGCCCGGTTGATGCACGAGCAGCAGGTTCTGGCCTATGAATTTGACGGCATCCGCTACGACTGCGGCAGTAAGTTGGGCTACCTGAAGGCCACCATCGAACTGGCGGAAAAACATCCTGAAGTGGGCGCCGCCTTCCGCGATTATCTGGCCAGTCGCTGTTAATGGCGTTCTGCTAGTCTTCCAGCACCTGCCTTGCAATGGCCAGCCATTCGGCGCTGGGGGACTGCCCGTCGGCCTCAAACAGCTGCAAAGTGGCGATGTGGGCGGCTGACCGGCGGGCCCGGCCGTATTGATCGCTCTGAATGCGGCCGGCCGCTTTCACGCAACATTCAAGCACCAGGCTCACCGGATCGTGGTCGAGCAGTTCGAGAACACGATAGGGCTTGCCTTGCAGCATGACGTCGCGGCCAAGCAGGCTGATGGCCAAATTTATCCAGAATTGGCGATCCTGATGCTCTGTCACTCAATGCTCTCCAATTTTAGGTAATTGTATAACAATATAGCATGAGTCAGTCAGCAGCAAAGCTTGACATGCTGCGCCTTCTATGGTTAAATTGCTGGCTTCGGGTGATTAGCTCAGATGGTAGAGCGTCTGCCTTACAAGCAGAATGTCGGCGGTTCGATCCCGTCATCACCCACCAGATCAAGCACACGTCAAAGCACCCAAAAAAGTGCCCAGAAGCCCGCCAATCGGCGGGCTTTTTTATTTTTTCCGATCAACTTCCTTGCTTTTTCGGCCGTAGTTTACAAATTTACAATAGCTCGGTCGATTGCATATTTTCTCCGGCCGGTCCGCCGGAGGGCATAGGCATAGTAACACTATGCCCGAAAGTCTCAATATGAGACTCTATTAGATTCGTATAATGTGCATTATGTTAAATTGCTGAAATATCCAAAAGGCCCATGCATGCAGATGGGCCTCTTTTTACCCTAGACCGAAATGCTAACCGGCTGACTGGTGCTGGCAGACGTATCCTGCTGGCTACCATTCAGCATGTAAGACATGTAAGCCATGTGCAATTTCTTTTGCGCCTGTTGGGCCTGTGCCTGCATGTCTGTCTGCATTTGCTGTGCAGCGGACTGGGCGCCGGTGATGTCGCCGGCAGTCAGTGCAGTACCGATAGCGGAAAAGTCACTTGAAAGCACACCGGATGTCTTGCCGCTGCTTTCCAGTTTTTGATAAATCGGTGACGACTTGAATTGATCCAGACTCGCCTGCAAGGCCGAATATGCGGTTTGAGCCAAAGCCAGATCGCCGGATTGCAGCGCGCTGCTCAGGTCCTGCATTTCCTGGCGGAAGCTCTGCGCATTGGTGCGAGCCTGCTTCGCAACTCCCCCGAGTGTTTCGTACATGTTGCCATGATGTACGCCTGATACGACTGACATGTTTGTCTCCTATGAAGAATGTTGACCGGGCTCCCGGGCTCCAACATGCACCCGAGAAGACAACAACATCGTGCGGATAAGCAATCGGCATACCATGTCAAAATGGCTGAAAACAAGCGTGGACGGAGGTTATGCGAGCAATTGGCTGGCAGAAATTGCCGCCACATAATGGATCTGCCCGGTACACGGCAATTATTGCCGCTTATTCCTGGCGGATGGCGGCAGCGGCAGCACGCATATAGTAGCCCATCGACCAGAGCGTAAGGAAGGCGGCGACATACATCAGCACCAGTCCGGCCTGTGCGACCGGAATGCCCAGCACGGGTGCCTGATACAGCAGCAGGAGAATGGCCATCATCTGCGCCGTGGTTTTGACTTTGCCAACAAACGATACGGCCACGCTTTTGCTGTGCCCTATTTTTGCCATCCACTCGCGCAAGGCTGAAATGGTGATTTCTCGGCCGATAATAATCAGCGCAATGGGCGCAGCCACTCTGCCCAATTCAACCAGCACAACCAGCGCGGCGGTGACCATCAGTTTGTCGGCGACAGGATCAAGGAAAGCACCAAAGGCGGAGGTCTGGTTCAGCGCGCGCGCCAGATAGCCATCCAGCCAATCTGTGATGGCGGCAACGGCAAAAATCGCCGTGGCCCAGAAATTGACGTCCTGCGAAGAAATCCAGCCGTGCGGCAGATAATACAGCACGATAAACAGCGGTATCAGGACGATCCGCATCCAGGTAAGAATGTTGGGCAGGTTATAGGTCATAGCCAGAGTAATGTGCCGAGCTGCTTGATTGTTGCAAGTATATAGATTGTTTTGCCTGATTAATGCAGTGCCTGATAGATTTTCTCTGCCAGCGTCAGGCTGATGCCTTCAACCTGGCTGATGTCGTCGACACTTGCAGTCTGTACGCCGCGCAAGCCGCCAAAGCGCGCCAGCAGCGCTTGCCTGCGTTTGGCGCCCACGCCTTCGATTTCCTCCAGGCTCGACGTCAGCCGTTTTTTCGCCCGCTTCGCCCGGTGGCCGGTAATGGCAAAACGGTGTGCCTCATCCCGAATCTGCTGGATCAAGTGCAGTGCCGGATGCTCTCCGCCCAATTTGATCGGTTCTCCCCTGCCTTCCGGATAGACCAGTTCTTCCAGGCCGGCCTTGCGCTCTACCCCTTTGGCGACCCCCACCATTGATTGGGTGCCGAGTCCCAACTCGGAAAGAATAGCATAAGCGGCGTTCACCTGCCCTTTGCCGCCGTCGATCAGGATCAGATCGGGCAGTTTGCCCTCGCCGGCCACAATTTTCTGGTAGCGCCGGTATAACACGTCTTTCATGGCGGCGTAATCGTCACCGGGTGTGATGTCGCTGATGTTATAACGCCGGTATTCGCTCGGCTGCATGGCGCCGTGATCGTATACCACACAGGAAGCGACGGTGGCTTCCCCTTGCGTATGGCTGATATCGAAACATTCGATGCGCTGGGCTTCGTCTGGCAACGCCAATGCATCGCGCAGGGATTGCAGGCGTTTTTCCTGTGTACCCCGTTCGGCATTTTTTTGCTGAATCGCCAGGCGGGCATTCTGTTCCGCCATTTCCAGCCAGACGCGGCGCTCGCCTTGCGTGCGGGTGATGATTTTTACCTGATAGGGACTGTGGGCGCTGAGCAGCTCTTCCAGCACTTCGCTGTCTTTCAATTCACCGGCAATAATCAGGGCCGGCGCCGCGCGCCCCAGGTAATGCTGGCTGATAAAGGCGGACAGCACATCGCCGCTCTCCTCTTCGCTGGCATTGTCGGGAAAGAAAGTCTTGTCGCCCAGGTGGCGTCCACCCCGGATCATGACCAGATTGACGCACACCATGCCGTTTTCTTTGACATAACCGAGGATATCGGCCTCCAGGGCGGTATTGCGGCTCTCGACGAACTGTTTGTGCTGCACCTGCCGCAAGTGCTGTATCTGGTCGCGATAGACGGCCGCGGCTTCATACTGCATGGTTTCCGCCGCAGCTTGCATTTTGGTTGTCAGTTGGTCGAGCACCTCGTTTTCCTGGCCGTTGAGAAACAACACGGCATTGTGCACGTCCCTGGCATACTCCTCGGCTGAAACCAGGTTGACGCACGGCCCGCTGCAGCGCTTGATCTGATGCAGCAGACACGGGCGTGAACGATTGTTGAACACGCTGTCTTCACAGGTGCGCAGGCGGAAAATTTTCTGCAGCAATTGCATGCTTTGCCGCACGGCCCAGGCGTTGGGAAACGGGCCGAAATACTGGTTCTTTTTGTCGGGCGTGCCGCGAAAATAAGCCAGGCGCGGAAAGGCATGCCCGCTCAGCATGACGTAAGGGTAGGATTTATCATCCCGGAAGAGAATGTTGTAGCGCGGTTTCAGCCCCTTGATGAGGTTGTTTTCCAGCAGCAGCGCTTCCGCTTCGGAGCGGGTCACCGTGGTTTCGACCTTTTCCACCTGCTTGAGCATCAACTGGATGCGCGGCGAATGATCGCTTTTCTGAAAGTAGGAAGAAACCCTTTTTTTCAGGTTCTTGGCTTTACCGACATACAGCACGCCGTCGTCCGCACCGAGCATGCGGTATACGCCGGGCAGATTGGGCAGGGATTTGAGCAGCTCTGTACCGTCAAACACCGATCGACTTACTCCATTTCATCCAGCAGTTCGCCGCCAATTGCCCAGTTCTCGTCGGGCAGTTCGTCAAAAGCGATATAGGTGTACGACTTGGGTTTATTGGCGATGCGTTCGAGGGTGTCAGTGATCTCGGCGGCAATCTGCTTTTTTTGTTCCCGGCTCAGGCTGCCGGCAATTCGAATATTGACGTAAGGCATGAAATTATCCTTTCATGTCATTGATTATCTGTTCAAAGACGGAGTGGAACATGGGTTCTGTCAAACGCTTTGTCTGGGTATTGTAGCGGCTGCAATGATAGCTGTCATACAGCCGCAAACCGTTAGGCAGGTCATGTACGGCAGCATGGCCAAATGCATAATCCTTCAGCTTGAGCCCGAGGGCGCGCAGCACCGATTGGTGCGCCACGCTACCGAGGGCCAAGACGGCTTTCAGCTTGTCGAAAGCGGCCATTTCCGTTGCCAGATAGGGATTGCACTGACGTATTTCTGCCGGTGTCGGTTTGTTTTCCGGCGGCAGGCATTTAACCGCATTGGTAATGCGGCAGCCGGTCAAACGTAGCGGATCTGCGGCATGCTCGGAGACCGATTGGTTGGACAGACCGAAGCGGTGCAGCGTTTCATACAACAGGACGCCGGCGTAATCGCCGGTAAAAGGCCGTCCGGTCCTGTTTGCACCGTGCATACCGGGCGCCAGGCCGACGATCAGCAACTGCGGGTCGGCATCGCCAAACGCCGGCACAGGCTGACAAAAATAATCCGGCCGCTGAGTTTTTACATCCGCCAGGAAACCGGCCAGCCGCGGACACTCATTGCAGGTAGAGTTAAATGGCTTGTTCATCAGTCACGCTCAGGCATTCAATGGCAGTTCGCCCGATTGCAGGCCCAAACCGGATATGGCGTGCAGCGCTGCGGCGTAGTCGTGCTGTTCGCGCAGCTTGTCCATGCCGGACACCGGTCCCATGCCGTGCATGCGAATCAGACGCGACAGGCTGACGGCCGGCATATCCCATTGCAAGCCGCGCAGCAGTTCATCGGCCGCTTGCGGGTTGTTGCACACGAGCACCATGTCGCAGCCGGCATGCAAGGCTGCCAGAGCCCGGTCGACGATGCCGCCGGCGACACGCGCCCCTTCCATGGACAGATCATCGCTGAAAACCACGCCATCAAACTGCATGTCCCGGCGCAGAATCTGCCCGATCCAGCGTGGCGAAAAACCAGCCGGTTTGTCATCGACGGCCGGATAGATAACATGTGCCGGCATGATGGCCGTCAAACCGTAGTCGATCAACTGCCGGAATGGCAGCAGATCCTGCATTTCGATATCGGCAAAATTGCGTTCATCGACCGGTACGTCGATGTGCGAGTCGGCCACGACATAGCCGTGACCGGGGAAATGCTTGCCCACATTGGCCATGCCGCCGCGCTTGAGACCCAGAATGAGCTGGTGGGCCAGGTCGGCCACCGCTTGCGGGTCGGAATGGAAGGCCCGGTCACCGATGACGGTGCTGCTGCCGAAGTCCAGGTCCAGCACTGGGGTAAAGCTGAAATCGACGCCGCAGGCGCGCAATTCGCTGGCCAACACGAAACCGAGCAATTCAGCCAGCTGCTTGGCCTTGTGCGGGTGCGTATCCCACAATTCGCCCAACGCGCGCATCGGTGGCAGACGAGTAAAACCTGCGCGGCAACGTTGCACCCTGCCCCCTTCCTGGTCAATGGCGATGATCAGCGGCGGGTTGCGCAATGCATGAATTTCTTCTGTCAGGGTTTGCAACTGTGCCGGAGAGGCATAATTGCGGGCAAACAGAATGACTCCACCGACCAGCGGATGTTGCAGGCGGTTACGGTCTTCCTCAGTGAGTTCGCAGCCGGCAATATCCAGCATGACAGGCCCGAGCATGGTTAGTTTCCTTTCGCTTCGATGACGACAAAAGCGCAGGCGAACTCACGCTCGTCGGTAATGCTGAGGTGGATGCGGCCCGCCCCCTGCTGTTCCAGCCACTCCTGAGCAGCCAAATCCAGTAAAAACAGGGGTTTGCCGAGAGCGTCATGGTCGACGCCAATGGCACGCAGTGTCATTGGCGGACGAATGCCGGTGCCGCAGGCTTTGACGAACGCTTCCTTGGCGGCGAATCGTTTGGCCAAAAGATGCGACGGCTGTTTGGATGCCTGGTAGGCGGGCAATTCATGCGGATGCAGAATGCGTTCGGCCAGACGATCGCCGTATTTCTCCCATAGGGTGCAAATACGGGCATGTGAAACGATGTCGGTGCCAATACCAAAAATCAACGACGGGCATCCAGCATCAGGGTTTTCATTTCAGCCACGGCGGCATTCCAGCCGACAAAAATGGCTTGCGCCACGATGGCGTGACCGATGTTCAGTTCGGCAATCTGCGGGATGGCGGCAATCGGCTGCACGTTGTGGTAATGCAGGCCATGCCCGGCATTGACTTTGAGCCCCAGCGCCGTGCCATGGTCAACGGCGCGGATGATTCGCTGCAGCTCCGCTGCCCGTGCGCTTGCGTCGGTCAGATCGGCATAATGACCGGTATGAATTTCGATCACCGGTGCGCCTGCGGCAGCTGCGGCATCCAGCTGGGCCGGATCGGCATCGATGAACAGGGAAACGCGCACACCCGCATCAGCCAGGCGGGCACAGGCGTCTTTTACCCGGCCAAGCTGGCCGGCGACATCCAGCCCGCCTTCGGTGGTCAGTTCCTGGCGGCGTTCGGGTACCAGGCACACGTCGTGCGGTTTCAGCCGGCAGGCAATGCCGAGCATTTCTTCGGTCACGGCCATTTCCAGGTTCATGCGGGTTTTCAGGCAGTCGCGCAGGATTTCCACATCGCGATCCTGGATGTGGCGGCGATCCTCGCGTAAATGCAGGGTAATCGCATCGGCGCCGGCACTCTCCGCCACCAGAGCGGCTTCGACGGGGCTGGGATAAGGCGTGCCACGCGCCTGGCGCACTGTGGCCACGTGGTCAATGTTTACGCCGAGTTCAATCATAATTGCTGCAGATCCACCAGTAATTGACGCGTATGCAGCGGCTGCTCCCCCAGATGGAAAGCGAGCACCGCGCGCATAAGCGTTTTGCATTGTTGCAGGGTCCGGCTATCGGAGAAATCTTCCTGCCCGAGATCGAGCAGGGTTTTGCCATGCAATTCTACACGTTTTTGACCGCTGCTCGCGACAGTTCCGGGCGGCAAGGCGCCCTGCTCTACGTCGTACTGGTACACCTGCTCCGACCGGATGGGGTGCTGACTGCCGGCTTCGTGCTGCAGCAGCAGCGCGTAACCGAGCTGCTGTAATAGTCGTTTCTCGAAACGGCGGAGGACCGGTGCAACGGGTTTGCCTTGAGCCAGCTCGGCCAAGGCTTGCAGATAATGGGTATAGAGCTCGGGGTGGGCGTCCTCGCGCGGCAGCAGCCGCAGAAGCAGTTCATTGAGGTAAAAGCCGCACATCATGGCCTCTCCTTTGAGACCCGTCATGGCGCCCTGCCATTCGGCCTTGTGCAGGGTTTTCAGTTCATTTTTACCCGACCAGGACAGCTCCAGCGGAAAGAACGGCATCAGCAACCCACGCACGGCCGAGTGCGGCCGTTTTGCCCCCTTGGCCAGCAGCGCGACACGACCATGGTTCAGGCTGAATACTTCAACAATGAGACTGGTTTCGCGATAGGGGTAGCTATGCAGAACGAAGGCGGGTTCGGCTTCGCGCAGATTGTTGCGGGTGCTCAACTTTCATCGTACCCGAGCGATTTGACCACGCGGGCATCGTCCGCCCAGCCGCTTTTGACCTTGACCCACAGCTCCAGATACACCTTGCCGTCGAACAGCTTTTCCATTTCCAGGCGGGCATCTGTAGCAATGCGTTTGATTTTTTCACCGTTTTTGCCGATAACGATGGCTTTTTGTGCCGCCTTGTCGACGATGATGGCTGCATGGATACGGCGCAGCGCGCCTTCCTGCTCGAATTTCTCGATTTCGACCGCCGTGGTATAGGGAACCTCTTCGCCCAGCTGTCGAAAGAGCTTCTCGCGAATGAATTCGGCCGCCAGAAAACGTTCATTCCGGTCGGTAATGTCATCTTCACCATAAATCGCCGGCGTTTCCGGCAAGTGCGGGCGAATGGCAGTGACTAATTGATCCAAATTTCTGGCTTTTTCGGCACTGACCGGCACAATGGCGGCAAACGGAAAACGTTCCTGCATGTCGGCCAGGAAAGCCATCAATTTGGCTTTATCCTCCACCTTGTCCATTTTGTTGACAGCCAGAATCACCGGGCGGTTTTGCGGCAGCAACTGCATGACCTGCTGGTCGCGCGGTCCGAAACGCTGTGCTTCGATCACAAAGACCACCACATCCACATTTTGCAGGGCACTGGTGACGGCTCGATTCATGGCACGGTTCAGCACGGAGCGGAACTCGGTCTGGAACCCCGGGGTGTCGACAAAAATGAACTGTGATTCGGCATCCGTGAAAATACCCGTTACCCTGTGACGGGTGGTCTGGGCTTTGCGCGAGGTAATACTGATCTTCTGGCCGATCAGATGATTCAGCAAGGTGGACTTGCCAACGTTCGGACGTCCGACGATGGCGACAAAACCGGTATGAAAGGATTTACTCATGACTGTTGCGTCAATTTCTCAAAGGCAATCTTGGCGGCTTCCTGCTCGGCTTGCCGGCGACTGCTGCCAGTGCCGGAAACGCGCAGGTCATCCGCTTCGAGTAAACAATCAACGACAAACTGCTGAGCATGAGCTTCGCCGCTGACTTCGATAACAGAATAAATGGGAAGCGGTTTTTTGTGTGCCTGCAGGTATTCCTGCAGGCGAGTCTTGGCATCCTTGCCCAGCGTGCGCGGATCGATGGCGTCCAGCAGGGTTTGATAAAGACGCACGACGACATCTGCCGCAGCGACAAAATCCTTGTCGAGATAAATAGCGCCAATAATGGCTTCAACTGCGTCGGCCAGAATGGATGGGCGTCTGTGTCCGCCGCTGCGCAACTCGCCTTCGCCCAACTGGATATATTCGCCAAGCCGCAATGTCTGAGCCACTTCATGCAAGGTGTCTTGCTTCACCAATTGGGCTCTGGCGCGGCTGAGATCACCCTCCGGCAGGCGGGGAAAACGGCGATACAGCTCTGTGGCGATGACGCAGTTGAGCACACTGTCCCCCAGAAACTCGAGCCGCTCGTTGTGTGGCGTGCCGAAACTGCGATGCGTCAGAGCTTGCTGCAACAACTCCTGCCGCTTGAAGCGATAGCCCAGTTTTTCCAGCAGCCGTTCAAGCGGCGCACCTCCAGGGGGATGCAGCATTAAGTTTATTGTCCCGAACTGATTTTGGTGGAGGCATGGAACTCCATAACAACGCTGACGTTACCCATCAAATAGGATTTGGCCTCCCAGTCAGCTGAAATCGAATCGTTATTCAAAGTCAAATCTCGGCCCGACACCGACTTGATGTTGTCGATATCGGCGCGTTTATCGAAAGCCGCACGAATTTCAGCCGGCGGCATGGATGAAACGGCCGGGTCCTGACGCATGGCTTGGAGTACCTTTTTCACATCAAAATACTCAATGTAGCTTGGCACCATTTTCATAACGATGATGCTGACAAAAACCAGCAAACCACCGCCGATGACCAGACTGATCAGCGTCATGCCCTGTTGTTTGGATTTCATTTGCTCTCCTCCGTCGGTATTGTTAATCGATTCGCTTGCCGATACGACCGAGATTATCAAAATTCCACCAGATCAGGAATGCCTTGCCGACAATAAGCTTGTCCTGCACAAAGCCCCAATAGCGGCTGTCATTACTCCTGTCGCGATTGTCGCCCATCATGAAATATTGACCGGCCGGGATTTTACAGGTGAAACCGTCGTCGTCGAAACGGCAATTGTCGCGCCCCGGATAGTCGTCAACACGCATCGGTTCATAGGTCGGGTCGTCTCGTACTGTCAGCAAGGTGTGGGTGTGCTGGCCGAGCTTTTCGAGAGACTTGTCGGCATTGAGATAATTGAGACCGGATTCCACATATTGATAGTTGCCATCGGCTTGCAGCGGTACCGCTTGACCGTTGATGGTCAAGCGCTTGTTGCGATAGGTGATGGTATCCCCCGGCAAGCCGACCACACGCTTGATGTAGTCTACCGACGGATCACGCGGATAGTGGAACACCAACACATCACCCCGTTGCGGTTCGCCGATCGGAATAATCTTCTTGTCGATGATGGGCAGGCGAATGCCATAGGCAAACTTGTTGACCAGGATGAAGTCCCCCACCAGCAAAGTCGGAATCATGGAGCCGGACGGAATTTTGAACGGCTCGACCAGGAAGGAACGTAGCAGGAAAACGATGAGGATGACGGGGAAAAAGCTTTTGGAGTACTCGATCCACCAGGGCTCCTTGCCGCCTTCAATTCTTCCCTTGGCAAACCAGACTTTATCAAGCAGCCATACTGCCCCGGTCACGACCAGGGCTGAAAACATAAAAAGCGCGAAATTCATAGTGTTGAACTTTATATTTAATCTTCGACTTTAAGAATGGCCAGGAATGCCTCCTGCGGAATTTCTACATTCCCGACCTGTTTCATGCGGCGCTTACCGGCTTTTTGCTTCTCCAGCAGCTTTTTCTTACGGGTAATATCGCCACCGTAGCATTTTGCCAGCACATTTTTACGCAGGGCTTTCACTGTTTCGCGCGCAATAATGTTGGCGCCGATTGCAGCCTGCACTGCCACATCGAACATCTGACGCGGGATCAGCTCGCGCATTTTGGCGGCCAGTTCGCGTCCGCGGTGCTGGGCAGACTGGCGGTGAACAATCAGTGACAAGGCATCGACCCGCTCCCCGTTGACCAGAATGTCGAGTTTGACCAGATCGGCCGCCTGAAATTCCTTGAAATCGTAATCCAGCGACGCATAACCGCGTGAAGTCGACTTCAGCTTGTCAAAAAAGTCCATCACCACTTCGTTCATGGGCATGTCATAGGTCAACATCACTTGCCGCCCCATGTATTGCATATTGCGCTGCACGCCGCGTTTATTGTTGCACAGGGTCATGACCGAGCCGACGTAATCCTGCGGCACCAGAATCGTAGCGGTAATGATCGGTTCGCGGATTTCCTCGATCTTGGACAACTCGGGCAGCTTGGATGGATTCTCCACCTCGATCAACTGACCGTCTTTTTGCAGCACCTGGTACACCACGGTCGGCGCGGTGGTGATGAGGTCCATGTCGAACTCGCGTTCGAGGCGTTCCTGTATGATTTCCATATGCAGCAAACCGAGGAAACCGCAACGGAAACCGAAACCGAGTGCCTGAGAAACTTCCGGCTCGAACTGCAGGGACGCATCGTTGAGCTGCAGCTTTTCCAGCGCATCGCGCAGGGCATCGTAATCGTGTGACTCAATCGGGTACAAACCGGCAAATACCTGCGATTTGATTTCCTTGAAACCCGGCAAAGGCTCAGTCGCCGGCTTATTTGCCAGCGTGATGGTGTCGCCGACCTTGGCGGCTTTCAATTCCTTGATGCCGGCGATGATGAAACCTACCTGCCCGGCGCCCAGAGAGTCCAATTGGTGTGACTTGGGGGTAAAAACGCCGGTCTGTTCGCACAGGTACTCGGCCCCCGTCGCCATCAGGCGAATCTTGTCCTTCGGCTTCAGCTTGCCATCGACAACGCGGACCAGCATGACCACGCCCACATAGTTATCGAACCAGGAATCGATAATAAGCGCCTTGAGCGGCGCGTCCGGATCACCCTTGGGCGGCGGGATTTTGGCAATCACCGTTTCCAGAATGTCTTCGATGCCAATGCCGTTTTTCGCACTGGCACGTACGGCATCCTGCGCATCGATACCGATGATGTCCTCGATCTCATCGATCACCCGCTCGGGTTCGGCCGCCGGCAGATCGATTTTGTTCAGTACCGGAACCACTTCAACCCCCTGCTCGATCGCCGTATAGCAGTTGGCTACGGTTTGCGCCTCCACCCCCTGCGAGGCGTCCACGACCAGCAGCGCGCCTTCGCAGGCTGCCAGCGAGCGGCTGACTTCATAGGAAAAGTCGACGTGTCCCGGGGTATCGATCAGGTTGAGGTTATAAATCTGTCCGTCGCGTGCCTTGTAGTGCAATGCGGCCGTCTGCGCCTTGATGGTGATGCCGCGCTCCCGCTCGATATCCATCGAATCCAGCACCTGGGCGTCCATTTCACGCCGCTCCAGGCCACCGCAAAATTCGATGAAGCGGTCTGCCAGGGTGGATTTGCCGTGGTCAATGTGGGCGATGATGGAAAAATTGCGAATCAGTTTCATAAAGGCTGCGGAACGTACAAAACCGCTATTCTAGCTGATTGCGGGATAACAGCCTATTATGTCCTGCCAAAGGAATCAGCCGGCGAGCGCCGAAACAATGGCCGTCTCGTCGAGGAAATAGTTGCAGAGGATTTTGCCGTTGTATTCCACCACCGGAATCAGTGTGCCGAAGCGCTCTTCCAGCTGAGCATCCTGATCGATGTCCACTACGTCAAAGCTGAATTCATGGCGGGTTTGCAGCTGCTGTAAACCCGCCACCAAATCATGGCAAAGATGGCAATACGGTCTGCCATAGACCACAAAATGCAGCGCCATTATTTCTTGGCCAGCTTGAACGGCAGGTACAGCGTTGAATCGCCGCGGCGAACCAGCAGCGCGATGCTCTTGCGGCCCGCATATTGCTGCATCAACTGGCGGAATTGGGTGACACTGCTCACCGCGTTGCTGTTCACCGCCATGATGATGTCCCCCTGCTGCAGGCCTGACTCGGCGGCTTCGTCGGTCAGATCCTGAATCATCACGCCGGAGCGGATGCCCAGCTGACGTTTCTGTTCGGCCGTGAGATCCACCACCGCCAGGCCGGCTTGCGGCGCAGGCGCCGTGCTGCCGGTGTCGTCCTGCGCCAGCTGTTTGGGCGCCTCGCCGATCAGCACATTGACGGTTTGCTGTTTCCCATCGCGCCAAATATCAATGGGCACCCGGTTGCCCGGCTTGAGCGAAGCGGTGATTCGAACCAAATCGGTTGTATCTTCAATGGCTCTGCCATTCATTTTCAGAATCACGTCGCTGGCGTGCAGTCCGCTTTTTTCGGCCGGCGAATTGGGCGCAACGCTGGCAATCAATGCCCCGACCGGTTTGCTCAGACCAAACGATTCGGCCAGATCGCGGGTTACCTCCTGGATGGAAATGCCCAGCCAGCCGCGCGTTACCTTGCCGGTGGTGCGCAACTGGTCGCTCACGTCCATCGCCACATTGATCGGGATGGAGAAAGACAGGCCCATGAAACCGCCGGTCCGGCTGTAGATTTGCGAATTGATGCCGACCACTTCGCCCTTCATATTGAACAGCGGACCGCCCGAGTTGCCCGGATTGATCGGCACGTCGGTCTGGATGAACGGCACATAATTATCCTGCGGCAAGGAACGGCCCTTGGCGCTGACGATGCCGGCGGTGACCGAATGATCAAAGCCGAATGGCGAGCCGATGGCCACGACCCACTCCCCCACCTTCAGCTTGGCCGGATCGCCAATCGTCACCTTGGGCAGGTTGGCCGCATTGATCTTCAATACGGCCACATCCGAACGCGGATCGGTGCCGATGACCTTGGCCTTGAACTCGCGCTTGTCGTTCAAACGCACGGTAATATCGGTCGCATCGTCCACCACGTGGGCATTGGTCAGAATCACACCGTCACCGCTGACAATGAAACCGGAACCAAGCGAATGACTTTCATAGGCTTTGGGGCCGGTTTGCGGCTGCATGAAGCGGCGGAAAAAATCAAACATCGGGTCCCCCTGCGGAATGGGCGGGAAACCCGGAAAACCCGTTCCGCCGGCTTTCACCCGCTGGGTGGTGCTGATATTCACGACAGCGGCACCCTGCTGTTCCACCAGGGTAGTGAAATCGGGTAAATCCGCTGCAAATACGGACAGGCTGGCAAACCACATGAAAAATGCGGCAAATAGAGATGTCAGTTTATTGTTCACCATACAGTCTATTTCCTCCATTGAATCAGATGGGATGAAACATTCAGGCCATGACGTTCCAGAATGACCGGTTCGAATTCGCTGCGGTGCGCCATAAAGTCGCCGATAAATCTGATCCAGAAGCCGGCCAATATGATGCCTGCCAGCGCGCCGAGGCCGGCATAGGCGTCCAATTGTTCACCTGCCGGAGCAAGCATGCTGCCGGCGAAGGCGCTGAGGAACAGCAGCAGCAACGGCACACCGTAAACCAGCAAGGCGCTGCGTCCCAAGGCGCCATCGGCAACCCCGACAGTTACTTCATCACCCGGCTTGGCATCGATCGGATTACGGACCCGGAATGGATGCTCGCCGCCGAAAAAGCGTGTCAGGGTCAGCGAACCGCATTCGCCGTGCGTATTGCAGCTGCCGCAGGCGGAATCGCGCTTGGCAATCACATAGGTCGCGCCATTTTCGATCTTGACTACCTGTGCACTGTGTTCAAGCATGCTGTATCACCTCTTAACGCGGCGCCACATTATTGACGAACTGCATCAAGGTGGCCGACGGCACTTCGCCCATAGCCGTGATCTGATGCTGGAAACGGGTCTGGATATACGCACCGGTCACGCCCGTACGGATCGGCCGTTCCGTCGCGGACACGTTCTTGCGCGGCAATTCAATGAAAACGGACACCGTTGCCAAACTGTCCGAATACACCAGATGGCTGACAGGCTGCGGGCGCCCCGGCATCATGCGCTGCACCGCCGAGACCAGGCGGAATCCGTCCGGCACATGATTTATCTGCCAATGCGTTTCTTGCGGCAAAACCGGAGCGGGCATGATTTGCATGCGATCGTGGCCCTGCCACTCGCTTTTCAGTGCCCGCCGGGTCGTTTCACTGGGCGGGTCCAGCGACAGCTCACTGAAAGCGAACTGATCGCTGTTTTCATCGCTGTCTTCCAGCAAACTGGCTTTGAGCATAAGCCCGCCGGGAATCGCCGCGCAAAAACTGTAGCCGTAGCGGTACTGGTCCCGCGGTTCCAGCAGAACGATCTGACAAGGCTGACCGGCCACACGGTCTGTGCCATCCAGCCGAATGCGGTAGTTGCTCAGCAGCGCGTCGGTATCGTCCGGCAGCAAGGCGGGAAAAATCCGGCGGCTGGCCTGGGCCGACTGGGCAACCGGCGGATTGCCGGGCAGAATGCAATAGGCTTCGCCGTTGTGGCGTAACAACCGGCGAGGCGTGCCATCCTGGGCCTCCAGTTGCAGCATTTCCCCTTCATGGTCGGCCGTATGCAGTACCCGCAGACTGTCAATCTGATTGCCGCGCTGATGCACGAAGGTACCGCTGTAGTTCTGCTTGTGGGCGGCCTGAGCCATTTTTTTCAGCCAGGCTGCCCCGCTTTCATCATTTGCTGCTGCCAGTGGAATCGCGGCAAAAGTCAAACACAATGCTGCCAGTAGACGCATACAGTTACCGTCGTGGAGAAGTTTCATAGGCAATCAGCACCGGCTGGGTAATCGGCTCGCCGTGTGATGCCAGTTGTTGATGTGCCTGCATGTAGTCGCTCGGCAGCGTGGCATCCTGCTGCGCAACCAGCATGGACGGCGATGCCGGGTCCGAAGGATGCAACAGCATCTGCCCTGCTCCGATGGCAACGGCGATAAAGCCGGCCAGAGAGGCGGCAATCGAAACACCCCACTGCCACCGTTGTTTGCGCGGCAATTCGGCTGGAGCCAAAATGGTCGGCTCCTGGGCCAGTCGCGCGGCGAAATGCTCGTGAAAACCGGCTGACGTTGCCGCCGTGCCACGCAAGGTATCGCCGATCAGGTGATAGGCCTGCCATTTTTCCCGCAGACCGTCCTGCTGGGCGGCCTGCGCCAGCACAGCCTGCCACTCTTCGTCGTCCAGTTCGCCATCCAGCCACTGAGAAAATTGTTCGTTCATTTCATTCACCCCGCTCTGCTTTACCAGCGCTTGTTCTGTTGCGTATCCAATAAAGGCCGCAACTTCTCTGCAATCGCCTCTCGTGCGCGAAAAATACGCGAGCGCACGGTACCAATCGGGCAATTCATGGCTGAAGCGATATCCTCATAACTCATCCCCTCGATTTCCCGCAAGGTGATCGCGGTACGCAGTTCTTCCGGCAAGGCCTCCATCGCCGACTGAACGGTTGCAGCAATCTGTTTGCTCAGCAGCGCGTTTTCAGGGGTGTTGATATCCCTAAGAGCTTCACCGCCTTCAAAAGTTTCCGCTTCATCGCTATTGAATTCCGTCGCGGTGGGCGGCCGGCGTCCTTGCGAGACGAGGTGGTTTTTGGCCGTATTCACACCAATACGATACAACCAGGTGTAAAAGGCACTGTCACCACGGAATCCGGGTAAGGCGCGATAAGCCTTGATCAACGCTTCCTGCGCCACGTCTTCAACTTCCGCCGGATCGCGAATAAGGCGCGACAAGAGGCGTATCAGCTTGCGCTGGTACTTGGCTGCAAGCAGCTCGAACGCGCGCTTGTCGCCTTTTTGCGCACGCTGCACCAGCTCGTTGTCAATTTCCCTGTCGGACATCTGGTAGATGCTGTTTGTAGTTTGGTCCTGAAGTATAACGCAGCCTCCCTCGTTAGGGACAGGCAAGCTGCTGCGCTTGCCGTCGCTCTGGATACAGTCTTGCCGTACGGCAGAACAAATCTGACTGATTGACCACGAAAACGCTGATCAGTTCATCGATGGCATGCCGGCTCTGCTATGATTGTCGTTTCCGTATTTGTGTATTCAAGTGTATTCGCCTATGCAACGCTTCGACGTCATTATCATTGGCAGTGGACTGGCCGGCTTCAGTGCGGCTTTGTCGCTGGCCGAGCAGAAAAAAATCCTGCTGCTGAGCAAGAAACAGCTGCTGGATGGAGCGAGTCGCTGGGCTCAGGGCGGCATTGCCGGCGTCATGGCAAGCGATGACTCCGTCGAGGATCATGTCAAGGACACGCTGATTGCCGGAGCAGGCCTATGTCATGAAGACACCGTCCGCTTCGTGGTGGAACACGGGCACGCAGCCATCGAATGGCTGGTGCAGGAAGGCGTTCCCTTCAGTCACGACGAAATGCATCCGGAAGAACTGCATTTAACGCGTGAAGGCGGTCACAGCAAGCGGCGGGTGGTCCATGCCGCCGATGCAACCGGCGCCGCAATCCAGGAAACGCTGCAGAAAAAGGTGCTCAGCCATCCCAATATTACGGTGCTGGAGAACCATATCGCAGTGGATCTGATCACGGCCGGCAAACTCGGTCTGGCGGAGCAGCGCTGTCTTGGGGTCTATGCGCTCGACACGCGCAGCAACCAGGTCAAGACCTTTGCCGCACCGGCCACCATCCTGGCAACCGGCGGGGCGGGCAAAGTCTACCTCTATACCACCAATCCAGATGTGGCCACCGGCGATGGCGTAGCCATGGCCTGGCGCGCCGGCTGCCGGATTGCGAACATGGAATTCATCCAGTTCCACCCCACCTGTTTGTATCACCCGCATGCCAAATCCTTTTTGATCACGGAAGCCGTCCGCGGCGAAGGCGGCCTTCTGCGCTTGCCCGATGGCAGGCGCTTCATGCCCGACCACGATGAACGGGCCGAACTGGCACCGCGCGACGTGGTTGCCCGCGCCATCGATTTCGAAATGAAAAAGCGCGGTCTGGATTGCGTTTACCTGGACATCACGCACAAATCGGCCGAGTTCCTCTACCACCACTTCCCCACCATCATGCAACGTTGCCGTGAACTCGGCATCGACATCACGCGGGATCCCATACCCGTTGTCCCGGCCGCGCACTACAGTTGCGGCGGCGTGGTTACCGATCACGCCGCCCGTACCGATATTCCGGGATTGTATGCCGTCGGCGAGGTGGCCAGCACCGGATTGCACGGAGCCAATCGATTGGCCAGCAATTCGCTGCTCGAATGCATTGTCTTTGGCCAGGCGGCAGCTCAAGATATTTTGACGCAGGAGACGCCTACCCTGCCGGCTCTGCCTGAATGGGATGAAAGCCGTGTTACCGATGCAGATGAAGAAATTGTCATTTCCCACAACTGGAGCGAATTGCGGCGGTTTATGTGGGATTACGTCGGTATCGTGCGCACCAACAAACGGCTGGAGCGGGCATTGCACCGCATTGAACTGCTCAGCGAGGAAATCTGCGAATACTACAATCATTTCCGTATCAGCAACGATCTGATCGAATTGCGCAATCTGGTCGTAACGGCGGACCTGATCGTGCGTTCCGCCATGCAGCGGCATGAAAGCCGCGGCCTGCACTTCAGCAAGGATTATCCGGACAAGGCCGATGTGGCGCTGGATACCATTCTGCAAGGTCCGCATGCTCCACCATGCAATAAGAACGCCTGAAATTCCGGGTCGGGTTATCTTACGGCGTGGGTGTGCAGCAAACGAATACGCAGTTGACGTAAATCGGTGGCATCCGCGCAATCCGGCAGCAAAGCGAGACTGACCGTCTTATGCGCGAGCCCTACCCGTAAAACGATCAAATGAGACCAGACGGACGTGCTCTCCAGTATGTGCCCCTCCCAGACGGTCTCGTTGCGCAGCAGAAGCTGCACGCAATCGGGCGACCAGCGAATGGCGATGACGCTTTCGGGCAAGGTCAGCCAAGCATATTTCTTCAAGCTGTAAAGCAAGCTGCCCGCAAGCATCAGCCAGAATGCGCCGATCAGGAACCATGGCAACACCGTGCCCGCCAGTGCCGCTGCCGCCGCCATGTGTGACGCCATCAACAGCGCGGCAAGTTGCCTCGAGGGCGCCAATCTGACATTGAGTCCTGCAGCATCCATCACAACACCCGTTCCCAGTAAATTCTACGCGGCTTCACCCCGGCAATCGGACAGCTTGCCTATCAACGCTTGTGTTGCATAAATACGCCATTACTCCTGTCCCCGGTTCAGGTGCCGGCGAAAATGGCCGCAACAGGATGATTGCCGGCCAAAAAACGCTGCGGCGCAGCCCCTGTCCCGCGCTCGAACCGCAATCGAACGTTGCGGCAAACATCATGCATTATCCACCGGATGGCGAAGAATCTGGTAGAGTTTCGGTAGATGAGATTTATTCGTGTTAAAGATGTGGCGGGCTGCGGTTATAGCCTGCGGCAACCAGAAAAAGTGGATTACTATTATGGCCTCACAAGAACATGACATCCTGAATGAAACCGCCCTGCTGGGACATGAAACAGTTGTGGTGGATTTGTCCAAGCTCGGCATTATCCGCTTTCAGGGAGAAGACACGCAGACCTTCCTGCAAGGGCAGCTGACCAACGATATCCGCCAATTGAAAACCGATTTGGCGCAATTGTCCGCGTATTGCACGCCTAAGGGCCGTATGCTGGCCAATTTCCTGCTATGGCAGACAGAAGACGGCGTGCATGCGCTGCTCCCCGCCGAACTGGCTGAACCGATTCGCAAACGGCTGGCCATGTTCATCATGCGCTCCAAGGTCAAAGCCGAAGACATGAGTGCCCTGTTGACGCCTTTTGCCGTTTACGGACCGCAGGCGGCTGACAGTATTCATGCTGTTCTGGGCGCCTGCCCCGCGCAGGACTACCAGTCCATACACACGGACCAGGCCAGCGTAATCCGCCTGCCGCAGGATTTTTTCCTGATTGTCTGTCAATCTGCCGCGGCTGAAGTGGTCCGCGGTCACTTTACTGCTCGTCACAAGCCCGTTGGCGGCCACGCTTTGGACTGGTGGCTGGTCCAGTCCGGCGTACCGCTCATCACCCCCTCGACGCAAGAGCAATTTGTCCCGCAAATGGCCAATTATGAGGTACTCGGCGGCGTCAATTTCAAGAAAGGCTGCTACCCGGGACAGGAAATCGTTGCCCGCACCCAATACCTGGGCAAGCTGAAGCGGCGCATGTATCGCATCAGCCTGCCGGCTGACAGCAATGCGGCCATCGGAGATGAGCTCTACGGCGTGGACATGGGCGACCAGGCCATCGGCATGCTGGTCAACCTGCATGCCGGCCTCGATGGAAAAACCGAGGCGCTGGCCGTGCTGCAGATCAGCAGCGTCGAAGCCGGACCGATTCATCATAAGGCAACCGACGGCGCGATTGCGGACATCCTGCCCCTGCCCTACAACGTCGCCTGATGGCCTGCAGTTTTTACGTCTATTACAAGGTGGATCCGGCCAGGCAAGGTGAAATAGAGCCGCTTGTTTACACTCTGCTCGGTCGGGTCGCTTGCCGCACAGGCATACAGGGGCGCCTGCTGAAAAAGCTGGATGGCAGCTCCGCCTGGATGGAAGTGTACGAAGGCATCAGTGATGCGGCCGTCTTCGATCGGATATTGCAGGAGCTGTGTGAACGTTACGACATCGATATTCTGATCGATCGACACACGGAACGCTTTGAGGAAATGTACCGCAGCAGTGCAGTATGTGACTGAACGGAAAAGCTCAGGGTTTGTGTTTGGTCGCTGGTGCGGCTGGCGCCGCCGGGCTGGAAGCAGCCTTGGACTCGAGTTTCCTGCTGGTCGGGGTACTTGTGGCCGGCTGCGATGCCACGGTGAATGAAGTGCCGGCAGGCAGCACCTGAAAAAACACCTCGCCGTCCTTTACCATGCCCAACTCGCTGCGGGCACGTTCCTCGATCGCATCATAACCCTGTTTTAGGTCCGCCACCTCGGCTTCGAGTGCCGCATTGCGGGCCTCCCGTACCTTGTTGTCGGCTTCCTGTTTGTCGAGCTGTTTATTGACTTCCCATACGTTGAGCCAGCTGCCCTTGCCCAGCCACAGCGAATACTGCAGCAGGGCGATCAGGGCCACAAACAGCAAGGTCAGCCAGCGCATGATGCGCTCTTCGCCTGTCTATCAGCCCAGCTGGTAGAAGGCTTCGCGGCCGGCGTAAACAGCCAGGTCGCCGAGTTCTTCCTCAATGCGCAGCAGCTGGTTGTACTTGGCCATGCGATCGGAACGGGACAGCGAGCCGGTTTTGATCTGCAGCGCATTGGTGGCAACGGCCAGATCGGCAATCGTGGTGTCCTCCGTTTCACCGGAGCGGTGGGAAATCACCGAAGTGTAGCCGGCACGCTTGGCCGTTTCGATGGCGTCGAAGGTCTCGGTCAGGGAGCCGATCTGGTTCACCTTGATCAGGATGGAGTTGCCGATGCCGCGGCGAATGCCTTCGCGCAGAATCTTGGCATTGGTCACGAACAGATCGTCACCCACCAGCTGCACGGAATCGGTCAGACGCTGAGTCAGGCTATCCCAGCCGTCCCAGTCGTCTTCGGCCATGCCGTCTTCAATGCTGATGATCGGGTATTTGTCGGCCCAGTTGGCCAGGTAGTCGGCAAACTGCTCGGAGGTCAGCTGCAGATTCTCGGATTCCAGATGGTACTTGCCGTCACGATAGAACTCGGAGCTGGCGCAATCCACGCCGATGGCAATGTCGGTACCCGGCATGTAACCGGCTTTTTCAATGGCTTCCACGATCAGCTGCAGAGCGGCTTCGTTGGATTCGAGGTTGGGAGCGAAACCGCCCTCATCGCCCACGGTGGTGATCATGCCGCGCTTGTCGAGAATCTTTTTCAGGGTGTGGAACACCTCCGCACCGTAACGCAGAGCCTCGCGGAAGGACCTGGCGCCCATCGGGATGATCATGAATTCCTGCATGTCGATGTTGTTGTTGGCATGCGCGCCGCCATTGATGATGTTCATCATCGGTACCGGCAGCTGCATCGGGCCCGCACCGCCCAGATAGCGGTACAACGGCAGGCCGGATTCTTCCGCCGCCGCTTTGGCAACCGCCATGGACACGGCCAGAATGGCATTGGCGCCCAGACGGGATTTGTTTTCGGTGCCGTCCAGCTCGATCAGGGTACGGTCGATAAAGCTCTGCTCTTCGGCATCCAGACCGATGATCGCTTCGCAGATTTCGGTATTGATGTTTTCCACGGCCTTGAGCACGCCCTTGCCGAAATAGCGCTTGTCGTCGCCGTCACGCAGTTCGATGGCTTCCTTGCTGCCGGTGGAAGCGCCGGACGGCACAGCCGCACGACCGATGACGCCGGATTCCAGCAGAACGTCGGCTTCTACAGTAGGATTACCCCGGGAGTCCAGGATTTCACGTGCGATCACGTCAACAATTGCGCTCATGTATTTTCTCTGCTTTCTTTTGCAATAGTCTGATTTAGTTAAATTTCTGATTCGATAAAACCATGTTTCTTGACCAGCGTGTCGAGTTCTTTCAACGTTGTCAGCAAGGCTTTCATGCGTGGCAGCGGCCAGGCATTGGGGCCGTCCGACAGGGCGCAAGCCGGGTCCGGATGGGTTTCCATGAACACGCCGGCGACACCGGAGGCCACGGCAGCCCGTGCCAGCACGGGCACAAACTCGCGCTGACCGCCGGAAGCGGTGCCCTGCCCGCCCGGCAGCTGCACCGAGTGCGTGGCATCGAACACCACCGGGCAACCGGTATTGCGCATCACCGCCAGGGAGCGCATATCGGATACCAGATTGTTGTAGCCGAACGATACGCCGCGTTCGCACACCATGATGTTATCCTGCCCGCCGTTGGCTTCCTTGGCTTTATCCACCACATTCTTCATGTCCCATGGGGCAAGGAACTGGCCCTTCTTGATATTCACCGGCTTGCCGCAGCTGGCGACAGCATGAATGAAGTCCGTCTGACGACACAGGAATGCCGGCGTTTGCAGCACATCCACCACTTCAGCCACCAGCGGAATTTCTTCCTCGGTATGCACGTCCGTCAGAACGGGAACGCCGATCTGTTTTTTCACTTCAGCCAGAATATTCAGGCCGGTGTCCATGCCCAGGCCACGGAACGACTTGCCGGAGCTGCGGTTGGCCTTGTCGTAGGAAGACTTGTAAATGAACGGGATGCCCAGTTCGCCGCAGATTTCCTTCAATTGACCGGCCGTATCCAGCGCCAACTGCAGTGACTCGATGACACAGGGACCGGCAATCAGGAACAGCGGCTGGTCCAGCCCGGCTTCAAATCCGCACAGTTTCATGCCTTACCTCTTCTGTCGTGTTCTTCCAGTGCTGCCTCAACAAATGCCTTGAACAGGGGATGGCCGTCTCGCGGCGTGGAAGTGAACTCCGGATGGAATTGCACGGCCATGAACCAGGGGTGATCCTTCAGTTCAACCATTTCGCACAGCCCCTCGCCCGCCGAACGGGCGGAAATCGTCAGGCCGGCATTCTGCAGCGCGTCAAGATAACGGTTGTTTACTTCATAACGATGACGGTGGCGCTCAATCAGACGGTTGGAGCCGTACACCTTTTGCGCCAGTGTTCCGTCCACCAGAACGGCTTCCTGACCACCCAGGCGCATCGTGCCGCCGAGATCGGATGCCGAGTCGCGCTGTTCGGTGGCACCGCTGCGGTCTTTCCATTCGCTGATCAGCGCCACCACCGGGTGCGGCGTAGCCTGTTCGAATTCGGTACTGTGCGCGCCCGTCAGACCGGCGACATCGCGAGCATACTCGATGACCGCCAGTTGCATGCCCAAACAGATGCCGAGGTAAGGCACCTTGTTTTCGCGCGCATAGCGAATGGCGGCAATCTTGCCCTCCACCCCGCGTTTGCCGAACCCACCGGGCACGAGGATGGCATCCATCTCGGCCAGCATGGAAACGTCGCCGGATTCCAGCTGTTCGGAATCGACATAGTGAATCTTGATTTTGGTGCGGGTGTGGATGCCGGCGTGGATGAGCGCTTCCGACAAGGATTTGTACGATTCGGTCAAGCCGACGTATTTGCCCACCATGGCGATATCGACCGTGTGCTCCGGGTTTTCCAGCGCATGAACCAGTTTCTCCCAGCCGGACAGATCGGCCGGCGGCACATCCAGACGCAGATGACGGCAAACGATTTCGTCCAGTTTCTGGGCATGCAGTACGCCCGGAATCTTGTAAATGCTGTCCACATCGTAGGCGGAGATCACCGCATCCTGCTGCACGTTGGTGAACAGGGCAATCTTGCGGCGCTCATCATCCGGCACGGGGCGGTCGGCTCGGCATACCAGCACGTCTGGCTGAATGCCGATTTCGCGCAGTTCCTTAACAGAATGCTGGGTCGGTTTGGTTTTAATCTCGCCGGCGGAAGGCAGATAAGGCACCAACGTCAAATGCATGAAACAGGTGTTGTCGCGCCCCAGTTGCACGCCCATCTGGCGGATCGCCTCAAGGAACGGCAGAGATTCGATATCGCCTACGGTACCGCCGATCTCGACAATGGCCACCTGCGCATTACCGGCACCGGCAATAATGGAGGCTTTGATTTCGTCGGTGATATGCGGGATCACCTGCACCGTGCCGCCCAGATAATCGCCGCGACGTTCTTTCTTGATCACGGTTTCGTAAATCTGGCCGGTGGTGAAGCTGTTGCGCTTGCTCATCTTGGCATGCGTGAAGCGCTCATAGTGCCCCAGATCCAGATCGGTTTCCGCGCCGTCTTCGGTCACGAAGACTTCGCCGTGCTGGAAAGGACTCATGGTTCCCGGATCCACGTTGATATAGGGATCCAGCTTCATCATGGTGACAGTGATGCCGCGCGTTTCGAGAATAGCGGCAAGGGAGGCGGCTGTAATCCCCTTACCTAAAGAGGAAACTACACCGCCGGTAACGAATACGTATTGAGTCATCTTGAGTTGATGGCGTCAGGAAATTTGTATTCTACCTGAAATGCCCCCCGGCGTTAAGGGCGAACTCATTGCGCCAGCCGCATCCAGGTAGCAACAACTGTATCCGGATTCAGCGACATGCTGCCGATCCCCTGCTGCATCAGCCATTCCGCCAGATCCGGGTGATCGGACGGTCCCTGACCGCAGATGCCAATGTATTTGCTATTGCGCTTACACGCCTCGATGGCCATGGACAGCAGCATTTTCACGGCCGGATCACGCTCATCGAAACTGCCGGCAACCAGGGCGGAGTCACGATCCACGCCCAGGGTCAGCTGGGTCAGATCGTTCGAACCGATCGAGAAACCGTCGAACAACTGCAGGAAGGCATCAGCCGACAGAACATTGGAGGGGATTTCGCACATCATCATGACCTTGAGGTCGTTCTCACCACGCCGCAGGCCGAACTCGGACATCTTGTCCAGGGCGGCTTTGGCTTCATCGACCGTACGCACGAAAGGAATCATCAGCTGCAGATTGGTCAATCCCATGACGTTACGCACTTTCAGCATGGCGCGGCATTCCAGCTCGAAACAGGCGGCGAATTGCTCGCTGGCATAGCGGCTGGCGCCGCGGAATCCCAGCATGGGATTTTCCTCGTTCGGCTCGTACGCCGTACCGCCAAGCAAGTTGGCGTATTCGTTGGATTTGAAGTCGGAAAAACGCACGATCACGGGTTTGGGCCAGAAAGCAGCCGCCAGTGTCGCCACGCCTTCGCTCAGTTTATCCACGTACCAGTCAAGCGGACTGGCATAGCCGGCCGCATGTTCGCGAATGGCCTGTTGCAATTCCGACGGCTGCTGCGGCAACTCCAGAATCGCACGCGGATGCACGCCGATCATACGGGCGATAATAAACTCCAGCCGCGCCAATCCCACGCCATCATTGGGCAAACGGCTGAAACCGAAAGCGCGTTCGGGATTGCCGACATTCATCATCAGCTTGAGCGGAAGCTGCGGCATGGCATCGAGCTTGAGGCGTTCCTCCTTGAACGGCAGTTTGCCGGCATAGACGTAGCCGATTTCGCCTTCGGCGCAGGAAACGGTCACCTCCTGGCCGGTTTTCAACACATCCGTCGCCGCGACGGCGCCGACGATAGCCGGAATACCCAGCTCACGGGCGATGATGGCCGCATGGCAGGTCCGTCCGCCGCGATTGGTGACAATGGCCGAAGCGCGTTTCATCACGGGTTCCCAGTCCGGGTCGGTCATGTCCGTCACCAGCACGTCGCCCTGTTCGACCTGCTGCATGTCCGCCGCATGCAGGACAACGCGAACCGGACCGCTGCCGATTTTCTGTCCGATGCTGCGGCCTTCCAGCAAAACCTTGGCGGTTTTTTCCAGGCGATAATTGACCAGCTCGCCGCCCGCCGCCCGCGCCTGCACCGTTTCCGGTCGGGCCTGCACAATGTACAGTCCCCCGCTCTCACCGTCTTTGGCCCATTCAATATCCATGGGGCGGCCATAGTGCTGTTCAATAGCCATGGCGTAGCGTGCCAACTGCATGATTTCAAAATCGTCCAGACAGAACTGCTGGCGCTTTTCGGCCGGCGTATCGATTGCCTGGACGGTTTGCCCCGCCGCCTTTTCGGCATAAACCATCTGTACGGCTTTACTGCCCAAGGTACGCTGAACGACAGCCAGTTTCCCCGCCTGCAGCATCGGCTTGTGCACATAGAATTCATCCGGCGTGACCGCGCCCTGCACGACCATCTCCCCCAGTCCGTAGGCGCCATTGATGAAGACCACCTGATCGAATCCCGACTCGGTGTCCAGCGTGAACATGACTCCGGCTGCACCGATATCGCTACGCACCATGCGCTGGACGCCAGCCGACAAGGCGACGGCGGCATGCGCAAACCCCTGGTGGACACGGTAAGCGATGGCGCGGTCGTTGTAGAGCGAGGCAAACACCATTTTCACCGCCGCGAGCACAGCGCTGCCGCCCTGGATTCTGAGATAGGTTTCCTGCTGGCCGGCAAACGAGGCATTGGGTAAATCTTCCGCGGTGGCGGATGATCTCACCGCAACGGGAACTCCACTGGCGCATTCGCCGGAGAGCATTGTATAGGCAGTCAGAATTTCCGCCTCGAACTCCGGCTGGAATGCGCCCTGCATGACCCAGTCACGAATGGCTTTGCCTGTTTCCGCCAGGGCTTGCACATCCCGCACATCGAGCGAATCGAGCGCAGCGGATATTTTTTCCGTCAGGCCGTTGTGGCGCAAAAATTCCCGGAAAGCCTCTGCCGTCGTGGCAAAACCATCCGGCACCGCCACTCCGGCCTGACTCAAATGGTTGAACATTTCACCCAGCGAAGCATTCTTGCCGCCCACGCTGGGTACATCGGCCATGCCGATTTGGGAAAATGTCTTGATAAAGTGCATGACGCGCTCTTTCGTTGTGCTGGCGCCCTTACTTCGACAGGCCAGAAAGTGAATGTTCCGTCTTTGCCAGCGCATCCTGCCTGACATGCTCATACAAGCAGATCGCTGCGGCGGCAGCGGCATTGAGCGATTCCATTTTGCCCGGCATGGGAATGCGAACGCGCCATTTTGCCAAACCGCTCAACTCAGCCGTAAGGCCGGCTCCCTCGTTGCCGAACACAAAGGCGCAGGGGCCGGTCAAATCCGCCGCGAACAGGTCGTCGCTGCCGTCGAGCGTAGCGGCCAGCGTCTTGCCCGGGAATTGCCGTATAACCTGGGGCAGCTCGACGCCGGCGTGAAGCGTCAGCAGAAAATGCGCCCCCATGCCGGCCCGCAACACCTTCGGCGACCAGGCGTCAACACAGCCGCGCGACAGCCATACGTCGGTAACCCCGGCAGCCGCCGCCGTACGCAGAATCGTGCCGAGATTACCGGGGTCCTGCAGGTTTTCCAGCAACACCCAGAAATCGCGCCCCTGAATTTCATGTGATGGGTCGATCCGCACCAGGGCCGCTATTCCGCTAGGGGTTTCCACTGGCGCCAGTTGCCGAAACAAGCTGTCGCTGAAACAGTTGGCCGGCACTGCGGGAAGACGCTCTCGCCAGCGAGATCCCAATCCATCGAACGCATTTTCAGCCAGCAGCAAGCGCTCAATGGAAAATTCCGCCTGCAGGGCCATTTCCAGCAGATGTTCCCCGTCCAGCCAGGCCACTCCCTGCTGGCGACGCTCCCTCGCCGATTCCGTCAGCTTATGCAACTGTTTGTACAGTGCATTGGCGGATGAAACAATGACATCCATTACTTCATGTTTCCCGATTCATGCGGCTTTTTCGACAAGTGCGCCAGCCCTTCGGCCGTCTTCAGACAAAGTTGCTTGAACCCTGTGTAGCTGTGGTCGTCCAGCTCGCAGCCGTTGTGGCGGCGGTCGGCATAGAAAAACCCCAGCGGTTTGTCGTGCACAAAGACCGACATGGCAAAAAATTCGCCTTCGCCTACCTGGCGGAAAAGCTCTTGCGTCATCAGCGGTGCAAATTTATCCCAATTGGATTGCTGCAGCCAAATACCCTGCATCTTCCCCATCAGACGCGTGAACAAATGCGACTCGGCCAGACTGAAGTGCAATGTGTGCAACGGCGTATTTTCCTCAACCCCGCGGACAAAGCGCGCTTTCACCTGAGTACGGTCATTGCTGACCAGCGCAAACACCACTCGATCGAGTGCCAGACCTTCATGCATGCCCACCATGACGCGCGCCATCAATTGGCTCAGGTTGTAGCTGCCGTCCAGATGTGCCGAAATGTCCGCAATGGTTTTTTTCAGCATGTCCGGATGCGGCATCAGACAGACAGTTTCCTCCGGCACGGGGTGTTGAGCGGCGGGCTCCGCCTCGTCCGGTTCGATCGGCCACGCGCCGGGCAGCATCGGCAACCAGGCCGCCGCCGGCGGCACGCCGTACCAGGCCCATTTGTCGGCGGCATGCGCCATCGTCCGGTCTATGCGACTGGCCAGGTCGGCCAGGGGGTGGCGAAGCAAATCGCTGACTTGCGCAACAAACGTCGGCCAGGACTCGTCCCACCAGCCCTGCTCCGCTTTACGCGCCAACTCGGCCGCATAAGCCACTTCGATTCCGCGCGAGCGGGCAACATTTTTCCCGCTGGAGAATTCCACATACAGGTCGGGCAGTTTTAACGCCTGCGACAAAGCAACGGCGAAATCCTGCAGCGAATAGTCTGTGTACCGGGCGAATGCCTGGGTAAAATCAAGCTGCTGGCGCTGCATGATTCGGCGGATGGCACGCATATCGCCCCCCCCTGCCAGCCATAAGCACAATTCCGGCAGAGCATCGAGCAAAGCGGCGATAAACACCTCGTCGGCTTTGGCGTCGTTGCGCAGAACTGCCCAGTCAAATGCCTGATTGGCCGCATGGTAGGAACGCGCCATGGTTTGACGCAAGCCTTGCCAGACACGTTCGTCAGCCGGTACCCGCTCTTCCAGTACGGGGAGCGTCCGCACCCACTCGAAAAAAGGCATCACCCCCATCATCATGACCGCGTGATCAACCGTGGTGACTTCGCTGCTCAAGCCGCGGCGAGGCGTGCGGTTGACGCGCTGCAACACGGCGCAGGTCAGCAGCGGATCGTGATAGGCCATCGCCGCAATCTCATCGTTTTTCACGCGCGCCCCCTGCCGCGACAGTCTGGCCATCTCCTCCCGGCTTTTGCGCAGGATCGGCAGCGGGTGGACGAGCATTGCATCAATCCAAGGTTTGAATTCTTTGGCCATATCTCACCTACAGACGCCAGATGTGGAGTGTTGAACGGCTCAAATCGTGTAACTCGATGGACTGATCCGGTGTTTTGCCGGGCACTTCGAAGGTATTGGAAATGAACAGGCTGCCCGGACGCATCTCATGCTGGACCTTGTCCCACAGTCGCAGCATGGGGGTCGGCGACAAATAGGCATAAACGACATCGTAGCGGCTTAAATCCGTCTGCCACAAGTTCTCAAAGCGAACCCGGAACTGCGCGCCCTGAAGTTTTGAGCGCATCCAGCTGATGGCGAACGGCAGAGGAGCGCGCTCCACTCCTTCAAACAAGCCGAAGCGGAACTGCCGATCAAGCTGCGACAGCAAACCGCCGGTGCCCGCGCCCACGTCGAGAAAGCGGAAATCACGGTCTGACGGCAGCAGCTGGGCCACGACCGAAGTAGCCTTGTCGCTGCTTAAAAACAGCGGCACACCGCTGAACACGACGCCGCCATATACTGCCAATAGGGCAACCAGAGCAATCAGGTAAACAGCCGAGGGAAGCGACAGATAATGCAGAAACACCAAAGCTGGCCAGAAAGCCAACTGAAAAGGGACCCACCAGCGCGGCAGGTTAGAGTACCACGAGAGCATAGCTGCAAGTAATGCAGCCAGAATCAGAGTCAACCCAAGCGAGAACGAAAAAAAATAGGCGATGAGGACAGCCAGACCAACAGATACAAGCTGTTGCAACATGGCCTGAACCACGGGGGCCTTCACATAACGGCACGATAACGGCGCTCCAAGACTCATCCAGCCTCCAACCTATATTTCAAGTGCCAACTCATGAGGGACGGGCAAGAAACCTCACCCATCGTCATTTTGTTGCTGGCAACTCCTTAGGCTTTTCATTGCCAGCCGTGCTGTCGGCAGGCTTTTCCTCACCATTCGCGGCAGCATCTTTGCCACTCGATTTGGTGATAGCTTCTTCAGTGTGTTTGTTCAATACAATAATGCTGATACGACGGTTAACAGGGTTGAATGGATTGGCGGCATCAAACGGCACGGCCGATGCCAGCCCTACCACGCGCAGCATTTTCTCCGACTGCATGCCTGCGTTGATGAGTTCTCTGCGTGATGCATTGGCGCGGTCGGCGGACAATTCCCAGTTAGTGTAGTTGGAACCCGGCGCGCCAAATGGGGTGGCATCGGTATGGCCCGACAAGCTGATACGGTTGGGCACCTCATTCAGCACTTTGGCGATTTCGCGCAGAATGACCCGAGTATAGGGTTTCAGCTCGGCCTTGCCGCTATCGAACATGGGACGGTTTTTATCGTCGACGATCTGGATGCGCAAGCCCTCATTAGTAATGTCCAGCATCAATTGATTCTTGAACTGCTTGAGCAAGGGATTCAGGTCGATCATTTTTTCCAGCCTGCTCTTCAGGTTTTGCAGTTTTTCCTTTTCGATGATCTCATCCTTGGCCTTGTCCGCTTTGGATGTTTCCTGCATGGGGGCGGCAATCGGCTTGACGCTGGTTTCCTGCGGCTGCTTCACCACTTGCGGCTCGCTGCCTTTCTTGACCTGCCCCGCTTTGCGCGACAGGTCTTCCCCGCCCCCCTTGATCATGCTGGTCGCATCGCCTGCGCCGCTGCCACCGCTCAGGGCAATTTTCAGGGGAGTTTTGAAGTAATCGGCAATGCCTTCCTGCTGCGCTTTGGTGGTCGAACCCAGCAACCACATCAGCAGAAAAAACGCCATCATGGCCGTCACAAAATCGGCGTAGGCGATCTTCCATGCGCCACCATGGTGACCATGCGCGCTTTTCTTGACCTTTTTGACTATTATAGGGCGCTGGGAATCATCACTCATCTCGGCTGTCCACGCATATGCTCAACTCACTTGCCTTTACGCGACTTGATATCTTCCTCAAGTTCGAGGAACGACGGACGATCCGTTGAAAACAGCACCTTGCGCCCAAACTCAACGGCAACCTGCGGCGCATATCCGTTCAGGCTGGCCAGCAGCGTCACCTTGATGACTTCATAAATTTTGCTCTCTTCATGGTTCTTGTGTTCCAGTGCACTGGCAATCGGCGCCACAAAACCATAGGACAGCAAAATACCCAAGAAGGTACCCACCAGCGCATGGGCGATCAGAATACCCAGTTCATTGGGTGGTTTATCGAGCGATTCCATGGTGTGGACAACCCCCATCACAGCGGCCACGATACCGAATGCCGGCATTGCGTCGGCAACCTTGGCAATCACACCAGGAGCCACTTCGCTTTCTTTATGGTGTGTCTCGATTTCCTGATCCATCAGCGCCTCGATTTCAAAGGCATTGAGATTGCCACCTACCATCATGCGCAGGTAATCAGCGATAAAATCAAGCACGTGATGATCGGACACAATACTTGGATATTTGGAAAAAATTGGGCTGGATTCAGGTGTTTCGACATCCGCTTCGATCGACATCAAGCCCTCTTTACGTACCTTTGAAAGAATTTCAAACAACAAGGCCAGCAAATCCATATAGGCCGCCTTGTTGAGCTTGGAACCCTTGAAAACAGCGGGCGCAGCCTTGAAAGTCGCTTTAATCGCCTTGGGTGTATTGCCGACAAAAAACGCTCCTGCCGCAGCCCCGCCAATCATCAGCAGCTCCAGTGGTTGAAACAACGCTGCCAAATGCCCGCCGGCCAGCGCATAACCACCGAAAACCGCTCCCAGAACAACCAGCCAGCCGACGATGACGGTCATCGCTCAATCTCCCGTCGAGAAACCGAAACAGACATGCTCATAGTCACAGCGCTCCCAATATTGCGATTGCCACATTGAGCAAGCCGAGCGACAGATTAATACCGATCAGCATTCTGATCTGTGCCAAAGCCTTGCCGCCGACCGACCAATCCTGCACCGCCACCGCACGACGCAGACGCTGGTATGGCGCGAAGAAAACATGCGCAAATATCGCCAGCATGGCCAGCCCGACGCTCAGCATGATGTGAACATGCAAAGGCACATGCCCCATCCCTCCCATAAGTCCGATCATGATGAAACCGGACAGCAGAATCAGTATCACAGCGCCCCACACCCAAGGGAAGAAACGCCGGAAAGCGGCGACCCACAGCGATAGGCGGGCCGGAGGTTCGAGCACCTCGACAGCGGCGGGACGCAGCGCCATGTAGGCGAAGAACATGCCGCCGACCCAGATGACTACGCTGATCAGGTGAAAAAACAGCCAGAACTTCAGGGGGTTCATGCCACGGTTTCCTTGTTGTTGATTATTGCCTTGTTTGTGTTTTTATAGTTCAAGTCCACGTTGCCGCAGAATTTTCTGCACCGGCGCATAGCTGGTTCGATGTATGGAAGATACACCGAATTGCGCCAATGCCGCAATGTGTTGGGCCGTCGGATACCCTTTATGCCGGTCAAAACCATACTGGGGAAACATTTCATGCATTTTTTGCATCTCTGTATCGCGCGCCGTTTTCGCCAGTATGGAGGCGGCGGCAATCGCGGCAATCTTGCCGTCCCCTTTTATCACCGTCTGCACCGGTACCGGCATCAAGGGGGCGCGGTTGCCGTCGATCCATACCTCCTGCGGGACACCTCCCAGCGCGCTTACCGCCCGCTGCATCGCCAGGAAAGTTGCCTGCAAGATATTCAGCCGGTCAATTTCCTCAACGGTCGCACTTGCTATCGCCCAATGCACAGCCTCCCGCTTGATGATTTCAGTCAGGACATCGCGTTTTTTTTCGCTCAGCTTTTTGGAGTCATTCAGACCGCTGATGGGGCGCTGCGGGTCAAGCATCACGGCGGCAGCATAAACCGCACCGGCCAAGGGACCTCTACCGGCTTCGTCCACACCGCAGATACCGGCCACGTACTCAAGCGCTTGACTCTTAATGGGACTCTCCCAGCAGCGGCAAAAGGGCATCCTGCAACTGGACGGTCGTGTTTTTCCGCAGATCCTGGTACAGCTGATCAAAGACCGCTTCAATATCCAGGCGCTTCTGCTTGTCATGCAGCAAATCCACCAGTGCGGCGCACAAGGAGTCCGGCGTCGCCTCGTCCTGCAGCAACTCGGGCACCACAAAGCGCCCGGCGAGGATATTGGGCAGGCCCACCCAAGGCTGCAAGCGCTTACGATTCATCAGCCACCAGGAGAGTTTGGACACTTTATAGGTAATCACCATGGGACGGCCGAGCAATGCCGCCTCAAGCGTGGCCGTTCCCGATGCGGCAAGCACCACATCGGCCGCGGACATGGCCTCATGCGCATGTCCAAACATGATTTTCACCGGCAGCTGCGCTGCCTCAAGGCCATGCAATACGCTTTCAAAGCTTTCTCGCGTTTTGCGCGTCGCCAGGGGAACCAGAATGGTGACACCGCTCACCTGCTCCGCCAAGCGCTTGGCGGTGGCAATAAACAACTCGGCGTGAAACGCCAATTCGCTTTCGCGGCTGCCGGGCAGGAAAGCGACCACAGGACCGTCAGCCGGCAGACGCAACTGTTCCCGCGCCGGCTTGCGATCGGCCGTGTGGGGCAGGAAATCCGCCAGGGGATAGCCGACATAGCGGGCCGCCACCCCATGCGGCTTATACAGATCCGGTTCGAAGGGAAATACGCACAGAATCAGCGAAACGGCTTTCTTGATGGCGTGCACGCGCTTTGCACGCCATGCCCAGATTGACGGGCTGACATAATGCACTGTCGTCACCCCGGCCCTCTTCAGCTGCCGTTCAATTTCCAGATTGAAGTCCGGCGCATCGACGCCGATAAACAGGTCGGGCGGATCGGCCTTAAGCCGCCGGATCAGTTCCTTGCGCATCCGGACAATAGCCCGGTAACGCTGCAAAACCTCGACATACCCCATCACCGACAGCATTTCCATCGGATACCAGCTGCGCGCTCCGGCCGCCTGCATTTTGGGGCCGGCAATGCCGTAGAATTGAATGTCCGGTGCGCGCTGCTGCAAACTTTTTATCAGATGTGCGGCAAGCTGATCCCCCGATGCTTCGCCTGCAACAATCGCTATTTTTTTTACCACGACAGCGCTTCTTTTGAATTATCGAATAATGCCGCGCGTGCTACGAGCCAGGAAATCGACCAGCAGCCCCACTTCCGCCTGATCTTTTGCTTGTTCCTGCAATGCTTCAGTGGCTTCCGCCACGCCCAGGCCCTGACGATACAGCGTTTTATAAGCCCGCTTGATGCCGGCAATCGCTTCGGGCGAGAAACCCCGCCGTTTCAAGCCTTCGGAATTGATGCCGTAAGGCTTGGCCTCATGGCCGGCCGCCGTGACATAAGGCGGAATATCCTTGAAAGTAATCGTCCCCATGCCGGTAATGACATGAGCGCCGATTTTGCAGAATTGATGCGCCACGGTAAAACCACCCAGAATGGCGTGATCATGCACCTCAACGTGGCCGGCGATGGAAGCGTTATTGGCAAAAATAGTGCCGTTGCCGACCATGCAGTCATGCGCGATGTGTACATAAGCCATGATCCAGTTGTCATTGCCGATGCGCGTCACCCCGCCATCCTGGATCGTGCCGCAGTTGAAGGTGCAAAATTCCCGAATGGTATTGCGATCGCCGATTTCCAGACGAGTCGGTTCCCCGGCGTATTTTTTGTCTTGCGGAATCTCGCCCAGAGAGACAAATTGGAAAATGCGGTTATCCGCCCCTATTTTTGTGTGTCCGGTGATAACGGCGTGGGCGCCAATGCTGGTGTTTTCGCCGATTTCAACATGCTCGCCGATGACCGCATAGGGGCCGATGCTCACCCCGCCGGCGATTTTCGCGCCCGCGGCGATGATGGCAGTTGGATGAATCAGTTCATTCATTGCGATCACAGCGCCTTGAGAGTACACATGAGTTCGGCTTCGGTGACCACCTTGCCGTCCACCAGCGCCTGGGCGGTGTATTTCCAGATGCCCTTCACCGTGCGGGCGATTTCAACGTTCAGCACCAGCTGATCGCCGGGACCGACCGGACGCTTGAAGCGCGCATTGTCGATGCCGACAAAGTAGTACACCGATTGATCGTCCGGCAATGAATTCATCGTTTTAAAAGACAATATCGCAGCCGTTTGCGCCAGGGCCTCGATGATCAATACGCCCGGCATGACCGGATGGTGCGGAAAGTGGCCGGGGAAGAACGGCTCGTTGATGGTTACGTTCTTGATTGCACTGATTCGCTTTCCAGGCTCGCATTCGAGCACGCGATCGACCAGCAGGAACGGATACCGATGCGGCAGGTATTTCAAAATCTGATGAATATCCATCATGCTCTGTTCGCTCACGCCTTACTTCCTTTCAATGATTCCAACATTTTTTCCAGTTCGCCAACACGCGCGAGCAGCTCATCGATGCGCTTCATGTTGGCCGCAGTACGCAGCCATGCCCGATGCTCCATGAACGGCATGGCTGATGAATATGTTCCGGCTTCGTCGATGGATTTCGTGACGAAGGTACCGGCAGTCACGTGCACGCCCTCCGCCAGGGACAAGTGTCCCAGGATCATGCCGCCGCCCCCAACCGTACTGCCTGCGCCGATAACCGCGCTGCCGGCCACGCCGGTACATCCTGCCATGGCGACATTTTCTCCAAGGCGGACATTGTGGGCGATCATGATCTGGTTATCGAGCTTTACCCCGTCTCCCACAACCGTATCGCTCAATGCGCCTCGATCAACGGTGGTATTGGCGCCGATTTCGACATCGTTGCCGATGACCACCCGACCGATTTGCGGGATTTTCAGCCACTTGCCGTGTTCATTGGCAAAGCCGAAACCATCCGCGCCGATCACCGCCCCGGAGTGAATGATGGCCCGTTTGCCAATCTGACAGGCATGATAAACAGTCACATTCGGGTACAGCAGGCTGTCATCCCCGATCGATACATTTTCAGCCAGATGACAGCCGGCCATCACGGTCGCATTGACACCGACACGGGCCCCGGCGGCAATGGACACCAGCGGGCCGATGCTGGCCGACGGATCGATGTGGGCATCCGGAGAAACAACGGCAGAGGAATGAATTCCCGGCGCCTGACGCTGGCGCGGATTCAACAAGGCGGTCGCCTTGGCGTAACAGGCGTAGGGATTGCGTGACAAAATGCGCGGCAAGCGCGTCACTTCCTGCAAATCGGGATGCAAAATGACGGCACTGGCATGCGTCTTGTCCAGTTGTTTACGATATTTTGCCGCGGTCAGGAAAGATAATTGGCCAGCCTGGGCATCCTCCAGACTGGCCACTTGATGGATTTCAACAGACCCGTCACCTACCAGGGACTCCCCCAGCAGGCGGGCCAACTCCGCCAGTTGCATACAATGTCCTGCAATTACTTGTCGTTAGCGAGCGCCTTCAATACCTTGTCGGTAATGTCGATGCGCGGACTGAAATAGACAGCTTCCTGCAGGATCAGATCATATTTTTCCGTTTCGGCGATACCTTGGATAACCTTGTTGGCGCGATCTTGTACGGACGCAAGTTCTTCATTGCGACGCAAGTTCAAATCCTCACGGAATTCTCTTTGGGCGCGCTGGAACTCGCGATTCAGGTTCGCCAAATCGCGTTCCTTGTTATGGCGATCCGTGTCGCTCATGGTCACGCCGTCTTTTTCCAATTGCGCCTGAAGATCGCGCGCCTGCTTGGCCATTTTTTGCAAATCCTGTTCGCGCGACGCAAATTCCTTTTCCAGCTTTTTTTGCGCCTTGAGCGCAGGCGCCGCCTCGCGGAAAATCCGATCGGTATTGACAAAACCAATCTTGGTATCGGCCATAGCGGCCACAGGCAACTGCATTGCAACCAATGCGGCTGCCGTAATAATCCACTTACGCACGTTCTCTCTCCTGTCCTTCAGACAACTTCACTTGTACTGCCGCAATCTCAGAATGTCGTTCCCAGCATGAACTGGAAACGTTGCGTGCGATCATCCGCCGCTTTCTTGAGCGGTGTGGCCAGACTGAAGCGCAGCGGGCCGACCGGCGACAACCAGCTCACGCCGACACCCGCGGAATAACGCAAATCCTTCCCGTCGACATCGACGTAGCGGCCCAGATAATCCCCCGGCCCCCAAACGCCACCGGCATCGACAAATGCGCTCATGCGCACCGATTTATCCGTATGCATGCCGGGGAACGGGAAAAACAGCTCGGCGTTGACAACAACCCGTTTCGTCCCGCCCAAAGCCAGGCCATTGTAGTCCTTCGGACCGATAGTAGCATTGTCGAACCCGCGCACGGACGTGTTGCCGCCCGCGTAGAAACTCTTGTAGAACGGCAAGGGTTGACCATTCATGCCCGATGCCATGCCCAACTCGCCGTTAAGCATCAAAGTGAATGTTTGCGACAAGGGATAGAACCACTGGCGCTGATAGCTGGCTTTGTAGTATTGGATATCGCCAACCGGCATGCCCCACTCGGTGCCGAAACGCTGGTAGGTGCCCTTGGTCGGATACAACAGGCTGTCACGTTCGTCACGCGCCCAACCGACGCTGCCGATCACCGTTGTATTGCGGTTGCCGAACTGGTTCACAAAATCGATATAGCGCTGCGGACTGGTTGAGGTCACGCCAATCGCGGTGGCCTCCGCCGACAGACCGAAGAATACCGTGTCGACTTCGGTGAACGGCACACCCAGACGTGCCCCGCCTCCGGTTGTGTGGCTCGTATAGGGCGCAGTTTGCAGCATGGTTGTATCCACGTTGCGCTGGTACACGTCGTAACCCAGGCTCACGCCATCGGGTGTGAAATACGGATTGGTGTAGGAAAGCGAATAAACCTTGTTCACCCGGCCGGAATTAAGCTGCAAAGCCAGCTGATTACCGGAACCGAACACGTTGTTCTGGGAGACGGAACCCGACAGAATGAAACCTTCCGAACTGGAGTAACCCGCACCCAGCATGATCGAGCCGGTCGGTTTTTCGGCGACATTGACATTCAGGTCAACCTGGTCGGTTGTGCCGGTCACAGCGGGGGTTTCCAGATTCACATCGGAAAAGAAACCGAGTCGGTTCAAACGGGTCTTCGACTGGTCGATTTTCTTGTTGGAGTACCACGCATTTTCCATCTGGCGGAATTCACGCCGCACCACTTCATCGCGGGTTTTGGTGTTGCCCGTCACGTTGATATGGCGCACATACGTTCTCCGCCCCGGATCAACCAGGAAGGTGAATGAGACTTCGTGTTTTTCCTTATCCAGTTCCGGCGCAGCGTTGACGTTGGCAAACGCGTAACCGTCTTCACCCAAGCGATCGGCGATGGCCTTGGTCGAGGCGGTCAGTTTTTCGCGCGAGAAGGCATCGCTGGATTTGAGCGTGATCAGCTTGCGCAAATCGTCTTCCGGCACGGGGAATTTACCCCCCATATTGATACCGGTAACGGTGTATTTTTCCCCTTCGGTAATACCCAAGGTGACATAAATGTCGCGCTTGTCGGGGGAAATCGAGACTTGCGTCGAATTGATGGCGAATTCGAGATAGCCGCGATTCAGATAAAAGGAACGCAGGTTTTCCAGGTCGCCTTGCAGTTTCTGTTTCGAGTACTGGTCATTCTTGGTATACCAGGACAGCCAATTGGATGTGCCCTGCGCGAACATGTCCAGCAAATCGCTTTCTTTGAAGGCCTTGGCGCCGATAATGTGGATTTGCTTGATCTTGGCCACGTCACCTTCGTTGACATCAAAGGTAATCGCCACGCGATTGCGCTCCAAGGGAGTCACCGTGGTTTTGATATCGACGGCATATTTACCCCGGCTGAAGTACTGGCGCTTCATTTCCTGCTCGGCTTTGTCGAGCACGGAACGGTCGAGAATCCTGGATTCGGCCAAACCGATCTGCTTGAAACTGTCTTTCAGCTGATCCTTATTGAATTCCTTCAGACCGTTGAAGGTAATTTCCGCAATGGCCGGCCGTTCAGCCACATTGACGATCAGCACGTCTCCCTGCACTTCAAGATTGACGTCTTTGAAGAAGCCTGTCGCATAGAGCGCCTTGATGGCCTCAGAGGCGCGTTTGTCATCGAGTGTATCGCCCACTTTGACCGGCAGATAGCTGAACACGGTGCCGGCCTCGGTACGCTGAATACCTTCGACACGGATGTCCTTGATGACAAAGGGCTCCATCGCCCAGGCGGGAACTGCGAAAAGACCAGCAATAATGGCGGGAATTAGCTTACGCTTCATGTGACTACTCAAGAGGCCGTGAAAATCCGGCTGATATCGTTATAAATGGCCACCCCCATCAGCGTTGCCAATACCGCAATGCCGATCCGCTGTCCGATTTCCATCACACGCTCGGAAACTGGGGCGCCGGTTATCATCTCGACCGTATAATACATCAGGTGTCCCCCGTCGAGTAAGGGAATTGGAAAAAGATTGAACAGCCCGATATTCAGGCTGACTACGGCAACATATCCGAGAAAGGCAATCAAGCCAATCCGCGCCGTTTCGCCGGCATAGTCCGCCATGGTGAGCGGCCCGGACAAATTGCGTACGGAAAACGAGCCGGTCAACATTTTGCCCAGTACCCGCAACGTCATCGCAATCATCTCGCCCGACTTGCGCAAAGACTCCTGCGCCGCGCCGACGGCCGAATAAGTCAGATTAACCCGGTATGTATCCAGCAGCGCCGAAACGACGCCCGCATCCGGACCGGCGCCGATGCGGCCGATATAATCGCCGTCGCTCAGCTTGTGCCGCGCGGGGGTGATATTCAACTGGACCCGGCTGCCTGAACGCTCGACCACGAAATGCAGCAATTGGTCAGGATTTACCTTAACAATATCCGCTATCTGCTTAAAATCGTTCACGCCATTGCCGTTTACAGACAGCACCCTGTCACCCGCCGCCAAGCCGCCCCGCTCGGCCGGGCCTGCTGCTTCAAGCGTACTTACGACCGGCGGAATAGGAGGGAAATAAGGCGTCAGCCCGATTCTGGCAAAGGTTTCTCGCCCCAGTTCGCCATCATTGAACCCGCTCAGATCAAGCGACAATGTTCGCTCGCGGCCTTGTGCATCACGTACTGCGATGGGAATGACGCTAGCGCCGACCACCGCATCGACCAGCCGCTCATGCAGTTGACTCCAATGCGTCACCGGCAGGCCGGCTACCGCAATGACGCGGTCCCGCTCGTGCAAACCCGCTGCAGCAGCCCGTGTACCGGCATCAGGCGCCGCAATGACAGTCTGGATATCCTGCTCACCATGAAAATAAAGAATGCCCCAGAAGAGCAACACGGCCAGCAGCAAGTTGACCAGCGGTCCGGCGGCGACCACGGCAAAGCGTTTGAATACGGATTGGCGATTGAAGGCGCGCACAGCCTCTTCCGGCGCAACCGGACCTTCGCGCTCATCCAGCATTTGCACGTAGCCGCCCAGCGGAATCATCGACAGGACAAATTCCGTCCGATCAGGCCCGCGCAAGGTACGCCACAGCGGCTTGCCAAAGCCGATGGAGAAACGCTTGATCTTGATGTTGAAAGCCTTGGCCATACGATAATGACCCCACTCATGCAGGGTAATCACCAAGCCAATCATGACCAGGAAGGCAAGAATCGTCTGCAGCGCTGCCATCAGGCGGCCTGTATCCCGCTGCGGTCAAGCCAGGCCTGCGCCGTCGCGCGGGCCTGCTGGTCGGCCGCAATCACCTCTTCCAGCGTCGCGGCCGAATTGACGCCGACTGCCTGCAACACGTCTTCATTCAGGCGGGCAATGTCGGTGAAGGCCAGGCGCCGATCCAGGAAAGCAGCGACCGCCACTTCGTTGGCGGCATTCAGGATGGCCGGCGCTGAACCGCCCCGCTCAAGCGCTTCGAAAGCCAATCGCAGGCAAGGGAAACGCGTCAGATCGGGCGCTTCGAAATTCAGTTGCGCTATCTTGAACAGGTCAAGCGGCGCCACGCCCGCATCGATCCGTTCGGGGTACCCGAGCGCATAGGCGATCGGCGTGCGCATATCCGGGTTGCCCAATTGCGCCAGCACGGAGCCGTCGACATACTGCACCAGCGAATGAATGACGCTCTGCGGATGGATGACGACCTGGATATCCTTGCCGGGCACATTGAACAGCCAGTGCGCCTCGATCACCTCCAGACCCTTGTTCATCATCGTGGCCGAATCGACCGAAATCTTGCGCCCCATCACCCAGTTCGGATGAGCGCAAGCCTGCTCCGGCGTCACCTGTTTCAGCTCTTCCACCGGAGTGCGGCGGAACGGGCCGCCGGAGGCGGTCAGCAGAATTTTGCTGACGCCGGAGCGGGCCATGTCGCCGTCGTAGTCACGCGGCAAGGCCTGGAAAATGGCGTTGTGTTCGCTGTCGATCGGCAGCAAGACTGCACCGTTCTGGTGCAGAGCATCCATGAACAGCCGGCCGGACATCACCAGTGTCTCCTTGTTGGCCAGCAATACACGTTTGCCGGCGCGGGCCGCAGCCAGCGAAGGCCGCAAACCGGCGGCGCCGACAATGGCCGCCATCACGCTGTCCACTTCCGGCAGGGAGGAAACATGCTCCAGCGCTTCCACGCCGCACAGCACTTCTGTCTGGCAGCCGGCTTTTGCCAGCAGAGCACGCAATTGCTCGGCCGCCGATTCCTGCAGCACGACGGCGTAGCGGGGATTGAAGCGGATGCATTGTTGCGACAGCCGCTCGACCTGCCCATTGCCCGTCAGCGCCACCACTTCGAAGGCGTCCGGATGGCGACTGATCACGTCGAGCGTATTGACGCCGATTGTTCCGGTTGCTCCCAGCACAGTCACTTTTTGTTTAACAGATGCGGACATGATGACGCGCCCCACAGTAATATTAATCAGCTCAACAACAGCGCCAACGCAGCCAACGGCATGACCGCCGTCAATGCATCGATACGGTCCAGCACGCCACCGTGCCCGGGCAACAGCGTGCCGCTGTCTTTCACCCCGGCGCAACGCTTGATCCACGACTCGAACAAATCGCCCACAATACCCAGCGCCGTCAGCCCCCATGCCAGCGGCAATGCCACGGCCAGACCTTGCTTGATATGGGCGGCCACGCCAAAAGCACCCGTCTGCATCAGGATGATCATATAAATGCTCACGGCCAGCATGGCCCCCGCCACCCCTTCCCAGGTTTTCCCCGGACTGATCGACGGCGCCAGTTTATGTTTGCCAAACGCGCGCCCGGCAAAATAAGCCGAACTGTCGGCAATCCACACCAGACCCAGCGTTGCCAGCACCAGCCCCTGCCCCGCTTCGCGCAGCTCAACAAGGGCGACCCATGTCGGCACCAGCAGCAGCCAGCCGGTGATGGCCATGATGAAGGGACTTTGAACATGGCGCGCTCGTCCAAGCCACCAGGGAACACCGATGACCCACAAGGCCAGACTCAGCAGAAACAGCGGCCCGCTGGCGGCCAAACTGAACTGGGGCAACAGGACACAGCCGCCCAGCAAAACACCTGCGCGATATATCCAGGCCAGTGACGCCGGCAATCCCGCCAGACGCGCCCACTCACCTGCACCGCTCCAGACAACCAATGCCAGGGCGACGGACCATGCCCAGGACGGCAACAGGAAAAGAATGACGAAAAAAACGGCCAACAGAACGAAGGCCGTGATAAGACGGGTTTTAAGCATTGTCTACCAACTGTTCACTGGTCCTGCCGAAACGGCGTTCGCGCTTCTGATAGGAATGGATCGCCCGGTCAAGGGCGCGCGAGTCAAAATCGGGCCAAAGCGTTTCGGTAAAATAGAACTCGGTATAGGCAAGTTGCCACAGCAGGAAATTGCTGATGCGCTGTTCCCCGCCGGTACGGATGAACAAATCCGGTTCGGGCGCATAGGCCATGGACAGATACGACGCCAGCGCGCTTTCGTCGACTCCGGCTGTGCCCGCCTCCGGCTGTTCCTTGAGCAGCCGGTTCATCGCCTGCACGATATCCCAGCGACCGCCGTAATTGGCTGCGATGGTCAGGGTCAGAATGGAATTGTCGGCCGTGCGCGCTTCCGCCGCATCGATCAGTGCATTCAGTTTGGCATCGAAACGGCTGCGGTCGCCAATCACCTTGAGACGAATGCCGTTTTCATGCAGCTTGCCGACCTCACGTTCCAACGCTTTCATGAACAGCTGCATAAGCCAGGATACTTCGTCCTGCGGCCGGCGCCAGTTTTCACTGGAAAAGGCAAACAGCGTCAGGTATTTGACGCCACGTTTCACGCACGCCTTGATGACGGAACGAACCGACTCGACCCCGCGCTGATGGCCGGCAACCCGCGGCAAGAACCGCTTCTTTGCCCAGCGGCCGTTGCCATCCATGATGATCGCCACATGCTCCGGCATATCATGCTGGTCAGGCACGGCCTGGGTGGAACTCTGAAATATCGGCATATAGGGCGTCTGGCAATCAGATTGCCATCAGATCCGCTTCCTTGGCTTGCAATACCTTGTCGACTTCGGCAATGAATTTGTCTGTCAGCTTTTGAATGTCGTCCTGACCGCGGCGTTCTTCATCCTCGCTGATGGCCTTGTCTTTGAGCAAATCCTTCAGATGATTGTTGGCATCGCGGCGGATGTTACGGATCGCCACGCGGGAGTTCTCCGCTTCACCGCGCACCACTTTGATCAGGTCTTTACGCCGCTCTTCGGTCAGGGCCGGCATCGGCACGCGCACGATATCGCCCACGGAGGACGGATTCAGGCCCAGATCGGAATCGCGGATGGCTTTTTCAATGGCCGCGGCCAGTTTTTTCTCGTACGGCGCCACGCCCAGCGTGCGGGAGTCGACCAGAGTCACGTTGGCCACCTGGTTAACCGGCGTCGGGCTGCCGTAGTAATCCACCATCACGTGATCGAGAATGCCGGTATGGGCACGACCGGTACGCACCTTACCCAGATCGGTTTTCAGCGCCTCGATCGATTTCAGCATTTTTTGTTCGGCGTTCTTTTTAACGTCACTTATCATAGCTCTCTCCTTCCCCGGTTATCAGCAGGTCACCAGTGTGCCTTCATCCGCGCCCATAACCACGCGCTGCAGCGCGCCTTCCTTGAAAATACTGAAGACCTTGATATTCAGCTTCTGATCACGGCATAAGGTCAGCGCCGTCGCATCCATCACCTTGAGGTTTTTGACGATCGCCTCGTCGAACGTGAGCCGCTGATAGCGCATGGCATCGGGATGCGTTTTCGGATCGTCGGTATAGACGCCGTCCACCTTGGTGGCCTTGAGCATGACGTCAACATTCATTTCCATGCCGCGCAGGGCAGCCGCCGTGTCAGTAGTGAAGAAGGGATTGCCGGTGCCGGCACCGAAAATCACCACCTTGCCTTCTTCCAGGTAGCGCATGGCTTTGCCGCGAATATAGGGTTCCGCAACCTGTTCGATGTTCAGCGCCGACTGTACCCGGCTGACAATGCCTTGCTGACGCATGGCATCCTGCAGCGCCAGCGCATTCATGACGGTCGCCAGCATGCCCATGTAGTCCGCTGTCGCGCGATCCATACCGGCTGCGGCCGGTGCAACGCCGCGAAAAATATTTCCGCCGCCGATAACGATGGCGACCTGGACCCCCAGTTTCACCACTTCGCCGATTTCGGCCACCATACGTTCAATCACTGCACGATTGATGCCGTAGCTGTCATCCCCCATCAGCGCTTCACCGCTCAACTTGAGCAAAATGCGCTTATACACAGGCGCCTGAGACATGTTCACCTCACACACATTAGAATCATTTTTTCCCAACCAGTCTGTCCGGGGAGCCTCACAGAACCCCTCCCATTCTATACAAACTGCTTAGGAAAACATCATTCCGGGTACAAAAAAGGGAGGCAAGCCTCCCTTTTTCGTTCGGCTTGCCGTTTTTAACCCTTGGCTGCCTGAGCCTGGGCCATTTGCGCTTCCACTTCAGCGGCAAAGTCGTCTTTTTTCTTCTCGATACCTTCACCCACGATGTACAGCACGAAACGGTTGGCAGCAGAACCCTTGGATTTCAGAACCTGTTCAACGGTCTGCTTATCGTCTTTCACGAACGGCTGACCCAGCAGAGTCACTTCCTTCAGGAATTTCTGCACGCTGCCGTCAGCGATTTTCTCGATCATGGCTTCCGGCTTGCCGGCTTCCTTGGCCTTTTCGATCGCCACGCGGCGTTCTTTTTCGATCAGGTCGTTGGACACTTCTTCCTTGCTCAGAGCAACCGGCTTGGAGGCGGCGATGTGCATGGCCAGGTCTTTTGCCAGTTCTTCGTCGCCGGTCACGTCGATCAGCACACCGATCTTGGAACCGCCGTGGACGTAGCTGGCCAGTTTGCCGGCAGCTTCGATACGCACGAAACGGCGAATGCTCATATTCTCGCCAATCTTGCCCACCAGTTGGGTACGGACGGATTCAACGGTGCCTTCGCCCAGCGGCAGATTGCCGATAGCGGCCACGTCAGCCGGATTGTTCCCGGCCACCAGTTCGGCGATGTTCTTGGCCAAGGCCAGGAACTCGTCGTTCTTGGCCACGAAGTCGGTTTCGGAGTTCATTTCCACGATGGAACCCAGTTTGCCATCGGCAGACACATAAATGGCCACCACGCCTTCAGCCGCCACGCGGGTCGCCGCCTTGCTGGCCTTGTTGCCCAGGCGCACGCGCAGAATTTCCTCTGCCTTGTCCATGTCGCCGGCGGCTTCGGTCAGGGCTTTTTTGCAATCCATCATGGGCGCATCGGTGCGCTCACGCAGTTCCTTCACCATGCTTGCGGTAATTTCCGCCATTTTATTCTCTCCTGTGTTCGAACCAGTGCAGATATATCAAGACATAAAAAAAGGGGCTTACGCCCCTTTTAGGCGGCGATTCAGTTCGCCGATTGTTCTGTTGCTTCCGTCACCTCGACGAAATCGTCACCGGCGACCATTTCGTTGATGACTTGCGACTTGCCTTCCAGCACCGCATCGGCCACGCCGCGCGCGTACAGGCGAATGGCACGGCTGGAGTCGTCGTTACCCGGAATCACGAAATCAACGCCTTCCGGAGAGTTGTTGGTATCCACCACGCCAATCACCGGGATGCCCAGCTTGTTGGCTTCAACCACGGCGCCTTTCTGGTAACCCACGTCGATAATGAACATGGCATCGGGCACGCCGTTCATGTCCTTGATACCGCCCAGGCTGCGCTCCAGCTTTTCCAGTTCGCGCTGCAGACCCAGAGCCTCTTTCTTGGACAGGCGCTCGATGGAGCCGTCCTTCATCATGGTTTCCATTTCATGCAGGCGCTTGATGGACTGCTTGACCGTCTTGAAGTTGGTCAGCATGCCGCCCAGCCAGCGGTGGTCAACATACGGCATACCGCAACGTTCGGCTTCTTCGCGCACGATGTCGCGAGCCTGACGCTTGGTGCCGACGAACAGTACGGTGCCACGATTGGATGCCAGACGGCGAACGTGAGTCATGGCAGCCTGGAACAGCGGCAGGGTCTTTTCCAGGTTAACGATGTGAATCTTGTTACGCTGACCGAAGATGTACTGAGACATTTTCGGGTTCCAGTAACGGGTCTGGTGACCAAAGTGCACACCAGCTTCCAGCATTTGACGCATGGTAACGGACATTTGAAACTCCATTCAGGGTTAAACCGCCACCCTCTGCAGCAACCCGGCAGCACCGGGCACCCTAAATTCAGAAGGTGTGTGTATTACCTGCTCGACCATCGAGTCAGGTTAGCCAGTAATTTTACCAGAATAAATGAAAAAAATTCAAGCACAAAACGCGATTCAGGCAACAATCACGGGCTCGTCCGGCAGTTCGTTGACCGCCTCCCCTTGCGCCGGGAAATGCCGCCCCAGCAAACGGCTTACGGCATGAACCCCGGTTGTGACGGCCGCGACGAAATCGCCCTCACGGCACAACTGTTCCATCGCCAGGGCAATTTCTTCCCATTCGCGCGCATCCACTTTGCGGTAAATGCCGCGATCCGCCACGATCTCGACATTGCGGTCGGCCAGCAGCAAATAGATCAGCACGCCGTTGTTATGCTCGGTATCCCAGATGCGCAAACGCGAGAACAACTCAACCGCCCGGCCAGTCGCTTCGCAATTTTTCAGCAACTCCCCCAGCGGCAGAGCCGCTTCTACCGCAAATCGAATTTCCCCCGCATGCGTGGCTTCGGTGGCCTCGATTGCTGCGGTAATTTGCTGCATGGCAGCATGATTGAACTTCAGATGCACCAGCCAGCCCGGTGTGAGCAAGTGCCTGATCAGTCTGATCGGATTTACCATTTGCCCGACGCCCCTCCTCCGCCGAAACCTCCGCCACCGCCACTGAATCCCCCGCCGCCGCTGCCAAAGCCCCCGCCGGAGATGCCCGAACCGCCGCCGAAACGGCCGCCCGCAAGTACAAACAGAAACACCAGGAGCGCGGCAATCGCGGCGGCAAAAATGGAACTAAAAACCACCCAGGCAACCACTGCCGACACCCCAGCCGCCAGACCAGCCCCCAGCAAAGGCCCGAAAATTGCCCGCAGCAGGCCGCCGACCATCACCACGCCGAACAGCAAAGGACCGAGCAGATCTTCATGTGAAAAAGAGGAAGAAGCGGCTTTGGGTTGGGGCGCGGGCAGATTCTCCCCGCGAATGAGCTTGCCCACCTGGTCCAGTGCTGCAGCGATACCGCCGGAGAAATCCCCTTGCCGGAAAGCCGGCACAAGCACGCCTTCGATGATGCGTTTGGCCAGCACATCGGGAATCGCCCCCTCCAGACCATAGCCCACCTCAAAACGCACCGCATGATCATCTTTGGCGATCAGCAGCAATACGCCATCATCCACCTTTTTGCGCCCCAGCTTCCACTGCTCTACCACACGGATGCTGTAGGCCTCGATTGTTTCCGGTTGGGTGGTCGGCAGTATCAGCACAGCCAATTGGCTGCCCGTTTCCGTTTCCAGCCGCGCCATTTGCTGATCGAGCTGTTCGATCTGTCCAGCAGTCAGGGTTCCTGTCAGATCGGTCACCCGCGCATGCAGATCGGGTACCGCGACCTCCGCTCGGGCAGGCAGGGCCAGGAACGCAAGAACGATGAACAACAGTCGGGCAAGACGAGCGAGAGGGCTCATACCGGTGCCTTAGTTGAAGTTGACCTTCGGCGCCGCGGAAATGGCCTTCTCGTTTTCGACGGTAAATGAAGCCTTGGTCTTGAAGCCGAACAGGCTGGCGGTCAAGTTGCTGGGAAAGGAACGGACTGTGATGTTGTATTCCTTGACCGCCTGGATATAGCGATTGCGTGCCACGGTGATACGGTTTTCCGTCCCCTCAAGCTGCGCCTGCAGATCACGGAAACCGGCATCTGCCTTCAGTTGCGGGTAATTCTCGCTGACCACCAGCAGACGGCTGAGCGCGCTGCTCAAATCCGACTGGGCGCTCTGGAAGCGGGCAAATGCCTGCTGGTCGTTGATCAATTCCGGCGTGGCCTGGACTGACCCCACTTTTGCCCGCGCTTCGGTGACCTGGGTCAGCACATCCTTTTCATGACTGGCATACCCCTTCACCACATTGACCAGATTCGGCACCAGATCCGCCCGGCGCTGGTACTGGTTCAGCACTTCGGCCCAGGTCGCGTTGATTTCCTCGTCACCGCGTTGCAGCGTGTTGTAGCCGCAGCCCGACAGGTTGACGGTCAAAAGCAGCAGCATGAACAGGGTCAACAGGCGTTTCATCGGTTATCCTCTCGCAGTGGTGGATTAGTTTGCTTGAGCGCATCCTGCGCCAGACACAGATCTTCCCAGGCGCGCGCCTTTTCAGTCGGCGAACGCAACAGATAAGCTGGATGATAAGTCACAACGACGGGAATTTCATTGAAAAAGTGAATTTTTCCGCGCAGGGCGCCGACCGGTTTATCGCTGTCGAGCAGCCATTGAGCCGCGAATTTACCTACGGCGAGGATGATACGCGGACGGATGAGCTCGATCTGCCGGGCAAGATACGGCTCGCAGGCAACAATTTCATCTTCTTGCGGATTGCGGTTGCCGGGCGGTCGGCACTTGAGCACATTGGCAATATAGACGCCATTGCCGCGCGCCAGACCAATGGCAGCCAGCATGCTGTCGAGCAGCTTGCCCGCCTGCCCCACGAAAGGCTCGCCGCTGGCATCCTCGTCGGCTCCCGGCGCTTCGCCGACAACGAGCCAGTCGGCCTGCCTGTCTCCCGCGCCCGGCACGGCCTGCGTACGGGTTTGCGACAGACCGCATTGGCGGCATTGGCAAATGGTGCGGGTGAGTTCTTCCCACTCCATCTGCATGATGCTCTCGCGGCCATCAGCGATGACGCCTTGCGAGTCTGCCTTGGCACTCGCATCCGCAACAGGAACAGGCTCCGGCAACGCGACCACCTCGCCAGCCCGGATGTTCTCCTCCGCCGCATCGGCCGTGCGGGCAAACTCCGGCCGCAACGTCCATTGCGGCCACAGACCGAGCAGCTTAAGACGCGATTCCCGATTCAGCTCGCTCACCAGGCCTTCTCCATCACAATGGCGTCTTCCCGCGCGGCACCAGCCGGGTAATACTGGCGCCGCACGCCCAATTCGACAAAGCCTTCCTTGCGGTACAGATTCAGCGCGCCAATGTTGCTCGGCCGCACCTCCAGCAACAGACGCTTCGCTCCGCCTGCGGCGGCCCGCTCGAGCACCCGATGCAGCAATTGCCTGCCCAACCCCTGCCGCTGGCGATCGGGCTGGATGGCAATGTTGAGCAGATGGGCCTCTTCCACGCCATCCATGTAAATGGCGTAGCCGTACATATCGGCAGTCGGCTGAGCGGGTTCCACATACGCCAAGCAGTGATAGCCGCTCACAATGGAGTCGTGGAAGTTGCCGAATGTCCAGGGAAAGGGATAAACCGCCCGCTCAATCCGCAGCACGGCGTCCAGGTCCGCTTCAGTCAGCTGACGCAGTTCCGCCCGGCTCATCGCTCGCCCATTTTTTTGGCCACTTTGTTGCGAATATACAGGGGATAAACGTCACCGGCATCGACGGCGGCAGCCAGTCCCTTGACCGCGGCAACTGAAGCAATGGCCCGTGCATGGGGGAAAGCACAATCGACCGACAGCAAGGACGCGCCATAATGTTGCCGGATGGCGTCGCCGTGAGCGGAAAAGCCGGTGCCTGTGCCTGCCCATCCGGTGCCGGACAAAGCCGGCAAGTCCGCCGGAGCGCAAAGCAGCGGGGAAACGGTCTCGGTCCAGCCCTGCGCTACGCGCGCATAGGCGGCACAATACAGCTCTCCCATGCGGGCATCCAGGCAGGCCAGCACACGCTCGCCGCCGTTCGCTTCCGCCAGCGCTTCCAGTGTGCCGACAGGAATCACTGGCAAGCCGGCACCGAGCGCGACGCCCTGAGCGACACCGCAGGCAATGCGCAAACCGGTAAAGGAGCCGGGGCCTGCGCCGAAAGCAATGGCATCCAGTTGGGACAGGCAAAGCCCTGCCTCGCTCAACAACTCGCGCAGCATGAGCAGCAGACGGTCTGAGTGGGTTTGCCCGGCCAGCTCCTCGCGCACAAGCAGCTGGCCGGATACGTAGAGTGCCGCTGAGCAGTATTCAGTGGACGTATCGAACGCGAGTATACGCATCAGCGGAGCGGGATTAGAAGCTCATGTTCCTGTCGGACGCGGCAACGGCACCGACATAATCGCCCATGCTCATGTAGGCGGCGGTTGCAACCATATTTTCCGGCGTTACGTCACGACCGCTGCCGCAGGCGGCGCACACCCACAACGGGACCTTGGCTGCGAGCAGCGCTTCCATTACGCCTTTCATGGCCGGCATGTTGTGGCCGACGATTTTGTCATACACATTCTTATTGGCGATGACAGTCGCTTCGCCCTGCAGCCATACAATCACTTCATGGCCCTGGTCGGCAGCCACTTTGGCAGCCATCATGCCGAGGGTGGCGCGTGTCGGATCGTCGGTACCTGCTGCAACGGAAATAACGAATTTCATTTTGGCTCCAGTATCTAAAGTTTGATCAAACGCAAAAATCGGGATCGGACTATTTTACCTTTATTTATCCTCTTCCGCGAAAAAGGCCACTACGTCGCTCTGCAAGCGTGTACGCCGCATCGGTGGCAGGCTTTGCCAGATCTTTCGGCCATAGGTCTTGTTTTCGGCCAGCCGCGGATCGCAGATCATCAGGACGCCGCGATCGTTTTCATCGCGAATCAGCCGGCCGGCCCCCTGCTTGAGGGTAATGACCGCCTGCGGCAACTGGTATTGCATGAACGGGTTGCCTCCCGCCTGGCGCACACGCTCCATGCGTGCCGTCAGAACCGGATCGTCCGGCGGCGCGAATGGAAGACGGTCGATCACGACCAGCGACAGGGCCTCGCCTTTGACGTCAACGCCTTCCCAGAAACTCTGGCTGCCCAGCAAAATGGCATTGGCTTCCCGGCGGAACCGCTCCAGCAACTCGTTGCGGCTGCCCTCCCCCTGCATCAGCACGGGGTAGTCACAGCCGGCTTCCTGCAATCCCTCCGCCACGGCCGCCCGCGCCTCGCGCATGGCGCGCAGCGAGGTAAACAGCAAAAAAGCCCTGCCCCGGCTGGCCTTAAGCACGGGCAGCACTTCGGCCAGCCAGGCTTGCTGATAGCCTGGATCATTGGGGTTGGGCATGCCAACCGGCACGTACAGCAGGGCCTGGCTGGGATAATCGAACGGACTGTCCCAGCAACCGGTCTCGGCATCCTGCAGCCCCAGCTGCTGCTGGTAGAGGGAAAAATCGCCTTTTACGGCCAGCGTGGCCGAGGTAAAAATCCAGGCACGCGGATGGCCGTCAAACTGCTTGCGCAATATGGCATCAATCGACACCGGCGTGGAATAACACTGGATACCGAAGCGGGTCACCTCGCCCCATTGCACGCGGTTGGCATCATCCGTTTCCCACTGCTGCAGCAACTGCAACTGCGCAACAGCCCGTTCATGGCAATTGGCGATCTCCGGTGCGCGCTCGGCCTGGTTTTCCAGGTGAGTTGCCAGGTCCTGCAGCATCGTCTGCAATTTCTGCCATGCCGTTGTAAACGATTCCATTTCCATGAAGGCGCTGCGTGTTAACCGTTTGCCGGTCATGTTTGCAGGATCGGGACCGCACGCCAGGCGCAAATCCCTGACAGCCTTGTCCAATGCATCGGCAGCCTTGGGAAGCGCCGAATAGTCGCGCACAAAGGCGATTCCATTGGCCTTGCTATCACGCGCCAGTTCAATCATCTGATGCGAACTGAGCAGGTCGCCGAAAAACAGTGTGGCGGTCTCCGGCAACTGGTGCGCCTCGTCAAAAATGACGGTATTGCAGGCAGGCAAGAGTTCGGACACGCCTTCGTCACGCAGCATCACGTCGGCGAAAAACAGGTGGTGATTCACCACCACCAGATCGGCGTCCAGCGCCCGCTTGCGAGCAGCCAGCACAAAACAGGCGGCATGATGGGCACAATCCGATCCGAGACAGTTTTCCCGTGTGGAAGTAACCAAAGGCCAAACGGACGCATCCTCTGGCACCTCGCCCAGCTCGGCTTTATCGCCGGTGGCGGTGACCTCCGCAAAACGGGCGATTTTCTGCAGATAGGCCGCGTCCTTGCGGCTTTCCAGCCGCCCTTCCGCTTGCGTTCTCGCCAGATGATGCTGGCAGACGTAGTTGGCCCGCCCCTTGAGCAGGGCCGGAATCAGGGAAACGCCCAAGGCCTTGCGAATCAGCGGAATGTCTTTAGTGAACAGTTGGTCCTGCAGATTTTTCGTGCCGGTGGAGACAATGATCTTGCCCCCCTGCAGCATGGCAGGCGCGAGATAGGCAAATGTCTTGCCGGTACCGGTACCCGCTTCGGCAAGAAACTTGCCGTTCGCAGCGATGGTGCGCGCCAGCGCCCGGGCCATTTCCACTTGTTGCGGACGGCTGTGGTAACCGCCCAGAACGCTGGCGAGACTGCCTTCCGCGGCAAAAAAATCGTTCAGGCGTTCTTCGATATCGGTCATGCCCACTATTGTATATGTTCACACCGGACACGAACATCATTTACATTGTGGCAATTTGACTTTCATCGTGCATAATGTAGAAAAATTTATAATGCGCATAAGAGGATGGAGTAATGCGACTGCAACTGGCCCTACTGCTGGTTTTGTCCGCCTTGTCTCAGGCCATTTCTGCCGCGGTGGTGCAAGCGACCTTGCCGAACGGAATAGCTGTGACAGCCAACTTTCGCCAGGGGGCTGTCGACAAACCGGCCATCATGTTGATCCATGGTTTTTTGCAAACGCGTGAACACGCGACGGTTGCCGAACTTTCCAATGGTCTGGCGGACGAAGGCTATACCGTTCTGACGCCCACGCTGTCGCTGGGCATTCCGAATCGCGACCGCAGTCTTTCCTGTGAAGCCATCCATAATCACACCATTGATACAGATGTCGCTGAAATCGCATTCTGGGTAGACTGGCTTAAAAATCGCGGCATCCGCCAAATCATGCTCGGCGGGCACAGTGTCGGCGCACTGCAGGCGCTGATTTATGCCAGCACCGCGCCCGATAAAACAGTCACGCGGCTGGAACTGATCTCGCTTTCGGACCCCTCTTCCACCATGCTGTCCGGCGCCAGCAAAAACCAGATCCGCTCGCAAATCGAACAAAAAAACCAAGCCGGTGACAAGGATATCGTGACGCTGCCCATGTCGTTTTGCCCCCGCTACACCGCCCCCGTGCCCGCTTACTGGTCTTATATCAAATGGACACGCCAGGATCTGGTCAAGCGCATCCAGAGCAGCCCGCTCAAAATCACCATTGTGCTCGGTCAAAAAGACAATCTGGTCAATGATGCCTGGATAAGCCAACTCAAGTCGACCAAGGCAAATGTGGCAGTCATCAAGGAGGCCAATCACTTTTTCGAGGGCAGCGGCGAATTCGATCTGCTGGATGCCAGCAATACATTGCTGAAGTGAAGGCCTGACATGCCCCTAAAAAAACTGCCCACATTCTCCGCCAGTCAGTATTCCATGGCTTTCCTGCTGGCCATGGTACTGGTGGTGGTGATTCAGGGCGGCTTCATTCTCGACGAATTGCGCAAGATCCAGGCCCGTTCAGACGAGCAAATCCAGGAACGGGCAAAAACCGACTTTGACGCCGGCATGAATGCGGCCAGGGCGCAAATCGCGGCCAATGCCAAAGCCTTGTCGGACTGGGAAGAGTCCCGTCAGATGCTGGCCAACTCCACCTATTACGCTTACTGGCGTTATTCACGCGTGTTGACCAGCGGCCTGTTTGATAAGGCTGTTGTCAATGTCTCGCTTTACAACCAGGATGGCCATAACCTCAACCCCATTCTGGACAGAAATGATTTCATGCCCGCGCGAGTGACGGCCAAACCGGATTTTTATATCACAGCGGCAAATGGCCGCCCCTATGCCGTGCAAGTGACCCCCATTTACGATGGCCCGGCGCAAGCTCGCATTATCGGCTGGGGGGCGATTCGCGTCGATCTGGTCAAACTGCTGGCTGAAAGGCGCCTGTTCAAAATAATCGATCCGCTCACCGTCCACACGGAGCCCGGCGGTGCAAACCATATTGAATGGACACAAACGCCGCAATATATTCAATATCAGGCGCCCAACAATCCGGAATTCAAGCAGCTGTCGCGCTTGATGGAACGCGGAATTCTGCAAATCAGCCTGATCGTTCTGGCGTTTCTGTTCCTGGGTTTTTTCCTGCTCCAGCTTCTCATTATCCGCCCGATCACCGGTCTAAGCCGGCACATCCTCGAACTGCCGTCCGGCACCCCCATGCCGCAACACCACTCCCCCGCGTGGATGATTAAACTGCGCGAACTCGAAACCATCCGTTCAGCTTTGCATGAGCATCAACATCGCGTGGCGACCTTGAATGAAAAGCTGGAACAGAAAAATGCCAAGCTATGGGAATTGGCTCATCTGGATTCTTTAACCGGCGCGTTCAACCGGCGCGCTTTCGACGAAGACATGAGCAAAATTCTGTCCGGCGAGCTGGACAGCTTCACCCTTACGATGCTGCTGATCGATTGCGACCACTTCAAACCGATTAATGACACCTACGGCCATGAGGTTGGCGATGCGGTCATTCGCGGCATTGCCGAATCGCTCAAGCGGGCTCTGCGCTCGCAGGACAAACTCTATCGCCTGGGGGGAGACGAATTCTGCACCTTGCTGTTTGATCTGGATATTGTTGTTGCCCAGCATATTGCGGAGCGCTGCCAACAGGAAGTCGCAGTGCACGACTTCAACCAGTACGGCGTGCGCGAACCCGTTGTCGTCAGCATTGGGCTGGCCTACACGCTGACCGAAGACTTCAATTCACTGTCGGAACTGTCCCGCCAGGCCGATATTGCCATGTACCAGGCCAAACGCCCCGGGTCTCACAAGATCGTCGCCTACAATGCCGAGCAGCAGGAAATCAGCACGGCAATCTTGTCCAATCCGGAGGTCAGCGCCGTATTCGAGGCCATCAAAACCGGTAAAGGCATGGTGCTGCATTTCCAGCCGATTGTCAGTCTGCCCGCCAAAGAGACGGACTATTTCGAAGCGTTGACTCGAATAGAAACGAACGACCAATTACTGGGACCGAACCGGATTTTCCCCATCATCGAGATGCGGCGGATGGAAATCGAATTTGATCTCGCCGTCATCAATGCAATCGGCCAGGCGCTGGCGCACGAAGTGTTGCCGCCGGGCACGGGCGTGTCGATCAACGTCTCCGGACTGAGCCTGATCAACAGCGAAGTGATTGCCCGGCTGATGCAGCTTAAATCCTGGCTCAAAACCCATAAAATCGTCGTTGAGCTGACTGAAACGGCCTTCATCACACAGATGGAGCGCGCCACGGGCCATTTGCGCGAACTCCGCCGCGCCGGCTTTCTCATCGCGCTGGATGACTTTGGCAGCGGTTATTCCTCCTTGCGCTATCTGGCTGATATGCCCGTCGACATCGTCAAATTCGATCTCAGCTTGATCCAGTGTCTTGCCGAAGAGAGCCGTCAGCAGCAGTTGGTGGAAAATCTCGTCCGGCTGCTGCAAAATGCCAATTACAGCCTGGTCGCGGAAGGTATCGAGAATGAGCTGCTGCTGGAAAAAGTGACCCAGCTCGGTTTTTCACATGCGCAAGGCTTTTATCTGGGCACACCCGAAAAAACGGCTCACATGTCTCTCGATCTGCCGGCCCATAGCCCTACTTGATGACCTCCACACGCAGCCATATTGCGGACTGCGACAAACTGTTCCCCTGCTGCCCCGCCAGAATCGCCCGGCCTGTTGTATTTTGCTCTTGCGCCATCCCGCCAAGCTGAAACCACTGTCCCGGCATGACACTGACGGACGTATCCGCGCCGGCCGTGTTGATGCCACCGCGCGCATTAAAATCGGCGGATTGCGGTCGAATACGCAACACCACCCGATCCCCCTGCATGCGCGCCACAACCGAAAACCCGGAGTTCGCCGCCACGTAATCTTGCGAACGCACCTCAGTTATCCGGTTGCCCTGCTGAACGACGCTATAGCTTGGCAGCGGGCGTGATTCTCCCACTCCGATCTGGGCCGGGTAGCCCTCCATCACGGTCAGAACCTGGCTGACATTCTCCGTCCCCCGCATCGAGCGACTCTCGGCGGAAATACGCGCCACATTCTGACCGTCACGCACTTCCACTGTCGGCCTGTCACCTGCCGCCGGAGGTATACTCAAGGCTGCATGATCGCCGGCGCCCCTTCCGCTGACACCGATCTGCTGCTGCGCTTCGGCCATCTGCTCACCTGTTCGCACACTGATCCGGAACTGATGAACCACCGTATCCAGACGATTGACCAAGGCATTCAGCATCTCCAGCCGTTGCGGCGATGCGCTCAAAATCAGCTGGGTGCCGATAACGCTTACATTCTCGTCAGCTTGTAACATCGGCCGGATCGTATCGGCCATTTCCGCAGCACCACGGTGCTGCAAATCGATCACCCGAAATTCGCCGGCATGCACCAGACTGCTCAAAAACACGCAGAACAAAATCAAATAACGGAAAAAGCGCATGTTCCAACATCCTTTGGAATCGTGACATCAACCCATTTCGGTTATAGAGTGTAAGTATTCATCCTGCCAGAGACTCAAGCCACACAGCCGCCATGAAAGACGTATTCAATGCCCTGCTGGCCGCCTTGAAGAGCCAGTTTCATCCACGTATGCTTGCCCTGGTTTTATGGCCCACCCTGACGGCTATCGTATTGTGGGGCGGCCTGTCGCTGTTTTTCTGGAGCGACTGGGCTCGCATGATCCATGACTGGCTGCAACAGACACCGGCCGAACAATGGTTGCTGCACGGTTTTCTGGCCGCCGCATCCGGCTATTTCATCAGCATCGTTCTGCTGATGCTTCTGCTGCCGGTCATTTACGTCACGGCCCTGTTCATCACCGCCGTATTTGCCATGCCCACCATGGTCGAGCATGTCGCCGGCCAACACTACCCGCAGTTGGAACGCAAACACGGCGGCACGTTCATTGGCAGCGTCAGCAACAGCCTGGTGGGTGTTTTCATTTACCTTCTGCTATGGCTCCTCACCCTGCCGCTGTGGCTGTTCACCCTATTTGCCGGCATTCTGCCGATTATTCTGGCCGCTTATCTCAATCAACGTCTATTCCGCTACGATGCGCTGGCGGAGCATGCCAGCCGAGCAGAATACGATCGCATTCTGCAGGAAAACTCCGGACAGATGTATTTGCTGGGCGCGCTGGCAGGCCTGCTGCAATTCGTCCCCATTCTCAACATTTTCTCCGCCGTCTATGTGGGCCTGGCCTATATCCATCTGTGTCTGGCGAAGCTGGACAAGATCCGTAGTCAGGCAGGGAACTCCTTGCAGTTGTCATGATCCAACCTATACTCGAAGCAGCCACCACCTGACATGGGGAGATCATCATGGCCATTTCATCTGTTACATACAGCACTCCGCCGACCACCTCATCCCAATACACGCCCCCGGCACCGCAACCGACCAGCGATCGCGACCAGGACAGCGACAACAGTGGCGCAAGCGTTTCTCAACCCACCCCCAGCCCGACCGTCAACACCAACGGCGAAACAATTGGTCAGGTGCTGAACACTACAGCCTGACCGGTTGCGGTTTACCTGTAAAATTAAAAAGCCGACCCTATGGATCGGCTTTTTAATTTGGCGGAGAGGGTGGGATTGTGGCCGAAACCGCCCGGCCATCCCTCGACAAGACCTCGGGACCGCACTGCGTGCGTCCAGGCGGCAAGCCGCCTAGTCGAACCCATAAATTCACGTGCCCTCATCCACTACCCCACACCACAAATTAAAAAACCGACCCTACGGATCGGCTTTTTAATTTGGCGGAGAGGGTGGGATTCGAACCCACGGTACGGCAAGCCGTACACCGGATTTCGAGTCCGGCCCATTCGACCACTCTGGCACCTCTCCGGCAAGCGACGCATTCTACCAGCTTCTTTACCCTTTTCCCACCCGGAGTTGTTCGCTGAGGATTGCGCTGTTTGGTGCACACGCACCATTCGGGCGCGCGTTGAACCTGGCTGAAAGGGTACTTTCCTGGCCTCGCTCGGGTAAACGTCTGCAGCCATTTGAGCCCGAGCACCCCACACGCAGTGGCATAAACATTGCTGATTGGAGTTTGGCGCAGCGCGCTGGAGAGAGCCGCTGCAACCCGTCACGCTGTGGATGAAACCAACCTAAGCCCCAATTTGTCATGTCCATTCACGTTGCCATCAGGCATACAACGGTTTACCAGTTTGATCGTCCGATCACACTGAGTCCGCATGTTGTTCGGCTGCGCCCCGCGGTTCATGCCCGCACGCCAGTTGTTTCGTACAGCCTGAAAATAGAACCTGCAGAGCATTTCATCAACTGGCAGCAGGACCCCTTTGGCAATTGGCTGGCAAGAGTTACATTTCCAAATAAAACCAAAAAATTAAGCGTTGATATTGAAGTAATTGCTGACATGACGGTCATCAACCCTTTCGACTTCTTCATCGAGGAATATGCCGAAAAATGGCCCTTCAGTTATCCGGCATCTTTACGCAAAGAACTGACCCCCTACCTGGAAGTCGCTGAAAGCGGCCTGCTGCTGGACGCTTACCTGTCGCAGATTCCTCATACTGAAACAGGGACGGTGGATTTTCTTGTTTCTCTCAACCAAAAATTACAGCAGGCCATTCAATATACCGTGCGCCTGGACCCCGGCGTGCAAAGCTGTGAAGAAACGTTGCAGCTCAGTTTGGGTTCATGTCGTGATACCGGTTGGCTGCTGGTGCAGATTTTGCGCCATTTGGGGTTGGCAGCCCGCTTTGCGTCGGGCTATCTGGTGCAACTGACGGCGGACGAGAAAGCGCTGGACGGCCCGTCCGGCACGCAGAACGATTTCACCGACCTGCATGCCTGGGCGGAAGTGTATATCCCCGGCGCGGGATGGATCGGACTGGACCCGACTTCGGGCCTGTTTGCTGGTGAAGGGCATATTCCCCTTGCCTGCACCCCGCATCCGAGCAGCGCCGCACCGATCGAAGGTTTTACCGACCCGTGCGAGGTCGAATTCAGCTACAGCAACAGCGTCACCCGTTTCCGCGAGGATCAGCGGGTAACCAGGCCCTACAGCGACGAACAGTGGGATCTGATCCAGGCGCTTGGCCAGCTGGTCGATCAGCGCCTGAATGAAATGGATGTGCGTCTGACGCAGGGTGGCGAACCCACGTTTGTGGCCATAGACAACGTCGACGCCCCGGAATGGAATACGGAAGCCCTGGGCAGACACAAACTCGAACGCGCCGAAGTACTGGCCCGCCGGCTGCAGGCCCGCTTTGCTCCAGGTGGCTTACTGCACGCGGCGCAGGGGAAATGGTATCCAGGTGAACCGCTGCCACGCTGGGCGCTTGGCCTGTACTGGCGCAAGGATGGCGTGCCCATCTGGCATCAGCCCGAACTGCTGGCGGAAGCAGGCCATGATTACGGCCATACGCTTGACCATGCTGCCTCGTTTGCTGCGCAGCTTGCTGAGCAACTGGCCGTCAGACCCGGCTGTGTCATGCCGGCATTTGAGGATGCGCTGTATTATTTGCTGCGCGAAGCAGAGATACCGCTGAACATTGACCCGACCAAGGCCAGCCTTAATGACGACATCGAACGGCGCAATCTGGCGGATACGTTATCCCGCGGCCTGGATACGCCAGCAGGTTATGTCCTGCCGCTGGACTGGGATTGGTCAACGGGCAACTGGCACTCGGCCCCGTGGCGGTTTCGTCGCAACAGCTTGTATCTGACACCCGGTGAATCCCCTATCGGGCTGCGCTTACCCCTTCATTCCCTGTCCCGAGAGGAAAAGCCACACGAGTGGGTTGGCGAAATCGATCCCTTCGAAACACAATCGCCCCTGCCCCCTTTCAGTCCTGCCCAGGGAGAAATTGCCGCACGCTATAGTCAAATAGCCAAAGAACAAAGTCTCCATCCGGAAATTCACACTCAGGAGAGTGCTGACAAAATAACCAACACTACGATTCCCCACACAGCGGTGTGTATCGAAGCAAGAGGCGGTTGTTTGCACATATTTATGCCACCGCTGCAGCGGCTGGAACACACCTTATCGCTCATCGCGGCCATCGAACGTACGGCCCAGCAACTTAATCTGCCTGTCGTGCTGGAAGGCTACCCGCCCTCCGGTGATGGCCGATTGGAGAAACTGCTCGTCACGCCAGATCCCGGCGTGATCGAGGTCAATATCCATCCGGCGCAAAGTTGGTCCGAACTCGTCGAGCGAACCACTGTGCTATATGAAGAAGCCCGCCAATCGCGCCTGAGCGCCGAAAAATTCATGCTCGACGGTCGCCATAGCGGAACCGGTGGCGGCAACCATGTCACTTTCGGCGGGGCTACACCGGCCGACAGTCCCTTCCTGCGCCGACCGGATTTGCTGCAAAGCCTGCTGACCTACTGGCAACACCACCCCAGCCTGTCCTATCTGTTTGCCGGGCTGTTTGTCGGCCCGACCAGCCAGGCTCCCAGAGTGGACGAAGGCCGGCCGGAAAATTTGTATGAGCTGGAAATCGCCTTCCGCCAGGTTCCTCACGGGGGCACCGACAGACTCTGGCTGGTCGATCGCCTGTTTCGCAATCTGCTAACCGACCTGACCGGCAATACCCACCGGGCGGAGTTTTGCATCGACAAACTCTATTCGCCCGACTCCCCTGCCGGGCGACAAGGATTGCTGGAATTTCGCGCCTTTGAAATGCCGCCGCATGCACGCATGAGTTTGACGCAAATGCTGCTTCTGCGCGCGCTGATCGCCCGCTTCTGGGCGCAGCCCTACGACAAGCCGCTGGTACGCTGGGGCACGGCCCTGCACGATCGCTGGATGCTGCCGCATTATCTGTGGGCCGATTTGGGCGAAATCGTAGGCGAGCTGAATAAAGCCGGCTATCCGTTTCAACTGGAATGGTTCGTCCCGTTTCTGGAATTCCGCTTTCCCCGTTACGGCTCACTGCAGCTGGGAGACATTGACATGGAGCTGCGCGCCGCCATCGAGCCCTGGCCTGTGCTGGGCGAAGAGGCCACCAGTCAGGGTACGGCACGCTATGTTGATTCGTCCGTCGAACGGCTGCAGGTTAAAATCAGCGGGCTCACCGATGAACGGTACGCGTTGGTCTGCAATGGCCGCCGCATTCCCATGCGCAATACCGGCACGCAGGGCGAATACGTCGCCGGTGTTCGTTACCGGGCCTGGCAGCCTCCCTCGGCCCTGCATCCGACCATAGGCGTTCATTCCCCGCTGGTATTCGATCTGCTGGACACCTGGAACAACCGTTCCCTGGGCGGCTGTTCCTATCACGTCATGCACCCCGGCGGGCGCAATTATGCGCATTTCCCGGTCAATGCTTATGAAGCGGAATCGCGCCGCCATACGCGCTTCAACCCGCAGGACCATACGCCCGGAAGTTTTACGCCGCCCCCTCAATTTGCCTCGCTGTTTCGTTTCATGCCGGAAGAACGGGGCAAGGAAGGCATGCTGCCGCCCGAGGAAACACCGTCGGGCGAGTATCCATGCACGCTGGACCTGCGTCGAGACGGCTAAAATCGTCACCGGCGCCGGCGACAATTTCGGTGCAGCAGACAAGATTTGGCACTATTTTTGCCCGTTAAAGTGGATTAAGGCTGGCAAGATTCACTCAAGCACAATAAAATTACGGGATTGTCTATCTTCAAGCCATTATGCCCGCCTTGTTCCACGAAAAAGAGATGCGCGCCCGGGAGCGTTTGCTTAGCCTGCTCCTGTCCCGGGTTTTGAAAAGTGAACTGCACAAGTCAGACTATGAGGCATTGCGCGAACTGCGTGATGGCTTCATCCACTTGCGCGAGAATGACGAACCGGCTCGCCGGCGCGAATTGATCAGCCGTATTGAACGTATGTCGCCGGACACCCTGTCGTCCATTATCCGCGCCTACAACATCTATTTCAGCCTGACCAATATCGCCGAAGAGACGGTCAACCTGCGCTATCGCCGCCAGGCGGTCAAAAAAGGCAAGCACATGTGGCGCGGTTCGTTCCACGACGTGCTGCTGGAGCTGAAGGAACAGGGCATTCAGCCCGACCAACTGCAGACGCTGCTCGATCGCCTGTGCTACCTGCCGGTGCTCACCGCCCACCCGTCCGAGGCCAAGCGCAGCACCATCAAAGGCGCCCTGCGCAACATCTTCCTCAGCATGGACACGCTGGACAATCCGCGCACCCGCGGCATCTACCGCGACGAGACCATCCGCCGCCTGACCACGCAGATCCGCGTGCTGTGGAAAACGGACGAGGTGCGGGCCTACAAACTGGACGTGCGCGACGAAATTTCCACCGGCCTGTCCTACTTCCCGCAGTCGCTGTTCCAGGCTGTGACCCAGGTCTATCGCAACTTCCACACCGCGGTGCAGGATGTCTACGGCGAAGACGTCAGCCGTTCGCTGCGCCCTTTCAGCTTCCTGCGCTTCGGCTCCTGGATCGGCGGCGACCGCGACGGTCACCCCTTTGTCACCACCGAAGTCACCGCACTGGCGTGGCAGATGCAGGCCCAGACCGCCTGCCGCGAATACATCCGCCGCATGGAAGAGCTGACCAACGAACTGTCGCTTTCCTCGCACCTGTGCCAGCCGTCGCAAGCCTTCCTGGACAGTCTGGAAGAAGACGTTACCGCGGCGCAGCTGATGTTCAGCAACAAGCCCAAGCCCTACCCGCAGGAACCGTATCGCCGCAAACTGGAAATCATGCAGTTGCGCATGCGTCGCAACCTGGACCTGATCCAGCGCACCATCGCCGGCATGGACGCGGGTTACGAAGAACCCGGCTACACCAGCCCAACTCAGTTCAAAGCCGATCTGGAGCTGATTCGTGATTCACTGATCGGTCATGGCGACGGCGACGTGGCGGAAGGCAACCTGCGGGACCTGATCCTGCTGGTGGAAACCTTCGGCTTCCATCTCATGCAACTGGATATCCGCCAGGAATCCACCCGCCATACCGAAACAGTGGCGGAGCTGCTCAAGGCCACGCTGGGCCTGGACTACCAGTCCCTGTCCGAGAACGAACGCATCTCCCTGCTGGCCGACGCCATTGCCAACCCCAATGCAATGGTCTACGACACCGCCACGCTGTCGGAAAACACCCAGGAAACCCTGCGTGTGTTCAACCTGATCGCCCATATGCGCCGTTCGCTGGGCCCGGAGTGCTTCGGCCGCTACGTCATTTCCATGACCCACACCGCGTCCCACGTGCTGGAAGTCATGCTGCTGGCGTCCCAGGCCGGGCTGGCTGGCCGTATCGCCGGCAAGTGGTATTGCCACATCGGCGTATCGCCGCTGTTTGAAACCATCGACGACCTGAAGCATTCGGAAGAAGTGCTGACCCAGTTGTACGAACTGCCGACCTACCGTTCGCTGCTGGAAACCTATCACGAAGACCAGGAAGTCATGCTGGGTTACTCCGACTCCTGCAAGGACGGCGGCATTCTGGCCTCGGCCTGGAATCTGTATGAGGCGCAGAAGCGCATCATGGCGCTGTCCGACAAATACGGTGTGCCCTGTCGCCTGTTCCACGGCCGCGGCGGCACGCTCGGCCGCGGCGGCGGCCCGACCCACGACGCCATTCTGGCGCAGCCTCCGGGCACCGTTCGCGGCGAACTGAAGCTGACCGAGCAGGGCGAAGTCCTGTTCTACAAGTACAACAACATGGAAACGGCCGTCTACGAGCTGACGCTGGGCGTGACCGGTGTGCTCAAAGCCAGCACCCATCTTGTGCGCCCGGTAGCCGAAGACCGCAAGGACTATCTCGGCATCATGGACGAACTGGCCGTGGAAGGCGAAAAGGTCTACCGCGAGCTGACCGAGCGGACCGCAGGCTTTCTCGACTACTTCTACGAGGTCACCCCGGTTCGCGAAATCGGCATGCTGAACATCGGCTCGCGCCCGTCTCACCGCAAAAAAGGCGACCGTTCGCTCAGTTCTGTCCGGGCAATCGGCTGGGTATTTGCCTGGGGCCAGTCCCGCCATGCCCTGCCCGCCTGGTACGGCACCGGCGGTGCGCTGGAAGCCTGGCGCGGCAAGGACCCGGCCCGGCTGGTCAAACTGCAGCAGATGTATCAGGAATGGCCGTTCTTCCGTACCCTGCTGTCCAATGCGCAAATGGCCCTGGCCAAAACCGACATGCACATTGCGCAGGAATACGCCTCATTGTGTCAGGACCAGGCATCGGGCCAGCGCATCTACGACATCATCCGTTCGCGTCATGAACGGGCCATCATGCAAATCTGCAATGTGGCCGGTGTGCAAAACCTGCTGGACGACAACCCGGATCTGGCCTATTCGCTCAACTACCGCAGCCTTTATCTTGACCCGCTCAACCACATTCAGGTCGTGCTGCTCAATAAACTGCGCGAATCGGGCGACGACACCGACAGTCCCTGGCTGCAACCCTTGCTGCGGACCATTAACGCCATTGCCGCCGGCATGCGCAATACCGGCTAAGCGCGGCAAGTCGGCAGCGAATAAAAAGCCCGCTTTAAGCGGGCTTTTTTACCAGTGTTGTTTACTGCGGAGAGCCTGATCACTCCCACTCAATTGTTTCCGATGTCTGGAAACCAGCATGGATAATAGATTCTTGTGTTCTCGTCATCATTATTTACCGTCAGTTTTACCGTCTAAAAGCAAGCGCTTTCGCAGGCGCGGGAGATGGACTCGGTCTGACGGGCGGCTACTCCAGCCCATCAATCGTCAACTATTGCTGCGAACCGGTCAAGCCCGAATCTTTGGATTATTTGTCGCTATCGTAGCACAACTACGACTAATGCATTCAAACAAAGCTTGGCAATCACTTAAAATAGTGATAAATATCGTAGCATGGCTACGACTGAAAGAAGCAAGCTAAATTCCCTCTACCGGCAGTGGGCACCAGGAACTCCTTTGACGTCGGATGACTTGGCGGCACTGGGCGTCTCCGCAGACCTGGCTGTCCACTACGCGCGCGCCGGCTGGCTTTCCCGGTTGGCGCGCGGGGTGTACCGCCGTCCCAACGATACACTGGATCTCCGTCCCTGTCTGGTTCTAATGCAGCGCTCCGTCATAGGTCTGCACGTTGGCGGAAAGTCGGCTCTCGACTGGTATGGCGTGCGGCAGTATCTGTCGCAGCAATCTGTTCTGCATCTCTACGGCTGGACAACCGCCCGCCTCCCCAACTGGTTCACCGAGCGCTTTCCGGCGGAGTACCACCGCAAGCGCCTGTTCGATGAGCCCCCAAACGATCCGCTTCATGCCGGGCCGTTCGAGAAGCGTGACGGCGCGCCGCGGGTCTCGGTGCCAGAACGGGCGCTACTGGAAATGCTCAGCGAGGTGGGCGTGCGTCAGCCGCTGCAGGAAGCGCGCGAACTCACCGAGGGCACCTACAGTCTGCGCGCCGACGTACTGCGCGATTTGCTTCAGCGCTGCAACAGCGTCAAGACGGTGCGTTTGTGCTTGCAGCTCGGACGGGAACTCGCCCTGCCTTGGGCCTCCAAGCTGGATACCGCGCATCTACCGACTGGCAGCGATCGCGCCTGGGTTTCCCGCTCGTCGGAAGGGCTGCTGATACTCAAACCATGAACCAGATATACCTCGATACCGCTCGTCTGCTGACCCACGTCGCCCCGCTCGTCATTGCGGATGGCACGTTCGCACTCAAGGGTGGCACCGCGATCAATTTGTTCATCCGCGACATGCCGCGCCTCTCAGTCGATCTGGACTTGGTGTTTCCCGACTACAGTCTGCCACGCGACCGGGCACTGGCGCGCATCGGCGATGCCATCCGGCACGCGGCCGAACGCCTGCAAGCGCGTGGATTTCAGACGCACATCATCGCTTCAGCCGATGCCGGCGAAACCAAACTGCTGGTGCGCCGCGATGGCATCGAGGTCAAGATCGAAGTCAATTTTGTAATGCGCGGCACTGTCTACCCGGTTCGTACTGCGGCGTTGACTCCCACAGCGCGTGATGTGTTGCTGGCCGATCTGGAGATTCCGGTGGTATCGCTGGAGGACGTGTACGGTGGCAAGCTGGTCGCAGCCATGGACCGGCAGCATCCCCGCGACCTGTTCGATGTGATGCAGCTCTTCGCGCACGAAGGCATCACCGCCAACATTCGGCGTGCCTTCGTCGTCTACCTGGCCAGTCACAACCGGCCTGTCCATGAGGTCCTATTCCCTACCCTGCGTGACATTGTCCAAGAGTACGAACACAACTTCATCGGCATGACCACGAAACCCGTGGAACTGGCGGCCCTGCTAACGACGCGGGAACGCATGGTGCAAGAACTCCAAAGCGGCCTGGACGCACAGGAGCGCCGCTTCCTCCGCTCGCTCGTGGCCAACAAACCCGAATGGTCCTTGCTCGGTATTGCCCATCTTGACCAGTTGCCGGGCATCCGCTGGAAGCTCCACAACCTCGGACAGCTGGAACTGAAGAATCCCAAGAAATTCGCCGAACAGGCCGACGCGCTTGCGCAGCAGTTGGGATAACCGATGCCCGCAATGCCACAACACTAGAAAGGGAGAGACCATGCGTGTATCGCGGCTGTCTATCGAAAATTTCCGCAGCATCGCTAAAGCCGAACTGCAGTTCACGGGACACACCCTCCTGATCGGCGGCAATAACGTTGGCAAGAGCACGATTTGCGAAGCCCTTGACCTTGTTCTTGGGCCGGACCGTCTGAATCGCACGCCACCCGTCGAGGAATTCGATTTTCGCAATGCCAACTACCTAGCTGCAGATGGCGAGACAGCCGCCCCCCTCCGCATCGAGGCCGTCCTGATCGAACTCACCGACACTATCAAATCTTTGTGTGCTGCCAATCTGGAGTTCTGGCACAAGACGGAAAAGCGCCTGCTAGCCGAGGGGGAGATTGCTGAAGCCGACAATCCGAATGTCGAGTTATGCCTACGTTTAGTCACCATCGCGCGCTATGACATTGACGAGGATCAGTTCGTCGCGCGCACAGTCTATGGCCGCACCAACGAAGAACCGGACGAAGAGCCCAAGGCCATCCCGATTCGTGTCAAGCGGGCGATTGGCTTCCTCTACTTGCGCACCATTCGCACGGGCTCACGAGCCTTGAGTCTGGAGCGAGGCACCTTGCTCGACAACATCTTGCGCATGAAAGAGGCCCGCAAGGGCATGTGGGAGAACATACGCACTCGCCTTGCCGCGCTTGATCCGCCGATCGATGCCGACGCGACGGAACTGGGACCCGTTCTTGATGAGATTGAAGCACGGCTCGCCGAGTACATCGCACCGGGCGGTGAAGGCCGTTCGACGCGCCTGTTCGTCTCGCAACTCACACGCGAGCACATGCGCAAGACCATCGCATTTTTCCTGACGATGGGCCAGGGCGAAGCAGCCGTGCCGTTTCAGCAGGCCGGTACGGGAACGCTCAACACCCTGGTGCTGGCGCTGTTGACCTTCATTGCAGACCTCAAGAAGGACAACGTGATCTTCGCGATGGAGGAGCCGGAGATTGCACTGCCGCCACATACACAGCGTCGTATCGCCAACTACCTGCTCGAAGAGACCTCACAATGCTTCGTCACTTCGCATTCACCATATGTGATCGAGCGCTTTGAGCCGGATGGCATCGTCAAGCTCAACCGCAATGAGCAGGGCGAACTGTCCGGCACCGCAATCAAGCTGCCGGCTGGCATGAAGGCAAAGAACTATCGCCAGAATTTTCGCCGCGCGATTGCTGAAGCCATGCTCGGCCGCGGCGTGATCGTCGGAGAAGGCATCACCGAGCAGGATGCGCTGCTGGTCGTCACACAGAAGATGGAGGAGTACAACCCCGACCTCTTCCCATTAGATGTCGCTGGTATCAGCGTAATCAATGCCGATGGCGACGGCAATCTTGAAAAGCTGGGGGCCTTCTTCAAGAAGATCGATATTCCAGCCTTTGCATTCTTCGATCGCAAGAAGCGCACTGACGCAGATATCGCTGCCTTACAGGGCAGCTATACCATCGCCAAGGAGATTTCCCAGAAGGGTGCCGAGATGTTGATGGCCGAAGAGACTCCACTGGATCGCCAATGGCAGTACCTGGAGTTGCTGCGCAACGAGGACAGCGAGGGCCGCTTCGGGATTCCGGCTGCACGCCCGGCGGATGATACCTTGCGCGCCTTGGTCGTTTCGACGCTCAAAGGCCTGAAGGGCGAAGGTGGCGCGGCGCGACTCCTCGATCTGTGCGCTGTCGGAGAACTGCCGCCGACGATCACGGCGTTCCTCACCGAAATCTACCAGCGCTATCCCAAACCGGCGAGAAAGCTGCCCGAAGTCGCCCCAGTCGCTGCTGATCCTGCGGCTGTTCCGGCAGATGCCAATGTTGCAGCGGGAGCATAATCCTTGTCGCTGCTGATCTGTCCGCAGCGACAGAGCGTCCTCGACGCGACAGGCCCGATCTTAGTGACCGGTGGCCCAGGTAGCGGCAAGACGACGATTGCCTTGGCGAAAGCGCAGCGGGTCATTGAAGCAGGTCTGTCACCCGGAGAGACGGTTCTGTTCCTGAGTTTCTCGCGGGCGGCGGTTGCCCGTGTCGTCGAAGCCAGCAAGATGCAGTTGCCCAAGGCCCTGCAGAGCAAACTCTCGATTCAAACCTTCCACTCATTCTTCTGGGAGATTCTGAAGGCCTACGGCTATCTGCTGGGCGCCCCAAAGCGCCTACGCCTGCTACTTCCCCATGATGAGGCCGCCCTGCGTCATCCTTTCGAGAGCCTGGGGCTTGACTGGGAAGCGGAACGTGACCGTCTGTTTCGCGAAGAAGGCTTGGTGGCCTTCGATCTGTTCTCGGCTAAAGCACATGCCTTGTTGACCGGGAGTGCGCGATTGCGCACGCTGTTCTCTGGTCGCCATCCGATGATCGTGGTGGATGAAGCACAGGACACGGCCGATGATCAATGGCAATGCGTGCGCCTGCTGTCCGATGGCACGCAGTTGCTATGCTTGGCCGATCTCGATCAGCAAATCTACGACTTCCGGCCTGGGGTGAGTTCAGAACGGGTCACGCACATCATGGAGGCGTTGCAGCCGCTACGGGTCGATCTACAAGGACAGAACCACCGCAGCCCCAACTCCGAGATCGTTGCGTTTGCCAACGACATGCTGCTGGGAACACCGCGGGGTGCGGCCTATCAAGGAGTCTCGCGCTTGAACTTCCGCGCCAATGCCGACATGCGCGACGCAACGATTCGCTCAGCTGTCGGCGTTGCAATCCGAAACGTCAAAGCAGCTGCCGCACCGCATGACATCGAGAGCCTGGCGGTGCTGGCAACTTGGGGGCGCGGCGTCAATATCATCTCGCGCGCCCTGGCTGGGGACGGCACGAACAAGACCATCCCGCACCGCGTTATGATCGATGAGGCATCTGTGCTGTTGTCGAGCCGGATGATTGCATTTCTCATGGAGCCTCGCCAGCCGCAAGCCACTGAACTGCTCGATCTCGCCGAGGCGCTGGAACTTGCTGCAGCGGTCTTTCGTGCTCGTGGCGGCAATGGCAATCTGACCCAAGCTCAGCGTCTAGCATTGAGCGCCACGCAAAGCCGTGCAGGTACGGCGCCACGCGCCAACGGCATCGCGGCGAAACTACTTGCTGCATTACGCACGCTACGTGCCCATGCATTCTCTGGCGAGCCGAAACGCGACTGGATCGAAGCGCGGCGCATACTGCGTGAGGCTGGCGCCAACCCACTCGAAAACATCGCCAAGGATGCCGAGCAGTTGGTGGCGTTCCAGCGTGGCCAGCGTATCGCCAGCAGTTTTGCCGACGTGTGGCAAACGCATGGAAGCTACCACAACGCGCGGGTCGTCCTGGATGCCGCGCTGGCGGAGGACCAACTGCTTTCTGGCGGAAATGATCTGCACGGCATTCATGTGATGACGGTGCACAAATCCAAAGGCAAAGAGTTCGATGCCGTGATCATCTTCGACGACCCAAACAGCAGCCCTTTGATCTTCTGCCGCGAGGACGCACCGTACCCCCGGTGTCGCAGACTGATTCGAGTGGGCATCACGCGGGCGCGGCACCATGTGCTAATGCTGACCGACATGTTCAGGCCATCGGACTTGTTGAACGGTCATCGTCTGTAACGCTAGCTCGCCTGAGCTACGCGCAGCAGATACCCAGTTCATATGCAAACTTCGATAAATAACCAAGGTTTTTGCGTATGACTTAGAAGGTCTGAAAAATCCCTAGGTGCAGGCCGGTCAGAGAAATCGGGCGTCACGGCGTTGCCGCCGTCGGGCTCGCGGGCGGTACCCCGCGCCTCGTGCCGAGTCGCGGCCATGCGGCTTTGATCCCTGACGCCTCCGGCCCACCGGGCCTGCGCGCTATGCTTGCCATTGATGTAATGGAGTGTGTGTGGAGGAGCGGCCTTGCTGTTCCCTTCAACGTACCACGTCGTTCTCGCCGTCAAGGGCTGCGCGTGCCTTGCACGCTTGCGTCCTCGCGGCCGTCCGCGACCCCTGACTGCTGCGCTGCGCCGTGTTCCTCCGGTTCCGGGCAATTCCGCCCGATTCGGACTGGAGCACGATCATGTCGCAACTTTCTCTTTCTCTCGATTCTTCCCTTCTCGTTCGCGATGTCATGGGCGACTACCGTCTGGCCAATGCCGACGAGGTGTTGCGGGCTGCGCGGCGTGTTCTCGCAGAACAGATGCGTGGCTGCGAAGCCCTGACCTCGCCGCAGGTGGTGCGCGACTTCCTGCGGGTCAAGCTGGGGGCGCTGGAGCACGAGGTGTTCGCCGTCATCCACCTGGATGCACAGAACCGCGTCATCGAATACGTCGAGATGTTCCGCGGCACGGTGAGCCAGACATCGGTGTATCCGCGCGAGGTGGTCAAGGAGGCGTTGGCCAGGAACAGCGCTGCGCTGCTGCTGGTGCACAACCACCCGTCGGGTGTGGCGGAACCCTCGCGCGCCGACGAGATGCTGACGCAGACGCTGAAATCGGCGCTGGCGCTGGTGGACGTGCGGGTGCTGGATCACCTGATCGTTGCCGGCAGCACCATCCTGAGTTTTGCCGAACGCGGGCTGTTGTAGCCCGAGGGGGCTTTGCCCCCTTTTTGCTGTGTCCTTGGTTTGGCGAAAATGCTGCGCGCTGCGCTTGCCTCCAGGGGTCGGCTGACGCCCACCCCGCCGCGCAGGCTTGGCGCCCCCAAGACTGCCGAACAGGCTTCGCCTGATCGGCCTGCGCACGGCACAGATGTCGCGCTGCGCGCTTTGTCCACTCCCATCAAGGCGTGCCTGCGGCACGTAGTGGCGCTCGCCGTGCGGCGTTTGTCCGGCGCATCTCTGGCCGTAGGCCGGTCATCCGTCTTTCCCTCTCCTTCATCACCAATCCCGCGACCGTAGCCAGCGGTGCCTGTCCGTCAAGGCGCGCAGGGCCGTGTCCTCGCCTGCGGCTGCGGGCCGCACCAACCCTGCGCTTCTTCCTTGACAGCCAGCCCCTCGCCGGCCCGGTTGTTCGCGGGCGATGAACTCAGGAAAGACGGCGGCAACAGCGACCCGCCCAGGTCACTGCGCCGAACAAACACAAGTCCACACCGGGCTCCGAATCTTGGAATCCGGTCGGCTTTGAAACCAAGGAGGGTCGCTCATGCAGACATCGACACCGTGAAATCGACAACGAGTTTTTCTTCATCCATTTTCGTTTTTCAACTGACAGGAGATATCACTATGAACACCGTTACCTATCAAGAAACTCAGGCATTGCAAGCAGTCACCGCCGCTACCGTTGCAGCACACGACCTGCTATTGATTCCTCTATCGCAGTTGCGGCCTTCCAGCCGCAACGTGCGCAAGAGCGGCGGCGCGTCGATTTCCGAACTGGCGTCGAGCATCGCCCGCGTCGGTCTGCTGCAAAACCTCACCGTCACCGCATCGTGCGACGGCGAGCATTACGAAGTCGTCGCAGGCAAGCGGCGGCTGGCCGCGTTGAAGCTGCTGGCGAAGCGGCACAAGCTGGCCAAAACCTATGACGTGCCTTGCCTGCTGATACCGGATGCGGCGGCGCGCACCGTGAGCCTGACCGAGAACGTGCAGCGCGAAGCCATGCACCCCGCCGAGCAGTTCGAGGCGTTCGCTGCCCTGGTGGCCGAAGGTCGGCCCATCGAGGACATCGCCGCCGATTTCGGCGTGACACCCTTGGTGGTACAGCGACGCTTGAAGCTGGCGAATGTTTCGCCGCGCCTGCTGGCCGACTATCGCGCCGATGCTGTCACGCTTGACCAGTTGATGGCGCTCGCCATCACTGATGACCATGCAGCGCAGGAGGCGGCGTTCTATGATGCGCCGCAGTGGCAGCGCAGCCCGCAGGCCTTGCGCGAGCACCTGACCGAACGCGAGATCGACGCCACGCGCGATTCGTTGGCACGTTTTATTGGTATCGACGCTTACGAGGCCGCCGGCGGTGGCGCGCGGCGCGATCTGTTCTCGGACGATAGACGGGGGGTGTTCCTGACCGATGCGTCTTTGCTAGACAATCTTGCGCGAGACAAGCTCGCCACCATTGCTGACAGTGTCCGAGCGGAAGGCTGGGCATGGGTTGAAGCGGTGCCGCGCATCACGTCGGCGGAACTGCATGGGTTCCAGCGCGCCCGACGTGACCGGCGCACGCCAAACAAGACCGAGGCCAAGCGCATTGCGCGGCTGCAAGCGCGGCAACAGGCCATCGAAGACAGACTGAATGCCGACGATGCCGAGGATATTATGGAAGAGGAAGCATCGGCCCTCTACGAGGAAAGTGACAAGTTGAGCGCGGAACTCGACGGCATAGAGCGGGCGCTGCTGGTGTTTGCGTCAGACACTCTGGCGATGGCCGGGGTTATCGTGACCGTCGATCACGCGGGCGAAGTCACCATCCATCGCGGCCTGCTGCGCGAGGCCGAGGCCAAGGCATTGCGGGCGCGGGAACGGCAAGGCATGCAGGGTGGTGCTGGCGAAGGCGAGGCACAGCAACCGACCACGCCGAACATTTCCGAGAAGTTGGCGCGGCGCTTGAGCGCACATCGCACGGCAGCGCTGCAAGCGGAGGTCGCCCGCCACCCGCAAGTGGCGCTGGTGGCTGTGGTGCATCGCCTCGCGCTGCGCGTGGTGTTCGATGGCTACCGTTCGGACGATTCGCCGATCAACATCAGCGCTTCGCCGCAGGATGGACTGGATGCGTTTGCGCCGGACGTGGCGCAGTCGCCCGCCCTGATCAGCCTGCGAGAAGTGCGGCAGGCGTGGGCAGCGCGGCTACCCAGTGATCCGGACGCACTGTTCGCGGAGCTGCTGGCGTTGCCCCAACAGGAACTACTGTCGCTGCTGGCGGTGTGCGTGGCTACGACGGTGGGCGCGGTCACGCCGCGCGAAGACACATTGCCTGCCACCGCACTGGCGCAGGCGGTGGGCCTCGACATGCACCCGTGGTGGACACCGACCGCCGAAGGCTATTTCGCCCATGTGTCGAAGGCCAAAGCCATCGAGGCAGTGAAGGTGTTCGCACCGGAGCACGCGGCGCGGCTCGCCAAGCTCAAGAAGAACGACCTGGCCAGCGAAGCGGAACGGCTGGCGGTGGGCACGGGTTGGCTGCCGGTGATGCTGCAGGTAGCGGTACAGGAGGCGCAAGCAGAAACGCTCCCGGATGCTGAGGCCAGCGAGTAAGCAAGATGCCCCGGCGAATTTTCGCCGGGGCATTTTTTGCGTGCCGCGCGCGACAGGTATGCCGCGCGCGTTCTAACAGCCGACAGCCCAACCCCTCCCCAAAACGCGTCCCGCCGCACAGGGGGGACGCGCGACGGACTTTGCTGCGCCCGGTTGTGGCAATGGCGCACCGTCCCCGACGCTGGCGGGCAAGCCGCCAGAAACGACGGCGGCACGCCGATAAGCCGTCCACCATGCCCAGGGCCATCCACGCCGCAATCCATCACGCCGGCGACGATGCGCGAGGAGCGTTCATCCTTGGTGATTCGGACCGACCTTGCCTGCGATGGGGTGCGTGCCGGCGCAGCGCCTGTACGGGGATGCCGGGGCCATGCTGCCTTTTGGTGAGGTCGCGCCCAACGGCGGCCTTGGCTTGTCGTGAATCCTGGCGAGAGACCGGCTGCGCCTCGGGCCTCATGGCCGCAACCGTCCGGCCCAACAAATTTCCCCGCTGCTGCGCAGCTTCCTCGCGAAACAAATTTCTCGTTCCTCCCGGTCCTCCACTGCGTTGCGGCCGCTGCGCGATGCAGCCCGCCCGCCCCTCGCCCTACGGATCACCGACAAGGCCGCGATGGGCGCGACCTTGCACCACCAAAAGGAGATTCATCATGGCAAACATCGGCACCTTCACCGCACAGAACGACAGCTTCACCGGCACGGTTCGCACCCTGACGCTCAACGTCAAGGTCAAATTCGTTCCGAATGCCAAGGAGAGCGAGAACGCCCCCGACTACCGCATCGTCGCTGGTAACTTCGAGATCGGCGCGGCGTGGAAGAAAATCAGCAAGGCAGAGCGGCCCTACCTGTCGGCAACCCTGGATGACCCGTCGTTCCCGGCGACCATCTACGCCCGTCTGGTCGAAGGCGAGGAGGGCGCGCACAACCTGATTTGGTCGCGCAGCAAGGGCGACTGATCGCCTCTTCGCGTCCCGCCAACCGGCGGGGCGCATTCGAATTTTGAGTCCGCGTAGAAGCGTCTTTCCGTAAAAGCGCAGTTGCGGCTTTGCGCATCGCCCGCAAGCCGCTTTCACGAATTCGCGGTTCCTTGGAACTCAGTCAATGAGCGGAATCGGCTTTGTGCATCCGTAGTTTCACGGGGAAGCGGTTCTGATCCTTTCAGGGATTGAGGGATTCCGTGCGTCTCCCGAGTGATGCCGGGGCGCGCTGTCGTGTTGCACATCGAGCCGCCGACGGCGTCTCGCCCATCCCGGCTTCCATCGCTGACGCCTGCACGCTTCGCTTGCGGCAGCATGCGAAGCGGTGTGGAGAGACTGGCTTGCTGTTCCCTTCACCTTATCACGGCGTTCTCGCCGTCAAGGTCTGCGCGTGCCTTGCACGCTGGCGTCCTGTGGCCGTCTGCGAACCCTGACGGCTGCGCTGCGCCGTGCTCGTCGCGGTCTCGGGCAATTCCGCCCTTGAACCTTCCAAGGAGAAGACCATGACGAAGCTGATCACCGACGAACAATGCGCACAACTTCTGGCCAACGGCCGGCGATCGATTGAGAATGACGACTTCGACCCACTGCCCGTGGTCAAGCTGTTCACCCCGGATGCCGGCGCCACTTGGCTGCTGACGGAGATCGACCCGGACGAGCACGACCATGCGTTCGGCCTGTGTGACCTAGGCCTGGGTTGCCCCGAGCGGGGCTGGGTGAGCCTGGCGGAGCTGGCGACAGTGCGCGGACGTCTGGGTCTGCCGGTCGAGCGCGACCTGCACTTCAAAGCAACGAAGCCGGTCAGCGCCTATGCGCGCGAAGCCAGGCTCGCCGGGCGCATCGTGACATAGCCGTCACAGGGGCGCCGTCCGCTTGGGCGGCGCCTTTATGCACCTACCCGCTCGCCTTGGCCTGTATATCATCCAACTCCCGGCGTACGCGCTCGATGACCTTGTCCACTCCCTTGCTGTCACCGCCGTAGGTCAAGGTCAGCAGGGTCAGTGGATGTACGTCCATCACCTCGCACAGCTCGGCGACCTTGCTCAAGGTCGGGCTCTTCAGTCCTCGTTCGAGCGAACTCATGTAAGTGCGGCTCGACACATCCGAGAAGGCTTCCTGGCTGAGGCCACGGGCTTTCCGGATGGTTTTGAGCGCCGCGGGGAATGATCTCTTCGATGTCATCAAATGGTTTCACTAAAAGTGAAGATGACACTCGATGGCGCCCTATAGGGCTACAATCTATAGTGTTCATTTTTGACATTCGTTGCTTGAGCTTGGGTGGTACATGGCTATGCTGAAATCCGTACTTGCGGAAATCACAGGCTCCGTGCCGACGTGTTGAAAGATTTACGGTTCCACGAATGGAAGGAAATCCTGATTTTGGGATTGGCATGCAGGTGACCTTGTGTACTCACGCGTTCACGCGAACTGAGAGGCGACCATGAACACGCTCCTCACCGACGATATCCGTGCCCAATTGCTGGAAAACGGCGCCGCAACGGCGCGTGGCGAGCGTCCCGACCCGATGCCGGTTGTCCGGCTATTTACGCCGGACGCGCATGCGATCTGGTTGCTGACCGAGCTCGATCCCGCCGATGGCGACACGGCCTTCGGGTTGATCGACCTTGGCATGGGGATGCCGTGCCTGGGTCATGTGCGCATCTCTGACCTGGAAGACATACGCGGGCCTCGCGATCTGGCGGTCTTGTGCGATCCGCACTTCAGGCCAAAGCGGCGATTGTCCCAATACACGCATCTGGCGCAGGTTGAAGGATCGATCAACGATTGAGAGGCCGGCGACCGCCAGAACACTGCACGGCGTCTGGATTAAGACCCTGGCCGCAACAATGCGCATTTCGTGACTTACCGGCACAGACCAGACGCAAACGGCCCTAATTCAGCGCCAGGCTCGGCGTAGGCTATACCGCCCGTCGCCCGCGGTGGTGGTGGAGTTTACGATTGCGCGCCTTTATTTCCCATGGACGTTTTTCATCGTATTCAGGCATGGCGCACCCAGTTGGCTATTTGGAGGTAGCACCCTGAACGAACGTGTCGCGCATTGGCATCCCCCTGCCGCGTATCTCTTCATCCTGCATCTTGATCGCCCGGCGCTGGCATGGGAATACCTTCGGCGCAATCCCAGCTATCGTCGGGATTGGCTGAGATGCCACCAAGATCGCCCGCCACCGCAATGCTGGTGCCTACGTGAGTACGAAGACCCGAACTGCGATGCGCGCAGGCTGCAGCCGGCCTGGATAGCCGAAGCCGACGGCGCGATTCCCATCTATCCGGATATCGATCCACCCAAGGACGCGCCGGTCTTCCGTCTTTGGGACATTCCCGGCCACAAGACGCTCATCGACGATGGGCGGCATCTACGGCTGGCCAGCGCCGTCGGCTGCAACGTGGCGAGGATGATCATCGCGCGCGGCCTGTCGGATGGCATGCCCTACGCCTACGCGGTGCGCGCCGGTCGGCAGGCCAACGCTCGCTGGCGTGCGATCGAGGCCAAACTGGCGGAGTTGAATGCGATTCCAGCAGCTTCACATTCACGCCCGGATCGCGCCGCGCTGACCCACATGCGTTCCCTTCAGGCGCTTGACGGCGTGCTGGCAGGCGCTTCGCAGCGCCAAGTGGCGGAAGCCGTGTTCGGCCGCCGTGCCGTGGCCGAGCGCTGGCACGCCGACGGCGACCTCCGCGCGCAGGTGCGCCGCATGATCCACGCGGGCAAGACACTCATGAACGGTGGCTACCGCCATCTCCTACAGTTGGATCTCTTCGACTAGGGACGTTGGCGTCGGGCGCTCTTCGTCCCTGCGCAAAACCTCGGTCCCCTCCCAGACTGTCTCCATCCGGCGGCGTTTGGCCCGTCGGCGATGCCCCCCGATGGAGACCTGTCATATGAGACCCATGCCGATCCGGCCGCAGCCAGTACCCGCGGCCACGACACAACAGCAAGCTTCAGCGCGCTACCTGAACAACGACGAGGCGGCGGCGTTCCTGCGCCTGTCTCCGCGCACACTGGAAAAGCAGCGTGTCATCGGCGGTGGCCCGCGGTTTCGGAAATTCGGCCGGCGCGTGATGTACGCCATCGCCGACCTTGAAGCCTGGGCTGACTCACGCAGCTTCGAGATGACGTCCGACCCGCGCTACGCGGAACAATGCGCCGCGCGCCGTTCCGGCGGGCGCTGAATGACCATGGACACGTTCGTCGATGGCCATCGGACGCGACCCGGAGCACGAGCAGCTCGAACTGTTCCATGCTTTCTCGGGCGAGCTGCCGGCGCGCGATGCGCAAGACCTGATGGCCTACCCGTTCTTTTCGCTGGCCAAGAGCAAGCGCACGGTGCCGATCGACTTCCACACCGGCAGCGTGACGGTGCGGGTCGAAGGCACGGCCGAGCATGGTCTGGCGACGATATGGGATGCCGACATCCTGATCTGGGCCGCCAGCCAGATCGTCGAGGCGCGCGACGCCGGCATTCGCTCCTCAAGGCTGATGGCGGCCACGCCCTACGAAATCCTGCGCTTCATCGGCCGGGGGACGTCGCTGCGCGATTATCAGCGCCTCAAGGCGGCCCTGGACCGCTTGCAGTCGACGAGCGTGGCCACCTCGATTCGCCAACCCAATGCGCGGCGGCTGCACCGCTTCTCGTGGATCAACGAGTGGAAGGAGCGTGCCGACGGCCACGGGCGGCCGTTGGGCATCGAGTTGATTTTGCCGGACTGGTTCTACGCGGGCGTGATCGACGAAAGCCTGGTGCTGACCATCGACGCCAACTATTTCCGCTTGACGGGCGGCATCGAACGCTGGCTGTACCGCCTGGTGCGCAAGCACGGTGGCTGGCAGCGCGAGGGTTGGCGTTTCGACTTCCCGCTCCTGCACCGCAAATCGGGCAGCCTTGCACGATTCTCCGATTTCGCCTACGACCTGCGCGGCATCGTCGCGCGTCAGCCCTTGCCTGGCTACACGCTGGCGGTTTTGCGCCCGCCAAGGGGACCGGAAGTGTTGACCTTTCGCGCCGAGCCTTCCACGACACCGCTGCGGCCCGGCGGCAGCTTCGGTGTGGGACGCGGCATCGGTGGCGTGCCTGTGGACAAGCGGTGAATCCGCTCGTGCTATCGGGAGCGGGAATCCTCGTGCTATCAGGCGCGGGGCTATCGTGCCATCAGGAGTACGCATCAGCCGCAAAGCCTTGCGCGGCACGAGTTTCAATGGCGCTTAACTTAGGTTCTAACTTTGAATCTATAAGACTAACGATAAGAAGAGCCCGCGCGCTGTGGATAAACCCGCAGTGTGCTGCCGAAGGCGGCGCCTCATGATCATCGCGCTGCTCAACCAGAAAGGCGGGGTCGGCAAAACGACGCTTGCCACGCATATTGCTGGCGAGCTGGCCATGCAAGGCAGCTCAGTGATCCTGCTCGATGCCGATCCCCAAGGCTCAGCGTTGGACTGGACACAGCGCCGCAGCCAGAATTCTTTGCCACGATTGTTCAGCGCTGTAGGTCTGGCAAGGGAAACCTTGCATCAGGAAGCGCCAGAACTAGCCAGGCGCTGCGATCACATCGTCATCGATGGCCCACCCCGAATTGCCGCCCTCGCGCGCTCCGCGCTGCTCGCGGCGGACCTGGTGCTGATTCCCGTTCAGCCCAGTCCCTACGACGTGTGGGCCAGCGCCGAGATGGTGTCGCTGATTCGCGAAGCGCAAGTGTTCCGGCCAACGCTTCGCGCGGCTTTCGTCATCAACCGGAGGGTCAGCACCACCGTGATTGGGCGCGAGGCACGCAATGCGCTCACCGATCAACCGTTACCATCGCTGTTGTCGGAGGTTCGCCAGCGCATCGTGTTCGCCGACAGCGTGGCCCGGGGTCAACTCGCCCGCGAACTCGACGCAGACAGCAACGCCGCGCGCGAGATCGCGGCGCTCGCCGCTGAATTGTTGAGGATGGCGCCATGAAGAATGGGAAACGGGTTGCCATCGGTGCGCGTCCGCCTGCCGACCCGCACGCGGATGCCTGGGTACGCCAGGGCGATGGTGCAGACATCGGCAAGACCGATCTCTACACCGCCCGGTTGACCCTCGACGTGACACCGGCGCTACGCGCCCGCATCAAGATTGAAGCCTTCACACGCGGCGTCACGGTCGCCGAAATGCTGCGTGCGCTGCTGGAACATGAATTCCCGGAGAAGCCGCAATGAACGCAGTCCAACAGACCGCGAGCGATAGGTTGTCCACGTCGCCTCCCCTGCTATCCGGCGTCACGAACGACACGCCACTGACGCGCGTGTCGCTGGTGTTCGTCGAACACCGGATCAACGTCTACCTGCGCTTCGGCCACCCGGCACGCCAACTGCGCCTGGACCGCTGGCGGCGCAGCGCGATCTTCACACCGGCGGCTGTGTTCTGCCGCGTGCGCTGGGAGTCCAACGACTACGGTACGACGCGCTGGCAGCTCATGGTTTTGCAGGCCTGCTCACCGCTCGATGACATACAGCGCATCGCCGGCATCCAACCGGGGGCGCGCCTGCTGCTGCGCGCCGAAGGCGAACAGCAAGTGCAGTCGGTGCTGCCACATATCGACACCATCGAAACGCTCGGCATCGATCCGGTGGCGGTGTCGCCCGCGTACTGGCGCACGCTGGGCAACCGGCTGACCGCGCGCCTGCCACTACCGACTTACACGGTCGAACGGCATGCTGCTTACCTCACGAGCGAGGTGTTGCGATGAACACCCATCGCGTTGTAGTCGCGCTATTCACCGGCTTCGGCATCGCTGCGCTTGCCTGGCCGTCGGCGCATACACCCGTTGCGCGGATCGTCTACAACCCCAGCGACAGCGTACCGCCTGGCTGGTATCGCATCGGCCCGCCTGACTCGCTGCACGTCGACAGCATCGTGCTCGCCCGGCTTCCCGCAGGCGCTGCCGCGCTGGCTGCGCAGCGTGGCTACCTGCCTGAGCACATCCCGCTGCTCAAGCGCATCGGCGCGATATCACCGCAGCAAGTGTGCATCGAGAAGCACATCGTTCGCATCGACGGCGTGGCGGAAGCTGTCGCCCGCACAGCCGATGGTCGTGGCCGTCCACTGTCGGCTTGGCAACACTGTCGGCGGCTTCATGATGGCGAGCTGTTCCTGCTCAGTGCGACGAATCCAGCGTCGTTTGACAGCCGGTACTTCGGTCCCATTGCCGTCTCCACCGTGATCGGCAGCGCGCAGCCCTTATGGACGTGGGGCACGCCATGAACGTGCAGCGCTACATACCGCTCTTCGTGCAGCCCCGCTGCATATCGCTTGCATCACAGCCTGCAGTTGCGGTGCTTCACCCGTGCAGACCATCGCAGCCTGACCGTCTGGGCCGGTCGCGTCAGCGATCGGGAAAGACGGAGGGCAAGATAAAAGGACGCGGCACCCTGGTGCGCGTAAAACCTTGTCTGCACGTGGGTTGGCGCGGCACGCGCTTTGGGCGGCCGTGTGCCGTGCGCGGCGCGGAGGTCGCGTCCGCATTGATCGAATGGCGTGCTTTGTCCGCTGGACTTGGCAGTGCTGCGCTGGAGTTCATGCGATGAGCAAGAAGGACGATGACCGCTTCCGCGTTCGCCCAGGCGCCCCCGGAAACCGTCAGCAGAAGTTCGTTTCGCAGGTTTTGAAGGAGGTCAGCAAGGCTGGTGGGAAGTCACCACGCAAGTCGGGGGCACGGCCCGGCGCGCGCCTTGGTCGCGGGCATGTAGCCGCCCGTTTCACCGGCCGCTCTGCGCAGCCTGGCTCACGACGCGTCACCATCAAGACACGGTTGGTGAACCTCAAGCAGGCCGGCTCGCGCTCGACCATCACGCACCTGCGCTACATCGAGCGCGAAGGTGTTGGCCGCGATGGCGAACCGGGCCAACCCTATGGGCCGACGACGGACAACGCTGACCTAGGCGCCTTCGAGGAAGGCGGTCGGGAGGACCGCCACCAGTTCCGTTTCATCGTCTCGCCCGAGGATGCCGAGCAGCTCGACGATCTGCGCCGCTATACCCGTACCCTGATGAGCCGCATGGAAGCGGACTTGGGCACGCGGCTGGACTGGGTGGCCGTGAACCACTGGAACACAGACAACCCGCACATCCACATCGTGCTCCGCGGCAAGGATGACACAGGCAAGGACTTGATAATTTCCCGCGACTATATAGCACAAGGGATGCGCGAGCGTGCCTCGGAACTGGCTACCGAATGGCTGGGGCTGCGCACCGAACTGGAAATCCAGCAGAGCCTGCGGCGGGAGGTCGATCAGGAACGCTGGACCAGCCTGGACCGCACGCTGCAACGCGAAGCTCAGGGCGGCTTAATCCATATCAACCAGCCCGCCGATGACCCACGGCGCAGACAGCAGCGCGTGTTGCTGATCGGGCGTCTGCAACGCTTGCAGCGCATGGGGCTGGCGCACGAGTCATCGCCCGGCGTGTGGGCCGTCCAGGCCGATGCAGAACAGGTTCTGCGGACGATGGCCGAGCGCGGCGACATCGTGCGCACCATGCAGCGGGCTATGAGCGGTGTGCCACGCGACTTGGCTGTGTTCGAGCCGGGCGAGAACGCACGCCCCGTGGTCGGTCGGGTAGCCGCCAAAGGCATGGCCGACGAGCTGTATGACCGGGGCTATCTTGTGGTCGATGGCATTAATGGCAAGGCGCACTACGTTGCTCTGAATGCCAAGGTGGGGCTTGAGCAGTATCTGGTGGGGGCGGTGGTCGAAGCACGCGGTTCAGCTGAGTTCCGCATAGCCGACAAGACCATCACCGCGCTCGCGGTCGATGGACTGTACCGCACCGACCATCACCTTACGATGGCCACGGCCCAGGCCACGCCTAGGCACGACCCCAAGGAGGCGGTTGATGCCCATGTGCGCCGACTGGAAGCACTGCGCCGGGCGGGCATTGTTGAGCGCGTGGCCGAAGGGGTCTGGCGGGTGCCGACGGACCTGCCCGAGCGAGGTCGGCAATACGATGCGCAGCGGCTGGGCAACGTGTCGGTGGAACTGCGTTCGCACCTGCCCATTGAGCGGCAAGTCCGCGTGATCGGCGCGACCTGGCTGGATCAGCAGTTGATCGGCGGTGCCGGCGGTATCGCCGACAGCGGTTTCGGCGGCGACCTGCGCGAAGCGCTGCGACAGCGGTCGGATTTCCTGGTTGAACAGGGGCTGGCCGAACGGCGCGGCCAGCACGTGATCCTGGCGCGCAATCTTTTGGCAACATTGCGCGGTCGCGAAATCGAAGCCGCGGCCAAAACCATTGCGGCTGAAACCGGCTTGGCGCACCGCCCCGTCATCGACGGTGAGCGAGTGACCGGCACCTACCGTCGCAGTGTCCAGCTCGCCAGCGGCCGGTTCGCGATGCTCGATGACGGCATGGGTTTCAGCCTGGTACCGTGGAAGCCGGTGATCGAGCAGCGGTTGGGGAAAACGATGACGGCTGTCATTCGAGGAAGCAACGTGTCATGGGAGCTTGAACGGCAGCGTGGGAAATCAATGGAGTAAGTCACTCGTTCGTAATCTGGGTGCAACCGACATATAGGTATACCTGAATCCGTGACCTCTATGTGCATTGCAATCAAAATGGACGCGACCATGAATTTGACGAGACATTTGGCACGGGATGGAGCCCGATATTGCGCCTAAGGCCGCCCATGCGAACGGATAGGCGGCGGGCTGCGTCGGCAACAATCGTAGAGGGGCGGGTTTTCGTGGAAGCTGGACGAACGCTCGCCTGCCTGGCGGCATTGGGCAAATCTGTCAGGCGTGCTGCCTCAGCCGCAGAACCGGAGTAGTGCCTTGTGATGCCGCTCGAACACCGAGAACGCTGCGTAGCGGCTACCCAGCCCCAGGACGATGCGCCGGGCATGGTGGATCACCCGCGCGGCGATGCCGATGATCTCCTACATCACCGTGCGAATGCGGCGGCGCTTGGCGGGGTGACGTACCGGACTGTCCGGGTGGATCAGGGTCGCCTGGCCGATGGCGCGCGGGATGTCCAAGTCGGACTTGAACTCGGAATGGAACTGCTCTTGGGTGCCGTGCCCCTGGTAGGGCTTGACGATTTCTTCCGCGGGCAAGTCCAGGCTGGTCAGCCAGCCTTCGACCTCGATCTCGGGCATGAGCAGCGCCTGGCCGTGTATTGAGGCGCATCACAGCGTTTACCACACAAAGAACTGCGTGCCCCAAGCCGCCAGCGGCAGCGCCATGGCCGTCGCGGTTCCCATCGCGACCGCGACGGAATTACGCTTCGCCACACGCCACGCGAGACTGGCGCTCCACAGCGCGGCGAGTGCCAGCAATGCCAGGCGTAGGTCGTGGGCCCAGGGCAGCACCATCCCCTCCCCGGCCAACTGGGAGGTAGTCAGCAGGCTCAGGCCCACGAAGACACTGGTGCCGGCGAAGGGGATGAGCGTGAGCGCAAGCCGCTGCCAAGGTAATTCCGACAGCGCGCCGGAAAGCTTAAGCCACAGCCATATCCAGCCGCCGACGACCAGCGCCTCGGCACCAATGTAGGCGAGCAACAGGCCACCATCCAGCCAGGTGAAAATGTCGTTCGACTCCGGATAATAGGTGAGCAGCCACCAGAGTCCTGTTTCGTTGAGCGGCCACCACACCTCATGATCCACCAGCCACCCCGCCGCGACCTGCTTCGCCGCCACGAACCAGGGGGAAGCGCTCCACTGGAAGGCCCCGAGCGCCACGCCGAGCATGCCGAAGACCAGCAGCCGGGCGGGCCAGCGATCCCCGCTCTTGTCTGCAGGGATCCTGCCGACGATTTCCGCGTTGGGCGAGCGCGGCGCGAGTTGTACCGCATCCCGCTCTCCGGCGCAGCGCCCGCACATGTGGCAGGCCGAGGCGCTTTCCATGCGCCGGATGTTGATCAGTGGCGCACAGTTGACGGCATGTTGCCTGCTGGTGCGGTGGCCGGCAGGCGCCGCGTCCCAGGCGGGCTGATCGACTTTGAAGTGGATGGGGGCAACCTTTGCCAGCAGGCCAAACACGCCGGATACGGGGCAAAGGTGCCGACACCACACCCGTTTCTCCCGGCCCCAGATCAGCCCCACGGCGATGGCCCCGATGGTCGAGCCGCCCAGGATGAGCAGCGCGGGCTTTGGATATTCATAAACGCTGGTCATCTGCCCGAATACGGTGGTCAGGACAAAGGCCACGAACGGCCACCCGCCCCACTTCATCCAGCGCGGGATACCGCGCGCCAAGCCATATCGAGAGGCCCACTCGGTGAGCGCACCCTCCGGGCACAGCACGCCGCACCACACCCGCCCGAGCGCCATGATGGACAGAATGACGAAGGGCCACCAGATGCCCCAGAACATGAACTGGGCGAAGCGGGTGAGGTTGTTCCAGATATGCGCTTGGTCCGGCGGCAGCGGCAGAAAAGCCGGCAGGGCCACCAGCACGAGATAGCCCAGTACCACGAACCATTGCGCGGTAATGATCGCGCCACGGCGGCGTCGCATGGCAAGCCCAAGGCGGGAGAGCCGGCCGGAGCCGGTGGCGATGATTGGCTCTGCCACGGCGTTCATGCCTTGCGCCTCATTGGTTTGAGTTTGAGCAGCACCCCAAGCGCAAGCGACCAGTATACGGTGAGCAGCGCGTAGGCCATGCCCGAGGGCGCGGCCCGGTAGCCGGTGAAGGCCGCCACCAACCCGCCCGCCCGCGTGCTGTCGTCCAGTAGAGATGCCGTGTTCCACAGCGGGTCGGCCAGCGGTGGCAGCGCTTCCAGACCGACGAGTTTTTCCGTTCCGTCCACTAAGAGCGCCCCGCCCAGCAGCAGAAGCAACACTTCCGTCACGCGGAAAAAGGCTCGCCAGGAAATGAACCGGCTGCCGCGCGAAAGCAGCCAGTAGGCAGCCAGGGCGAGCAGGAAACCCGCCACACCTCCGAGCGCAAGGTCGGCATTCGTGCCGCCCTTCATCGCACCATAGAGGAACACGACCGCCTCTGCGCCTTCGCGCCCCACTGCCACCGCGGCCAATATCGCGATGCCCACCCAGTTGGCCCGATCGGCGGCGCTCGCCATCCCGGCCTCCAACTCCATTTTCAGGCCGGCACCGTGGCGGCGCATCCACCAGACCATCTGGAAAATCAGGCCGCAGGCGACGAGCGGCATAAGGGCCTGGAACCATTCCAGCGCGGCGCCTGAAGCCCACGACTGGATGTCCATGATGGTCATGGCCAGGAACACGGCAAGCCCCAGTCCCGCCGCGATGCCGCCCCACAGCCAAGGGAATCCGCTGCGGGCCTCGGGGCGGGCGCGGAGCCAGCCGTGCAGGATGCCGATGACCAGCATCGCTTCAATGGTTTCCCGCCAGACGATGAAAAGCGCGTTGCCCATGTGTCACTCCTTCATTTCACGACGATGCGGCCCCGCCCGGTGGCAGGATGGAATTCGTCAAAAAAATCGTACTCACCGGGTTTGAGCGGTGCGATCACCACGAATGATTCCGCGCCCGGCGCGAGCACTTTCTCCTTGCGCAGTTGCAGGCTTTCGAACTCGATCGCGTCATGACCAGCGTTACGCACCACGATCTTGAAACGCGCCCCGGCAGGCACGTTCAACGTGTCGGGAAGGAGTCGACCTTCCTTGGCCACCACGGTGTAGGTGAGCAGGTCTGCGGCACCCGCTTGCGTGGGCGCGGACAGAAAAAACGCCGCCGCGAGCGGGGTAACGAGACTGCCGATCGCGCTCAAAAGAATTGGCTTCCTATGCACGTTGCTCTCCCTCTCAGAATGTCAGATTGGCTCGCACGCCCAGAATCTTCACTGCGCCCATGGCCTGGTTGCCGGCCGGGTTGCGGATGTATTGGAAGTCTGGCGTCAACTCAAAGCGCTCATGCACGCGATAGCGGTAGTAGGCCTCGGCGACCTGCTCCCATCCAGTGGCGGCGAAGCCGTAGTCGGGCTGGCCGTCACTGTTTGCATCCAACGTGAGGGATTGGGCACGGAAACCGGCGCTGGTGCGATTGGCGCCGATCGCAAGCCCGATGGCGTCGGCGCCGCGATCCCAATAGCTGCCGTTGAACTCGGCGCCCAGGCTCGCGGTGCGATCGAAAGGCAGGCGTTCGCCGCGGCCGACACCCAGGCGGCCGAACGCGGTGATGCCATCGCCGAACCGCTGGTCGAAACTGATTCCGACGCCGCTGTGGGACGCCGTTTGACCCTGTACGAAGGTGGGCGCCTGTCCGTTGCGCCAGACATAGGCCCGGTAGTTGCCTTGCAAGCCAGCGAAAAAGCGCTGGCTGGTTTCCGCCTGCAGAATCACGAAGGGCGACTTGAACCCCTCGCTGAAGTTGGCGCTCCGTCCCGCCCCGAATACGCCGAGGGAAAGGCGGTAGGTCTCCGGCTTGGCACGTTGGTTGAAGTAGGATACGCGCACCCCGGGCGAGAAACCGAACCCGTCGGCACCGATGTTGGCCGCCAGCGGATTGTCCAGTAGGGCGTTGTGCACGAAGGGACTCGCCAGGAATTGGCGCGTCTCGTCATTGGCGGCAGCGTTCTGGTCGAAGAAGGCGAAGGGATCCATCTTGCCAAAATTGACGGTGAGGGTTTCGCGCGAGCGTGGCTTGAATCCGCCGAAGGGCAACGGGATGTCCGCCTGGTACCAAGCCTGCGCCAGCATCATGGCGCTGGATTCTGGCTCCACCACCGAACCGAGCTGGAACGAGGTGGCATTGGGGCCGGTAAAAGAAGTGAACTTGTCGCTCAGCCCCTTGCCCTGACCCACGCGGAAATGGCCGAATACCTTGCTTTCGATGTCGCCGGTTTTGATGGTCGGCGTGGTGACGGTGATGTCCGCGCGGTAGTTGAGCTGGGTGCCGGCACCGTCGATGCCGCTTGCGCGTTGGGCCACAGAAGTGAAATTCGCCCCCGCGGAAAATCCCTCGATGGAATCGAGCACCTTGGCCTGCTTCTGGATGTCGAGCGCTTGGTATTCCACCGCCTTCAGGCGCGTGGCCAGTTCCGGTTCTTTTTCACTCACATCCTCCTTGGACAGGGCGTCGTCGAGTTCGGCATTGCGATCCTTCAAGGATTTGATTTCCTTCTCCAGGTCGGCGTTGCGTTTCTCGATTTTCTCCAGCCGGTCCATAACGCGTTGCAGCAGAGCGGCATCGTCGCCAGCGAACGCGGGCACGGCCATGAACGAAGCCGCCAGCACGCCGATGCGTGTCAGGTTGCGCTTCGCCATTTCAATAGCCCCCCTTCTTGCCGATGCCGACATAAGTGAAGTCGTATTCCACCTCGAAAGGCTTGAACCAGGGCCGCACGCCCGTCAGGCGATCGGTATGGCGGCCGAAATGGGTGGCGGCGGAAGGCGGATAGATGGTGTATTTCACATGGTATTTGCCCGGTCCCATAAGCTTGACGTTGTCGCCGTAATGGGGGCCGTCGTTGGCCACCATGGCCATGAAGTCGCCGCTGATCTTCTCGTTGCCGCCGATCTTGGTGACTTCGTACTTGACCGTCAGATAGGGCATCCAGGCGCCCTCGTCGAAGCCGTTGGGGTTGTTGGCGAGCGCGTGAATGTCGGCTTCCAGGTGCACATCGGAATCCTTGGCTGGGCGCATCATGCCTTCCGGTTCCATTTCCACTGGCTGGAGATAGACGGCGCCGACCTCCATGCCGTAGCGCTGCTGGGGCGTGCCGATCGGGTACTCCACGGCCAGGGCGGGCGTGGCAAGTGCTGCCGTCAATGCGGCAAAGGTAGCGGTAGTGACGAGCTTGCGAAAATGCATGGGTTTCTCCTTCCTTTAAGGTTCAGTAAACATTGGCTGGCTACAGGGGCGGAAAAGCCCGTTGGCTGGCTGAAAATCAGGTTATTTCGTCAGAATCAACTTGCCGTTACGCGTGATACGCAGCACGTAGCGGTCGCCATCATGCTCAATCACCAGCGCGCGGGTTCCCCGGAACAACATCTCCGAAGAGAGCACGTTGAGCGCCTCGTCCGCTTCGGCATGGGCGGGGGGCATGCCATGAGGTCAGGACAGCTATCATGCATACCTGAATCGTAACGCGAATCATTCCTATTTGTAAAGAATGAAGTGCCTTAGCTGAAGGATTGCGCAATTCACGCGTATCTCCGCAAGGACACGAACCGCCCCGAAACTTCCCCATGGCCACGGCGATACCCTGACCGGACAATCTCGCCATCGAGCGAGTTTGACGTTCAGGAATGTGGTCATGCAGAGCCCCTGGCGCGCCGCCAAGGTCGTCACCTCCTCTGCTCCGGCCTGTTGCTGCTGGTGGGTTTTGTTGGAGGCTTCCTCGGCCTGCGCGCCGAGTTGCAAACCGTCGGAACAAACTGCTAGCAGTCGTGGATGACCATACCAGATCGACTGCTTTTGGAAGGGGTGCGTGGTTTCAGGTCCCCTGTACGTGGTGGCAGAGCATGGCGCACCCGACTGACCGAGGTTGACCCAATTGCGAATAATATTTTATCGTTTGCGCAATCGTCTAAATGAAAGAGGCTTCCACGATGGACTCGACCGTCAAAGTCATTACCAGCCCGGTATGCAATGTCACCTGCTTCGAGCAGGAGAAGGTTGCCCGCATCAAGTCCGAACTGGCCAAGGAAGAGCACCTGCTGCCCCAACTCGCCGAGCTGTACAAAGTGCTCGGCAACGTCACCCGGCTGAAAATCCTGCTGGCGCTCGCCCAAGGCGAACTGTGCGTATGCGACGTGGCCCACGTGCTCGGGCTCACCGTGGCGGCGACCTCGCATCAGTTGAAACTGCTGCGCGACCAGGGATGGCTCGCCATGCGCAACGACGGCAAGATGGTCTATTACCGGCTGCGAGCCGAGGGCCTGCTGACTGCGCTCAAGGGCGAGATGCGCTTGCTGGAAGAGCGTCTGGGCTGACCATCATGTCGCAGGAAGCCGCGCATAGGGAGCAGGAGAAGACCACAGTCGAGGTGCAGGTGGATGGCCTGTGCTGCACCGAGTGCGCTGTCGCGGTGGAAAAGGCGCTGGCCCACCGGCCCGGCGTACGGCAATACCGCATCCTGACGGCAGCCGAGAAGGTGCAGGTGGACTTCGATCCCCGTCGCGTGAGCGCCGAGGAAGTGGGCCAGAGCATCGCAGCGCTCGGTTACAAGGTTCATCCGGTCGGGGCACCGGTGGCTCGGACGCTCAAGTCACCGCGCCTGTTCAAGGCAGACACGGTGCGCTTTGCGTTCGTGGCGGTGGTGGCGCTGATCGCGCTGCTAGAGATTGGCGGCGAATTCCTCGGTTGGTTCGAGGTGGCTAAGGAACGCATCCCGCTGCCGGTGTCGCTTGCCACCATTGCCCTGGGCGGCTATCCCATTTTCAAGCGCGCTGCCCTCGGGCTGATCCACAGGCAGATCAACGTCGACACGATGATGAGCGTGGGCATCCTCGGCGCTGCTGCCCTCGGTCAGTACACCGCCGCCATGCTCATCGTGTTCTTCATGAACATCGCGCACTATCTGGAAGAGTTCACGACGGGTAAATCGCGCAAGGCCATCCAGGAGCTGATCCGGCTGTCGCCCAAGACCGCGCGGATCAAGCTCGACGGGCGCGAAATCGAGGTCGCGGTCGAGGCGCTCAA
>JAJZQI010000017.1 GCA_021851875.1 Pseudomonadota bacterium | reverse complement strand
CTTCGGCCTAAACCGATTCCGTCAATCAACCAAGTGCCCACACTTATCGGTCGTCTATTTCTTAAAGATCAGCAGTTTTACTTCCCAACAAACCCTCAGGCTTGCATCGAAGAGGTGCGAATTATACGCTGCTTGCGATCTTTTGCAAGCGTTTTAGAAAAATTATTTTCTAAAACTTGCTGGCTTCAAACTTCAAAAAACCAGCTCTGAAAACTTAACTCACAAAGAGTTGGTTGCGGGGGTAGGATTTGAACCTACGACCTTCGGGTTATGAGCCCGACGAGCTGCCAGACTGCTCCACCCCGCGTCAGCAGAGAAACCGAATCTTACAGAGTTACCGGACCCCTGTCAACACTGATTTCGCTTTACCTTAACTAAACTGGTCGGAATCAGGCCGGCTCATCCGGTGTCAGGATGCGCTGCAGGCGCTCTATTTCGTCCTTGAGCGCCAGCTTGCGCTTTTTCAGGCGACGAACCTGCAGTTCGTCGGGGTATTGTGCCGTGGCAAGGTGGACCAGGACGCTATCCAGGTCGCGGTGCTCGATTTGTACTTCGACCAAACGCTGCCGACACCGTGTGATATCGTCCATAGCCGCCTCAGTTCATATGACTGCCTACCGCCCCAGGGCAAGGATCAAACCGTTGAGACGCTGCACGAAACCGGCAGGGTCTTCCAGCTGACCACCTTCGGCAAGCGTTGCCTGGTCAAACAGGATATGACTCCAGTCAGCGAAGCGTTCCTTGCCGATTTCCGCCTTAATTTTAACCACAATCGGGTGCGTCGGGTTAAGTTCGAGAATCGGTTTGGTTTGCGGTACATTCTGGCCTGCCTGCTTGAGAATACGTTCCAGGTTGCCGCTGATGTCGTGCTCGTCGCTCACCAGGCAGGCAGGAGAATCGGTCAGGCGGTGGGTAATGCGTACCTCCTTCACCTGATCGCCCAGGGATTCTTTTACCTTGTCGGTCAGTTCACGGAAATCATCGGCTTCTTTAGCCTTGGCTTCTTTTTCCTGTTCGTCTTCCAAGGCACCCAGGTCCAGACCACCCTTGGCCACGGACTGCAGCTGCTTGCCGGCAAATTCCTGCACCTGGCTGACCACCCATTCGTCGATGCGATCGGTGAGCAGCAGCACTTCGACATCTTTCTTGCGGAAGATTTCCAGATGCGGGCTGGATTTGGCGGCTGACAGGCTGTCCGCGGTGATGTAGTAGATCTTGTCCTGCCCCTCCTTCATGCGACTGATGTAGTCGTCGAAGGAAACGGTCTGCCCGTCGTCGGTGGTGCTGGAGAAGCGCAGCAAGGCGGCAATACGGTCGCGGTTGGCGAAGTCTTCGACGATACCTTCCTTGAGCACTTTGCCGAATTCGCTCCAGAAAGTGGCGTACTTTTCTTTATCGTTGCTGACCATGTCGTCCAGCAGACCCAGCACTTTTTTGACGGAACCGGCGCGAATGGCGTCGATGTCCTTGCTGTGCTGCAGGATTTCGCGCGACACGTTCAGCGGCAGATCGCTGGAGTCGATGACGCCGCGCACGAAACGCATGTAGGCGGGCATGAGCTGCTCGGCGTCGTCCATGATGAACACGCGGCGCACGTAGAGTTTGATGCCGTGACGGGCTTCGCGGTCCCACATATCAAAAGGAGCGCGCTGCGGAATATACAGCAGCTGCGTGTATTCCTGCTTGCCTTCCACGCGGGCATGCACGTGTGCGAGCGGCGGCTCGAAGTCGTGCGATACGTGTTTGTAGAATTCGTCGTACTGCTCCTGGGTGATGTCGTTCTTGGCACGGGTCCACAGGGCGGAAGCCTGGTTGATGGTTTCTTCCTTGCCGTCCTTGTCGGCCATCACGATGGGCAGCGTGATGTGGTCGGAGTACTTCTTGATAATGTTGCGCAATTTCCAGTCGTTGAGCAGTTCCGCCTCGTCGTCGCGCAACTGCAGGACGATTTCGGTGCCGCGCGCTGCGCGCTCAATTGTTTCGATACTGTAGTCACCCTCGCCTGCAGATTCCCAACGTACGCCATGCTCTTTACCCAAACCGGCACGACGGGTGGTCAAGGTCACTTTGTCCGCCACGATGAAGGCGGAATAGAAACCCACGCCGAACTGACCGATCAAATGGGCGTCTTTGGCCTGGTCGCCGGTGAGCGACTGCATGAATTCCTTGGTGCCGGATTTGGCGATGGTGCCAATGTTGCGCACCACTTCATCACGGCTCATACCGATGCCGTTGTCGCTGACGGTGATGGTTTTGGCTTCGCTGTCGTAGCTGACGCGGATTTTCAGTTCGCTGTCGCCTTCGAACAGGGCATCGTCGGACAAGCCCTCAAAGCGCAGTTTGTCGGCCGCATCGGACGCGTTGGAGATCAACTCGCGCAGAAAAATTTCCTTGTTGCTATACAAGGAGTGGATCATCAGTTTCAGGATTTGCTGGACTTCGGTCTGAAAACCGAGTGTTTCCTTGTGTGCTGCGGTACTCATTGCCTTACTCACTCCAAATGGTATTTATTGAACGAAACGCGATAGATTATTGGGGGGTGATGGCAAGTTTTCAAGTGATGGCGGAAGAGAGTGGGAGTCGAACCCACCAAGAACCGACTGACAGCCCTTACCGGATTTGAAGTCCGGCCGCCCCACCGGGGAACGAATCTCTTCCATACTCTGTACAGCATACTAACAGCAAAAATCGCCTTTATGGCATCGGCGCGTTTTGCCGCAACCGATGCTCGTCGCCCGTCCGGCGGGTAAAGCCGGTCCGATCGAAAAATTCCAGTATCTGAATGGCCAGCTTGCGGCCGGTGCCGATCAGGTCGCGGAATTCGGCCGCCTTGACCATGCCGCTATCCCTGGCCTGTTTGCCGGCAATCTGCGCCAACTGGCTGACAGCCTGACAGGTGAAATAATGATCGTGCGCAACCAGATAGACTTCACCGGTGCGGGCCACGCGCTTGAGCAACTGGCGCACCCGGCTCTCTTCCTGCTGCAGGCTGCGGGCAATATCACGCACACGCGGCGGTTCGAATGGCTGCTGATCAAGCAGCGGGCGGATTTTTTCCCAGTCGACTTGCTCGACAGAACTTAATCTCACCTTGTGACCGGGCAGGTGCAGCCAGGGACCGCTTTGTGTCAGCCGGCCTTCAATCAGCAACTCATCAATTTGCTGATTGAAGGCCTCGGCTGCCAGGGCTGGCTGGGTCAAACGCCGCAGGCGTTCACGACCCGCTCCGAGGCTGTCCGGTTCCTGTTCGTGCAGACGAGTGAGGCCGGCGACGATGCTCTCGCCCAATTGCAACCAGGCACGCTCGGCAAAGGCGAGCGAAGTGGCGGCCGTATTAACAACGCGCATGGGCGGGTGTGGGTACAGCTGTTGCATGTCTTCACCGGAACGGTTCCAGTTGACTGCCAGCCGGTTGAGATCGACGCCCGTCGGGCTTTGCTCCAGCAGGGCGGCGACGATTGCATCGAAATGATTGCCGGCGCAGTGTTGCAGCAGGGCAAGGCGGGCCGGGGTACGACGGTTGCGAGTGGGCGGAAAAATATCCAGCACCTGCCCGCCGCCCAGCGTCCGTGTAGCGGACTGGTCGCGCAAGACGAAACGATCCCCGGCCAGAGTGCCGACAGGCTGGTCGGTAACCAATTGCGCCAGAACCGATTGCCCGGGCTGAACAGTTTCACCCTGCAGCAGGGACACCCGCGCCATGACGTCGCGCGCGCCGATATGCAGGTGTACGGGCGTCCAGTGACGGAAGGCCCGTTCCTCGGTGGCAACGATGTGCAGCAGGACATCGAAACGCTGCACAGGGGAATGAACCGGGGCGGCCAGTACCCAATCGCCGCGAGCAATATCGTCTTTTTGCAGGCGCTGGCCGGTAATGTTAATGGCGCAGCGCTGGCCTGCCCTGCCCGACTCGGCCGGCTGGTTCTGCGTGTGAATGCCGCGTACCTTTACCGGCAGTCCGCTGGGCGAAATGACCAAATTGTCGCCAATTTTCACCTGTCCGCTGTGGGCGGTACCGGTGACCACGGTTCCGGTGCCGGAGAGTGTAAATGCGCGATCGATCGCCAGACGAAAATGGCCATCGCCCTGGCTTAAGGTTGTTTGCCCGGCCCGGTTTTCCAGATAGGCCTGCAGTTCTGCAATGCCCTGCCCGGTAACGGAAGACACACCCAATACGGGAGAGTCCTGTAAAGACGTCGCGCGCAACAAGGCACTTATTTCTGCCTGTGCGGCAGCGAGGCGCTCGGGGGAGACTCGGTCAATTTTGCTCAGCACCACGGCGCCTCTGGCCAAGCCGAGCAATTGAAGAATGGCCAGGTGTTCGCGCGTCTGCGGCATGGGACCATCGTCCGCAGCGATGACCAAAAGCACGAAGTCGATACCCGTCGCGCCGGCGAGCATGTTATGAATCAGTTTTTCGTGTCCGGGAACATCAACAAACCCCAGCACTTCACCGTTCGCAAGCGGCTTATAGGCATAACCCAGATCGAGGGTAATGCCGCGGGCCTTTTCCTCTTTCAAACGGTCGGCATCAACACCGGTCAATGCCTTCACCAGCGACGTCTTGCCGTGGTCGATATGGCCTGCAGTGCCGATGATCATATGGCCAACTGCCCGAGTTGTTCGATAAATTCGGTCACCCCGGCCGTTTCGAGGCAGCGCATATCGAGACAGAACGCGCCTTCATTAATGCGGCCGACAACCGGAACGGGCAAATCACGAAAGGCCTGTTCGATTTTTTTCAGCATGGCCCCCTCGCCCCGCCCTTTCTGCAAAGGGGCAATGGCAACGCACAGACTGGGGAGCAGATCAACCGGCAGGGAGCCGCTGCCGATCTGGCTCAAGCAGGGACGCAAGCCGACTGCGGCCTGCTCAGCCAAGTGGGCCTGCATGACGGGGAGGACCATCTGCGCGGTTTGCTGAATTGAAGCGAAAGGCCGCGTCAGCAGACGCAGCACCGGCAGGGTCTGACTCAATGAATCCGGATCGCGATAGAGACGAAGCACGGCTTCCAGCGCAGCAAAGGTCATCTTATCAACCCGCAGCGCCCGTTTGAGCGGATTTTTTTTGATTTTCTTGATCAGATCGGCGTGACCAACGATGATGCCACACTGCGGCCCGCCCAGCAGTTTATCGCCGCTAAACGTCACCACATCGGCACCCTGCGCCAGCGTTTCCTCCGGCGTCGGCTCTTTCGGCAAACCCCATTTTTGCAGGTTGATCAGCGTGCCGCTGCCGAGATCAACCATGAAGGGTACATCATGGCGCCGGGCAAGTGCCGCGAGATCGCTCTCCGGCACGGCTTTGGTAAAGCCCTGAATGGCGTAATTGCTCGTGTGCACCTTGAGCAGCATGGCCGTACGCGGCCCGATAGCCTGCTCAAAATCGTGCAGGTGGGTGCGGTTGGTTGTGCCAATTTCGCGCAGACGGCAGCCTGCCCGTGCCATGATGTCCGGCACCCTGAAGGAACCGCCGATTTCGACCAGTTCGCCACGCGAAACGACCACTTCCTTGCGCAAACCCAGACTGTTGAGTGCCAGGAAGACCGCCGCGGCGTTATTGTTGACCACTGTGGCGGCAGCGGCGCCGGTGAGCTCCTGCAACAGCGGCTCGACCAGGTCATCCCGATCACCGCGGTGGCCGTCAGTCAGGTCGTACTCCAGATTGCAGGGCCGCGACATGGCTTGCATGACGGCATCGACCGCCTGTTGCGGCAGCAGGGCGCGACCGAGATTGGTATGCAGCACGGTGCCGGTAAGATTGAAGACCGCGCGTAAAGCAGGCTGGGAACCTTGCCTGAGAAGGAATCTCACCCGATCGCTGATGAATGTTTCGAGTTGCTCGCGCGGCAGGGACAAAACAGCCGCTTCGCTCTGCTGGCGTAAGCGCTGCAGTTCTCCTCGCACCGACTGCACCACGAGCGTCCTGCCGAACTCGGCCAGCAAGGGCTCATTGCCCGGCAAGGCGAGAATCCTGTCTACTGACGGCAAGCGGGAAAAGCCGTCGTGCTGTGCTGTGTGTGCTGGCAAGACAAGTCCATCCTTTATTCGAAGCTAACGCAAAACCGGCTTACTTTTTTATGCGATGGCTTCCATTATTTTTTCATTATTGTTACTTATTATTTTTAGCAGCAAAAATCAGTTTTTTCAGGTTGGCGAATCGGCCGACGGAATGAGCAGCAGGTTGGGGCCGCTGCGCATGTAACCTTTTTCATCGAGCAGAATGTCCAGCGCCAGGGTCGCCAGATCATCGGCCACAGGATCGACAAGATGATCGCGCTCCATGTACATGACCTTCAGGTAGCTGTGACATTCATCGCATGTTTCCGCCTTAACGGCACCCGAACTGCCCTCTACGGCGAAATAGGCGATGCCCTTGGTGGACTCGCAGCTGCTGCATTTGACCCGCACCATGTGCCATTCCGCTTCACACAAGGAACAATGCAGGTAACGCAAACCCTGCTCTTCACCGCCGATGCGAACAACGCTGGCGACTGGGGCAGAGGCACAGACGGGACACAAAGTCGGGTTGTCAGTGCGGCCGAATGCTGACAACCCGAGCGCCGTAGCCATGGCCACCCAATACACCTGCAGAGCCGCACCGATGAACGGCGCCGCAGCCAGATCCAACTGGTCATAACGACTGGCAAGCAGATGGCCGGCCTGTGCTTCGAGCCAATTCGAGTCGGCCGAGGCAAGCCGTTCTATGGCGCTGCGCGTGGCCTGACGTGCATCAGGCTGGACTTCGCCGACGATCTGCCGCAGAGCCACTTGCCAGTCCCGCTCGCGCGGCCAGGACTGCGCAGTCAGCGGCGGCATGCCATGTTGCCGGCAAAGGCTCAACTGCCCGGCATCGGGCAAGGATGGTTGAGGCATGGCTGCGAGCGCCTGCTGCTGCGCCGCGGCGATATGCGCCATGAATTTCAGGTAATCGGCCATGGCATGGCCCTGCGCCAGAAACTTGAAGCGCTCGGACCGACGGCTGAAAATTGCCTGCTCCGGCAGGCGGATGAACGGTGCCTCAACGCCGGCAGGCTGGATTTCACCCGGCTGAATGATGCTGGCTGTCACTATTTGCCGCTCCCTTTTGCAATTTCCTTATACCATTGTCCATGGTGGTGACGCGCCCAGGCGGCTGTAACCGTGCCGCGCGTCATGGCGCGAACCGAACCCTTGACCCAGATGGCAGCGGAAACATGCACCATGATCGACGCAATGGCAACAAATGCAGCAAACGCATGAACCAAAACCGCGAGCCGCACCATATCAATGGAGAATTTAGGTGCGAAATACGGTTGCCAGATCACGATGCCAGAAATCAGCAACAACACAATCGTGATGATCAGCGTCCAGAACAGATATTTCTGACCGATGTTGTATTTGCCGATTTCCGGCAGGTTGTCATCGTGATTGCGCACGATATCAGGCAAACGCGCCAGCCATTGTTTATCTGCCGGCGTAATGTGGTTGTATTTCAACATCCGCAGAGCGAACGCCATGAAGGATACGAACATTACCACACCGATGAAAGGGTGCAGGATGCGTGTCCACGGACCGCCGCCGAACAGATTGGTGAGAAAGAAAAACGCCGGGTGAAATAACGCCAGACCACTGAATGCCAGCATCACAAACGTGATCGTCACAAACCAGTGGTTGACGCGCTCAGGCGCGGTGTAGCGAGTGACCAGTTTTGCAGAGTGACTCATATTGACTCCTTATGCCGTCTTTACGCCGGTGAGTAACCGCCCGCGAGACAGGGCGGCACTTGCCATGGGCTAGCTCTCGGTTTCCTCGTCCTCGGGCACTTCCTTCGGACCCACCTTGATGTAGTGGAAGAACCCTGCCAGCGCCACAAGTCCCAGACCAAAGCTCATCAGCGGTTTGGCTATCCCCTTCCACAAACCGACCATGGGGCTGATATGCGGATCTTTCGGCAAGCCATGGTACAGCTCAGGTTGGTCGGCATGCTGCAGCACGTACATCACGTGCGTACCGCCCACCCCTTGCGGATCATACAGTCCGGCATTGTCATAACCGCGTTCCTTGAGATCGGCAATACGCTCCTGCGCGTGATCGATCATGTCCTCCTTGCTGCCGAACACGATGGCGCCAGTCGGACAGGTTTTGACACAGGCCGGCTCCTGCCCCACGGCGACCCGGTCCGAGCACAGGGTGCACTTGTAGGCCTTGTTGTCCTTCTGGGAAATGCGCGGGACATTGAAAGGACAACCGGTGATGCAATAACCGCAACCGATACAGTTTTCCTCATGGAAATCGACGATGCCATTGCTGTATTGCACAATAGCGCCCGGCGACGGACAGGCTTTAAGGCAGCCGGGATCGGCGCAGTGCATGCAGCCGTCCTTGCGGATAAGCCATTCAAGCTTGCCCTGCTGAACTTCCACCTCGGAAAAACGCATCACTGTCCACGACTGGTCGGACAGATCGCGCGGGTTGTCGTAAATGCCGGCGTTGCTGCCCACTTCATCACGCAGGTCGTTCCACTCCATGCAGGCCGACTGGCAGGCCTTGCAGCCGATGCACTTGGAGACATCGATCAGTTTGGCCACTTCCAGCGTCTGCCGTGCATCGGGAGAAGGTGTTGTCGTCGCAGAGCGGCGTTGAATATCCAATGATTGCATTGACATGGCGCGCTCTCCTTACACTTTCTCGATGTCGACGAGAAATGCCTTGAACTCGGGTGTCTGAGTGTTGGCATCGCCCACGACCGGCGTCAGGGTATTGGTCAGGAAACCGTTTTTGGCCAGCCCCTGGAAGCCCCAGTGAATCGGTACGCCGACGGTATGTACCTTCTTGCCAGCCACTTCCAGCGCGCGGATACGCTTGGTGACCACGGCAACCGCCTTGATATACCCACGGTTGGAACGGACCTTGACCTTGTCGCCCGCCTTGATACCCTTGGCCTGCGCCAATTCCTCACCGATTTCGATGAACTGTTCCGGCTGCAGCACCGCATTGATACGGGCATGCTTGGTCCAATAGTGAAAGTGTTCGGTCAGGCGGTAAGTCGTTGCCACATAGGGAAACTCCTTGGCCTTGCCGAATGCTTCCATATCGCCTTTGAACACACGCGCAGCCGGATTGCTGATGACACCCGGGTGCATCGGGTTGGTGTCGATCGGCGTCTCGAATGGCTCGTAGTGCTCGGGGAACGGGCCTTCCGCCATCTTGTCGATGGCAAACAGCCGCGCCACGCCTTCCGGATTCATAATGAACGGATTCATCGGATCGCCCGGCGGCACATCCGGCTTGAAGTCGGGCACGTCGGTACCGCCCCACTTCGCGCCGTCCCAGCCGATCAGCTTGCGCTGCGGATCCCACGGTTTGCCCGCGGGATCAAGCGATGCGCGGTTGTACAGCACCCGCCGGTTAACCGGCCATGCCCAGGCCCAATTGAGGGTATTGCCCAAACCACTCGGATCGGAACTGTCACGCCGCGCCATCTGGTTGCCCTTGTCGGTCCAGGAGCCTGAGAAAATCCAGCAACCGCATGCGGTCGAACCATCGTCACGCAACTGGGCAAAACTCGCCAACTGCTCGCCGGCCTTGACCAGCACCTTGGCCGGATCCTTCGCATCGGTCAAATCAGCCAGCGCCTTGCCGTTGAATTCCCGAGCCAATTCCTCCGCCGCAGGAGCATGAGGGATCTTGTAGCCCCATGTCAGATTGAGAATCGGGTCGGGGAAAGCCCCGCCCTCTTTCTTGTACAACTCCTTCAGCTTGGTGAAGAGGCCGGCCATGATTTCATTGTCGCCCCTGGCCTCGCCCGGAGGCTCAGCCCCCTTGTAGTGCCACTGCAGCCAGCGGCCGCTGTTCACCAACGAACCGTCTTCCTCGGCAAAACAGGTGGAAGGCAGGCGGAATACCTCGGTCTGAATCTTTGCTGGATCGACATCATTGAATTCACCGTGATTCTCCCAGAAGGTCGAGGTTTCGGTCACCAGCGGATCAATGATGACCAGATACTTCAGCTTGGCCAGCGCACCGCCCACTTTGGCTTTGTTGGGGAACGAAGCCAGCGGGTTGAAACCCTGACAGAAGTAACCATTCATCTTGCCCTGATTCATGTCCTCGAATACCTGCAGGACATCGTGTACCTTGTCGAGCTTGGGCAACCAGTCGAAACAGAAATTGTTTTCCCTGGTGGCCGCATCGCCGAACCAGGCTTTCATCAGACTGACATGGAACTTGGGATAGTTCTGCCAGTAGCTCATCTGCCCCGGACGCAAAGGCTTGAGCGCCCGTTTGTCGAGATACGTCTGGAAATCGGTCTCTTTCTCACCTGGCAGAGTCATGTAGCCCGGCAGCAGATTCGACAGCAAGCCCAGATCGGTCAACCCCTGGATATTGGAGTGGCCGCGCAAGGCGTTCATGCCGCCCCCAGCCATACCAATATTGCCCAGCAGCAGCTGCAGCATGGCGCCCGTACGGATGATTTGCGAACCGACAGAATGCTGTGTCCATCCCAGGGCATACATGATGGTCATGACCTTGTTGGGCGCTGAACAGGTGGCAATGGTTTCACAGACCTTGAGGAATTGGTCCCTGGGCGTACCGGTAATGTTGCTAACGACCTCCGGTGTGTAACGTGCGTAATGCCGCTTCATCAGATTGAAGACACAACGCGGATTCTGCAGCGCCGGATCGGAAATGGCATAGCCGTCCTTATCCAGTTCGTACATCCAGGTCGCTTTGTCGTATGAGCGTTTGGCCTCGTTGTAGCCGGAGAACATGCCGTTTTCGAACGTGTAGTCCTCGCGTACAACGAATGTCGCATCGGTATACGCCTTGACGTACTCGTGCTGGATTTTGTCGTGGGTCAGCAGATAGTTGATCACCCCGCCGAGAAAGGCGATGTCGCTGCCAGCCCGGATCGGCGCGTAATAATCCGCCACCGAGGCAGAACGGGTAAAGCGCGGATCAACCACCACCAGCCTGGCTTTGCGCTGCGCCTTGGCTTCCGTCACCCATTTAAAACCGCACGGGTGCGCCTCTGCGGCATTGCCGCCCATGATCAGAATCAGATCCGCATTTTTGATATCGACCCAATGATTGGTCATGGCACCGCGACCGAACGTAGGGGCAAGACCTGCCACCGTAGGTCCGTGTCAAACACGCGCCTGATTGTCGAAACCGAGTATACCCAGACTGCGCACAACCTTGTGGGTCAGATAACCTGATTCATTGCTGGATGCAGAAGCGGCCAGGAAACCGGTGCTCAACCAGCGATTCACGGTTGCACCGTCGGCATTCTTGGCAATGAAATTCTTGTCGCGATCGTCTTTTACCAGACGCGCAATTCGGGTAAATGCCTCATCCCAGGAAATACGCTTCCATTCATTGGAACCGGCCGCGCGATACTCCGGGTAACGCAGGCGATTGGGACTGTGGACAAAATCCAGCAGACCGGCGCCCTTGGGACACAGCGTGCCGCGATTGACCGGGTGATCCGGATCGCCTTCGATATGGATGATTTCGGCTTGGACATTTTTGGCCTTGTCACCCAGACCATACATCAGGATGCCACAACCGACCGAGCAATAGGGACAGGTGTTGCGGGTTTCAGTGGTGCGCGACAGCTTGTATTGCCGCACTTCTGCGAGTGCCTCGGTGGGCGAAAAGCCCATCATGACCAGGCTGGAGCTGCCTAGCCCGGCGGCGCAGATCTTGAAGAACTGCCGTCTGGTGACTTGCATAATTCCCTCCACGGTGAAAGATAAATGCTGCGGCCTTTATGACTCTTATCGATATCTTTATTGATAGCAGTTAATCTGCTCCTGTCAAGAATATGCAGTCCCCCCCACTTAAAATACCATTTCAGAACAACAGCTTTATCCCCACCAGCAAAGTAAGCAGCTCAAAAGATCGCTTGATCAGTTTATTTCCGCGCGTAATAGCCCAATGCGAGCCAATATACCCGCCCAAAACGGACCCCAGCAGCAGTGCCGGCATCCACGACCAGGCGACTGTCCCCAGCACCCCCAGCACGATCGCACCGGCCCCATTCCAGACCAGTCCGACGAGAACCAGGGTATAAGCAACAGCCCGTTTGTAATCAAGACCAAAATAATGAATCAGCCAGAGGGTGAGAAACAAACCGGTCCCGGAAGCGATGGAACCATTCAGTACGCCGATGAAAAAAATGCCTGCCACACCCGGGAGCCACGCGCCACCCGACTGATTCTTTGGAGTAAATTGCTGCCCCAGACCGGGCTTGAAAATCGAATAAAGTCCCAGACCGATGGTGAGCAGGCCCAAAACGGTTTGCGCCAGGCGGGGCGGAACCTGCAGAATAAAGCTGGAGCCCAGAACAACGCCGGGCACACCGGCCAGAAGAATGGCGGCTGCCAGACGCCGCTCCAGATGCGATTCGCGCATGTGACGCAAGGTCGCCCCCACTCCCAGCGCCACACTCGCCACTTTGTGCGTAGCCAGCGCCACACCGAAAGGCAGCCCCAGAAATATCAGCAGGGGAAACTGGATGAGCCCGGCTCCGCCACCGGACAAGGCCGAGAACCAGTTAGCCAGAAAGGATGCGATCAGCAGGAAAAACTGGTCAAGCAGATTCACGCTGTCTCGCCGCTTACCCCGTATTGCCCTGCCTGGCGGAAATAGGGCAGATTGAGCTGATGCTGGGCAAGCAGCTGCAGAAATTGGTCGGCCTGCTCGGCAGTCAGCCAGGACTCGATTTGCAAAGGCAGTTCACCTGCCAATTCGAAGAAGTGATCTGCGTGAATACGTCCATGCCGACCGAAACCGGCCATGCCGCGAAACACCGTCGCCCCCGCCACGCCTATGCCCTGCAATTGGCGCAAAATCCATTCGTAAAGCGGCATCCCCTGGTGTTTGCGCGACTCGAGCACAACGATCTTGAGCACAACAGTAGCGGACATAGTTACAGCCTCATCCATTTAACGGTGTACAAACCCAGCATAGTCAAAACCAGCGAGCCGCATACATGCAAGCAAAGGTAAAGCAGCAGGTCGCCCCACTGTTGGCGTTGCACGAATGTCACGGCCTCGGCCGAGAAGGTGGAAAAGGTGGTCAGCCCGCCCAGAAAACCTGTGGTGGCAAACAAACGGACTTCAGGCGATATCCCCGGGTGCGCACCAAAAACCGCTACGGCCAGCCCCATCACGTATCCCCCCAGCCAGTTGGCTGCCAGGGTACCGGCAGGAAGGAAGGCCAGCACCGGATTGAGCCAGAGCCCCAGTCCCCAACGCAACCAGGCGCCTATGGCCGCGCCAATGCCGATTGCCAGCAGCGCCGGCGGATTCATGGTGTACAAGTCCTGTTCATGCAATGAATTGTACTTGATCTTGCAAATTGCGGCGATTGTTGCCGTGCTCAGGCAGGTCGGTTGAATGGGGAAAAACGAAGGCCCACTCAACTACGGGTTGAGTGGGCCTGGCGAACGGTCCGCAGAACTAGCGGAAACGCTTAGCGGCGGCGATGCATGCCGCCGCCCATACCACCTTGCATCGTCATGCCGCCACCGGTCATGTTTGGACGACTGAAGCCGGCTGCGGTGGCTTTGCTCTGGGCTTCAGACTTCATCTGCTCTTTCTGGGCAGCTTGCTGCTCCGGCGTCATTTGCTGCCAATTCTGCTGGTATTGCTGGGCTTCGGATTTAGCCTGGGCCTTCATTGCGTCCTGCGCAGCCGGCGGCAGGCTTTGATAATTCTGCACCGCGGTGGATGCAGTCTGTTGAGCGGCGCTCATATCAGCCATAGCGGCGGTGGAAGCCAGCATGGTCAGCAGCAGTGCATAACGTTTCATGTTTCAATCCATCCCTGTTGTGTGAAAGTCTGTTCATCAAGTTTGGTACAAACTGCGCCCAGTATATCCGATCCATCATGACAGACAATTAAGACAAGGGCATTCGTTTGTAACAGTGTGTTACTGCGCCGCCTCGGCAATAATGGTCTGGTAGAGCTTTTCCACTTCCTGCAGCACCGGCGTCTGCTTGCCCTGGTCGGCCAGCGGACGACGGTATGCCAGGTAGACGGTGCCGGGCTGATCGGGACGTTCATAGATGTAGATGGTATAGGGACAGAATACGATGTTGTCCGGATCGGCTTCCATCATCTTGCGCGACAGCACCGCGCTGCAAAATTCCAGTCCTTCGGCATGCTCGTACACCTTGTTGGCAAATCCAAGATCCTTGCCGGTACGCTCAAGCATCTCGCCCACGTGCGATACGGCATTGACTACCAGACCCTGTCCGTTGATGGCAAAAACAAGCGAGTCGCGCACGTCCTGAAAGCTGCCTTTCACTGCCTTGACAACCATGTGCGAACCGGCGGCAAAAGCGGGAATGCACCAGATCAGCGCAAGCACGACGACTGCGCGTTGAAAAAATTTGCTCAGCATGATTATTCCTTTGTTCTCGTGATGTTTTATTAAGATAGGCCAAGACGCGACAAGCGCATAAATTATTCGCTTGTTTCGGCTTGCTGGAGAAATTTGGCAAACTCGGACAAGTCCTGCCGCAGGCATTCGGCCGCACGCTCTTCCATTTTACGATAGCGCTGCAGCACCTCTGAGCCGAAAGCCGTCAGACGCGCCCCGCCGCCCCGCTGACCGCCGGCGGCCGTCTCCACCAGGGTGCGGGTACACGCTTTGTTCATCGAATCGATCAATAGCCAGGCGCGGCGATAAGACATGCCCATTTCCCGTGCCGCCGCCGAGATGGAGCCGCACCGGCTCACGGCTTCCAGCAGGCGCGCCTTGCCGGGCCCGATGGAACTGGCCGACCCCAGCAGAATCCTGACCGCGGGCCTGGCGATTGCGCTATCCGTCACCATCGCCTTGCCGCCTCGTCATCACTGGCACGGGCTTCCACCCAGCGCTCGCCGTTAGAGGTGGTTTCCTTCTTCCAGAACGGCGCCTGCGTTTTCAGATAGTCCATGATGAATTCGCATGCCGCAAAGGCATCGGCCCGGTGGGCGCTGACGACACCGACAAACACGATCGGATCGGCCGGGAACAGTTTGCCCACGCGGTGAATCACGCTGATCCGCAGCGTATGCCAGCGTTGTTCGGCTTCGGCCACGATGGCGGCCAGGGATTTCTCCGTCATGCCCGGATAGTGCTCCAGTTCCATACCCTGCACACCGACACCCGCGTGCGCGTCGCGCACATAACCGACAAAAGTCACCAGCGCGCCAACCCCGCTGTCAGCCGCGTGCAAGCGAGCTATTTCGTCGGCCACATCAAACGCTGGATGTTGTACGCGGATATCCATCAGCCCCCCGTAACCGGCGGGAAAATCGCCACTTCGTCGCTGTCCTGCAAGGCACTGTCCATGGCCGCCATCTCCTGATTGACGGCCACCCGGAATGGACGGGCTGCATCGAGCTCCTTGGCGAATACGCCGCCGCGGCTGCGCAGCAGTTCGAGTAGTTCCGTCACGGACGCGGGGCCGCTGATTTCTTCTTCAGCCAAGCCGAATGTCTCGCGCAAGCGGGCAAAATACAGCACTTTCATGGGTGCATTCCAGAAAACGGCATGAACGACACTTTGTCGCCCGCCTTAATGGTCTGGTCGACCGGAATATCGATGAGACCTTCTGCCCACGCGGCAGAAGTCAGCACTCCCGAACCTTGGTTGGGGAAAATGACTGCCGTGAGTTCACCCGAGGTGGACACCTCCAAACGGGCACGCAGATATTCCCGCCGTTTGCCCGCCACCGGCCAGTCGAACCCGGCGGCCACAGGGTAGGCAATTTGCGCTTTGGCCGTTTCGCCCTGCAGTTTTCGCAGCAGTGGCAACACGAACAGCAAAAAGGTGACATAGGTGGAAACCGGATTGCCGGGCAGGCCGACGAACGGGGTCTGCCCCACTCGCCCGAAAGCCAGCGGTTTGCCCGGTTTCATGGCGATGCGCCACAAATCGAGCTGACCGAGCGACTCGACAGCCGCGCGGACATGGTCCTCTTCGCCCACCGAGACACCGCCGCTGGTAATGACCAGGTCGGCAGAGTCAGCCGCACGTTCCAGCACGGCGCGAGTCGTCTCCAGCTTGTCAGGCACGATGCCGTAATCCACCAGTTCAACGCCGTAGCGCTGCAGTAATCCCGTCAGGCTGAAGCGGTTGGAATTGTAGATCTGGCCGGGCTTGAGCGATTCGCCGGGCATCACGATTTCATCACCGGTATAGAACACGGCCACACGCAAACGCGGCCGGACCACGATCTTGGCTTGCCCGCCGGCCGCGGCGACGCCCATATGGGCCGGTGTCAGCCGCGTTCCGGCTGTCAGAACGACCTCGCCTGCGCGCATGTCCTCGCCGGCACGGCGGATGTGACTGCCGGCTTTGGGCATTTTGTTGACCAGCACAGCGTCGCCTTCTGCGCTGCAGTCCTCTTGCATGACCACCGCATCGGCCCCGGCAGGAATGGGTGCGCCGGTGAAGATGCGCGCCGCCGTGCCCGCCTGCAGCGGCTCGCCCGGGCGACCTGCGGCGATGCGCTGGGAAACCGGCAGCCGCTGCGGCATGTCGCCCGTAAAATCGGCCAGACGGACGGCGTAACCGTCCATGGCGGAATTGTCGAATGAAGGAACGGTGATGAACGACAGCACATCATCCGCCAGAACGCGGTCCAGCGCCTGCAAAGTCATGACTTTTTCGGTCCGGATCATCGGCGCGACGGCCTTGAGCATCTTATCCAGCGCCTCTTCTACGCTGAGCATGGGTTCTTTTTTCATACCTGCCTTGCAACTTCCATGACGAACTGTCCGATTTGCGGAATGTTATTGATATCAAGCACTGCAACGTCGACTGTCAAGCCAACGAAATCGGTTGCAACGGCAATGATGTGCGGGTTGGCGGGCTGCAACAGCGGCTTGCCCAGAGAAGGCCGGTACACTTCGATCATGTCGACTGATTCGTGCTTGAAGCCTTCGAGCAGCACCAGATCCACTTGGCTCATATGGGCCAATAATTCGCTCAGCGGCGGACGCGGCTGCTCGCGCAACTCTGCCAACAAGGCCCAGCGTCGGTCGGACACCAGCATGACTTCCTGCGCCCCGGCCTCGCGGTGGCGCCATGAGTCTTTGCCCGGCTGATCCAGGTCCACATCGTGATGCGTCTGCTTGACCACCGAAACGGTCAGTCCCTGCTCTGCCAGCCAGGGAAGCAGCTGCTCCAGCAAGGTCGTTTTGCCGCTGCCGGAATACCCCGTTATGCCCAGTATGCGCATGAATCCGTTCCAAACCCGTTTTGTCTGCGCATGCAGCGCTTGTCAGACAGCATTATATATGAGTAAATATAACGCCAAGTCAATTTTCTTTTTTGTCGTCTTTTATTGCCGCTTTTGCCATGCCATCTCCCGCACTCATTGATCCACACAATCGACACATCGAATACCTGCGTGTTTCGGTGACGGATCGGTGCGACCTGCGTTGCGTGTACTGCATGCCGGAAGGATTTACCGATTTTGAAGAACCGGCCGATTGGCTGACCTTCGACGAACTGGAACGTTTGCTGGGGGCGTTTGCCCGTTTGGGCGTGTCGCGCATCCGCTTTACCGGCGGCGAACCGCTGCTGCGTCGCAACCTGCCCGAGTTGGCCGGCCGCATTACGCGCTTGCCGGGGATACGGGATTTGTCCATGTCCAGCAACGCCACCCAACTGGAAAAACACGCTGTCGCGCTGAAACAGGCCGGCGTATCGCGCCTCAACATCAGTCTCGACTCGCTCGACCCGGAACGCATCAAGGCCATCAACGGCCGCGACGCGCATCGCCGCATCATGGCAGGTATTGAGGCGGCCCGTGCGGCCGGCTTTGACCCGATCAAGATCAACATGGTCGCCATGGCGGGCGTAAACGACGACGAAATCGATGACATGGTCGATTTCTGCATTCGCAACAGTTTCGTATTGCGTCTGATCGAGACCATGCCCATGGGCGAAACCGGACGCAATGCCAGCTATCTCGATCTGCAGCCGGTGCGCGAGCGGCTGAAAGCCCGCTTTGATCTGCTCGACGCCCAACTGCCCGGCGGCGGTCCGGCCCGTTACCTGCGCAGTGCGGACGGGCGTTTCAGCGTTGGTTTCATCACCCCCATTTCACAGCACTTTTGCGACAGCTGCAATCGCGTCCGCTTGAGTGTCGATGGCACACTTTACCTGTGCCTGGGGCAGGAACACAGCTTCAACTTCCGCCCCTTGCTACGGGCAAACGTCAGCGACGCGGAACTGGAACAGGCCATCCACCACGCCATCGGACTCAAGCCTCAGCGGCACGAATTCACCGAAAAACCGCAACAGATCGTCCGCTTCATGTCCATGACGGGCGGTTGACCCGGTTATGTCTGGCGGGCCAGTTCTGCCGCCACTGCGAGCGCACCCAGCAAACCGGCATGCTGGTCGGTGATCAGCGTGACGGGAATTTCGCGCATGATGGCCTCATGCGGGGCTTTGCTCACAAATGCCTGCATGAAGCGGCTTGCCTGCAACAAGTCACTGTTTTTGGCCGCAATGCCGCCGGCCAGAAACACCCCCCCATGCGCCAGCATGGCCAAAGCCATATCGCCGGCAACCGCGCCGTATATCTCGAAGAAGAGTTCCATGGTGTGGATGGCCAGCGCATCCTTCCTCTCCCGGGCAAAACGGCTAACCGCCGCCGCCCCCTCCTGCCTGACCGCCCCGTCCAGTTCGGCCGAAGCGGAAGAGAGCGAAGCCAAGTAGGCGAATATTCGTTCGATGCCCGCGCCGGACAGCAGATTTTCATTACTGACGCGCGGCAGGCGCGCCTGCCAATAAGCCAATAGTTCGCCTTGCTCCGGCGTCACGGGTGCAAAACCGAGGTGCCCCCCTTCAGTAGGGAACACACGGGTACCCTGCGCATCGCTTACGCGGTAACACACTCCCAGCCCGGTACCTGCCCCCACCACAAGCACAGGTGCAGCTGGCCGCGGGTTGCCCGCCTGCAACACCAGACACGCCTTTTCCTGCAAGGCCGGAATGGCATAAGCGATGGCAGAGAAATCATTGATCAGCATCACCTCCGGCTGCGCGGGCAACAGGCTGCTTACCCGATTCGCCTCAATCTGCCAGGCCAGGTTGGTCAGCCGGGCACTTGGTCCTTCCACGGGCCCGGCTATCGCCAGACAGACCGCGGTGAGCGGCGGGCATGTTGTCTGCGAGCAAAAGGCTTGCAGCAAAGCATCGAAATTGTCGTATGCCTGATTCTCGAAATACGCTTGCTGCTCGATTTTGGGCTGGCCTTCGGATACATCGGATACACAGGCCAGCGCCAGCAAGGTTTTTGTCCCGCCGACATCCGCCGCCAAGATATGTCGTTCAGACATGATAGATGCGCTCTAGCGGCTCAGGTTCGTGAATACTGTACCCTTGGGCAAAATCCACCCCCAGTTCGGCCAACATAGCCAGCGATTCCTTGCTTTCGACAAACTCGGCCACGGTCTGAATGCCCATGACGTGACCAATGCGATTGATCGCTTCGACCATGGCCCGATCGGTAGCGTCCGCCACCATGTTGCGGACGAACATGCCGTCAATTTTGATTTTGTCCACCTTAAACCGTTTCAGATAGGCAAAGGAAGACATGCCGGCGCCAAAATCATCCAGCGAGAAGCGGCAACCCATTTCCAGCAGCACACGCATGAATTCAAGCGCCCGCTCCAAATTGGCAATGGCAGCCGTTTCGGTAATTTCAAAGCCAAGCCGCTTGGGATCAATGCTGCTGGCACGAATCGACTGCACGACAAAGGCCATGAAAGTGTCGTCGTTAAATGACTGCCCCGACAGATTGATGAAATAGGTTGCGATCTGATCATCCTGCGAATGCGCTCCGATCCACTCCAGTGCATGGCGAATCACCCACCGGTCTACAGTGGGCATAAGGCTGTAGCGTTCGCATGCCGGGATGAAGCTCATGGGCGAAATGATTTCACCGTTGTCCCCCATCATGCGCAGCAGAATCTCGCAATGGGTCTCATTATGGGCGTTACCCACCGGAACGATTTTTTGGTAAAACAGGCGGAAACGGTTATGTTCCAGCGCATGGGCGATCCGTTGCGTCCAGCGCATTTCTTCGCGCCGGAAAGAGATATCCTGATCGTTTTCCTCCGATACGTGGATACGGTTGCGGCCGTTATCTTTTGCCAGATAGCAGGCCGCGTCAGCCGCGATCATCACATTCGCCGGGCTGGGTGTTTGCTGGGTGATGGGAACCACGCCGATGCTGACGCCGACGTCAAACAGGCGCTCCTGCCAGGCGAACCGGAACTCCCGCACCGCCTCACGCAGATGCTCGGCAATTTCACTGGCCTGTGCGAGCGTGACATCCTTCAGCAACAGACCGAACTCGTCTCCGCCAAGACGCGCAAACACATCGCCCAGCCGGGTATGCGACAGCAACTTGCTGCCAAGATGCTTCAACAACTCATCGCCCGCCATGTGGCCGCTGGTGTCATTGACCACCTTAAACTGATCCAGGTCCATATAGAGCATGGCATGCCGATTCTGATTATTGCGTGCATCACGCAGACTTTCGGCCAGGCGCAGCTCGAACTCACGGCGATTGAACAAGCCGGTCAGCGGATCATGACTGGCCGCCCAGGCCAAATCCCGCGCCAGCTGACGGGCATAGGTCACGTCGCGGAACGCCAGCACCAGGCCGGTTTTATCCCCCTGGAAATTTCGCAAGGGCGCAACGCCGGTTTCGACGATACATTCTTTTCCGGCCGGGGTCACAATCAGCGCATGCTGGTTGAGCCCCACCATCTGGGCATCCGGCAAACCCCCATCAAACCAGCTGGAGATGGGCTCATGAGTGATTTCGTGCAGCGGATTGAAAACCATACGCAAATTCCGCCCAATGGCGTTCTGCGCTTTCCAGCCGGTAATCGCCTCGGCCACCGGATTCATGTAGTTGATGCGAAAATCATTGTCAGCCGTAATGACCGCGTCGCTAATGGAGTGCAGGGTCACCTGGGCACGCTCTTTTTCCTCGAACAGGCGCGTTTCGATCATGCTGGTACGGCGATACACGAACAGACTGATGGCCAAACCAAACATGACCACCACAAAAGCCATGCCCGACATCACGCCGAACACCTGCGAATTTCGCTCGGAAGTCGCCTGCAGGGTATTTTTGGTATAAGACTGCTGCATCGTGATCAGCTGATTGAGCAGATCAAGCACCCGATCCTGATCGGGAATCACCTTGTTTCGCAGAATGGATTCCGCATCGGCCACGCGGTTCTGCAGCAGCAACTCGGCAACGAGGCTCTGTTCCTCGCTGTTTTTGATCAACATGGGATGAATCCGGTCCAGAACAGACCGTTCTGCCGGGGACAAGTCAAGACTGCGCAGACTGTTTTGCGCAGTCAAAAACTGGCTGCCGCTCTCCAGAAATGCCTGATATGCCTGATCCCGCCGAAAAGGATCGGTCTCCAGCGACATGCGGTACAGCCCGACAAACCGCTGGCGCGTGGCCATCTGCATGCGGGTTATGTACTCGACCTTGGAACCCTGCTCGGTAAACAGGTGCTCAGCCACATGCATGACCGAGGCAAGCCGCATCAGCCCGACCACGGCCAGAAGAACGACCAGGGTCAGCAGCAGGCCAAATCCCCACCCCACCACCAAGCGCGATTTTCCGGAAACTATCTTATGTATCTTCACGGAAGAACGATTCTTTAATGATTTCTTACGACACTGTGATTTCTTACGACACTGCCAAAAGCAAATTGCCTTTTTCGCGGCCCATTACTGTCAATATTTATTTAGACACAGTACAATTTTCTGCATGTTCCGTTTTTTAAAGCAGCGCCCGGAATCAGCATATGGTTATGTAGTGAATTATTAATTGTACTGAAGAGTCTCATTGTAAGCTGCAAATGCTCCGTCGCCAACGTATTTATCCGTCATGCCAAAAAAACTTCAAAATTTAGACTTCGACAACAGCTATTGCGCGTTGCCGGGCAACTTTTATTCACGCGTTCACCCCGAACCGCTGCAAAATGCGCGGCTGGCGGCATTCAACCGGTCGGCGGCGCAATTGCTCGATTTGGCCGAAGAAGCCGATGAAGACCCCGACTTCGTGCGTTATTTCAACGGTGAAGTCTACCTGCCGGGCAGCGACCCCATCGCCACAGTGTATGCTGGCCACCAATTCGGCTATTACGTGCCCCAGCTGGGCGACGGCAGAGCCATTCTTTTGGGCGAAGTAAAGAATGCCAAAGGCGAGCGCTGGGACCTCCAGCTCAAAGGCGCGGGGCTCACGCCCTACTCGCGCGAGGGCGATGGCCGTGCCGTGCTGCGCTCGGTCATTCGCGAATACCTCTGCTCCGAGGCCATGCACGGACTGGGCATACCGACGTCCCGTGCGCTCGCCATTCTGGACAGCGGCCAGAAGGTTTACCGCGAACGGATCGAGCGCGGCGCCATGCTCGTCAGGCTGGCCCAGTCCCATGTGCGGTTCGGCAGCTTCGAACTGTTCTTTTACCGCGGCCAGAAACAGGAAATCGGCATACTGGCCGACTATGTCATTAAACAGCATTTCCCGCACATTGACCCGAACGATCCGCAAAGATACCTGCATTTCTTCGATGAGATTGTGGCCCGCACGGCCCGCCTGATGGCCCAGTGGCAGGCAGTCGGCTTTGCCCATGGCGTGATGAACACCGACAACATGTCCATTCTCGGCCTTACCCTGGACTACGGTCCGTTCGGCTTTCTGGACAGCTATAATCCCGAGTTCATCTGCAACCACTCCGACATGGCGGGACGCTATGCCTTCGACCAGCAGCCCGACGTCGCCCACTGGAACCTGGCCTGCCTGGCGCAGGCGCTCACCCCGCTGCTCCCCATGGAATCGCTGCAGTCGAGCCTCTTCCGCTTTCCGTCCATCTTTGCCAGCCACTATCTGAACCGCATGACTGCCAAACTTGGCATTGCCTCGCCGCAGGCCGAACATGCCGGACTGGTGCACGCCCTGCTGGAAATGCTGAAGCAGAATTCACTCGATTACACGCGCTTCTTCCGCCGGCTGGCCACCTTCGACAGCGCCGAAGGCGCGCAAAACAGCCACTTGCGCGACCAGTTCATCGACCGGGAGCAATTCGACCTGTGGGCACGCTCCTACCGCGCCGTCCTGCTGCAGCAAGACATGCCGGACACAATCAGGGCCGAGGCCATGAACCGGGTCAACCCGAAATATATCCTGCGCAACTATCTGGCGCAGATCGCCATCGGCAAAGCGGAAGAAGCGCAGGATTACAGCGAAATCGACCGCCTGCTGCAGATTCTGTCCGCGCCGTTCGATGAACAGCCGCAGTTTGAGGAGTATGCCAGCCAGCCGCCCGACTGGGCTGCCCACATTCAGGTGAGCTGCTCTTCCTGAGCGGTCAGGCGGCGGCTAATTGCAGCTCGCATCGACCAGCACAACCGATTTGCGCAGGGCTTCAGCCAACTGCAAGACGGTGGTGGCGTAGTAAACGCTGCGATTATAGCGGGTCAGAACAAAAAAATTGTTCAAGCCTAAAAACCAGCTTTTCTGCTCGCCCTCGTCAAGGCTGAACAACCAGGCCGGCGTTTCGGGCGGCAGTTTGGTGGCGCCCGCATTCACCCCCAGCGCGCGCCATTCGGCCAGCGTATGCTGTCGTGCAGTAAACGGCTCCTGCATCAGGCTGTCCAACTCGGCCGAAGGCGTAACGGTCACCGGCAGCAGAAATTCCCCGCCGGTTTGCCAGCCAAACGACTTGAAATAATTGGCAACGCTGCCGATCGCATCGGCCGGTTCGTTCCAGATGTCCCGCACCCCATCGCCATTCAGGTCAACCGCCCAACGGCGGAAGCTGCTCGGCATGAATTGCGGGATTCCCATCGCACCGGCATAGGAACCTTTATGGACCAGCGGGTCCCTCTGTTCCTCGCGCGACAAAAGCAGGAACTGCTCCAGTTCATCCTGAAAGAACTGCGCACGCGGCGGATAATGAAAGCCGAGTGTCACCAGGGCATCGAGAATGGGGTAACGGCCCGTCTGGCGGCCATAAAAGGTTTCCACCCCCAAAATGGCCACGATGTACTCCGGCTGCACCCCATAGCGGCATTGCGCCACGCTGAGCCAACCGGCATTGCTGTCCCAGAATTGGACACCGGCGCGGATACGCGCCTCGGTCAGAAAACCGGCGCGATAATCCGGCCAGCTACGCGATTCCGGCGGCCGGGCCATCGTCTGCAGAATGCTGTCGCGCACCTGAGCGGCATCCAGCCACGCTTTGACCTGACCGGCAGCGAAACCATCCTGTTCAACCAGGCGCTGGACAAACGCATCCTCGGCCTCATCAGCGCAGGCCGGCACGCCGCAGCAAAGCATGAGCCAAAAGACCAAGCGAGAAAACAATCGGGGGCTGCTGAAGATCACGATTCAACCTGAAGTGGATACCAATGGAGAATAGCCGACACCTTGGCACCGGCCATGTCAGACAGATTGCAAAAGATTACGCCAGGCGGAACCCTTTAACCAGATCGTCAAGCTGGCTGGAAATTTGCGACAAGGCCTGCGCCTGCTCCGCCCCCTTCTGGGTGTTGGAGAAGGTACCGGAAATGAGGCTGGAAATCTGCTCGATGTTGTCCTTGATATTGGTCACATCGGCTTCCTGCTGGCTGGTGGAGGCTGCAATTCCTTCGATCATATGACTCACCTGATCCACCTTGATGACAATCTCCTGCAGGGCCTCGCCTGCCTGGTGGGTCATGGTAACGCCATTGCGCACCTCGGCCGTACCCATGCTCATGCTGCGAACAGCCTGTTGCGTTTCTTGCTGAATGGAATCGATCATCCCGCTGATTTCCTGCGTCGCCTGCGTCGTTTTCTCGGCCAGCTTCCGCACTTCATCGGCCACCACGGCAAAACCGCGTCCCTGTTCACCTGCACGAGCCGCCTCAATAGCGGCATTGAGCGCCAGCAAATTGGTCTGCTCGGCGATTTCCTTGATTACCGCCACGATCGCACCGATCTGCTGCGAACTCTGACCCAGATTGTCCACGGCCTGCGCCGCTTCCTCCACGACCTGGCTGATTTTATCCATTCCCTGAATGGACTGCTGCACCACGCTGCCGCCTTCGTTCGCAACACGGGCTGTTTCCCTTGCCTGACTGGCAGCTTCGCTGGAGCTGGAGCTGATAGACTGAACGGTATGAGCCAGATGCTCAATGGCGTGATTGATTTCTGTCGCACTGCCAGACTGAGCGCCGACATCGCCATTGATGTTGGCCAGGATACTGCTGATGTTGGCACTGTCCTTGAGCACGCTGCCGCTGAGATTGGAGGTCTGCCCGATCAGTGAACGCAGATCCGCCACCATGGAATTGAAGCTGTCGATGATTTCACCAATCGTGTCGTTGCTCTCCATCTGGCAGGTAAAAGTCAGGTCCTTGCGGGAAATCTGACCGGCCACTTCGGAGATGCGACGCAAACGCGTCAGCAAGATGAAGTTGAGCAATGCATAGTTGGCCACACCGATGGACAAGCCGGCCACGATACAGCCAAAAATAAACCAGGGGAGCATGCCAGGTTTCCAGCTGACGAAGAAATTGGCATAAAAGGGAAAAATGATCCCCATTGCCAGCCCGAAGCCAAGAAAAGAAAACAGTAAGCGTCGCAGAATACTCGGACGGCCGCGCATCATCACCTCCAATATTTTTATTTACAACCCGGTTTTTTATGAGTCCCGCTTCGTAGTGGGAAAACCGTTATGGTATTTATTTACCAGCATAGCACTCCTCACCGCAACAAAAAAGCACTTGCGCTGTTACAGTCATCATTTTTTTGTGCCTTAATGCTTGCCCGACCGCCAAATGGAAAAGATGATCCACAAGCTGTTGATGAAAGCCAACAAAAAGCCCAAGATGCCGAAGAATGACATTCCCATAATCCTGGGTCCCGCTTGCACAGTCATGACAATGGCGGAACCGATCACCAGCGAGGCAGTGAGTATACCCATGGTGATGCGGTTGGCCGTCGCATCGAGCTGATAGCCGAACTGCTCCAACCGACGCAAATCCAGGTCGATTTTCAGCCTGCCGCGACGCGCTTCGCGCATCAGCCGCAGCAGGTCACGCGGCAGCCCTGTCAACACGTGCAGCAGCTCCACCGCGCTGTGTTTACCGCGGCGCAGAAGCATATCAGGCTGGTAACGCGCAAAAATCACTTTGCGGACAAACGGCGTAAGGTGTTCCACCATGTGGAAATTGGGATCGAGCTGCACGCCGAGCCCCTCAAGCGTGATAAGCGCCTTGAACAGCAATGACATGTCTGATGGCAGAACCAGTGAATTATCCCGCATGATTGCCGTCACTTCGGCGAACACATTGGCGATATTCACATGCTTGAGTTCCACGTTTTCATAATTGAGCACCAACTCGCCCACATCCGCAGCCAGCTTGTGCTCGTCCATATCCGCGTCGTCGCTGGTCCATTCCAGCAACACATTCAGCATGCCATCCGAGTCCTTGCGGGCCAGGGCAGCCAACAAATCCACCAACTGGTTGCGCCGTTGTTCGGACAAATACCCGACCATGCCGAAGTCGATGATGGCGATGCGGTGATCCGTCATAAAATAAATGTTGCCCGGATGCGGATCGGCATGAAAGAAACCGTCCAGCAAGATCATTTTCAACACCGCATCCGCCCCGTTGGATGCCAATACAGTCAGATCCAGGCCCTGTAAAGGGGCCTCGCGAAAATGCGTGCCCGGAATGCCGTGAATGCGCTCCTGGACATTGACCATTTCGTTGGTCCAGTCCCAGAAAACGCGCGGGATCTTGATTTTCGGATCACCCTCGAAGTTGCGGGCGAAGCGCTCGATGTTGCGCGCCTCCATCGCCAGATCCATTTCCCGCCGCAGCGATTTGCGAAATTGCTCGACGATGCGCACCGGCTGATAGCGTCTGCTTTCAGGAATTTCCAATTCGACCAGTCGGGCAATATGTTCAAGGATACGCAGATCCGCCTCAACCTTGCCGCGCACACCGGGACGGCGGACCTTGAGTATCACTTCGCTGCCGTCATGCAGGGTTGCCGCGTGGACCTGCGCGATTGAGGCCGCCGCCAGGGGTGTTGAGTCGACTTCACGGAACAGGGTCGTCAGACTTTCGCCGTAAACCGTTTCCAGCTCGAGCTTGATTTCATCAAAACCGACCGGCGTAACCTGGTGCTGCAATTTCTCGAATTCCGCAATCCAGTGCGGCGGAAACATATCCACCCGGGTCGCCATGATCTGTCCCAGCTTGACGAAGGTCGGCCCCAACTCCTCCAACGCCCGCCGCAGTCGTTCCGCCGGTTCCAGATGCTCGTTTTCGCTTGATTCGCGCCAGTGCAGAATTTTTCCGGCGCGCTCCAGCAGAGTCGCCACCCCCAGGCGCCTCATCAAGTCACCCATGCCGTAACGCACCAGCACGCTGGCAATTTCATGCAGCCTTGGCAGATCACGGACTACGCCGATGGTTTCCAACAGCATGGAAGCCCTTTCACATTAAACTAAAGCGAGATCGAGAATGCGACGCTTTTATATTGATTTTGATAAATAATTTGCCAAAATAATTACCCTGAATTAGTATTGTTAGTACAGTATGTCAGGGAGACATCCTCCGCTCCACAATAATCAGAGATGCGGGGATTTGCAACATGTTCAAAGCTCAGCAGTTAATCAGCCTTGTCTTGCTTGGCGCGTTAAGCGCCGGATCGGCTATGGCTGAGCCAAGCACACTCCCGGATATCCAGCCAAAGAAATCCGAAACGTCGGCAGAAAATAGCGCTCTGGGCTATCTGACGCTGAAAACCCAGCAACTGTCGGAAAAAACTTCTGAACTGGTGATGCAGGCCATGGGCTTGATTGGCGTGCCATACAAATACGGCGGCAGCCAGCCCGAAACGGGTATGGATTGCAGCGGCTTTGTCAGCTATGTTTTTCACCAGGCGCTCAACGTCAATCTGCCGCACAATGCCAATGCCATCAGCCGGATGGGCAACACCATCAAGGAAAATGAGCTGCGCCCAGGCGATCTGGTGTTTTTCAACACCATGCGCCGCGCTTTCTCCCATGTCGGCATTTACATCGGCAACAACCAGTTTATCCATGCTCCCAGCACCTCTAGCGGAGCCATCCAGATTTCCGATCTGCGCGACACTTACTGGGCACGCCGTTTCGAAGGCGCACGCCGTCTGGCTGCAACAAACGAACCGCAGCAACCCAACTGACGAAATCCAAACGGCGTACAGCTGCACCCCGCTTTCCTCCTGCCTGCGCCGAGTCCCGGCTTGGCAAGCCGCTCTGGCATAAGCCATTATTCTAGCTATTCTAACAATGCCTACTCATACCGAACGAAAGCACACCGTCCCGATGCCGATATCGCCTTCCATATCGCAAAGCCCCGCCACTTTCCACCTCAAGCGTAATCTCGCTATCGGTTTCTCGGTGATGCTCGGCCTGATGCTGTCACTCGCCCTGATCGGCATTCATCAGATGGATGAAATCCACCGCAATCTGGAGCACATCGTTCAGGTAAACAACGTCAAGACACGCTACGCCCTCGACATGCAAAGCTCTCTGCGCGAGCGGATCATCACCATGCATACCATCATCTCGGGCGACCCCTTCTTGCGCGACGAAGAACTGCATGTGTTTTACAATTTGGGTACGCAATTTGCCGAGGCGCGGGAAGCCCTGGGCAAGACGTTGACAACCGTAAAGGAGCGGCAAATTTACGAGGAAGTGTCGAAGCTGGCCGGCGAAACGCAGCCGATTGTACTCGACACCATCAACTACGCGATGGAAGGCCGCAATACCGAGGCGCTCAAATTGCTGCAAGACAGCACGATTCCGATGCAGAAAATCCTCGTCAGCAAGCTCGACCAGCTGGTTGCGCTGCAGAATTCCTCCACCCAAACGGCCGCCACCCACGCATCCGAAGCCTACAAGAACACGCAATTCCTGTTCATCATGCTAGGCATTCTCATTACCGTATCAGGCATGGCCATCTCCTTTTACGTATTCCGCCGGGTATCGCAGCAAGCCCAGCTGATTGAAAAGGAGCAAGTCAAATACAAGACGCTGTTCGATACGAATTCAGACGGCATCGTTATTCTCGATGAGCGGGGCTTCGTCGACTGCAATCGCGCCGTACTGGGGATGTTCCGTTTTGATACCAAGCAGGAATTCCTCGACTCGCGGCCGGACCAACTGGCTCCCGAAACGCAACCAGACGGCACGCCATCCAGCATTCTGGCGGAAAGGAACATCCAGTTCGCCCGCCAAGCCGGCCAATCCGTGTTCGAATGGCAAGGGCTGCGCAAAACCGGCGAAACATTCCCATCCGAAATCGTGCTGCACAGCATGACCCTGGATGGCCGCATCGTCATCCAGGCGATCATTCGCGATATTTCCGATCGCAAACATGCCGAGGAACAGTTGCGCTCGGCATACGACGCGGCACTGGTGGCAACCAACGTCAAATCCCAGTTCGTCGCCAACGTGAGTCATGAAATACGTACGCCCATGAACGGCATTCTGGGCATGCTGTCACTGCTCAAGTCGACCTCGCTGAGCCGGGAGCAGCGCGATTACACCGACACGATCCATCATTCCGCGCAAGCGCTGATGACCATCATCAACGACATTCTCGACTTCTCCAAGATGGAGGCCGGCAAGCTCGAACTGGAAATCACCGATCTGGATCTGCGCGAAGTCATGGAAGAAAGCCTGGAACTGCTGGCGGAAAACGCTTACTCGAAAGGGCTTGAGCTAATCTGTGACATCCAGCCTGACATGCCGGGCCATTTACTGGGTGACGCGGGGCGCCTGCGGCAGATTTTCCTCAACCTGCTGCACAATGCAATCAAATTCACCGAACAAGGCAGCATTCTGATTCGTGCGACCCGCATTGGCGAAACGGAAACAAAGCTCGATCTGATGATAGAGATCATCGACAGCGGCATCGGCATTTCGGCCGCCGACAAGATCCGTTTGTTTGAACCGTTCATCCAGGCAGATGGTTCAACCACCCGCAAATATGGCGGGACCGGCCTCGGACTGGCCATTTCACGCCACCTTACCGAAATGATGGGAGGGCACCTGGATGTCGACAGCACCCTCGGCACCGGTTCCCGTTTCTGGCTGACGCTGAGCGTGCCCAAACAACCGCGCAGCACGCCGCTCGGCCCGCCTCGCTCCAGGCACTCGCTGGGTGTTGTCTGTCTTCAAATCCCCCACTCTATGCTGCGTAACACGATTGTGAAACAGTTGCAGTATTGGCGCATCTCCTGCAACGTATTCAATGGCCTCGAAGAACGCCGTAGCGAATCCAGCGTTTTACTGCTGGACTCGAGTCAATTTCTCCCCGACGTCAAAAAGTTGATGGAGCAACTGGCAACATACAGGCAAAGCGGTTTTCAGCACATTCTGCTGTTGTTGCCGTTCAATATGCGGCAGCTTGAGCAGGAACTGCTGCAGAACGGTTTTTTGTGCATTTCCAAACCGCTCCGCATGCAGCGGCTGCACCGTGCCTTCAATCTGCTGGAGCATGAAACACCCGCCGCATACGCGCTGGATAGCAAACCCCAAACGGCAGAGCGTCCCTCCCTGCAGCATGACTACCGTGTTCTGGTCGTGGATGACAATCCCATCAACCAGCGTGTCGTAGGCCACATGCTCAGCCACCTCGGGCTGTTTCCCGTCTTTGCCGGCAATGGCCAGGAAGCTTTGAACACCCTGCAGGAAGAATCGATCGACCTGGTGCTGATGGACTGCCAAATGCCCGTGATGGACGGCCTGCAGGCCACCACCCAGATTCGCAAAAGCGAGCAGGACAACGGTGGCAGGCATATTCCCGTTATTGCCATGACGGCCAATGCCATGAGCGACGACCGTGCTCACTGCATCAACTGCGGCATGGACGAATACCTGGCCAAACCGGTCAGCCTCGATATGCTGCAAAACATGCTGCAGCAGTTCCTGCCAAAGCTGACGCTGCTCCCTGCAGCGGCGACGGCCGGGGAGAGCGATGTGATAGCCTTGTTCGACCAGCATCAGTTGTCCAGCAATCTGCCCGACCCGGCCAAAGCGGTCGAGCTGTTTGCACTGTATATTGAAACCACTCAAGACAGCCTGGACCGTTTGCGCTCAGCGGTAGAGGAACGTGACATTCAGCTGATCCGGCGCATCACCCATGAAATCAAAGGCGCGTCCGCCTTCATCGGCGCCACGCTGGTCAGCCATTTGTGCGGCGAATTGTCAAACCTGGCCAAGTCCGGCCAGCTTGATCTGCTTACAACAGGGTTTGAAGCGCTGGAAGAAGGCTTTATCCAGACCTATGCTGCAATCGAAGCGATGCGTGATAAAATGGTGACTGAAAACAACCTCCTGCAAAAGTCCTCATCGTGATCAGCACTGCCAATATAACCATGCAATTCGGGGCCAAGCCCCTGTTCGAAAATGTTTCCGTCAAATTCGGCGACGGCAACCGTTACGGCCTGATCGGCGCCAACGGCTGCGGCAAATCGACTTTTATGAAGATTCTGGGCGGCGACCTGGAATCGACCGCCGGCAACGTTATGCTGGACCCGGGCGAGCGCCTGGGTAAGCTGCGGCAGGACCAGTTCGCTTACGAAGACATACGCGTGCTCGACGTCGTGATGATGGGCAACGATGAACTGTGGAAGATTCAGGAAGAAAAGAACGCCATCTACGCCAACCCGGAAGCCACCGACGAGGACTACATGCGCGCCGGCGAACTGGAAGCGCGCTTTGCCGAACTGGACGGCTACACCGCCGAATCGCGTGCCGGCGAACTGCTGCTGGGCGTGGGCATTCCCACCGATCAGCACAACGGCCCGATGAGCGCCGTGGCGCCGGGCTGGAAGCTGCGCGTTTTGCTTGCCCAGGCGCTGTTCTCCGATCCGGATATCCTGCTGCTGGACGAGCCGACCAACAACCTGGACATCAACACCATTCGCTGGCTGGAAACCGTGCTCAACTCGCGCAATTCCACCATGATCATCATTTCGCACGATCGCCACTTTCTTAACAGCGTGTGCACCCACATGGCCGACCTGGACTACGGTCAGATCCGCATTTACCCGGGCAATTATGACGATTACCTGGAAGCATCGACCATGGCGCGCGAACGCCAGCAGGCAGCCAACGCCAAGGCCAAGGAACGTATTTCCGAGCTGCAGGACTTTGTGCGCCGTTTCTCTGCCAACAAATCCAAGGCACGCCAGGCGACATCGCGCCTGAAACAGATCGACAAGATCAAGGTGGAAGATTTCAAGCCTTCCAGCCGCCAGTATCCCTTCATTCGCTTTGAGGTGGATGAAAAGGAAAAACTGCATCGCCAGGCACTTGAAATTGAGGGTCTGACCAACGGCTACGACACGGATCTGTTCAGCAATCTCAACCTGATTCTGGAAGCCGGTCAACGGCTGGCGGTCATCGGCGAGAACGGTGTGGGTAAGACCACTCTGCTGCGTACTCTGGTGGGTGAGCTGCCGGCCAAGGCGGGTACGGTTAAATGGGCGGAAAAGGCCAACATCGGCTATTTTTCCCAAGACCATGCAGCCGACTTTGCCGACGACATGAATCTGTTCGACTGGGTGCAGCGCTGGACGCGCGAAGGCGACGATGAGCAGGTGGTACGCGGCATTCTGGGCCGACTGCTGTTCTCCGGCGAAGACACCAAGAAATCGGTCAAGGTGCTGTCCGGCGGCGAAAAAGGCCGGCTGCTGTATGGCAAACTGATCCTGCAGCGACCCAACGTGCTGATCATGGACGAACCGACCAACCATATGGACATGGAATCCATCGAGTCGCTCAACATTGCCCTGGAAAAATTCACCGGTACGCTGGTTTTCGTCTCGCATGACCGGGAATTCGTTTCCAGTCTGGCGACCCAGGTGCTGGAAATCCGCCCGGATGGTGTTACCCACTACCTGGGCGGCTACGATGATTACCTGCGCAGTCAGGGCATCGAAGAATAGGCACTGTTTTGGCGCGCCGAGAGCACAAAGCGCTTGACGTATCAGGAATAGGCTGTATAATGTCACTCATTCGTAACGCAGCACGTTACGCAAGACAAAGCGGGAATAGCTCAGTTGGTAGAGCGCAACCTTGCCAAGGTTGAGGTCGAGAGTTCGAGACTCTTTTCCCGCTCCAAAATTCATGGGAAAGCGGCAGTTTAACAACGCGCTTTCCCATTTTAGTTTCAAGAACTGGTTTCCTCAGTTCAGCAATGCCCTTAAGGCGCGGTAGCAAAGCGGTTATGCACCGGATTGCAAATCCGTGTAGGTCGGTTCGACTCCGGCCCGCGCCTCCAAATTCTCGCCCGGGTGGTGAAATTGGTAGACACAAGGGACTTAAAATCCCTCGCTGAGAAATCGGCGTACCGGTTCGATTCCGGTCCCGGGCACCACCCCGCCCCACTCAAGCCAAACTCAAATACTGTTGCCCCCATGTGCCAGTCACGTGCACCATGAGGGCGGCCCGCATTTATTCCTCTCGCTTGTGCGGATGACTGGCACGCCACTCATGCGCCATGGCATACAGCGTGGGCAATACGACGAGCGTCAGCAAAGTGGCCGTTACCAGACCGCCGATCACCACCACCGCCAGGGGGCGTTGGGTTTCCGAGCCGATGGCGTGCGACAGAGCCATCGGCAGCAGGCCCAGCATGGCCAGCATGCCGGTCATCAGCACGGTACGCATGCGCTGCATGGCTCCTTCGGTCACGGCATCCACCCAGCTCTTGCCTTCTGCCCGCAACTGATTGAAGGTGGTGATCATCACCACGCCGTTGAGCACGGCTTGACCGAACAGCGCGATAAACCCGATGGCGGCCGAAACGGACAGCGGAATACCGGTAATGAACAAAGCCAGAATGCCGCCGATCATGGCAAAGGGAATGTTGACCAGGATCAGCATGGCGTTCTTGAACGATTGGAACGCGTTGAACAGCAGCACGAAAATCAGCAGCACGCTGATCGGCACGACCATTGCCAAACGCTTCATGGCGCGTTGCTGGTTCTCGAATTCACCCGACCAGCTGATGCGGTAACCGTCCGGCAAGGCGACATGCGCGCCGACCAGTTTCTGCATGTCGGCCACCACGCTGCCCATGTCGCGACCGCGGATGAAGATGCCAATCGCCTTGACGCGCCCGCCGTTCTCCCGCGAAATGTTCATTGCCCCGCTGGCCGCCTTGAAGGTGGCCACCTCGGCCAGCGGAACATAAGCGCCGCTAGGCGTGGCGATGAGCAGGCCGCGCATGCGGTCCAGCCCTCTGTCCTTCTCGTCCAGCCGGACGGTGACAGAGAAGCTCTTTTCGCCTTCCCATATCTGCGTGGCGTCCTTACCGCCCAGAGCCGTTTCAATCATGTCCTGGATATCGGCCACCTGCAGGCCATAGCGTGCCGCCTTGTCACGATCCACTTCAATGCGCCATTGCGGCAGATTGCCCGCCCGATCGACGAATGCATCGCTGACACCGGGTACTTTCTGCACCAGGGAAAGAATCTGTTCCGCCTTCGCTCCCAGGACGGCCGTGTCGTCGCCAAATATCTTGATGACGACCTGTCCCTTGATCTGCGAAATGCTTTCCAGCACGTTGTCGCGAATCGGCTGGGAAAAGCCCACATCGAGTCCAGGAATCTTTTTCACTGCCGCCGTCATCTGATCCAGCAGCTTGTCCTTGGTCATACCGGGGCGCCAGTGCGACTCATCGCGCAAATCGACCAGGATTTCGGCTGCATTAATGGCTTTGGGATCGGTACCGTCATCCGGCCGGCCGGCTTTGGAAATGACAGATTTGACCTCCGGCACGCTGCGCAAGGCATCCCTCACCCTATGCATCATGACCACGGCTTCCGGCATGGAGATGCTGTTGGGCATGGTGACGTTGGCCCAGATGGTGCCTTCGTCCAACTCGGGCAAAAACTCGGTACCCAGATAGGGCAACAATGCCAAGCTGAACGTCAGTGCCGCCACGGCGATAAGCAGCACTTTCTTGCGCGAACGCAATGCCCATTGCAGGATGGGCCGGTAACGGCGGGCAAACCAGTCCACCAGCCGGTTATGTTCATGCGGCAAATGCTTGGGCAGGAAATAACGCGACAACAGCGGCACCAGCGTGAGCGACAAGATCAACGCCGCGATCAGGGCGAACACCACGGAATAGGCCATGGGGGCGAAAATGCGCCCTTCCTGCCGCTGCAGCGCAAAAATCGGCAAGTGCGCGGCGATGATGATGAGCATGGAGAAGAAGGTAGGACGACCGACCTCCACCGCAGCTTCCTGCAATACCCGTATGCGCGGCTTGTGGGAATTGTCGCCCGCCTCGGACAGGCGATGAAAAATGTTCTCCATGACGATCACGGCACCATCAACAATGATACCGAAGTCCATGGCCCCGAGAGACAGCAGGTTCGCCGGAATGCCCTTGAAGGTCAGGCCGAGAAAGGTGCCCAGCAAGGACAGCGGGATCACCAAGGCCACAATCAGCGCAGCGCGCAGGTTGCCGAGGAACAGGAACAGCACCAGCGACACCAGCATGGCGCCTTCGGTCAGGTTGTGGAACACCGTGTGCAGCGTCTTCTCGATCAGCCAGGTCCGGTCGTAGAACGGCACGATCTTGACGCCGGGCGGCAACATGTCGCGGTTGATCTGGTCGACTCGGCTCTTGATCGCCTTGAGCACATCGGAGGGATTTTCCCCGGAGCGCATGTCGATAATGCCGGTCACCACATCGTCGTTGTCATCGCGCCCGTTGATGCCTTGGCGCGGCTCCTCGCCGATGGTCACCTTGGCCAGGTCGCGAATCAGCACCGGGCTACCGTTGCGTTGGGTCACGACGACATTCTCGATATCGCGCGCATCTTTCAGCAAGCCAATGCCGCGAATCAGGTACTGCTGCGAGCCCTGGGCCACATAGCCGCCGCCGGCATTGGCGTTGCCGCGCTGCAAGGCGGTTACGATGTCCTGCAGGCTGACGCTGTAATCCTGCAGACGGGCCGGATCGGGACTCACTTCATACGTCTTGATCGCGCCGCCCATGCTGACCACATCGGCCACGCCCGGCACCTGCTTCAACTGACGCGCAACGACCCAGTCCTGCAGGGTGCGGATATCGCGCGCGTTCATTCCGTCGGCCCGCAGCTGGTAACGGTAAATTTCGCCAATCGGCGTGGTCAGCGGCGCCAGACCCGGCGTTACGCCATCCGGCAGCTCCGCATCGCGCAATCGCTCATTGACTTGCTGCCGGGCAAAATAGGGATCGACGCCGTCGTCAAAGGTGACCAGCACGAAAGACAGACCGAACTGGGTATGGGAGAACATCCGCACGGAGTGCGGCAAGCCGCTCAACGCCACTTCCACCGGAATGGTCACCTGCTTTTCCACCTCTTCCGCGGCCCGCCCCGGGTACAATGTAATGACCGTCACCTGGGTGTCTGACACATCGGGAAAAGCTTCAACCGGCAGATTCTTGAACGCAATGACCCCGCTGCCGACAAACAGCAGCAGCGCCAGCACGACAAACATCGGCTGGTTCAATGCGGTCGAAACAAGTTTGCGGATCATTTGGCCTCCAGCATCTGCTGCAACAGCAGAGCACCAGCGGAGACCACTTTATCGCCGGCCGTAATTCCGTCGGTAATGATGCTGTGACCGCCCGGCCGGATTTCCGCCTTCACTTCGCGGCGTTCAAACGCATTCGGCGGCAGGAAGACGAATACATACTGCTTCTGCCCCAGCAGAAAAACCGCCGTGTCCGGCACGTCGATACCTTTCGGCGCGGCCTCGGTCACCCGGGCTTCGGCAAACATTTCGCCTTTGAGCCGGTGCGATGAATTATTCACGTCAGCGCGCACGGTAACCGTTCGCTTTTGCGGATCGACCATGGCGGAAATGGATTTCACGTTGGCGCTGAACATTTCGTCAGGCCAGGCAGAAACGGTAAATTGCACTGCTTCGCCCACCTTGAAATGGCGCAGGTCCAATTCCGGCACATCCAGATCAAGCCAAAGATGATCCGGGTCGGTCACGACGAATTCAGGCTGATCCGCATCGGGTTTGACCTGCTGCCCCGGGTTGATGTGGCGATCCACCACCGTGCCGGCAATCGGCGAACGCAGTTGGTAACCCTCATCAATGACCTTCGCCGTGCCCCCCAGCACGCCAAGCTGGCGCAGGGTTCGATCACGCTCCGCCTCGGCCGTCGCCAGATCGGCCTTGGCCTGTTCCACATCTTTTGCCGCCACGACACCGTGGTCGGCCAGATCGTGCGCGCGGTCATACTGGGATTTGACCTGTTCATAGACAGCCTGCGCCTTACGCGCATCCGACTGGGCTGAACCCATATCGGGCGACAATACGGTTGCCAGGCCCTGTCCGATGGTCACCTTGTCGCCCAGTTGCGCGCTGATTTGACTGACACGCCCTGCCATAGGGGCAAAAATGCGAACGGTAGCGTCTTCGTTCCACTCCAGTCGACCGGGAACGCTCCGCTCGTCGGACTCGGCCGGTTTGGCCAAAGCCAAACGCAACTCGGCGATTTGCGGACTCTTGAGCGGAAAAACAATCCGGCTGCCCTTGATTTCAGGGGTTTCTGTGGTGCTCTGCGGCTCATGCTTGCCGCAACCGGCCAACAGTGTGAAAGTCAGAATGACCAGGGCGGTTTTCTTCATGGCTTAATTCCCGGATTGAATGCTGGACTGGAATGCAGCCAGGCTTTTGGCGTAGTCGTCTTCGGCGGCCGCCGCTTCGAGTTGGGTGGCGCGGTAAACCCGCCGGGCGTCGAGCAGATCCAGTACGGAGGCGGCGCCGCGTTTGAAGGCATACTCGCTGGCGGACAGCGTGCTTTGCGACATGGGCATCAAATCTTCCCGGTAGCGGCGCAAACGCTCCTGCGACTGGTTAAGATCGCTTTCGGCCTGGGTGATCTCAGCCAGCGCCCGCCGCTTGACTTGAGTTTCGGCATCTTGTGCAGCGAAGTAATCAGCTTCTGCCCGGCCAATTTCACCCTCGTAGGCATAAGCGATAAAAAGCGGCGTGCTCACGGAAACCGACCAGCGACCGTTGGGAATGGCATTCGTCACGCTATGGCTGTATCCCACACCGACGGTCAGATCATGCGATTTCAAACTGCGTGCCAATTGCCGAGCGGCATCGGCGGCGGCGACGCGGTCGGCAGCCGCATGCACATCCGCACGCTGTGCCAGCAAATCGTCGACATTCAATTTACTGGCCGGCGTGTCCAGCGCGGGCCAGGGATCGGCCGCGTCCCAGTCCCCTTTATTGGCCTCCTTGCCGGCCAACATGGCCAACTGCCACTGGGCATGCACCAGATCGGCTTTGGCTTGTTGCAGATCGGCTGCGGCACGCACCACGTCAAGTTTCAAGCGGGTTGCGTCGGCGCTGGCGATGTCGCCGTACTTTTGCCGCAAATCGACTGCCCGCTGACTCTCCCGAAACAATGACAGGGTATCCTCCCCGATGCGCACCTTTTCCTGGGCATATTTAAGGTCCCAGTAGGCGCGGCTTACTGCCAGCTGCTGCAGGCGGCGGGTGTCGGCCAAATCGGCCTGGCTGGCGCGCAAGGCGTTGTCCGCGGCATCCATGCGGTGTTGCCGCTTGTCGCCCCGTTCAATCACCTGATCCACTTCGACGGAAGTGGACGTATTCTGATCCGTTCCCTGGGTAATCAGGTGTTTTCCAGGCGGATAATCGGATACGCCGACGGTGAGATTCGGATTTGGCCGCGCCTGAGCAAAATCGATATCGGCCTTGGCGCGCTCCACATTGCGCTGCGCCTGGATCACGTCCGGATTGGCCGACAAGGCGAACGCCTTTGCCTGTTCCAGCGTCAGCGCGCAAGCCGGCCCCGCCCGCAAAGACCACAGCAAAACCAAGCAGCTCATCCCGATGTGCAGTGAGGGTGACTGTTTCATACTATCCTCGCCATTTATGCGGCTGGGATTATCTGGTCATTTATGTTAAGAACTCATTAATATATGAGTGATTGAGCAGAAATATTTACTTAAACATATTTAATTATAAAATATTAAATATGAAAACATTGTAAGCCGGTTGTCAACAGCATGGGGTAGACATGCGTTGAGTGTCTTGCATGAAACGTCCGGGAGGTGCTTGTGCTGCATTTACGAAATGTGTTGCTGTTTTCAATCGCCACAGTGCTCCTGTTTGCCGGCACGCACACATCGGCCGCTCCCTACGATCCGCTGACACCCTTGCCGGACCAAACACACAGCGAAGAGATCACCCTGCACGACAATCAGCGCAATCGCGACATCCCGCTGCGCATCTATCTGCCCGCCACACTATCTCCGGCCCCGCTCATCCTGTTCAGCCACGGCTTGGGCGGGTCACGCGAAGGCAATGCCTACACGGGCGAATACTGGTCGCAGCGCGGCTATGTCGTCGTCGCCATGCAGCATGCCGGCAGCGATGAAGCGATCTGGCAAGGCAAATCCGTGTTGCAGATGATGCCAGACATGAAGCAGGCGGCCAGCGGAACCAACCTGGTATCCCGTATCAACGACGTGCACAGCGTGATCGACCAATTGACGCAACTGAATTCGGCCAACGGCAACGCCTTGTACCACCGCTTGGATTTGCAGCGTATCGGCATGTCCGGCCACTCATTCGGCGCGGTCACAACCGAGGCCGTCAGCGGGCAGACCTTTCCCGCCGCCCTGCATTACACCGACCCGCGCATCAAGGCCGCCCTGGCATTCAGCCCGAGCGTCCCACGACAGCAGACGGCGGAGCAAGCCTTTTCAGTTGTGCCTATTCCATGGATGCTGATGACCGGCACGGAAGACAACTCACGCCTGGTCGGCACCACCGCCGCCTCGCGCCTGGCCGTCTATCCTGCCCTGCCGCCGGGCGACAAATATGAACTGGTGCTGTACCGGGCAGAACATTCGGCATTTACCGACCGGCCGCTGATGGGCGACCGCGAACAACGCAATGCCAACCATCACCGGGTTATCCTGGCGCTCAGCACGGCTTTTTGGGATGCCTACCTGAAAAACGATGCTGCAGCCAAAGCGTGGTTGCAGGGCCATGGGCCGCGAACCGTCATGCAGGCGCAGGACCGCTGGCAATGGAAATAATGTACAAATTAAAACAGCGACAGCTGCGACGTCTGCGACTGTGCTTGTGATTCGAGGGACTGCTCTGGCGGCACGCTGAACAGATCGACTCGCAAGCGCCCGAGATTGTCACGCCGGTTGAGACCCAGCTTACGCGTCGCCAAATCGAATCGCTGGTGCAGCAGCTGGGCAAAAAGGCCGCTACCGCGCATGCGCGCACCGAAGGTGCTGTCATACCGCGCGTCGTCCCGCGACTGCTCGATCAGACTGAGCACGTGTGCGGCTTTCAGCGGATAATGCTGCTGCAGCCATTGTTCGAACAGTCCTTCCACTTCGCGCGGCAATCGCAGCAAAACATAACCCGCCATGGTCGCGCCGAGCTCCGCCGCGGTTTGCACAATGGATTCCATGTCCGCATCGGTCAGGGCAGGAATGACCGGGGCCACCAGCACACCGGTCGGAATACCCGCGTTCACCAGCGTCTCAATGACCTGCAAGCGCCTCTTCGGTGCCGCCGCACGCGGATCGAGTCGTCTGGCCAGTGCAGGGTCAAGGGTATCCACCGTGATGAAGACTTCCGCCAGCCGATCCCGCGCCATCTGCTGCAGGATGTCGATATCGCGCTCGATCAGCGCCGATTTGGTCACAATGGCAAGCGGATGGCGAAATGCCTGCAGCACTTCCAGCAACTGGCGGGTGATGCCATGGCGGCGTTCCAGCGGCTGGTAGGCATCGGTATTGGCGCCGACTGCCATGACAGCGCAACGGTATGATCTGGCGGAAAGCTCGCGCCTGAGCTGTGCGGCTGCATTTCGTTTTACGACAATACGGGTTTCGAAATCCAGTCCGGGAGACATGTCGAGATAGGCATGCGAGGGCCGGGCATAACAGTAGATGCAGCCGTGTTCGCAGCCCTGGTAGGGGTTCACCGAACGATCGAAAGGCACATCGGGCGACTGATTGTAGCTGATGATGGAACGGACATCGCTCATCAGCGGTATGGTTTGGGGATTCTCGCCGTGGCCGGGGTCACCTTCGCCCCAGCCATCGTCAAAGCCCTCCTTCAGGAGAGCGGCAAAGCGGTTGTGCGGATTGTTCCCGCTACCGCGTCCTTTCATTTGGTTGGCGCGGGTACGGGTGCTGGTGCAGGGCCGCGCCGCCAGAAGCCCTGCAGGCGCTCCTGCTGCTCCTTGGTCAGCACGCCATCCATTTTATGCTGGGCCGCCACACCGTTCTGATACATCTGCTGCTGCAGTTTGCCAATGCTCTGGTAGGCCTCGTCGATGGCCTTGCGATCGGGCTGCGCAGCGGAATACAGGTCGCGCAAATGCGACTGCGCATCCATCATGGCGCCCATCAGTGCCCAATTGGACCGACGCACATCGTCCTGAATGCGGTAGATCTGTTTCTGCTGTTCCGGCGTCAGGTCAAGTGCCTGGGCAAAACCGACCATCATGCCGAAACCGGGGCCAAACCCGCCCATCATGCCATTGCCGCCCATCATCCCGTAACCCGGCCCATACCCTCCCATCATTCCGCCAGGACCGTAGCCGCCCCCCATCATCACGCCGTACCCCGGGCCGGGGCCGTAACCGCCGCCCATCATGCCATAACCGGGTCCATAGGGCGGGCCGGACGGCGTCTGCGTCTGGGCGAAAGAAACCGTACTTGCCATGGCAATCGCCATCATAGGCAAGGCTTTAACGAGTATGCGCTTGATTGCTGTCACAGCTACCTCCTGTTCAAATGGCAAACAAAAATCCCTTCTGATTAGTCACGAGTTTCAGCCAAGGTTACCACTGGATAAAAGGGGTTCCCTTTTATTTGTCGCCGAGCGGGTGGATTTCTGGCTGGTGCTGACGGCGAG
>JAJZQI010000037.1 GCA_021851875.1 Pseudomonadota bacterium | reverse complement strand
AGGTGTTGGCGAGCAGGCCGGGCAGAACATTGTCCGCGAGATGCTGCCAGATTTCCCGTTCCGGCGAAAAGAAGGCGGACAGCACCACTGCCAGCGGCACGACGGTCAGCAGCGCGATGCCGAAGGCAGCCAAGCGCCAGCCCGTGAAGATGCCGGTGTGCGGCGGCCGGACGGCACGCTCAGGGATATCCATGCCCAACTGGGCCGGCTGGGCCTTACTTGTAGCCGGCACGATCCATCAGCTTCACTGCCGCCGCCTGCAGCTCGCCGGCCTTGGCGAGATTGAGCGGGTTCTGCCGGAACGCGCCCCAGGCCGATACCGCCGCATCGGGTTTCACTGCCGGGTTGACCGGGTATTCCAGGTTCACGTCGGCAAACAGGTTCTGGGCCTTGTCGGAGGACAGCCATTCCAGCAGTTTGATCGCTTCCTTCTCATGCTTGGCATGTTTGGTGATACCCGCGCCGGAAACGTTCACGTGAACGCCGTTTTGTTTCTGGTTGGGCCAGAAAATGCCCAGCGGCAGGCCGGGCTTCTTCTCGACCAGGCGGCCGAAGTAATAGGTGTTGGCGATGCCCACGTCGCACTGCCCTGCGGCAATGGCCTCCAGCATCTTGGTGTCGTCCGGGAAGGGGTCGGTGGCGAGGTTGGCAACCCAGGATTTGACGACCTGCTCGGCCCTGGCCTCGCCGTGCTCGGCGATCATCATCGCCACCAGCGACTGGTTGTAGACCTTCTTGGCGGTGCGCAGGCACAACCGGCCTTTCCACTTCGGGCTGCCGAGATCCTCGTAGGTGGACAGCTCTGCCGGTTTCACCTTCTGGGTGTTGAAGAAAATGGTGCGGGCGCGCACCGACAGGCCGAACCACTGGTTGCCTGGGTCGCGCAGGTGGGCCGGGATGTTGGCGGTCAGCACCTTCGATTGCACCGGCCTGAGCGAGCCTTCCCTGGCGGCTTCCCACAGGTTGCCCGCATCCACCGTGATCAGCATGTCCGCCGGGGTATTCTCGCCCTCGGCCTTGAGGCGCTGCAGCAGGGCGCCTTCCTTGTCGGTGATGAACTTGATTTTGGTGCCGGTTTCCTTGGTATATGCGTCGAACATCGGTTTGATCAGTTGCTCGTTGCGGGCGGAATAGACCACCACTTCATCGGCCAGCGCTGGTGCTGCCAAGGTTAACAGGATGGTGCCGAGCAAAGCGCCAAAGTGAAACTTTTTCATATGAGCTCTCCAATGTTTAGTGGGTGAATGATAATAATGTATATTAAATGCGAATGGTTATCAATAGCCGATTTTCTGTTTGAAAAAACCGGGCGTGAGTCGCTATTCACTGTTATCTCCGAGCCGTGATGTGCCGGTGTTTCTATATTGGCAGCTTCCCGCCATTCATCCTTGATGGGGTTAGCGGATTCATGATCCCATCCATTTTTTTCCGGGTTCGCTTTGCACCCGTTTATCCCAGAAACGGCAATTCGTCCACGAAATTCACGAAACGCTTCTCGCAGGTATTTTGCCGCCAGGCAAAAACTCGCAAAAGCACGAAATAAAACAGAATATTGCATTAGTTCAGCGGATCACCCATTGGGTTTTGGTTCTTGGCTTGTAATTACTTTAATCTGTTCGTGTCTTTCGTGAGTTTCGTGGACAGCTGGATTTTTTGGATTTATCCCTACTTGGTCAAGATCAGCTTGCCCTTGCTGGTCAGGCTCAGGCGGTATTCTTCGCCGCCGTGCAGGATGCGCAGTTCGCGGCCCCCGCCCAGCAGCTCGTGGATGTCGATGCGCCGGGGCGGCGCGAGGCCGGTGCCGTCTGGCCGCATGGGCGCTGATTCCGCCGGTTTGTCATTGTGGTTCATGTTGGTTTGCTCCTTCCGCTTGCTGGCATCATCAAGCCGGATTGCGTACGAGATAGGGCAGCACGGTGCCGAGCGCGAGTAGCGCAAGAAAGAATGCGGTCTGCCAACTTCTTCCCTTGTACAGCCAGATGATCGTTTTCATATCGGTCTCCCCCTACCAAATTTCGGAAATAAAGCGGTCGCGGAAGTAGAACCCCTGCACGCAGTCGAAACCGATGTCGTGAGCGAGCGCCAGATCGCCGAGAGTTTCCACGCCCTCCAGCACGGTACGGGCTCCTGCGGCCCGCGCCATGCCGTGGAACCATTTCAGGACAGCGAGCTTGCGGGTGCCATGGTTGGTGAGCCAGGCGCGGTCGAACTTGATGAACGTCGAATCGCAGAAGCTGCCGAATGACACCTGTCCGCTGGATACCCCCAGATCGTCCGTCGCCACCTTGATATCCGCGTCCTTGAAGTCCGAGATCATGGCGTGGGTGCGCATCACATCGCGGATATGCAGGTTCTCGATGACCTCGATCATGATTTCCCGTCCCGGGCAGCGGTGGCTGCGGAACAGCTCGGTGAAAACATTGCCGCCCGGCGTACTGCCGGCGTGGAAACTATCCGGGTCGAGGTTGAGGAACAGCAGTTCGGTTTTCGGGGCTTGCAGGATCTGGAGCTTCTTCATCTCCAGTTCGGTGTGAAACAGCAGCAGGGGATTTTCTTGGAGCATCTCGAATACCCGGTTGGGCGGCACCGCTTCTCCATTTGCCCGGTAAAAGCGGGACAGCGCCTCGTAACCCGCGGTTTCTCCCGACAGGGTATCCACCACCGGCTGGTATTCCACCCCGAAGCGGCGGTTTTGGAGAATATCCAGCATTTCGTGCGGATGCAGATCGGGTACGGTTTGCGCCGGGCGGGCCAGGTTATGGGTGCGTTCGAGGGCTCTGAATTCTTCTTTCAGGAATGCATTCATTTTTTGTAACTCCTTTAAGCTGCAAGCCGGAGAGGGATGTCGCGCGCCGCCAGCACTTCGGTTTGTTTGCTGCGCACGATGGGATGATCGGCATTACCGCAAAGCGCGCCGATGGATAGAACGAAGGCCGGCGATGCGATCCAGTTCTGGAAATGGCCGCGCGACGGCCAGGTGCTTTCCACTACGTAAGACGTGTTTCCTTTCCCCGGCGGGATCGTGCGCAAGGCGACCAGCCCGCGCTGCGCGTTCATCAGCCCGGTAAAGATATGGAGCCGCTCCTGGAAAGAATGTCGGTGCGATTTCCAGGCTAGGAATTTGTCGTTGACGCAAACCATTTCAGACAACATGTGAAAACCTCCTGTAAAAAAAGTGTCAATCGGTTGGCGGCCTTCGACCTGAGGTCATCGGTGCTGGCTGGTCATTGCTTTCCATCAAACCTGTTGATGAAAAGCGCACTGGAGCATATTTCAGTGTATGCAAATGATAACCGTTCTCAATTGAGAGGTCAACCAGAGAGAGGTTTTTTATGCAGTTATGGTGCTCAGTAGAGGTGCTTCCTGGGCCGGGCGGCGAACCGGCATGGCTGGGAGGCATCGAACATTCTCTAACGCTGGACAGCACACGGGTACAGAGAGAATTACTCTGGCGGGCATCACGAGTGGAATATAGGCTGCCCAACTGTGTGGTTGGTAGCGCCGAGGAAACCTCCTGCATACCTGAATTCTAAGAAGCTGGTTTGCCTTCAAAGTCGCGTCGGCACAGACCATCGATAGCACCCGCAGCCTGATGGTAGTGAACTCTTCGATTTTCAGCAGCAGTGAACACGTCGTTGGCCTCCGGGTAGTGGGTCAGCAGCCAGCAAGAAGCATATTAAAACCTGTGGGGATAATATCCGGTATCAGGGAGTGTTTATAGCGACTGCAACGTAAACAGCACGGCCAACCCCAGTGAAGTGCCGCACAAGCCGGCCATGACCAGCCGCGAGCCGCGCATTTTGGTCCAGAGCAAAACCCCCGTAATGGATAACAGCATCAAGGCTCCGGCTAAACTGTCTGCCAACAATACCCAGCCACCGCCCATGCCCAAACCCTTATGAAGACGGGTAATAAAATCAAGCGAACCGGCCTCTTGCCGTTTCACCGAAACAAAATGATTGCCCACCCAATATTCCGTAGTGATGGAATGTTGCACATTATGAAAATCTACTTTCCATAGTGCAGGTTGCTTGATCTCGTGGCCACCCCAAATGATGGTTTTGGCTGGTTCAGTGACAATCTTAAACGGCGCTTGCTTGATAGCCATCACTGACTGTAACCACTGCGCTAAAGCGTTAGCATCCGCAGGGTGCGGCACTGGCAGTGCCAACTCAGCTTGTGACTGCTCCATTTTAGCCACTGGCAGTTGCATAATATGCTTATGATTTAACAAGAACCCCGTCAGGCCAAACAGCAGCCCCAGCGCCGCTCCCCACAAGCCAACCCAGCCGTGCGTTTTACGTAGCCAGCGTAAAAAACTGCCTCTACTTGTTTTAGTAAAGGCAGCGTTTCTCTGCGCGGATTTAATCTGAGGCTCCTTAGCCGGTGCCATGACCCGTGCCATGATTTAGTGCAACAAGCTTAACGTACCGACATGACGAATCGCCTCATACGCATCACCCTGATACTCGCCCTTCACCGGCTCTACATACGCCACTTGCAACACATAAAGACCGGGCCAGGGCATCTCTACCACGACTTCACCAGCGGCATCAGTTTCATATTCACGCGTCCATTGGTTAGGCGCAAAAATATTGAGTTTGGCTTTAGCCAACGGCTTGCCATGCAGGTTGACACGTACTTTATTATTACCTGACGGTTGAATATCCAGATCAAGCGCAGAGGCTGATTCCAGGCTGTTTTTAGCCAATCGGGCGTAATACATGGGCTTGACTATGCCAATCTTGCTCTTGGTCAAATCTTTTACCTTCATGCTGATTTCTTGCCCTATCAGCGGACCAAGGTTAGCCCCTTTCACTGCAAGGTAATCGTCCATGCGCTCCACCGCAACTGTGACACGATTACCATTGGCAGGATTGGTCTGAACCTCAGGCACGGCGATAGTATCCAGACGACCGCCGCTTTTCTCGCGGATGCCGTTCTCATACTCACCGAAATAAAGCCTGACTTGCCCATTTGCCTGTTCTAGCCAAAGGTAATGCGCCTGTGACGCTGCGGACTGCGCTAGCGCCAATAAGGCGAATGCAGCTATTGCTGGAAATTTAATTCGTTTCATTTTTTATTCCTATTTCAAAGTCAAATCGTAAAGTAGCAAAAAACTACGTATATCTTTCCAGACACCGTTCACTTAAATCGTTCGCACTGAGATTGTCGAAGGGCAGGAATCCGCCACTCGCGGTTCGACAAGGCTCTCCTGAGCGAAGCCGAAGGGCTCATCACGAACAGTTTTTTCTTCAAATGAACAGCATTGGGGTCACTCCTAAAACTTATAGGTCAGAGTGGCCTGGATTTCGCGCGGTGCGCTAGGGATAAGCAAATTGTCATTGCCACCGTGCCCCGACACGATGTATTTCTTGTCGGTGACGTTCTTCAAGTTGATTGCCACGTCATACAGCTTTGAGCGGTAGTAGGCAGCCAGATCAGCCGTCAGATAACCGGGCAACACCACGGCATTGCTGGGGGATGCAAAGCGATCAGCCGAGTAGTTCAGCCCGCCACCGGCACTGAAGCCACCACCCAATTGTTTGACGGCCCACACAAAAGCCGAGTGCTTAGGCGTCAGGCTGGGGCGGTTGCCCTCCAGCGGAATTTGCACCACAGGCGTTTGGGGCGAGGCCTGTGTTGAGTTGGACTGCGTGATGCGGCCATCCAGATAGGCATAGCCCGTAGAAATATCCCAACCCTGCGGCAAGCGCCCGTTGGCGGTCAGCTCCAGGCCATTGGTGCGCTGCTTGCCCACGTTGATCAAGACCTTGGGATTGGCTGGGTCTATCGTTTTGATATCGCTGCGCTCAAGATTGAACAAGGCGCCTGTGACCGAAAACGCGCCGTCAAGAAAGTCCAGCTTGGTTCCAATCTCACGGTTCTCAGTCTGTTCCGGCCCGTTGGCGGCGTTGTTGGCGGCAAGTGCAAACGATTCGCCCGATGGCTGGTACGATTTGCTGTACGACACGTAGTAAGACGCAGATTCACTGGGCTGCCAGACCAGGCCGGCACGCGGGCTCCAGGTTTTGTCTTCACGTGCCAGCGGGGCCAGCTTGCGTTCAAATTCGGTGTCCTGCTTGAACGAATCGTAGCGTATCCCCAGCAACGCCTTCCATGCTGGCGTCAACGCAATCTGGTCTTGTGCATACACGCCCAGCACCTTGAACACGCTGCTCGTCGGGATGGCGGCGTCACCATTACGTACCGCAGCCGAAATCGGCGGGGCGACAACACCGCCCGGGTTGAAAATGGACACCCGATCAATATTGGACTGACTGACAAACTGGGCATCTTTGGTTTGCTTGCCAACTTCCACGCCAAACAGCCATTCTTGCTTGAGGCCGCCGATGGCATTCTTGAATGTGAAATCGGTCTGGTTAAAATAACCGTCCTCCTGTCGATTGACTTCGCCACGGTTGCGGCCTACCGTCAGCGTGACCGTATCCACCGTGCCTCCCGGCAAGGTGTTGTTGCGGTCAAGATCGTAGGTGTAATAGCGCGTCACATTGCGCACTGAAAACGCGTCATTGAAGCGATGGTCAAACGCGGCGGTCAACGAGGACACTTCCGAGGCAGTGGTATCGTCGCGCCGTGCATTGCCAGAGCCATAATAGGTGCTGATTGGCACATCCACCGGGCGTCCATTGAACGATGGGATACCAAAATCGGTAATGCGCTTGTCTTTGGCAAATTCACCCTGCACCAGCAGCTTGGTGTCCGCACTGAATTTGACTGAAATCGAAGGCGTAATGCTACTGCGCTCAACAAAGCCCTGATCCCGGTAGCTGCCGGAATCCTCGTACGCACCCGTTACCCGCAGATCAATGTTTTCATTGACGCTGGTATTCGCATCAAAAGAAGTGCGCTTAAGGTCATTGCTACCAAAATTCACCGTCACTTCACCAAACGTACCGGCCTGCGGCTTTTTGGTCACCCGATTGATCAGGCCACCAGACGATCCGCGCCCATACAGAACGGCTGCGGGGCCTTTCAGAACCTCAACACGTTCAATATTCGACAGGTCACGGAAATACATCGAGTCATCACGAATGCCATCGATGAACTGATCCGAAATCGCCGAAAAGCCACGAATGGTCACCTGGTCGCGCTGCCCGTCGCCGCTGCTCATACCTACGCCGGGCACGTTGCGCAGCACATCCTGCATCGACCGCGCGCCCTGATCGCGAATCAACTGCTCCGGGATGACGTTTACCGTCTGCGGTACATCGCGTAGCGCCGTGTCGGTTCGGGTAACGGTGGCTGAACGCGTGGCGCGGTAGCCGGTCACCGGACCGTCGGCGCGTTCGGCCTGATCCTGTACGATGACCTGCGGCAGGGTTTGTTCGTCGCCGTGGGCGACGCCGGTGGCGCCGAGTGTGGCCAGTACGGCGATCACCTCGGGTTTCATGGTTGTCCGGAAAGACATGGGTACGACTCCTCTTGATGTGTGGCTGGCTGGGAGAAGTCGCCTTGCTTGCCGGTGGATGAATTAGTGATTCAAAAAACAACGAAAGGTTTGTGCTCCATTAGCGTGCTTGCGATGGATCGGTCACAAAACCGATGCGGGTGAGTCCGAGACGGGCGGCGCGTAGGCGGCGGTGCGGGTTGCCGCCGCGCCACCCTGTCACTCAGATGGCATCAGAACTTGTAATTCATGCCAACTTCGAAATTACGCTCTACCCCTGGGAAAATCCCGTCCGGGTTGCGGCTGGCAATATACTTCTTGTCCGTCAGGTTGCGCACGGTACCGAATACGCTGAGCTGCTTGTTAACGGTGTAATGCGCATTCAGGTCAAATGTCGTGAATGCCGGAATTTCTCCACGTCGTCCATCCGCGTTTTCGGCCTTGGTATTTTCTGGATCAACAAACTGGCTGGAGACGTGATAAGCGCGCAAGCTGGTTTTCAAGCCCCCGGCCGTATAGCTCAACGCCACATTCGATGTTAACTCGGGCGCATAGGGCAACCGATTCCCATTGCGATCAATGCCGCCTACGATTTTAGTGCTGTTGAATTTTGCGGTTGGGAGGTAGGTTGCATTCGCAGACACACTCCAACCCGCACCCATATCAAAGCCCAACGCGCCTTCCAGGCCCCGGTTCAAGGTTTTGCCCGCGTTGGTCTCCGTGGCGCCAACCCCGCCCGACTCGGATTGCGGGATGATCTGATTATCAAAATCCATGTAAAAAGCGGTCGCTTCATAGGTCAGACGATCCGCCGCGCCACGCACACCGACTTCAAAGTTGGTTGAGCGTTCGGCAT
>JAJZQI010000036.1 GCA_021851875.1 Pseudomonadota bacterium | reverse complement strand
CCCAATTAAACCTTGCAAATATCTTTAAGCTTAATCATGAGAAAAATCCCATAAAGGATGACGATCCAACCCTCGGGCAACAAAGCCGTTATAGCCCGCCGGCCGCCGGGAAAAAACGTCCAACGCGGCTGCCTCGTTGTCGAAGGGGGCAAACACACAGGCTCCAGAGCCTGTCATGCGCGCATCGCCATACGCTTTCAGCCAGTCGATGTATTCCGCTATCACGGGATACAGTCGGGTCGCCACTGTTTGCAGGTCATTATGACCAAAGTGCGAAACCGAGACCGGTGAAAAGTCCGCCATTTTAATGACTTTGGTGTCGCGGGTCAATTCCCTGCTTTTAAAAATGTCTGCAGTGGCGACATGGGCGGGCGGGGTGAGCACGACATACCACTCCGGCGGCAGTTCAATCGCAGTCAGTTGCTCCCCGACACCCTCGGCAAAGGCGTTCCGGCCAAAGACGAAAATGGGCACGTCGGCTCCCAGTCGCAAGGCCAGCATCTGCAGCTCGGCGCGCGGCAGATCAAGTTGCCACAGACGGTTGAGCGCCAACAGCATGGTGGCCGCATCCGAACTGCCGCCGCCGACACCGCCGCCCATCGGCAGGGTTTTCCGGAGGGCGATGTCGACGCCGAGCGGGCAGTCAGTATGCTGTTGCAGCAAACGGGCGGCGCGCACGCACAGGTCTTTTTCGACCGGTACGCCGGGCAACGGTGTGAGCAGGGCCACTTTGCCGTCTGCTCGCACCTGCAGCGTGAGTTCATCGCCAAAATCGATCAGGCGAAAAACGCTTTGCAGCAAATGATAGCCGTCAGCACGCTGGCCGACGATATGCAGAAACAGGTTGAGCTTGGCCGGAGCCGGGAAGGTCTGGGCGGCTTTCATGGCGTGGCGGGCGCCGTAGCTGTTGGCTGGGAGGCTTGTGCTGCGGGGATTTCCCAGCGGATGGCGCGCAAATGGATTTCGACGTCGCGATAGCTCAGGTCGAGTGCCGTGGGGCGCTGCTGCGCGTCGCGCTGGATGTAGCGGATGCGCCAGCCATCATGCAGCTGTTCCTCGGCATTGCCGGTATCGTTGAGCCAGTCGCTCAGATGGTTCAGGGGCATGCGCCAGCCCAGCAGTTCTGCCGTCAGGCTCTCCGCATCCGGTGCGCTGCGCCGTTCGCCCTGGGCGTTTTCAATGCTGGCCCCGGCCGGGGTGCTGAGAATGCGCGCCACCCCCTGGCCCAGCGGAGATGACAGCAACACCTCGTCCGTCGCGCGATGATGTTGCCAGGTCATCAGGCCGGCGAAGCTCTGCTCGCTGCTGCGGGCGCTGATACGGCTGCTGATGGAGAAGTCGCCCTGATGGCGGGGGGCGATCAGCAGCGGCGCGCTGGGCAGACTGCTGCAGGCAGCCTGCAGCAGCGCCAGGCAAGCAATCAAAAACGCCTTCAAGGGGAAAATTTCCGAATAACGCTCAACAGGGCTTCGTTTTTGGGATGTTGGGCCAGCGCGTCTCGCCAGACGGCGCGCGCATCGTCGCGTTTGCCGGCATGCCACAATACCTCGCCCAGATGGGCGGCAATTTCCGGATCCGGGCGGCTGCTGTAGGCGCGCCTGAGGTAGGCGATCGCATCGTCCAGTTTGCCCTGGTGGAAGTACAGCCAGCCGACGCTGTCGAGAATGTAAGGGTCGTTGGGGGAGAGCTGCAGGGCCTTGGTCAGCAGCGTCTGGGCTTCATCCAGCCGATTGGTGCGGTCGGCGAGGGTATAGCCCAGCGCATTGTAGACCTGGGCATTGTCCGGCCGCAGCTGGATGACGCGCCGCAAATTGCTTTCCAGAATGTTCAATTTGCCCAGTTTCTCGGCCATCATCGCCTGGTCGTACAGCAGATCGGTGTTGTCGGGGAATTTCTGCAGGCCCTGCGCCAGCACTTTGAAGGCGGCAGCATATTGGCGGGCCTGCCCCAGCAGTTGCGCCTCCGCCTGCACCAGCTGGATGCTCTGGGCGTCGCTGCCGGGCTTCAGTTTGTGCAACGAGGCGCGTGCGCCGTTCAGGTCGCCCGAGCTTGCCTGCAGGGCGCTCAGGCGCAGCATGGCATCCCACTGGTAATCGCCGCCGTTCACGTCCTTGTACCAGCGTTTGGCATCATCCGGTCGGTTGCTGGCTTCAGCATTTTGTCCCAGGTAGAAATGCAAGGCATCCTGATCTGGGTGGCCCTTGGCAAGCGCCGCGTGCAGCAATTTGTCGGTCTGGTCGAAGCGACCCAGCTGAAACTGGATCAGCGCCTGCGCCACCATCAGTTCGGTGTTGCTGGGGAAACGTTGCATCAGCTCATCGAACTGTTCGCCGGCCGCCGCATAATGTCCGGTGCGGGCCAGCAGCTTGGCGTAGACCAGGCGTGTGTCGGAGGCGTCCTTGTTGCTGTCGAGGAAGCGCTTGAGCACGTCCAATGCCTGATCGGGCGAAGACTGTTGCAGGATTTGCGCTTCCAGCACAACGGCGGGTTCCCAGTTCGGGCGCATTTTCTCGACGTTGCGAATGGTGCTCAGTGCAGTCGCGGTATCGCCCGCCATGGCTTGCGCCTGGGCCAGCGCATAATGCGCTTCGGGCATGTCGCCATAGGGTTGTGTCAGGGTTTCGACCGCTTTCAATGCCGTGGATTTGTCGTTTACCTTGGCCAGCAGCGAGTTCAGGGTAAAGAACCAGTGGGCCCGTTGATCGGGCGTGGATTGCTTGAGCAGTTTCGCCAGCGATTCGCTGGCTTGTTCCAGCTTGCCGGCGTTGAGCAGCAGCACCGTGTTGGCCTGGGTGGCTTGCAGGGAGTCGGGGGCGAGTTCCTGCCAGATTTCGGCTGCCTGCAATGCCTGCTGCGGGCGGCGGGCAAACAGGGCGACTTCGGTCGCACGTTTGACCAGCTCAAGGTTGCGTGTTTCGCGTGCCAGCTTCAGGTAAAAATCGCTGGCAATACCCAAGTGCCCGCGTTGACCGGCAATTTCGGCGACCAGGAAGTTATACAGGATTTCGTCGGTCAGATCGCTCTGGCTGGCGGCAGTGCCGCTGGCGGAACTTGCCGGCGGTGCGGCAGTCTGCTGCTTGGATGGGGTGTCGGCGTTGGCATCGAGTGCGGCGCATGCGACAAAAAGAGAAATAAGGCCGGCGACCAGACGAGAGGGTTTCATCTTGCTTCTTTACCTGAATTGAACATAATAAACGACTTGAGTTGGCAAAAAATTAGAACGGTAAAACCAACGCCGGTTCCCGCAGTCTGTCAGGCCATGTTTGGCCGGCCCGCCGCATGCTGCAAGCTAATTCCGTATAAACCCCTGTCGAGCGTGTATTATTCCGCTTGCTATAGAAAAACGTCAACGGCAATCCAGAATCCATGTCAGATACACCTTTCGAATTGACCTTGCGGGCCGTTTCATTGGGCTACGCGTATGCCGGCAAGCCGGCGGTCAGCGGGCTGTCCTTTTCCCTGCGGCGCGGCGAAGTGCTCGGCCTGCTGGGGCTTAACGGGGCCGGGAAAAGCACGACCCTGCAGATGCTCACGGGCATCCTGCCGCTGCAGCAAGGCGCGGTCGAAGTGTGCGGCCATGACCTCGCACGCGACGTTCTGGCGGCCAAGAAAAACATCGGTTACCTGCCGGATACGCCGCCGTTGTATGCCGAATTGCGGGTGGACGATTATCTGGCCTTCGCGGCCAGATTGCGCGGCGTAAGCGGGGCGGCCGTTGCCGCGGCGATACAGCAGGCAAAGGAGCGCTGCGGCCTGGCCGACGCGGGCAGAAAGCTGGTTGGCCAGCTGTCAAAAGGCTATCAGCAGCGGGTGGGTATTGCCCAGGCGATTGTGCACGAGCCGCCCGTGGTGATTCTCGACGAGCCGACCAATGCGCTCGACCCTTTGCAAATTCGCGAGGTGCGTACCTTGGTCAGGTCGCTGGCCCGGCAGCATAGCGTGCTGTTCTCCAGCCATTCGCTGGCTGAGGTGGAGGCCGTTTGCGACCGGGTGCTGATTATCCATCAGGGGCGGCTGGCGGCGGACGAGCCGTTGACAACCCTGCAGAACAACGGGGGGCTGGAAACCCTGTTTATACAGGTAACCGGCGACGGAAAGGCCAATTCATGATACGCCTGATTGCCCTGAAAGATTTGCGCATCCTCTTCGTCTCGCCTTTGGCGTGGGGCGTCTATGCCGTCGTCAGTCTTGTGCTGGCGTGGCTTTTCCTTACCCAGTTGGATCAGTATCTGGCCATGCAATCGCAGCTGGCCAGCCTGTCGCCCCCGCCCGGGGTGACCGAACTGGTGGTGGCGCCGCTTGCAGCGGCAGCGGCGCTGCTGGCGCTCATGTTGACGCCGTTGTTTGCCATGCGGGCGCTGAGCGAGGAGCGCCGTTTGCGCACGCTGCCGCTGCTGTTGTCCTCCCCCGTCACTGAAATGCAGATCGTGCTGGGCAAGTTTCTTGGTCTGTGGGCCGTGCTGCTGCCGGTGGTGGCGCTGGTCGGGCTCATGGGCGCATCGCTGGCCCTGGGGACCCGGCCCGACTGGGGTTTGCTGCTGGCGAATCTGATCGGTTTATTGTGCCTGCTGGCGGCCTTTGCGGCGATCGGGGTCTATGCTTCCGGCTTGTCCGCCCATCCCTTGCTTGCCGCTGCGGTGACGCTGGGGCTGCTGTTGGGGCTGTGGCTGGTCGACAATGCCGCCAGTTCGCCGGACGGCGCATTGCGGCAATTCTCCATGTCGGCACATTTCAGTCTATTCAACAGAGGGGTGCTGGACAGCGCCGATGTGGCGTATTTCGTTCTGCTGGTTGTCGTATTCCTCGGTCTGGCCGTCCTGCGCCTGAAACGCCAGCGTACAGGGGGGCGGTAACATGCTTTTGCGACGACTTTTCGCTTGGGCTCTGCCGTTGTTGATCGTTTTGCTGGCCGTGCTGCTGGGTTATTGGGCCACCCAGCAGCATTGGCAACGCGACTTGAGTCTGAATAAACGCAACTCCCTCAGTCCGCAAAGTGCTGCCCTGCTGCATAGCATGCCCGGGCCGATTGAGATCACCGCCTATGCCACTGCGGCGCAAGACGCCAAACTGGGCGACCTGCGTCTGCTGATCAGCGAATTCCTGCGTCCCTGGCAGCAGGCCAAGCCGGATATTCGTTTGAATTTTATCGATCCGGCCAAGGACGTGGCCAAGGCCCGCGCAGCCGGCGTGCAGGTGAACGGCGAGCTGGTCGTGCGCTACGGCGCGCGCAGTCAATCCCTGCGGCAGCTGAGCGAAGAGGCGCTGGCCAATACGCTGCAGCGTCTGGCAAGAAGCGGCGAGCGGGTGGTGCTGTATCTGGACACCCATGGCGAACCCGATCTGGCAGGCCGGGCCAATTTCGATCTGGGCGAGTTCGGGCAAAATCTCGCGGCACGGGGTTTTCGGCTTGAGCCGCTCGATCTGGGGCTGGCTCCCGCTGTTCCGGCCAATGCCGATTTGCTGGTGCTGACCCGTCCCCGCGTGCCCCTGTTGCCGGGCGAGGTGGCGCGGCTGCTGGACTATGTCGAGCGCGGCGGCAATCTTGTCTGGCTGGTTGATCCGGGTCCGCTCAACGGTCTTGAGCCGTTGGCTGAGCGTCTGTCGTTGCAGGTGCTGCCGGGCACCATCATTGACCCCGCAGCAACCGGCCTGCGGGCGCCGGAAACCTGGGCGATCAGCGGCGGCTACGGGCGTCATCCGATTTTCAACGACTTCCGTCTGCTGACCGCGTTTCCCGATGCGCGCGCACTGGAAGCGCGTGAACAAAGCCGCTGGCAGATGTCGCCGCTGATCAGCGTGGCTGCCAATGGCTGGCTGGAAACCGGCGACACGGCAAAACCGGAGTTTGCCGCCGGGCGTGATATTGCCGGGCCGCTGACTGTGGCGATGGCGCTTGAGCGACGCGTGGGCGAGCATGCGCAGCGGGCGGTCGTGGTCGGCAACAGCAGTTTTCTGGCCAATATGTATCTGGGCAATGCCGGCAATCTTGATCTGGGCATCAACATCTTCAACTGGGTGGCGGGCGATGACAAGCTGATCACGGTTCAACCCAAGGTGACGCGCGATGCGCAGCTGCTGCTGAGCCCGGCTCAGGCGGGCGTCATGGCGAGCGCGCTGCTGTTCGGTGTGCCGGGCATCCTGCTGCTGGCCGGCGGCATCATCTGGTGGCGGCGCCGTGCCTGAGTTGCCGGAGGTCGAAACCACCCGCCGTGGATTATTGCCGCATGCCGCCGGCCGCCGCATCGCGGCGATGGTGGTGCGCGAACGCCGTTTGCGCTGGCCGCTCGCAGCCGGTGTCGAAGAGCGCCTGCAGGGGCGGGGCATCGTCACGCTTGAGCGGCGTGGCAAATACCTGTTGTTCCGTCTGGATTCGGGCGATACCCTCATTCTGCATCTGGGGATGTCCGGCAGCATTCGCGTGCTGGAAAAGAACATTCCGCCGGGTAAGCACGATCACTTCGATCTGCTGCTGGATGACGGCCGGTGTTTGCGTTATACCGATCCGCGCCGATTCGGCGCCGCTATCCTGACAGAAAGTGACCCATTACGTCACCCTTTGCTGGCTTCGCTCGGCGTCGAACCGCTGACCGATGAATTGACCGCCAAGCGCATGCGGCAGCTGTTTGCCGGCAGCCGGCAGGCGATCAAACTGGTGCTGATGGACAGTCATCGCATTGTCGGCGTGGGCAATATCTACGCCAACGAATCGCTTTTTCGTGCCGGTATCCGGCCATCCGCACCGGCTGGCCGCGTCAGCCTGGCGCGGCTGGAAAAGCTGGTGGCGGCCGTGAAAGAGACGCTGGCTGCGGCGATCGAGGCCGGTGGCAGCACCTTGCGCGACTTCGTGGGGGGCGACGGCAAGCCGGGATATTTCCAGCAGCAGTACTTCGTTTACGATCGGACGAATCTGCCATGTCGTTTATGCGGCACGCCTATTCGCCAATCCCGCTTGGGCCAGCGGGGAACTTTCTATTGCAATAAATGCCAGAAATAGCGTGTTAAATTATGTTGTTGTGGTATATATTGAAAGTGAAGTGAAAGGAGTGGCATGTCTTTTGCTGTCCTCCCGATGGAAAAGGTTGATTGCGCGGATCGAATCGAGGCCGATTCGACTTTGCCTTGCATATGCCGATGTGATAAATTGGGGTTGCGCTGCGGGCCGTACGCTGCGCATGCCATCTTCCGGAGCACGAGCCCAAAGGTTCGTGAAAGATGAGGGAATACGATGCAAAACGATAATCTGATTGCTCATTTCGAGGCTTACAGCAAGTGGCGCGCGGGCCTGTCCGGCAATATCACCGATTTTCGCAATTGGCTTGAAGAGCAGGAGCTCAATGATGCGCAGACGAGTCTGCGTATTCAGCATCTGCTTGACCGCCTGACGGACGACAAGCTGGTCGTCGCTTTCGTGGCCGAATTTTCGCGCGGCAAATCAGAGCTGATCAACGCCATCTTTTTCTCCGGCTATAAGCAGCGGCTGCTGCCCTCCAGCGCTGGCCGAACCACCATGTGTCCGACCGAGCTGATGTTCGAGGCGGACCGCCAACCGTGCATTCAATTGCTGCCGATCGAAACGCGGGCAACCGACACGACCACCAGCGAATACAAGCGCTACCTTGATGAGTGGCAGGTCACGCCGCTCGATACCGCCTCCAGCGAGACCATGGCGGCGGCTTTGCAAAAAGTGAGCGAGACCCGTCGGGTGTCGGTGGAAGAGGCGGCCCGCCTGGGCATGTTCGACGCGAGCAATCCGGACCACTCGCTGGCCATCGAGGCTGATGGGCAAATCGAGATTCCTTGCTGGCGGCACGCCGTTATCAACTTTCCCCACCCCTTGCTGGAACAGGGGCTGGTCATCCTCGACACCCCGGGCCTGAATGCGATCGGTACCGAGCCCGAGCTGACCCTCAATCTGCTGCCCAACGCCCATGCCGTGCTGTTTATCCTGGCGGCCGACACCGGCGTAACCAAGTCGGATATCGAAGTCTGGCGCAACCATATCGGCAACACCCAGGGGCGCCAAAAGGGGCGGCTGGTGGTGCTGAACAAGATTGACGGGCTGTGGGACGAACTCAAGTCGGATAGCGCCATTGCCGCGGAAATCGACAAACAGGTCAAATCGAGTGCCGATTTGCTGGGGCTGAAAGCGGCGCAAATTTTCCCGGTATCGGCGCAAAAAGGGCTGGCCGCCAAGATCGGCCACGATGAGGCGCTGTTGGAAAAGAGCCGTTTGCCGGCGCTGGAGCGCGCGCTGAGCGACGAGCTGATCCCCTACAAGCAGGAAATCGTCCGCGATACCGTCGAAAGCGAGCTGGACGACCTCATGGGGGCATCGCAGGGCATTCTGGCGGCGCGTCTGGCCGGCGTGCGGGAGCAGCTGGATGAGCTCAAGCCGCTGCGCGGCAAGAACGAAGA
>JAJZQI010000035.1 GCA_021851875.1 Pseudomonadota bacterium | reverse complement strand
GAAGCGAGCTGGAGCAATGCCACCCACCTGGTGATCGTCCAGCCGGGCCATGCGCGCGACGGCCGCTATTTGCGCGGCTCCGATCTGGGCATGGTTTTCACCGAAGAGGAGCGCTACAAGGACAAGGACCCCTACGTCGTTTTCGACCCGGCGGCGAAGAAGCCCGTCGTCCACACCGAGGCCAGGGGCGAGGCGGAGCTGTTCTTCGACGGCGAGGCACAGGCCGGTGCGGATACGCTCAAGCTCAAAAGCGCGATGAGCCTGCTGCGCGAAGAGGCCTTCAAGCACAGCCTGGCCGACTATTCCGCCGCCTGCGGCGTGCCGCTGGAGATCATCGAGGGACTGGCGCGGGAATTCACCAGCCATGGCAAGCGTGCCGCTGTCAACGCGCATGGCGGCATGATGTCCGGCAGCGGATTTTACAACGCCTATGCGGTGGTGATGCTCAACACCCTGATCGGCAATCTCAACCGCCAGGGCGGCACCCTGGTCAACGGCGGCGGCTTCAAGGACGCCGGCGAAGGACCGCGTTACAACCTGGAAAGCTTTGCCGGTGCGGTCAAGCCGGGCGGCATCCCGATCGGGCGCAACGTGCCTTACGAAAAGACGAGCGAGTTCAAGCGCAAGAAAGAAGGCGGCAAGGCTTATCCGGCACAGGCGCCCTGGTATCCGAACGCCCCGGGTCTGGCGTCCGAATGGCTGACCAGCGCCATCAACGGCTATCCCTATCCCCTCAAGGCCTTGATCCTGTGGAGCTGCAATCCGCTCTACGGCGTGACGGGACTGCGCGCGCAAATCGGAAAAGATCTGGCCGATCCGAAAAAACTGCCGCTGATCGTGGCGGTCGACCCGTTCATCAACGAATCCTCGGCCCTGGCCGACTATATCGTGCCGGATTCGCTGCTCTACGAAAGCTGGGGCTGGGCGAATGCCTGGGGCGGGGTGGCGGTCAAAATGAGCACGGCGCGCTGGCCGGTGGTCGAGCCCAAGGCCGAGAAGCTGCCGGATGGACAGGCGATCGGCATGGAGACCTTTTTCCTTGCGTTGGCCAGGGCCATGGAGCTGCCCGGCTTCGGCCCGGCCGGCCTCGCCGACGCGGAAGGAAATCCATGTCCGCTGGAGCGTCCCGAGGACTGGTATCTGCGCGGCGGTGCGAATATCGCCTGGCTCGGCAAGACACCGGTGCCGGAGGCGAGCGACGAGGACATCGATCTGTCCGGCGTGGTCCGCATCCGTCCCTTGCTGGAAAAAACGCTCAAGCCCGAAGAATGGCGCAAGGTGGCTTTCGTGCTGGCGCGGGGCGGGCGTTCCCAGAGCTACAAGGAAATGTTCGGCCTGCGGCTGCCGCCGCCGGCCGATGCCAAAGCGCATGCCGCGGCGGCAGGCGCCGCTTCAAGCAAAACACCTCAAGCTGCCGGCGCCAAACACTTGGCGGTAGCGGCGGGTGCAGCCGCCCACGCGGCGCAGGAGGAAGCGCCTTACCCGCCGGACTGGGCCACGCATCGCTTTACCAAGCCCATGCAGCTCTACAATGAAAACGTCGGCACCGCCAAGCACAGCTTCACCGGCAAGCGCTTTGCCGGCACCCCGTCGTGGCGCGAACCGGCTTTTGCCGACGGCACGCCAGTGCGCAAGAAATACCCGGAGGCGGAATGGCCGCTGCAGTTGGTCAGCTACAAGTCGCCGCTGCAAAATTCTTACAGCATCGGTGCGCGGAGCTTGCGCGGCATCCACCCCGACAACCCGGTAGCGCTGCATCCGGAAGATGCGGCACGGCTGGGCCTGCACAGCGGCGACCAGGTTTATCTCGAGACCCCGGGGGGGCGCGCCAAGGCGACGGTGATTCTGCGCCATGGCGTACAGCGCGGCGTGGTTGCGGTCGAACACGGCTTCGGCCATCGCGAACTCGGCGCGCGGGCGCATCGCATCGGCGGCAAAGCGCAGCCGAGCGAGGCGGCGATCGGCGCCGGCATCAATCTCAACGACCTGGGATTGAGCGACCCGACCCGCAGCGGGCGCAATGTGTTCGTCGATCCGGTGTCGGGCTCCACTGTGCGGCAGGGTTTGCCGGCGCGTCTGGTGCGGGTGTGACGCGGTCATCTGCCCCAAACGCTACAGCGCCTTCGGGTGCTGTAGCCGCCGGGTCTGCCAGGGGGTTCGAGCCTGGTTGTCAGTCGACTTGAAACGACCGTGCGTTCTTTGTAGGCGCGAATTCATTCGCACATTTGTCCGAATGAATTCGGCCCTACAGGAAAATCACGGGAATTCAATATGACTGACGATTGGTCGTCATCAGCAGCCGGGCGATTTCCGCGGCCGAATGAACGCCCAGTTTTTCCATCGTGTTATGGCGGTGCACCTGGACGGTCTTGTCGCTGATCCCCAGTTCGCGGGCGATGATTTTGTTGGGCTTGCCTGCGGCCATCAACTCCGCCACCTCGCGCTCGCGCGCGGTCAGAGCCGACAGAGCGGCCTGCGCGGCGCGGGATTGCGTGCTTGCCCGGCAGTCCTCGATGCTGCGCTGCACCGCGCGCGTAACCGCATCGAGCAATGCCTGGTCCTTGCACGGTTTTTCGATAAAATCGCAGGCACCGCTTTTCATTGCCTGCACCGCCATGGCCAAATCACCGTGGCCGGTCAGAAAGATGATGGGGAGGTGTATGCCATGATCTTTGAGCGTTTGCTGCAGTTCCAGTCCGCTCATCAGGGGCATGCGCACGTCGAGCACCAGGCAGCCCGGCACATGCCCGTCGTAACGGTCGAGAAAGTCGTGCGCCGACTCGAAAGACGCCACGCGCCATCCCGCCGAATCGAACAGATAAGCCAGCGAGCGGCGCATCGCCGCGTCATCGTCAACCACAAACAGCACCGCATCGCGTTCGTTCATCCTTAAAACCTCTTTTTCCACAGATAAACACGGATTAACACAGATAAAACAATGTGTTGTTGAGGATTTTCACCTCACCCAAAAGGTGATTGGAATGATAATGGTAACTCATTGATAATCTGTGTATATCTGTGTTAATCCGTGGCTGAACTGCTTTTTTAGGTTCATATATCTCCCTGTGATTCTTCCATCGGCAGGCTGAACCATACCGACAGCCCCGCATTGTCGTCATTGGCTGCTGCCGACAGTGTTCCTCCAAACGATTCGATGATGCCTTTGCTAAGCGACAAGCCCAAACCGAGGCCCTCGGGTTTGGTGGTGAAGAACGGTTCGAACAGGTGCGCGAATTGTCCGGGTTCCAGCCCGCAACCGGAGTCGCGTACGGTGATGAGATAGGCGCTGGCTTCCGCCCGGAACCGCACCTCGATCGGCTCCTGTGCATGGCCGGCGGTCTGCTGCGCATCGAGTGCGTTTTTCAGCAGATTGAGCATGACCTGCTGGATCTTCACGGGGTCGGCGATCACCCTGGCCGGTTGTGCCGCACCGGGTTGCCAAATGACGCGCGCTTGTGGATGGGCGCCGGTGAACAGGGCGATGGCTTCGCCCAGAACCGCTATCAGGTCGACAGACTGCTGTTCGGATGCTCTTTTTTGAGCGAAAGCGCGGATGTTCCGAATGATGCTTGCCGCCCGCTCGCTTTGTGCGACGATTTCGTTGGTACCTTCCTGCAAAGGCGCCGGCTCCAGCCGGCCCGCCGTAATGCGGCGCGCCATGCCGCGGGCGAAATTCCGGATCGCCGCCAGCGGCTGGTTCAACTCGTGCGCGATCGCGCTGGCCATTTCGCCGAGGATGGCCAGCCGTGCGGTATGGTCGAGCGTGGCTTGACGCACGCGCGCCTCTTCTGCCATGCGGCGCTGTTCCTCATGGGCTTCGCGCAGCGCGCGGGTGCGCTGGCTCACCAAGTGTTCGACCCGCACGGTATGCACCGCCCAGACAACCAGCAAGGCCAGGATCAGCAGCATCCAGCCCCAGTAGCGTCGCAGAACGCCCTCGAAGGTCCATAGACGCAGATAGGCATAGGGGCCGATTTTCAGCTCGCGGAACAATTCGCCGACAATCTGGTAATCGCTGGGGATCGTCCAGCTATACCCGTCTGCAGTGCGGGGCATCGCCAGTAAAGCCATGGCCACGCGCTTGGACAGTTCCGTCGGGGTATGGCGCAAGGCGGCGAACGGCCAGTCGGGGTATAGCCGCGACGATGTTTGGCACTGGAAGCCACGGGTGTCGATCGGCGCCAGCACGCGCAACTCCCCGGCGCCGATCTCGCCGCTGCGTATCATCTGCTCAAGCAGGCAGGTGCGGATGATGCCGGCGTCGGCTTGGCCCGCACGAACCGCATGCACGATTTTTTGAACCGGAAAACCCGTAAACTGCAGATCGGTCAGATCATGCTCGGGATCGACACCGGCTTGCAGCAATTCACGCGCGGCAATCTGGTAACCTCCGAACGCATCCGGACCGACCGCCAGCACATGCCTGCCGGCCAGGTCCGCCAATGTGTGCAGGCGCGCATCGCTGCGCACCACGATGGCCGATCCGATCGATTGCCTTGGCGACAGAGCCCAGGGGGACTCGATGGTCGCGATGCGGCTGGCGCCATCGTTGTTTTCGAGGACGACATAGTGGCCGCTATTGGTGATGACAAAATCAATGGTCTTTTCTTGCACCGCACGCGTCAGTCCGGCCTGGTCGAAATCAAGCAGGACGAAATGATGGCCCGGAATGCGGGCTTCCAGCCAATCCCTGACATAGGACCAGTCCTCCTGTACCGCCTCGGCGCCTTTGTATGCCAGAACGCCGATCCGTACCGTAGCCGTATCGCCTGCGCCCGCAAGGGATGGCTGAAGCAGCAGGCCCAGCCCCAGCCCCATCAGCAAGGCTACAACCCGGAAAATCTGGCGCAGCAAAAACATGTTTTTTGTTTTCAATTGATTGGGTTAAGACCGCTGATTTTAATGCAATAAAGCAATTTGGACTGATCTGACATATTAGCCGGAACTAATTTACCTGGGCATGACCTAAAAGATGGCGTGCAAATGGTTTCTTGCGTGCGCCGAATCCCAACAATAACTCAGGAAATAATAAAATGAAACGAAGCTCACATACCCCAAGAAAGATTTTTCTTTCCACTCTCATGGCCGCCTCACTCGCCATGCCCGCATTTTCCGCGCTAGCGGAGCCGGTGTCTCCTCCGACGATCAAGATCGACGTTCCGGTTGCGCTCAAGCAGGCGAAGGTTGTTTTCAACCTGGACCATGCCGCATTCAGCGGCGATATGCCTGTCGGCCTCAAGCACATGAGCCTGATGCTCGAACGGTTCAAGCAGACCGGCACCGAGCTGAGTCTGGTTGCTGTTTTTCACGGTGATGCCGGATACATGCTGCTTAACGACGAGACCTACAATGCGGCGCGCAAGACCAGCACCGGCAACCCCTACAAGGGCATGGTCGAAAATCTGATCAAGCAGGGCGCCAAGATCGAGGAATGCGCGATCACCATGAAGGCCAACAAGTGGGGCAATGAGAATCTGCTGCCTGGGGTGAAGGTAAATTCGGGTGCGCTCGGACGCATCGTCCAACTGGAGCAGGAAGGTTACGTGATGCTCCAGCCGTAGGGAGGTCGGTCATGCTGGCAGTGAATCTAGGCTCCCTCCCGGTGCCGATCGCCCTGTTGCTGGTGATAGTGGCTCTGCTTGTCGCGGCGGGGGTAGGCCGCACGGTTGGGCGTGCTCAGCATACGGGCATATTCAATATCCTGACCGACATGCTCATCGCCGCCGTGCTGGTGGCGCGTCTCGCCTTCGTCGCCGTCTGGTTCGACACTTATCGTGTTACGCCCTGGTCCATACTCGATATCCGCGACGGCGGCTTCACTCCGTGGGCCGGGGTGGTGGCGGCGCTGCTGGTGGCGATATGGCAGGGCTGGCGCCGCGCGGCACTACGCAAGCCGCTGGCCCTGGGGCTGACGGCAGGGGTGCTGGCCTGGGGAGCGATGTTCGGCGCGATACTCCTGATGGACAATACGGCTTTGCCCACGGTGCCGTTGACGACACTCGCGGGTGAGCCGGCAGACCTCGCTGCGCTGGCTGCCGGCAAGCCCATGGTCGTCAACTTGTGGGCGAGCTGGTGTCCCCCCTGCCGCCGCGAAATGCCGGTGCTCGCCGCCGCGCAAAAACAGGAAACCGGGGTGCGCTTTGTCTTTGCCAACCAGGGCGAAGATGGGACGACGGCCCAAGACTATCTCACTGCGGCTCGACTCGATCTCGCCAACGTTCTACTCGATCCCGGCGCCCGCCTTGGCCGCGATGTCGGCTCTGGAGCGTTGCCAACCACATTGTTCTATGATGCCAACGGACGACTGATCGATACCCACCTGGGTGAGCTATCGTCCGCCTCGCTGGCGAGTAAATTAAACCAACTGCGCTCGCGCACAAATCCTTCAAATCAAGGAGTAAATCAGAAATGATTAAAAAACCATTCGTTCAGTTTGCCGTTTTATTTGCCTTGCTCGGCATGACTATGGGTGCACAGGCGAAAGACTGGCCGGCACCGATCAAGGCACTCGAAGCCCAGGGCGCCGAGGTGATTGGCACCTTTGCCGCGCCAGGCGGGCTGACCGGCTATGCCGGCATGATCGAGCAACAGCCGCTGGCCATCTACCTGACCGCCGACGGCAAACAGGCGATCATTGGCACCATGATCGACGCAAAAGGGGCCAACCTGAGCCAGGAACCGTTGGACAAGCTGGTCAGAAAACCCATGACCGCGAAAATCTGGAAACAGCTTGAGAAGAGCGCCTGGATTGAAGATGGCAGCAAGAATGCCCCGCGTGTCGTCTACACGTTTACCGACCCTAACTGCCCCTACTGCAACAAGTTCTGGAACGATGCCCGACCCTGGGTCGCGGCCGGCAAGGTGCAGTTGCGCCACGTCATCGTGGCCATCCTCACGGACACCAGCGCGGGTAAGGCGGCGGCCCTGCTCTCTGCCAAGAATCCGCAAGTCGCCCTGACCCAGCACGAACAGCAGCATGCCAGTGGCGGCGTCAAGCCCTTGGGCCAGATATCGGCAACAGTTCGCGCGCAGCTCGACGCCAACCAGACCTTGATGCAGCAACTCGGGGCCTCTGCCACCCCGACCATCTTCTACAAGGACGCTGGCGGCAATCTGCAAAAGATGCAAGGTGCGCCATCGGCAGAAATGCTGATCAAAATTATGGGCCCGCGCTGAGCCTAGTTGCTTTTTTTCACGGGGATGCCGGATACATGCTGCTTAACGACGAGACTTACAATGCAGTGCGCAAGACCGGCACCGGCAACCCCTACAAGGGCATGGTCGAAAATCTGATCAAGCAGGGCGTCCAGGTCGAGGAATGTGCGATCACCATGAAGGCCAATAAGTGGGGCAATGAGAACCTGCTGCCTGGGGTGAAGGTGAATTCGGGCGCGCTCGGACGCATCGTCCAACTGGAGCAGGAAGGTTTCCAGCGCCCGGAGCCGGGCATCCACATTTCCAGTTTGATAGATGTAGCGTTCCGTTTGAGGGGCCGACCGAACCATTGTTCGTTGGCAGCCGCCTTGAATTGGCCGCTGAGTTCTCAGCGGATTTCCAAACACCAACTGGAAACAAAGGGCTTGATTGGTTCCACAAGCTCCATTTCCCAATGCATGCGCCATGGCACAAGGAACCCTACACCCATGTACTCCAGGAAGATGGGCAAGTGGCCCTTCCACACACGATACAGCCGACCAACACTACCGAACTGGAATCATGGGTACAGTCTGTCGCTCGCTACACGAAGGAACAGTTCTGCAACTACTCATAATCCCATACCAAAAAAAAGTTTGGCTGATACTGGCGCAGCGGTTCTTCCAGGGCGCGCAGCACGATCTTGATGCCGGCATCCTGGTCCGGGTTGTCGCCCTTGACCTTGGCGACGACGCTCACGGTGCCGCCGGTGAGGATGGCGATGTCTTCCAGCATGGCCTTGCGGCGGTCACCGAAGCCAGGCGCTTTAACGGCGCAGGTCTTGAGGATGCCGCGGATGTTGTTCACCACCAGGGTGGCCAGCGCTTCGCCGTCCACGTCCTCGGCGATGATCAGCAGCGGACGCCCGGCCTTGGCGACCTGCTCCAGTACCGGCAGCAGGTCACGGATGTTGGAGATCTTCTTGTCGTGCAGCAGCACGAAAGGATTCTCCAGCAGGGAAATCTGGCGGTCCGGGTTGCGGTGGCGCAAGTGCAGGCGCTTGCCGGCCTGCTGGTAGCGGGTTGCCAGCATATCAATCGCTTTGCCGTCTTCTCCTCCATCTCAAAGCCCCGAGGGGCCATCACTTGTTGTCCTCATCCACGGCCATTTTCAGCATCTCGAAAATACCCGGGATGGCCGAGGTCACCCGGTTCCAGTTCGGGATGAGCGGCGTGGCCATCGGATTTTCCATGAATACCTGGGTTGCCATGCCGATGGCTCTGGTAAACGCTTCCACCGCCATTGCCTCCTCGTGCCGGTCAAATTTGAGTCCGTTGATGGCGGCGTCGGCCTCGTATTTCAGGATCGTGTCCTCGGCCTGCCGCAGGTAGGCTACGAGCAGGGATTTGAACATTCCGTCGGAAAACACGACACCTTCCGACGCCAGAGTCCTGAAGATGGATTTGCAGATATCCACCGTCATCTTCATCAAACCCTTACCCGCATCATCGGCAGAAAGCACTTGATGTTTATGGTCGTAGTTCGCGGCAATATCCACCTGGCAAACCCGACGTGGCGAATAGTTCCGGTGCACCTCGGCCAGGGAGCCAACCTCCAGCCCCCAGTCCCACGGGATTCTGTTCACCCGGGCCAGATCCGTAGTCATGCAGAACTCCCCGGCGAGGGGATAGCGGAAGCTGTCGAGAAAAGTGAGAAACTTATGCGGCCCGATGAGCTGCTGGATAGACTGAATCAGGGGGGTGACCAATAGCCGGGTGACCCGCCCGTTCAGTTTGTTAGATACGCGGCTGTAGTAGCCTTTGCAAAACGCGTAGTCCAGGTTGGGATTGACTACGGGGTAGCACAGTCTTGCCAGCAGCTCGCGGCTGTATGTAATGATATCGCAGTCATGCAGGGCAATGACGTCGGACCGGCCCCGCGCAAGTACATACCCGTAGGCAAGCCATGCCGAGCGCCCCTTGCCGCGCTCGCCCACATTAAATCCGTTGCGGGCGAACGTTTCATATATTTCGCTTATCCTTCTGCCGTCATTGTGGATGATCTTGACTTCCGTTGATATCGGCGACATGAACTCCCGCACCCGCTGAAAATCTTTCTCTGAGCCCTTGTCGAGGACCAGCACGATTTCATTCAGATACTTTACCTTTGCGAGTTCCTGGACTATCCCGGGCATGGCCGGCCCTTCGAACTCCGAATAAAGCGCCGGCAGCACCAGGGCCACCGGTCTGGCTCTCGAGAAGCCGTACAGCTCGGATTCCAGCCGCTCCAGCGAAGGTTTGCCGAGTTGATGGAGGGTCGTGATGATTCCTGTCTGGTGAAAATCGGACATGGCTTTTCCTTCCGTTAACCGCGAAACTCGCGTAGCGAGACTTCGTCCCCCTCTCCCGCAGGCGGGAGAGGGCAAGGGGTGAGGGGAACCGGGCGTGGCGCTTGCCTTTTTCATGATGCTTTGGTGGCGCAAGCGCCGTGCCCGTTAGACGTGTTCGATATCATCCCTGGTTTCTGCCGCACCCTTTTCCATGGTTTCCCGTTCGATCATCCGTCTCGCCGCATCGATACCGCCGACGCCAAAGGAGATGGAGAGCGCCACCACAATTCCACCAAAAATGATTGAAAAGGCAGCGAGTACGATGCTTGGCGCAATCTG
>JAJZQI010000034.1 GCA_021851875.1 Pseudomonadota bacterium | reverse complement strand
TGAGCGGTGAGCGGTGAGCGGTGAGCGGTGAGCGGTGAGCGGTGAGCGGTGAGCGGTGAGCGGTGAGCGGTGAGCGGTGAGCGGTGAGCGGTGAGCGGTGAGCGGTGAGCGGTGAGCGGTGAGCGGGCAAGAGTATAGTCCTGCTCATCGTTCACCGCTTACCAATCGCTTACCGCGCAAACTCAATCACCCGGATAGTTCATGATGGTGGCCCGCTCGGACGGCGCAGCCACCCCCATGGAAATGATGTATTTCAGCGCCTGATCGACGCTGACATCCACTTCCACGGTCTCGGACTTTTTCACAAAGAAATAGAAACCGTTGACCGGGCTGGGTGTGGTGGGAATAAACACCGCCACTTCGTCAGGCCCGAGTTTCTCCTGCACTTCCGGCGGCACGGCGGTCTGGAAAGCCAGCGACCAGGCCTGCGGATGCGGGTAGCGCACCAGCAGGACCTTGCGGAAAGCATCGCCGGAACCGGAAAAGACCGTGTCGCTGACCTGCTTGACGCTGCTGTAGATGGATTTAACGACCGGAATGCGCCCCAGCAAACCCTCGGCCATGCGGAGCAGGCGCTGACCGATGATGTTGGCGGTAAACAGCCCGGTCAGAAAAATGATCAGCAGGGTCAGAATCACGCCGAGCCCCGGCACATCGACACCGAGCCAGTAACGCGGACGATAATGCGGCGGCAAAAGCAGAAGACTCTGGTCCAGTGTACCGATCAGCAGATGCAGCACCCAGATGGTGATGCCGAGCGGAACCCAGATCAGCAAACCTGTCACAAAATATTTTTTCATGTACCCGGATCAGTCGGTTTGTTGGAAATTAAAATGCTTCCGCCCGTTCGGCTGCGCTCAGTGGCAGCCGCAACCGGCACCACAGGCCGGTGCAGCAGGAGCCGCGTCGGATTGAGCGGAAGAGGCTGCAGCGGCAGAAGAGGCCGCGGAACCCTTGAAATCGGTCTGATACCAGCCGCTGCCCCTGAGCTGGAAGCCCGGCGCGGACAACAGCTTGCCCAGCGTTTCCTTGCCGCACTGCGGACAGGTCGTCAGCGGCGCGTCGCTCATTTTTTGAATGAATTCCTTCTGGAATCCGCAATCACTGCAACGATATTCGTAAATCGGCATTTCTTTCTCCAGCGGCAACGATCATCGTTACCATATATGAGGTTAACATGGCACCATTTCAAGATTCTGACAGACAGGCTGTCAGGCCCCGGTCTCACCCATCTCACCAAACCTGGTCTCACCCAAACCGTTGTCTTATAGAAACATTATACATGAGCGCCGGTCATAGGCATCTATATGTCGGATTGCACAACACGCAAGGCTGACGCACAATTCACAAATATGTAACAGCAGGAGTCTCTGATGAACCCGCCCTCCCACCCCGCCGATACCATTCCGGTCTGGGACCTGCCCACCCGAATCGCCCACTGGCTGCTGGCCCTGTCGTTCCTGGGCGCCTATGTAACAAGCGGCGAAGATGACTGGCAGACCGTGCACTTCATGCTCGGCTACACCATGCTGGGCCTGACCGTGTTCCGCTTCCTGTGGGGCCTTGCCGGCAGCCGCTATGCCCGTTTCAGCGATTTTGTCGCCGGGCCGGCCAAAACGCTGTCCTACCTGCGCTCCCTGCATACCAGCCAGCCGCAGCATTACATCGGCCACAATCCTGCCGGCGGTCTGGCCATTCTTGCCCTGGTCTGATTGTGCTGTCCGGTGTCAGCGGCTTTATGCATTACAAGGAGCTGGCGGGCGAATGGATGGAAGAACTGCACCAGGTGCTCGGGGCAATGTGCTGCTGACCGTTGTCATCATACACATTGCCACGGTCATTGCCTCCAGCCGCCTGCACAAGGAAAACCCGGCCCGCGCCATGGTCACAGGCTACAAGCAGGGTATGCGGAAAGACGCGATCCCAGATGCCAGCAAGGCACTTGGCATGATCATCCTGCTGGCCGTCATCGGTTTCTGGTTCGGTTATTACAGCCAGGCAGCCGATGCCCCCAGGCACCCCCACGACGAACAGCACGACGATCACGATTAAGCTGCAATAAAAAACGGGGGCTTGGCCCCCGTTTCGGTTTGGTGACGCCGCGCCCTTAGAAGGGAATATCGTCGTCAAAACCCGAGTCAAAACCGCCACCGCCGGATGACGGCTTGCCGGCCGGCATATCGCTGTCATAACCGCCGCCGCTGCGGCCGCCGCCGAAGTCGGCACTGCCGCCGGAACCGGCACGGCCGCCCAGCATTTGCATACGGTCGGCGCGGATTTCGGTGGAGTACTGGTCCTTGCCATCCTTATCCTGCCACTTGCGCGTCTGCAGGCTGCCCTCGATGTACACCTGACTGCCCTTCTTCAGATACTGGCCGGCAATCTCGGCCTGCTTGCCGAACATGGATACGCGATGCCATTCGGTGCGCTCCTGCTTCTCGCCGCTCTTGTCTTTCCACGTATCGGTGGTGGCAATGCGCAGGTTGGCGACAGCGTCGCCGCTGGGCAGATAACGGATTTCCGGGTCGGCGCCCAGATTGCCCACAAGAATGACTTTGTTTACGGATGCCATCAGCTCGTCTCTCCCACTCCAATTAATTGTTCTGCCCCAGCCTGGTCCCAGCCCTTCTGGTCAACCTTCAGCAGGGCAATTCCCTCGCCGGCCAGCACGATCGCCTCGCGCACACCCTGCAAGCCGGACAGTTTACCAGCCAGACTGCGGGCCCGCTCGCTGTCCAGCCCCTCGACATGATACATCTTGCTGCTCACGGCCGGCGGCGGCAGCATGGTCAGCGCCAGCGACAGCCATGTCAGCATCATAGCAGCGGCAAAACCAAACACAACTGCCGGGCCGTAATGATGCGCCAGGAAACCGCCAATGGCGCCGCCGGCAAATAAACCGAGCGATTGCGAGGTGTTGTAAATGCCCATGGCGGTGCCCTTGCTCATGGCCGGGGCAATCTTGGAAATCATCGACGGCAGGGTCGCCTCCAGCACATTGAAGGCGAGGAAATACAGGAACAGCAGACCAATGATCTCCACCAGGCTGGGCGGCTGGGTCATGAAACCCAGCTGCACCGCCATCATCAGGGCGATGGCGCCGGCGAACACCTGTTTGAGCTTGGCTTTTTTCTCGCCGAAGATGATGAATGGCACCATCAAAAAGAAGGACAGCACGGTCACCGGCAGGTACACCTTCCAATGCTCGGCAACCGGCATGTTGCCGATGTTTCGCAACATGCCGGGCACGATCACGAACATGGCCATCTGCGCGGCGTGCAGGGAAAAAATACCGAAATTCAGGCGCATCAGCTGAATATTTTTCAACACGGCGACAAACTGCGACGGCAGGGTTTCGGCATCGGAGTGAAAACGCGAAATCTGCGGATCAGGCACCATCCACTTCACCACGCCCATGGCCAGAAGAGCCATGATGCCGGTCATGGCAAAAATGCCGGACAAGCCGATCAGGTGATCCAGCAGCGGCCCCATTACCAGCGAGGCGGAAAACGTCACGCCGATGGTCATGCCGATGACGGCCATGGCCTTGGTACGGTGCTCTTCGCGCGTCAGATCGGCCAGCAGCGCGGTCACGGCGGCGGAAATCGCACCGGCGCCCTGCAGCGAGCGGCCCAGGATGATGCCGTGAATATCGGTGGCGGCAGCGGCGACGAAACTGCCCAGCGCAAACAGCAGCAGGCCGAGATAAATGACGCGCTTGCGGCCGAAACGGTCGGCTGCCATGCCGAAGGGAATCTGCAGCAAGGCCTGCGTCAGACCATACGCTCCGAGAGCAAGACCGATCAGGATCTGGCTGGAGCCGCCCGGCATATGCGCGGCATGCCAGGCAAAAATCGGCAGAATGGAAAACAGACCGACCATGCGCAGTCCAAATACACCAGCCAAACCCATGCTGGTGCGCCATTCCACTGGCGTCATTCGTTCCAAGGCAGACATAATTTAGCTAAACCCTTTCAATTTGCGTATATTATCAGGTTGTCTTGGAGATACGAAGCAACCATGTCAGGCATCAAGATTCGCGGCGCACGCACGCACAACCTCAAGAACATCAATCTCGACCTGCCGCGCGACCGGCTGATCGTCATTACCGGCCTGTCCGGCTCGGGCAAATCTTCGCTGGCATTCGACACGCTCTATGCCGAAGGTCAGCGCCGCTACGTCGAATCGCTCTCGGCCTATGCCAGACAGTTCCTGCAACTGATGGAAAAGCCCGATGTCGACCTGATCGAGGGCCTGTCGCCCGCCATTTCCATCGAGCAGAAAGCCACCTCGCACAATCCCCGCTCCACCGTCGGCACGGTCACCGAAATCCACGATTACCTGCGTCTTCTGTTTGCCCGCGTGGGCGACCCGCAATGCCCGGACCACGGCATCACCCTGGCCGCGCAGAGCGTGTCGCAAATGGTCGACAGCGTGCTGGAGCTGCCGGAAGACACCCGCCTGATGATCCTGGCGCCGCTCATCGTCGGCCGCAAAGGCGAGCATCACGAGCTGTTCGCCGAACTGAAAGCCCAGGGCTTCGTTCGCATGCGCGTAGACGGCGAAGTCTATGACCTCGACAACCCGCCCCTGCTCGACAAGAACAAAAAACACACGGTGGAAATCGTCGTCGACCGCCTGAAAGTGCGCCCCGACATCAAGCAGCGTTTGGCCGAATCGTTTGAAACCGCCTTGCGCCACGCCGACGGCCGCGCCCTTGCCGTAGAGATGGACAGCGGCAAGGAGCATTTGTTCTCGGCAAAATTCGCCTGTCCGGTCTGCAACTACAGTCTGCCGGAGCTGGAGCCGCGCCTGTTCTCCTTCAATAATCCCATGGGCGCCTGTCCCCGATGTGACGGGCTGGGCCAGATCAGCTTCTTCGATCCCAAGCGTGTTGTAGCTTTGCCACACCTGAGTCTTGCCGCCGGCGCCATCAAGGGTTGGGATAAGCGCAACCAGTTTTATTTCCAGATGCTGCAAAGCCTGGCCATGCATTACGGCTTCGATCTGGATACGCCGTTCGAGAGCCTGCCCGAAACCATCCAGCACGTGATCCTGCTCGGCAGCGGCCGGGAAGAGATCAAGTTCCAGTACCTCAACGAACGCGGCAGCAAGGTCACCCGCGCCCACCCGTTCGAGGGCATCATCACCAACCTCGACCGGCGCTACAAGGAAACCGACTCCCTCGTCGTACGGGAAGAGCTGGCCAAATACCTCAACCAGCAGCCCTGTCCGAGCTGCCACGGCGCGCGCCTGCGCCGTGAGGCGCGCCACGTCATGGTAGCCGGCCACAGCCTGCACCAGCTGTCCGCCATGCCGCTGCGCGATGCGGAAACCTTTTTCCGCGAATTGCACTTCACCGGTCACAAGCAGGCCATCGCGGAAAAAATCCTTAAAGAAATCGCCGAGCGCATTCAGTTTCTCAACAACGTCGGACTGGATTACCTCAACCTGTCGCGCTCGGCCGACACGCTGTCAGGCGGCGAAGCCCAGCGCATCCGCCTGGCGTCGCAAATCGGCTCCGGCCTGACCGGCGTCATGTACGTGCTGGACGAGCCGTCCATCGGTCTGCACCAGCGCGACAACGACCGTTTGCTGGCCACCCTCAAACGCCTGCGCGATCTCGGCAACACCGTGATCGTGGTGGAACACGACGAAGACGCCATTCTGCATGCCGATCACGTGGTCGACATCGGACCGGGAGCGGGCGAACACGGCGGTCGCGTGGTGGCCGAGGGCAAGCCGGCCGACATCATGGCCAACCCGTCTTCCCTGACGGGCCTGTATCTGTCCGGCGCCCGCCGCATCGCCGCCCCGCCCGGCAGCCGCCACCCCGACAGTGAGCGCATGCTGACATTGACCGGCGCCAGCGGCAACAATCTGAAAAATGTCACCCTCAACCTGCCCGTGGGATTGCTCACCTGCGTGACGGGCGTGTCCGGCTCCGGCAAATCGACGCTGATCAACGATACGCTGTATCAGGTGGTCTCGCGCCATCTGTACAACAGCAACACCGAACCCGCGCCCTACACCGGCATCGACGGACTGGAGCACTTCGACAAGGTCATTGCCATCGACCAGAGCCCGATCGGCCGCACCCCGCGCTCCAATCCGGCCACCTACACCGGCCTGTTCACGCCCATCCGCGACCTGTTCGCCGGCGTGCGGGAGTCGCGCGAGCGCGGCTACGGCCCCGGCCGCTTCTCCTTCAACGTCAAGGGCGGCCGCTGCGAAGCCTGCCAGGGCGACGGCATGATCAAGGTGGAAATGCACTTCCTGCCGGACATTTACGTCGCCTGCGACGTCTGCCACGGCAAACGCTACAACCGCGAAACGCTGGAAGTGCAATACAAGGGCAAGAACATTCACGACGTGCTGGAGATGACAGTCGAACAGGCGCATGAATTCTTCAACGCCGTGCCGGTCATCGCCCGCAAGCTGCAGACCCTGCTGGATGTGGGCCTGGGCTACGTGCGCCTGGGCCAGTCGGCCACCACCCTGTCGGGCGGTGAAGCCCAGCGTGTCAAGCTGGCGCTGGAGCTGTCCAAACGCGACACCGGCCGCACGCTCTACATCCTGGACGAGCCGACCACCGGCCTGCACTTCCAGGACATCGACATGCTGCTCAAAGTGCTGCACCGTCTGCGCGATCATGGCAACACCATCGTCATCATCGAACACAACCTCGATGTGATCAAAACCGCCGACTGGATCGTCGATCTCGGCCCGGAAGGCGGTGCCGGCGGAGGGCAGATCATTGCCGAAGGGACGCCGGAGCAGCTCAGCCGCAATCCGGCCAGCCACACCGGCCGTTACCTCGACCACATGCTGGCCCGTCAGCAATCGCAAGGAAAATGACATGATCGCTGCGCCGGCCCGCGACCGCAACCTGACCCTCAAGGATATGGCGGACGGGCTGATCGAGGACGGCCACATCAACCGGCAGGATGCCAGCGAGCTGGTCGCCTCGCAGCGCAGCGACCTGCATCCGCTGCTCAGCGTCGCCCTGCGCAAGTGGCGCAGCCGCCTGCCCGGCAACCAGGTGCTGGACATCGAGTATCTCACGCAATGGCTTGGCAGCCGTCTCGCACTCGACTACTACCACATCGACCCGCTCAAGGTCGATGTGACCGCCATCACCGGCGTGATGTCGCACGAGTATGCCGCGCGCTTTCGCATTCTGCCGGTCGAAGTGACGGCCGAAGAAGTTGTGATCGCCACCGCCGAGCCGTTCATTCGCAGCTGGGAAGCCAGCATCGAACAAACCTCGCGCAAGCGTATACGGCGTGTGCTGGCCAATCCGCTCGACATCACCCGCTACCTGGCCGAATTTTACAGCCTGGCGCGCTCCGTCAAGAACGCCATTCGCGCACACGAAGGGGTAACGAGCAGCGGCATCACCAACTTCGAGCAACTGGTCGCGCTTGGCCGCACCGGCACCCTCGATGCCAACGACCAATCCGTCGCCCACATCGTCGACTGGCTGCTGCAATACGCATTTGAACAGCGGGCGTCGGATATCCACATTGAACCGCGGCGGGAAGCCGCCAATGTGCGCTTTCGCATCGACGGCGTGCTGCACCTGGTGTACCAGATCCCCACTGCGGTCTGCGTCGCCATCACCAGCCGCATCAAACTGCTCGGCCGCATGGATATGGTGGAAAAGCGCCGCCCCCAGGACGGCCGTATCAAGACCGTGCTGCCCAACGGCGAAGAAATCGAACTGCGTCTGTCGACCATGCCGACCGCGTTCGGTGAAAAGCTGGTCATGCGGATTTTCGATCCGGAAGTGCTGGTTCGCAACTTCCGCGAGCTGGGCTTTACGGCGGAAGAATCGCAGCGCTGGCAGGACATGGTATCCCACCCCAACGGCATCATTCTCGTCACCGGTCCGACCGGCTCGGGCAAGACCACCACGCTGTATACCTCGCTCAAGCAGCTGGCCGAGCCCGAAGTGAATGTCTGCACCGTGGAAGATCCGATCGAGATGGTTGTGCCGCAATTCAACCAGATGCAAGTCCAGGCCAATATCGGCCTGGATTTCGCCAGCGGCATCCGCACCCTCATGCGGCAGGATCCGGACATCATCATGGTAGGCGAGGTGCGCGACCTGGAAACGGCCGAGATGGCGGTGCAGGCGGCCTTGACCGGCCACCTGGTACTGTCCACGCTGCACACCAACGATGCGCCGGCAGCCATTGCCCGCCTGCTCGATCTCGGCGTGCCCGCCTACCTGATCCAGTCAACGCTGATCGGTGTATTGGCGCAGCGGCTGGTGCGCACGCTCTGTCCGCATTGCAAGGTCGAGACCAAACCCGACGAACACGAGTGGCACAATCTGGTCCGCCCGTGGAAGGCGCCGACGCCGCAATCCATTTACGCCCCCTACGGCTGCCTCGAATGCCGCATGACCGGCTACCTTGGGCGGACCGGCTTGTATGAGATGCTCAGCGTATCGACCAGCCTGGGACGACTCATCACGCCCAATTGCGACACCCCGAAACTGCGCGAAGCCGCCTACCGCGAAGGACTCAAGCCGCTGCGACTGGCCGGCGCGGCAAAGGTGGCCGCCGGTCTCACCACCATTGAAGAAGTACTGAAAGTGACCCCGCCGCCGTTTGATTGAGGCGGCATCGACTCACCGCAGGATAAGCGCGTCGCCGACCGCCGCAGCCAGCACTTGCGCGGCGCTGCCCTGATTGCAGGCGATTTCCACCAGCCCGGCACTGTTCCCGTACCAAAACAAAGTACCCGTGGCCACGCTGTCGAAGGTGTCGGCATGCGCAATCGCCCGGCCATTGAATTGAATCACGCAATCGCTCGGCAGATTGCCTGCCCGGATACCGCTGAACAGGCTGCCGTAATGGTCGATATAAATGACTTCGGCGAGATCGGCGGCCCCCAGGTCGGAGCTGAGTTTTTCAAGCGGGATCAGTTTTCCATGGCCTTGCCCTTGCAGCAGCTGCAGCACCAAGGGCAGGAAAATATCGCGACCGTGAAATGTGCCGGAACAGCCGGCGGGCTGCCAATCGCTGCGGAACAACTGGAGGGAGTGCGAGCGTGCGGCGGCCACCGTCAGCAGACCGTTATCCGGCCCCACCACCCATTTCCCGTCCAGCTGAGCCGCCACTACGGCGCGCGCGCTGCCCACCCCCGGGTCGATCACCGCCAGCCAGCCGCTCAGCTCGGGCAGCTTCACCATCATGGCGTGCAACAGATGCGCCGCGGCCGTCACATTGTAGCAGGCCACATCGTGGGCGATATCGAATAGCGGTATGGCCGGTGCCAGTGCGGCAGCTTTTACGTGCAGCTGGCCGACATACAGATCAGCGGCGCCAAAATCGGTGAACAAGCCCAGCATCAAGCAGCTCCGCAGCAATGAAAAAAGCCGGAGCATGGCCCCGGCCTTTTATTCTAGCAGCTGCAGCTTACTCGGCGGCGACAGGCTCTACCGCCACATCGGGACGGTCAACCAGTTCCACCAGTGCCATCGGCGCATTGTCGCCTTTGCGGAAGCCGAACTTCAGGATACGCAGGTATCCACCGTTGCGGTTCTGGTAGCGCGGGCCCAGTTCGTCGAACACTTTCACGACGTTGTCGCGATCGCGCAGACGATTGAAGGCCAGGCGGCGGTTAGCCAGCGACGGAGCCTTACCCAGGGTAATGATGGGCTCAGCCACGCGACGAAGCTCTTTAGCCTTCGGCAGAGTGGTTTTAATCACTTCATGACGCAACAGTGCGTTGGTCAGGTTGCGCAACAGAGCCTGACGATGGCTGCTGGTGCGATTCAGTTTACGATTACCGTTACGATGACGCATTTTCTATCCTTCCAAACTAGCCCGGCCTGACAGGCAATCAGGGCTTATCCAAGCCTGCCGGAGGCCA
>JAJZQI010000033.1 GCA_021851875.1 Pseudomonadota bacterium | reverse complement strand
ATGTCGGGAGTTCGAATCTCTCCACCCCGACCAAAGGTTGAGTGCGGTGCCCATAGCTCAACCGGATAGAGCAACGGCCTTCTAAGCCGTAGGTTGCAGGTTCGATTCCTGCTGGGCACGCCATACAGCGGTTGTTTGCCCGGCAGTCTAGTCAAGTTTTGTGGTGGCTGTAGCTCAGTTGGTAGAGTCCCGGATTGTGATTCCGGTTGTCGTGGGTTCGAGTCCCATCAGCCACCCCACATACCTTACATTATTCAATATTTCCTAAAGTAGTCCATAGGCCGACCATGGATCGTGCTGCGAGCCATCTCGTTCTGCTCATTGTCCTTTCTGTCTTCATTGGGTTTGTATTTGTCCGGTCGGCAGGCGCCGTTATGCCGTCGGAGTGGTCCGCCCTTGTGTCGTTTCGGCATTCGCTTGCGATCTGTCTTGGTAGTATGAAATAACCATCTGTTTCTGGTGGTTATTGTTTTTTTGCTTGGGACTTCGGTAGAGTAATATTAGCTATTGGACATATTCAATAAACGCGTTATACTTGCGAACTTTGTTCTGGCTCAAATGAGCTTGATTGTTATTATCTTTGTGATTTTATTGGAGATATCCATGGCTGACAAACTGATGATCATGATGGTCAACACCGATCCTTCCAACGGTTCCGAACTGGGCGCACCGTTTTTCCAGGCTACCGTTGCTGCTGCAATGGAATATGAAGTGGAAGTGATTCTGACCGCACGCGCCGGCGAGTTGGCCGTTAAAGGCGTGGCTGAAAAGCTGTTCGTTAAGGAAGGTTCTCCGAAGAGCGTTTATGACTTCATCAAAGACGCTCACGAAGCCGGCGTGGTATTCAAGGTATGTACCCCGACCCTCGAGCTGTGGGGCGAAGACCTGATTCCTGAAATCCAGGAAACCATCGGCGGCGCTTATGTAATTCAGCAAGCCATGGACGACGATGTTGTTACCCTGACCTACTAATATCCGGTCGGTAGCAAGCGTCATCAAGACGGCAGGGGAAACCCTGCCGTTTTTTATTGCCTGCTTTGAATTCAGCGGGCTCTGGTCCATAATTCAGGCTCCTCCAATCAACCAGAAATGTGAACCATGTTGGGAGATATTCGCCAGACCTCATGGCTGGAGCGCGCCGAATGCCTGCATGATGCTTCGGCGATACAGGGGGCGCTGGATGTTCTGGCTGTGCAAATCAGCGCGGAGTTGGCTGCTCAGCATCCGGTTGTGCTAACGGTGATGGGGGGCGCGCTGATTTTTGCCGGTCACCTGTTGACCCGCCTGACTTTCCCGCTGGAAAGCGATTATGTGCATGCCAGCCGCTATCGCGGCGCTCTGACGGGCGGGGAGATTGTCTGGAAGGTGCGTCCGCCGGAGAGTGTGCGAGGGCGGGTTGTGCTTGTGCTGGACGATATTCTCGACGAGGGTTTTACCCTGGCGGCGATCCAGAAGGCCTTGCTGGATGCCGGGGCGGCAAGGGTTTATGTGGCCGTGATGGTGGAGAAGCGCCTGGGGCGGAAAAAGCCGATTGCGGCTGATTATGTCGGATTGACGGTGCCGGACCGTTATGTGTTTGGTTTTGGCATGGATGTGGAAGGCGGCTGGCGCAATTTACCGGCCATCTATGCCTTGCCGGAGTAACAGGGGAATTTATGCTCGGTATTATCGGTGGCAGCGGTTTGACGCAGCTGGCCAATCTTGAAATCACCCACCGCCAGGTCATTCGTACGCCTTATGGCGATCCCTCGGGCGCACTGACTTTCGGGCGCATCAATGAGCGCAATGTGGTGTTTCTGGCGCGCCACGGTTATGGTCACACCATCGCGCCGCATCGCGTGAACTACCGTGCCAACTTGTGGGCGCTGCATGCCCAGAATGTGACCGATGTGGTGTCGATCGCCACGGTCGGGGGTATCGCTGCCGATCTGGTGCCGGGTTCGCTGGTGGTGCCCGATCAGATCATTGATTACACCCACGGGCGTGCCAACACGTTCATGGAGGAAGAGGGGCGGGCCGTTACCCACGTCGACTTCACCTGGCCGTATGCGGAACGCATGCGGCAATTGTGCATGCAGGCCCTGCGCGATGCCGGTGAGGCTTATGTCGCTAGCGGAACGTATGGCGCCGTGCAGGGGCCGCGGCTTGAGACGGCGGCGGAGATTACCCGCATGGAGCGCGACGGGGCCAGTATGGTGGGGATGACGGGCATGCCTGAGGCGGTGCTGGCGCGCGAGCTCGACATGCAGTACGCGGCGCTCTGCGTGGTGGCTAATTATGCCGCCGGGCGCGGCGACAGCGACAAGGGAATCAGCTATCAGCAGGTGGGCGAAGTGCTGGATTCGGCCATGGTACGCGTCCGCCGGGTTCTGGAGCATCTGGTGCAATTGCACGCGGACTGATGCGGATAAGTCTGTGTTGTGCGATAACCGACAGTTCGTGATTGTTTTTCTCGGCGGGAATGCAGTATAATCCGCACTCTTTTCAGGCGCGTAGCTCAGCTGGTTAGAGCATCACCTTGACATGGTGGGGGTCGTTGGTTCGAGTCCAATCGCGCCTACCAACCTGCGGCAATTTTGCTATTCAGCGTTGGTAATCTTGAATGTTCAGACGTTTGGCACCCGCTGGGGTGCCAAACGTTTTTTTGGCGGCCAGTTTCTGGCGCGTGTGTTGAATTCTTGTTTGGGTGCTAAGAACCATGCCTGTTATTCGTTTGCCCGATGGATCGGAACGTCAGTTTGAGCAAGCAGTAACCGTTGCCGAAGTGGCTCAGAGCATTGGCGCCGGCCTCGCCCGGGCGGCCCTGGCCGGCAAGGTGGATGGTCAGCTGGTCGATACCGCTTATCTGATTGATCGGGACGCGTCGCTTGCCATCGTCACCGAACGGGATGCCGACGGGTTGGACGTGATCCGCCACTCGACTGCCCACTTGCTGGCCCAGGCCGTCAAGCGCTTGTTCCCGGATGCCCAGGTAACCATCGGTCCGACCGTGGAAGACGGTTTTTACTACGACTTTTCCTACAAGCGTCCGTTTACACCGGAGGATTTGGCTGCCATCGAAAAAGAAATGGCCGCCATCGTCAAGCAGGATCTGCCGGTGAGCCGTCAGGTGATGGAGCGTTCCGATGCCATCCAGTATTTCAAGGGTATCGGCGAGGCCTACAAGGCTCAGATCATCGAGTCCATCCCGAGCAACGAACCGCTGTCGCTTTATACGCAGGGCGAGTTTACCGACCTGTGCCGCGGCCCGCATGTCCCCTCCACCGGCAAATTGAAGGTGTTCAAGCTGATGAAGCTGGCCGGCGCCTACTGGCGCGGCGATGCCAACAACGAGATGCTGCAGCGCGTATACGGCACGGCCTGGACCAAGAAGGACGATCTCGACGCCTATCTGCACCGGCTGGAAGAGGCGGAAAAGCGCGACCACCGCAAGCTGGCCAAGCAGCTTGATCTGTTCCATCAGCAGGACGAAGCGCCCGGCATGGTGTTCTGGCATCCGCGCGGCTGGGTGATCTGGCAGGCGGTGGAGCAGTACGTCCGTCAGGTGTACCGCGAAGGCGGCTATCAGGAGGTGCGCGGCCCGCAGATCATGGACGTGACGCTGTGGAAGAAGTCCGGCCACTGGGACAACTACCAGGACAATATGTTCTTCACCGAGTCGGAAAAGCGCACCTATGCCGTCAAGCCGATGAATTGTCCGGGGCATGTGCAGATCTACAATGCGGGTCTGCACAGCTACCGTGATCTGCCCATCCGTTACGCCGAATTCGGCGGCTGCCACCGCAATGAGCCGTCGGGTGCGCTGCACGGCATCATGCGCGTGCGCGCCTTTACTCAGGACGATGGTCACATTTTCTGTACGCCGGGGCAGGTTGAGACTGAAGTAACCGCCTTCCATCGTCAGGCCATGCAGGTTTATTCGGATTTCGGTTTCAGCGATATTTCCATCAAGCTCGCCTTGCGGCCGGAAAAGCGTCTGGGTACCGATGCCGAGTGGGATCGGGCCGAAGAGGCGCTGCGTGCCGCCTTGCGTGCCGCCGGCGTCGAGTGGATCGAGCTGCCGGGCGAGGGCGCTTTCTATGGTCCGAAGATCGAGTACCACCTGAAAGACTCGATCGGTCGTGCCTGGCAGGTGGGCACCATTCAGTACGACCCGATGATGCCGGAGCGTCTGGATGCGTCGTACATCGATGAACATTCGCAACGGCAGCGCCCGATTATGCTGCACCGTGCCATCGTCGGCTCAATGGAGCGGTTTATCGGTATCCTGATCGAAAACTATGCAGGTGCGATGCCGTTGTGGCTGTCTCCGGTGCAGGCCGTGGTCATGAATATCACCGATGCGCAGGCCGAATATGCGAAAAATGTTGTGGGGATTCTCAAAAAACAGGGCTTCCGCGTGCAGGCGGACTTGAGGAATGAGAAAATTACCTATAAAATTCGAGAACATAGTCTGCAAAAGTTGCCTTACCAGCTGATTGTCGGCGATAAGGAGATGGCAGCAGGATTGATTGCGGTGCGCACTCGCCAGGGTGAAGACCTTGGGCAGATGCCGGTGGAGGCCTTGCTGGCCCGCTGGCAAGACGAGATGACGCGCCGCGTTTGATTTTATTGATAAGGAGTTTCTGCTATAGCACAGGCAAAAGAACAACGAATCAACGGCGAAATTACTGCGCCTGAAATTCGTTTGGTAGGGCTTGAAGGTGAACAGCTGGGCGTGGTGTCTATTCGTCAAGCCATGGAAATGGCCGAAGATGCCGACGTTGATCTGGTAGAAATTGCCCCTCAGGCTGTGCCGCCGGTATGCCGTCTGATGGACTACGGCAAGTTCAAGTACCGTGAAAGCAAGAAGCAGCACGAAGCCAAGCTGAAGCAAAAGCAGATCCAGGTTAAGGAAATCAAGTTTCGTCCGGCGACGGACGAGGGCGACTATCAGGTTAAGCTGCGCAACTTGATCAAGTTCCTGCAGGAGGGTGACAAGACCAAGATCACCCTGCGTTTCCGCGGTCGTGAAATGGCCCATCAGGAATTCGGTATGCAACTGCTCAAGCGCGTAGAGGTCGATCTGGCCGAATATGGCGTGGTAGAGCAGTTTCCCAAGATGGAAGGGCGCCAGATGGTCATGGTGCTGTCGCCCAAGAAAAAGATTTAATCGTTGCTTAAATATTGAGCAGCGAAACGGAATTTCGTCGTTCTTAACAAGGACGACGAAATACCGATCGGCTCCGCAAGGAATGTCTGGTCGGTCAATAGAAGTGGTGTCAGGTTGTCAAATGTCGGCAGTCAGGCCGGCTACCTGTGCATCATGCTATAAGGAGTTTGAAATGCCCAAGATGAAAACCAAGAGCGGCGCTGCCAAGCGTTTCCGCGCTCAGGGTAGTGGCGGTATCAAGCGTTCCCACGCTTTCCTGCGTCACATCCTGACCAAGAAGACCACCAAGCGCAAGCGTAACCTGCGCGGCATGACCGGTGTTCATGAGACCAACGTGCGCGCTGTCCGCGCCATGATGCCCTACGCTTAAGGAGATAGACCATGCCTCGCGTAAAACGTGGTGTTACGGCTCGTGCCCGTCATAAGAAAGTTCTTGCCCAGGCCAAGGGTTATCGCGGTCGCCGCGGCAATGTGTATCGTATTGCCAAACAGGCGGTAATGAAGGCAGGCCAATACGCCTACCGCGACCGTCGTCAGCGCAAGCGTCAGTTCCGTTCCCTGTGGATCGCCCGTATCAACGCCGCTGCGCGTGAATGCGGTCTGTCCTACAGCGTGTTCATGAACGGCCTGAAAAAAGCTGCGGTTGAAATCGACCGTAAAGTGCTGGCCGATCTGGCTGTATTCGACAAAGAAGCGTTCGCCAAGATTGTCGATCAAGCCAAATCCGGTATTGCTGCTGCGGCCTGATCGCCAAGCGCAAGTGAAAGAGGAGGCGGAAACGCCTCCTTTTTTTTCGAGATTGTTTGCGAAGTGCGTTGAATTCAGCGCATTTTGATCTGAGTCGAAGTGGAATCATGTCCGATTCAAACGAACTTCAAGCCATTCTGGCCCAGGCGAAAGAAGCTTTTGCCGGGGTCGACACCCTTAACGACCTGGAACAGGTCAAGGCCCGCTTTCTCGGCAAGCAGGGGCTGCTGACCGAGCGTCTGAAGCAACTTGGCACCCTGCCGGCGGAGGCGCGCAAAGAGGCGGGCGCCGCCATCAATCAGGTCAAGGTCGAGGTCGAGTCGCTGATCAATGCCCGCAAGGATGCCTTGCGGGACGCCGAACTGGCCCGTCAGCTGGCTGAAGAAACCATTGACGTGACCCTGCCGGGGCGCGGCAATGAGCGCGGCGGACTGCATCCGGTGACGCGTACCCTCGATCGCATTGCCGCCTTGTTCCATTCCATGGGCTTCGCGGTTGCCGACGGTCCGGAAATCGAAACCGACTTTTACAACTTTACCGCGCTGAACACGCCGGACAATCATCCTGCGCGCTCCATGCACGATACCTTTTACCTGGCCGGCAGCGCGCATTTGCTGCGTACGCATACTTCGCCTATCCAGGTGCATTTTATGGAAAACAACCAGCCGCCGTTCCGCGTGATTGCGCCGGGGCGCGTTTACCGGGTTGATTCCGACGCCACCCATTCGCCCATGTTCCACCAGGTGGAGGGGTTGTGGATTGACGAGTCGGCCAGCTTTGCCGACCTCAAGGGGTTGCTGACTGATTTTCTGCAGCGCTTCTTTGAGAAAGACGATCTCAAGGTGCGTTTCCGTCCTTCGTTTTTCCCGTTCACGGAACCCTCTGCCGAAGTCGACATGGGGTGCGTGTTCTGTAACGGCGACGGCTGCCGTGTCTGCAGTCACAGCGGCTGGCTGGAAGTCGGCGGTTGCGGCATGGTGCATCCGAACGTGCTGGCGTCGGTCAATATCGACAGCGAACGCTATCAGGGTTTTGCCTTCGGCATGGGGCCGGATCGCTTGGCCATGTTGCGCTATGGCGTGAATGATCTGCGATTGTTCTATGAAAACGATTTGCGCTTCTTGCGTCAATTCCGGGGGTAATCGATGAAGTTTTCCGAAAACTGGCTGCGTAGCCTGGCCCCTGTTTCCCTTTCTACGGCTGATTTGTCTCATCAGTTGACGATGGCGGGGCTCGAAGTCGAGTCTCTTGAGCCGGCTGCACCAGCCTTCACTGGGGTGGTAATCGGACATGTCCTGAGCGTGGAAAAGCATCCGGATGCCGACCGTCTCAATTTGTGCCAGGTGGACGTGGGTGAGGCTCAGCCACTGCAAATTGTGTGCGGTGCCAAGAATGTCGCTGTCGGCGTGAAAGTGCCCTGTGCCCGTGTGGGTGCAGTATTGCCCAAGATGAATATCGGTCAGGCAAAAGTGCGCGGCATCGAGTCATTCGGCATGTTGTGCTCCCAGACTGAACTGGGATTGGCTGAGGAAAGCGACGGTTTATGGTTGCTGCCCGCCGACGCACCCGTGGGCGAAAATATCCGTGTTTGGGCCGAGTTGGACGACAACAGCCTGACGCTCAAACTGACGCCGAATCGCGCCGACTGCCTGAGCCTGAACGGCCTGGCGCGCGAAGTGGCCGCGCTGACCGGTAGCGGCTGGTCGGTGCCGGAGTATCCGGTGATCCAACCGGCACATGATGCAGCCCGTGCCGTCAAGCTGACGGCGGCGGATGGCTGCCCGCGCTATTGCGGCCGCGTTATCCGCGGCATCGACTCGCAGGCTGCTACGCCTGAATGGATGAAGCGCCGGCTTGAGCGCAGCGGCATCCGCAGCATCAGCGCGGTGGTGGATATCACCAATTATGTGCTGCTGGAGATGGGGCAGCCGTTGCATGCCTTTGATCTGGCTAAAATCAGCGGCGACATCGAGGTGCGTTGGGCTGCTGAAAACGAAGAGCTCGAGCTCCTCAACGGGACGAATGCCAAGCTGCAGTCGGATATGCTGGTGATTGCCGACAGGGAAAAAGCGCTGGCGCTGGCTGGCGTGATGGGCGGCAACTTCAGTGCCGTGAGCGACAGCACAGTGGACATTTTCCTGGAAAGCGCTTTCTTCATGCCCGATGCCATCATGGGCAAGGGCCGCCGCCTGAATCTGACCAGCGATTCGTCGCATCGTTACGAGCGGGGCGTCGATTTTGCCATGACGCGTAATGCCATGGAGCGGGCGACCGGTCTGATCCTGGAGATTGCCGGCGGGGCTGCGGGTTCCATCGTTGAGCAACAGGCTGCTTTGCCGCGGCGGAACCCGGTCAAACTGCGTGTGGCGAGAGCATCTCGCGTACTGGGCATCCCGCTGGATATGCCGCAAGTTCAGTCCTTGCTGCAGCGCCAGCAGTTCGGCTTCGTCGAGCAAAATGGCGAGTTACTGGTCACACCGCCCAGCTGGCGCTTCGATCTGGAAATCGAAGTGGATTTCATCGAGGAAATCGCCCGCATGCACGGCTACGATTCGATTCCGGCAGCGGAACCGAAAGCGGAGCTGCGCATGTTGCCGCAGCCGGAAGCCCGTTTGCCTTTCGTCGAGCTGAAGCAGCGTCTGGCGGGACGTGACTATCAGGAAGTGGTGACCTTCAGTTTTGTCGACGAGTCCTGGGAAACCGGGCTGATGGCAAACGACAAGCCGGTCAAGTTGGCCAATCCGATCGCCAGCGATATGTCGGTGATGCGTTCGGGATTGTGGGGCAGCATGCTGGAAACGCTGCAGACGAATCTTAAACGCCAGCAGGACCGCGTGCGCGTGTTCGAGCTGGGGCGGTGTTTTGCCGTGGACGGTGGGGGCTTTGACCAGGCCTTGCGCCTGGGCGGTCTGGCTTACGGTTTGGCCTTGCCGGAGCAGTGGGGGGAAGCGAAGCGGCCGGTCGATTTCTTTGATGTGAAGGCGGATATCGCAACATTGCTTGGCAGTAGTGTGGAGTACGTGGCGGCGCAACATCCCGCGCTGCATCCGGGACAATCGGCCCGAATTGTTCGCAATGGGCAGGAAATCGGCTGGTTGGGGGTGTTGCATCCCAAGTGGCGCCAGCAATACGGTCTGCCGCAGGCGCCCGTGCTGTTTGAACTGGATACTGCCATGCTGTCGCAGTCGACCTTGCCCGCTTACCGGGAAATCTCGCGCCTGCCGCAAGTGCGGCGCGATATCGCGGTACTGGTTAAGCGCGAAGTCGAGGTGTCGCAGATGCTGGCTGCCATGCAATCCGTTGCGGCGGATTTTGTGACGGATTTAACGGTGTTTGACATCTATCGTGGTAAAGGTATTGATTTCGATAAAAAAAGTGTTGCATTTCGTGTGTTGATGCAAGATACTCAAAAAACACTAAGTGATGAAGAAACTGAGCCGGCTGTGCAAAACCTCATTCGGATTTTGCAGGAAAAATTCGCAGCAGAACTCAGGCAATAAGGGATTCAGGTATGACTTTAACAAAGGCGGAGCTGGCCGACCTGCTGTTCGAGCAGGTGGGTCTGAATAAACGAGAAGCCAAGGATATGGTGGAATCGTTTTTTGAAGAAATTCGCGTGGCACTGGAGCAGGGTGATGTGGTCAAGTTGTCGGGGTTTGGCAACTTCCAATTGCGGGAAAAGCCTCAGCGTCCTGGGCGCAACCCGAAAACCGGCGAAGAAATTCCTATTACCGCGCGTCGCGTTGTCACTTTTCATGCCAGTCAGAAACTCAAACTGATGGTAGAAGAGGAATATGAACGAAACAGCCGTTAAGACTGAACTGCCCCCCATACCCGCCAAGCGTTACTTCACCATCGGCGAGGTGTCGGAATTGTGCGGCGTAAAGCCACACGTTCTGCGTTATTGGGAGCAGGAGTTCACTCAGCTCAAGCCTGTTAAACGCCGAGGGAACCGACGCTACTACCAGCACCATGAGGTTTTGCTGATTCGCAAGATTCGTGAATTGCTGTACGAGCAGGGCTTTACCATCAACGGTGCGCGTAACCGTTTGCAGGAATTGCAGCAGGAGGACCGTCATCCGGCTGATGTACGTCTGGCCGAAAGCGACATGACCGCGCTGGATGAAGAAACCTTGCTCGGCACGGTGGCTGAGCAGACTGTCGTCGGTGCCGCCGTGCTGCGGCGGGAAATTGAATCGCTGATACAATTTCTTAAGGCTTGACGCGCTCCGGCGTGGACTTGTCCGGTCTGCGCCTGTATAATGCCGCAGGTGTTTCGGGGCGTAGCGCAGCCTGGTAGCGTACTTGCATGGGGTGCAAGTGGTCGGAGGTTCAAATCCTCTCGCCCCGACCAA
>JAJZQI010000016.1 GCA_021851875.1 Pseudomonadota bacterium | reverse complement strand
AAAAACTAAACCCTCTGAGCGCCTGCCGTATCCAACTTTATCAGCGAAGGCGATTTGCAGACGGTTTGGGTGTTGCCGTTGCTTTTAAACTCCCCCTTATTCGCTGCCGGGTTTGAGCGGGTGGGTGCGGGGGAAGTCGGCGAGCACTGTCTGAGCTCCGCAGCAGGGCACGGGGTGTGTGCCCTGTCCAGGGCGAGTTGCGCAGCCGCCCGCACCCACCCGCTCAAATACGGGGATGTCAGCGAATAGCGGGTCGCATTTCTTTGCTTCCTTTCTTTGGCGAAACAAAGAAAGGGAGGCGCTGCCGGGCGCCCCCGGCCTGCAGAATTGAATACCCGGAAAGTGATCGCTTACCTTGAGTGGATAAAGAAACTACCCCAACAACCGCTCAATCCGCCTATCAGGCACCACCCAAATCAACGCCACCAACACATAAATGGCTATTGCCAACCACGGCGACACAAACGCCAGTCCGATGGCAAGGGCGTATAAAGCCGGCGACACCTTGCCTTTCCAGTCATTGCCAATGGCTTGCTTGAGAACAGAATGCTCCCCCTGCGAGGCGATGATGCGCTGCTGCAAAATCCAGTAAGCAATCGCCGCCATTAACAACACCACCCCGTAGGCCGCTGCCGGCAGAGTGGCAAAATGGTTTTCCCCCAGCCAGCCGGTGGTAAAGGGAATCAGCGACAACCAGAATAGCAGATGCAAATTCGCCCACAGCACAGAGCCGGTCACCTTTTCCGTGGCATGCAGCATGTGGTGATGGTTGTTCCAGTAAATACCCAAATAGACGAAGCTCAGCACGTAACTGAGTAGCACGGGAATAAGCGGTACCAAGGCAGAAAAATCATCGCCATGCGGCACATGCAATTCCAGCACCATGATGGTGATGAGGATGGCGATGACGCCGTCGGAGAAGGCTTCTAGGCGGTTGGTGCCCGTAAGGGTTATCTACTCATGATATGGGTGTTTGATTGAGGAAACTTTAGGCGCCGATCTTGTAAATTGCAACTTCCGCCAGTGAGATCGTCTATGCAAAACACAAGACGGCATCCGACTCCAATGCGCTCGGCAACTGTAAATCCATTGCTGGTCCCTGCCTGGCTGGCGCATCGACAGAGGTGTTCACAACGTATATACTTTGTAAGTATATTTTGAAAGGGGCCTGCCATGTCCAAAGAAGCTGTTTTCACCATGAAACTGGAGCCCGAGTTGCGGGCCGAATTTATGGCTGCTGCCGAGGCGAGTCATCGTCCGGCTTCACAAATTGTGCGCGAGTTGATGCGGGAATTTGTGCAGCATCAACGTGAGGCGCGTGAGCATGAAGCGTTTTTGCGCGGCAAGGTGGCGGATGCGCGCGATCAGGTGCGTGCGGGTGAATACAGCCCTGCGGAGGATGTCGAAACCCGGTTCGCCGCCCGGCGCGCACAATTGCTTGCCAAGGCGGGTGATACCGGGGCATGAGGGTTTTCTGGACGTCCTCAGCCGAGCAAGACCGTGCCGATATTGCTGATTACATCAGTCTGGAGAGCCCGCTTGCCGCTATCCGGATGGATGAGTTGTTTACAGAGGCGGCAGGTCGGTTGGCCAAGCATTCGGGACTGGGGCGGGCTGGGAAAATTCCGGGTACCCGCGAGTTGATTCCGCATGAGAACTACATGCTGGTGTATGAGGTGAATGACGATGCCGTGTGGATTCTGGCGCTGGTGCACGTTGCACGAACGTGGCCCCCGAGGCGGTCGTAGATTGCAACAATGGGGTCCAGGCTAGACTAATGGAGACTGCAACCGGGGTGTAAAATGTAAGGCCTGATCCAGAAGGTGTGTTCAATTGATTGAAGGGCTTCAGACTCGCAGTTTAGTCAGCAGCGTGACCAGTTCGTGCATGGCGGTGAAGGGTTCGGGGGCGGTGTAGGCATTGAACTTTGCTGCCAATGCTTGTGCCCGCTGCGTTGCCGCATCCAGCCGGTCATGAGTGGTAGCAAACGTGCCGCCCGCCCCTTTTTCATAGCCGGGGATGTGCTGCTTCAAACGCGATATCACCTCGTCGCGGTGAATCGGTGCCTGAATGTCCTCGTAATGCAACAACAACCACAGCTCGAAGCTGGGGATGGAGGCAATGGCCTTGAAACTGATCGTCTGGTTATCTTCGTTGCGCAGCTTGCCATCCAGCGATTTCACTAAATCTAGGGCATTGAAATAACTCTCGTGGTCATCGCGGTCAAACACGACGTACACTTGATCGAAGCTTTTGGGACGAATGCCTTTATGTAGATCGCCCTCTTTAAACAGTTGCTGGGCGTACCTCACCACCTGGATGGGCGCAGTACCCAGCTGCCCCGGTTGCACTTCCACATTGGCGGAATGCAGCTGATGTACGGCACGAATTTCCTCCAGATACAGCGGTTCGGTTTTACTGCCTTCGGTGACGATCAGGATGCGGGCGTAACTGGCGCGCTGTGATTTCTTGGCGGCCTTGCGGCGCAGCTGCCGGTCTTTGGCTTGGTTGTCGCGTCCCATCAGTGCTTCGTTCCCAAGTCCTGATTGCGCAGAAACGGCAGTGCGCCGTAGCGCCCTTGCAGATAACCGCGTTCCAGCGCTTCATTCTTGCGCGGACTGAAGTCGAGCAACGGATACAGTGATGAACTTTGATCTGGGCGTTTTTCGACAAACCAGACCTGGTCGCGGCGGAATAGGCCGTAAGCATCGAGCAGCGAGGTGTCGTGCGTGGTAAAGATAAGCTGCGCACCGCCGGTGTTGACTTCAGGTCGGTGGAACAAGCGTACCAAAGCCTGTACCAGTAGCGTGTGCAGGCTGGTATCGAGTTCATCTACCACTAGCGTCAGCCTCTTGTTGAGGATATCTAGTATGGGCCCAGTCAGGAACAACAGGTTACGGGTACCGCTGGATTCATCCATTAGGTCGAAAACGGCCTCGCCGTGCTCGGTAACGTGGTGAAATTTAACTTCCTCCACGGCCTGCTCACTTGCAGTTTCCTCTCGTTTGCCAGTGGCAAGGTCAAACTTGATGGTGTGCACCATTCTCTGTTCGGTAGCCACTTCGATATCGGTAATGCTGATGTCTGCGGCACGTAGAAATTCACAAATGGTCCTGCGTTGAGATTCTTGCTTGAGCATTTGCAGCGAAAACTGTGGAGACAGTGGTGACTGCTCGTTGAAGATCACAAGTCTGTTCGCAAACCAGTCAAATACAGGAAGTAAAGCCTCGCTGTTGAGTTGCACGGCCATCGATAGGAATAGTGCGTTGGGGCGTGTTGCTCCCTCCCACAGACTCTTGGCTCCCTTCAGGCTGGGGCCGAACTCATACACATCCTTACCGCTTTCGGCATCGAAGTGACGCTCGAACCAGCGTTGTGGCTTGAACGCTTTGTAGACTAGAAGTTGTTCATTGACGATACGTTGTGAGTTCATGGCAAAGCCATACTGGTAACGTACGCCGTCGAGGATGAAGGTGACCTCGAACTCCGTAGGTAGATGGCTCGATGTCGCATCCAACTTGAAGGGGGAGAGTCGGCCAAAGGTCTGTCCCGGTTGCAGGGCGGCCGATTCCAGCACCACTCCACGCATGTACTGCAGGGCCTTGATAAGGTTGGACTTGCCGCTGGCATTAGCACCGTACACCACAGCGCTTTTGAGTAAATGCGGGGCGGCCTTCAACCCGGAATCGTGGGCGTGGGTGTCAAGTAAGGTCTTATCGCTCGACGCAACAAGGCTGAATACCTGCTCATCGCGAAGGCTGCGAAAGTTCTTGGTGCGGAACTCGATCAGCATTTAGTTTGCCTGCATGATAAATAATATAATCGAATTATGGCGCAAATTAGCAAAATATCAAGTTATTCTGCATTCACGTTGAAAATTGATCAAGGGTGGTCAAGCTTGGAGCCCGGGGATTCCTAATGGGATCGCCAAGTCCCTTTACTTCGTTAACGCCATAAACAACTTCGGCAACTTCTCCGGCAACCTCTCAATGTTGTCCACCACCGAATACTGATTCCCGAAAATATCACTCACATACTCATCGGCCTTGGGGTCCAGGCTGATGCAGTAGCTGTAAATACCTTCCTGATCCAGTTCTCGCACGGCCTGGCGGGCGTCTTCGATGAGCAGGTGTTCGTCCTGGGTGTCCACGTCGGACGGCTGACCATCCGTGAGGATGAGCATGAGCTTTTTGTCGGCTTTCTGGGCAGACAGATAATGTGCGGCGTGGCGCATGGCGGCGCCCATGCGGGTGGAGTAGGCGGCTTGCATGGCGGCGAGGCGGCCTTTGACTTCGTCGTTCCAGTGTTCGCTGTAACCCTTGATATGCAGATAGCGCACGTCGTGGCGGGTGTCGGAGTGGAAGCCGGCAATGGCGAATGGGTCGCCCAGGCGTTCGACCGACCAGGCCAGCAGGGACACGGCTTCCTGGCTCAGTTCCAGAATGGTCTGGTCGCTGCCGGCGGCCTTTTCATTCAATGACTCGGACAGGTCGAGCAGCAGCATGACGGCGATGCTGCGGCCGTCGGTGCGGTGGCTCATGTTGATGCGCGGGTCGGGGGCGGAGCCGCCCTTGAAGTCGATGAGCGAACGGATGGCGACGTCCAGGTCCAACTCGCTGCCTTCTTCCTGGAAGCGGATGCGGATTTTGTCCTGCGGCTTGAGCAGATCCAGCAGGCGTTTCAGCCGCTTGGCCAGGGCGCTGTGCTTTTCCAGCAGGCGGTCGATGTCGCCCGCGTTGCCTTTGGGGTGCAGGGCTTCGTACACGCTCACCCAGTCCGGGCGGAAGGTTTGGCTGTTGTAATCCCACTCGTGGTAGTGGCGCGGCGGCAGACCTTTGATTTCGTCTGCTTTTTCCAGTTGGCGCTTTTCATCGAAGGCTTCTTCTTCGTCGCCCTGCTCGATGAATTTCCACATGTTGCGGTTGTCGTCGCGGTAGTCGATTTCCGTGTCGGTGAAATGGGTGTTGGGCAGTGCGTCGCTCTGGCGGCGGGTGCGTGCGCCGAACAGCACGGCCAAATCGACCATTTCTTCGGTGCTACTTTCACTTGTAGCCAGCTTTTCGTGGAACAGGCGGGTGAACTCGATGATGTGCGGGTTCTGGTAGCCGTGCTCCGGGTCGAGGATGGCGCGTGACAGCATGGCAAGGCGGTGGCGCACGGCGGAGACTTTTTCCGGGTCGCAGGCATCTTCGGCCGGCTGCGGGTGCAGTGCGAGGAAGATGCGGCGCAGGCCGGGGTATTCGCGCATGGCGAGGGCTTCGACGCGGCTGTCTTCCAGGAATTCCACCGCCATGCGCTGGAAAGGACTGAGGTTGTCGGCAAAGACGGGCGTGGTCCAGCGGCGGTGGGCGATGATGTGGGCCAGTATGGCGCGGTAGCGGTCAATGCCGGAGATACCGTTATGATCATCAAACACGTCCGGCACGCGAATGCCCAGCTTGTCGTAATAGGGGATCGGTTTGCGCAGTTCGTCAAAACCGGTGGAGTACGGCACCAGATATTGGCTGTCCTGCCACAGGCCGCGCAGGTACATGTCGAGCTTGCGTTCCACGTCCACCAACAAGGTCCCGTGACGTTCGCGCTGCAGCACGGCCTTGCTGTCGGCCGACTGCAGGCTGAAGTAGTCGATCTGCCGTTCCGGGTGCTTGCCGTAGTTGCGGATGCCGTATTCGACCCAGTTTTTCAGGCCCTTGAGCGAGATCTGCGCCAGCAGGTAGGGCAGCTGTTCAAACAGGTGCGGCAGGCCGGGGCTGGGAAAGGTGGTGTGGATGCCGTGCACCGAGCCGGTGGTGCGGTGCATGAAATCGACCACCAGATCGAGGTAGTCCTGCAGCTGTTCCTGCGAGTGTAGCCGGCGGGCGGCGGTGGGCAGGGCTTGCAGGAAAGGCGTGATGGCCTTGCCGTTGGGCGACTTGTACAGGGTACGGATGCATCCGCTGATGGCAGGCAAAGAAGATTCGCCCAGAATGGCCGCGACCGAGGGCCATTCCTGCAGAAAGATCAGCACCGGCTCGACGCCACGGCCCATTTTGCAAAGGAAGCGGGCGTAGTCGAGGTAAGCACTCACCCCTTCTTGCGACAGCACCGGTAGCGCTTCCAGCATGCAGTCCTCGAACACGTGCGCGACCTGCTCGAAGCCGCAGCCGAGCTGTTCGCGCCAGGCTTTCATCAGCCGGTGTTCGTAGCCGCTTTCTTCCGCCATGCTTTCGTTCCCCTGCGTGTGACGCTTAGGCAAACAACGCGTCGATGGCGTGATCCAGCGTGTCGCGGATGTCGGCATCGTCGGTGATCGGGCGCACCAGCGCCATGCGGCAGGCGTCTTTCGGGTCTACGCCGTCCTTGATCAGCGTGGCTGCGTACACCAGCAGGCGAGTGGAAATGCCTTCGTCCAGCCCGTGGCCCTTGAGGTTGCGGGCGGTCTGGCCGATTTTCACCAGCTTGGCGGACACGGCTTCGTCCATGCCGGTTTCCTTGGCCACGATGGTGGTTTCCAGCTCGGCTGCCGGATAGTCGAATTCAAAGGCGGTGAAACGCTGTTTGGTGGACTGCTTGAGGTCCTTCATCAGGCTCTGGTAGCCGGGATTGTAGGAGATCACCAGTTGAAAGTCCGGGTGCGCCTGGATCAGCTCGCCTTTTTTATCCAGCGGCAGGGTACGGCGGTGGTCGGTCAGCGGGTGGATGACCACGGTGGTGTCCTGGCGGGCTTCGACGATTTCATCCAGATAGCAGATGGCGCCGATGCGGGCGGCGGTGGTGAGCGGGCCGTCCAGCCAGCGGGTGCCGTTGGATTCCAGCAGATAACGCCCAACCAGGTCGGACGCGGTCATGTCTTCGTTACAGGCCACGGTGATAAGGGGCTTGCCCAGTTTCCACGCCATGTGTTCGATAAAGCGCGATTTGCCGCAACCGGTGGGGCCTTTGACCATGACCGGCAGGCGTGAACGGTAAGCGGCTTCATACAGGGCGACTTCGTTGCCCTTGGGCTGGTAAAACGGTTCCTGCTGAATCTGGTACTGTTCTTTGTTGGTGGTCATGGTGTTCTCCAAATAGCTGGATCGGGCGTCTGGCAAAAGCGTCTCAGGGGCGACTTTGCCAGGCGTCCGGAAAAAAACGCCCCCGGACGGGGGCGTTCTTCTGCTGCGGATGCTGCAGATAAACTGGGATTACTTGTGTACGCCCAGTTTTTCGCGCCAGCCCGGGTACAGCTTGTCGGCGTCGCCCGGGAAGGATTCGAATGCGCGAGCAAATTCTTTGTGCTCTTTCGCGAATTCGATCGGGTCGGCACCGGCTTTCCAGCACTCGTAAGACTGACGCAGGGAGATCGCGCCAGCAGCCGGGCTGTCGATGTGGCCGTAAGAACCGCCGCCGGAGGTGTTGATCACGTTGCCGTGGCCCAGGTTCTGGAAGAAGCCCGGCAGACGCAGAGCGTTCATGCCACCGGAGATGATCGGGGTGGTGGGCTTCATGCCGTACCATTTCTGGAAGTACACCGGACCCTGGCACTCGTCGCGCTCGATCATGTAAGCGATGATCTTGTCGTCGGCATCGCCTTCCATCTTGCCGTAGCCCATGGTACCCACGTGGATACCGGAAGCGCCTTGCAGACGGGACATCTTGGCCAGTACAAACGCGGTGTAACCACGCTTGGCGGACGGAGAAGTCACCGCACCGTGACCGGCACGATGGTAGTGCAGGTATTGGCCGGGGTAGTTACGACGCGCGGTGGTCACCATGCCGGGGCCGCCCACGTAGCCGTCAACCAGGAAGGCCAGCTTGTCTGCGTCCGGACCGAATACTTCCAGCGCGTAGTCAGCACGGGCCAGCATTTCGTAGTGGTCGTCAGCGGTGATGTTCATGGAGAACAGCTTGGCTTGACCGGTTTCGTCTTGCGCACGCTTCATTGCGTCGTAAACCAGCGGCAGTACTTTCTTCAGCGGGCAGAAAACCTGGTTGCCTTGCGGTTCGTCGTTCTTGATGAAGTCGCCACCCAGCCAGAACTGGTAAGCAGCCTTGGCGAACGGTTCCGGACGCAGGCCCAGTTTCGGCTTGATAATGGTACCGGCGATGTAACCGCCGTCCTTAACCGGACGACCCAGGATACGCCACAGGTTGGAGATGTCGGTAGCCGGGCCGTCGAACATCTGAATAGCGCGTTCCGGTACGTAGAAGTCGATCATCTTGGCGTGTTCGATGTCGCCCATGCCCTGGTTGTTACCGATAGCCAGAGTCAGGAAGGAAACCAGCATGAAGCGGCCGTCGGTTACGTTGCGGTCGAACAGTTCGATCGGGTAAGCGATGCGCATGTCTTCGGTGGCTTCGTCGATGTAGTACACCAGCGCGTCAACACCCTTGGTGAAGTCGTCGGTGGTGGAAACTTCAACGTTGGTACCGGTGGAGGATTCAGCGGCGAAGTGAGCAGCTGCTTCCAGGTAGCCGTGACCGGCTTTCGGTTTCATTTTGTAGGCAACCAGAATGTGCTTGCCATTCTTAACGAGGTCCTCTTCCTTCAGGTCGAGGTTTGCATAGCGTGCGGACTGATCCAATTGAATCTCCAGATTGAAAATGAATAGCTTGGTTGATTTAGCCGTAATAAATCAGACGCCACTATACGCGATAGGGTTTATAAGAAATATTCAGTAATTATGATACGATATCAAACTTATTCTTATATATCTGTCCGATGTTAAGACTGACACTCCGCCAACTCGACATTCTTGAGGCCGTTGCACAATGCGGCAGCTTCTCGCGCGCCAGCGCTGAGCTGCATCTGACGCAGCCGGCGGTATCGATGCAGGTCAAGCAACTGGAAGATTCGCTTGGCCTGCCCCTGTTCGAGCATATCGGCAAGCGTATTTACCTCACCGAAGCCGGCCGCGAAGTGCTGGAAACCAGCCGGGCCGTGCACCGCGAATTGGCCAACCTGGAAAATGCCCTGGCGGATTTACAGGGTATGAAGGGCGGCAGCCTGACCGTGTCGGTGGCCAGTTCCGCCAGTTATCTGGCTGCGCGGTTGATTGCCGCGTTCCGCCAGACTCATCCGGATGTACGCGTAAACCTGAATGCGGTAAACCGCGAGACACTGCTGCAGCAGCTGGCCGAAAACAGCGTCGACCTGGTGCTGATGGGACAGCCGCCCGAAGGGCATGATCTGGAAGCGCAGCCTTTTCTGGAGAACCCGCTGGTAGTGATTGCCTCGCCCAACCATCCGCTTGCCAAGGCGCATGACATCCCACTTGAGCGCTTGGCCGAAGAGCCGTTCCTCGGCCGTGAGCCGGGCTCGGGCACGCGCAATGTGGTGGAGAAATTCTTCGAAGCCAATGGCCTGAAGCTTAAGGCGGCGATGGAAATGAACAAGAACGAGGCGATCAAGCAGGCGGTGGAAGCCGGCCTGGGCGTGGGGGTGGTGTCACAGCACGGCGAGCTGGCGACACGTAACCTGTGCATTCTGGATGTGCAGGGTTTTCCCCTCATGCGCCAATGGTACCTGGTACAGCGGCAGGGTAAGCGGCTGAGCCCGGCGGCACAGGCCTTTGCGGAATTTGTACAGAGCGAGGCGAAACGCGTGGCGCGTTCGGAGGAACCCAGGCGGGCGTGGAAATTTGGGCGGTAAAAAATGTCAGGGCCATGATCCTGCCGGATCATGGCCCTGATTGACAGCGTTTGCTGCTTAGCGGGTAAGGCCCGCGTAGAGGAGCGACTTTTAGTTCCGGCCGTCGCTACGCGACTTAACTTGCTGTGCAAGTTAGCCTACGCCGGAAGTGGCCGCTGCAGGCTTAACGGGTTAAGCCTGCGTACAACAGCGGCAACTTCTAGTTCCGGCCGCGGCTTGCGCCGCTTAACCGGCATTGCCGGTTAGCCTTCACTGAAAACTACCCCCGCTGGTTTAACGAGTTAAACCAGCGTACAACAGGGGCAGTTTTTCCGGCAAACGCTCTACCTGGTCGACCACCATGTAGTTGCGGGCGCCGAAAATGCGTGACACGTACTGGTCGGCACGCGGGTCCAGGCTCATGCAGTAGGTGATGACGCCGTTGCGGCCGGCTTCTTCTACGGCTTTCTTGGTGTCGTTGCGCAGATACTGCGGATCGCGCACGTCGATGTCGGCCGGTTCGCCGTCGGTGATGACGAGCATCAGCTTCTTCGACGAACGCTGCTGCTTCAGGTAGTGCGTGGCATGGCGGATGGCCGCGCCCATACGGGTGGACAACTGGCCGGTCATGCCGGCGAGGCGCGCCTTGGGCGTGTCGTCGTAGGGCTGGTCGAAGTCCTTGAAGCGGTAGTATTCCACGTCGTGACGGCCGTCGGAGCAGAAGCCGTGGATGGCGAACGGGTCGCCGATTTTACTAATGGCGTCGGCCAGCAGCACGCAGGCCTGGCGGGTCAGGTCGAGCACGGTGTGGTCCTGGCCGGCCACCTTGTCGTTGGTGGATTCGGACAGGTCGACCAGAACCATCACGGAAATATCGCGCGTCTTGCGCACCGAGCGCATCATGATGCGCGGATCGGGCTGCATGCCCATGCGCATTTCGATCATGGAACGGATGGCCGCGTTGATATCCACCTCGTCGCCGTCTTCCAGCTTGCGGATACGCTGCACGCCTTGCGGTTGCATGGCATCGAGCAGGAATTTCATGCGCTGGATTTCGCGCTTGTACTGTGCGGCGATGTTCTCGATGATTTCCAGTTCGCCGTTTTTCGCGCGCTTTTCCATCACCGTGGTCCAGGTCGGACGCTCCAGCTGGATCTGGTAATCCCATTCCGGGTAGTGGTAAGGCGCGGACAGGGGTTCCTTGCCTTCCATTTCGTTCCAGGACTGGCCGCCGGACTCGTCGCCGATATTTTCATACGGGTAGAGTTCGGTCGGCAGTACCCAGATTTCCTGTGCGTCGTCGCCGGCGAGTTCGGTGTCGATCTCGTTGACCATTTCCATCACGCTGACGTACTTGCGCACCTGCTGCACGGTGTCGTAACCGGCTGCCGCCGCCTTGTCCATGTCGAATTCTTCGAATTCCCAGAAATAGCGGTTGTCGTCCAGGTAGGGCGCGCGCAGGACGTCCTTGCTCGGCGAGAAGCCGAGTTTCAGCTGGTACAGCTCGTGTGCCAGCTGTACGCCGATATCCCACGACAGCTGGTTGTCTTCCAGCCGGTGCTGTTCGGCGGCAAACAGTTCGCGTGCCTTGACGATGATCGGGTGATCGTCCACATAGTCCGCGTCGAGCAGGGCGCGGGCGATACGGTTGAGGTAATCGCCGAGGCTCTTGCTCTGGTCCGCCGTGGCCAGATGCAGCTTGGACCACAGTTGCGCCAGACCGGGGAATTTGTTGATGGCAATGCGTTCTACACGGGCATCTTCAATGACGCTGATCACGGCCATCTGGAAGGTGTTGATGCCTTCCGCCGAAATCGGCGTGGTGGTGTAGACCATGTGCGCGGCACAGTGTGCGGTGGCGGCACGGTACATTTCCAGGCCGTCGACGTGCAGGGTGACGTTGTCGTTGGCATCTTTTACGATGAAATCGTCGTAAGCATCGGGAATGTGCAGCAGATAGTTCTCGATGTACGGCTTGTAGCCTTCACGCTTCTCAAAGTCGCCGGAAGTGGGACGCATGAAGAAGTCGCGCGCCCACAGCGCACGCAGGTACATGTTGATACGACGATGAACGTCGACGAACAGCGTGCCCTTGCGTTCCTGCTGCATGATCGCCAGCGATTCCGGCGTGAGCAGGCTGAAGTAGCGCACCTGCTCTTCGTAATTGGTACGGTGTGCCTGGGCGCCCCAGGTCGCCCAGCGGCGCAGACCGCCCAGGGTGAGCTGGGAAAACAGTTTTTCCAGGCTGTCCAGCATGGGCTTGACGCCGCGCGGCGCGCTGGCCAACAGTGTGTTGATCAGCTGCAGGTACTTCTTGAACAACTCGGCGTCGCCCAGACGCTCGGCGGCAAACGGCGCGGTCGACAGCATCAGGTCGATAACCGTGCCGCTGGTTTTGGAGGCCATGGTCATGGCGGCGACCACCAGATCGGGCACCACGTCTTCACCCACCAGGCGGGCGATGGGCGGGGCGTTCTCGATATAGGTGGCAACCAGTTCGTGACCGCGTCCCAGGTTCTTGAGGGAGACGGCGCCATCCAGATAGTTTTGCAGGCCGCGCGGGCTGAACACGCGTGCGGCATCCTGCCACGTCGCGGCGAGAATCTCGCGCGAGTGGTCGGTCAGCTGACCGAGGTGTTCCTCGTAATCTTCAAGATGGATTGACATGGTTCCTCCCCAGTTCGGGTGGATAGAGAGCAGTAAACAGTTAGCAGTGAGCGGTGAGCGGTGAACAGTAAACCGTTCACCCCTTGCGGTTCACCGCTTACTCTAGAAATAGGTGCTTACAGCTGCATCCAGCGCGTCGCGCATGTCCGGATCGTCGGTAATCGGACGAACCAGGGCCACACGGCAGGCAGCGCTGGGTTCAACGCCCTTGGAGATCAGCGATGCCGCATAAATCAGCATACGGGTGGAGATGCCTTCGTCCAGGCCGTGGCCTTTCAGGTTACGCGCGCGTTCGGCGATGGAAACCAGTTTGTCGGCCACTTCGGCATTGACATGGCCTTCGTGCGCCACGATTTCCTGTTCGATTCCGTGTTCCGGATAGTTGAAGTCCAGACCGCCGAAACGCTGCTTGGTGGACTGCTTCAGATCCTTCATCAGGCTCTGGTAGCCCGGGTTGTAGGAGATCACCAGCTGGAAGTCCGGATGGGCTTCGATCAGTTCGCCTTTTTTTTCCAGCGGCAGCGCGCGACGGGCGTCGGTCAGCGGGTGGATCACCACGGTGGTGTCCTGACGGGCCTCAACCACTTCGTCCAGATAGCAGATGGCGCCGTAGCGGGCGGCGATGGCCAGCGGGCCATCCTGCCAGCGGGTGCCGTTGGCATCCAGCAGGAAACGGCCGACCAGATCGGAGGCGGTCATATCTTCGTTACAGGCTACGGTGATGAGGGGCTTGCCCAGTTTCCAGGCCATGTATTCGACAAAACGGGTTTTACCGCAACCGGTCGGGCCTTTCAGCATCATCGGCATGCGCACGGAGTAGGCGGCTTCATACAGTGCTACTTCATCCGCTACAGCGCGGTAGTAAGGCTCTTTTTTAACGCGATACTGCTCCATGATGTCGCTCATTTCGCTGTCCTTTCGAAGATAAGGTCTATATCAGTCAGGTGGGGATGTTTCCCCTCAAAGAGGTCGTTGTTACGGCGTCTTTGAGGTAAAACAAACCCCCGCCATGCCCAGAAGCTGTGTCTAACCACGGATTCGGTGCACGACGGGGGCTGTTTCAGCTCGCCGTCGGGTGAATTTACACGGTTTTACCGCGGTAAATCACCATCGCAGCGCCCTGGCTTTGAGCAAAGTTGTCGTAGCCAACCAGGCGAACGTGGTTGTTCGGGTTGGATTTGTGACACGCTTCAGCTTCGCTCAGGATCTTGTTGACGTCGGTTTCACCGAACATCGGCAGTTTCCACATGTACCAGTAGGAATCCATCAGGTGTTCCGGTTCGGTATGTTCGATAGCCGGGTTCCAGCCCTTGCTAACGATGTACTCAACCTGTTTGCGGATGTCTTCAGCAGACATGGCCGGCAGGTAAGAGAAAGTTTCGAATTTGCGGCTGGCGGGATCGCTCAGACGGCTTTTGTAATCCATAACTTCAGACATTTGTATTCCTTTCAGGAAAGCATTCAGTGAACAGTCTGCCGCTGGCGGCGGCTTTCAGGCGGCCGCCAGACAACAGGGATACTGCCAACGCTTACTTGTGAGCCACGTCCAGTTTGTCGACGGTGTCGAACTCGAACTTGATCTCTTTCCAGGTTTCCATGGCGATCTTCAGTTCCGGGCTGTTTGCGGCAGCCTTGGTCAGAACTTCCTTGCCTTCTTTCTCGATGGCAACACCGCGGTTACGTGCTTCCACACAAGCTTCCAGCGCTACGCGGTTAGCAGCGGCGCCGGCAGCGTTACCCCACGGGTGACCCAGGGTACCGCCACCGAACTGCAGTACGGAGTCGTCACCGAAGATGGTCACGAGAGCCGGCATGTGCCATACGTGAATACCGCCGGAAGCAACCGGCAGAACGCCCGGCATGGAGCCCCAGTCCTGGTCAAAGAAGATGCCGCGGCTGCGATCTTCTTTAACGAAGCTGTCGCGCATCATGTCGATCCAGCCCAGGGTGGCTTCACGGTCGCCTTCCAGCTTACCTACTACGGTACCGGAGTGCAGGTGGTCACCACCGGACAGACGCAGAATCTTGGTCAGCACGCGGAAGTGGATGCCGTGGTGCGGGTTACGGTCCAGTACAGCGTGCATGGCGCGGTGGATATGCAGCAGCATGCCGTTGTCGCGGCACCAGTTAGCCAGACCGGTGTTGGCGGTAAAGCCACCGGTGATGTAGTCGTGCATGATGATCGGCGCGCCGATTTCCTTGGCGTATTCAGCACGCTTGTACATTTCTTCCGGGGTCGGAGCGGTCACGTTCAGGTAGTGACCTTTGCGTTCGCCGGTTTCACGTTCAGACTTTTCGATCGCTTCCATTACGAAGTCGAAACGCTGACGCCAACGCATGAACGGCTGGCTGTTGACGTTCTCGTCGTCCTTGGTGAAGTCCAGACCGCCACGCAGACATTCGTATACGGCACGGCCGTAGTTCTTGGCGGACAGACCGAGCTTGGGCTTGATGGTACAACCCAGCATCGGACGGCCGTACTTGTTCATCATGTCGCGCTCGACCTGGATACCGTGCGGCGGGCCGCCACAGGTCTTAACGTAGGCGATCGGGAAGCGCACGTCTTCCAGACGCAGGGCACGTACGGCCTTGAAGCCGAATACGTTGCCGACCAGGGAGGTAAAGACGTTTACAACGGAACCTTCTTCGAACAGGTCGATCGGGTAAGCGATGAAAGCGTAGAAGCAGGTGTCGTCGCCCGGTACGTCTTCGATAGCATAGGCGCGGCCTTTGTAGTAGTCCAGGTCGGTCAGCAGATCGGTCCAAACGGTGGTCCAGGTACCGGTAGAAGATTCAGCGGCTACAGCGGCGGCAGCTTCTTCACGATCAACGCCCGCCTGCGGGGTGATCTTGAAGCAAGCCAGAATATCGGTGTCCAGCGGGGTGTATTCAGGCATCCAGTAAGTCTGGCGGTATTCCTTCACACCGGCGTTGTATGTTTTTACGGCCATAACAACCTCCAATTAAGAATCAAAAAATCAATCAGTGCATGTCAGCTATCGAGACATGGGTTGAACTATACAGAGGCATCGATATAAGTAACAGTCAATAATATTGATTGTTATGATAATATATTACTTATGATCTTTGGCTCTGCCCCCGTAGAGACGGGCGGGCTATAGTTATAGTCTACTCCTTTGAAAAATCGAGGAAACTGCATGCTGCACGTTACTTTTCGCCAGTTAAGCGTTTTTTCTTCTGTTGCGCGTAACCTCAGCTTCACCCGCGCGGCGGAAGAGCTGCACCTGTCGCAGCCGGCCGTTTCCATGCAGATGCGGCAACTGGAGGAAAACGTCGGCATCCCGCTGTTTGAGCAGCTGGGCAAAAAAATCTATCTCACCGAAGCCGGCCAGGAGCTGTACCACTACAGCCGCGAGATTTCAGAGCTGCTGACCGAAGCGGCGTCGGTGATGCTGGAGCTGAAGGGCCTGCAGCGCGGCAAGCTGAAAATTGCCGTGGCCAGTACCGCCAACTACGTGGCGCCGCAGTTGCTGGCGGCATTCAGCCAGCGCTTTCCAACGGTTACTGTGAGCCTCGATGTGACCAACCGCCAGGCTTTGCTGGAGGAACTGGAAAACAACGAGATCGAACTGGCGATCATGGGCCAGCCGCCTGAAGGACTCGATCTGGTGGCCGAGTCCTTCGTGGAGAACCCGCTGGTGGTGATCGCGCCGGTCAATCACCCGCTTGTCGCCGAACGCAATATCCCGCTGTTGCGCCTGGAGCAGGAAACCTTTCTGGTACGCGAACCCGGCTCCGGTACCCGCATCGCCATGGAGCGCTATTTCAGCAAGCACCATGTGCACATCCAGCAGGGCATGCAGATGAACAGTAGCGAGGCCATCAAACAGGGGGTACAGGCAGGCCTGGGCCTGAGCGTCGTGTCACTGTATACCGTGGAGCTGGAATTGGAAGCCAACCGCCTGGCAGTACTCAATGTCGAGGGCCTGCCCATCAAGCGCTACTGGTACATCGTGCACCGCCGCGGCAAACGGCTCACCTCGGTGGCATTGGCCTTCAAGCGCTTCATGCTGGAGGAGGCCGCTTCGCTGATGGGCTCGGCCAGGGGCAGATAATCGCTTACAGGCGCTCCCAGTTCTGCGCTGCGGCGCGCCGGTAAACCGTGTTGCCGTCCAGCTGGAAGATATGCAGCCACTGGTTGTCCACCAATTGACGCACCAGGCTGTGCCGTTCGATGATGTCGTCGATGGCTGCTTGCGGTGCTTCCAGATAAACGCTCAGGCGTAGCGGTTCGTGAATCCAGCGTTTGCCGTCATGCAGCGATTGCATGGGCAGGCCCACCCGCAGATCGCCGCCATTGCCTTCGAGCACGCCGATGGCGCCGCCGACAATGTTGTGCAATACCTTGTTGCCGCTGCCGAAGTGCCGGTTGTCGATCACCGAGCCGTAATACTGCATGTTGATCCAGTTGGCCACCACCATCGGAGCGGTCATGATCAGCTCGAGTATCTTGAATTCGTTGTCCTGCTGCCAGTCGTAGTCGTGCAGGAAGGCGCGCCCGGCCAGATCGATGTGGGTCGTCCGCGTACGGGGGGCGGCGATGAAGGCGGCATTGTTGGCCAGCGCCCATTCCGGGCGAATTTGCGACCAGTCGCGGCTGCGGCGCAGCACGCTGGCCTCGACCTGTTTGTCGGTCAGCCCGGCCAGGCCCAGCAAAGCCGCGCGTTCCATGCGCGCCAGGTCGCCGGCCTGTTCCAGCCATTGTTGCAGACGGGTGAGTTCGGCGCCGAACTGTACCGGCACGTTTTCCGTGTCGAACAGGGCCACTTCATCGGTGGTCGTGTCGTGCAGGGCGGCCACGAACCAGGTGTCCTGCGGAATCTCGATGCCTCGTTCAGTGAGGCCTGTGCGAACGGCGGGGTCGTTCATCAGGGCCACCACCACGCGCGCGCTGGCTTCCCCCGTCTGACCGGCGCAGGCGCCGCAGTCGAGGCCCGTGGCGTGCGGGTTGTTGACCGAGCTGCTGCCGTGGCCGGCCAGCACCACCAGCCGGGCGAAATTGCCGGTCAGCGACATGCCGCGCAGGATGCGCTCGGCATTGTTGATCCGCTCTGCGGGGGGAATGCCGTGAGTGAGCGGACTGGTGCAGTCGTCTGCGACAGTCCGGGCATTGAGCGACGGCCCGATCCGTTGCACCACGTCCTTGCTCAGGCCCTGGCTATGCGGATCGTCCACCGGGCGGCTCCAGCCGAGGCTGTCGGTAACCAGTTTCTGCAGGTACAGCAGGCCGCTGGATTCGACAAACGAGAAGCAGGACGAAGCGGAGAACTTGAAGCCCTTCCAGGCCTTGCTCAGGCTGATTTTGCGGCGGCGCTGGGTAATCAACGCGGCGCTGTCTTCGTGTTTGGCTGTTTCGTGGATGCAGTAGGTCGGATTGAAAATCACTGGCACGTGGCGGCGACCGGAAGCGGCAGCGAGCGGAACGTATTCGATGAAAATGCCGAAGAAGCCGGCAAAGCCAACGGTCTGGCTGGTCGGTGCGACGGTTTCCAGCGCGCGGCGGAAGACCTCGGAGCGCACGTCGATACAGAAGGCGGCCTGCACATCCGGTCGGGTTGCCGCTTTGGCAGTGCTGGACGGGGTGTTGGACAAGCCTTCGAGCACAGTGCGCTGGAAGCCGATTTCCATGGCGCACAGCAGCACGCGGTCGATTTCAGCGGCGGCCTGGCGTTTTGCCGAGGGCGGCCGCATGCTGGCGGCCAGCATATCCTGCCAGCGGGCGATCAGCGCGGGGGTGGAGCGGTTCTGGTACAACAGCAGGTCCCACGCCAGGCGGATGGCGAGCAGGTTGATCATGGTCTGATCGGATTGGCCGGCCAGTTCCGCCTGCATGAGCAGATAGCGGGTCCACGCTGCCCAGCCGCCTACACTCAATAAGGAAGCGTGCAGATAGCGCTCGACTGCCTGATCGGGTACGCCCAGTACCTGGATGGCCAGGGCAATGACCGCGCGCGGATCGTCCGGCAGGGCGGCGACCTGGGGGCGGAAGTTTTTCAGCCCCATCATGCGCGGGCTGAGGTCAATCTTGGCGGTTTCGCGCCAGGCGTCGTACAGCGACAGATTGCGCCAGGGCAGCGGCAATACCGCCTGGCCCAGATCAAAGTAGGCGGCGCAGTGCAGGCTGATGCGTTCGGTCACGAAGCTGGACCACAGACCGCCTTCCACCCGTTCGAGTACTTCGCTCACCTGCGCCATGCCCAGCTTGGGGCGCGGCGCCGGCTGGGTCAGGGCGGTGTGCAGTACATGCAGGTCGAGCGTGCTGCCGCAGCGAACGATGGCCTGCTGCAGGTCCTGTTCGCTGATGCGTCCGCTTTCCAGTTGTTCACGGTAGTAGTCACGCGACATGTAGAGCGAGTTGCCGGTAATGCGCGCAATCGTGTCCGATGCAGCCTGAAAACTGAGGTCCGTCATGCCGAAGAACGGATTGACGGCGACAAAGTTTTCCAGCGGCCACAGCGGGGCAATGCGGCGACAGGCGTCGTTGATCAGACGATCGAGTTCGCTCATGTCGATCAGCCGGGATGAGGCCCCGTTATCGGCCCGAGGACGCGTGTTTTCCTTGTTGGCAGGGAGCGGATCATGCGCTTTGACAGCCTGGGCAAGCGATTTCGTCATGATGGATCTCCATGGGTCGGGATGGGGGCAAAAGGGGCCGGTTCGCTGAAAATCAGCGGTGTCGGACTCGGCCACAGGCGTTCAATGACGCGGGTGATGAACACGTCGATGTACAGGCCGTTGTGCAGATGCACGTAAATTCCTTTGCCCAGCAGTGCCGGGTAATACTTGAGAATCTGCTGCATCGTCAACAATGCGGCAAACGTGATGATGACCAGGCCTGTCAAGGCGTATTGCAGCGGGCTGCCGCTATTGGCAACGGGAGCGACGCTGTCGCGGATGACGGCAGTGAACAGCGTTTCCAGTGAAAAATAGGCGACGCTCACGAGTGCGATGCGCGCCAGACCCGGCAGCCAGAGATTGTTTTCACCGGCTTCATTGGCGGTGTGAAACAACAGCTGGGTGCTGGCCATGGCCACCACGAAAGCCGCTGCCAGCAATGCCGGCTGTTCGTGCAGATTCAAACCGAAGACACTGCCAACGCCGCCGACGATGAGTACGGCCGCCATCATGGCCAGCAGCAGGCGGCCAAAGCGGAAATCTTTACCCGTTTTCGGCAATTGGGGGCCGCGGAAGGCATCCACACCGCTGCCGGACGCGAGGAAGGCGTGCGCTTTGTACAGCGAGTGAGTCACCAGGTGCAACATGGCGAGACTGTACAGGCCCAGCCCGCATTCGAGCAGCATGAAGCCCATTTGCGCGGTGGTCGACCAGGCGAGCGATACCTTGATGCTGGTTTGCGTGAGCATGATCAGCGAGGCCAGCGCCAGAGTAACCAGGCCGACCAGCGACAGCGCGAACAATGCCGGCTCATAGTGCGACACAACCGGGGTCATGCGCAGGACGAGGAATGCGCCGGCGTTGACAATGCCGGCGTGCAGCAGGGCCGATACCGGAGTGGGAGCTTCCATTACCTGGATTAGCCAGCCGTGGAACGGGAACTGGGCCGATTTGAGGCCGGCAGCCGCCACGATGAGCATGGCAGCCGCTTTCAGTGCGGTCGGCAACTCACCCTGCATGGCAGCCATTTTCTGCGCCATCAGGTCGAAATCCAGGGTGTTGAGCGTGGTACCGATCAAGGCCACAGCGATAACCAGGCTCAGGTCGCCGATACGGCTGGCGATGAATTTCTTGTGGGCCGACAAAACGGCTGCCCGGCGCTCGCCGTAAAACACCAGCAGTTTGTGCAGGCACAGGCTGGTGGCGATCCAGGCGAGCACGAAAAACAGCAGGTTGCCCGATAGAATCAGCGTCAGAATGGCGAACAGGGTCAGCGCCAGCCATTTGTGGAAGCGTCCGCGGTCGACGTCGCCTTCCATGTAGTTTTTTGCATAATTCGTCACGATGACGCCGACGAACGACACCAGCAACAGCATCAAGGCCGTGACGGCATTGAAATAGATGTTGACGGAAAAGACACCCAGGTTATTGGGCAGCTTGAATGAATGCAGCACCCAGGAGTGGGTGGAGTTGAATAAATGTGCGGTCACGGCCAGCACGGCGCAGGCCAGTGCAATTACAGCGCCAGCCAGCGTCAGGCGCACCATGGTGCGCGGCCGGCGGTTGGCAAACGCTGCCGGTGTTAAACCCACTAGAAGATAAAGCGCCGGCGCTGCGACGGCCAGGCCCGGAATAAGCATATTTGTGGAGTACGACATACTATGCTCCGATTAATCCATTCAAGTTGCTGCTCGTTAGCAGGTGGTCGAAAAACGGTTGTGCCCGGCTCGTTGGCCCACACGTTCGACGTTTTTCAGCGGCCTGTTCGATCCGTGAATCACGGTTTCTTCTGTTTGCTTGTATTCGCGGCAACTCGTGGTTGCCCGGCGTAGCAGAGGCCTGCTGCTGCACTTGCACAGTGCAGCAGTGGCTGAATTTCCATGGGTTTGCAGTAAGGGCCCTGGGTAAGGGTCCGGCTTGCGGTTTGCCGCGGGGGTCATCCCTCGGCTGTGCCGCGTACTGCTGGCTGGGCTGCTCGAATCGGCAGGCACAGCGGGTGATGCCGCCGTGTGACGACTGCCCTGTCAGGCAGCCTTCGCGCGGCTGATGAGCTGGTCCAGCGTGTTCAAATGTTCCAGCTCTTCATGCAGAATTCGGTCAAACAGCGCTTGGTGCGCGGTATCACGCCGTCGTGCGCAGTAGTCCACCGCCTCTTCGTACAGCCGAATGGCGTCGTACTCGACCTGGCGGTCGATTTCCAGCATCTGTTCGAGCGTGCGTCCCAGTCGAACAGCGGGAACATGTGATGCCTGGGGCGTCACACCGAGTCGAAGCAGGGCATCCATCAGATCGCTTAAATGCCCCATTTCTTCTCTGGAATCCTCGGCGAATTGCCGACTGAAGTCGGTCAATCCCCACAATTCACACAGCCTTGCCTGCGCAAGGTATTGCTGAATGGCACCCAGTTCATGGCCAGTCGCTCGGTTGAGGTAACCGATCAGACGTGTATCCATTAACATGCTTGCTCCTTCCTTTGAACCATGGAGTGTCCGGAAGACTGGTTCAGGACACTCTTTTCATGTTCATCGTGCAGTTCTAAGCGTTAGCGGTCGGCAGGATGCCTTCAACTTCGTTGTGAACGCGGGCGATGATGTGCGCAGCCACCAGGCCGTCACCTACGCGTTCGCAGGCATCAGCGCCAGCACGTACAGCTGCGTTTACCGCACCGGTTTCGCCGCGTACCAGCACGGTCACGTAACCACCGCCGACGAATTGACGGCCGATCAGACGGACTTCAGCGGCCTTGGTCATTGCGTCAGCGGCTTCAATTGCCGGCACCAGACCGCGGGTTTCAATCATGCCCAGTGCAATACCAGTCATACCATTTGCCATTTTGTTTCTCCTAAAATGTGTGATGCTTCAGTGATACAACGAATTACTTGCCTTCGGGGGAGGGCAGAATGCCTTCAACTTCGCTGTGAACGCGGGCGATGATGTGCGCAGCGACCAGGCCGTCACCCACGCGTTCGCACGCATCAGCGCCAGCACGTACAGCGGCGTTTACCGCACCGGTTTCGCCGCGCACCAGCACGGTCACGTAACCGCCACCGACGAATTGACGGCCGATCAGACGGACTTCAGCGGCCTTGGTCATTGCGTCAGCGGCTTCAATCGCCGGCACCAGACCGCGGGTTTCAATCATGCCCAGTGCAATACCATTCATTCCAGTAGCCATTTTGTTTCTCCTGAATCTAAAAATTTACGCAATCAAATTACAGAATCGGTGCATCGTTGGTGGTCGGCAGGATGCCTTCAACTTCGCTGTGAACACGGGCGATGATGTGAGCAGCGACCAGGCCGTCACCTACGCGTTCGCACGCATCAGCGCCGGCACGTACAGCTGCGTTTACCGCACCGGTTTCGCCGCGTACCAGCACGGTCACGTAACCACCGCCGACGAATTGACGGCCGATCAGACGGACTTCAGCGGCCTTGGTCATTGCGTCAGCGGCTTCAATTGCCGGCACCAGACCGCGGGTTTCAATCATGCCCAGTGCAATACCAGTCATACCATTTGCCATTTTGTTTCTCCTAAAATGTGTGATGCTTCAGTGATGAAACGAATTACTTGCCTTCTGGAAGCGCTTATTTATTGGCGCTTCCTGCTGGACGGGTTGATCGCCCAGCCGCTCAATGACGTTAGTCATTGAAGGCGTAAGGATGTGCGGACATGTGCCGCGCATCCGTCCGGCTGATTTATTACGAACTGGAATAAATCAGCATTTACTTAGGCGGTCGGCAGGATGCCTTCAACTTCGCTGTGCACGCGGGCGATGATGTGCGCAGCGACCAGGCCGTCACCGACGCGTTCGCAGGCATCAGCACCGGCACGTACAGCGGCGTTTACCGCACCGGTTTCGCCGCGCACCAGCACGGTCACGTAACCGCCGCCGACGAACTGGCGGCCGATCAGACGGACTTCAGCCGCCTTGGTCATGGCGTCGGCGGCTTCAATCGCCGGAACCAGACCGCGGGTTTCAATCATGCCCAGTGCAATACCAGTCATACCATTTGCCATTTTGATGCTCCTTTAAATAAAACTTCGTCTTAACCCTAAACAGACCACCTTCACTTGGCCGGTGCGTCTTCTTCCCACTGATCGATGATTCCGGCTACGGTCAGGTCGGTCAGTATCTTGTAGTTGCCGGCCGCGTAACGCGCCGCAGAGCCGGCCACTGTAATCACCCATTTGCCCGGCGGCACACCCACCGGATCCACTGCCACAGACAACTTGCCTTTCTGGTCTGCCAGTATCAGCAGCGAACTGGTCAGCAGTCCGGGAATCCGCCGCGTGACGACCAGGTCGGACACCACACGCATGATTTCCATGTCAGCTCTCCTGCCAGTGATCGATGATGCCGATGATGGTCAGATCACTGGGGAAGTCCTTGGCGCCGGCCGCTTCGCGCGCAGCCGAGCTGCCCACGCAGATCACCCAGTCGCCGGGGATGCAGCCGATGGCATCGACCGCCACGCTGCGGGCGCCGCCGGTTTTTTCCTGCACCACCAGGAGCGGGCGGTTGCCCATTTCCTGCACCCGATTCGTCGAAACGAGCGTTTTTTCTACGCGCATGATTTTCATTGCTTCACCTCAGTAAATTCCGACTTCTTCCTTGAGGAATCAGTCGGTCGGACGGTTACGCGGCACAGGTCCGCATAACCTCACGCCTTCAATGACTTGCATCATTGAGCGACCTGGCGCTTCCGCGCCCGGCATGGAAACGCCATACATCCGGCGTTTCCATCAATGTCCAACCGGTTCATCAACCAATTCGACTACTTCCAGCGGGCTGCCCGGCGTCTTGGCCTGAATTGTCAGGCCGCACACGATCAGTCCTTGCTCAACCAGGCTCCGGTAGCGGTTGTGGATAGCGTCGTGAATGCGTTTGCAACGCTCAATCGCTCGCTCACGCGCGCCCGGCACGCCTGCGTCATAACGGTTGTGGATGGCGATGGGGGCCGGCAAACCGCGACGGATATTCAGCCCGGTAAAAATCTTGATGCCGACATCCAGGTCCTTTGCGCCTTCTTCCACCGTGTACAGTTGCGCCAGATAAGTCAGGTTGCGCAGCTGCAATTCATCAAATCCTTCGCCCACACAAATAAAACGTTCCTGGTGGCCGATGTCCTGGTAGCGCCCGCCGTGTTCGCTCTTTACATAAGCGATCTGCGAGCAGTTGTTCTCGAACAGGCGGGCGATCAGGCGGCGCATGCCTGCTTCCGGCGCGCCCTCGCCCTGGCCCCAGCCCACAGTCTGGGCAGCCTTGTCGATGGCGGCGAGAATGTATTCGCGCGCTTGTGCCGCATTCATGTTTTTCGTGGCCTCAAACAGCTCGGCGTTGTCTACCAGGCGATACAGACTCATTTCACCCTTACTGTCGGGGATGTGAATCTTGATGCTGTCGGTGTCGGTATCCACGCCGATCAGCAGAGTCGCCAGCGAAGCGCCGCAGCAGAAGCCGTTTTCAATAGCGGTACGCAAAGCCTTCAGTTTGTTCAATGCCGCTTCGGCGGCGCCCAGTTCGTTACTGCCGTGTGCCGCACAGCCCTCGTGCGTCGGGTCCGAGCTGCTGTAGTGGTACACCGCAATCTTCAGGTAGCGGGTTCCTGCATCCGGTAGCGTGGGCAGACCCTCGCGGAAGCGGCGCAATTCGGTTTCGGCCCATTTCTTAACATTGCCTTCCACGTCGAACATGGCGCCCGCATGGGACTGCACCCGCAGTACGGCACGCTGCGGCAGGCGCAGGATGTACTGCAGCAGGCCTTTCAGGCGGCCGTCGGCACAGGGGCTGACATCCACTTCGTGGAAGCCGCACTCAATTAAAAAGCGCGTCATGTTTTCTGCTTCTTCGGCACGGCTGTCGAGCGGCAAAGGCAGCTGGGCAGCGAGATCCCGAAACGTATGCAGTACGCTGAATCCGTAAAGTTGTTTCATGTCCAGGGTAGAAACCCAGGAGTCTTGAAGAACTTGCGCGGGCAACACAAAACCCAGTGTCTCCCGCGCAATCTCCTGACCACGTTGCACGAAATCTTCCTCGTGCTGTAAGGCTGAAATACGCTTCAAAGCCGGCACGATACCGTCGAAACGCGCACGAACAGTGCGCTCGTACTCGGCCAGGCGGGCGTTTTGGGCTGCCTGTACCAGCGGGTGACCGTCTGTCGATTGAGCATCGGGCACACACTCGCCACGCGAGTCCAAGTGGCTGCCGGGCGGGCAGAAACTTGGGCGCTGCGGCCAGGAGGCAACAATGTTTGTTGCCATGGCGTGCGTGACCGGTGTGCTCTTCATAGCCATTGCAACGGGTGCAGTCTGGCTAGGCTGTTTCATATGTTCAGGGCGGTTACGAGTGTTCATTTCAACGAATATCCAATTTCATCTGCTGCCGAATTAACCGCGTGCTCCACCAGAGAGGGTCACTGTGGCCCCCTTGGTTGCCGGACCGCTACCACCGGTGATGCGAATTTCCGCTGCTTCCGGCTTTTCCGTTTGCCTTGTTTGTCGTACCACAGGCGGCATGCCGCGCAAGGTCGGATTACGACGTGTTGCAGACTGACCTTCGGTGCCGGTTACGCGGTCGCCGCGATCCCAGGCGTCGCCTGTAATCGTGCGCTCGCGGCCTTCACCGGTAATGCGTTCAGTCGAAGGTTGTTCCACCGGGGCTTCGATGCGTGCAACAGGCTGGCTGTCGTCGCGATAACGAAATTCCGGTGTACCCGATACCAGTCCTACGGCCCGGGCCATCGAACCGCTGATGCGGCCGCTGCCTCCACCGTAAGCACTGCCGGTAATGCGGGCCTGGTTGCGTTGTCCTGCGGCCATGGTTGGCGAAGTCATGGAAAACGCACCCGATCCACTCGGCAATTGCGCCTGCGGTTCATCCATCAGCCGGTTGTGGCCGAGGTCTGCCGCAGCATCCGGGCTTGTGGCCCGGGGGTGCACATAGATGGCTTCGCCCAGGGTGCGGCCGGTGCTTGCGCCGGCAGGGCGCGACACCAGATGTTCAACCGCGATGGACGAAGTCCCTGTTACCGGCTTGCTGGCGTGATATTCATCACCTGTCAATTTGCTCGGCATAGCCATCACCATTCCGGTTACCTGACTTTCCCGTAACATCCGGGCGGCCATGGCGGGCGGCATAAACGGCTGAGCCCGCTGGGTCGAAATGAACGGATCGTCAGTTAAGTAGCGAGAACCAGTCACTCGTGAAGAAGCAGAAGCTTCAGCGGCGGTACGGCTCGGCGGAAGCACCGGTAGGGTGCCTCTCACCGCGCTGCCAACGCTCGGGTGACTGGCTTGGGGCTTTTTTAGGCTGTCCCCCTGCTCGCGACGGATGCCGGGATTGGCGTAGTTGCCCCCGGTTACACGGCTGCCTGCGCCTGCATCGCCGCCGGTTACACGGCTGCTGCGGTCGGCATCGCCACCGGTAAACAGGTTGCTGCCGGCGGTACGGCCAACAGTGACCTTTTCGGCGGACGGCTCCAGACGCGTACCGCAGAAAGCGGAAGACTCTTCTGCAGACAGGTACTCGGTACCGGTTACGCGTTTGCAGGTACCGCTTTCGTCGCCGGTTACCTTGGCGATACGGCCCACTTCAGTGCCGGTCACCGAGCGACCGTGGCTGGTGGTGGACACGCCGACCTTGGCGGCATTCGGCGTCGGTGATGTACCGCAGAACTTGCTGTACTGCTCGGTGCCGATGTATTCGGTGCCGGTTACAGTGCGGCAGGTGCCGGGTTCGTTGCCGGTTACGCGGGTGGTGCGTTCTACCTGGGTGCCGGTTACTTCGGAACCGGACAGCGTGGTGCCCACTTCAACCTTCGGCGGGGCCGGGCGTACACGGCCGGTCGGGCGAGCTGCAGGTGCGTTGCCGCGACCTTTCAGCGATTGCTCGATACGGCGCTGACGTGATGCCGGTACCGGTGCCGGAGGAATCGGAGTGGATGCCTCGGTGCGGGTGCTGTTGTGCTGGCAGGAGCAGGTGTGACCCTGAACTGCAGCAGCGCTTTCAGCAGGCGTGCTTACAACAGTGCTTGAAACATCTGCCTGACTCGGTGCGGGCGTTTGCGCTTGAGGGGCGGGTGCCGCTGGCTGTGCCGGAGAGGTGCCTTTGAGGGCGGCCTTTCCGTGCGTAGCCAGAGCTTGCCTCCTCGCGATAGCAGCCTCTCGGCCGCTCAACCGCGGAGTCGCAGCTTGTTCAGTCGCTTGGCTCATGGATGGATTCCTTTTGCTTCGCTGAGGAAGTCCTGAACAAGTTTTCGCTACCACTGGCGTACAGGGCAGCTTGCAATCAAGGCGTGTTTTCGAAGGCATGCTGTGGCCTGTCGAGAAAATGCAACGCAGAGTGCGAGCTGTCCTGTTCGCCCCGGAGGGCGAGGCTTGAAGCAGCCATCTGCGGCGTTACGCTTCTTGCCAAGGGCTACGGCCATTGGCAAGAAGCGTGCCTTGCATCTGGCTGCTTCAAGCCTCGCAGTGGCGGCGACAACTTGTTCAGGACTTCCTTATCTACAGATTTCCTAGGAACCCCTGAATAGCCCCACTACGGCGTTGCGTGCCCGGGTTGGCTGATCAGCCTGGTTGACGCTAATGGCCGTACATCACGTCAACTCAGCCATTCAACCTGTCCGGAGCCCGCAATGGGGCTATGCAGAAGTTCCTTAAGAGTGTCAGGCAGGGTTTTTCAACTTTGCCCTTGGGACGGATATTACGGGCGCGAGATCATAATTGAAAATGAATAATATTTATTGTTATCATAATCTATGATGAATGATTCTGTTGGTGCGCCTACTTTGGGCGCTTGCTAGGGGGTAATCCATGAACGTGACTTTTAGGCAATTGAAGTTGTTGGAGGCGGTTGCGCGTCACTCCAGCTTTACGCGCGCGTCGGAAGAGCTGCATTTGACTCAGCCGGCTGTTTCAACTCAGATCAAGCAGTTGGAAGATGAGGTGGGTTTGCCGCTGTTTGAGCAGATGGGCAAAAAGATCTTTCTGACCGAGGCCGGGCGGGAGATGTATGACTTCAGTCGCAATATCGCCGAGCAGTTCCGCGATATCGAGTCGCTGATGGATGACATGAAGGGTGTGAAGCGCGGGGCGCTGGCGATTACGGCAACGGCCACCTGCAAGTACTTTGCGCCTTATCTGTTGGCCGAGTTCATGAAGCAGCACGCGGGCGTCAAGGTGCATCTGGAGGTGACCAACCGGCAGAATGTGGTGAGTGCCTTGCAGGACAATATTCCCGACATGGCGATCATGGGTACGCCGCCGGAAGGGATTCCGCTCTCCTATCGGGCTTTCATGCAGAATCCGCTGGTCGTCATTGCCAGGCCGGATCATCCTTTAGTCAAGGAGAAGCGCATCCCGCTGACGCGCTTGATGGATGAGCACTTTATCCTGCGCGAGCGCGGTTCGGGCACGCGTAACGCGGTTGAGCGTTTTTTCCAGAGTCGGGATGTGCACCTCAATACCTCGATGGAAATGAGCCGCAATGAGGCGATCAAGCACGCCGTGATGGCGGGTCTCGGTCTGGGTATCGTCTCGCTGCATACGCTGGAATTCGAATTGGAGCTCAAGCGCATTGCCATTCTGAGCGTCGAGGGTTTCCCCATCATGAAGGAGTGGTATCTGGTTACCCGCAGCGGCAAGCGCTTGTCCCCTATTGCGCAGGCGTTTCACGATTTTGTGCTGAATGAGGCGCAAAACATTATCCATTTGCCGCAAATCCCTGCTCCGTGAGTGGATTCTGTTGCTTTGATTGATAAGGGATTTCTTGTCTCAATTCATACATTAAAATGTATGGTTATCATTAAAAACATTTACTTTTATTAATTTGTATACAGTAATACAGTGTGAGCGTGATTTGCGCCAGTCGGAATATCTTCGCGGCGCAGTACCTTTTGGCAGAAAGGTCCATTCGTTGCAGGCCAGTTCGGCTGCTGTGGTTTGTACCTGCCATGGCTTTTAAAGGAGCTCAGCATGTCTCAGGAATTGCTCGCGATCGATGGCTGGCAAGTGGAAAAGCGCCAGAAAATGATGACTCGCCGTTACGAATTCGCTTGCTATAGCGATACGCGAGACTTTCTCGATCGGCTGGCCGATCTGTCGGAGAAAACCGGCTACTATCCCGACCTGAATTTCGGCAAAACGCATGTCAGTGTCAGCATCAGTGCCAATGCCGATCAGCTTGAACCGCAAGAATATGATTTTGCCGGCAACGTCAATACGCTTGCCCTGGGCCAGGCTGCCTGAGGGACGCCATGCCATCAGCCAAAACGTTCGCACTGGCCAATCTCAAGGGGGGCTGCGGCAAATCCACCCTGGCATTGAATCTGGCTGCCGGTCTGGCCCAGCGTGGTAGTGTGGCTCTGCTCGATGCCGACCCTCAGGGTGCCTTGCAGCACTGGTCGCAGTGGGCTGCCGGCGATGTCAGTGCGGGCATGGAAGTGCATGCCGGCTCCACCGTCGAGCGGTTGGACGAACTGGCCAGCCGTTTTGATTACGTTGTGGTGGATTGCCCGCCTTCGGTTGACATGAATATCACCGGCCGCTTTCTCAAGCGTGTCGACCAGGCCTTGATTCCCGTCTTGCCCTCGCCACTTGATCTGTGGGCCAGCTCGTCCGCTTCCCAGGCGATCGACAAGGCGCGCGGCAGCAATCCGGGCCTGAAAGCCTGGCTGCTGTTGAATCAGGTGGAAGACAAAAGTGCCCTGTCGCGCGCAATGAGTCAGGTGCTGGGACAGATGCCGCTGCCTATTCTGCAATCCACAGTAAAGCGCAGAGCCGTTTTCCGCCTGGCCATGCTCGAAGGCAAAAGCGTCTATCAGCTTGGCCCGCGCGCACGCGATGCGGTACAGGAAATCGAATCAATCCTACAGGAGGTTTTATGAGCAAGAACACTTTGCAGGACAAACTGAAAGCTAGCATCCAGAGTCCTGCTGCCACTCGCCCGCGTACAACGCGCACAGCAGCCGCCAAGACTGCCAGTGAGTCAAAGCCGGTTGAAGCGGTTGCACCCGCTCCGGCACCTGCTGCCAAACCGGCTAAACCGGCAGAACCGAAGAAGATCTACCTGAATGACGACCGTGTTTGGCCGGACTGATTAGCCTGAAAATTCGATGGACAGCATTCGCATTGCGGCCGATCACCTGCGCGCAGGTGGGTTGATCGGCCTTCCTACGGAAACCGTTTACGGTCTGGCAGCAGATGCCCGCAACAGCACGGCAATTAAACGTGTTTTCACAGTCAAAGGCCGGCCTGCGACACACCCTCTCATCGTGCATCTGGGCGATCCAAGCCGGGTCGATGAATGGGTGACTTCACTGCCTGCATCCGGCAAGCGGTTGATTGAACGTTTTTGGCCCGGACCGCTTACTCTAGTATTGCCCGCCCGGCCCGACGTATTGCCGGAAATCACCGGTGGGCAATCGAGTGTCGCCTTGCGAATGCCCAATCACTCTGTTGCGCTCAGCCTGCTAGAAGAACTCGGCGGTGCAGTGGTGGCGCCGTCGGCCAACCGCTTTGGTCACGTGAGTCCTACCTGTGCCCGGCACGTCAGCGATTCCCTCGGCAGCGATGTTGACTTCGTTCTCGATGGCGGCAGCTGTCGCTATGGCGTCGAGTCAACCATTGTTTCCTTGCTGCAGGACATGCCGCGCATTCTTCGCCCAGGCGCCATCACCCTGGCAGAACTTGAAACCGTTCTGGGGCGGGGCGCTGTTGAGCTGTCAGAACGTGCCGACGCGCCGTGCGTACCCGGCAGCCACAAATCGCACTACGCACCGCGGACGCCGATGCGTTTGGTTCAGGCCGGCGAAACATTCGTCAGTGCCCAGCAACACTTGGCCAAGGGAGAGCGGGTCGGGTTGTTGCAGCGCTGCGATAAGCAGATCAACCGTTCACTGCTGCAAGGGGTAATGTTGTTCTGTATGGACAGCACGCCGGCGGGTTATGCACGTGACTTGTATGCGCGTTTGCGTGAAATTGACCGCTTGCGCCTGGATACACTGCTCGTTGAGGCGCCTCCATCCGGTGCAGAATGGATGGCTGTGAATGACAGGTTGACGCGCGCTGCCAGCCGCTGACAGGGCGGGCTGAAGATATTTTCTGCGCTGACTGGCGCAAAAAAAAGCGGCCTTGCGGCCGCTTTTTTATGGGTGCTGACGCGAAATCTTAGTTGATTTTCGGGTCCAGTTCGCCCTTGTCGTAACGCTTCTGCATTTCTTCCAGGTTGTAGATCTTGCTGATCCTGGAAGCCATGCCAGCCGCGCCGAATGCTTCGTAGCGGTCCTTACAGATGCCGGTCATGGCTTTCTGTGCGTCCTTGAAGAATTTGCGCGGGTCGAAGTTGGCCTTGTTTTCCGCCAGGTGCTTACGGATCGCGCCGGTGGAAGCCATACGCAGGTCGGTGTCGATGTTGACCTTGCGAACGCCGTTCTTGATGCCTTCAACAATTTCTTCAACCGGCACGCCGTAGGTCTGGCCCATGTCGCCGCCGAAGTTGTTGATGATGGCGAGCCAATCTTCCGGTACGGAAGAGGAGCCGTGCATGACCAGGTGTACGCTGGGGATGCGCTCGTGGATTTCTTTCACGCGGTCGATACGCAGCACCTTGCCGGTCGGTTTCTGGGTGAACTTGTAAGCGCCGTGGGAGGTGCCGATAGCGATGGCCAGGGCGTCAACACCGGTTTTCTTGACGAAGTCAGCGGCTTCGTTCGGGTCGGTCAGCAGCATGGAGTGATCCAGTTCGCCTTCCGCGCCGTGGCCGTCTTCTTCGCCCATCTTGCCGGTTTCCAGTGAGCCCAGGCAGCCCAGTTCGCCTTCTACGGAAACACCGCAGGCGTGCGCCAGTTCAACCACTTTACGGGTGGTTTCAACGTTGTATTCGTAGGTGGACGGGGTTTTGCCGTCGGACATCAGGGAACCGTCCATCATCACGGAAGAGAAGCCGGACTGAATGGAGCGGAAGCACACGTCAGGAGACGCGCCGTGATCCTGGTGCATACAGATAGGAATATGCGGGTACATTTCGATTGCGGCCAGGATCAGGTGGCGCAGGAACGGCTCGCCGGCGTAGGAACGCGCGCCGGCGGAACCCTGCAGGATCACCGGGGAATTGGCTGCATCAGCCGCTTCCATGATGGCCTTGACCTGTTCCATGTTGTTTACGTTGAAGGCCGGCAGACCGTAGCCGTTTTCAGCGGCATGGTCCAGAAGTTGGCGCAAAGAAATCAGTGCCATGTTGCTCTCCTAGGATTTAAAAATTAAGCGTTGGTGCGTTTGCGATGTTCACCGACCTTGACGATTTTCATCGTGTTGGTGCCACCGCTGATACCGATGGATTCGCCATGCGTCAACAGAATCAGGTCGCCTTCGCGTACCGCGCCGCGACGGCGCAGTTCGTCAGCCGCTTCGGCGATGATGGTGTCGATGTCCGGGTTTTCCATCTTGAAATTGACCGGATACACGCCGCGGAACAGTGTCACTTTACGACGGGTTTCAACTTCCGGTGTGAGCGCGTAAATCGGCGCCGCAACGTTCATGCGGCTCATCCACAGGCAGGTGGAGCCGGACTGGGTAAGCGCGGCAATTGCCTTGATGTTCAGGTGGTTGGCGGCAAATACGCTGGACACGGCGATGGCCTCGTCCACACGTTCGAAACCCTTGCCAATGCGGTACTGGCCCACCAGGGGTTCGTTTTCCTTTTCCGCCTCGACACAGACGCGATGCATGGCGGCAACCGCCTCGATCGGGTACTGGCCGGCGGCCGACTCGGCCGACAGCATGACCGCGTCGGTGCCGTCGATCACGGCGTTGGCCACGTCGGATACTTCTGCCCGGGTCGGGATCGGGCTGGTGATCATGGACTCCATCATCTGGGTCGCTGTGATGACCAGTTTGTTCTGCTCGCGGGCCATGCGGATCATGCGCTTTTGCAGCGCCGGTACCGCGGCATCGCCCACTTCCACCCCCAGGTCGCCGCGGGCCACCATGATGGCATCGGACGCTTCGATGATCTCGGCCAGCGCCACAATGGCTTCGGCGCGTTCAATCTTGGACAGGAGCATGCTCTTGCCGCCGGCTTCCTGCATCAGCTTGCGGGCGTAGTGCACGTCTTCGGCGCTACGCGGGAAGGAAATGGCCAGGTAGTCCGCCTGCAGGGCTGCAGCCGTCTTGATGTCTTCCTTGTCCTTGTCGGTCAGCGCTTCGGCCGACAAGCCGCCACCCTGGCGGTTGATGCCCTTGTTGTTGGACAGCGGACCGCCGGTGGTGACTTTACAGATGATTTCCGCACCCTTGACCTCTTCCACCCACATGACGATGCGGCCGTCGTCCAGCAGCAGAATCGCGCCGCGTTCGACGTCGTTGACCAGTTCCTTGTAATCCAGGCCGACACGCTCCTGGTCGCCCAGTTTGCAGTTGGCGTCGAGAATGAACTTGTCGCCTTCCTTGAGCATGATCTTGCCGTCGGCAAACTTGCCGATGCGGATCTTCGGACCTTGCAGGTCGACCAGTACGCCTACGGTCTTGCCGCGGGCACGGGCCAGCGAACGGACGTTTTCTGCACGCTGGATATGCTGCTCAGGCGTACCGTGGGAAAAGTTCAGGCGAACGACATCCACGCCGGCGGCGATCATGGCATCAAGCACTTTCGGGTCTTCCGATGCCGGGCCGAGCGTAGCAACAATTTTGGTTTTGCGTAACATGTAGCTTCCGTGAGGGTGGGTTGAAGTGAGGCGAGGGAGCTTGGCTCCCTCGCTGGTCACATGTGCATTTTAGCCCTTGGCGCGTTCTTCCAGAATCGCTACGGCCGGCAGGGTCTTGCCTTCCAGGTATTCCAGGAAAGCGCCGCCGGCGGTGGAGATGTAGGACACTTTGTCATAAATGTCGTACTTCTGGATAGCTGCAATAGTGTCACCACCACCAGCCAGAGTAAAGGCCTTGGTGTTGGCAATCGCTTCGGCAATCTTCTTGGTGCCGTCGCCGAACTGGTCGAACTCGAACACGCCAACCGGGCCGTTCCATACCACGGTACCAGCCTTCATGATGATGTCCACCAGTTCCTGAGCAGACTTGGGGCCGATATCGAAAATCATGTCGTCATCGGCTACAGCACCGACGTCTTTCAGTACAGCCGGTTCGTTGGCGTCAAATTTCTTACCGCAGACAACGTCAACAGCAACCGGGATGGAGGCGCCACGGGCTGCCATTTTCTTCATCAGGGCCTGAGCAGTCGGTACCAGATCGTCTTCGCACAGGGACTTGCCGACGTTGCCGCCGGTGGCCTTGATGAAGGTGTTGGCGATACCGCCGCCGACAACCATCTGGTCAACTTTTTCCGACAGGGATTCCAGTACGGTCAACTTGGTAGACACTTTAGACCCGCCCACGATGGCCACCATCGGGCGAGCCGGGTTGGCCAGCGCCTTGTCCAGGGCTTCCAGTTCTTCGGAGAGCAGCATGCCGGCGCAGGCAACCGGGGCGAACTTGGCGATACCGTGGGTAGAGCCTTCGGCGCGGTGAGCGGTACCGAAAGCGTCCATTACAAATACGTCGCACAGAGCGGCGTATTTCTCGGCGGTTTCGTCCAGGCTCTTTTTTTCGCCCTTGTTGAAGCGCACGTTTTCCAGCAGAACCACTTCACCTTCGGCCACATCAAAGCCACCGTCGACCCAGTCCTTGATCAGGCGGACCGGCTTGCCCAGTTTGGCGGACATGTCTTCAGCGACCGGCTTCAGCGAGTTTTCTTCCGAGTACACGCCTTCTTCCGGGCGGCCCAGGTGGGAAGTCACCATCACTTTGGCGCCTGCGTTCACGCAGTGCTTGATGGTCGCCATGGAGGCGGAAATGCGTGCGTCGGAGGTCACTTTGCCGTCTTTAACTGGAACGTTCAGGTCGGCGCGGATGAATACGCGCTTGCCCTTCAGGTCCAGATCGGTCATGCGAATGAATTTAGCCATGGAAATGCTCCTGGAAAGTAAATGGTAAGGATTGGGCGGGCCCAGGCCTTACAACTCACGGGGTCAATCTGGAAATGGGAAGTTGGGAGTGGGTAGCAGGCAACCTACTCTCCACTTCCCGCTCCCCACTACCGAACTTACTTAGCTACGGTTTGAACCATGCGCAGCATGTTGCAGGTATAGCCGTATTCGTTGTCGTACCAGGAAACAACCTTGACGAAGGTCGGGTCCAGCGCGATACCGGCTTCGGCGTCGAAGATGGACGGGCAGGTGTTGCCACGGAAGTCGGTGGAAACAACTTTATCAGTCGTGTAACCCAGCACGCCCTTCAGTTCACCTTCAGAAGCTTCCTTCATGGCGGCACAGATGTCGGCGTAGGAGGCTTCCTTGTTCAGTTCAACGGTCAGGTCAACCACGGAAACGTCGGAAGTCGGCACGCGGAAAGCCATGCCGGTCAGCTTCTTGTTCAGTTCCGGAATCACCACGCCCACGGCCTTGGCGGCGCCGGTGGAAGACGGGATGATGTTTTCCAGGATACCGCGACCACCGCGCCAGTCTTTGCTGGACGGGCCGTCAACGGTCTTCTGGGTAGCGGTGGCGGCGTGCACGGTGGACATCAGGCCGCGCTTGATGCCGAACTTGTCGTTCAGTACCTTGGCTACCGGAGCCAGACAGTTGGTGGTGCAGGAAGCAGCGGACACGATGGCTTCACCGGCGTACTTGGTGTGGTTAACGCCATATACGAACATCGGGGTGTCGTCTTTGGACGGAGCGCTTTGTACCACTTTTTTGGCGCCTGCGTTCAGGTGAGCCTGGCAGGTTTCCTTGGTCAGGAAGAAGCCGGTGGATTCGATCACGATATCGGCGCCGACTTCGCCCCACTTCAGGTTGGCCGGATCGCGCTCGGCGGTCAGGCGGATTTTCTTGCCGTTCACGATCATGTTGCTGCCTTCAACGGATACGTCACCGTTGAAACGGCCGTGTACGGAGTCGTACTTCAGCATGTAAGCCAGGTATTCGGGATCCAGCAGGTCGTTGATCGCCACAACTTCGATATCCGGGAAGTCTTTAGCGATTGCACGGAATGCCATACGGCCGATACGGCCAAAGCCGTTAATACCAACACGAATTGCCATGTTTTTCTCTCTAATTTAGTTAAAACGAATTCTTTACGCGGCGACTAAATTTACGCCACGTTTTGGCTGCGGCCGGACACCTGCGGGTGTCCTTAACTTTGCCTGGCAAAGTTGGCCTGCGCCGGAACGTGGTGAACGTATTAGATGATACCCTTGGCGGTGTTCACTACGTTTTGGCTTCGGCCGGGTGCGCCGAAACGTGGACAACAAAGGGATTAGATAATCCCTTTAACCGTATTGACCACGTTTTCTACGGTAAAGCCGAAGTACTTGAACAGGTCGCCGGCCGGAGCGGATTCGCCGAAGGAATCCATGCCCACAACAGCGCCTTCCAGGCCCACGTACTTGCGCCAGAAGTCGGTCACGCCGGCTTCGATGGCTACACGCTTGCTGCCCTTCGGCAGTACGCTGTCCTTGTAAGCCTGGTCCTGCTTGTCGAACACGGTGGAAGCCGGCATGGACACCACGCGCGCCGGGATACCCTGTTCGTCCAGCACCTTCTTGGCGTCCAGCGCCAGCTGTACTTCGGAGCCGGTGGCGATCAGCACAACCTTGGCGCCTGCAGCATCGGCCAGAACGTAACCGCCCTTGCGGATGTCGCCGATCTGGCCGGCATCGCGTTTCTGGAAGTTCAGGTTCTGACGCGACAGGATCAGGCTAGACGGGCCGTCCTGCTTCTCAACGGAAGCAACCCAGGCCACCGCGGTTTCCATGGTGTCACACGGACGCCATACGTCCATGCGCGGGATCATGCGCAGGGTGGCGGTCTGTTCCACCGGCTGGTGGGTCGGACCGTCTTCGCCCAGACCGATGGAGTCGTGGGTGAAGACATAGATCACGCGCTGCTTCATCAGGGCGGACATACGCAGGGCGTTACGGGCGTATTCGGAGAACATCAGGAAGGTGCCGCCGAACGGCAGCAGACCGCCGTGCAGAGCCATACCGTTCATGATGTGGGACATGCCGAATTCGCGTACGCCGTAGCTGATGTAGTTACCCGGCTTCTTGCCGTGGACATGATGGGCACCCGTCCAGTTGGTCAGGTTGGAACCGGTCAGGTCGGCAGAGCCGCCCAGGAATTCCGGCAGCGCCGGCTGCAGGCCGTTGATGGCGATCTGGGATGCCTTACGGGTGGCAACGGTTTCGGCCTTGTCGTTGATGGCAGTCAGGAACTTGGCAACGTGCTCGGACCAGTTGGCCGGCAGCTCGCCCTTCATGCGGCGTTCAAATTCGGCAGCCAGTTCCGGGAATTCCTTCTTGTACTCGGCGAACTTGTTGTTCCACAGGGTTTCCAGACCTTCGCCCTTGGTGCGGCAATCCCAGCCTTCGTACACGTCAGCCGGAATTTCGAACGGCGCGTGGGTCCAGCCCAGATTGGCACGGGTAGCAGCCACTTCGTCGGCGCCCAGAGCGGCACCGTGTACGTCGTGGGTGCCTTCCTTGTTCGGGGAGCCCTTACCGATGACGGTCTTGCAGCAGATCATGGTCGGCTTGTCGGTCACGGCCTTGGCGGCAACGACAGCGGCGTCGATGGCTTCCGGATTGTGGCCGTCGACGTTGGCAATGACGTGCCAGCCATAGGATTCGAAGCGCTTCGGGGTGTCGTCGGTAAACCAGCCGTCAACGTGACCGTCGATGGAAATACCGTTGTCGTCCCAGAAAGCGATCAGCTTGCCCAGGCCCCAGGTACCGGCCAGTGCACACGCTTCGTGGGAGATACCTTCCATCAGACAGCCGTCACCCAGGAACACGTAGGTGTGGTGGTTGACGATTTCGTGGCCCGGACGGTTGAACTGGTCAGCCAGCAGCTTTTCGGCCATGGCCATACCCACGGCGTTGGTAATGCCCTGGCCCAGCGGGCCGGTGGTGGTTTCCACGCCAACGGTGTAACCGTATTCCGGGTGACCCGGGGTCTTGGAGTGCAGCTGACGGAACTTCTTCAGCTCTTCCATCGGCAGGTCGTAGCCGGTCAGGTGCAGCAGGGAGTAGATCAGCATGGAGCCGTGGCCGTTGGACTGCACGAAGCGGTCACGGTCAAACCACTTGGGGTTGGCCGGGTTGTGGCGCAGGTGGTGGTTCCACACGACTTCGGCGATTTCCGCCATGCCCATCGGGGCGCCGGGGTGGCCTGATTTTGCCTTTTCCACGGCGTCCATGGAAAGTACGCGAATCGCGTTAGCAAGTTCTTTGCGCGTTGCCATAGTTAATCTCTCAGTTGTGGTTTCAAATCTTGTGGGCTGGCAGCCTTTGTTCAACGGCGGGCTGGCAGCAAATGTCCGGAATTTTGCGCTAAAACCATGATATAGAAATGGTTATAAAATCTGCACAGAAAAGTCTGAATTATCTTACACCGGCGAAATTTGGGCAAGAGCCCAACCAATCGTGTTCCGGCGGGCTTTTGCCCGCCTTCGTGATGATGGATGGCAAATATGTCAGCGATTTGAAAGCTGCAAACGTGGCTTTAATCGTCGTAACCCAGAATCGGTGCCAGCCATTTTTCCGTTTCGGCCACGCTCCAGCCCTTGCGGTGGGCATAGTCTTCCACTTGATCGCGGCCGATCTTGCCGACGCCGAAGTACTGTGCTTCGGGGTGGGCAAAGTACCAGCCGGAAACGGCGGCCGTCGGGTACATGGCGAAGCTCTCGGTGATGTTAAGACCGATTTCAGTATCCGGCTTGAGCAATTCCCACAGCGTGCCTTTTTCCGTGTGATCCGGGCAGGCGGGGTAGCCAGGGGCCGGACGGATACCGCGATAGGTTTCGGCGATCAGTTCTTCGTTGGTGAAGTGCTCGGTGCTGTAGCCCCAGAATTCGGTGCGCACACGCTCATGCATGCGCTCGGCAAACGCCTCGGCCAGCCGGTCGGCCAGCGCCTTGAGCAGGATGGCGCTGTAGTCGTCGTGCACGGCTTCGAATTCGGCCACTTTCTTGTCGATGCCGATGCCGGCGGTAACGGCAAAACCGCCAAGATAATCGGGCACGCCGGAGTCGGCCGGGGCGATGAAGTCGGCCAGACACAGATTGGCTTTGCCGGCCGGGCGCTCCAGCTGCTGGCGGATGTGATGCAGTTCGGCCAGTGGAGTGCCGCGGCTGTCGTCGGTGTAGAGCTGGATATCGTCGCCATGCACCTGGTTGGCCGGGAAGAAGCCGATAACGGCGGCGGCCTGCAGCCATTTCTCCTCGACGATTTTTTTCAGCATGGCCTGCGCGTCGGCGAACAGCTTGCTTGCCTCTTCGCCCACTACCTCATCCTGCAGGATGGCGGGGTAGCGACCGGCCAGTTCCCAGGCATGGAAGAAGGGCGACCAGTCGATGCGCTCAACCAGGTCTGCCAGCGGGTAGTCGTTGAACACTTTGGTGCCGAGGAAGGTCGGTTTGGGCGGGGTGTAGCCCTGTACCGGCGCATGATTGCAGCCGCTGTGGTCGCAGCCATGCACGGTTTCCGGTAAACCGAACGTGAGCGCCAGGCGGTTGGCGCGCGCGGCCTCCAGGTTCACGCGACGGCCTTCGCGCCGGTTGGCGGCGCGGGTTTCGCGCAGTTGCTGGTACTCGGCGCGGATTTCCGCAGCGTAGGCGGTCTTTTTGTCGCCCAGCAGGTTGGATACGACACCCACGGCACGCGAGGCATCGACCACGTACACCACCGGGTGTTCGTAGTTGGGTTCGATTTTCACCGCGGTGTGGATTTTCGAGGTGGTGGCGCCGCCGATGAGCAGGGGAACATTGAAGCCCTGGCGGGTCATTTCCTTGGCCACGTGCACCATTTCGTCCAGCGACGGCGTAATCAGGCCGGACAGGCCGATCACGTCGCATTTCTGTTCGCGCGCGGTGTCGAGGATCTTCTGTGCCGGGACCATCACGCCCAGGTCGATCACTTCATAACCGTTGCACTGCAGCACCACGCCCACGATATTTTTGCCGATGTCGTGCACATCGCCTTTTACGGTGGCCATTAGCACCTTGCCGGCGGACTGGGAGACGCCTTCCTTTTCCGCTTCCATATACGGCATCAGCACGGCCACGGCTTTTTTCATCACACGGGCGGATTTCACCACCTGCGGCAGGAACATCTTGCCCGCGCCGAACAGATCGCCCACCACGTTCATGCCGGCCATGAGCGGGCCTTCGATGACGTGCAGGGGGCGGGGGAACTGCTGGCGGGCTTCTTCGGTATCCTGTTCGACGAAGGCGTCTATGCCTTTCACCAGCGCGTGTTCCAGCCGCTTTTCCACCGACCAGGTGCGCCATTCTTCGTCGGTCTTGGGGCCTTCGGCGCTGCCGTCACCCTTGTATTTGGGCGCCAGGTCGAGCAGCTTTTCCGTGGCTTCAGAATTGCGGTTCAACACCACGTCTTCCACCGCCTCTTTCAGCTCGGCCGGCAGGTCGTCGTAAATCGCCAGCTGGCCGGCGTTGACGATGCCCATGTCCATGCCCGCCTGAATGGCGTGGTAGAGGAACACCGCGTGAATCGCTTCGCGCACCGGTTCGTTGCCGCGGAAGGAGAACGACACGTTGGAGACGCCGCCGGAAATCATGGCGTGCGGCAGATGCCGCTTGATCCAGCGGGTCGCCTCGATGAAGTCCACGGCGTAGTTGGAGTGTTCTTCAATACCAGTGGCAATGGCGAAGATGTTGGGGTCGAAAATGATGTCTTCGGCCGGGAAGCCCACCACCTCGGTCAGGATCTTGTACGCGCGGGCGCAGATTTCCGTCTTGCGCTGGTAGGTGTCGGCCTGGCCGGTTTCGTCGAAGGCCATCACCACCACGGCGGCGCCGTAGCGGCGCACCAGTTTGGCGTGGTGAAGGAAGGCTTCCTCGCCTTCCTTCAGTGAGATGGAGTTGACGATGCCCTTGCCCTGCAGGCATTTCAGGCCGGCTTCAATGACTTCCCACTTGGACGAATCGACCATCACCGGAATGCGGGCGATATCGGGCTCGGCCGCCATCAGGTTGAGGAAGCGGGTCATGGCTTCAACGGCATCCAGCATGCCTTCGTCCATGTTCACGTCGATCACCTGGGCGCCGCCTTCTACCTGCTGGCGGGCCACTTCCAAAGCAGTGGTGTAGTCGCCTTCCTTGATCAGGCGGCGGAAACGCGCGCTGCCGGTCACGTTGGTGCGCTCGCCCACGTTGACGAACAAAGACTCGGCGGTGATGTTTTGCGGTTCCAGCCCGGCCAGACGGCAGGCCGGCGCCGGTTGCGGCTGCTGCCGCGGCTTTTTGCCGGATACGGCTTTAGCGATGGCAGCAATATGGTCAGGGCTGGTACCGCAGCAGCCGCCGACGATGTTCATCAGGCCGCTGTCGGCCCATTCGGCGATCTGCGCGGCCATGTCGGCCGGACCCAGGTCGTACTCGCCCATTTCGTTGGGCAGGCCCGCGTTCGGGTGCACGGACACGAAAAACTCGCATACGCCGGCCAGTTCGGCCAGGTGCGGGCGCAGCAGGTCGGGGCCCAGTGCGCAGTTCAGGCCCATGGACAGCGGCTGGGCATGGCGCAGCGAGTTGTAGAAGGCTTCCGGCGTCTGGCCGGACAAGGTGCGGCCGGATGCATCGGTAATGGTGCCGGAAATCATCACCGGCAGCTTGATGCCACGTGCTTCGAACACCTCGTCAATGGCGAACAGGGCCGCCTTGGCGTTGAGGGTGTCGAAAATGGTTTCCACCATCAAAATATCAGCGCCGCCGTCGATCAAGCCCTCAGCCGCTTCGCGGTAAGCGGCGACCAGTCCGTCGAAGGTGACGGCGCGGTAGCCGGGGTCGTTCACGTCCGGCGAAATGGAGGCGGTGCGGTTGGTCGGGCCGAGTACGCCGGCGACGTAACGCGGCTTGTCCGCCGTGCTATGTTTGTCGCAGGCCGCGCGCGCCAGTTTGGCCGCTTCCACGTTCAGTTCGCGCACCAGCGCTTCCATGCCGTAGTCGGCCATGGCGATGGAGGTGGCGTTGAAGCTGTTGGTTTCCAGAATGTCCGCGCCGGCGGCGAGATACGCTTCATGAATGCCGCGTATGATGTCAGGCTGGGTCAGCACCAAGAGATCGTTGTTGCCTTTCAGGTCGTGCGGCCAGTCCTTGAAGCGCTCGCCGCGATAAGCGGCTTCGTCCAGCTTGTGGCGCTGGATCATGGTGCCCATCGCGCCATCCAGAATCAGGATGCGTTGTTGCAGGGCGGCGGTTAATTGGCTGGTGCGGTCCATGGGCACGACTCAAAAGGCGTAAAAGAGCGGTATTATAGCATTGACCCAATTGAATAATTGCGAGGCCTTAATGGAGTTGTCACACAGCATCATCCCGGAAATCCCAGTTGAAAAAGTGGTTTCCCATTGCACGCTGAAAAATTTGCCCTCGTTGTGCGAAGACATATACGAAGTGAGTGAGGTAGCGGCAGATGGCGCGACGGCAAAAACCGAATGCCTGTGGGGCGTGTTTGAGGTGGAGTGCCGGCCGGTGAAAAACGGCGTGCGTTATGCGCTGACATCCTGCCCCAATGCCCTGCAGTGGACGGTGACCTCGCGCCGGGGCGAAACGACGCTGCACTGCAGCATCAACCAGATGGCGCCGGAAGAAGAGTTTGCCGAATCGATCCGGGAATTTTTTCAGCATTTTTGTGCGGGAGTGGAGCGGGAGTTGGGGCAGGGGTGATTGGCTATGGGTTTACCATAATCATGCAATCTGCCCAAACACGCTCCCCAACACATACGTCAGCCCTCCGGCTGCCGCCCCCAAGCCCAGCATGCGCAATCCTCCCAGCACCGCATGTCTGCCGGTAAACAGGCTGATGGCCGCACCGGCGCCGAAAAGGGCCAATGCGGCCAGGCCGACCGTGGTGAACAGCGCCGTTTGACCGGTGAGCCAGAAGAAGGGCAGAAGGGGCAGTATCGCGCCGATGGCAAAAGCGACAAAGGAGCTGACGGCCGCTTCCAGCGGTGAGCCGAGCTCGGCGGGGTTTAGACCCAGTTCTTCCCGCGCCAGCGTATTGAGCGCCTCGTCCGGGTTGGCGATGATGCGTTGGGCCAACTGACGCGCCTCTTCGCGCGGCAGCCCCTTGGCGGCAAAAATCAGCGACAGTTCCTCCGCTTCTTCCTGCGGGTATTCTTCCAGTTCGGCCCGCTCCAGGGCGATCTGGTTCTCGAAATATTCACGCTGGCTGCGTACCGATACGTACTCGCCCGCCGCCATGGAAAACGCCCCGGCCAGCAGGCCGGCGAAGCCGGTCAGCAGGATGGTGTGGCCGCTGCTGGTGGCGCCGGCGATGCCGAGAATCAGGCTGGTGTTGGATACCAGTCCGTCGTTCACGCCGAACACCGCCGCCCGCAGGCTGCCGGCCCCGCTGGCGTGGCGCTTGCCGACGTCACTCAGGCGTGTGGGCATGGGGTGATCGAGCACGATCTGGTTGTAGAGGCTCATGCCGCGCACTTTCATGGCCGCGAGCACATGCCGCAACCGTCGCGGACCGAGCCAGGGGATCAGCCGTGCCACCAGTCGTGTACGCGCATCGGGCTGATAGCTGTCTGGCGGTGTGACGCCCGACTTGCGCAATTCGGTGGCCCACAGTTCCGCTTGCTGTTCGGCTGTCTGGGCCAGTTCCAGAAACAGGATTTGCCGGGCGGTGCCGGATTCGGCATCGGAAATAAGGCGATATAAAAAGGCGGAGCGCTTTTCTTCCAGCCAGTTGTGCAAAAAATGGGATGCCATCAACTGAACTGCAGGCGCCGGTATTGAATGGCTTCGGCTATGTGATTGGCGTTGATGGCGTCGCTGTCGGCCAGATCGGCTACGGTGCGGGCCAGCTTGAGGATGCGGTGGTAGGCGCGTGCTGAAAGATTCAGTTTTTGCATGGCCTGTTGCAGCAGGGCGTGACCTTGCTCGTCCGGCAGGCACCACTGATCGATTTCGCCCGGCGTCAGCGCATTGTTGCGTTTGCCCTGGCGCTGCAACTGTTTGTTTGCCGCCTGCTCGACGCGCAGGCGGATCGTGGCGGAAGACTCGCCATCGGCCTTGCCTGCCAGTTCGTGTTCGCGCAAGGCGGGCACTTCGATCTGGATATCGATGCGGTCTAATAACGGCCCGGACAGTTTGCCGCGATAACGGCTGATTTGATCGGGCGTGCAGCGGCATTTGCCGCTCGGGTGCCCGTGATAGCCGCAAGGGCAGGGGTTCATGGCGGCGACCAATTGGAAGCGGGCGGGAAATTCAGTCTGGTGGGCGGCGCGGGAGATGGCGATGCGGCCGGTTTCCAGCGGCTCGCGCAAGACTTCCAGCACCTTGCGGTCAAATTCCGGCAATTCATCCAGAAACAGCACGCCATGATGAGCCAGCGAAATTTCGCCGGGTTTGGGCGTGGCGCTGCCGCCGACGAGGGCGATGGCTGAAGCGGTATGGTGCGGCGAACGGAAGGGCCGCTGACGCCATTTTTCGCTGGCAAAACCGTGCACGGTCAGCGATTGCAAGGCCGCCGATTCGAGCGCCTCCGCATCGGTCATGGACGGCAGGATGCCGGGAAGACGTTGCGCCAGCATGGATTTGCCCGTCCCTGGAGGACCTGATAATAAAATGCTGTGACCGCCTGCCGCAGCGACCTCCAGCGCGCGCTTGGCCTGGCTCTGGCCTTTGACTTCAACAAAATCCGGGTAGCGGTGGTGGCTGTGCGTGCCATTGGCTTCCTGTGGCGCGAGCGCCTGTTTGCCGGCCAGGTGGGCGCAGACTTGCAGCAGCGAACGGGCGGGGTAGATGGTGGCGTTGCCCACCAGTGCGGCTTCGGCCGCACTGTCGGCGGGCAGCACGAAAGAGCGGCCCGATTCCGTGGCGCGCCAGGTCATGGCCAGCGCGCCGCGAATGGGACGCAAGTCGCCGTTCAGCGCCAGTTCGCCGGCGAACTCATAGTCTTTTAACGTTTTGGCAGGAATCTGGCCCGAGGCGGCCAGAATACCGATGGCGATGGGCAGGTCGAAGCGGCCGCTTTCCTTCGGCAGATCGGCCGGCGCCAGATTGACGGTGATGCGTTTGGCGGGAAAATCGAACTGCGAGGTCAGCAAGGCCGCGCGCACGCGTTCCTTGCTTTCCTTCACCTCGGCTTCGGGCAGGCCGACGATGGCAAAACTGGGCAGACCGTTGGACAGATGCACCTCCACCTCGACCGGCGGCGCCTGCATGCCGGTGAGGGCGCGGCTGTGCACAACGGCCAGCGACATGGGGCTTTACTCCTGGCTGCCGCCCTGCGGGCCTTCCAGGCGGGCGATACGGGCTTCCAGTTCGGCCAGTTTCTCGCGGGTGCGCAGCAGTACCTGGCTTTGCACGTCAAACTCTTCCCGGGTGACCAGATCGAGTTTGCTGAAGGTGCTTTGCATCATGGCACGCAGGTTTTTTTCCACATCCTTGGCCGGACTGTGGCTCAGTACTTCCTGGACCTTGGCGTTGACTTCTTCCAGTATTTTCTGATTCAGCATGGTGATCCTCTTGAATTATGTTAATAGCATAGCATGTGGTTTAGCGCGTGGCTTCATCATATATCCTGCGAACCGGCGGCAGATCAAGAAAGCGCACGGCAATTCTGGGGTTCCAGTGATGAATGTCGTGGTTGCAGGTGCCGTTTACGATGTCGCGGCCATACAGCGCTCGATATAGCCAGTCTCCCCGGCGTCGCAGGAACACGGGATAGGAACCGAATGCCTCGCCGCGCCTGTGCAGCATGTAGAAGAAGGCAAACGCGTTGATGCCATAGCTGAGCCGGGCAGGAATCCAGTACCAGAGAAAATTGGCACCGAAATGCACGAAGCACAGCAGAAACAGGGTACTGTTGACCAGCAGGTTCGACACCAAGTCGGCTTCGATGTACTGCGCTTTATGCGGGTCGTTCCAGTAGCGCTGCAGCCAGCGGAACAGGGCCTGGTCCGGTGATGTCAAGGCGTTGAGAAACCCGTTCAGCTTGCTGCCGCGCAGCTGGTAATACTCCATGTCCCGGGGCGAGCAGACGTCGGTATGATGGGTGAAATGGATTGCCTGGTATTGTTTGAAGCCGAGGCTGAGCGGGGTCATGACCATCGGCATGAAGCGGTTGAACCAGTCGATGCGCTGTTCGTGCTGAACGTGGAACAGTTCGTGGATGGCTTGCATCCAGTGGGTCATGGCCCAGAAAGTGAGTGCGGCGACGAACCAGTAAGGCAGCCACCCCCGGCGAGCCAGCTCGAGGCAGGCAAAGGGCAACACATTCCAGAATACCGCGGTGGCCGAATAAAAATACCTGTCCCGCGCCCGACTGTAGTAGGCTTGAATCGATGTCGGCGCGGGCTGTGTCATACGTTGAACAGGAAGTTCATGACGTCGCCGTCCTGCACGACGTACTCCTTGCCTTCCGAACGCATCTTGCCGGCTTCCTTGGCCCCTTGCTCACCCTTGCAGGCGATAAAATCGCCGAAGGCGATGGTTTGGGCGCGGATGAAGCCGCGTTCGAAGTCGGTGTGGATGACGCCGGCGGCTTGCGGGGCGGTATCGCCTTTGTGGATGGTCCAGGCGCGTACTTCTTTCACGCCGGCGGTGAAATAGGTCTGCAGGCCCAGCAAGTCGTAGGCGGCGCGAATCAGGCGGTCCAGCCCAGGTTCTTCCAACCCCATGTCGGCGAGGAAAATGGTTTTTTCCTCATCGTCCAGGTCGGCAATTTCCGCCTCCATGGCGGCACAGATGGCAACCACCGGAGCCTTCTCTTCGGCTGCGTAGGCGCGCACCCGATCCAGCAGCGGGTTGTTCTCGAAACCGTTGTCGTTGACGTTGGCGACATACATGGCCGGCTTGATGGTCAGCAGGCACAGCGGCTTGAGCAGCAGCTTTTCTTCCTCGTCCAGCTGGGCGGCACGGGCTGGCCTGCCCGTATCGAGCACGGTTTTGACTTTTTCCATGGCGGCGACGGCTTTTTTGGCGTCCTTGTCGCCGGAATTGGCCTTTTTCTGGTCGCGCGCGATGGCTTTTTCCACCGTGGCCAGGTCGGCCAGGGCCAATTCGGTCATGATGGTTTCGATGTCGCTGATCGGGTCGACCTTGCCGCTGACATGCACGATGTTGTCGTTCTCGAAGCAGCGCACCACATTGACGATGGCGTCCGTCTCGCGGATGTTGGCAAGAAACTGGTTGCCCAGACCTTCGCCCTTGGAGGCGCCGGCAACCAGGCCGGCGATGTCGACGAATTCGACAATGGCCGGCTGCACGCGTTGCGGATTGATCAGGCTTGCCAGTTGCCTGAGCCGTGGATCGGGCACTTCCACAATGCCGACATTGGGCTCAATGGTGCAAAAAGGGTAGTTTTCCGCCGCGATGCCCGCTTTGGTCAGGGCGTTGAACAGGGTTGACTTGCCGACGTTCGGCAGGCCGACGATACCGCATTTGAGGCTCATGAAATTCCTTACATAACTGGCTTGTGCCGGTTCCCGGAGAAGGACGCAGCGGCAACAGAACTGGTTTTTATTATACCTTGCCGTTGAATGTTCCAAATACTTTTGCGAATTACTGATTTAACTGCTAAACCCAAAACGGGCGGGAGGCACGTAAAATCAGGCTGTAACAATGGTTTCACATAGTGATATGATGCACGTGCAGAGATAATCAGGCAGGAATCGTAAGGGGAAGCAATGCTAAAAAACATGCGTATCGGGCAGCGACTGCTTTTGCTCATTGCATCGGCCATCGCCGGTCTGGTGATCGTGTCCTGGCTGGGTTTAAGCAAGATCGGCTCGGTGTTTGAAATCGCCAATTTCGCCAATGTGAATACTGTGCCCGCCTTGGTGGCGCTCAATCAGGCGGATGAGCATTTCCTGCGCTTGCGTGTCAGGATGGGGCGGCATGTGATCACCCGCGATCCAATGTCCATGGCGGAAACCGAAGAGGCGATAAAAACTTCTCAAGGCAGGGTAGATCAGGCGCTGAAAGATTACGAGGCGACCCTGGCGGATGACAAGGATCGTGAACTGTTCGCCAAGGATAAGGCCGCCTGGATGGATTACCAGAAGATGCTGGGCCCGATTTTGCAGCGCTCGCGCGAGCAGCAGAAGGATGAAGCAGAGGCGCTGCTGCAGGCGGAAGTAAAACCGGCCAACGCGTTCATAAACGCAATAGTCGAACATATCCAGTACAACGTGGAATTGGGCAAGGAGGCCGCCCTGCGGGCGCAAGCGGAAAGAACCCATGCAATTCGCTGGTCGCTGGGTGTCGGCATGGTGACGATCATGGCCGCTATCATCATGGGGCTGCTGATCGTGCGCAGCATTGTGCGACCGTTGCGGCAAGCCGTTGAAGTAGCGCAGGCGGTGGCGGAGGGCGATTTGACGCGCCGTATCGAGGTGGAGGGTGGCGACGAGATCGGCGACATGATGCGTTCGCTCAAGGCCATGAACGAGAATTTGAATCATTTGATCCGCCAAGCCCGCGAAAGCTCGGATAAGGTGTCGCAAGCGGCAACCGAGCTGGCCACCGCATCCGGGCAGGTGGCGACGAGCTCGCAGCGGCAGAACGATGCGGCGTCTTCCATGGCCGCCGCCGTGGAAGAGATGACTGTCAGCATCAACCACATTTCCGACCGGGCGCGCGATGCCGAAACGGTTTCGCGTGAATCAAGCCGCTTGGCGGAAGAGGGCGGCACCGTCATTCAAAGCATGGTGACGGAAATGCGGCGCATCGCCGGGGCGGTGAATGCCGCATCGGACAGCATCCTGGAGCTGGGGCAGCAGTCCGAGAAAATTTCCGGCGTGGTGCAGGTCATCAAGGAAGTCGCCGAGCAGACCAATTTGCTGGCGCTCAATGCGGCGATCGAGGCGGCCCGTGCGGGCGAACAAGGGCGCGGGTTTGCGGTCGTGGCGGATGAGGTGCGCAAGCTGGCCGAGCGTACGTCGCAGTCCACCGTGGAAATTTCCGCCATGATCAGCAAGGTGCATGAGGGAGTGCAGGCCGCGACAGAGGGCATGCAGGTGGGGGTTGAGCTGGTGCAGGCCGGCGTCGATCAGGCCAGTCAGGCCGGCGAGGCCGTCACCAAGATGAATCAGGGCGCGCAGCACGTTCTCGATACGATCAACGACATCAGCTCGGCCCTGCAGGAACAAAGCTCCGCCAGCAATGAGATCGCCCAGAACGTTGAGCGGATCGCCCAGATGGCGGATGAAAACAGTGCGGCGGTGGAGGAGACCTCCCATACGGCGAACCATCTGGAGTCGCTGGCCGGCGCTCTGCAAGCGACTGTCGGTCGTTTCAGGGTATAAGACTGATCAGCCTGTGAGGCTTAAGTGGGAGGCGTGCGGCGGGTGTTGAGCCGCTGCATTGCCGCCGCAAAATCACCCCGCTCAATCGCGGGCCATTCGCGCATGCTGCGCAGCACGGCCTCGTCAATGTTTTCCTGCTCTTCTCGGCGGGGCGCTTGCAAGACAAAGTCAACCACCTGGTTGCGGTCGCCGGGGTGGCCGATACCCAAGCGCAGGCGCCAGAAATTGGGGCTGCCCATGTGGGCGGCAATATCCTTCAGCCCGTTGTGCCCGCCGTGCCCGCCGCCCTGCTTCAGGCGGGTCTCGCCGGGCGGAATGTCCAGTTCGTCGTGCACCACCAGAATCTGTTCGACCGGAATCTTGTAAAAACGCGCCAGTGCGGCAACCGATTTGCCGCTGGCATTCATGAAGGTCGCGGGTTTCAACAGCCATAAGCTGTCGTCGCCGTGTCCGTGCCGGGCAGTTTCGCCGAAGAAACGGCTTTCCAGCGCGAGGGAGAGCTTCAGTTCGCGCGCGAGCGCATCCACCCACCAAAAACCGGCATTGTGACGGGTGGCTTCATAATCGCGGCCGGGGTTGCCCAGGCCGACTGCAAGGCGAATGGCAGACATATTCCTGTTTCACGTCGAAGAATGTAAAAAAAGCCCGCCGTACGGTGCACGGCGGGCTTTTTCGCGACTGCAGGCCGCTTACTCGGCAGCGGTTTCTTCTGCCGCACCGCCTTTGGGGGCGGCAATGCTGGCAACAGCCTGTTCGGCAGCCTTGCCGTGTGCAACCAGTTCAACGCCTTTCGGCAGTTTCAGGTCGGACAGGTGCACGGAATGGCCGGCAGCCAGATTCTGCAGATCCACTTCGATGAATTCCGGCAGATCTTTCGGCAGACAGGCTACTTCTACTTCAGTCACGATGTGGCTGACTTTACCGCCGGCCAGCTTCACGCCCGGGGCGATATCGCTGTTGACGAAATGCAGCGGCACCTTGGTGTGCAGCTTCTGGTCAGCCGGCACGCGCTGGAAGTCAACGTGCAGAACGATCTGCTTGTAGGCGTGCATTTGCACGTCGCGCAGCAGAACCGGTTCGCTCTTGCCGTCCAGGTTCAGGGTCAGCACGGTGGAATGGAACGCTTCCATGCGCAGCTGATGGTAGATGCTGTTGTGGTCCAGTTCGATGGAAACAGCATCGCTCTTGCCGCCGTATACGACAGCCGGAACAACGCCAGCATGACGCAGGCGGCGGCTCGCACCCTTGCCCTGCACGTCACGCTTCTTAGCGATCACTTCGATTTTCATGAGAAATACTCCAGTTTACATAAATAATGAATCAGGTCCGCGACCAGACCAGATTCCACTTTTAAGGCTACGCCTTAATCTGCAAACAACGAGCTGACGGAAGCCTCGTTGCTGATCCGGCGGATGGTTTCCGCCAGTAATTCGCCGATGCCCAGCTGGCGGATGCGCGCGCTTTTGCGCGCTTCTTCGCGCAACGGGATGGTGTCGGTCACCACCAGTTCGTCCAGGCTGGAGTTTTCAATGCGCTCAACGGCCTTGCCGGACAGAACAGGGTGGGTGCAGTAAGCGACCACTTTCCTGGCGCCTTGCGCCTTGAGCGCGTTGGCGGCTTCACACAAGGTGTTGGCCGTGTCCACCATGTCGTCCATGATGACGCAGGTGCGGTCGGTGACGTCGCCGATGATATGCATCACCTTGGCCACGTTCGGCTTCGGCCGGCGTTTGTCGATGATGGCCAGATCCACGTCCAGCCGTTTGGCCAGGGCGCGGGCGCGCACCACGCCGCCGACGTCGGGCGATACAACCACCAGGTTTTCGTAATTCTGTTTCTGCACATCGCCCAGCAGAATCGGCGAGGCGTAAATGTTGTCGACCGGAATATCGAAGAAGCCCTGAATCTGGTCGGAGTGCAGGTCCATGGTCAGCACGCGGTCTACGCCCACGCTGGTGAGCATGTTGGCCACCACTTTGGCGGTAATGGCGACGCGCGCCGAGCGCGGGCGGCGGTCCTGGCGGGCGTAACCGAAATACGGGATGGCGGCGGTAATGCGGCCGGCCGAGGCGCGTCGCAGGGCATCGACCATGACCATGACTTCCATCAGGTTGTCGTTGGTCGGCTGGCAGGTCGACTGCAGGATGAAAACGTCCTTGCCGCGCACGTTCTCGAGGATCTCGACCATGACCTCGCCATCGGAAAAGCGGCCGACCGTGGCGCGGCCAAGATTGATGTTGAGGTGTTTGACGACGTCTTCTGCCAGCTTGGGGTTGGCATTGCCGGTGAAGACCATCATGCTGTCGTAGGCCATAGATCGCTCTCTACGCTGAACCCTGACGGGATCGCCGCCAGTCCTTCAGCCAGTTAAAACAAAAAAAGCGTGCTATTCAGAAAAACTGATCCACACGCTTTCTTCTTCATTCGGGCTGGGGAGGTAGGGATCGAACCTACGTATGCCGGAATCAAAATCCGGTGCCTTACCACTTGGCGACTCCCCAATTAAACCTTGCAAATATCTTTAAGCTTAATCCTGGGCAAAATCCCATAACGGATGACGATCCAACCCTCGGGCAACAAAGCCGTTATAGCCCGCCGGC
>JAJZQI010000032.1 GCA_021851875.1 Pseudomonadota bacterium | reverse complement strand
GAGCATGCTGGTCAACCAGTTTCTGTTCCTTGAAAGCGCCACGCCGTTTTATGCCATGGTGCGCCAGATCGAGGGCAAGTCCGCCGTGCTGGAAAGCATCAAGGACTACAGCCACCAGAAAAACAATGTCTGGGGCATTACCGCGCGCAACCGCGAACAGAATTTCGCCCTCAACGTGCTGATGGACCCGGAAGTCGATTTTGTCACCCTGCTGGGCCAAGCCGGTACCGGCAAAACACTGCTCACCCTGGCCGCCGGCCTGATGCAAACGCTGGAACAGAAAATCTACTCCGAAATCATCATGACCCGCGTGACGGTGCCGGTGGGTGAAGACATCGGCTTCCTGCCCGGTACCGAAGAGGAAAAAATGACGCCCTGGATGGGCGCGCTGGAAGACAACCTCGACGTGCTGAACAAGAACGACAGCAGTGAAGGCGGCGACTGGGGCCGTGCGGCCACCAACGACCTGATCCGGTCGCGCATCAAGATCAAGTCGCTCAACTTCATGCGCGGCCGCACCTTCATCAACAAATACCTCATCATCGACGAAGCGCAAAACCTGACGCCGAAGCAGATGAAAACGCTGATCACCCGCGCCGGTCCCGGTACCAAAGTGGTCTGTCTGGGCAACATCGCCCAGATCGACACGCCTTACCTGACCGAGGGCAGCTCCGGCCTGACCTACGTGGTGGACCGTTTCAAGGGTTGGCCGCACAACGGCCACATCACCCTGCAGCGGGGCGAGCGTTCGCGTCTGGCCGACTACGCAGCCGAAATTCTCTAACGCCCTGGCCGCAAAAAGAAAAAGGCTGTCTCGGAAGAGACAGCCTTTTTTGTTCCTTCAGCGAATCACTTACTTCTCTTCCGGCTGCGACAGCAACTCATAGTGGCGCTTAAAGGTGATTTCCAGCTCGTCGATCACTTCCACCGCCGGCACGCCATGCATTACGTGCTTGGACATGGCCATGGAGGTGTCATTCAGCAGCTTCCCCCGATCGAGCATGGGGTAGGTCGCCATGAGCCGCTTGATCGCCTTCATCACGCTCTCCTCCTCCGGCCTGGGAATATCGGCCGGCGCGACAACCTGTCTCGCCGGCGCCACGCCGCCCGCCTCACGCGCGGCCAAAAACTCGGCAAAGGCCAGCAGGCTGCGCTGATCGCCTTCGTCCAGGCCGCGGAAAATACGCAGCAGTTTTTTTGCATCACTCACCGTCGTTCTCCGACACGACCTTGAGCGTGAAAATCGGACTCTTGCGGCGTTCCTGCATCAGATCCAGCCCCTGCACCAGCGCCACGATGATCGCATCCTTCACTTTCTGCATTTCCGGCCATTCCAGGCGCGACTGAGCGAGAATATCGCCGATGTTGTCGGGCAGCGGACGGTTGTCTTCCATGATCATGTCTTCGATCATGCCCGGCTTCATTTCCGGCCGGAACAGCATGCCGTAGCTGAACGGGTCCGGCTTGATCGCCAGCCAGTTGCCGTCGTCGTCCACCACAATCGGTTCCATGCCCTGCGGCAGTTTTACATGGCCGTCGTACATCACGAACACGCGCTTGCCGTCCACCGCATTGGCCAGCTTGTCGTCCTTGCCTGCTTCGGTTTTGTGCGCGGTGGTCCAGTATGCGGTATAGCGTGGTTCAGCCGTGGCGGTGCCACCCTCATACTGCGCCAGCAACAGCCCGCCGAAGCCGATGCCGACAATCGGCCGCTTGGCGTGTTTGAAAATGCCGATCAGGCGCATTTCCTGTTCCAGCCAGGGACAGTTTTCCGTGTCGGTCAGCGGGTAAGCGCCGCCCAGCATCCACAGGCCGTCGAAATGCAGCGCACTGCCCGGCATTTCCTGCCCGGTAAACGGGCGGGCGTAGGTAAAACCGATGTCGCGGGATTCCAGCTGGGCCTCAACCGGGCCCAGGAATTCGGAATAAGTGTGCTGAATAACCAGGTAATTCTTCATGCCAATCGATCTCTGTGTAAAAGTTGCGTCGTGTGCCCCGCCTGTCAGCGCAGCGTATTATTGCGCACCCGCTGCTCCACGAAGCCCAGAAAGGCTTGCAGCAGTTGCGATTGAAACTTGCCGCTGGCGTACACCACCGACAGCGGCCGTATCAGCCGGGGGAACAGCGGCACGGCCGCCAGATCGCCCAGCTTGAGTTCCTTACGTATGGCCGAGCTGGACACGATGGCCACGCCCAACCCAGCCTCCACTGCCCCCTTGATGGCTTCCCGGCTGCCCATTTCCATCACCAGATTAAGATCGGTCTCGGGCACCAACCCTTCCTGACGGAAATAATCGTCGATCACCTCGCGCGTACCGGAACCGCTTTCACGGCTGATATACGGCTGGCCGACTACTTGCTGCGGTGTCACCTGCGGCAGATGGGCAAACGCATGATCCGGCGCGCAGATCAGCACCAGCTCGTCGTCGCAGCACACGGCCGTAGTCAGATTGGGATGGTGCGACGGCGCCTCGATCAGACCCACGTCCAGCTGCAGCTCAGCCACCCGCGTTTCGATCGATTCGGAGTTGGCGACCGTCAACTGCGCCTGCACTTGCGGGTACAGATTCTTGAAGGCTCCCAGCAAGCGCGGCAGCATGTATTCGGCAATGGTCGTGCTGGCGCCGATACGCAGCGGCCCGCTGACCTGTCCGGTCAGTTCGCCCAGCCGGGTTTCCATTTCGCTGGTCAGCGCCAGGATACGCTCGGCATAGTCGAGCGCCACGGCGCCGGCAGCCGTCAGTTCAATTTTACCGTGCGCCCGCTCAAACAGCTTGGCATTCAGGTGTTCTTCCAGCTGCTTCACCTGAAAAGTGACAGCCGGTTGCGTCATATACAGCAACTCGGCGGCGCGGGTAAAGCTCAGCTGCTTGGCGACGGTGTAGAAGACTTGTAGGCGGCGATCGGCCATAGCTGCACATTAACTGGTAAAATCGAGGCTCAATTCAAACATAATTGCCAGAGAAAAACTACCATGAGCGAAGCATGGAAAAAAATCGACCTTGAAGGCGGCGGCCTGCAAGCGGCCAACGTCCAGTTTGCCCGCATGCAGAAGAAAGCCCGTCTGGCCTATACCCTGCTCGCCTTTTTTCCGCTCGGCCTGCACCGCTTTTACCTGAAGGACATACGTGGTGGCATCGTCTATATCGTGTTCACAGCCATCGCCGTCCTGCTGACCCTGTATGCTCCGCTTTGGACCCTTGCCCTGCCCGTTCTACTGTCCGTTTTCGGTGCGCTCACCGACATCCGCTGGATCGACGACCAGACCACCCAGCTGAACAAAAAGCTGCGGATGGAAATCTTCTTCCGTCAAAGCGGCGGCGCACCCAAAGGATACAAGGGTCGTTACGTGGACGAAGCGATGGACCTCGACAGCTACATCCGCGAAAAGGAAGGCGAGCGCGGCGGCCACCTGCCGTTCGACAACAAGGCCCCTTCGCCGGGCTCAGGCAACCGCGTTTTGTCCTTCAACCAGCAGGAAGCCATGCTGCGCGAAATCGCCAAACGCAAAAAAGATCAACCGTCCGACAACTCGGATGGTGGCGCGGGTTAAGGCTTTCGTGATATAACCCAAGACCGGTCATTTTGCGCAAAACCATAGAGAACCCCCGCCCGTGAACCGCGGCTTTTACACCATCCTGCTGGCCCAGTTTCTGTCCGCCCTGGCCGACAATGCGCTGCTGTTTGCCGCGATTGCCCTGTTGGCGCAGATGAACGCGCCCGACTGGCACACGCCGCTGCTGCAGGAATTCTTCGTCATCGCCTATATCGTGCTGGCCCCGTTTGTCGGTTCTTTCGCTGACTCGCGTCCCAAGGGACAGGTCATGTTCGTCAGCAATTCGATCAAGTTCGTCGGCTGTCTGGCCATGCTGCTGGGTATGCCGCCCTTATACGCCTACGGCATCGTGGGTATCGGCGCGGCCGCCTACTCGCCGGCCAAGTACGGCATTCTGACCGAATACCTGTCCCCCAATCAGCTGGTGGTAGCCAACAGCTGGATGGAGGGCACCACCGTCGGCGCCATCATTCTCGGCTCGGTTGTCGGCGGTCTGCTGCTGACCCCCACACTCACCGAACACCTGGTTGGCGGCACCTTTCTGGCCCATTTCATCGCCCCGCCGCAGTTTGCCATCATCGCCATCACGCTGCTGTACCTGGGCGCCGCCGTGATCAACCTGTACATTCCCTATGTACCGATCGACCACAAACTGCCCAAGCGCAGCCTGAGCTACATTCTGCACGACTTTTGGCATGCCTTCATACTGCTGTGGAAGGACCCGCTCGGCCGTGTTTCCCTGGCCGTCACCACACTGTTCTGGGGCGCCGGTGCGACCCTGCGCTTGCTGGTGATCGCCTGGGCCGCCCTGGCGCTGAATTATGAGGTGCAGCAAGCCACCATGCTGACGGCTGTCGTTGCCCTCGGCATCGCGGTCGGCGCGGTCGTGGCCGGTTTCGCCATCAAGCTGGAAGATTCAGTCAAGGTACTGCCCGCCGGTATTGTCATGGGCATTCTGGCGTCCAGTATGGTGCTGGTGCATACCCCGGAGTCGGCCGCCATCCTGCTGTTCTTGATCGGGGCGCTGGCCGGCTTCTTTGTTGTGCCGCTTAACGCTCTGCTGCAGCATCGCGGCCACTTGCTGATGGGTGCCGGCCACTCCATCGCCGTACAGAACTTCAATGAAAACATCGGCATTCTGCTGCTGCTCGGTGTGTACACCCTGATGGTGAAAGAAGACCTGCACATCAACGTGATTGCCATCATCTTCGGCCTGCTGGTCATGTTCACCATGACCGTCATCTGGCGCAAATACCGCTTCGTCAAGGCGCATTAAAAAACCCCTGCCCGCAGGTCAGGGGTTTTGCTGTACCCGCATGCGGTCTTACTCCGCCCGCTGATACATCTTCAGGTAAGCCTGCTTTTCCAACGGCGGCATCTTCGCCACGGCCAGCGCATCGTCCAAATGCGCCTGGCTGCTGATGCCCACCAGCGAGGTGCCCAGGCCCGGTGTCGAGCGGTTGAACTGGATCGCCCGTTGGGCATCGTTTTTCAACGCCGGCATGGCCTGCATTACGGTATCCACGCACTGATTCGACAGATTACCTTTCAGCATGGTGTGGCTCGCCAGCATATACACGCCCAGCTGGAACGCCGCCTGGAAGGTAGAAGCCACGTTGCCCTGACCGGTGGCATGGTTAAAGCGGGTAAAGCCTTCCAGCATGACTTGATTGAACGGCATGGACACCACCTTGAAGTGGTGCTTGGCGTTCGGTTCACCCATCACCGTCTGTGCGGCTCGCTCGGCCAAGCCGATCTGCGAGGTAAGCGACTGGAACAGCGGATTATCCGTTTCCACGCGGAAGCCGTTGAAGGTGGAAATGCCGTAATAGCGCAGCTTGCCGTCTTTCACCGCCTGCTCCAGCACTACGTATACCTTTTCCAGCTTCTTGTTCAGCGCTTCCTTACCGATGTTGGGAATGTGCACTTCCGGCTGGTCGATCAGAAAGGCATCCAGCGTTTCCACGCCGAGAATCTGGCGCGACAATTCAAGCTGGAAAGCGATATAACGCGGGTTGAGCAAGTGTGCCTGGGTCAGGTCGTCACGGCTGCCCAGATGCTTCTTTTCGATTTCTTCGGCAAACCACTTGTCGAAATCGGCCGGCATGCCGTCCTTGAAGCCCAGGAAACCGCCCTTGGAGACGATGAACACGCCGTCGCGCTTTACACCTTTGGCAAACGCATTACGCAGACCTTCACCCACGGCAGCCAGCGAATGACCATAGCGGTAATGCGCACCCGTGTCGATCACATTAATGCCATTCAGCAGCGAACGTTCCACGTTGGCCGCATAATCGGCATCGACTTCATCGCTCACCGCCCCCGGGAAGGTGCCAAGACCGATGGAGCTCAGCCGCAGATGCACATTGAGAAAATCGCTGAAATGCCCTTCCCCGCAGCTTTTGCCAATAGACTCGGCATAGGCTTTGGTACCTGCGGTGCTTGCATAACCGGGAACCAGATTTCCAGACATAACAAATCTTTCTTTTCAGTTTGTTAAAAACGGATGTTTAAGTATTTTATCAATCAGAGCATCAATCTCCGGACGCACCGGACCAGTCCCAGTTTCATCCACCCGGTGGCTGAACAGCCTGGGATAATAGTCTTCATCCTCGTCCATATCCCAGTTCACTTGCTGCAGCAGCGCCGCGCCCTCCGGCGTCAACGCTTCCGCCATTTCGCGGCCGGACAGCAAAGCCCACAGGCCGGCCCAGGCGCGCGCCAGAATCAGCGGATGATAGCCACCGCCGCCCGTCACCAGCAGGCTCGGCGTGCCATCTGCATGCCTGGGGCTGGATTGCATGATCTGGCGCACCACGTCGAGGAAACATTGGGTCGATACGTTAAACTTACCCAGCGGATCGGCAAACAGGATATCCGTACCCGCCTGCAAAACCACCGCATCCGGCTTGAAGCGTTCAATCACCGGGTACCACACCGCCTGGAACACCTTCTGGTACTCCGCATCGTGCGTACCTTTCGGCAGCGGCACGTTGACACAGGTGTTTTTACCCGCCGGATTGCCCATGTCTTCCACCTGCCCGCCATTAAAGGGATAGGCATAAGTGGTATCCATGTGCAGCGACAACGTCAGCACTTCCGGGTCGTCGAGAAACGCCAACTCCACCCCGTCGCCGTGATGAGCGTCGATATCCACGTACAGCACGCGCATGCCGGCCTGCCGCAGACGCATGATGCCCAGCGCCGGGTCGTTGAAATAGCAAAAACCCTGCGCATTGCCCGGACGCGAGTGATGCATCCCCCCCGCCGGATTGAAGCCGATACGCCCGGCCAGCACCTCTTCCGCCGCCTGAATGCTGGCGCCGGTGGCTGTGGCAGGGTTGGTAAAAAAATGCTCGAAGTATGGATTCTCCAGCGTACCCAGCTGGTACTTCTGGCGGAACTCGTTGCTCACCCGCCCCAATGCCTCAGCCCGCTTGATGGCGCCGATGTACTCGCGCGTGTGAAACCACTCCAGCTCGAAATCTGCCGCCTTGCGTGCGATCTTGTACTCTTCCGCGCTCAGGGCATGGTAGGTGTTGATCAGATCAAACGTCAGCGACACGCGCGGAATCGACAGCGGATGATTGCTGCCGTACATGCTGCGGCGGTAAGCCGAGGCACCGATAAATGTGGCTTTTTGTCTGGCCAGCGTTGGCGCAGAACTCAGCTTTTCCATTATTTACGCAACCGTAAATACACTTCCGGCAGTTTCTTCGGCAGATCGTTGATGTGATCCAGCACCAGATAATGCCCCGGTCCGAAAATCTGCGCCAGATATTTGCCGCCCGCCGGGTCCAGCGTAATGCAGAACGGGTGCACCCCGGCATCCACCGCTTCTTTCACCGCCATGCGGGTATCCTCGTGCAGGTAGCGCTCGTCGCCGCCGTCGTCGTAATCAGCCGGCCGGCCGTCTGACAAAATCAGCAACAGACGGCGGTGACTGGGCGATTTCTCGAACTTGTGCACCGCATGGCGGATCGCCGCCCCCATACGGGTAGCCAGACGCCCTGAGATACCGCCGATCAACGCGCGCGATTTATTGCTGTAACGCTCTTCAAAGTCCTTGATCGGGTAATAACTCACGTTGTCGCGGTACTTGGAGGCGAAACAGGCAATCGCATACGGGTCGCCCACTTCTTCCATGCTTTCGGCAAACAGCAGCAAACCGGCGCGCATACGATCCACAATACGCCCGCCTTCCGGCAGTTCCGCCATGATGGAGGTGGAAATATCGGCCAGCAGCGTTACGGCGGTATCGCGGTGTTGCACAACACGCTGCCGGTAAATTGCCGGTGTAGGTGCCATACCGGCGCGCTTTTCCGCCACAAAACGGGTGGCTGCATCGATATCCAGCTCGTCGCCCTCAAACTGTCGACGCAACGGCGCCATACGTGACGGCTTTTGCGCCTGAATCGCCTTCTTTAAGCGCTTCAATGCAGGAGCGTAATACGCCAGCAGCTTGTCGGCTTCGCCGGAGTTTTTTTCTTCCAGCTCTTTTTCCTGCACCCAGGCCCAGTTGCGTTTGTGACGGTTATCGCGATAATCCCACTCGGGGTACGGGTAGCCCTTTTCCGTCAGGCGATGACCGCGGGCCGTACCGATCACATGCGCCGGTTGCGGAATGCCCGCCCCCACCCGGCCGCCGCTGCCGGTGGTTTCTTCCGGCGGCATGTCGTATTCCGGGTCGTGGCCCTGCGCACCCTTGGGCGTCTCTTTCTGATCCGGATTGGGGCGGATTTCCTCGTTTTTTACTTCGTCGTCGATGTCTTCCGTACCGGTGCCGCGCTCGGCGCGGTCCAGTACACGACGCGGGTACACCGCACGCGCGGCATTCGGCGAGCGGCCGGGCAAAAAGGCTTCCTGCCGCTCGGCCAGGCCAATGGCCGGCAATGTCGTACCTTCATAGAGTCGTGTCGCCAGGCGGAATGCATCCACCACAGTGGCTTCAGGCTGCAGCAGCGGCACAAAGTCCTGCCATTCAGCCGCCACATCGGTTTTGCCGGCCAGTACGTCGCGCGCCATGCGCAGACTGTCGAGCGCCAGGCGGTAATACGCCCCCGCCGGGTCGGCAGGCAGCGCACGGGCCTCGGCGGCGGCAAGCAGTCGGTTGAGGTAATTCGGAATCACCCGCCGAATCGCCACGTCCACGCGCAAATCTTCGCACAGGTCGAAGATCAGCTGGAAGCGGATCATGTCCTCGCCAAACTTGGCGAACAACGGCCGCCAGGTAATGCGTTGGTCCTCATCCAGCGGCGGATGCTGCATGCCCACTTCTTTAAACAGCGCCTCGATATAGCGGCGCTCGTAGCTGTGAAAGGTGAGGTGCCCCATGGCGTGGAACAGCGACAGAATCGCCTCTTCCCGATCGGCCATGGCAACCGGCAGATACAGTGCGTGCGCGTCCGTTTCGATAAAGGCGCGCCCCTGATCGGGCGACCATTTGCTTTCCGCCAGATCGACTTCTTCCTCGAACCAGGCGGTAATCAGCAGCGACAGGAAACGGCCGTGTTCGGCCAGACGGAAACCGGGCAGATTTTCCAATAAAAGACTGATACTCTCTTCCGACTCCAGGCGGAAAAACTGCTCTCCGCGCAAACGGCCGGCCTGCAGAATGTCCGCCCCGCGTTTGGCCCACGGAGCCACAGCCTGCGGCCCCAGCAGATTGCGCACGCGGATCGCGCCGCCCAGATACGTACCCAGCGCCAGACGGCGGCTCTTGAACAGATCCTCCGCCGGCTCCAGCAAGGCCGCAATACCGGCCACGCCCTCCTTGCCGGCCATGTCCACCACCGGGGCGCGGAAATAGGCAATGCCGGAATCCAGGTGCTTGCCGCACCACTCCAGGCCCAGCTTGGCCCAGCGCGCAGTGCCATCCGCTCCAAGATTCTGATAAGCCGTTGCCAGCTGATCCATGAAGCCGTCCACCGCCTTCCAGGAGCCGCGCCAGGTAGTGAACTGCATGGCCCATTCCACCCACGGCAACACCGTGCCGCTGGCTGCTGCCGCAGCTACACTGCCGCGAATGAAGGCCTTGCCCGCATCGCGGTCGTGCAAAAACAGCGCCTTGCACGCCTTGAGCCACTCCACGGCAACCGGCAAGCCATATGTCTCGATGGTGGCCAGCGCCTCTTTGCTGTCGCGGTGGGCGACAAAACTGATTTTTTCCAGCTCGACCAGTTCAACCTGAACGGCGAGCAAGAGTTCCTGTTCAGTCACGTGCTACCCCCCGGAAACCTTGAAGATGTGTCGCGAGCAGTTTCGAGCGCAAGGAGACGCGCCAGACATATCGAGTGGATAGGCGAGGAGCGAACGAGCACGCGACGCCGCGATCGTAACGCGCAGTAACATATTTCAGGGCTTCCTTAGGCGAAATGGGCCTTGAAGATCTCCAGCAACGCTTCCATCAGCTCAGGGTCGTCGGTAATCGGGTTCACCAGCGCCACACGGCAGGCTTCCAACGGATCCAGGCCGGTGCTCATGATCTGCGCTGCATACACCAGCGCACGGGTGGAGGTCGCCTCTTCCAAACCATGGTCCTTCAGGGTGCGGGCCTTGCGGCCGGCAGCCACCAGTTTGGCAGCCAGCTCCGGGCTCAAATCGGGCGCTTCCTTCTGCACAATCTTCAGCTCGATCTCTTCGCGCGGGTAGTCGAAGTTGATGCCGATGAAACGCTGCTTGGTAGACGGCTTCAGATCCTTCAGCACGGTCTGGTAGCCCGGGTTGTAGGAAATCACCAGCATGAAGTCTTCATGCGCTTCGATTTCCATGCCGCGCTTTTCCAACGGCAGTTGGCGACGGTGGTCGGTCAGCGGGTGGATAATCACGGTGCTGTCGGTACGCGCTTCCACAATCTCATCCAGGTAGGCAATGGCACCGGCCTTCACCGCTCGGGTCAGCGGGCCGTCCTGCCATACGGTCTGGTCGCCTTCCAGCAGGAAGCGGCCAACCAAGTCGCTACTGGTCAAATCTTCGTGACAGGAAACCGTCACCAGCGGACGCTTCAGGCGCCAGGCCATGTATTCCAGGAAACGGGTCTTGCCGCAGCCGGTCGGGCCTTTCAGCATCACCGGCAAGCGCTTCTTGTAAGCTGCCTCAAAAATCTCGACTTCATTGCTCTGCGGCTCGTAGTACGGGCCATCAGACTCGGCCACCGGTTGCTGGATAATATCGCGCTCAACGCCTCGCAGGCGGTTAATCAGATTTTTCATGCAAACAGATTCCTAAGACAGACTTATTTTTGAAACCGAAAACTCAGACCAGACGCTCTTCGCGGAAACAACGCGTCTTGATGAAGAGAAACAGATGGCGCAGCGTACGTACAGTCATCTTTTCCGGCACAGGCGGCAAAGCATCCTGACGTTCCATGGTAATGCAGTTGCGGTAATACACCAGTTCGCGCACATTGTCGCGAATGGTGTTCCAGCTGGGGTCACCCTTCACCAGCGCCTTGAACACATCCAGCACATCCTCGGTGTCGGCCGGCGGCTCCTTCTCCCCCACATCGGCGATGTAGGCAATGATCATGCGCTTCACCAGGGCGATGGCATGATCCACAGTTTCCAGCAGCGGCACACTGCCGCGTTCACGCAAAATACGCTCAAGATCGGTAATTTGATCGTCTACCGAATCAAGCGTTTCAATCAGATTTGTATGATCCATAAATGAACTAGACCGAAAGGGGCAATATGACTACAATAAGGGACTTGGCAATCGAATACCCGATTATTTTACTCAACTTCATCACATAATGGAATGCTGAACATGAAGAAGCTGGTGAAACTGG